>CAWAYC010000025.1:0-69832 GCA_963786115.1 uncultured Alphaproteobacteria bacterium
GAAGTGAGCTGCTGCCGGTTTGATGGACACCAGGTTAAGCTAATCCCACCTTGCGTTCGAACTCAACAGGGCTGAGATATCCGATCGTCGAATGACGCCGGGTCGCATTGTACAACGAGGTTTGAGAACGCCCACAGGACCGTTCTTCGCGAGGTTCTTTATCGACATCATCCTTGGTTTGGTCGCCGAGTTTGCGTTCATGGGGCCGTCGACAAGGCTGGTGATGTCGTTTTTCGCTGCACGCTGGATGGGTCGCAAGCAGATCGTTGGCTTGAAGTTCCAGCATGGATGTTCGACCGGACGGCATGCCCTGACCCCGAGCTTTTGGCAGCTCAGCCGTTTGTCAGCATCGACGCACTTGCGGCGCTCTCTGCGCTTCTCGATCTGGCGTTGAAGGATCGAACGCCATCAGCTGCCCTGCTTTCTGGCGCATCCAGAGCCTCTCACGACCAGAATCGGGGAGAGACCCATGTCACGCGAGACGGCAATGCCAGGGAGCGGATACCGACACAATCGACAACCGCGGCCGCAGCGGCAGATGGATCTGTTCGGGAGCGGCCTGTCGAACGGCGCCATCGGCGCGCCCGCATGGCCGGAGCTGCCGGCGGAAGCGCGGGCGGCCCTCACGAGCCTGATGACGCAGTTGATCCTCGACCATGCTGCGACGACAGCGACGCCGCCCGCGAAGGAGGTCGGTCATGATCTCTGACAAGGTCAGGCCTCATCATCTGGAGCGCAAGGCGATTCTTTACGTGCGTCAATCCTCGGCACATCAGGTGTTGCACAATCGCGAGAGCAGCGCGTTGCAATACGCCATGCGGGACCGGCTGACGGCGCTCGGGTGGTCAGAGATCGAAGTGATCGATGATGATCTCGGTCGTTCAGCCGCCGGCGGGGTACAACGCGCTGGCTTCGAGCGGATGGTAGCGGAGGTTTGCCTCGGTAAGGTTGGTGCGGTTTGCGCCCGCGAGGTCTCGCGCTTCGCCCGCAACAGCCGGGATTGGCAGCAACTCATCGAGATGTGCCGCGTGGTCGATACCGTTCTGGTCGATCAGGAGACCATCTATGCGCCGAGGCACGGCAACGACCGCCTGCTGCTCGGGCTCAAGGGCAGCCTCAACGAGTACGAGCTGGATCTGTTGCGCCAGCGCTCGCTCTCGGCCCGCTACGAGAAGGCGCGCCGGGGCGAGTTGGTTGTGGCGGCGCCCGTCGGCTTCGTGAAGGCCGGCGACCGTTATGAGAAAGATCCGGATCGGCGTGTCCAGGAAGCGATCAAGCTGGTGTTCGACAAGGTCGAGGAACTGGGCAGCGCGCGACAGGCGCTCTGCTGGCTCCACGAGTACAATCTCGATCTGCCGGTGAAGCAGACCAACGGCGACACGGCCTGGCGGCGACCGAGTTACTCCGCCATCCACCGGATCATTGAGAACCCGGTCTACGGCGGCGCCTATGCCTATGGTAAGACGGCTGTGGCGGCGGGATACAGCGCCGAGGGCGTGAGCGTGAAGATCCGCCGCAAGACGCGGAACGAATGGCTGGCGCTGAAGCCCAACACCCACGACGGGTACGTGAGCTGGGAGAGGTTCGAGGCGATCCGCACAATGGTCAGCAGCAACGTTCCCACCGGTCGGCATCACGGCGCGCCCAAGCATGGTGACGCGCTGCTGGCCGGTCTGATCCGGTGCAAGCGCTGCGGCCGCAAGCTCACACTCCGGTACTCCGGCATGAAGCACCATATCCCGCGCTACAGCTGCAGCCGCGCCTGGATGGACAATGGCGGCCCTCACTGCATCGCCTTCGGCGGATTGCGCGTCGATGATGCAATCGAGGAAGCACTGCTTGGCGTCGTCGGTCCGGGCGCTATCGCCGCTGCAACCGCTGCCGCCAAGGAAGCCGGAGAACGGCGGGATCAGGTGCGCGATGCTCTCAGTCGCGACCTCGAAGCGGCGCGCTATGCCGCCGACCGGGCCTTCCGGCAATACGATGCCGCTGACCCCGCGAACCGGCTGGTGGCGAGCGAGCTTGAAGCGCGCTGGAACAGGGCGCTCGTCCACGTGGCGGAGGTCGAGGGCAAGCTTGCCGCGCATGATGCGAGCACACCCGCTCCCGCCGTTGATCCGGCCTCGCTCGGCGTCTTGGCGTCGAACCTGCGAACCGTCTGGTCAGCGCCGACGACCGATGCCCGCCTCAAGAAGCGCATCGTGCGCACCCTGATCCACGAGGTCGTGGCCGATATCGACGACGCGGCCTCCGAGATCGTTCTCATCGTCCACTGGGTGGGTGGCGCCCACAGCGAGTTGCGCTTGCCCAAGCGCCGGCGCGGACAGCGCAACAGCACCTCTGCCGATATCATCCAAGCCGTGCGTCAGCTGGTGCTGATCGCCAGCGACGATCTGATTGCCGGCCTCCTCAACCGCAACGGCCTCAAGACGGGCAACGGCAATCGCTGGACCCGCGAGCGCGTCACATCAATGCGCTCGAACTACCACATCCCGGTGTTCAAGCCCGCCGAGGACGGGATCGAGCCTTGGCTCAACCTTGGCAACGCCGCACAGCTCCTGAAGATCGCGCCCAAGACGCTCCGGCTGGCAGCTGAAGCCGGCGAGATCGAATCCATCCATCCTCTGTCGGATGGTCCTTGGATCTTCGCCCGCGCCGCTCTCACAACATCTGCTGCTCAATCCATCACCGAACGAGCGCGACAGAACCCAAGATACCCCGCGGGATCGCATCCCAACCAGCAAAGTCTCTTCTCTTCAACCACATAGCCAGATGGGTGTTCTGATGCGCGGTTGTAGAACCGCTCGATATAGTCAAACACATCTGCCCTGGCCTCGTTTCTGGTGCGATAGGTTTTGCCGGCGGTGCGCTCGGTCTTCAGCGACGAGAAGAAGCTTTCCATCGCCGCATTGTCCCACACATTGCCGGACCGGCTCATGCTGCAAACGATGCCGCTGTCGGCCATCAGTCGCTGGAACTGCTCGCTGGTGTACTGGGCGGATTCAAACGGTCGTCGCAACACCCCGGAGTTGGAGGTTGCGATGAGCATTCGAAAGCGGCGGTCGGATCGGTCTGGACGAGCGCCATTGCCGTCACCGGGTCGGCCCCCTGTGGCGGGGCGCGATGAACAGAGTCGATTTTGGTTGGGGATCGCCGCTGGTTTGAGCAGCGAAGATGCTGCGTTCGAAGCCGGTGTGTCGCAGCCTGTAGGAACCAGATGGTTCCGAAAGGCGGGCGGCATGCCACCAGCGATGTTCAGATCCTCGGCAAAGCCGCTCTCTGGGCGGTATTTGTCGCCGGTGGAGCGCGAGGAGATTGCGCTTCTGCGGATACAAGGTCATTCCATGCAGGAGATCGGGCGCCGGCTCGGTCGATCCGCCTCGACGATCTCCCGTGAGCTGCGGCGCAACGCAGCCACTCGCAGCGGTGGGCTGGAGTATCGCGCGACGACCGCCCAGTGGCATGCCGAGCGATCAGCTCGCCGCCCCAAACCGACCAAGCTTGCTCTCAACGCGACTTTGCGCACGTATGTGGAGGAGAGATTGGCCGGCATCGTCGTCGCTCCCAGCGGCATTCCCGTTACCGGTCCTGCAGTGTCTTGGAAGAACCGCCGGGATGGCCAGCGACAGAATTGGCGATGGGCCAGGGCATGGAGCCCGGAGCAGATAGCCCGGCGCTTGCCGATCGACTTTCCGGACGACGAGACAATGCGTATCAGCCACGAAGCCATCTATCAGGCATTGTTCGTCCAAGGCCGAGGAGCGTTGCGCCGCGAACTGACGGCCTGCTTGCGAACAAGACGGGTGTTGCGGGTGCCGAGGGCGCGAGTACGCAGCCGCGGCAAAGGCTTTGTCTCGCCGGAGATCATGATCAGCAAGCGTCCGGCCGAAGCAGTCGATCGGGCGGTGCCAGGACACTGGGAAGGAGACCTCATCCTGGGCCTTGGCAGCTCGGCGATCGGCACGCTCGTCGAGCGCACGACGCGCTTCACGATGCTACTGCATCTTCCGCGCCTTGTGGGTCACGGTGACGCGCCACGCGCCAAGAACGGGCCTGCGCTCGCTGGCCATGGTGCCGAGGCCGTGCGCGACGCGATCACGCGCACCATCATCACCTTGCCGGAAGAGCTACGCCGATCGCTCACCTGGGATCAAGGAGCCGAGATGGCCCAGCATGCGCGATTGAAGATTGATGTAGGCGTCCAGGTCTACTTCTGCGATCCCCAAAGCCCATGGCAGCGCGGCACTAACGAGAACACCAATGGACTGCTGCGTCAGTACTTCCCGAAAGGCACCGATCTGAGCGTGCACAGCGCCGAGGAGATCGCCGCCGTGGCCGCCGCCCTCAACGCCAGGCCGCGAAAGACGCTGGGTTGGAAAACGCCCGCAGAAGCACTTGACGCGTGGTTGCGGTAGGTCAACAAAATCGGTGTTGCGACGACCGTTTGAATCCGCCCTGGCTGCCTTGATCTGAGTGGTGCAATAACTCGTTGGGCTTGCCGCGCCGCCAGACCGCCATCAGCAAGGCGTCGGCGACCAACTGGGCGGTCATACCGGCGCTCATCGACCAGCCGACTACCCGGCGCGAGAACAGATCGATCACGGCCGACACATAGAGCCAGCCCTCGGCCGTCCAGATGTAAGTGAAGTCGGCGATCCACTTCTGGTTCGGCCGCTCGGCCATAAACTGTCGGTCCAGAAGATTCGACGGTACGGTCGCGATCTGGCGATCGCCTTCGTCCTTCGGCAGACGCCGGCGCCGTGGCCGCGCCCGCAAGGCCTGCAAGCGCATCAGCCGTTCGATCCGGTGCAGGCCACATTCGACGCCATCCGCCAGCAGGTCACGCCAGACCCGCCGTGCGCCGTAGGTCCGGTCGCTGGCAAGGAAGCTCGCCTTCACCTGTCGGCCTACGCTATCATCGCTGCGGGATCTGGCGCTGGGCGACCGGTTCAGCCAGGCATGGAAGCCCGACCGGGATACGCCCATTGCATCGCATAGCCATGCCACCGGCCAAATATTCCGGTGCTTCGCAATGAAGACGAACTTCATGTCGCTTCCTTCGCGAAGAAGGCCGCGGCCTTTTTTAGGATATCGCGCTCCGCCTTCAGCTTGTTGACTTCGCGCCTGAGCCGCTCGATCTCCTGCTGCTCTGGCTTCATCAGCCCATGGCCGGGGAAGGCCTGAGCCGGGTCGGAGCCGAACTCCTTAACCCATTTGCGCAGCACATTCTCATGAACGTCCAGGTCTCGGGCAGCCTGTGCCGCCGATACCCCGCGCTCCCTGACGAGCTTCACCGCCTCGATCTTGAACTCTCGACTAAACTTCCGTCTCCGCATGACCTACCTCCGGCTTCATGAAACACCTAAACCTGGTGTCCATCAAACCGGCAGCAGCTCAAATAAAGCGGCGACTGGAGCGGGAGGGCGCTGATGCGCTTCCGCGCACTCATCCTCATCAGCGAAAAAGTTCTCAAGGATGCGCTGGGTCATGGACGCTTCCTCGATGTACGGATCATCGCCGGTCGGCGGCGGCACCAGCTTTGCGCCTTCGCTGCGGAAGTGATCGAGACCGCGCCCCATCGCCTTGCCCTTCATCGTGTGTATGTCGAGGGCGTAGCCGGGTATCTCTGGCGGGTAGTCCTCAAGCATGGATCGAAGCCCGATCGCGGCGCCGCTGGCTTGTCGTGGTAGAGGTACGGCCCTTTGCTTGGACGCGGTATTACTTTTTCATCTCCTCGATGTCGGCGAGCGTGGTGAAGTGTTTGCCCGCAATTTTGTAAATGGTCTCGGGCCGACGCTTCGCGTCGCAGGGCGTTCGCTGTCATCGAGCCGCCAGGGAACGCGGCCCGCGCCGCGGTTTCCAGGCGCAGCATCGTGTTCGGATCGGTGTTCGGCACGCCTGTCTCTGCGCTCATGGTGGTAGCCTCGGATTACTCTTCGTCGGCCTTACCTGCGGCTGCATCCGCTGCCTTCCGTTCTCGCGCCTCGGCCGCGGCATCTTCCGCTGCCATTCGTTCTTGCGCCGCTTCGATGCTGCGCCTGATTTCGTCGAGCTGGGCGAGTAGCCGGTCGAATTCCTCTTTGGTCATGGGACGCGGCTCGGAAACGGTCGGCGGCGCCTTCGGGTCGATAAAGCCGGACCGCAACCCGCGCGCAATGCCGTCAGCTTCGGCGAGTAACGTCTCTAGGTCCACGATCACTCTTGTTGGTCGGCCTTCGATGTCACGCAGGATCGCAAGACCGGCCGCACGGATGGCCTTTACGCGGCTCTCGTCTTCCCAGAGCCCCGCGCGTCGTTTCATTTCCTCGATGTCGCTCTTGGTGGCTTCCCAGCCGATGTCGCGACTAACGCGGAATTCAAGCTCCTCGGAAAGCGAGCGGCCGGTTCTAGCCGCGCTCTCGATTACGTGCTGTCGCACTTCCTCGCTGAGCCGAAAATTGAAATTCCGCCGCTTACCGTATTTCGGTGGGCGGCCACGACCCCGCTGGGTCGGTTTCTGCTGCTCGGTCATTTGACGCTATTTGGTTGGTTTCCGTGCAACCTAACCGCGCTTAGTTCATCTTGCAACAAATTCGTTTCAGTATATGCTAATTTTAGCAAAAAGTTTCTTTCTTGAATTGGTGCCTCAAAATGAAGGACAACGACAAACTCCGGCAGGCGCTTCTCATGATTTCACGGTGGGAAAATACCGAGCCGGGCAGGTGCTTGGATGGGGCCGCCGCACGACGGACGAGGCCGTAGCGGAAGGCAAGATGCCGGTGATCGATGGGGCAAAGCCGACCGTCTCGACCGCGTGATTGCGGAAGCAATTGCAAATGGAAGGGACATGAAAAAGCCGGCGCTTGGGCGGGCGGCCGGAACACAACAGGTAGTAGGTTGGGCATCGAGCAGCCCCAACATCCGAGTCGTTCACGACTTCGAGGCTATCCATGGTCGTATCCGTTGAAGAATGTTGCCTCCTAAACGCGACATCACTGCCACTTGCAGCCCCAGCACTCAGTCTGGGGCTGCTCTTTTGTGGCGGCCCCGCCGGCCTCGGCCCGAGGGTGTTTGCCTTTCAGCGCGAAGCGCTCGCCGGGCAGCTTGCGCTGGGGTTCCTTCGGCCCGGAAAAAACCCCGGCGCGTACACGAGCGCGACACACTAGCGACTACCATACAGCCCCAAGCGGGCTGTTCCTTTGGGCGTCCCCGCCGGATGGCTCGCCGGCCGCGGCAGCCGCCTGAGCCCATAAACGATGAGGTCGCGATGAGCATCCTTGGCCAATTCGGTCTCTGGCTGCTCGGGCTGACGATTGGCGGCACGTTGATAGCGGGCCTGATGTCAGTCCGGGACAAGCCGTTGGCATGGTGGGAGTATGCCGTGTTCAGTACGATGGCGCTTGGCGTAGGCGTTGCCCTCGCGATGGCGCCCACGGTGCCGTGGGGCTAGAGCGGGGTTTTTCAGCGCGAAGCGCTCGCAACGTTCTCGTGTTCCACGGACGTGGCAGCGCGCGATAGAGATACCGTTTTTCGTTCGCAACGGAGAACCGGCACGATGTGCACCCGGCTGTCAGCCGCGTTGCGGACCAGTTTCTGAGGCGCTTCCCGTCTGGTCAATTGTTGCGCATGTCGCCTAGCCAGATCAGATAGCTAGTGACGATGAAGATCGCGACTGCGGCGACCAGGCAGAGCGCCGCCAGTGAGTAGCGTCGCTTCCTCTCCGCCAACATCTGCTGCTTTAGGTAACAATTCGGCACGCCGCAGGTCAGATCAAACAGGCTGTCCTTGGCCGGATTGATCTCGACCCCGCAGTCCTTCTCCCGACACCTGATCAACATCCCCCGAAGCTCCCCCCGACATTCCTGCCAGAGTCACGGTGTCTGTACAAGGTTCAGCACGAAGCGCTCGCCCGCCAGGCGGTTGCTTTGCGTTTACTGCGGCCAATCCCTGTAAAGCATGATCCCGAGCATGATCATCGAGCCGGCCGCTAAGCAGATCACCTGCCAGTCCTTGAGCACAGCGACAATGCCCGCCCGCCCGCCAAGATTTCTCTTCCCATGCGCAAAGCGCCAGCCTGCCACACCCATTCGGAAACCTCCGTTTGGCCCCCAGCAGCAGCAGTTCGATTTTATCGAAGCGAGGCGCTCGCCTGCTATAGCCAACATGGATCATGGTTAACCGGCAGCATCCGGCGTTTAGCCGGGTGCAGGATCAATTTGGCTAGCCCGTCCCCATGCGCGCCGGCTCAAAGTCCGGCCTGATGTCCGCGCCCCGCTTGCCGCAGACCCGGCAGACGAACCGGTCCTCGATGTCGGATAGCCTGACATGATCCGGCCAGAAGTCGGCGCTGATCCTGATGTGGTGGCTGCAATGATGATCGCGGCAATAGATCAGCACATCGGGGCGCCGGATGCGCGCATCTCGCCGAAGGTGATCTTCTCAGGATAGGTCGTCATGGCCGAGGGCTACACCGCTATCCACAGGGCTTGATAGGCATTCATATATTTTTTCGCAGCCGGATCGTCACCAGATCGCGACACAAATGTGAACACATAAGTCGCACCTCGTTGATTTATCTTGGCATTTCAGGTCGGTTGCCCCCCTTGCGCAGGGAATGCCGGATTGCCTCCGCTGAACCTGTATGCTCGTGTGCGCTTTTCTTTGTGCATCTTGCACACGAGACCGCGGGTGCAGCGCGCACCCGGCGTTCCCTGCTCCCTCTCATCGAGAGGGACAACGTTCAAACCTCGGGCATTCGTGCCGCGAGGATGCGAAGGTGCGTCTCTCTCCACGTCATTGCGAGGAGCCCTTGCGACGAAGCAATCCATTCCTCCTTTTGCGCGGCTCGATGGATTGCTTCGCTGCGCTCGCAATGACCCGGAAGGAGCGTGCCACGTTCTCTGCGTCATCGCCCACGAATGGAGGCGTCCAGTACGCCGCGGCTTCTCGGCTCTATCGCTGGCGTCTCTGGAATACTGGATTGCTCGGTCGAGGCGGGCGATGACGGGAAGTGGCTGCAATGGCGAACGCTCGGCGCATTCGCGCGATCCGTTGGCTGACAATGACGGGAAGGGGCTGTGCGAAGTAGCTGGATCGGTTGCGGTATTAGGCATCTTCGGAAATCCCGCGCGTCTCAAACCGTGGGACGAACCAGTTTCCGGATGCATCACCTTGCCGGTGCTAACGGGATTTTGGCCAGGTCAGTCACGTCCATGTGAAAGCCAGTCGCCTCAGCCGGGGTTGAACATGACTGACCGGTCAGTCATGTTAGAAGGCATCATGACGGACTCGAGCAACAGGAACGCCGGGAAGACCGCCCCGAAGCCGGCCAATCGCCGGGCGGAGTTGCGGGGCCCGGCCTCCGCGAAGCCTTCGCCCAAACCCGCATCCAGCCGCGCCGAACGCGCGGCAGAGCGGCGGGCGGCCATCGTCGAGGCGGCGCTCGATGAATTCATTGCGCGCGGCTTTACCGCGACGCGGCTCGACGACGTCGCCAGGCGCGCCGGCGTCGCCAAGGGCACGATCTACCTGCACTTCAAGGACAAGGAATCGATGTTCGAGGAGCTGATACGGACGGCGATCGTGCCGTTGATTGGCCGGCTTCACGCGCCGCCGCCGGTCGGCGGATCGATCCGCGACGCGCTGGAAGGGTTTGCCCACGCCTTCATCCACGAGGTCGCAACGACCCGGCGCGGCGACATCGTGCGGCTGATCGTTGCCGAGGGGCCGCGTTTTCCGAGCATTGCCGATTTCTATTACCGCGAAGTGATCGCGCGCGGACTCGCCGGCATCCGTGCCCTGATCGAGCTTGCGATTGCGCGTGGCGAGATCAAGCAGAAGGAACTTGCGCGCTTTCCCCAGCTCCTGGTCGCGCCCGCGCTGATCGCGGTGATCTGGCAGAGCCTGTTCAGCAAGCACGCGCCGCTGGACGCGATCGAGATGTTTCGCGTCCATCTCGACCTGATTTTCGGCGAACGGAGGGCGGCATGACCTCGTCGCGGATAATGATGATAGTCGTGTTGGCGTGCACTGCAGCGGCCTCGCCGGCTGCAACGAGCGAAAAGATCCCGGCTTTCAGGGCTGGGTCGAGGCCGACATGATCTTCGTCAGCCCCGACGAAACCGGCCGTATCACAAAACTCAAGGTGCGCGAAGGCGATGAGGTCAAACGCGGCGATCTCCTTTATTCCGTCGACGACGATCTGCAGCAAGCCGACCTCAACCAGAACAAGGCGACGTTGGCCAACGCGCAGCAGACCTATGACCGCGCTGCATCCCTGAGCAAGACCGGTTCGGGCACGCAGGCCAATCTCGACGCCGCGGTGTCGGCACTGCGCGTCGCTGAAGCGCGGGTCAACACGTCGCAGACGCGGCTCGCGCGGCGCAACGGCTTTGCGCCGGTCGGCGGCACCATCCAGCAGATTTATTTCCGCGAAGGCGAGATGGTGCCGGCGCAGCGGCCGGTGCTGTCGATCATGCCGCCCGGCAATATGAAAGTGCGCTTCTTCGTGCCGGAGGCGGAATTGCCAAAGCTTTCGATCGGCGATGAGGTGAAGGTGACCTGCGACAATTGCGCCGCCGATCTCACCGCGAAGATCTATTTCATCGCGACGTCAGCCGAATACACCCCGCCCGTGATCTACAGCCTCGATGAGCGCAACAAGCTCGTTTATCTGATCCAGGCGCGGCCGAGCCGGCCGGATGCGTTGCGCGTGGGCCAGCCGGTCAGCGTCTACCTCAACCCCAAGACCCCGGTGGCGGAGCGGCGATGAACGCGGCCCCCCAGAGCGCGCCCGACATCGCCATCGATGTCCATGGCCTTTCGAAATCGTTCGGCGGCCGCGAGGTCGTGCATGACCTCTCGATGCAGGTGAAGCGCGGATCGATCTACGGCTTCCTCGGCCCCAACGGCTCCGGCAAGACCACCACCATCCGCATGCTCTGCGGCCTGCTGACGCCCGATAGCGGCGAGGGCACCTGCCTCGGCTACGACATCCGCCGCGACGCCGACAGGCTCAAGCGCCAGGTCGGCTACATGACGCAGCGCTTCAGCCTGTATCAGGACCTTTCGGTGCGGGAGAACCTGGAATTCGTCGCGCGGCTCTACGGCCTGCGCGACGCCCGCGGTGTCGCGCGCGACATGATCGACCGCATCGGCTTGAAAGGCCGCGAGGAGCAACTCGCCGGCGAGCTTTCGGGCGGATGGAAGCAGCGATTGGCGCTCGGCGCCTGCACGCTGCCCAATCCGCAATTGCTGCTCTTGGACGAGCCGACCGCCGGCGTCGATCCCAAGGCGCGGCGCGATTTCTGGAACGAGATCCACGCGCTCGCGGCCGATGGTCTCACCGTGCTGGTCTCCACCCACTACATGGACGAGGCCGAGCGCTGTCACGAGATCGCCTATATCGCTTACGGCCATCTGCTTGCGCACGGCACGGTGGATGAGGTGATCGCGAAATCCGCGCTTTCGACCTACACCGTCACCGGTGCCGACCTCAACGGGCTGTCCGCGGAGCTCACCGGCAAGCCCGGCATCGACATGGTGGCGCCGTTCGGCACTAGCCTGCACGTCTCCGGCCGCGATCAGGCGGCGCTGGAGGCGACGATCGCGCCCTATCGCGATAACAAGGAATGGCACTGGCAGCACTCAGCACCGTCGCTGGAGGATGTCTTCATCGACCTGATGAACCGCTCAAGGGATAATTTCCAATGAGCACGACTGGCGCAGTTGGCCAAAACCGCAACGACCGTGAGCCGGCATTCGGGTTCTGGCGACGCAGCTATGCGATGCTGCTGAAGGAATTCATCCAGCTGCGGCGCGATCGTGTCTCGTTCGCGATGATCGTGATGATCCCGGTGATGCAGCTGATGCTGTTCGGCTACGCCATCAACACGACGCCGCGCAATCTGCCGACCGCGGTGCTGCTGCAGGAGGACAGCGACCTCGCGCGCTCGGTCCTGAAGGCGCTGCAAAATACCGCCTATTTCCGCTTCACCCGCGAAGTCCACGACGTTGCCGAGTTCGACTATTTGCTGCAGTCGGGCAAGGTGCTGTTCGGGGTGGAAATCCCGCGCGGGTTCGAACGCGCGGTGCGGCGCGGCGACCGTCCGGCGCTATTGGTCGCGGCCGATGCCACCGATCCGGTGGCGGCAGGCTCGGCGCTCGGCGCGCTCGGCACGCTGATGCAGACGGCTCTGCAGCACGACCTCTTCACCGGCGATCCGCCGTCACTGCCGTTCGAGATCAGGACACATGCGCGCTATAACCCCGCGGCGGAATCGCGGCTCAACATCGTGCCCGGCCTGGTCGGCACCATCCTGACCATGACCATGCTGATCTTCACCGCGTTGTCGGTGACGCGCGAGATCGAGCGCGGCACCATGGAGAGCCTGTTGTCGATGCCGATCAAGCCGGTGGAGGTGATGTTCGGCAAGATCGTGCCTTACGTGATCGTTGGATTCGTCCAGGCCACGCTGATCGTCGGCATCGGCGTCTTGCTGTTCGGCGTGCCGATCCTCGGCAATGTATTTCTGCTGGCGCTGTTGTCGACGCTGTTCATCACCACCAATCTGTCGATCGGCTACACGTTTTCGACCATCGTGCAGAACCAGCTGCAGGCGATGCAGCTGTCGATGATGTTCTTCCTGCCGAGTATTCTGCTGTCCGGATTCATGTTTCCGTTCGCCGGCATGCCGGTCTGGGCGCAGTATCTCGGCGAGGGGTTGCCGCTGACCCATTACATCCGCATCGTCCGCGCCATCATGCTGAAGGGCGCGGGCCTTTCCAATCTGCAATATGACACGATTGCACTCATTGCACTGATGCTGCTGGCAATGACGATTGCCGTGACGCGCTTCCGTCGCACGCTCGATTGAGGCATTAATAGTCGACGTCATTCCGGGGCGATGCGGAGCATCGAACCCGGAATTCTCGAGGATTCCGGGTTCACGCTTGCGCGTGCCCCGGAATGACAAGGGAGAACGATGCTGGAGCTACAAGGCAACAAGAAAGAGCGGTCGGCGGTATCGGCCGATTTCCAGACTGCGCTGACGCAGCAGGTGCTGCGCACCGAACTGATCCGCATCAAGGCGCTGATCGGGACGATGGTGCTGCTCGCGGTCCTGGTGCTCATCATCGACACGCTCTATCCCTATGCAGTGGAGCATCTCTGGCATGACCGTCTCAGGCCGATCCATCTTTATGCGATCCTGGCTCCCTTCATCCTGTTCGAACTCTGGATCCATCGCAACATCAGCCGCTTTCTGAAGCTAGGCCGCGATTTGCCGGTCTATCGGCGCTATCTTGGCGTGCTGATCGAGACCTCGATGCCGACGGCCGTACTGGCGCTGCACATCGACATCATGGGACCGGCGGTGGCCCTGGCCTTCGTGGTGCCGCTCACCTATTTTATCTTCATCATTCTCTCGACGCTTAGGCTGGATTTTTGGCTTTCGACCTTCACCGGCTTCGTCGCCGCGGCGGAATTGCTTGCGATGGCGATGTTCTATCAGCCCGTCGGCAGCACAGACCCGGCGCCTGATCTCTATTTTCATTCGGTACGAAGCCTGGTGGTGCTGATCTGCGGCATCCTGGCCGGCGCGGTCGGGATGCAGCTGCGCCGCCAGTTCGAGGCCAGCATTCTCGCCGCCACCGCGCGCGACCGCGTCACCGATTTGTTCGGCCAGCACGTTTCACCTCAGGTCGTCGAGCGCCTGATGGCTGAGGGAACCGCGACCAAGCAGCGAAATCCGTCG
Organism: uncultured Alphaproteobacteria bacterium; assembly: GCA_963786115.1. GTDB lineage: Bacteria > Pseudomonadota > Alphaproteobacteria > Rhizobiales > Xanthobacteraceae > Bradyrhizobium. The sequence goes on from CAWAYC010000025.1 coordinate 13,734, forward strand.
TGTCGCCGTCATGTTTGTCGACTTCCGCAGCTTCACCGCGGGCGCGCGCACCCGCTCGCCGCAGGAGGTCGTGGATCGCCTTGACGGCGCGTTCGCGTGCTGGTCGATATCCTGGATCGCCACGGCGGCATCGTGAACAAGTTTTTGGGTGACGGGTTTCTGGCACTGTTTGGCGCGCCATTCGAGGCGCCCGATTCCGCGCAGCGCGCGGTAGCCGCAGCGCGGGAAATGCTCGCCGCCAACGACCGCGCCAACCAGGCGACGTCCTGGCCGCTGCGCATCGGCATCGGCGTCCATATCGGCGAGGTGGTCGCCGGCAATATCGGCTCGCCGCGGCGCAAGGAATACACCGTCATCGGCGACACCGTGAATTTTGCCGCCCGGCTCGAGGCGCTCAACAAGGACCTCGATTCGCAATTCCTGATCTCGGCGGCGATGCGTGAGGCGCTGGGCGAGGAGGCCAGCGATGCTGTGGCTCGCGGTGAAATTCCGGTCAGAGGTTACGAGAAGCCGGTCGCGGTGTGGCAATTGGGGTAGAGTATGATCCGGGCCCGGAGGGCCGCGTTAGCGCAAGGTGGGCACCGGTTGTTTGAAGAGATCGTGCTCAAATAAAGAATGGGAGGAGTTTCGATGCAGCGACGTTACATTACCGTCGACGTGTTTACCGATCTCGCCTTCGGCGGCAATCCGTTGGCTGTGGTGCTGGATGCCAACGGCTTGTCGACGGCGCAGATGCAGGCTATTGCCACCGAGTTCAATTATTCCGAAACGACGTTTGTGCTCCCGCCGGCTGATGCAGCAAACGATGCGCAGGTGCGCATCTTCACCGTGCGCTCCGAAATCCCGTTTGCCGGCCATCCCAATGTCGGCACCGCCTTCGTGCTGGCGACGCAGGCCAGCAAGGCGCCGGCGCGACTGAAATTCGAGGAGAAGGCAGGGCTCGTGCCGGTCGAGATCCTGAGCGAGCAGGGCCGGGTGATCGGCGCCGAGCTCACCGCACCGCAGTCGCTGAAGCGGCTGGCGCAACTCGGTGCCGGGCAGGCGGCGGCCTGCCTTTCGCTGTCGCCGGCCGACGTGAAAACCGACCGCCATGTGCCGCAGATCGCCTCCGTCGGATTGCCGTTCCTCATCGTGGAACTAGCCTCGCGCGAGGCGCTGCGGCGGGCGAGCCCGGATGCCGCGGCGTTCGCCCGCACGTTTCCCTGTGACGGTTCGGATGCGATCTACTTCTATACGCGCGACGTGCCCGATAACGAAAAACCATGCGACCTGCAGGCGCGGATGTTCCATCCGGGCGCAAGCGGCCTGTCCGAAGATCCGGCCACCGGCAGCGCGACCGCGGCCGCCGCGGCGCTGCTCGCCGATCTCGACGCTACGCGCGAGGGCGAACTGAAATTGCGGATCGGCCAGGGCGTCGACATGGGACGGCCGAGCTTGCTGCTCACGCGGGTGAGGAAAGCGGGCGGCGCAATGGTGTCCGTGCATGTCGGCGGCGGCTGCGTGCCAATGATGGAGGGAATGTTTCGGTTGGCGGGAGAGGGATGAGCAACGGTGCTGCGAAAATGGTCATCATGCCGCGGTTTCCACGCGTTGCGAGATGTGGATGCCGGGACAAACCCCGAGATGCCGGGAAACTAGATTTGCGGCGCCACCAAATTCTCCACCTTCACCCCGTCGCGGTCCTCGATGATCTCCGCGATCCATTGCCGGTGGCAGTGGGTGTGGTCGCGCTCGTAGCAGAGCAGGCAGACCGGGCCGGATTTTTTCACCAGCGTGGTGAGTTCGTCGAGCTCTTGCCTCGCGTCCGGCGTTTTCAGGTGCGCCGAATAGATCTTGTGCAAGAGGTCGACCTTGCCGCTGCGCGCCGCCTCGCGGCCTTCCTTCGGCGTGCCGAGCGCACGCAGATGCAGATAGGAAATGCCGCGCTCGTCGAGCCCCGCCGCAAGTTGATTCTTCGAAAAGCCCGGTCGTCGCGAGGACGTCACCGCGCGCACATCAACCAGAAGCTTGACGCCCGCGTTTTCCAATTCGTCGAGCACCGCCCTGGGCGGCGTCTGCTCATAGCCGATGGTGAAAAGTTTGTTGGCCTTCTTCGCAGTCCTCGCCATCACGCCCCCCGATTACTTCACTCGTCCGATCAATTCCATCGCCCCGGCGGGCGCGCGGATCTTGCCCTCGTGGATGACGTAGGCGAACACGTCGCGCGGCACCTTCTTCGGCTTCGTCTTGTCGACGCGCGGCAAATCGTCCGGCTCGCCGCCGGCGGCCCAGGCCTGAAACCGCTTTGCCCAGGCATCGAGCTGCTTCGGCGGATAGCAGGTCTTCAGCTCGTCATCGCCCTTCTGCAGCCTCGCATAAACGAAATCCGAAGCGACGTCGGCAATCGCAGGATATTTGCCGTGCTCGGCGAACACTACCGGCGTCTCGAATTTTCGCAACAGCGCGACAAATTCGGGCACGCAAAAGCTGTCGTGCCGCACCTCGACCACATGGCGCAGCGCACGGCCGTCGAGCTTGCGCGGCAACAGTTCGAGGAATTTGCCGAAATCGGCTTCGTCGAATTTCTTGGTCGGCGCGAATTGCCAGAGCACCGGCCCGAGCCGGTCGCCGAGCTCCAGCACGCCGGAATCATAGAACCGCTTGACGGAATCGCCGGCTTCCGCGAGCACGCGGCGGTTGGTCGCGAAGCGCGGTCCCTTGAGCGAGAAGATGAACCCGTCCGGCACCTCACGCGCCCATTTGCGAAAGCTCTCCGGCTTCTGCGATCCGTAATAGGTGCCGTTGATCTCGATCGAGGTCAGTTTCGAAGCGGCGTAGGAAAGCTCCTTCGCCTGCGCGAGCTTCTCCGGATAAAACACCCCGCGCCACGGCTCAAACGTCCAGCCGCCGATGCCGATGTAGATGTTGCCGGATTTTGTAGGGGAGGAGGTCTTGGGCACGAGATCATTCAATCCGCAAAACTGGAATAGGCGCGAGACTAGTCAAATTAATCGTGATTGGCCAGTTCGCTGAAACGGCTCGGCCGCGCTTATCCGGGATGACCGTCCGCGCTAAGGTCAGACAAAAAGGGAGAATGCAAAATGCGCATCATGATCGCGGCAGTTCTCGTCTTGACCTCATCCGTCGCGATCGCCGACGAGGTCGAGGATGCGCATCGGCTGGCGGTGACGGGCCGTGATTCCTACTGGAATTGTCTCGCCCGGGAATATCCGCGCGATACCAACAAGGCGATGTCGGAACAGGATTTCACCTCCCTGATCACGCGCGTGTGCCCCTCCGAGCGGCAAAATTTCCGCACTTCGCTGGTCGACTTCCTCACCCTGCAATTTCCGAACGCGGAGGCCGGAACGCATCTGACCACGGCCAATCGCGCCATCGAGTTGGCGCAGAAGGACATCGTGACGGCGTTCGTCAAGCGCAGGGCCGTTCCGAAATAGCTTCCTTGAGGCCTGCCGATTTTCCGTGATATCAGTCGCCTCACGGGTGAGGGAGTTGTGCGGCATGAATTCCAGGTCGATCGCGGGCATTTTGGGCGCCATTGTCGCCGCCGTCGTGCTGGCGGTCGCGATCGCCTATGGGCCGATCGGGCAGTTCGGAAAGCCCCCCAAGCCGACCGCCGTCCAGGAGGCGGCGCCGGCCCAGCCGGCTGCCCCGGCGCCCCGTGGTCCCGTGATCAGGGAAGTCCCCAATTAGTTGATGCGGAAACGACCGGCAGCCCTTGCGGAACGGGCCGACCGTTCCTATTTAGCCTGTAACGGCGACGTTGATGCTTCATAGCTCCGGCGCTGGGACGACCACGGAATAGTATGGCTGCGCCGGATGTACGCGCGCCACCTGTTCGTGGTCGTTGGCATTTCTGGGCCGCTTTGGCCCGTTTTCCCGCCTCCTGACCGTGTTTTGGGACGTCCCGCGCTTGGCAGCGCGGAGGGCTGCGGATATACGCTTGCCCCATGGATCAAGCCGTCAAACGGGGCGCCGAAAACCCGCAGCAGGCCACCGGTTTGCCGGTCCTTTCGGTCGTCGTCCCCACCTACAACGAGCGCGACAACGTCACTGTCCTGTACCGCCGCCTGGTGGCGACACTGTCGGAAATCCCATGGGAGGTCGTCTTCGTCGACGACAATTCCCCCGATGGAACCTGGGATGTGGTGCGTGGTCTGGCCCGGCAGGATTCCCGCGTCCGCTGCATCCGCCGGATCGGGCGGCGCGGGCTTTCCGGCGCCTGCATTGAGGGCATCCTGGCTTCCAGCGCGCCCTATGCGGCGGTAATCGACGCCGATCTGCAGCATGACGAGACGCAGCTGCCGAAGATGGTCAAGCTGCTGCAGAGCGGAGCGGCCGAACTCGTGGTCGGCAGCCGCTATATCGAAGGCGGCAGCGCCGACAGCTTTAACAAGCAGCGCGCCGGCGCCAGTGCGTTCGCCACCGAGATCGCGAGACGGGTGCTGCGGGTCGAGATCAAGGACCCCATGAGCGGCTTCTTCATGCTCCGCCGCGATCGTTTCGAGCAGCTGGCGCCGCAACTCTCCACGCAGGGCTTCAAGATCCTGCTCGACATCGTCGCCACCGCGCAGGGCAAGCTGCGCACGGTGGAGATCCCCTATACGTTCGGCTCGCGGCAGCACGGCGAAAGCAAGCTCGACTCCATGGTTGCGCTCGACTTCCTGGGGTTGGTGCTGGCGAAGCTGACCAATGACGTGATCTCGCTGCGCTTCCTCCTGTTCGGGATGGTCGGCGCGCTCGGTCTCGTCGTGCATCTGCTGACGCTGTTCATCGCACTCGAATTGTTCAAGGCGCCGTTCCCGGAAGCGCAGGCCACCGGCGCAATCGTCGCCATGACCAGCAATTTCATCCTGAACAACTTCCTCACCTACCGCGACCAGCGGCTGAAGGGCTTTGCCATCCTTCGCGGGCTGTTGCTGTTCTATCTCGTCTGCAGCGTCGGCCTGCTCGCCAATGTCGGCGTGGCGTTCTCGGTCTACGACCAGGAGCCGATCTGGTGGCTCGCCGGCGCCGCGGGTGCGCTGATGGGCGTGGTGTGGAATTACGCGATGTCCGGACTGTTCGTCTGGCGCAAGCGATGACGGCCAAATGAATCCGCAGGAGTCACGGCTGGTCCGCGGCACGGCCCTGACGGTTCTGGCGCTGGTGGGGTTGCGGCTGCTGGCTGCCGCCTGGACTCCGATTACCTTCGACGAAGCCTATTACTGGATGTGGTCGAAGCATCTGGCCGGCGGATATTACGATCATCCGCCGATGGTCGCGGTCGTGATCCGCCTCGGCACGTTGATCGCAGGCGATACAGAACTCGGCGTGCGGCTGGTCTCGATCCTCTCGGCGCTGCCGATGAGCTGGGCGGTGTATCGCGCCACGGAAATCCTGTTCGGCAGCCGGCGCGCAGCGGCAAGCGCGACGATCCTGCTCAACGCCACGCTGATGGCGGCCGTCGGCACGCTGATCGTGACGCCGGACGCGCCGCTCTTGGTCGCCTCGAGCCTGCTGTTGTTTGCACTCGCCAAGGTGCTGGAGACCGGGCAGGGCGCGTGGTGGCTTGCGGTTGGCGCTGCCGCCGGCGCGGCGGTGTTGTCAAAATACACGGCGCTGTTCTTCGGCCCGGCGATCCTGCTCTGGCTGATCGCCATCCCGAAGCTGCGGCGCTGGCTGATCTCGCCATGGCTTTACCTCGGCGGGCTGGTCACGATTGCGATGTTCGCCCCGGTCATTCTCTGGAATGCCGAACATCACTGGGTATCCTTCATCAAGCAGATGGGGCGGGCGCGGATCGAGGATTTCAGGCCGGCCTTCATCGCCGAATTGATCCCGACGCAGATTGCCTTTGCAACACCCCTGGTGGCCATGCTCGGCGCGATGGGGCTTTTCGCGCTTGCTGCCCGCCGCGACGGGACAACGGCCGCGCGCGTGCTGGTCAATGCGATGTTCTGGACCATCGTGGTCTATTTCATCTGGCACTCGCTGCATGCCCGCGTCGAGGCGAACTGGTTCGCGCCGGTCTACCCGGCGTTTGCGGTTGCGGCCGCGGTCGCCGCCAGCCTCACGCAGTGGGAGCCGCGTTGGCAGCGCGTCGCCGATTTCTGCCGGCGCTGGGCGCTGCCGTCGGGTGTCGTGATGTTTGCGCTTCTGATCGTGCAGGCCAACACCGGCGCGCTGTCGGGCTATCGCCGCGATGCCACCGTGCGCAGCGTCGGCGTCGGTTGGCGCGAGCTGGCTTCCGAGATCGAAGCAGTGCGGGTACGGGTCGGCGCGACTTGCGTGCTGGCGCCGGATTACGGCACCACCGGCTGGCTCGCGTTCTATCTGCCGAAGGGCACATGCGTCGCGCAGCAGAGCCAGCGCATCCGCTGGGTCAACATGCCAGAGCCGGATAAGGCACAGCTTGCCGGCAAGCTGCTCTACGTCCATGAGGTCTGGCCGATCGATACCCCGTTGAAGGACGTGTTCGCTCGCGTCGAGAAGGTCGCCGAAGTCGCCCGCAAGCGGGGCCCCTTGACCATCGAGACCTACGCGCTCGACGTGCTTGAGGGCGCCAAGGGCGACGTTTTCGACCGCTCCCCTCCGCCGGAGCTGGAATAAGGGACGGAAAGGGCGGGCAGCATCCACAGCTGGTCTCGTCATACTCCTTGAAAGTACGGTATCCAGCAGGCCGAGAATTCCTGGTTCTCGATACGGCTCCGGAATACTGGATCAGCCGCTTTCGCGGAGGCGATGACAGCGAGAAAAATATTCGGCGCCTATGTCTGATCCGTCGTTCCGGGATCGTCTTGTAGCGAACGGAAAATCCGCAGCAACAGCGAGGTCACGCCATGGATAGTTCCACCCTCAAGCCCGCCGCCGAGCTCGCGCGCACCGACAAGACGCGCCATCCGAACGAAGGCGCCGAATATCGCCGCGCCCGTGAAGCCCTGCTTGCCGAGGAAATCGAGCTGCGCCGCCATATCGAACGCGTCGCGGAAATGCGCCGCGCGCTGCCGCCGGGCGGCGAAGTGACCAGGGCATATGAATTTTCAGGTGAAAGCGGCAAGGTCACGTTGCCGGAGCTGTTCGGGAACAAGCAGACGCTCGCAATCTACAGCTACATGTTCGGGCCGCAGCGTGAAAAACCTTGCCCGATGTGCACCTCCTTCATGAGCACATGGGAAGCGAAGCTTCCGGATGTCGAGCAGCGCATCGCCTTCGCGTTTGTCGCGCGTTCGCCGATCGAGCGATTGATCGAGGCCAAGAAGGCGCGCGGCTGGACCAGCCACAGGATCTATTCCGATACGTCGGGCGATTACACCCGCGACTACGTCAGTGCGGCCGATGCCGACATGCCCGGCTACAGCGTGTTCACGCGCTGCGACGGCATCATCCGGCATTTCTGGTCCGGCGAGATGGGACAGACCACAGCCGATCCCGGCCAGGATCCGCGCGGCGCGCCCGATTTCGATCCGCTGTGGACGCTGCTCGACACCACGCCGGAAGGCCGTGGCAAGGATTGGTATCCGAAGCTGAGCTATTGAGACGGGGTGGAGCGAAAGCTCGCCCGCACTTGATGCAGGGTGAAGCTCGATCGCGTATCAAAACGAAACAGTCTTTAACGTTGGATAAATCGTTGCGGAACCCCCGCATGATTACGGAGTGATTTGCAAGAAAATTCTCCTGTGTTTTCCGTGCCTCACATCTGCCGGTGTTTAATCTGCATTTAACTAAAAGTCGCCTTAATGACGCTCCGCGCCTCTGCGAGACGCTGTGTCGGGACGTTTCCGGTGGCAGCAGCAGAGGAAAGAAGTGGAACTGTTTCGGGCGCAGGGCGAATGAGTACGAGTACCGGTGCGTTTATTCCTGCGGCTCCGTCCCGCAAGAAATCTTCCCGGACGATCATCTCTCAATACTTCCTCGGTAGCGCTGCGGTCGCGGGCCTTGTGCTGGGCTGCGCTTGGACGGTCTACAGCAATATTTTCGCTGCCGGCGTCTATCCGTCGATGAACAGCGCGGCCTATGAGGCGCCTGCCGTCAAGCGGCCAGTTGCGGTTGCGGCCCGGCCCGAGGCGCCTTCGTTCAACGACGTGTTCGCTTCTCTGCCGCCGCCCAGGATGCTCTCGAAGCCCGAGGACACCTCAGCTTCGATTATGTTTAACGAAAGGTTTGCAGCCTCGGCGCCGCAGGGCGAGCCCTCGCGCGTCGCCGACGCATCGCCGCTGGTCGAGGCCCCCAAGCTTGCCGAAGCGTCCAAGCCGGTTGAAGCGCTGAAGCTCGCGGAAGCGCCGAAGACCGTCGCCGCCGCGAAAGCTGCGGAAACGCCGAAGAAGGACGCGGCTTCAACGCAGTTGGCTCTCAATATCCCGGCGCCACCGCGGCCGGCCGAGACGAAATCCGCAGAGGCGAAGCCTGTCGCAAAGGCGCCGGCCAGTTCGGTCCGAGATATGGCGCAACGCGCCAAGGCGGCGGTGATGTCGATTGCTTCCGGCGAGAAGCAAAACATGGTCGAAAAATTGTGGGGCAAGCGCGAACCGAGTTCGCTGTTGTCGTTCGCGTCAGCCGATGCCAGTGTCACCGGCAGCATTCCCTCGACGCTCAGCCAAAATCCGATGCTCGGTGGTTCGCCGCCCTATGATCGCCAGACAGCGGTCTACGACATCAGCGCACGTATGGTGTACCTGCCCGACGGCACTCGGCTCGAGGCGCATTCCGGTCTCGGCTCCAAGCTCGACGATCCGCGCTCGTCGCGCCAGCGGATGATCGGCGTCACGCCGCCGCACATCTATGAACTCAAGCCGCGCGAAGCGCTGTTCCATGGCGTGCCGGCGCTGCGGCTCACGCCGATCGGCGGCGAGGACAAGATCTTCGGCCGCGTCGGCTTGCTCGCGCATACCTACATGCTCGGCCCGAACGGCGATTCCAACGGCTGCGTGTCGTTCAAGGATTACTATGCGTTCCTGAACGCGTACCGCAACCATGGCATCCGGCGGCTCGCCGTGCTGGCCAGGGTGGAGTAGGACGCCGGCGGCTCACGCCGTGGTTTGATCGTCGACTATTGCAGACCGTCCTTCGTCATTCGGGGCGGCGCGGAGCGCCGAATCCGAAATCCATAACCACGACTGTTCGGACCGGCGCTCCAACGGTTGATTTCGGGCTCGCGCCAAGTGGCGCGCCTCGGGGTCACGAGCGGAGAGACACAAACAAAAACCCCGGCATCGCTGCCGGGGTTTTGCATTCCTTGATAATCGCGTGAAGCGGATGGATCAGAAGTCCATGCCGCCCATGCCGCCGCCGGGGGGCATGCCGCCGGCGCCTGCGCCCGCGTTCTTCTTCGGGAGTTCGGCGATCATGGCTTCGGTGGTGATCAGCAGAGCCGCGACGGAAGCCGCGTTCTGGATCGCCGCGCGCACAACCTTGGTCGGGTCGATGATGCCCTTGGAGACCAGGTTGACGTATTCGCCGGTCTGCGAGTCGAACCCGTAGTTGTACTGGTCCTTCTCGAGGATCTTGCCGACGATGACGGAGCCGTCCTCACCAGCGTTGATCGCGATCTGGCGGGCCGGCGCGGACAGCGCCTTGCGCACGATCTCGACGCCGGTCTTCTGGTCGTCGTTCGCGGTCCTGATACGCTTGAGCTGCTCGGAGGCACGCAGCAAGGCGACACCGCCGCCGGGCAGAATGCCTTCCTCAACCGCCGCACGGGTCGCATGCATCGCGTCATCCACGCGATCCTTGCGCTCCTTCACCTCGACCTCGGTCGCGCCGCCGACGCGGATCACCGCGACGCCGCCCGCGAGCTTGGCCAGACGCTCCTGCAGCTTCTCACGGTCGTAGTCCGAGGTGGTTTCCTCGATCTGCGCCTTGATCTGCGCAACGCGGGCCTCGATGTCGGCCTTCTTGCCGGCGCCGTTGACGATCGTGGTGTTTTCCTTGTCGATCATCACCTTCTTGGCGCGGCCGAGCATCTGCAGTGTAACGTTCTCGAGCTTGATGCCGAGATCTTCCGAGATTGCCTGACCGCCGGTCAGCACGGCGATGTCCTGCAGCATGGCCTTGCGGCGATCGCCGAAGCCCGGCGCCTTGACGGCGGCAACCTTCAGACCACCGCGCAGACGGTTCACGACGAGGGTGGCGAGGGCTTCGCCTTCGACGTCTTCCGCGACGATGACCAGCGGCTTGCCGGTCTGCACCACGGCCTCGAGCAGCGGCAGCAGCTCGTTCAGCGAGGAGAGCTTCTTCTCGTTGATCAGGATGTAGGCGTCGTCCATCTCAACGCGCATCTTGTCGGCGTTGGTGACGAAGTAGGGCGAGATATAGCCGCGGTCGAACTGCATGCCCTCGACGACGTCGAGTTCGGTCTCGAGCGACTTGGCTTCCTCAACCGTGATGACACCCTCGTTGCCGACCTTCTTCATCGCGTCGGCGAGGAACTTGCCGATTTCGGCGTCGCCGTTGGCGGAAATGGTGCCGACCTGAGCGATCTCCTCGTTCGAGGTGACCTTCTTGGAGTTCTTGACGAGGTCCGCGACCACGGCTTCCACCGCGAGGTCGATACCGCGCTTCAGGTCCATCGGGTTCATGCCGGCGGCAACCGACTTGGCGCCTTCACGGACGATCGCAGCCGCGAGCACGGTCGCGGTGGTGGTGCCGTCGCCGGCCGCATCGGCGGACTTGGAGGCGACTTCGCGCACCATCTGCGCGCCCATGTTCTCGAACTTGTCCTCGAGCTCGATCTCCTTGGCGACGGTGACGCCGTCCTTGGTGATGCGGGGAGCGCCGAACGACTTGTCGAGCACGACGTTGCGGCCCTTCGGGCCCAGCGTCACCTTGACGGCGTTGGCGAGGATGTCGACACCGCGCAGCATGCGGTCGCGGGCGTCGACGCCGAATTTGACTTCTTTGGCTGACATATTTTGAATTTTCCCTGAGTTGAATTTGGTCTCTCACCCCCGTTGGCGCCTCGCAGGCGCTCCTCAGGGCGAGCGTGTGCGGCGGTGGCTTAGGCAGCCTTTTTCTTGGAGGCGGGAACGTCGGTGAGGACGCCCATGATGTCGCTTTCCTTCATGATCAACAGTTCTTCGCCGTCGATCTTGACCTCGGTGCCCGACCACTTGCCGAACAGGACGCGGTCGCCGACCTTGATGTCGATCGGGATCAGCTTGCCGGCCTCGTCACGGCCGCCCGGGCCGACAGCGACGACTTCGCCCTGGGAGGGCTTTTCCTTGGCGCTGTCGGGAATGATGATGCCGCCTGCGGTCTTCTCTTCGGCGTCGATGCGCTTGACCACGACGCGGTCGTGAAGCGGACGGAATTTCATGCAGTCCTCCTAAGCTTTTGCGGATGTTGTAGAATTTTGAACATTAGCAGTCGACGCCAGCGAGTGCCAGCGCAACTGGCACCGACATAAGGCAGACTTGTTCGGGGGACAAGAGCCTGTAGCAGAAAAATTGGCACTCAAATATGACGGCTGCCAATTTCGCTCGGCATCGTTAATTCGTCGGGGGGCCGCGGGAGCCTGTATTAGCAGGTGCGGTAAGCTGCTGCTAACGCACGAATTTTCAACAGGTCATTAAACATTTAGGCTTGAGATGCGTTGCTATCATGCGTCACATTTCTCTCATGTGAGCGCATCTCCTGCGGGTGGCTCCGGCAGGTGGCTACCACGTGAAATGCGCTCCTTGAATGGAGGTCTGGCATGGTGTCACGAGATGGGGTTGTTTCCGACGATTTCCGGAAACAGGTGCTGGGTTACGGGCTGACGACGGCGCAAATTCTGTATCGGATGCCGGATCATCCCTCGCTCTTGCAGACTTACGTCTGGCAGAATTACGATCTGTTTCCAAAATTTCCGGCGCTTAAGGATTTTCTGGCGTTCTGGCAGGAGAAGCTCGACGGACCGCTGTTCTCGGTCACCGTTGCGCATTCCAAGCTGATCAAGCCGGCCGAGCTGCGCGCCGTCGACGGCGTGTTCAGATTGCACTGAGACGCCGACGCCAATTGCCGCTGGGCCAGACAGTGGCTAACCTCACGCGCGAGCGTCCGGATAATGGACGCCTTCGATCAGGGAGGCAGGTCATGGCCAAGAAAAAGGCGACATCAAGAGCCGCAGCGCAGACCGCGGTGAGGAAGAAATGGACCGGCCACAAGAGCGCCGCCAAATCCTCGTCCCGCAAACCAGTCAAATCCAAGGCCCGCAGCGCAACGGCCGCCAAGCCCAACACGGTCAAGCCCAAGGCGCGGCCGAAGCAGCGCATCGCCATCAGCCATCATCGCGAGGAAGATTTCAAAGCCGACGGCCTGCGCGCCTATGCAAAGTACCGCGACCTCGGCGTTGCCGACGCCTCCAACGGCCTGGCGCAGGCGCATGTGATCCGGCTGGTCGGCCCGTGCAATCCGGCGGAAGTTTCAAAACTGCATTACCACGCCGTCGAATTCCAGATGGTCTACGTGCTGAAAGGCTGGGTGAAGACCTACATGGAAGGGCAGGGCGAGACCCTGATGAAGGAAGGCAGCGCCTGGACCCAGCCGCCGCGCATCAAGCACATGATCCTAGATTATTCCGACGACGTCGAATTGCTGGAAGTGATCCTGCCGGCGGAGTTCAAGACGGTGGAATTGTCGGCGTAGAGGATGTCCGCCTTTTGGACGTAGTCGGGCACACGTCGTTCTTTCTTTGCACGACCAAAAGACGTGGATGGCCGGGACAAGCCCGGCCATGGCGGTTTAGGTCATCACCCCAACGATCGCGCCCATCAGGCACGTCGTTAGCGTGCCCGAGACGATGGATTTCACTCCCAGCGAATTGATTTCCGCGCGGCGCTCCGGCGCCATGGTGCCGAGGCCGCCGATCATGATGCCGAGGCTGCCGAAATTGGCAAAACCGCACATCGCGTAAAGCATGATCAACCGCGAGCGCGGATCAAGCGCATCAGCGCCGAGCCTTGACAGATCGACATAGGCGATCAGTTCGTTCAGCACCGTTTTGGTGCCCATCAAGCTTCCTGCGGTGACGGCCTGCGACCATGGCAGGCCGATCAGCCAGCATACCGGCGCCATCAGATAGCCGAGCAGCCGTTGAAGGGAAATCTTGGCGCCGCCGATCGCAGGCAACAGGCCGAGGATGGCGTTGGCGAGATAGACCAGCGCCACCAGCACCAGCAGCATCGCGACGATGTTGAGCAGGAGCTCCAGGCCCGCCGAGGTACCCTTGACGATCGCGTCCATGGTCGAGGACGCATGCATGTCGGGATCTTCCAGGAGGCCGCCGGTGCGCTTGTCGGAAGTTTCCGGCACCATGATCAGGCTGACCAGGATCGCGGCCGGCGCCCCGAGCACGGAGGCGATCACGAAATGTGCGGCGGCGTCCGGGATCAGCGGCGCGAGCAGCGTGGCGTAGAGCACCAGCACCGTGCCGGCGATGCCGGCCATGCCGCCGGTCATGACCAGGAACAATTCGCTGCGGGTCAGCTGCGAAAGATAGGGACGGATGAACAGCGGCGCTTCCACCATGCCGAGAAAGATGTTGGCGGCGGTCGAGAGGCCGACGGCGCCGCCGACGCCGAGCGTGCGCTCCAACAGCCACGCCATGCCGCGCACGATCGGCGGCAGCACGCGCCAATAGAACAGCAGCGTCGTCAGCACGCTCATGACGAGGACGATCGGCAGCGCCTGAAACGCCAGGATGAAATCCGCACCTGGCGCCCTGACGTCGAAGGGCAGCGCACCGCCGCCGAGATAGCCGAACACGAAGGAGGTGCCGGCGCGCGAAGCCGCGGCGATGGTGGAGACGGCGTCGTTGACGGCGCCGAACGCCTTCGCCACCAGCGGCACCTTGATCAGCACCAGTGCGGTGACGAGGGTTACGACAAGGCCAATGGCTGCTTGCCGGAATGAGACCGCACGGCGGTTTTCACCAAAGGCCCAGGCGATCGCGAGTAACGCGAATACGCCGAACGCCGATTGAAATTGTAACATCAGCCCATGCTCCCCGAGCCGATTATGACAGCCGGAGACTTGCAAGTGCAATGCCGGTCACGGCCGTGCGCAGGCATTGACAAGCGGTTCGGGCTCGGTCACGCCGTAATGAACAACAAGGAAGTGGAGCTCCGCGACGGTTCACACTTTCGAAAGCAGGAGCCCGGGCGAACCATGTCTTCCACGATGCCGGTGGGCGCAGGCGCTCTGCTCACGCACAGACCGTTTCTGTTCTTTCTCTCGTCACGGAGCTTGTCGCGATTCTCCAGCCAGATCGGAGCGGTGGCGATCGGCTGGCAGATTTACGATCTCACCGGCAGCGCCTTCGACCTCGGCATGGTCGGGCTGGTGCAATTTCTCCCGACCGCGCTTCTGGTGTTCGTCGCCGGCCACGCCGCCGATCGCTTCGAGCGCAAGCGGGTCGTGCAGCTCTGCCAGATCGCTGAGGCGCTGACGGCGCTGTTCCTGGCGTGGAGCACCTATGCGGGCTGGCTGACCGAGGTACATATCTTCATCGCCACCTTCGTGCTCGGCATCGCCGGTGCCTTCGAGAGCCCGGCGACGGCGGCGCTGCTGCCGCTGATCACCCCGCAGGGCTCGCTGCAGCGCGCGACCGCGATCTCGAGCGGGGCCGCCCAGGTCGCGACCATCACCGGCCCGGCGCTCGGCGGCTTCGCTTACGCGTTTGCGCCTAGCCTGCCTTACGGCATCATGGCGCTGTTCTGGCTGTTGGGGGCGATCCTGACCGGTGGCATCCGCACCACGCCGCAGGCGGCGCACGAGGATTCCGCCTCATCGGACGATCTCTTCGCCGGCGTCCGCTTCGTGCGCAGCAATCCGGCGATCCTGGGGACGATCTCGCTCGACCTGTTCGCGGTGCTGTTCGGCGGCGTCACCGCGTTATTGCCGATCTATGCGCATGACATTCTGGACGCAGGTCCGCTCGGGCTCGGCATCCTGCGTGCCGCACCGGCGGTCGGCGCGTTGCTGATGACGGCCGTCCTGGCGCGCCATACCATCAACCGTCGCGTCGGCATGCGGATGTTCCAGGCGGTGATCGTCTTCGGCGTGGCGACGGTAGTGTTCGCGCTCTCGCACTGGATGTGGCTGTCGGTGCTGGCGCTGGCGATCCTGGGTGCGGCGGATACGGTCAGTGTGGTGATCCGCTTCTCGCTGGTTCAGCTCGCAACGCCAAACGAAATGCGTGGTCGCGTCGGCGCGGTGAATTTCCTGTTCATCAATGCCAGTAACCAGCTCGGCCAGTTCGAAAGCGGCATCACCGCGGCCTTGTTCGGCGCCGTGCCGGCCGCCGTGCTCGGCGGCGTCGGCACCATGGCGATCGCGCTGTTATGGATGAAGCTGTTCCCGACGCTGCGCGACGTGGAGAAGCTGGAGTAGTTACCCCCGTCCCACGAACGGCATCTTGCTGGCCATCACCGTCATGAACAGCACGTTGGCGTCGAGCGGCAGGTTGGCCATGTAGGCCACGGCATCGCCAACCGCCTTGGCGTCCATCCGCGGCTCCGGAATCTTGCGGCCGTCGGGCTGCAGCACGCCGTCCACCATGCGGTCGGTCATCGGGGTTGCGGCATTGCCGATGTCGATCTGCCCGACCGCGATGTCATACTGGCGGCCGTCGAGATTGCTTGCCTTGGTCAGACCGGTGATGCCGTGCTTGGTCGAGGTATAGGGCGAGGAGAACGGCCGCGGCGCGTGCGCCGAGATCGAGCCGTTGTTGATGATGCGGCCGCCGCGCGGGTTCTGGTCCTTCATGATGCGGAAGGCATGCTGGGTGCACAGGAATGGCCCGGTGAGATTGGTGTTCACGACGGCCTGCCACTGCGCCAGTGTCAGATCCTCAAAATTCACCGGCGGCGCGCCCATGCCGGCATTGTTGAAGAGTACGTCGAGCCTGCCGTAGGTTTCCGTCACCTTGGCGAACAAGGCCGCGATCGAGCCGGGGTCGGTCATGTCGGCGGACACGCACAGGCTCTTGCCGGCATTGCCGCCAAGCCGCTGGGTTTCCTGCAGCATCTCCATGCGGCGGCCGGCGAGCACCACGGTAAACCCTGAATTCATCAGCGCCAGCGATGCAGCGCGCCCGACGCCGGTGCCCGCACCGGTGACGATGGCGATTTTCCGTCCTGCCTCGGCCATTTGCTTCCTCCCTTTATTTGGTTTTTGCTTCGGTTTCGCTCTTGTAGGGTGGTCGTGGAATATTCTGGTGCGCCGCGCGAAGCGCCGCCGACCAGCGCGAGCGCAGATCGTGGAAATAGGGCTCGCCGGCCTCGATCCGGTGATTGAGGTCGGCCTCGCAGGCGTCCGCGCGCACCACCAGCACGTCGATCGGCAGGCCGACGCCCAGGTTGGAGCGCATGGTCGAATCCATCGAGATCAGGCCGGTCTTCAGCGCTTCATAGAGTTCGACGTCGTAATGCATGGCGCGGTCGAGCACCGGCTTGCCGTATTTGTGCTCGCCGATCTGCAAATAGGGGGTGTCGGTGGTGCATTCGATGAAATTGCCGGCGGTGTAGACCATGAACAGCCGCATCCGCGAGCCCTTGATCTGGCCGCCGAACAGGAACGAGACGTCGAAGGAGACATCTTCCGACTTCAAGGCGTCGCCTTCGGTAGCGTGCACGGCGCGGATGGCGCGGCCGATGCGTTGGGCAGCCTGGAACATGGTCGGCGCGTTCATCAGGGTTTCGATCTCGCCGGTGTGGGGATCTTCCAAGCCCTCGGTCAGGGTCGAGAGCACCGACTGGCTGATCGCGAGATTGCCGGCGCTGGCGATCGCCATGATCCGCTCGCCGGGCTTGCTGAAGACGTGGAGCTTGCGGAAAGTCGAAACGTTGTCGAGCCCGGCATTGGTGCGGGTGTCCGCGATCATGACGAGGCCGTCTCGCACCAGAATTCCGCAGCAATAAGTCATTCCCGGTCCCCGAACGCGCCCAAGTTTGTCGGCGCCAAACTAGTAGCCAATTTCACCGGGGCATCCAACCCCAATTCCCGTGCCGCGGCATACGCCCGGTAGGTGGAAACGGCCAGCGAGCGCGGGGCAGGGGAGGCGCCGAACTACCGGAACTGCGAGCATCAGGTTTGATCGCGCCCTGCCAGCAGGTCGCGCCGAGGCGAGCCGGCCTTCGAGCACGGGTCGTACGCCGCTCGATCAAGGCTTGCGTGACCTTACAAATCCTGTCGTCCAGCTCGTGGTGCATCGACCAGGAACGCCTCGTCAACGGGTACGCCAAGTGCGGTGACCAGCCGGTTCGTCTCCGCAGCCATACCGACGATGGCAATCATCTCGGCATATTCGGCTTCGGTCATGCCCTTGGCCCGCGCGCCGGCGGTGTGCGAATGAATGCAATAGTTGCAGCCATGGGCAACTGAAACGGCCACGTAGAGCATTTCCTTGATCTTGGGCTCCAGGGCGCCGGGCGCCATCACCTCCTTGACGCTCTCCCAGGTCCGACGAAGCGTCTTCGGATCATGCGCCAGCGCGCGCCAAAAGTTATTGACGAAATCCGACTGCCGCGTCTTGCGAATGTCGTCGAAGACGGCGCGCGCCTCGCTCGATAGTTCATCGTCGGAAAGCAGTTTCACGGTCGCCATGGCATCCTCGCCGGTCTGTTGTAACGCCGCAGGGCTTGTAGCACGGTCCAGCCGGGCGCTCCGTCAGGTCACGCACTTTCCTTGTCGCAATATTGCGTGCTGCGCTGCGGGCGTCGGCCAGCATGGGTCGGCAATGATTGCAGGACGATCAGCCTTGTGCTCGACTGCGGGCCCATCACAGAATAAAATTTCGGGAGCCGAAATGCGAGGAAAACTTGCCGCGTCTTTTGCGCTGTTGTGCGCGATGTCAGCCGCCGCGCCGGTGTCAGCACAAAAGAGCGGCGGAACGCTCCGCCTCTATCACAACGACAATCCGCCCTCGACGTCGCTGCTCGAGGAATCCACTATCGCGTCCGTGATGCCGTTTGCCGCCGTGTTCAACAACCTCGTGGTGTTCGATCCGGCGAAAGTTCACGAGACCATCGATACCGTCATACCGGATCTCGCCGAAAGCTGGTCGTGGGATTCGACCAGCACAAAGCTCACGTTCAAGCTACGCCAGGGTGTGAAATGGCATGACGGCCAGCCCTTCACGGCGAAAGACGTGCAATGCACATGGCGCATGCTGATCGGCAAGGCCGATACCCAGGATTTCAAGCGCAATCCCCGCAAGGTCTGGTACACGAAGCTTAACGACGTCAGCATCAACGGCGACTATGAGGCGACCTTCGGGCTCACCGAGCCGCAGCCGGGCCTCCTGGCGCTGCTCGCAAGCGCATTCTCGGCCGTCTACCCCTGCCATGTGCCGCAGCAGGTGATGCGCACCAGGCCTGTCGGCACCGGGCCGTTCAAATTCGTCGAGTTCAAGCGCGGTGAATCCATCCGCCTGACAAGAAATCCCGACTACTTCAAGAAGGGGCGTCCCTATCTCGACGAGATCACGGTGCGGACCATCGACAGCCGCGCCACGCGGATGCTGGCGTTTGCGACCGGCGACTACGACATCACCTTTCCCTCCGACGTCAGCGTCCCCCTCATGAAGGACGTCAAGGCGCGGTCGCCGAACGCGATCTGCGAAATGACCGCGACCAACACCCAAATCAATCTGCTGGTCAATCGCGTCAATCCGCCGTTCGACAATCCGGATATCCGAAAGGCCATGTCGCTCGCGCTCGACCGCAAGGCGTTCGACACCATTTTAATGGAAGGACACGCGCGGCTCGGCGGAGCGATGCTGGCCAAGCCGGAAGGCGAGTGGGGCATGCCGGCGGACATGCTGGCGTCATTGACGGGCTATGGCCCCGACACCGGGAAGAATATCGCAGAGGCGCAGGCGATCATGCAGAAACTCGGCTACAGCGACGCCAAGCCGCTGCCTATCAAGATCCAGACCCGCAATCTGCCGACCTATCGCGACCCCGCGGTCATCCTGGCCGACCAGCTCAAGAAAATCTACATATCAGGCGAGCTGGATATCCTGGATACGCCGCGCTGGTACGCAAAGCTGCAGCGCAAGGATTACACCATCGGTCTCAACGTCACCGGCGTCAGCGTCGACGACCCGGACGCCAATCTCATCGAAAACAATTCCTGCAATTCCGAGCGCAACTACACCCAGTATTGCAATGCAGAAGTCGACAAGCTGCTTTCGGCGCAGTCGCGCGAGCTCGACAAGGAGAAGCGCAAGACGATCGTCTGGGACATCGAGCGTCTTCTGGTCGAGGACGCCGCGCGGCCGATCATCCTGCACAGCGCGGCCGGCAATTGTTGGCAACCCTACGTGAAGAATTTTCATCCGCACGACAACAGCCAGTACAACAATCTGCGGTTCGAGGATGTGTGGCTAGATAAGTGAGGGCCGAAAGGCCGTCGTTCCGGGGCGCGCTTAGCGCGAACCCGGAATCTCGAGGTCCCGGGTTCAACGCTGCGTGTTGCCCCGGAACGACGAACAAGCGGAGGGTGGATTGCTTCGCTGCGCTCGCAATGACGGTGCCGCGATCACTACGACTGCGATTGCCATTGCCCGGGACGTCCGGCCTGCTCGACCTTGACCGCGACCGTCAGCGTCTCGGTGCCGCCGCCATAGCGGGTGCCGCGCACCGGGGCGGCGCCGAGATAATCCAGTCCGATGGCGACGCGGGCGTGCGCATCGGTCGTGCAGATGCCGTTGGCGGCGTCAAAGCCGACCCAGCCGAGACCGGGCACGAAGGCCTCGGCCCAGGCGTGGCCGGCCTCCTGGTGCACCGTGCCGTCGGAACGCAAAAAGTGCCCGGAGACGAACCGCGCCGGAACACCGCCGGAGCGGGCGCAGGCGATGAGGATATGCGCATAGTCCTGGCACACGCCGCGCTTCAGCGCGAAGGCTTCGGCCGCCGAGGTTCCGCTGTTGGTGGGATCCTCGTCAAAAGTCATGTGCTCGTAGATCTGCACCATCAGCCCATGCAGGAAGCCGAGCACGTCGTCGCCCGCTTCCGAGCGCAGTTCGCGGACAAAGGTCGCCATCGCCGGATTGACTTCGGTCAGCGAAGTCGAGCGCAGGAACAGGCCTGGGGGAAAGCGCTCGTCAGTGCCACGAAGCACGCCGCCGGTGTCATGGGTCTCGATCAGCCCCTCGACGTTGATGGCGAGGTCGGCGATCGGCCCGTGGGTCAAGACATGCGTGACGTTGCCGAACGCGTCCTGATGCTGGGCGAGCCTGGAGTCGGTGGAGACGTCGATCTGCCATTCCGCGACGTACTGCCCGTCATGGTTGCCGGGCGTCATCCGCAGGATCTGGATCACGCCGGAAGCCTGGGGCTCGTAGCGATAGCTGGTCGTATGGGCAATTCGCAGGCGCATGACGTACGACAGGGTTGGAGTGCGGTTGCAAACCTCAGCCAAAATGAACGTCATGCCCGGCCTCGTACCGGGCGTCCACGTCTTTTGGCGCTCGCTAAAGCAAGGCGTGGATGGCCGGGACAAGCCCGGCCGTGACGGTGTTTGACTATATCACCTCAAGTCCGTCAAATCAGATACTGCTTGGTGATGATTTCACCCAGACGCGAGTTGTCCGCAAGGAATTCCTGGATGAATTCGTGCACGCCGTGCTGGAAAATATCGTCCATATGGCTGTGTTCAAGCCGGTTGCGGATACCGCGGGCGTGGCGCTGGGCGGCGCCCTGGCGGCCATAGGCGACGCCGATCTGGTCGAGATTGAGCACCAGATTGCCGTAGCAGCTCGCCAGCGAGCGCGGCAGCGTATCGTTGAGGATCAGGAGATCGGCGATCAGCCACGGCTTTAGCGTTTCGCGATAGACCCAGTGATAGGCCGTCAGCGCCGACACCGAACGCAGGATCGAAGTCCACTGGTAGTAGTCCAGCGGGCCGCCGACATGCTCCTCCTCGGGGAGCAGCACATGATACTTCACGTCGAGAATGCGCGCGGTGTTGTCGGCGCGTTCCAGATGCAGTCCGAGCCGCGAGAACCAGTAGGCATCGTTGCGCAGCATGGTGCGGTAGGCCGAACCGTCGAAGCGGAGCGAAGTCTCCTGCACGAAGCGCAGGAACTTTGCGAGTTCCTCCCGCGTCGAGGTGCCTTTGCCCCAGACTTCCTGCAGCTCGATCCATGCGCCGTTGATGGTGTCCCACATCTCGCTGGTCAGCGCGGTCCGTACCGAGCGCGAATTGAGCCGTGCGGCCTCGATGCAATTCTTGATCGACGAAGGATTCGATGGCGAGAACGACAGATATTCGACGACG
Organism: uncultured Alphaproteobacteria bacterium; assembly: GCA_963786115.1. Classification (GTDB taxonomy): domain Bacteria; phylum Pseudomonadota; class Alphaproteobacteria; order Rhizobiales; family Xanthobacteraceae; genus Bradyrhizobium. The sequence goes on from CAWAYC010000025.1 coordinate 34,974, forward strand.
TTGTGTTCGTTGGCTTCCTCATAGACGTCGTAGAAGCTGGCGCCGACGCCGGCGGTCAACAGCGCCGAATCCCATTCATTGGTCTTGCCGATATAGGCGGCGGGCAGCGCGGTGACGCGTAACGTCGCGTCGATGGTGCGCGCAAGGTATTCCGCCCGCTCCACATAGCGGGCAAGCCAGTACAGGTTTTCGGCGGTGCGCGACAGCATGCGGTTCGTTACGCTCTCTTACTCGTCCAGAATCCAGGTGTCCTTGGTGCCGCCGCCCTGGCTCGAATTGACCACCAGCGAGCCTTCCTTCAGCGCCACGCGGGTCAGGCCGCCCGGCACGATGGTGGTGTGCTTGCTTCCGGTCAGCACGAAGGGGCGTAAATCGACATGGCGCGGGGCGAGGCCCGAAGCGGTACAGGTCGGGCAGGTCGAGAGCGCCAGCGTCGGCTGGGCGATGAACCCTTCGGGCTCGCGCTTGAGCTTGTCGCGGAACGCTTCGATGGTTGCCTTGGTCGCGGCAGGTCCGATCAGCATGCCGTAGCCGCCGGACCCGTGCACCTCCTTAACAACGAGTTCGCTCAAATTGTCCAGCACATAGGAGAGATCCTTCGGCTCGCGGCAGCGCCAGGTCGGCACGTTCTTCAGGATCGGCTCTTCGCTGAGATAGAATTTCACGATCTCCGGCATGTAGGAATAGATCGCCTTGTCGTCGGCGATGCCGGTGCCGACCGCGTTGGCGAGCGTGATGTTGCCGGCCGCATAGGCCGACATCAGCCCGGGCACGCCGAGCGCGGAATCCGGCCGGAAGGTGAGGGGGTCCAGATAGTCGTCGTCGACGCGGCGGTAGATGACGTCGACGCGCTTCAGGCCCTCGGTGGTGCGCATGAATACTTCATCGTTCTTCACGATGAGATCGCGACCCTCGACCAGCTCGATGCCCAGCTTGTCGGCGAGGAAGGAATGCTCGTAATAGGCGGAGTTGTAGACGCCGGGCGTCATCAGCGCGACCGTCGGTTCGACGGCAGCCGACAGCGGCGCGACCGAGCGCAGGGCGGAAAGCAATTCGTCGGGATATCGTTCCACCGGCGCGACGCGGTGGCGGGCAAACAGGTCCGGAAACAGCCGCATCATGATTTCGCGGTTTTCCAGCATGTAGGAGACGCCCGACGGCGTTCGCGCATTGTCCTCCAGCACGATGAAGTTTTCCGCATCGACCCGGACGATGTCGATGCCTGCGATGTGGACGTAGACGTCGTGCGGCACGCTCTGGCCGTTCATCTCCGGGCGGAATACCGGGTTCTGGAAGATCAGATCGTCCGGAATGATGTTGGCGCGCAGGATGTCGCGGCCGTGATAGATGTCGCGCAGGAACATGTTAAGCGCCCGCACCCGCTGCCTCAGCCCGCTTTCGAGGACGGCCCATTCCTTGCCCGACATGATCCTCGGGATCACATCGAAGGGGATCAGCCGCTCCTGGGCTTCGGAATCGCCATAGACCGCGAAGGTGATGCCGATCCGGCGGAACAGGAGCTCCGCTTCCTGGCGGCGATATTCCAGGGCGTCGGGCGGCGTCTCCTTCAGCCAGCGGGAGAGCTCCTGGTAGGCCGGGCGGAGGTCGCCGCCGGGCCCGTTCATCTCATCGAACGCGACTGCCATAAATCCTGACCGTCTCCCGAAGCCATGCACACCACAGTGCATGACTTGACGGGATGGTAGCAAGGGCCGGGCCAGCACGATATGCATTGGCCGGCGGCATTTGATATGGATGGTAGGCGGCAGTGCCTGAAAAACCGGCTGGTCGGTGCTTATTTCGGCAGCAAAGCCCCGTGACTTCAAGGTGTTGCGCCGGCAATGGCGCGCGATGGAAAGGTTAAGGAGACGTCATGAGCGAGATCGTCACGGCGGGGATACTGGTGATCGGCGACGAGATCCTGTCCGGCCGGACCAAGGACAAGAACATCGGCTTTATCGCCGAATATCTGACCAATATCGGGATCGACCTGAAGGAGGTGCGCGTCGTGGCCGACGACGAGGCCGACATCGTTGCCGCCCTGAATGCGCTGCGGAATCGCTACAGCTACGTCTTCACCACCGGTGGGATCGGGCCGACCCATGACGATATCACCGCCGATAGCGTGGCAAAGGCGTTCGGCGTCGGCATCGACCACCACCCCGAAGTGGTGGCGCGGTTCCGCGAACGCTGGAGCGAACAGGACTTGAACGAGGCGCGGATGCGGATGGCCCGCATCCCTGACGGTGCCGAACTGATCCAGAGCGCGACCATCCTCGCGCCCGGCTTCAAGCTCGGCAATGTCATCGTGATGGCCGGCATACCCTCGATCATGCAGGCGATGATGGACATCGTCGCGCCGAAGCTGAAATCGGGCGTCCGAATGCTGTCGGACTCGGTCCGCGCCAATGCGCGGGAAGGCGACATCGGCGGGCCCCTGAAGGAAATCGCGCTCGCCCATCCCGACACCATCATCGGAAGCTATCCGTTCCAGGACGAGGACAGGAAACCGAACACCAATCTCGTGGTCCGCTCGCGCGATCCCGAGAAGCTCGCGGCCGCAATGAGCGCGGTGAAGGAAATGCTGGCGCGCCTGAACGTCACCCGCTGATCCGGAACAGGTAGGGGAGATTAACGATGGCAGAGCATCCGGAACTGAGTGCGCAGGAGCGGGCGGGCAAGGCCTTTCCGGTCTCGTGGGACCAGTTTCACCGGGATTGCCGCGCACTGACCTGGCGGCTCAACGAGGTCGGGCCGTTCAAGGCGGTGATCGCGATCACCCGCGGCGGATTGGTGCCGGCGGCGATCGTCGCGCGCGAGCTCGGCGTCCGCGTCATCGATACCGTCTGCATCGCGAGCTACGACCACAATAAACAGGGCGACCTGAAAGTCCTGAAGGGCGTCTCGGCCGACACCGCCGCGCTCGGCGGCGGCACCGGCAAGGGGCTGTTGATCGTCGACGACCTCGTCGATACCGGCAAGACAGGGCGGCTGGTCCGCAACATGCTGCCGGATGCGCATTTCGCCACCGTCTACGCCAAGCCGAAGGGCCGCCCCTTGGTCAATACTTATATTACCGAAGTGTCGCAGGACACCTGGATATTCTTCCCCTGGGATACCGCGCTGTCGTTCCAGCCCCCGATCCGCGACGGGGCGGCGTGACGGGTTTCTTCACCTCGCCCCGCTTGCGGGGAGAGGTCGGATTTTGCGCATTGCGCAAAAATCCGGGTGAGGGGGACTCTCCGCGAATTCGACGTGTGGAGAGCCCCCTCATCCCGACCTTCTCCCCGCGTGCGGGGAGAAGGAGAAGTAGATGCCGCTGCAAAACCGCGTGACTCCCACGGGCGACATCATCGCGACGCCGCAACGCGGCATGTTCACGGGCAATCGCGGCATCATCCATGATCCCGCGACCAAAACCCTGCTGAACAAACGCTGGGCTTCGCAAGCGTGGCTCGTATGCGTCTGCGAATTTAGGGGACGCCGGCGCGAGGTGATGGGCACTCGCAGCTGGACCGAACTGTTCTTCCTCGACGAGGCCACCGCGCTCGCCGCCGGCCATCGCCCGTGCTTCTACTGCCGCCGCGACGACGCCAACCGCTTTCGCGCGGCATGGGAGCAGGGCAATGGCGCTTCCTCTCTGCTTGCCCGCGATATCGACGCGGTCCTGCATCGCGAGCGACTGGATCGCGGCAGGAAGCGGCTGCATCCGCTACCCGCGCCGCTCGAGCGATTGCCCGATGGAGCGATCGTGCAACAGGGTGCTGAAAGTTATCTGATCGCGCAAGGAAGGGCATTGCTCTGGTCGCCAGCCGGCTATCGCAAGTCCGAGCACGTGATCATGAACGCGATGTTGCTGACGCCGCCATCGACGCTGCGCGCGATGGCTGCCGGATATCGGCCGGTGCTGCATCCGAGCGCGCGATGCGTTCCCTCCCCCCTTGCGGGGGAGGGCCAGGGAGAGGGGTAAGCCGCAACGGCGGTGCGCGTGGCTTACCCCTCTCTCCAACTCTCCCCCGCAAGGGGGGAGAGGGCTCAGCGTGCCGTGTGTTGATGGGCGCGGATTGAAGCGCTCACCCCAGCTTCTCCCGCGCCAGCTTCGCGCCGGCGCCGAGCGCCATCAGCTTGGCTTCCGCGATATCCCGCCGCATCGGCGCCATACCGCAATTGGTGGTCGCGATGATGTTGCTCTTCGGCACGAATTTCGACACCGCGTCGATCACCTGGACGACGTCTTCCGCCGTCTCGACCGTGTCGCTGGCGACATCGATCACGCCGGCCTGCACGATCTTGCCCTTCAGCAGCCCGAGCAGATCGAGCGGCACGTGCGAATTGCGGCACTCGATCGCGACCTGCTGGATCGGGCTCCTGGCGATGGCCGGGAAAATCTGTTCGTACTGCCGCCACTCGCTGCCCAGCGTCTGCTTCCAGTCGGTATTGGCCTTGATGCCGTAGCCGTAGCAGATGTGCACGGCGGTCGCGCAGGTCAGGCCTTCGGCAGCGCGCTCCAGCGCCTTGATGCCCCAGTCCTGGACTTCGTCCATGTAGACGTTGAAGGCGGGCTCATCGAACTGGATCATGTCGACGCCGTCGGCCTGCAGCGCTTTCGCCTCCTCGTTCAGCAATTCGGCGAAGGCGAATGCCATCTTGATGCGGTCGCCGTAATATTTGTCGGCAATGGTGTCGATGATGGTCATCGGCCCGGGCAAGGTGAATTTCAGCTTGCGGACGGTGTGGGTGCGGGCGACGCGGGCCTCGTCGGCATGGACGCGTCCCTTCAGCGTCAGCGGCGCCACCACCTGCGGCACCATCGCCTTGTAGCGGTCCTTTCGGATGCCCATCTCGACCTTGTGGGCGAAATCGATGCCTTCGACCTCCTCCAGAAATCCGTGGACGAAATGCTGGCGAGCCTGCTCGCCCTCGGTGACGATGTCGACGCCGGCGTCCTCCTGCAGCTTCAGCGCCAACAGGGTGGCGTCGCGCTTGGCGCGGGCGAGTTCGTCGCCCCTGGACTTCCAGGGCGCCCACAGCGTGTTGGGTTCGGCCAGCCATTCCGGCTTCGGCAGGGAGCCGGCGATCGTGGTTGGAAACAGCATGGGAGCCTCCCGTCCGGTTCTGATTGAGCGCCTGTGTGCCATGTCCTATGCTGGAGGTACAGAACAACAAAAGTCGCCATGACGCGGAATAATCGCGAGCCAAGGGATGCCATGATCGACCTGCATTACGCGCCGACGCCGAACGGCTGGAAAATCTCGATCATGCTGGAGGAACTCGGGCTCCCCTATAAGGTCATTCCAGTCAACATCCGTGCCGGCGAGCAATTTCGCCCGGAGTTTCTGGCGATCAGCCCGAACAACCGGATCCCCGCAATCGTCGACCACGTGCCAGCCGACGGCGGCGAGCCGTTCTCGGTGTTCGAGACCGGCGCAATCCTGATCTATCTCGCCGACAAGACCGGCCGCTTCCTGCCGACGGAAATACGCGCCCGCTCAAGAGTGATCCAGTGGGTGATGTGGCAGATGGGCGGGCTTGGTCCCATGCTTGGCCAGCACGGCCATTTCGCGCTCTATGCGGCGGAGAAGTTTCCCTATGCCATCGAGCGCTACCGCGACGAGGCGGCGCGGCTCTACCGCGTGCTCGATACGCAATTGGGCAAGACCGGGGCTTACGTCGCCGGCGATTATTCGATCGCCGACATCGCCTGCTTTCCCTGGACCATGACCCACAAGGCGCAGGGCTTTACCCTCGACGATTATCCGAACATCAAGCGCTGGTACGCGGAGGTGCGCGGCCGGCCGCAGGTGCAGGCCGGCCTGGCAATTGGCAAATTCGTGAAGGAGCCGTTCGACGAAGAGGCGCGGCGCAACATGTTCGGCGCTCGGGCGAAGGAGCTGGTGGGGAAAGGGTAAGTCTCGCCGTGTCGTCATTGTGAGCCGACGGGTTGCGCGAAGCGCGCGCGATGACAGGCTCCGCCAAGCAATCCATGGCGCCACCCGGGGAAAGAATGGATTGCTTCGTCGCTGCGCTCCTCGCAATGACGCGGAAACAACACAAGTCTCAATCAAAAAGGAAACGCCATGATCGAATTTTTCTTCGACTGTTCCAGTCCCTGGACCTATCTCGCCTTCCACAATATCCAGCCGCTCGCAAAGGAGTTCGGCGTCGAGATCGATTGGCGGCCGATCCTGGTTGGCGGCATCTTCAATACCGTCAACCCCTCGGTCTACGCCCAACGCGAGACGCCGGTGCCGCTCAAGGCGCGCTACGCAAAAAAGGATATCGCCGACTGGGCGCGTTCGGCGGGCCTGTCGATCAAGATGCCGCCGACTGTGTTTCCGGTGAACAGCGTCAAGGCGATGCGCGGTTGTATCTGGCTCGGAAAGGACATGGTGCCGTTCGCGCGCGGGGTGTTCGAGACCTATTGGGGCGGCGACAAGGACATCTCGCAGGACGTGGTGCTCACCGATATCTGCAAGCGCGTCGGGGTTGATCCGCAAAAGTTCTTCGCTGGAATCTCGGAACAGTCGATCAAGGACCAGCTGAAAGCGAATACGGAGGAGGTCGTGGCGCGCGGTGGTTTCGGCTCGCCGACCATCTTCGTCGACAAGACGGATATGTACTTTGGCAATGATCGGTTGCCGCTGATCCGCGAGGCGCTGGCCCACCGCAAGGCGAGTGCCGCCTGATGCCGAAGTCCGTCGTCTGTCGCGAGCTCGGCCCGCCCGAGCGCCTGCGGCTGGAAACCTTTGCCTCGGCGCCGCTCGCGCCGGGGCAGGTGCGCGTCGCTATCCATGCCGCCGGGATCAATTTTCCTGACATCCTGATGGCGGCGGGTGAATATCAGCTCAAGCCGCCGTTGCCGTTCACGCCAGGCGTGGAAGCGGCCGGCGACGTCGTCGAAGTCAATGGCGCCGAGGCCTTCGGGATCGGCGACAAGGTCATCGTCAAGATGCGACATGGCGCTTATTGCGACGAGGCGGTGGTGACGCCGTCGCAGCTCACGCCGCTGCCGTCGACCTTCGATTATGCAGAAGGCGCGACGTTCCTCGCCGGCCACGGCACGGCGTATCACGCGTTGATCGATCGCGGGCAGGTGAGGCCGGGCGAAGTGCTGCTGGTGCACGGTGCCGGCGGCGGCGTGGGCCTGGCCGCGGTCGAGATGGGCAAGATGCTCGGCGCCACGGTGATCGCGGCGGCTTCCAGCGAGGAGAAGCTCGCAATCGCCAAGGCGAGGGGCGCCGACCACCTCGTGCTGTATGAACGTGAGCCATTCCGCGATGCCGTCAAGCGCATCACCGACGGGCGCGGTGCCGACGTGGTGTTTGATCCCGTCGGCGGCGAGATCTTTGAGAACAGCATGCGCTGCATCGCCTGGGGCGCGCGCCTGCTGGTGATCGGCTTTACGGGCGGCATTGGCCTCGCCCGCACCAATCTGCTGCTGATCAAGGGCGCGAGCGTGCTCGGCGTCCGCGCGGGCGAAGCGGTGCGGAAAAATCCCGCGCTCGGCGAAGTCAGGCTAAAGGCGCTGCTCGAATGGGCGGAAGCCGGAAAGATCCGCCCCAACGTCTCGCACCGCCTGCCGCTGGAAGATTATGCGAAAGCGATGCGATTGTTGATCGAACGCAAGGCGATCGGGCGGGTTGCGCTCATCACCCGCTGAGCCATCGTCATTCCGGGCTCGATGCTTAGCATCGCCCCGGAATGACTGCTACGCAGTTACTTATATTCGCGCTCTTGCCACCACGGGAAATAGTCGGGCATGTCGGCCGAAACCTTGTCCTTGAACTGCGCCGGACGCTTTTCCAAAAACGACACCACGCCTTCCTTGACGTCCTCCGAGCGCCCGCGGGCGTAGATGCCGCGGCTGTCGACCTTGTGCGCTTCCATCGGATCGTCGGCCCCCGTCATGCGCCACATCATCTGCCGGATCAGCGCCACCGAGACCGGCGCAGTTTTGGCGGCGATCTCCTTTGCCAGCGCGCGCGCCGTCGGCAGCAAATCGTCGGGCGGCACCACCTTGCTGACGAGACGGCCGGCCAACGCCTCCTGCGCCGGGAACACGCGGCCGGTGTAGCACCATTCCAGCGACTGCGAGATGCCGACGATGCGCGGCAAAAACCAGCTCGAGGCGGCCTCCGGCACGATGCCGCGCTGGGAGAACACGAAGCCGAACCGCGCAGCCTCAGAGGCAATGCGGATATCCATCGCCAGCTGCATGGTGACGCCGATGCCGACCGCCGGCCCGTTCACCGCGGCGATCACAGGCTTCAAACACTTGAATATCCGCAGCGTCACCTGACCGCCGCCATCGCGCACCTGCGGATCGCTGTAGTCGACCGCGCCGCTGGCGAGCCGCTTCACCGGCCCCCGCCGTGCGTCGCGGTCGAAGGTGTTGGCGCCGGAGGAAAGATCGGCCCCGGCACAGAAGCCGCGGCCGGCGCCGGTGACGATGATGGCCCTGATGTCGTCGTCCTTGTCGGCGGCGTCGAACGCGTCGATCAGTTCCTGCTGCATGGTGCCGTTGAAGGCGTTGAGCTTGTCCGGCCGGTTCAGTGTGATGGTGAGAATTTGCTCGGCGACTTCGTATCTGATGGTCTCATAGGCCATTTGATTTCCTTCCTGTGCTTTGTTTGTATCGTCTGATTTAGAAGATCGTCATGCCCGGGCTTGTCCCGGCATCCACGTCTGTTCTCTCCGGCTGCGGAACCAAGACGTGGATGGCCGGGACAAGCCCGGCCATGAGAGCGTCGAGCAGGTCGTTACTTGTTCGGCGGTGACGGCCACGGCTTCTGTGCACCCCGCAGGCCCTCGAACGCCTTGGCCATGCCGAGCACACCGATGTCGTCGAAGCGGCGGCCGACGATCTGCACGCCGATCGGAAAGCCGTGTTGGTCGTAGCCGCCATTGATCGAAATGGCCGGATTCTCCGACATGTTCCACGGCACGGTGTAGCAGATGTGCTCGAACGGCTTTTCGGGGTCGTTGAGCGGCGCGGCGAATTCGGCGGGGAAATTCACCACTGGCGATACCGGCGAGATAACGTAGTCGAGATCGCAGAACAGTTTTGCCGCGGCGGCGCGGATCGCCATCGTCGCGTTGAAACCTCGGATCACTTCGACGCCCGTGAGCTTGGCGCCTCGCGCCCCCCATTGGTAGATATAGGGCAGCACCTTGGTGCTTTCCTGCGGGGAAAGCCTAGAGAGATCATCCCACATCCGCGCGCGCCAGAAATTGTCGAGGCCCTCAAGCATCTCGCGTGTCAGGATGCCGTCGACTTCGGTGACGACGGCGCCGGCAGATTCGAAAGCCTTCGCGGCCTTCACCGCAACCTCGCGAACCGGTTTTTCCAGCGGCTGGCCGACGCCGGGATCGAGCATCAATCCGATGCGCAATTTGCGCGGCGATTTCTCCAGCGTCTTCCAGTTGATCTCGTGCGCGGGCAGGCTCATGCTGTCGCGCCGGTCGGGCCTCGACAACACGCTCATCATCAGCGCGGCATCGTCGACGGTGCGGGTCAGCGGGCCAGCGACGCGGCCGACATAGGGCGGATCGATCGGAACGCGCCCGAGGCTTGGCTTCAAGCCCACGAGGCCGCACCACGCCGCAGGCAACCGCACCGAGCCGCCGATGTCGGTGCCGAGATGCAGGGGGCCGTAGCCGGCCGCGCCCGCGGCACCCGCGCCCGAAGAGGAGCCGCCGGGGTTCTTGCTGAGGTTCCAGGGATTGCGGGTGAGGGGGTGGAAAGAGGAGAGGCCCGACGACAACATACCGTAGTCCGGCATGGTGGTTTTCGCGAATATCACCGCGCCGGCTTCGCGCAAGCGCGCGGCGGGCGGCGCATCCTTTTCGGCCGGTACCTGCTTGACGCTCGCCGCGCCGAGCGGCATCGGCTGGCCTTTGGTGGCCACGTTGTCCTTGATGGTGGCCGGCACGCCGTCCAGCGTGCCCATCGGCTCGCCCTGTTGCCATCGTTCAGTCGAGGCTTTTGCCACGGCGCGTGCGCCGTCGGGATCGAACAGATAGAGCGCCTTGATATGCGGCTCCCACGCCGCGATATGCGCCAGGACCTCTTCCAGCACTTCCGAGGGCGAGAACTGCTTGGCGCGATAGCCGGCGAGCAGGTCAGTGGCGGAGAGGTCATGCAGCGAGGTGACGGCTTCCTCGATTTCAGTTTTAAGCATGGGCACCTACCGGCAGGCGGGTTTCGATGATGCGCGCGAACATGCTGGCGCCGATCGGCAGTATCTTGTCGTCGAGGAAGTAGCCGGGATTGTGCACCGGCACCGAACCGTCATGCCCGATCCAGAAATAGGCGCCGGGCACCGCCTGCATCATGTCGGCAAAATCCTCGCTGCCCATCTTCGGCTGCGAACGGGTGAGGACCTTTGCCGGGTCGACAACGGTGCGGGCGACTTCCTCCACCACCCTGGACTGTTCTTCCTCGTTGACCAGCACGCTGAACGTATCGCGAATGTCGGCGATGATCTCGACCTGGAAAGTGCTGGCAATGCCGGCGCAGATCGCACGCATGCGTTCGCGGATCAGCGCGCGAATACCGTCGTCGAAGGCCCGGACGGTGCCGCAGAGTTTTGCCTCGCCGGGAATGACGTTGTAGGCGGTGCCGGCGTGAATCTGGGTGATCGACAGCACTGCGGCGTGCAAGGGATCGACGTTGCGGCTGACAATGGTCTGCAGGGCCTGGGCGAGCGTCGTCGCGATCACGACCGCGTCCTTCGACCGCTCGGGCATCGCGCCATGGGCGCCATAGCCGTTGATCGTGATATCGAAGAAATCGGCGCCGGCCATCGCCGGTCCCGGCAGGATCGCAATCTCGCCGTGGTTCAGGTCCGGCGCATTGTGCAGTCCGTAAACTTCGTCACAGGGGAATTTTTCGAACAGCCCGTCCTTGATCATGGCGCGGGCGCCGCCGAGGCCTTCTTCGGCCGGCTGGAAGATGAAATGCACGGTACCGTCGAAGTTCCTGGTCTCGGCGAGATAGCGCGCGGTGCCGAGCAGCATGGTGGTATGGCCGTCATGGCCGCAGCCGTGGAAGCGGCCGGGAATGGTCGAGCGCCACTTCAGGTTGGTATTCTCTTCCATCGGCAGCGCGTCCATGTCGGCGCGCAGCCCGATGCGCTTCGACCCGTCGCCCTTGCCCTTGAGCACGCCGACCACGCCGGTACCGCCGAGCCCGCGATGCACCTCGATGCCCCATCCCTTCAGCTTCTCGGCAACAATGCCCGAGGTGCGCACCTCCTCGAAGCCGATCTCCGGATGCGCGTGCAGGTCGCGGCGGATAGCGGTGAGTTCATCGGCAAAGCCGTCGATGCGGTCGATGGTTGGCATGTGTGTTTATCCAGTTGCGGATGAGGTTGAACGTGATTTGGTCGGAGGCGTGAAGGCGGGGCCGTTCGGCTTGATGCGGATGCCCGGGCGCAACCGCGTCCACGGCAGGTCAGCGGTATTGGCCGGCATTGCGCCGGGCGCGGCGCAAATCAAGAGCTTCTCTGCAATCGGCTCGAAGTCCGCGCGGAAATGCACCGAGCTCTTGTTGACGAGGACAGCCTGCTCGGTCGGTTCAATGCCGACATAGCGATACATCGATTGATCGGCGAGCTGCGCCTTGTGCGAGCTCACGACCACCCGGACATCGCCGATCCGCAAGCACGCCGACGGACCCATGTCCATGTCGCGGCCGCCGTAATAGGGGCCGGGTGCGACGAATTTTCCATCCGACAATTTTTCGACGACGAACGTTTCCTTGTACGGCGCGTCCCCTGGAATCCCGGACTTGCCGCCGAGCGCCAGCGTCACGGTCGCGCCGACGCCCGCGACATGTGCGGTTCTCGCGGACTCCGGATCGTAGATCACGCCGGTTGCGGCGCGGCTCGCTTTGTTGCGCACCAGCGCGCGCAGCATGCCCGTGGTATCGGAATCGCCGCCCGCGCCGGGGTTGTCCTGAGTGTCGGCGATAATGATCGGCTTTGTCGCGGCCGTCGCGAGCTGCATCGCATGGCGCACGCCTTCGTCGGGCGAATAGATTTTGCCGTCGAAATCGTCCTCGTGGCTTTCGACCAGCGCTGCAATCTTGTCGGCCGCCGCATCGGCATCTCCTTGCGTTCTGCCATAGGCGAACACGCTGGGTCCGCAATCGCGGAAATCGGCGGCAGGGAATCCCGGGGCAAAGGACAGCGTCGGCACCGCGTCGCTCTCGAGCGCCGCGAGCTTTTCGTAGATGCCCTTGGTCGGCTGATCGTTGGTGCATTGCCAGCTGATCGGGATCAGGAACGGAAGCTGCCGGAACGCCTTGGCAAAGCGCCGCTTCGTCTTCAGCATCAGCGCGAGATGCCTTGCGGCGGCGCGGCCGGTGTCGGCCATATCGACGTGCGGGTAGGTGCGATAGGCAATCAGCGCGTCCGCATGCTCGACCATTTCGGGCGTGACATTGGCGTGCAGATCGAGGCTGACGACCAGCGGCAGCTCCTGGCCGATCACCTTGCGCACGCGGGCCAGAATTTCGCCTTCGCCGTCGTCGAAATGCTCGGTGACCATCGCGCCGTGCAGGTCGAGATAAATGGCATCGAGCCTGCCCGCCGCTGCGATACCGTCGACCATCTCTTTCACGATGCGCTCGAACGCATCCTTCGTCACATGCGCCGACGGGCTCGCGCCGGAGGAGACCGTCGGGATCAGCTCCCAGCCATTGGCTTCCGCGTCCTCGACAAAGCCGGCAAGGCCGACATTGATGTTGCGCATCACCCTGAGCACATCGGCGCCGTGCGCCATCGCCGGCCAGCCGCCGCCATGCACGAAGTCGTCATAGGTCGCCTTGGTCGGTGCGAAGGTATTGGTCTCGTGCAGAAAGCCGCCAACGGCGATGCGGGTCATCAATTCAGTCTCGCTGAGTGGTCCGGACGCGCGACGATAAGCGCGTCGTTATGCGGAGCGCAAGCCGTGAAGCAATTCCGTTTTGCATGCCGCGTGGGCGAAAGGATTTGGCTTCGATCCATCGCTTCGTCGCGAGGAGCAGCGCGACAAGGCATTCGATGCTTCGTCATTCCGGGGCGATGCCAGAGCATCGAACCCGGAATCTCGAGATTCCGGGTTCGCGTCTTCGACGCGCCCCGGAATGACGGCGGAGAGGGCTACTCCGCCGCCACAGCCACCGGCCGGAAATTGGCAAAATCCCAGCCGCGGCCCGGTGCGGCATCGAGCAGCGCGCGGGTATAGGCCTGCTGCGGATTGGTCAGCACCTGTGCCGCCGGTCCCTGTTCCACGACCCGGCCATGCTGCATCACAGCAACGTCGTCGCAGATTTGCGCCGCGACCCGCAGGTCGTGGGTGATGAACAACAGCGCGATGCCGAGACGCTGCTGGATTTCGTCCAGCAGCTCGAGCACCTGCGCCTGCACCGAGACGTCGAGCGCGGAAACCGCCTCATCCGCAACGAGCACGTCGGGGTCGAGCGCGAGCGCACGCGCAATCGCGATGCGCTGGCGCTGGCCGCCGGAGAACTGGTGCGGGAAGCGCGAGATCGCGTCCGGCGGCAGGTCGACGAGTTCGAGCAACTCGCGCGCCTTCGCCAGCGCCTCCGTGCGCGGCATGCCGTAATTGATTGGCCCTTCCGCGATGGTTTCGCCGACCGTGATGCGGGGATTGAGCGAGCGGTACGGATCCTGGAAGATGATCTGGATCTTCTTGCGGTGCGGCTGCAAGAGACGCCGCGACAATCCGGAGATTTCACGGCCGACAAGCCGCACGCCGCCCGAGGTCGGATCGATCAGGCGGACGATGCAGCGAGCCACCGTCGATTTGCCGGAGCCGCTTTCGCCGACGATGCCGAGCGTGCGGCCCTTGCGCAAGGTGAGCGTGACGTCCTTGGCCGCCGCGACCTCGCGGGCTTTGCCGAAGAACGAGCGCTCGCGATAGACCTTGCCCAGCTCGTTGGTTTCCAGCACCACCGGTTCCGTCGTCTCCACGCGCGGCGCGCGCGGAACGAGGCTCGGCACCGAGGATAACAAATTGCGGGTATATTCCATCGTCGGCGCACGCAGGATGGCATCGAGCGTGCCGGTCTCGACCAGCCGCCCGTGACGCATCACCGAGACACGGTCGGCGATTTCGGCGACCACGCCCATGTCGTGGGTGATGAACAGCACCGCGGTGCCGTGATCGCGCTGCAGGTCGCGGATCAGGGTGAGAATCTGCTTTTGCGTGGTGACATCGAGCGCCGTGGTCGGCTCGTCGGCGATCAGGAGTTTCGGCTCGAGCACCAGCGCCATCGCGATCATGATGCGCTGGCGTTGCCCGCCCGAAAGCCGGTGTGGATAAGAGGCGAAGATGCGCGCGACGTCGGGCAGCCGCACCTGTTCCATCATCGCCAAAATCTTCTGGCGCCGCGCGCGGGCGTCGAGATCGGTATGGACGCGCAGCACCTCGTCGATCTGGCGGCCGACAGGGACCACCGGATTGAGGGCCGTCATCGGCTCCTGGAAGATCATCGCCATTCGGGTGGCGCGCAATTGCCGCAAGCGGCGGTCGCTGGCGGTAAGCAATTCCTCGCCGACCAGCTTGACGCTGCCGCCGGCCGGCACCAGCGCGCCCTTTTGCAACAGCCCCATCACGGTCAGCGACGTCACCGACTTGCCGGAGCCGCTCTCGCCGACCAGGCACAGCGTCTCGCCCTCGCGCACCTGCAGGGAAAGGCTGTCGATGATCCGGTCCCGCGTCGGGTTTTTGCCGAGGCCGACGACGAGATTTTCGACGTCGAGGATGATGTTGCCGGGGTTGGTCGCGCTCACTTGCCGCTCTCCCGCTGCTTCATGCGGGGGTCGAGCGCGTCGCGCGCGGCGTCCCCGATCAGGTTGACGCTGAGGATCGCGATCGACAGCATGAGGCCGGGCCAGAAGATCAGCGACGGCTTGATCTGAAAATAGGAGCGTCCTTCGGCCATGATGTTGCCCCAGGTCGGGGTTTCAGGGGAGACGCCGGCGCCGAGGAACGACAGGATGGCTTCGGTGAGGATCGCGGAGGCGCAGACATAGGTGCCTTGCACGATCAGCGGCGCGATGGTGTTCGGCATCAAATGCCGCCACATGATCTTGGGCAGGCTGGAGCCAACCGAGATCGCGGCTTCCACATAGGGCTCCTCGCGCGCCGACAGCACGACCGAGCGCACCAGCCGCGCCACGCGCGGGACTTCCGGAATCGTGATCGCTATCAGCACCGTCCAGATGCTGGCGCCGGACAACGACACCACGGCGATCGCGAGCAGGATGCTCGGCATCGCCATCAGACCGTCCATGATGCGCATCATCACCGCGTCGACCCATTTGAAGAAGCCGGAGATGAGGCCGATCACAAGTCCGACGCCGATCGAGAACACGGCGGCGCCGAGCCCGATCAACAACGAGATCCTACCGCCATAGATCACGCGCGACAGCAGGTCGCGGCCATAAGCGTCGGTGCCGAGCAGGAACTGCGCGCTCGCGGGCTTCAGGCGCTGCGAAGGCGCCAGCAGCACGGGGTCGTGCGGCGCCAGCAGCGGCGCGAGGATCGAAATAAGGATGATCAAGCCGAGGCAGATGGTTGCGACCGCGATGATCGGTGTAGCCGTCAGGAAGCCGAGCCTCGGCCGGAACGGCGTGGTGATCGGGATTGACGGCTCGGGAAGGGTTTCGATCGCCATCAGTAACGAATCCTCGGGTCGAGCAGGGTGTAGGCAAGGTCGATCAGCAGATTGACGGCGACGTAGATGCCGGACGTCAGAAGGATCATCGCCTGAATCACCGGATAGTCGCGCGCCAGCACCGCATCGACGGTGAGGCGGCCGATGCCCGGCAGGTTGAATACGCTCTCGGTGACGACGACACCCGAAATCAAAAGCGCGAAGCCGGTTCCGATCACGGTGATGACCGGCACCGCGGCGTTGCGCAGCGCGTGGCGAAGCAGCACGCCGGCCTCGCCAATGCCCTTGGCGCGCGCGGTGCGAACATAGTCCTCGCCGAGAACATCGAGCATCGAGGCCCGCGTCATGCGTGCGATCAGCGCGACATAGATAAAGGACAGCGTGCAGGTCGGCAGGATGATGCGCTCGAAGAACGGCCCGAAGCCCGCCGAAATGCTCTTGAAGCCCTGTACCGGCACCCAGCGCAGGTCGATCGCGAAGATCTGGATCAGCACATAGCCGATCACGAACACCGGAACCGAGAAACCGAGCACCGACAGCCCCATCACGAAGCGGTCGATCCAGGTTCCGTGCTTCCAGGCCGCGATCACGCCGAGCGGCACCGCGACCAGGACGGAAAGGATAATGGTGGAAAGGGCGATCGAGATCGAAGGCTCGATGCGCTGGCCGATCATCTTCAGGACCGGCACGTTCGAGATCAGGGACACGCCGAGATCGCCGTGGAGAAGTTTTCCGATCCAGGTGAAGAACTGGGTGTAGAGCGGTTCATTCAGACCGAGCGAGGCGCGGATGCGCTCGAGCTGTTCGGGGGTTGCGTTGTCGCCGGCGAGGATCGCGGCGGGGTCGCCCGGCGTCAGCCGCAAGAGTAGAAACACAAACAGCGCCACCACGCCCATCACGGGGATGGCGGCGAGGATACGGCGAAGCAGATAACCGAGCATCTTTTTCCATCGCATGAGAGCGCGATGGCCTGGCCATCACGCTCTGTTGGTTGTTGTCTGGGCATGATCGTATCGGAAACCGTCGTTTCCGGATCATGCGCGGTGCGGCAACCCTGATTGAACTCCACGGACTGACTTCCGGCCACCAGCGTAGCAGTTCAGCAAGTCCCGTGCCATCGGAGGCGTTATTTTTGCGATGCAGCTAGTCTGTCAAAGCCCGGATGTCACTCCAGCGTTGCCAAAAGTCCCGCCATCAACCGGCCGCGCTCGGCGAGGCTGTCGACCTCGATGTGCTCGTTGAGCGTATGCGCGTCGGCGCCGCGGACACCGAGGCCATCGAGGGTAGGGATGCCCATCGCACCGGTGAAATTGCCGTCAGAACCGCCGCCGGCGCTGCTGTGGGGCAATTCATGGCCCATCTGCCTCGCCAGGCCGCGAGCCCTTTCATAAAGCGCCATGGTGCCGGCATCGGCCTCCCACACCGGCCGGGTGACGCCGCGGGTGACCTTGAACGTCACGTCGTTGCTCGTGCCCGACAGCGCCAGCATCCGCTCAACGCCGCGGTCAAGATCGGCCTGCCGCTTGGCCATGCTCAGCGCTTCACCGCTGCAGGTGGTGGCGACGCAGTTGACCCATTGGCCGCCATGAACGATGCCGACCGAGAAGGTGCAGTCATCCGTCGTCATGGCGTCGATCGCCAGGATCTGCCGCGCCATTTCGCGGATGGCGGAGCGGCCGGAGGAAAGCGTCGCGCCCGCGTGGCTCGGCTTGCCGATCGCTTCGAGATTGAAGCGCGCGATCGCGTAGCGTCCGGTGGTGACGCCGTTGTCGGCGCGGCCGGGCTCCGGCACCAGCACATATTTGTTGCGCGCCGCTTCGGCTTCGATGATGTCTCGGGTCGATGGCGTGCCGACTTCCTCGTCGGGCGTGAACAGCACGGTGATCGGCAGCGGAGTCGTAAATGCCGCGCGCGACAGTTGCCGGATTGCCTCCAACGTCAGGTAATTGCCGCCCTTCATGTCGAAGATGCCGGGGCCGAAGCACTTGTTGCCTTCGCGCCGCCACTTCAGCTTCTCGATCGTGCCGACGGGATGCACGGTGTCGAGATGGCCGGCGACAAGGATGCCGGGCTCGCCAAATTTCGGATGTGGAAATCGGGCGCGGACGCAGCCGGCAAAGCCCTGCCGCCCGGCGATGCGCTCGATCGTCGCACCCATGATCGCCATCTCGCGCGCGGCGAGGTCGAGCATGCGTTCGACCGCGTTCGCATCCCAGGTCGGGCTTTCGCATTCCACCCAGCTGCGCAGGCCCTGCAGCATGGTCTCGGAATCAAAGGGAAGATTGGCTGGGTTCATGAAAATCTCTCTTCTTTCGATCAAAGGGATGTCGCCTGCGCGCGGTCTACGAAAATCGCACGAAGCGGATTTGTAAAGCGAAATAGGGGGTGGCCGCCTCATTCGTTTGTGTACGTCTGATCTCACCTAAATCCGGATTGACGCGCCACGCGCTTGATGCAACTCTCGAATATCTAAGTCTTACAGCGTGTTAGTCCGCCTAAATAACGCACGTCATGCATAACGAATAAGCCGGCTTTGACCAGTTTCACGTCAGGAGAGATTTGAATGTTCGCCATCTCGCGTCGGAAATTTACCACGATAGCGTCGGCCCTATCGGTGCTTGGGCTCTCGGCGGCGCTGTCACCGCCGGCTTTTGCTGCGGACAAGACCATCACTGCCGTGATGCATTCGGATTTGCGCGTGATCGATCCGATCATGACGACCGCCTACATCACGCGCGACCACGGCTACATGGTCTATGACACGCTGCTCGCAACCGACTCCAGCTTCAAGATCCAGCCGCAGATGGCGGATTGGAAAGTCTCGGACGACAAGCTTACCTACACCTTCACGCTGCGCGATGGCTTGAAGTGGCATGACGGCACGCCGGTGACGGCGGAAGATTGCGTGGCTTCCCTGCAGCGCTGGGGCAAGCGCGACGGCATGGGCCAGAAGCTGATGGATTTCACCGCCAGCCTGGAAGCCACCGACGCCAAGACCATCACGTTGAAACTGAAGGAGCCCTACGGCCTGGTGCTGGATTCGATCGGCAAGCCGTCCTCGCTGGTGCCGTTCATGATGCCGAAGCGGCTGGCGGACACCCCCGGTGACAAGCCGATCCCCGAGCAGATCGGCTCCGGCCCGTTCAAGTTCGTGCAGGGCGAATTCCAGCCGGGCGTGAAAGCGGTCTACGAGAAGAACAAGGACTACGTGCCGCGCAAGGAGCCGGCGAACTGGACCTCGGGCGGCAAGGTGGTGAAGGTCGACCGCGTCGAATGGATCACGATGCCGGACGCCCAGACCGCGGTGAACGCGTTGCAGTCCGGCGACATCGATTTCATGGAAAACCTTCCCTACGAATTGTTGCCGATCCTGGAGGCGAACAAGGACATCACGATCGACGTTTTGAACAAGTTCGGTTTCCAGACGCTTGGGCGGATGAACTTCCTTCATCCGCCGTTCGATAACGTGAAGGTGCGGCGCGCCGCCTTTCTGGCGATGAACCAGAAGGACGTGCTCGACGCACTCGTCGGCAATCCCAAATATCAAAAGATCTGCGGCGCGATATTCGTGTGCGACACGCCACTTGCGACGGACGTCGGCGCGGAGACCCTGATCAAGGGCGGCGGCATGGCTGAGGCGAAGAAGCTGCTTGCCGAATCCGGCTACGACGGCACCCCGGTCGTCGTCATGGCGCCCGGCGACGTCACGATTCTGAAGGCGCAGCCGGTCGTCGTCGCGCAGTTGTTGCGCGAAGCCGGCTTCAAGGTCGACCTGCAGGCTACCGATTGGCAGACGGTCGTGACCCGCCGGACCAGCCAGAAGCCGCCGAAGGAGGGCGGCTGGAACATGTTCTTCACCAACTGGGCCGCGCCTGACGTCGCCAATCCCGTGGTCAACGTCTCGGTCGGCGGCCGCGGCAAGAACGGTGGCTGGTTCGGCTGGGCGGAAGACGCCAGGATCGAGGAACTGCGCGACAAGTTCGCGCGCGCCTCCTCGCCGGACGAGCAGAAGAAGATTGCCGCCGACATCCAGAAGCAAGCCTATGAGCAGGTGATCTACATTCCGCTCGGCCAGTATTTGGCGCCGAGCGGCTGGCGCAAATCGCTCTCCGGCGTGCTCGACGGCCCGGCGACGCCGGTGTTCTGGAACGTCGACAAGTCGGAATAGACGCGCCTCGGCGCGCCAGCAGCGAGTTCGACGACGACGGCGCCGCCAACAGCGGCGCCGCTTTCGTTCGTGCGGACTCTTCCGCCACCGCGCGGCGCATCAGCTTGACATCATGTTAGTCATGGCTTACCGTTAGTCATGGCTTACGGAAATGTACTCGCGGTTTTGGCGGATCCGACCCGGCGCGAGGTGTTCGAACGGCTGCGCAGCGGGCCGCGGCCGGTCAACGCGATTGCTGCCGGTCTGTCGGTTTCGCGGCCAGCGGTGTCGCAACATCTGAAAGCTCTCAAGGACGCGGGTCTCGTCCAGGAGCGTAGCGAGGGAGTGCGCCGGATTTATTCGGTTCGGCGCGAAGGGCTGGTCGAACTGCGCGCCTGGCTCGACGGTTTCTGGAGCGATGCGCTGGATGCGTTCAAGCTCGAAGCGGAGAAATCCTACAAGCTCACCAAGAGGACAAAATGAACGAAACCATCGTCATCACGCCCGTGCGCAAGACCGTTCACGTCAAAGCTCCGATCGACCACGCCTTCGAAGTCTTTACGACCGGGCTGACGCGATGGTGGCCGCATGACCATGGAGTCGGCAAGCGGCCGATTCAGAAAGTATTGATGGAGCCACGGCTCGGCGGGCGCTGGCTCGAAGTTAGTGATGACGGCACGGAGACTAGCGTTGCCACCATCACGGTCTGGGAACCGCCGCATCGGCTGGTGATGCTATGGCAGATCAACGCGCAGTGGAAACCGGATATTACCATGAGATCCGAGGTTGACGTGCGCTTTACTGCCGACGGGCCGGAGGCAACGAAGGTCGAACTCCTGCATCACAGGTTCGAAACCATGGGCGCGGAGGCGGGCGCTTCGATGCGCAAGGATGTCGACGGCGGCTGGCCGGGCCTGCTGGAGCGTTTTGTCAGGGAAGTCGAACTCAGCAAAGGCTGAAGGGATCAAACAGAAGAGGGAGATCGCCATGTCGGAATTCATCGTTCATTCCGTGCCGGGCAGTCCGTTCGGACGCGCAGTGCTTGCTGCGCTGGAAGAGAAGGGGGCTTCCTATGGCCTGGCGCCGGTCGCACCCGGTAGTCTGCGTTCGCCCGAACATCTGGCGCGGCACCCTTTCGGCCGCGTGCCGGTGCTGGAGCATGACGGCTTTCTCCTCTACGAGACCCAAGCGATCCTGCGCTACCTGGACCGCGTGCTGCCGAAACCTGCCTTAACCCCGACCGATCCGAGGCGCGCCTCGCGAATGGACCAGGTGATGAACGTCAACGACTGGTACCTGTATCAGGGCGTCGGCACTGTCATCGTCTTTCATCGCGTCATCGGACCGCGATTGATGGGCCTGACGCCGGACGAAGCCGCGATCGCTGCCGCGATGCCAAAGGCGCTCGCGGTTTTCAACGAACTAGCGCACCTTCTCGGCGAGCAACGCTATTTTGCCGGAGACGCGATTTCACTTGCGGACTTGATGTTGGCTCCTGCCGTCGAATTGTTCACGGCCACCCCGGAATGGTCTGTCCTCGGCGCCCCGCACGCCAATCTCGAAAGCTGGCTGGCACGGATGCAGGCTCTGCCAAGCATGCAAGCAACGACATGGGAGCGCGTCTCCGAGCTTGCACGGGCGGCCTGACGCAAAACCGAGGCGAACGATCTGCATTTCGCATCAGCGCGTGTGATCAGCCGCCTCGGGGTCTGCAGCGCCGCGGGGCACTTCGAGCCCGTCGTTTCGCAAGCGGCGCGCTCGGACGTCCCTGTGAGGAAGGCTACATCGAGCCGCGTTTGCCTTACGGCCGCGAGGTGATCTTCAGGATCGCCATCGACGAAATCAACCCTGACGCTCCCGTACTTTCCTCGGAACGTGCGGATTAGTTCCGCAAGAAAGCCCGAAGCGAGAGACGAGAATACTCCGATCCGGAGGTAGTCTTTTTGGCGGGCCGAGGCCGATCTCAGGAACTGGCGGCGGCGTTGATTGAGTATCCAATGCTCGTGGGCGTGCCCGAAGAAGGCTATCTCTCTTGTACCCGCCTCCGAACAGGTGATCGCCGCCCAGCCTTCCCGCTTGACGGTTGTCAACGGCCACGGTGGGAAGCGGATTTTTTGCCTCCACGCGATCGAGAAGAACGACAGGAACGTCGTAAGTGCGAAGCTCCGGCAGAACCGGTTGAAAGTCGAAGGACGGACGAATAATCAAGCCGTCGATTTGCCCGGAAATGAGATTGTAAATTTGCCGACGCGCTCGTTCTTCGTCTTCGCCTGTCGTTAGAAACATCACGGCGCGATGATCAGCTGCGCCCAAATGCTCCAATATCGAAACAATCTCCGCGAAGAACGCATTTTCCAAATTGGGCACGGCGACGGCGATCGTGTCCGTCTGGTTGGATCGCAGACTGGCGGCGTTGAGATTCCGTCGGTAGCCAAGTTTGCTGGCGGCGACGGTCACCCTCAGCGCCAGATCTTCTCTGACGCTCTGACGACCGTTGAGGACGTTGGAGACGGTTCCAAGCGATACGCGCGCGAGATGCGCGATGTCGCTGATTGTCGGCTCCTTAGGAAGCCGAGCATCCATGAACCGATTTACAATTGGAGAGGCGTCGATCATTGACCTGTCGCGGGTCACACATCGAGGCGCGCGAGCCGCTTGCCTCCTCCCTTATGAAACGATTTACGGCACCTGAAGCGATATAGGCTGCTGTGTCAAGTTTTTGTTTGGGCGAGGCCGCGGGTTGGACGTCAAGCGCGTCCACGGCCTTGAAGACATACTCGTCTTCAAGGGCTCTCCACCAAGTCGGGTCGCGCCCACCTATACGGGCGGGCGGGATCTTCGGTAGCGATCTCAGCAGCGTGAAAACAAGGGTGCTCTTGGCGGTCCTTCTTGGCGCGAGGTCATCACACCTCACTGTCCAGCAGGCCATAGCATCGCGAGGATGACACGCGATCGCTTTCAGGTGTTGAACTCCATGATTGTCTTCGCACCGATAGGGCTGCGCGGCGCATCCAACCGCTAGGCGACTTCGGCAACCCGCCGAATCCGGTGACCTCCTCGTCCATAGGGAACGCTACACGTTGCAGGCGCCGGGGCGCTCTTGACCGCGCGCTCGTCGAGCCTTATCGCCTTCGCAGGAGTTCGCGTCCTTGAGCCCGCTTTGTTGGTTTCGAGTCGCGATCTGCTCCAGCGCGTCTCGTCGCCAATCGTGGCCGCACAGTGCCGTGAAACGCCTAGGCCCGCAAGGACTTGCCGTTGATTCTCAAGGGTTTTCCCACGGTTTCTCGGACAGAATCCAGAAATCAATGGTTAGAAAATGCCCTCGTGCGCGACTGCAAATCCTTGCATCCCGGTTTGATTCCGGGGCGAGGTCTCAAAACAATTTTTCGTCCGGGGCGGTGAACCGTCCCGCATCGCGGGTCTGAGCCAAGGGGGCGCACATTTCCGCCGAAACGATGCTTGACCGGCGCTTGCACATGGTCAACGGCCAGCTCCGCCCCGGAGGGGTGGTCGACAAGGTTGTGCTGGTGGCGTTCCTCGAGACGCCACGGCAGCATTTCGTTGCGCCAGAACATGAGTCTCGAGCATATCTTGATCGCGAACTGCCGGCGCGTCACGCAAAGTTTCGCCGCCTGCTGGCCCCCATGGTCCTGGCGCGGATGTTTCAGGCGGCGACGGTCGTTCCTACCGATCGCGTGCTCGATGTTGCGGGCGGCTCCGGCTACGGGGCGGCTCTGCTTGCCTCCATGGGCGCGAAGGTCGTCCTCCTGGAATCCGACGCCGCTGCCGCGGAAGCGGCGAAGAGTGAACTTCACAATCGCGCGAGCGTCACCGTGGTCGTCGGGCCGCTTGATAGCGGGGCGGGTGCTCTTGGGCCTTTCGATCTCGTCGTCGTCGAGGGCGCGTTTGGGCTTCTATCCCGATAGCCTCATCGCGCTGATGGCCGACCCAGGACGCCTCGTTGGCGTTGACTCTACTCCTCGAAGCCGTCTCAGGCGGTCATCTACGAAAAAAACGGTGAAGGACTGAGCCGTAGGGCTTTGTTCGAAACCCGGACGGAGATCCTCGATGGCTTCAAGCCTCGAGTGAGCTTCGCCTTCTAAGCCATTGGATCTTTGTTTAGTGAAGTCGTTTGGTGTGCGAAGTGTCTCATCTTTGCGACGCTCTCTGGAAAAATGGGGGGCCCATGCGGCAGCCTGGCGCAGGTTCCGTAGCGCGACCGGGATTTCTCCGCGTATGATGCTTGGTATGAGGCTTGGTATGAGGCTTGGCGGTTTGGCTGCTTTCGGCGAGCGAGCAGGAGGCGGCGTTTGGTTGAAGTGTCTTGGCTGTCGCGCTCGCGTCTTTGATTTTCGCGTTGGACGTGCAAGTTAAGCGACGGCGAGAGGGCCGGCCGCTGACTTTACGATGCGGCGAAGGGCGCGTGAGGCGGGAATGTTATTTGGGGGCTCAAGCGCATTTGAGAGGCGGTCCGCCGCATGGTGCGGCGTGACATCGCGTCGCCGCTTGCGCGCGGCTCTCTTGGCGGGAGTTGGCCTGACCATCGGCGTCGGCCCGGCCGGGCGGAAACGATCGGTGGCGCCCTCATCAAGGCCTATTTAACCAGCCCCGACATCAACACGCAGCGCGCCGCAGTCCGGGTGGCCGACGAAGGCGTGCCGAAGGCGAATGCCGGGTATCTGCCGACCGTTGAAGCGACGGGCAATATAGGCATCGAACGCGCCCAAACGTCTGAGTGAGATTGGTGCTAATAACTCCGCCGCCGGCAGCGTAGGGGTCTTTCTCAAAAACCGCGGGGCTACGGCGTTCAAGCTAGCGAGACCGTGTTCAACGGCAGTAGGACGCTCAATTCCATCCGACAGGCCGAGTTTGCAGGTTTTCGGCGCCCGGGAGCAATTGCGCAACACCGAGCAGAACACGCTTCTTTCAGGCCTCACCGCCTATATGGATGTGCTGGAGGACACGGCCATTCTCGGCCTCGACAACAACAACGTCGATGTGTTGAAAGAGCAGCTTCGCGAGACGCGTGACCGCTTCACCGTCGGCGAGGTGACGCGCACCGACGTAGCGCAAGCGGAGGCGAGCCTGGCTCAAGGGCAGGGCACCGCGCTCAGCGCTGTGGCGACCCTGCAGGCCGCGGTGGCGCGCTACCGTCAATTCATCGGCGATCAGCCGACCAGCCTGGCGCCGGTGAAGCCGCTCGTGAGGCCTATACCGAAAACACTGCCCGAGGCGATATCGATCTCAAATCAGCATCCTGCGATCAGTGGCTCTCTGCACGGTGTCGACGCGGCGCAATTGCAGGTCAAGATCGCCGAGGGCGCGCTTTACCCGACTATCGGGCTCTCCGCCTCGGTCACCAACCAGTACGACTTAAAACGGAATCCCCGGTTTTAAAGTGCTGTCGGGCCAGATCCAGGGCCAGATCACCATCCCGATATATCAAGGCGGCGCGGAATATGCGTCGACCCGACAGGCGAAGGAGAGCCTGTCCCAACAGGAAATCCAGACCATTTTCTGCGTAACCAGGTCCGCCAGGCCGTCGTCGCCGCCGGGCTGACGTCCAAGCTGCGGTCGGCGTGGTGCGCGCAGCCCGCGCGTCGGTTTCCGCCAACGGAGTGGCGCTGACCGGCGTGCGCGAAGAGGCCAAGGTCGGGCAGCGGACGACGCTCGACGTGCTCAACGCCCAACAGGCTTTATTGCAGGCGCGAACGACGCTGGTTCAGGCCGAACACGACCAGGTCGTCGATTCGTTCTCGTTGTTGTCGGCGATCGGCCGGCTTCATCCCGACCCTCGGACTTGCGGTCGCCGAATACGATCCGCGGGTGCATTTCGATCAGGTGAAGAGTGAGCAAGTGGATCGGCCTCAGGACGCCGAGCGGACAGTAGGTCTTTTGGCTCGTGGCCCGCACCGGTAGCGGCTCCCGACAACGATCGTGTATCGAAGCGTATCAAAGCGCCGCTCGAATTGACCGCGCGTCGGCCGAAGGTCCTACCTCGCAAGAGACGCATAGGATAAAGCTCCTTGGATTGGAGCAAGGCGGTCTGATGAGCTCAACCAATTCGAATCCCAGCGATCGCGATTTCGAAGCGATTTATCGCGCGCAAAAGGCGCACGAGCCGTCGATGGAGGAGATTTGCTCCATTCGCAACATTATCGCGGATGACCCCGCCAAGGCGGCGCCGCCCGGAGCGCCGCAACCGGCCCCGACGCCCACGCCGCAAATCGTCTATTCCAAGAATGCTACGGCGCCGCACGGTGACACTTCCGGATTGTCCCAGCGCCCAGACGCGAACACACCGACGGTCGTCTGGCGCCGGCCGCAAGCCGTCGAAGCCGAGCCCCCAGCCAATGCGGTCGAGCCCAGCACGGAGCCGTTGCTGTCGTCCGAGGCGAACGAAGCGGTCGCTTTGTCCTTCGGCGCCTTGTCGGCCAATCTTGAGGTTCGCAGCGCCGAGCTCGCCGACAGCATGGTGCGCGATATGCTGCGGCCGATGGTCAAGGAATGGCTGGACGACAACCTCCCGACGATGGTCGAGCGGCTGGTCCGGGATGAAATTCAGAGGATCGCGCGCGGGAGGAAATAGGCTCCCGGCTTGCGTCGCGCGTTGACTTCGACCGCGACGATGCCTTTATAGCGCTTGTGGCGCTTGCGCCTGCGGCGTCCGTAGCCGGCGCGGCGCCGTCGGCAGAGGCCGCCATTTGAAGGGCGTCTCCGACGGATCGTAGACCAAAAATCCATGATGGACAAATCGTTCGACTTCGCTGCCGCAGAAGGCCGCGCCTCCGCGCTTTGGGAGGAGACAGGCGCCTTCCGGGCCGGTCGCGCCGACCGGGCGGAAGCGCAACCGTTTTGCGTTGTCATTCCCCCGCCGAACGTCACCGGCAATCTTCATATGGGCCACGGCTATGACAAACAACACGCTCCAGGACATTCTGTGCCGGTACTGGCGCATGAATGGCCGCGACGTGTTGTGGCAGCCAGGCGTGGACCACGCCGGCATCGCTACGCAAATGGTGGTCGAACGCATGCTCATGGAGCGGCAGGAGCCGGACCGCCTTGGAACGAAGGTGTTCGTCGAGCACGTCTGGGCGTGGAAGGCGGAATTAGGGGAGCAATCGTTTCCCAGCTCAAGCGCCTCGGCGCCTCCTGCGACTGGAGCCGCGAGCGGTTTACGCTCGACGAAGGCCTGTCACGCGCGGTCGCGAAAGTGTTCGTGCAGCTTTATCGCGAGGGGCTCGTCTACAAGGACAGATGCCTCGTCAATTGGGACCCCAAGTTCCAGACAGCGATCTCGGACCTCGAAGTGGTGCTGGTCGAAACCAAGGGCGCTTTCAAGTGGTCCCGTGACGAGGGCGTTCCCCTCGACGCGGCGGCGCTCGCCAAGGTCTTAGCCAAAAACCCCAACGGGCATCTCTACTACCTCGAATATCCTGTCGTGGACTGGAGGGTGAAGAGACCGGCGAACGGCTCACCGTCGCCACGACCAGGCCCGAAACGATGCTGGGCGACACGGCGGTCGCGGCGCATCCGGACGACCCGCGCTATCAGCATCTGTTCGGCAAGCGCGTTCGGTTGCCGCTGGTCGGCCGCCTGATCGCGATTGTCGCTGACGAATATTCGGATCCCGAAACGGGCGGGGCGGTCAAGATCACGCCGGCGCACGACTTCAACGATTTCGAAGTCGGCAAGCGGCACGAGGCCGAGGGCGTGCGAGCGATCAATATCCTCGACGCACAGGGGCAAGTGACGCTCAAGGGCAATGTCGACTTCTTCGAGGGGCTGGAGAGCGACAACGATCACGCGCGACTGATCGCCGCCGTCGATGGCCAGGACCGCTTCGTCGCGCGGAGCCGGGTCGTCGAGATGATGGCGCTCGCCGGCCTTTTGGCGAAGATCGAACCGCATGCGCACGCCGTGCCGCACGGCTACTGCTCGAACGTAGTCATCGAGCCCTGGCTTACGGACCAATGGTATGCCGACGCCAAGACGCTCGCCGAGCCGGCGATCGCCGCCGTGCGCGAAGGCAAGACCCAGTTCGTCCCCAAGGCCTGGGAGAAGACTTACTTCGATTGGCTCGAGAACATCCAGCCGTGGTGCATTTCTCGCCAGCTCTGGTGGGGACACCAGATTCCGGCGTGGTATGCGCCTTGGGGCGCGGTCTTTGTCGAGGAGACTGAAGAAGCGGCTTACGCCGCGGCGCTCGCCGACGGCGTCGAACGCGGCGCTTTGAGCGAAGCGGAAGCGAACGCCCTCGCGAGCGATCCCGCAAGGCTGGCCGAAATGCTGACGCGCGACGAGGACGTGCTCGACACCTGGTTCTCCTCGGCTTTGTGGCCGTTCTCGAATTCGCCGGCTTGGCCTGGAGGAGACGCCAGAGCTTAAACGCTTTTACCCAACCGACGGTGCTCGTCACCGGCTTCGACATCATTTTCTTCTGGGTCGCGCGGATGATGATGATGGGCCTGAACTTCATGGGGGACGTGCCGTTTCACGAAGTGTATGTGACGCCTGGTCTGCGACGAGAAGGGCGCGAAGATGTCGAAGTCCAAGGGCAACGTCATCGACCCGCTCGAACTCATCAACCGTTTCGGCGCGGACGCGCTGCGCTTCACGCTCGCGGCGATGGCGGCGCAGGGCAGGGACATCAAGCTCAGCGAATCCCGGATCGAAGGCTATCGCAACTTCGCGACCAAGCTTTGGAACGCCGCGCGTTTCGCTGAAATGAATGGCTGCCTTCGCGCCGAGGGTTTCGATCCGTCAGCTGTGCGCGAACCGCTCAATCGTTGGATTTTGGGCGAGGCCGCCTCGGCGGCCGCCGAAACGGCGAGCGCGATCCAGGCTTATCGCTTCAACGACGCCGCTAACGCGACTTACCGGTTTGTGTGGAGTGTATTCTGCGACTGGCATCTCGAACTGGCGAAGCCTGCGCCGCAGGGGGCCGCCGACCCGGCGGTCAAGGCCGAGACACAGGCGACAATCGCCCATGTGCTCGACATGATCTACGCGATCCTGCATCCGTTCATGCCGTTCCTCACCGAGGAGCTCTGGGCGATCACGGGGAAGCCGGTCCGAAGCGCGTAGGCCCCCTCGCGCTTGGTCCATGGCCGGCCCAAGGCTTCGAAGTCGACGAGGTTGTCGAAGCGGAAATCGGGTGGGTGGTTGATCTGATCGCCGAGGTGCGTTCGGTGAGGTCGGGAAATGGGGGTGGCGCCGTCGACCCAGACGCCGCTGATTTTCTCGTCGCTCCTGGCGAGCGAGCGGCCAGGAGCGCGCGCGCCTGGAGCGACAGCATCGTCGGCCGCCGCGCGGAGCTTCGATTGACACCGCCGAGACGCCCCCGCCCGGGGCGCTGCTCCTGGTCGTGCGCGGTGAGACGGTGGCCCTGCCGCTTGCCGGCGTCGTCGACTTCACCGCGGAAAAGGCGCGTCTCGATCGGGAGATCGCAAAGGAGAAGCTCGAAATCGCCAAGGTTGTCTCCAAACTCGGAAACGACGACTTCGTCGCCCGGGCGCCCGAGGACATTGTCGCCGAACATCAGGACAGACTGGAGACGTTCCAGGCAAGGCTCGTTAGAAGCTTACCGGCGCGCGCGAGCGTCTGGAGCGCATTCGAGGCGGCGATGGAAGCGCCAAAATGTGGCTTTTGCGCAACATCTCCGATGCAACTCTAGCGAGTTGAGATTCCGGCTGGAAGACGCCGCGATTGCGCCATAAACCGCCCGCACCCTGAAATCATAGATGATGAAAGTCGTCCGTGTCGCGAGCGCCCTCAGCTACCGCGGCGCGGTCGGATGGCGAATTGGTATCGATATGCGGGCGGTTGCGTGTGCGAAAGTTACGGTCGAGGAAGCGTCGTTTTGCCGACGCTTCGCTTTCGCAATCATCGGGTCGATGACGCTCGGATGGGTGCCCGCCTTTGCTTTCGACGGCTCAACGTCCGACCCGTCAGAGAAGATCCCGAAAAACTTCACTGATCCAGGTCAGGCCCTGCGCGCGGGCCTCGCCGAATTGAAGGCTGGCGACGCCGATGCGGCGGCCGCAGCGCTCACTTACGCCGCCGAGGGCGGCCAGGATCTCGCGCGCTGGAAACTTGGCGAGATGTATGCGGACGGTCAGGGGGTCCAACGGGATGACCTGAAGGCGTACCATTACTTCAACCAGATGGTCGAGGACTACGACGAAGACCAGCCGGATCGGCGAAATCTCAGCGCAATTTCGAACGCGTTCGTCGCGGTCGGCGTCTACTGCCTGAATGGCATACCGAACAGCGAAGTGCGGCCCGACCCGCAACGCGCGCACGAATTGTTTCAATACGCGGCCACGATCTTCTGGCGATCCCAACGCGCAATATAATCTCGCCCACATGTACACGGTTGGTGGCCTGGAGGTCTCGCCAAGGACAATATCGCCGCTGTTCGCTGGTTGGCGGTGGCGGCCCAGAAGGGCCATGCGCCGTCCCAGGCTTTGCTCGGACATATGCTGTTCATGGGCGACGGCGTGCCGCATCAGCGCGCGCGCGGACTGATGTGGCTCGAGTTCGCCAAGGATGCTGGGCCGGCGCAAGCGACGCGTGGATCCGCGACCTCTATCAGCGCGATTTAGAGTCCGCGAGCGAGGGTGATCGGGCAGGCGGCTGCGGCCCTCCACGACGCGCGCGCCAAGCAGGCTTTCCCCTCGGCACCGGTCAGGGACGTGGTGAAGTTCATCCTCAAGCCGCTGGGCCAGTACAGCCCGCTGGCCGGTACCCCGGCTTCGCCGCGATAAAGCGCGTTCGAAGTCGAACGCCCCGTCCATCAACTAACAGCCGCAACGCTCGGCGGAGTTTAAACCGTCCGGAGCGCTGAGCTTTTCTCGACCTCTCCAAAATGCCGATTATGGAGTGGTTCTTCTCATGGCTTGATCCGCGCCTGCAGGCTGCATAGAGGAATCTGCAAGCGTGCTTGACGCATATTTGAAGTCGGGCGCGGCCTTCAGCTCATCGAAGGTCACGTTGAGGATTGCCTTGTCGGGATAGCCCTGGCTCGCCTCAGCGGCGGCCGGGTCCGTTTCCTTCATCGGCGGCGACTGTTGTCCGCTTGTCGCGGTCATTGGGGTCGGCTCATCGGTCGCCGGAACCTTCCGGCATTCCGTCACGCCATTGCATTGCGGAGAACGGAACGGCAACATCTTTCTTGCCGGAGCCCAAGGAATCCGCCAACTCCGATCACGATCGTTTGGGCCGAGCCGTTCTTATCCAGGAGCAAGTCGTCGATCTTTCCGATTTGCTTGTCGTCGGAGCCGTGACACGCCGACTCCAATCAATTTCGGCGCGCGCCACTGCGACTTGTCCTGGCTTGTCACGAAGTTGACGCCCGAAGGCGCGTGGGTTTGTGCCGGTGGGTTCGCCGGAGCCGGCGGATTGTCCGTGGCGCAAGCGCTGGACCCAACAAGCGCGGTACTGAACAAGGTTGCGTAAGCAAGCGACTTAAGCATCTTCGCCTCCTTTTCGAGAAGCAAGGCGTCGAGCGTCGACTCGATGAATATTGCTCGAACACGCTCATCCGCCGCTCCGCACGCCTCGCCGCGCACGGAGGCTACTCGCTGGCGCACTGACTAAGGCGCCCGCAACAACCGCCAGCCGACAGAAATGTTCCTTTGAGACGTTCCCCTCGAGGTGTCTGCCTCGGATCGGTCACCCCGGAGATATGGCCGCCCGGATGGGATAGGGGCTCGACGCGCCGGAGCGCGACGGGCTGCGCCGCGACGTCCATTGATCTCCTGGTTGCGGAAGCGCGCCAGTTGATCGCCTAAGCCGCTCACGTAGAATGCGCAGGGCAAGCAGGGGGCTAGCGGGTGTCGCAAAGCGAAATCGACGCCGTTCGCGCGCTCTTAAGCGCCAAGCCGCGGCCGGTCGGCTGGGAAGAGCGCCGACGCCGGATCGAGGAGGTCGGGGCGGTCTGGCCCGTCGCGGACGACGTCAATCTCGAGCCGGTCGATCTCGACGGGGTCAAAGGCGAATGGTCGATCGTCCCCGCCGCCGACGCTTCGCGCTTGCTGATCTACTTCCATGGCGGAGGCTATTGCTCGGTTCGGTTGTCAGTCACCGCCGACTGGTGACCGAGGCCGGACGGGCAGGGGACTTGCGCACCTTGGCCCCCGAGTATCGCTTGTCGCCCGAGTATCTTTTTCCGGCGGCGCGCGACGACGCGCTGACCGTCTGGCGGCGCTTGCGCCGCGAGGGCTACGCGGCCAAACAAATCGCCGTCGGCGGCGACAACGCGGGCGCAAATCTAACGCTCACATTGGTTGGAGAGCTCAAGCGCGCGGGCGAGGACCTGCCGGGTTGTCTCTGGCTGGTGTCGCCGTGGGTCGATCTCACCATGTCGGGCGCGACTTCACGAGCAGAAGCGCGGTCGATCCGCTCATTCAGAAAGGGTACCTGGAGGACCTGGCCAAGGCCTATGTCCCGGCGGACATGGACCGGAAAGACCCGCGCCTTTCGCCTCTCTATGCGGATCAGGGGCTGCCGCCGACCCTGATCCAAATCGGCTCGGCCGAGACCTTGCTCGACGACGCTGTCCGTTTCGCCGCCGCCGCCGGCGCAGCCGACGTCTCCACGACCCTCGAGATTTGGCCGCATATGATCCATGCGTGGCCGCTCTGGAACGCGCAGCTCGAGCCTGGACGGCGCGCGCTCGCGCATGCGGGCGCGTTCCTCAGGGAGCACCTGTAAGCGTAGGTCGGCCTGGCCGGTGCGCTTGCCAAAGCCGCACAATGCGGGCACGCAAATCCCGAGGCCGGACGACGTCCGGACGCCGGGCGGATGACTTGACAACCGAACTGAACCTCGACCCGAAGTCACCGTCGAGCGCCGAGCCGCGCTGGGGCCTGCTCGGCAATTCGGCCTTCATGGTCATCCTGATCGCGACCTCGCTTTCGAGCATTGGGTTGGCGATGTTCGACACAGGTTCGGCCTGGATGATGACCAGTCCAACCCGAGTTCGAGACTGGTTTCCGCAGTCCAGGTCGCGACCACCTTGCCACTCTTTCTCCTAACCTTGCGGCCGGAGCCCTGAGCGATGTCGTGGAACCGCGCCGGCTCCTGATCGTTACGCAAACGCTCGCAGTGGCGATTTCGGTCGCGTTCGCGGCGGCGGTCTCGGCGGGTTGGCGGGCCCCAGTTTGCTGCTCACGACCTCGTTCCTGATGGGCATGTGCGGCGCGCTCGCGGCTCCCGCATGGCTCCTCATAACCTCGCTGCTTGTGCGAACGGCGGAACTCGACGGCGCGATTGCGATCGACACCGTTGGCTACAATGTTGCGCGGGCGATCGGTCCAGCGATCGCCGGATACGCGATCGCCAGGCTCGGCATCGCCGTTCCGTTTGGGGCTGCTGCGTCGGCATCTTTTTCCTGCTGCGGCCTTGATCTGGTGGCGACGCCGCGAAGGCAAAGCTCTGCCGGCCGAGCGCCTGGTTAGCGCAATGACTCGACCGGCGTGCGCTATGTTCGCTACAGCCGCGAAATGGACGCGCGACGCTCGATTCGCGCCATCGCCTTTTTTCCTTTCGCCAGCGCGTCTCTCGCCTTGCTGCCGCTCGTGGCGCGCAGCCAGGGTCGTGGCGATCGGGCGGAGGTCTACGGCCAGCTGATGGCGGCGGTCGGCGTCGGCTCAATCGTCGCCACATTCGCTCTAAACTGGCTGAAGAGGCGGCTCGGCGCGAACGGGCAGGCCGCACTTGGCGCGATCGGGACCGTGGTCTCGCTGTTTCTGCTTGCTGCGGCGGATGAGCCCATCATGGCGTTCATCGCCAGCTTCATCTCCGGCGCAGCGTCGATCGTCGCGCTGACGACCTTTTTCGTCTCGGCGCAGGTCTCTTTGCCGCAATGGGTGCGCGGCCGGGGCCTGGCGATTTTCCTCGACTGTCTACTTCGGCGCTCTCACGCTCGGCAGCGCCGTGTGGGGCGAAGTCGCGACGGCTAAAGGCGTCCCGTTCGCGCTCGACTGCGCTGGCGTCGGAACGTTTTATCGGTCTCGCGCTCACGTGGGCGTGGAAGCTCCAGACCAGCGAGGCGCAGGATCTGAACTCCGTCGATGAGCTGGCGGGCGCCTTCTTTCGCCAATCGGGTCGCGGACGACGAGGGACCGATCCTGGCGATCACCGACTATCTGATCGACCATTCGGAGAGCAGCGCCTTCCTCGCCGTGATGCAGGACATCAGCCTCGAGCGAAAGCGGGATCGCGCTGTGCGTGCGCACATGTTCGAGGACCCGAACCAGCAGGGCAAGATCGTTGAGACCTTCCTCATCCATTCCCTGCTCGAACTCAGATATCGCGAGGCGCGCGTCACCAAGGCGGACGAGATCATCGAGAGCCGGGCGGCGCAGTTTTTGAAGGCGCCGGCCGAAAGTCGCTACCTTGTCGCGCTCCAGCGCCGGCGACGGTCGCACTGGTGGAAACGACGGGGATTGGGCCGTTCGACGATGGCGGTCGACAATGGGGCGGGAGAACGTAGTTCGCCGCGACAGAGCGCGCGATCAGTGGGCAACGAAGCTGGCCGAACGGGACGTAATTAATCGCCCGGCTTCCCAATACTCTAGCGGTTCGCAGGCGCCTGCTGAGCCGAGCGCAAGCACCGCAGCTCTTCGTCCACCACGGTCAATCATCCGCACCCGGCACGCGCGGCGTCAATCTAACTATGCCCAAGTACGACGTCGTAGTAACGCGGGATCGGACCGTTGTGCGGCGTCATGCGGTCGGAGAGATCGAACGTTGCTTCGTCGACATAGCACCAGCCCCAGCCCTCGGGCGGATCGTAGCCCTCGATGATCGGATGGCTAGTCGCGCGATAATGCTTGGTCGCGTGACGGTTCGGCGACTGATCGCAGCAGCCGACATGGCCGCAGGTGCGGCAGATCCGCAGATGCACCCGGACGCGCCGGTCTTGAGGCACTCCTCGCAGCCGAGCGCGCTCGGCGTGATGTCGCGGATGGTCGCCATATGCGTGCAGCTCTTCGACATTTTGCGGGCGCCGATCGG
>CAWAYC010000026.1:0-82774 GCA_963786115.1 uncultured Alphaproteobacteria bacterium
TGCCCCCATGATGGACTGGACCGACCGGCATTGCCGCGTCTTCCACCGGCTGATGACGCGGCGTGCGCTTCTGTACACGGAGATGCTGACCACCGGGGCCATCATCCATGGCGACCGGGCGCGGCTGCTCGGCTTTGATGCGAGCGAGCATCCCGTCGCGCTGCAGCTCGGCGGTTCAGATCCACGCGATCTCGCCACCGCCGCGGGGATCGGCGAGGATTTTGGCTACGACGAGATCAATCTCAATGTCGGTTGCCCGTCCGACCGCGTGAAGGACGGCCGCTTCGGCGCTTGCCTGATGGCCGAGCCGGAGCTCGTCGCGCAAGGCGTCGCCGCGATGAAGCGCGCGGTGCGGATTCCGGTGACCGTAAAATGCCGCATCGGCATCGACGACCAGGATCCCGAGGTCGCGCTCGACGTCCTGGCGCGAGCCGTGATCGCGGCAGGCGCCGACGCGCTGATCGTGCACGCCCGCAAGGCCTGGCTCAACGGATTGTCGCCGAAGGAAAACCGCGATATCCCGCCGCTCGATTACGGCAGGGTCTATCGGTTGAAAGCCGCGCTGCCCGATGTGCCCATCATCATCAATGGCGGGATCGCCGGCGTCGCCGAGGCCAGGCGACATCTGGAGCATGTCGATGGCGTGATGCTGGGCCGGGCGGCCTATCAGGAGCCGTGGCGGCTGCTCGCGGTCGATCCCGAGCTGTTCGGTGAACCGGCGCCGCACGCGACGATGAAGGACGTGTTCGAAGCCATGATGCCCTATATCGAGGACCAGCTCGCGCGGGGCACGCGGCTGCATTCGATGACGCGGCATTTCGTCGGCGCGTTTCACGGCGTGCCGGGCGCGCGCGCCTTCCGTCGCCATCTCGCCGAGCATGGTGTCAGGGCGGGCGCGGGCGTGAGCGTGCTGCGCGATGCGATCGCGCTAGTTGACGGCCGTGCGGTCGCGACGATGGCGGCCTGACACGTTGGGGTAGCCGTGCAGCATCAGCGTGTCGGCGCGGACGCCCCAGCTTTCCAGCCGATCGAGAAAACTCATTCCGAGCAGGTTGGTCTTCATCTGCCCGCGCGGCACCACCAGCGCCGGAATTGATTTCTCGACGAGTTTGCCGACGGCAAGACGATCGAGTGTCAGCCGTGCCGCCTTGGTGTGACCGCCGGCAGTTTCGACGTCGACGTCGTATTCGAGCATTTCGAGCGGCAGTCCGATCGCCTTCGCGGTCTCCCAGGTCAGCACCACCGAGGTCGCGCCGGTATCGATCACCATCGGCGTGGTGACGCCGTTGATCTTGGCGCGCAGCGCGAACTCGCCGCCCTGGCCGCGCGGGATTTGCACGGCGGGTGCTACGGTTTCTCTCCGTTGCCACAGCATGTGCTGCACCGATTCACTGGCGCGCGCGATCTGTTGGGGATCGCCATAGGCCACCACCGCGCCGGCGGTCGCCGTAAGCATGATGAGGACCAGCATGATGCGGTTCACAGCGCGCCTCCGCCGAAAATCGCCCTCAGGCGCTTTTGGGCCGTGCTTCCATCGGTGCCAGGCCGGCTTCCGCCATGCGAGCGGGCAACAATTCCATCACCGCCAGGCGCTCCTCGCTTGCCATGCTGTGCCAGCGCGCGATCTCCGGAAGCGTTCGTCCGCATCCGAAGCAGAGCTTGCTCTTGGGATCCATCATACAGACTGCGATACACGGCGTTTCTTTGCTCATCCCGGAATAGTGAAATGGTTTCGGTCTCGTGCGCAAGGGCGCCGGTTACAACCCTGTCCCCGCGCTCATGATGGGTTTGTGGCGCACCCGCCGCTTGTCGTCGGTTGATGCGGGGATCGCGGTCTCCGGCTGCAGCGGCGGCGCTTCCTCGGCGAGCGGCGCCAGGGCCGACATCACGCGTTCCGGCGGGAAGGTGACAATGACCTCGGTTCCGATACGCAGTTTCGATTTCAGCGTAAAGGTGCCGCCATGCATGTCGATCAGGCTCTTCGCGATCGGCAGGCCGAGACCGGCGCCCTGTTCCGCCGACTTGATCGAGTTGGAGCCCTGGCCGAAGGAGGCAAGCACGATCGGGATTTCGTCCTCGGCAATGCCGGAGCCGGTGTCCTTCACGCTCAGATATTGCCCGCCGGAAGCGGTCCAGCCGGCCTTGAGCCAGATCTCTCCGCCTTGCGGGGTGAACTTGATCGAGTTGGACAACAGATTGAGCACGATCTGGCGCATCGCGCGCTCATCGCCCCAGATCCGCGGCATGCCCTGCTCGAACACCTCGTGAATGGCAATGCCGCGGCTGGTGGCGCGCAGCTTCAACAAATGATGACAGTCGGCCACGACATGGACCAGCGACACCGCTTCCTCGTTGAGCTCGTAGCGGCCGGCTTCGATGCGCGACAGATCGAGGATCTCGTTGATGAGATTGAGCAGGTGGACACCGGAATTGTGGATGTCGGCGGAATACTCCTTGTAGACCGCCACGGCGTGCGCGCCGAAAATCTCGCTCTTCATCACCTCGGAGAATCCGAGGATCGCGTTGAGCGGCGTGCGCAGTTCGTGGCTCATCTGTGCCAGGAAGCGCGACTTGGCGACGTTGGCGGACTCGGCGCGATGCCGCGCCTCGTCGGAAATCGCTTTCGCCTGTTCGAGCTCGCCGATCAGCGCGTCCTTTTCGGCGCGCGCCTCGAGCGTCGCAAGCGTTGTCGAGTGCAGGCGATGGGCGAGCAGCGCGAAGTAGGCTTCGGCGGCGATCGCGAGCAACGCGAGCACGTAATTGTCGAAGGTGCCGCCGAGCACGAAATTGAGCGCGATGGCCGCGGTGACCGGGGCGGTCGCGGCCAGTGCTGCGATCGGAAGGCTGGCCGCCAGCATGCTCGACACCGAGATCACCAGCAGCATCAGGAACATCATCAGCGCGTTCGAGGCAACGTCGAGGCCCGCGGGGTGGATCAGGAGCGCGGTCCAGCTCAGGCCATAGAGCAGATCGAGCAGCACAAACCGCGTCCGCCATTTGCGCGTCGCGGCAAGGGAAGGGGATTCGGCGAGAAACTTGCTGCAATTGCGGATGATGGCGGCATGGATGCAGAGCATGCCGATGGTCCAGGCCGCCGCCGCCAGCGGCTGCATCCAGACACCGAACAGCACGCCGGTCGCGACCACCAGCAGCATGACGACATAGGATGCCGACATCCGGGTCTGGGCATATTGGCGGAGCAGTTCGGTGTCGAACGCCGGGCGGGTTCCGCTGGTCGACGTTAACCTATCGCGGGCCTCCCGCACTCGCTGCGCAGCGGCGCGGCGGTTGCTCGCCGGCGCTGCGACCTGGGGTTCGGCCGGAAGCTGGACAACTTCGGGCTTTTCTGCGGGGTTACTCATGGAACAACACAAAATCCTGCCCGCGAACCGCGCGAGCTTTTGCATTGTCTATCTGTGGCGCCAAATCATTAAGAGCTGACTTAGAAAGCTAAAGAATTTCGTTAACGGGAGGTTAAATTAACCTTTCGGGTGACCGCGTTCGTTGCCAGGTGGGCCGAACAACTGCCGCAGCTGTCAATGCAGCAGATGGGACTGAAGGATGTAGACGAACGCGCCGCCCAAATAACCCAATAGGGCGACCCCGCCGATCCGTCGCGCGTACCAGAAGAACTCGATTTTCTCCATTCCCATGGCGGCGACGCCGGCGGCGGAGCCGATGATCAGGATCGATCCGCCGGTACCGGCGCAATAGGCGATGAATTCCCACAGGAAGCTGTCGGGCGGATATTGCGCCAGGCTGTACATGCCCATGGTCGCCGCCACCAGCGGCACGTTGTCGATGATGGCGCTGAGCAGGCCGAGCAGGATCACGATCACGTCCTGCCGGCCGACCGTGGCCTCCAGCCATTTGGCGACCATCTCGAGGACGCGGGCGTGCTCGAGGGCCGCGACCGCCAGCAGGATGCCGACGAAGAACACGATCGAACTCATGTCGATCCGCGTGAGCGCGTGAACCAGCGTCAGGGGCCGCCTGACGTCCTCTTCCTTGTGGCGGTGAACGATCTCGCCGACCGTCCAGAGAATGCCGAGGCCGAACAGGATGCCCATGAAGGGCGCCAGGTGAGTGATTGTCTTGAAGGCGGGGACGGCGATGAGGATGCCGAGCCCGAGATAGAACATCAGGTTGCGTTCAAACAGGTCGATATGGCGCTTCTGCCCTTCCTGAGCGATTGGCGGAACGATCTGCTTGCCGCGCAGCGAATAGCTGACGGCAAGCAGCGGAACGACCAGATTGACGAGCGAGGGCAGGAATACTGCCGCCATGATATTGAGCGGCGAAATCTGGCCGCCGATCCACAGCATCGTCGTCGTCACGTCGCCGATGACAGTCCAGGCGCCGCCCGCATTCGCGGCAATCACGATGATGGAGGCGAAGAACAGCCGGTCGCTGCGGTTGGCCAGCAGCTTCTGGGTCAGCGATACCATCACGATCGTGGTCGTCAAATTGTCGAGGATCGCGCTGAGAAAGAACGTCACGAAGCCGATCAGCCACATCAGCATGACCTGCCTCGTGGTTCGGATCGCGGAGGTGATCACCTCGAAGCCGTTGTGCGCGTCGATCACCTCGACGATCGTCATGGCGCCGATCAGGAAGAACACGATCTGGGCGGTGGAGGAAACGGACTCGTTGAGTTGCTGACTGACCGCAGCATGATCGCCGCCGGCGACCGCATAGATGGTCCACAGCACGCCTGCGCCCAGCAAGGCGGTAGCGCTCTTGTTGATCCTGATCGGATGTTCCAGCGCGATCGCGGCATAGGCGATCACGAAGATAGCGATAAGAGCGATCAGCAAAATGAGTCCCCCGACCCCGATGGTTGCTTGTCTTGCTTCATGCTGCCCGATCGAAACCCCAAGACGGAATTGCACCGCCTTGAGCCGATCCGAATGCTCGTCTTGTCGAGAGCTCGCAGCTATTCGTTGGGCGGCTCAGCGCTCCAGCCGCGCCAGCAGGCTGGACGTGTCCCAGCGCTTGCCGCCCATCTTCTCGACCTCGGAATAGAACTGATCGACCAGCGCGGTCACCGGGAGGTTCGCCCCGTTGCGGCGCGATTCCGCGATGCAGATCGACAGATCCTTGCGCATCCATTCCACCGCGAAGCCGAAATCGTACTTGCCGTCGTTCATGGTCTTGTAGCGGTTCTCCATCTGCCAGGATTGCGCCGCGCCTTTCGAGATCGTGTCGATCACGGCGGCGACGTCGAGCCCGGATTTCTTCGCAAAATGGATGCCCTCCGAAAGACCCTGGACGAGGCCCGCGATACAGATCTGGTTGACCATCTTGGTCAATTGGCCCGAGCCCGCCGGGCCGAGCCGCTTGCACATCCGCGCATAGGCCGCGATGACAGGTTCGGCTGCCGCATAGGCATCTTCCGCGCCGCCGCACATCACCGTCAGCACGCCGTTCTCGGCGCCGGCCTGTCCGCCTGACACCGGCGCATCGACGAACTTGAAGCCTGCCTTGGTGGCGACGGCGTCGAGTTCGCGCGCGACTTCGGCAGACGCCGTGGTGTGGTCGACGAATACAGCGCCCTTCTTCATGCCGGCGAACCCGCCGTCGGCGCCGATCGCCACCGCACGCAGGTCATTGTCGTTGCCGACGCAGCACATCACGAAATCCTGACCCTCGGCGGCGGCCTTTGGGGTCGGAGCCGTGCGCCCGCCGAACTTGTCGGCCCATTCCTTCGCCTTCGCCGCGGTCCGGTTGTACACCGTCACCTCATGGCCACCTTTTTTCACCAGGTGTCCTGCCATGGGAAAACCCATCACGCCGAGACCGAGAAAAGCGACTTTAGCCATGTGCTCTACCTTGGAGTTTCGCCGGCGACATCGGGCTGGCCGGACGGTGTTCTGGAGGGAGCCGCACCATAACCCCTGCGCGAGGAAGGGCAACGGCTTCGTTTGGCGGACACGCGGCGTTTCGTGCTAGGATAGGTGCCTCAAGAAGTTCACAAAAAAGGGAGTGGATTGCATGGGCGTCAGCGTGGGCGTGCTCGATCATTTCAACATCCGGACCCGGAAGCTCGCCGACACGGTCCGGTTCTATGAGGATATTCTGGGCCT
Organism: uncultured Alphaproteobacteria bacterium; assembly: GCA_963786115.1. Lineage (GTDB taxonomy): Bacteria > Pseudomonadota > Alphaproteobacteria > Rhizobiales > Xanthobacteraceae > Bradyrhizobium. The sequence goes on from CAWAYC010000026.1 coordinate 6,087, forward strand.
TGAAAAGGGGGCCCGGCCGAACTTTGCGTTCCCCGGCGCATGGATGTACAGCGAAGGCAAGCCGGTGGTGCATCTGGTCGATATTTCCAGCACCGATGAGCCACAAAAGCCGGATTCCGGCGTTGTCCATCATGTTGCCTTCCTGAGCCGCGGCTTTGCCGGCATGGCGGAGCGGCTGAAGTCCAGGGGGATGCAATTCGATCAGCGGCAGGTTCCAGGCGGCGATCTCTGGCAGATCTTCGTCAATGACCCCAACGGCGTCATGATCGAATTGAACTACGAGGCCGCCAGGGAAGGGGCCGGAGCGGCGCCGGCCGAGCGTGCGGATGATATCGGAGCGAGGTAGCCTTTTGAGCGGTTAGGCTCTATGGGTCGCACCCGGTTCTGATAAAATCAGAACGGCTTCAGGAGATGCGCCGTGAGCGTGACGCAGCAACAGGTTCTCGACAAGCTGGCCAAGGTGATGTCGCCGCGCGGCGTCGCCTTGACCAACGCCAACGTGCTGTCGCCGATCGCGGTCAGCGACGGCAAGGTGTTCTTCTCGATCAACGTCGATGCCGCGGAGGCGCGCGCGTGGGAAAGCGTGCGGGCCCAGGCCGAAGCCGCCGTGCGCGCGATCCCGGGGGTCAGCGTTGCCATGATCGCGCTCACCGCCGAGCGCAAGGCGGGCGCCGCCGCGCCGCCTCCACCGCATCGTCACACCGGTGGCGTTGCGCCGGTCGCGTCACACCGGCCGCCGCAGGGCGCGGCTTCGCCGATGTCGAAACAGGCGGAAATTCCGGGCATTGCCGCGGTTATCGCGGTGGCGTCGGGGAAGGGCGGTGTCGGCAAATCGACCACCGCGCTCAATCTCGCGCTCGGCTTGCGCGACCTTGGCCTGCGCGTCGGCCTGCTCGATGCCGACATTTACGGGCCGTCGGTACCGCGGTTGACTGGCATTCACGACAAGCCCGAGCTCAATGACGACAAGAAGATGATCCCGATCCAGCGTTTCGGGCTCTCGATCATGTCGATCGGTTTTCTGGTCGCGGAAGACACCGCGATGATCTGGCGGGGGCCGATGGTGATGTCGGCGATCACCCAGATGTTACGGGATGTCGCGTGGGGCACGCTCGATATTCTCGTCGTCGACATGCCGCCTGGCACCGGCGACGCGCAGTTGACGCTGGCGCAGAATGTGCCGCTGAAAGGCGCGGTCATCATCTCCACACCGCAGGACCTTTCCCTGATCGACGCGCGGCGGGGGCTGGCGATGTTCAAGAAGGTCAACGTCCCGGTTCTCGGCATTGTCGAGAACATGAGCTATTTCCAGTGCCCGCATTGCGGCACACGGTCGGACATTTTCGGCCATGGTGGTGCGCGGCATGAGGCGGAGCGGCTGGGCGTGCCGTTTCTCGGCGAGATCCCCCTGCATATGTCGATCCGCGCCACCTCGGATTCGGGCACTCCGGTGGTCGACAGCGAGCCGGATGGCCCGCACGCGGCGATTTACCGCGCGATCGGGACCAGGGTCCGCGACCAGCTCCAGGGCGTAATCGCTGCAGCCTGAGGCATTTTCCGGTCCGTATTCGACTTTCGTTTAATCTGTGCAGTCATGCCTTTGTCGCGTTTTCGGAAAGCCAACATCCGTGCTAAAGGGCCCCCGCCAGAGCGCCCCGGATGACGTGGAATTCGCCCGCCGGAGGAGATGCTTTTAGGAATAGGGGAAACGCCCTTAAGGAGAAGCCTGAATGAAGCGTCGTGATTTTTTGAAAGTTTCCGCGGCCGGTGCTGCCGCGACAGCCGTTGCCTCGCCGGCGATCGCGCAGTCGATGCCCGAAGTCAAATGGCGCTTGACCTCAAGCTTCCCGAAATCGCTCGACACGATCTATGGCGGCGCTGAGCAGTTGTCGAAATACGTCGCCGAAATGACTGACAACAAATTCCAGATCCAGGTGTTTGCTGCCGGCGAACTCGCGCCGGGTCTGCAGGCGCTGGATTCGACTTCCAACGGCACCGTCGAGATGTGCCACACCGTCGCGTATTACTACGTCGGCAAGGACCCGACCTTTGCGATCTATGCTTCGGTGCCTTTCGGCCTGAACGCGCGCCAGCAGAACTCCTGGTGGTACCAGGGCGGCGGCGAGGCACTCGGCAACGAGTTCTTCAAGAAGTTCGGCGTGATCGGCTTTCCCTGCGGCAATACCGGCACGCAGATGGGCGGCTGGTTCCGCAAGGAGATCAAGACCGTTGCCGATCTCTCCGGCCTCAAATTCCGCATCGGCGGCATCGCCGGACAGGTCCTGCAGAAGGTCGGCGTGGTGCCGCAGCAGCTCGCCGGCGGCGACATCTATCCGGCGCTGGAAAAGGGCACCATCGACGCGGCCGAGTGGGTCGGTCCGTATGACGACGAGAAGCTCGGCTTCCAGAAGGTCGCGAAATACTACTACTATCCGGGCTTCTGGGAAGGCGGGCCGATGGTGCACGCATTCGCCAATCTCGAAAAGTGGAATGCGCTGCCGAAGAACTACCAGGCGATCCTCGCCAACGCGACCGCCAACGCCAACACCTGGATGAACGCGCGCTACGACATGCAGAACCCGGCGGCGCTGAAGCGTCTGGTCGCCGGCGGCACGCAGCTCCGTCCCTTCACCAACGAAGTGCTGGAAGCCTGCCTGAAGGCGACCAACGAGTTGTGGGCAGAAACCTCCGCCAAGAACCCCGACTTCAAGAAGTCGATCGATGCGATGCAGGCCTACCGCTCCGACCAGTATTTGTGGTGGCAGGTCGCCGAATACACCTTCGACAGCTTCATGATCCGCTCGCGTACGCGCGGCTGATCTCCTAGCCTTAAGTCGTAGACCGGAAAGCCCGGCCTCTTAACGAGGCCGGGCTTTTTGCGTCCTGGAAAGACAGTTCGCGATGGCAATCGCGAACCGGATGCTTCATGTTGAGCGCAAGCCTCGGCACGAAGGCGCAAAAAACACAATCACCAGGAGAGGATTCAATGAAACGACGAGACTTTCTCAAGGTCACCGGCATAAGCGCCGCCGGTGCCGCGACGCTGGCCGCGCCGGCGATCGCGCAATCGCTGCCCGAAATCAAATGGCGCATGCCGACCAGCTGGCCGAAATCGCTCGACACGCTGTATGGCGGCGCCGAGATGATGGCCAAAATGGTCGGCGAAGCCACCGACAACAAGTTTCAGATTCAGACCTTCGCCGGCGGCGAGATCGTGCCGGGACTGCAGGTGCTGGACGCCGTTCAGAACGGTACCGTCGAGATCGGCCACACCGCGTCGTATTATTACTTCGGCAAGGACCCGACCTTCACCTTCGGCTCGTCGGTGCCCTTCGGCCCGAACATGCGCGTCAACCAGGCCTGGTACATGCTGGGCGGCGGCAGGGAGCTGCTCAACGAGTTCTACAAGAAATACAATTGCGTCTCGCTGCTCGCCGGCAACACCGGCTGCCAGATGGGCGGCTGGTTCCGCAAGGAGATCAACACGCCCGATGACCTCAAGGGTCTCAAATTCCGCATCGGCGGCTTTGCCGGACGCGTGCTGCAGAAGCTCGGCGTCGTGCCGCAGCAGATCGCCGGCGGCGACATCTATCCGGCGCTGGAAAAAGGCACCATCGATGGCGCGGAATGGGTCGGCCCCTACGACGACGAGCGGCTCGGATTCTACAAGGTCGCGCCGCATTACTACTATCCCGGATGGTGGGAAGGCGGCCCGATGCTGCTGGCCTTCGTCAACATCGACAAGTGGAACGCGCTGCCGAAATATTATCAGAGCGTTCTCGAGCAGGCCGGTCACTACGCCAACAACTGGATGATGGCGAAATACGATCAGGCCAATCCCCAGGCGCTGCGCAAGCTGCTTGCGAACGGCGCCAAGCTGCATGCCTTTTCACCGCCGATCATGGAAGCCTGCTTCAAGGCGGCGAAGGAGCTGCACGGCGAGGTCGCTGCGAGCAATCCCGATTTCAAGAAGGTCTATGACTCGCTGACGGCTTTCTCGAACAACGGCTATCAATGGTTCCAGGTCGCCGAGGTCGGCTACGACTATTTCATGGCGCGCCACTCGCAGAGCTGATCGGCGGTCGCAGCGGCAAAGCAAAAACCCCGGAGCAGTGCTCCGGGGTTTTTTATTGTCGCGGTCAAGCTGCCATCAGTTCTTCGGCTGGCCGAAGTCCAGCGGCGGCATGTCGATCTGCGGGATTTCGATCTTGACGCTGTTCGGATCGATCGTCGATGCCGCGCCCTTGTAGTGCATCACCATCGACGGGAAGGTGATGACCAGGAGCACCATGATGATCTGGATCACGACGAACGGTATGGCGCCCCAATAGATCTGGCCTGTCGTGACCGGCTCCATCCGCTTGCCGGTGACGCGGTCGATATAGGATTCCTTCGGCGCCACCGAGCGCAGATAGAACAGCGCGAAGCCGAACGGCGGATGCATGAACGAGGTCTGCATGTTGACGCCGAGGATCACGCCGAACCAGATCAGGTCGATGCCGAGCTTTTCGGCCGCCGGCCCGAGCAGCGGAATGACGATGAACGCGAGCTCGAAGAAGTCGAGGAAGAAGGCGAGAACGAAAACGAAGGCGTTGACGAAAATCAGGAAGCCGATCTGGCCGCCGGGCAGCGAGGTCAGGAGATGCTCGACCCAGACGTGGCCGTTGACGCCGTAGAAGGTCAGCGAGAACACGCGGGCGCCGACCAGGATGAACACCACGAAGGCCGACAGCTTGGCGGTCGATTCCGTCGCCTGCCGGATCAGGTCCCAGCTCAGCCGGCGCTTGGCGGCGCCGAGAATGATCGCGCCGGCGGCACCCATCGCGCCGCCCTCGGTCGGGGTGGCGATGCCGATGAAGATGGTGCCCAGCACCAGGAAGATCAGGAACAGCGGCGGCACCATCACGAAGGTCGTTTGCTGCGCCATCGCCGACAGGAAACGGAATCCCGTCAGCTTGTGGATCACCCAGTTCACGACCGCCACGAAGAACGCGAACAGGATGCCGTTGAACATGCTGAGCACGACGAAATCGGCGCCGTGGGTATCCGAGTTCCGCATCATGAACCAGCCGAATACGCAGCTGGCGATGAACAGCGCGCCGAGCGACCATAATCCGCGGCTGCCATCCTTCTCGCGGAAGCCGATCGCTTCCGGCGGCAGGCCGGGCGCCGCCTTGGGGAATATCAGCGTGACCAGGAAGGCATATCCGGCGTAGAGGCCGGCGAGCACGAGGCCCGGAACGAAGGCGCCTTCGTACATGTCGCCGACCGACTTGCCGAGCTGGTCGGCCATCACGATCAGCACCAGCGAGGGCGGAATGATCTGCGCCAGCGTGCCGGAGGCCGCGATGATGCCGGTCGCCATGCGGCGGTCGTAGCCGTAGCGCAGCATGATCGGCAGCGAGATCAGGCCCATCGAGATCACGGAGGCGGCGACCACGCCGGTCGTCGCGGCCAGCAGCGCGCCGACGAACACCACCGCGTAGGCGAGGCCGCCGCGGATGGTGCCGAACAATTGCCCGATGGTGTCGAGCAGATCCTCCGCCATGCCGGAGCGTTCCAGCACCAGTCCCATGAAGGTGAAGAACGGAATCGCCAGCAGCGTGTCGTTGTTCATCACGCCGTAGACGCGTTCGGGAAGCGCCTGCAGGAAGTCGGGGCGGAACTCGCCGAGCTGAATGCCGACCAGGGCGAAGATCAATCCGACGGCGCCGAGCGAGAATGCGGCCGGGTAGCCGAGCAGCAGCACGATCACCAGCGAGGCGAACATGATCGGCGCCATGTTCGCGATAAGAAAAGCAGTCATCCAGTCCCCCTGCGATCGCGCCTGACGATCAGCGTTTTTCGATCGCTTCGACGAGTTGCTCGACCTCGGCCTCGATCGTGTTCACCTGCGCTGCGTGCGGATCCGGAATAAGTCCCTGCATCACCGCGATGCGCTTGATCAATTCGGAGACGCCCTGAACAAGCAGGAACGCGAAGGCGATGATGATCAGCGACTTGGTTGGCCATTGCGGCAGGCCGCCAGCGTTGCCCGATTGCTCGCCGATCTCGTAGGAGCGCATGAAGAACGGGCCGCCGGTGATGATCATGACGACGCACAGCGGCATCAGGAAGAACACGTGACCGACGACGTCGATGATGTTGCGAACGGTCTTCGGAAGCGCTTGGTTGACGATGTCGATCCGGATGTGTTCGTTGTCGAGCAACGTCCATGGCGAGCACAGCAGGAAGACGACGCTGAACAGCACCCACTGCAGCTCGAGCCAGGAGTTGGAAGAGGTGTCGAAGGCCTTGCGGACGATGGCGTTGACCGCCGAAACGATCACGGCGACCAGGATCAGCCACGCCAGCCGCTTGCCCGTCCAACGTGTGAACGCGTCTATCCCACGGCTCAATTTCAAGAGCGATTGCAACGATAATCCTCCTCGCCTGAAAGCCCCTGCAGTCTTGACCGCGCCCTCAAAGGCACGAGTGGCCTATCCAGCCGAGCTAGCATGAAGCCGCCGCACAAAACCAGCGGGCGAGGCAATCGTCAATTGGAAGTTTGTTGATATTGAAGGGGAATATTAGTCCCCCTATAAGCCCGCCGCCGCAGGCCTAGCCGCCGGTGACGCTCATGTGGCGGCTGACGCTCGGGCGGTTGTGCCGGCGGTCGATGATGAAATCGTGCCCCTTCGGCTTCAGTCCGATGGCGCGGTCGATCGCGGCCGCGAGCAGCTCGTTGTCGGCGGAAGCACGCAAGCGGCTTGCGCAGATCGGAGGCATCCTCGTGGCCGAGGCAGGTGTGCAGCGTGCCGGTGCAGGTGATCCGCACCCGGTTGCAGGATTCGCAGAAATTATGGGTCATCGGCGTGATGAAGCCGAGCTTGCCGCCGGTCTCGCTGACGGCGACATAGCGGGCGGGGCCGCCGGTATTGTCGTCGAGATCGGTAAGCGTGTACTGCTTTTCGAGCCGGGCGCGCAGAAGCGACAGCGGCACGTATTGATCGATACGTCCTTCGCCGATGTCGCCCATCGGCATCACCTCGATCAGCGTCAGCGCCATGCCCTTGCCGTGCGCCCATTGCATCAGGGCGGGGATTTCGTCCTCGTTCACGTTCTTCAGCGCCACCGCGTTGATCTTCACGGCAAGGCCTGCGGCCCGCGCGGCTTCGATGCCGGCCAGCACCTTGTCGATGTCGCCCCAGCGGGTGATCGCCCGGAATTTTTGCGCATCGAGCGTATCAAGCGAAACGTTGATGCGGCGCACGCCGCAATCGGCGAGCTCGGTGGCGAAGCGCGCCAGTTGCGAGCCGTTGGTGGTCAGCGTCAGTTCGTCGAGGGCAGCAGTTCCGAGATGCCGCGACAGCGATCGCACCAGCGACATCACGTTGCGGCGGACCAGCGGTTCGCCGCCGGTCAGCCGTATCTTGCGCACGCCCTTGGCGACAAAGGCGGAGCAGAGGCGGTCGAGCTCTTCCAGCGACAACAGATCCGCCTTGGGTAGAAACGTCATGTCCTCGGACATGCAGTAGAAGCAGCGCAGGTCGCAGCGGTCTGTGACCGAGACGCGCAAGTAGCGGATCGTCCGCCCGAACGGGTCGGTCATCGGACGGAACAATGGTTCAGCTGAACTCAACGTGGATCCGCTCATTCAAACGCCTTGCTAGCCCGCTTGGCGGAGCTGCGACGAAGCTCTCCGCTAGCACAATGTAGGCACCTTGCCAGCTCATCACAACGTTCTCCGTTGGATGCAGTGCAGTCAAATCAGCGGGTTGGCGGCGGCGGTGCGTTCGGATCGGGGAAGGGGGAGCCTCCGGCAGGCGCTGCCGGTGCGGCAGCCTGGGGCTTTGGCTTTTTCGGCCGCATCGGCTTGCGCACCTTCGGCAATCACGATGACACGATGCATGACAATCACTCGACTGCGACGAGCTACCGCAATCCCCGGCGGGACCATAGGTGCGTCGAAACGGAGGTGCGACCGCATGGTTGGCCCGCAGAAAATTGATTAACTATCGATATATCAATTATATCAATCATTTATTGACGTATATTGATGTTTTACGAGATGTTCGCGGCCTTCATCAGACTCGCCACTGCGCCCGGCAGGTCGCGCATGTGGCCGATCAGCCGGTCGGGCTTGAGTTCCGCGATGGGAACATCGGTATAGCCAAATTCGACCCCGATCACGGGAATGCCCGCGCGCCGGGCGACCCCGACATCCGGCCCGGCATCGCCGACCATGATCGCCGCCGAAAGGTGTCCGCCGGCGCGGGCGACCGTCTCCCGCAGGATCGTCGGGTCGGGTTTGGACACCCCGAAGGTATCGGCGCCGCAGATCGCGGAAAACCGCGGACTGAGGCCGAGCTGGTCGAGCAGCAGTTTCGACAGCCACTCCAGCTTGTTGGTGCACACCGCGAACTGAAATCCCTGCGCCTGCAGCTCGTCGAGCGCGCCTTCCAGCCCGTCGAACGGACGGGAGGCGTCGGCGATGTGGGCCGCGTAGTAATCGATGAAATCGCTGGTGAGACGGCTGATGTCCTCGAGGCTGGCGACGCGCCCCTCGAGTTCCAGGCCGCGCTCGATCAGCTTGCGGGCGCCGGCGCCAATCATGGAGCGCGCGGATTGCAGCGGCACCGGCGGCAGGCCTTCGCGGGCCAGCACATGGTTCAGGGCGTTGATCAGGTCGGGCGCGGTATCGATCAGCGTGCCGTCGAGATCGAATACGACAGTGCGGGGAGGGCTCATCGCCCCCTCGCTATCGGTCTCGCCGCCGTCGCGCAAGTGCAGATGATGGGTACCGAACGACCGGATTGACGGGGCCGGCCGCCTGATGGCGCTGTTCCTGCCGGCCAAACGACGCTAGACATGCGCCGGCCGGACCGCGCGAAAAGCGGGCCGGGGCCAATCTCCGGGGGGCATCGTCGGAACGTGAATATGGACGCATTGAAACGCCAGGCGGCGGCACGCGCACTTGAAGAAGTTCGTGACGGCATGAAGCTCGGGCTCGGCACCGGTTCGACCGCGAAGCATTTCGTCGATCTGCTCGGCGAAAAGGTCCGTGCCGGCATGAAGGTCATCGGCGTCCCGACGTCGGAAGCGACCCGCGCCCAGGCGGTGCAGTGCGGAATTCCCCTGACCACGCTCGACGAGATCGACCACCTCGACCTGACGGTCGACGGCGCCGACGAGGTCGATCCCGCGCTCAATCTGATCAAGGGCGGCGGCGGCGCACTGTTGCGGGAAAAGATCGTGGCGGCCGCGTCGGATCGCATGATCGTGATCGCAGACGACACCAAATGGGTCGATGTCCTCGGCCGCTTCCCACTACCTGTGGAAGTGATTCCGTTCGGGCTTGCGGCGACGCAGGCCGCGATCGTGAGGGCGTTTGCGGAAAGCGGCGTTTCCGGGCAAATGGTGGTCCGCGAGGGCAAGGACGGCCACGTTTTTGTCACCGATGGCGGCCACTGGATCGTCGATGCCCATCTTGGGCGAATAGGAGATGCGCCGCGCCTGGCCGGCCTGTTGAGTGTGATTCCGGGCGTCGTCGAGCATGGCTTGTTCATTGGCCTTGCCCGCACGGCCATCCTGGCGAGCGCGCAGGGAATTCGCGTTGTTGAACGCAGAGCATGATCCGGAAAAGTGGATACCGGTTTTCCGAAAGATCACGCTCAAACAAAGGATAAGCATGATCCGGAAAGATCATGCTCAAACCAAAGAATAGAGTGTGGTGACGAAAGTCATCAGGCTCCAGGTCGCAATCTTGGGAGAATTCGAATGACGAAGTTTTCAACGTTCTTGTCGGCTGCCGGTCTGGCATTGGGGCTGGCTCTGATTGGCCCGGCCGTCGCGCAGCAGCCAAAGGCTCCCGCGGCACCGGCCCCGACGCTGAAGGAGGCTACGCCGGCGGCGATTGCCGCAGCCAAGGAAATCCTGGCGATGAAGAACGCGAGCGCGATGTACGCCAACGCCGTTCCCAATCTCGTCGAGCAGACCAAGAACACGTTGATGCAAAGCAACCTGAACTATCAAAAGGATCTCAACGAAGTCGCCCTGATCGTGGCCAAGAACCTCGCCGGCCGCGAGAAGGAAATCGGCGAAGGCATGGCCAAGATCTACGCCAACGAGTTCACCGAGCAGGAGCTGAAGGACCTCGTCACCTTCTACAAGTCGCCGCTCGGCCAGAAGCTGCTAGCGACCGAACCCCGGGCAATCCAGTTCAGCATGTCCTATATGAACCAATGGGCGCAGGTGTTTGCCGAGACCGTCAACGGCCAGTTCCGGGCCGAGATGAAGAAGCGCGGCAAGGAAATCTGATCCTCAATCCTTCCTCAGGGCGGGGCGATATGGCTGAGTTCGACGTCGATCTGTTCGTCATTGGAGGCGGTTCGGGCGGGGTTCGCGCCGCCCGCATCGCCGCCGGCCATGGCGCCAGGGTCATGGTGGCCGAAGAGTACCGGATGGGCGGCACCTGCGTCATCCGGGGCTGCGTGCCGAAAAAGCTGTTCGTTATCGGCTCGCACATCCGGGACGAGATCGAGGACGCCGCCGGCTTTGGCTGGTCGATCGGACAGGTCTCGTTCGACTGGCCGACGCTGGTCGCCAACAAGGACAAGGAGATCGCCCGCCTCGAGGGCATCTACACCACCAATGTCGAGAAGGCGGGCGGGCACATCGTCAAGACCCGTGCGGTGCTGGAAGACGCCCACACGGTTCGGCTCGCGACCGGCGAGGCTGTAAAGGCGAAATATGTGCTGATCGCCACCGGCGGCCGGCCCAATCACGGGCCGGAAATCCCGGGCATCGAGCACGTGATTTCCTCCGACGAGGCCTTTCACCTCACCGAACTGCCGAAGCGCATCGTGATCCAGGGCGGCGGCTATATCGCGCTGGAGTTCGCCTGCATCTTCGCCGGCTTCGGCTCCGATGTCACCGTGGTCTATCGCGGCGAAAACATCTTGCGCGGTTTCGACGAGGACGTCCGCGTCCACGTGCGCGCCGAGATGGAGAAGCAGGGTATCACCATCCTCACGGGATGCACGATTACGGAGGTCGAGAAGGTCGAGAGGAAGGCCGAGGAATTCGTCACGCATCTGTCGAACGGGTCGAGCATTGCCTCGGAGAAGGTGATGTTTGCGATCGGACGGCACCCCAATGTCGCCGGTCTCGGCCTTCAGAATGCCGGCGTCGAGATTAATCCGAAGAACGGCGGCGTCGCCGTCGATGCCTGGTCCAAGACGTCGACGCCGAACATCTACGCGATCGGCGACGTCACCCACCGCATCAACCTGACGCCGGTGGCGATCCGCGAGGGCCATGCGTTTGCCGATACCGTGTTCGGCAAGCGGCCGGTGCAGGTCGACCATGCCACGATCCCGACCGCGGTGTTCTCGCAGCCGGAAGTCGGCACCGTCGGCTTGACGGAGGCCGAAGCGCGCGCGCAGTTCTCCCACGTCGACATCTACAAGACCGCGTTCCGGCCGATCAAATCGACCATGTCCGGCCGCGACACCCGCATCCTGATGAAGCTCGTGGTCGACGGCGCCTCCGACCGCGTGGTCGGCTGCCACATCGTCGGCGACACCGCCGCCGAAATCATCCAGGCCGTCGCCATCGCCGTGAAGATGAAGGCGACGAAGGCCGATTTCGACGCGACCTTTGCGTTGCATCCGACGGCAGCGGAAGAACTGGTGACGATGCGGACGCCCACGGCAAGGTATGTGCGGGAAGCGGCGGCGGAGTAGGGGGCGGAGAGCCTTGGCTCTCCGCACGCCGCGTTCGCTATCTGTCGACGTTTAGTGCGTTACAACCGGCGAGACAGTTAGACTTGTCGCGATGCGCCCCCGTTCCGCGCGCAAATGTGACCAGGGCGCGTACGCATAAATCGAGCTTGATGGTGCGGCTTGGTCGATGTCCGCTATGCCCCCGATAGCGACCAAATTCTGCAACGCAGTGAAATGTCGCGATGTGCCGAATGCGGAAGTTGCTAACGCCCCCGCCCACACCGCAAATGAGGTCACTTTCCAGATTGAACCGTTTCGCGTGGTTCGGCCGGAACACCCAATTGCCCTAGGGTGGCCACGACTTGCGCGTCTTTGATATTCAGACAGCGCATTCGCTTAGCTTCTCAAGCCGGTCATACCGATGCTAACTGTGATGGTCCGCGCGACCACGATCCTCGGCGAGTTCGAGGACGTTCAGGCCGAACTTGTCGGCACGGCCGTGACGCTCACGGATGGCAAGGCGGGGACAGTGGAAACGGTTTGGCTTGATGAATTGCACGGCCTGCGAATTTCAATCAGGGGCCACGACGGCAAGTGGCCCATCTCCACGGTGAAGTTGGCGGAGACCCGCTGAAGTCGGACCTCAGCCAGCGTCTGAGACGACTGCTTCGGCATGTTCGAAAAGTGCCAACAGCAGAAGCGACGATGACGCTTACTGAACCCGCTCCCAGATCAACTCCGTTGTTCGGATTTCGCCTCCCACAGAAAGAGAATGAAGTTGCGAATGCTTCAGCCCGCTCAGGCGCTTCTCTACATTTCAGAACTGATGGCAACGCAAATTGCACCGGCCGGCGCCTTGCCGCCAAAAGTGGCTTCGCCTCAAAGATTAGCGGCGCGGAGGTCATCGAGGCGTTCCCACGGTCCAGGAGGGCCGTGCTCGACTTCTTTCGCGTGCGATGTTCAGGCAACCGGTCCGGGGATCCAATAGTCGCCGGAAAGCGGCCTAACTCTTACGCCATAAATTACCCCGAGCTGAAGGCTTGGATCGAAATGGCGCATCGCCCGCTCATTGAGGTCAATGACTCGGCCAGGGGTTAGTGGCCCCACGTCATTTATCTTGACGATGACCTTCTTGCCTACAGCCTCAACGAGGGCATACTTCGGCCTCGCGCCATATTGGACCCCACCAAATTTCCAGCGCAAACTTGTCTTGATAGCAGCCGCCCAGACAGAGGGATCATAGCGCTCGCCGGAGGCTGTGTTCGGGCCGCCCTCCCGCCATCCGGGCCGGAACGGATTGTACGTGGATGCTGCGCCTACGATCGCATCCCCAGATGCGGCATTGACCACGGCGCTTGAATGAACTGCACCACTTTCACTTCGAGCAACGGGAACAGAAACGCCCAGCGCAACTACGGCGCCGCAAATTGCGGCGCTCGAGCAAAACAACATTATAGCTCCTTGACTGATTTTCTAGATCGTTCGGTTCCCGATGCCGCGAAACATGGTCAAGCAAACGCGGATGCGTTACGAACTCGATCCAATTTTTGCGGATTCGTGCCAATCCTGGCGACGGAACCGTTGTGGGAACCAAGGTGGTCCTCGCACAGATGATCTTAGTTCTCACCGACTAAGACAGAAATTGCGTCAGCAACATGACTGGTTAGGGCGTGAGTAAGCAAGCGTCTGACCGAGGTCCGCTCGGGATCTTGGCTGCGTGAAAACTCCGAAATTGAATTTGCGAACGGAAATTTCGTCTCGACTTCAATCAATTTGAAAAACAAAAGCGTTGGCGACGGTTGTCGGGACAGGACAATAGAGAAATCAATTCTGCGCGCTTTTCGTGCGCGCACGTTTTCACGCAGCCAGGGTCATTAGCGCCGTTTTGACACTCTGCCATCGACTTCCGGTCTACCCCGAGGAACGGACATCGTCAGATCGGCCCGGTTGATCCGGTTGGTGCCGATATTGTTGCAAAAGTCTTTCTGGGGCGGCGAACGAAAAGTCTTAAAGTCGCTGATGCGTTCTGCGCGCGCCGATGTGAGGAGCCGATCGTTTCATCCAAAATCGATCACGGACCTCCGTAGTGGCTTTGAAAAGCGTCGCAGCGGCAGTGAAGTCCAAAGATCAACTTGCTCGAGATTTTTAGGGTTGTTCGATTTTCGACTTTTGCAACAATATCTGCCAGAAGCCGACATCAAGAAGGGGCAGGCATACGGCCGCGCAGCGAGATGGCAAACGCGATCAGCAGCAAGCCTGCCAGCGAAAACCAGATAATCGCATATCGCATGTGCTGGCTACGAGAATGTGAACGATGCCGAACGTCTTCGTCACGATCCTGCAATGCGCTGGATCGTCGGCGGCAAGGCGCCCCAGGGCCGCGCGGCTTCGCCAAGCCAGATGGGCCGCTAGTCTTCATAAAATGAGACGTTGCGGATCGGGTGCCTTTGATGTCCGATATACCCTCAACCGCGGCGCGAAGTCGAACGTCGCCGGATGTCCGAGTTGGGTCTAGGCTGTGTGTGGCAAGGAGGCCAAGGCATGAGGATAATGACCGTACCGTTCGCTCTCGGAACGGCCCTGGTGTTGTGTAACCTGGGGACGTTTAGTGTCGCAGCACATGCGCAGAAGGCCGAAGTCGTTCGTGAACCACGGGAAAGGCCTATCATCAGGGTGCCCGTGGTAAGGACAACTCCTTACTGGGATTACTATCTTGTTCCACGATATCGTTATCGCCCTGAGGACGACCGGGTCGATCCATGCGGCGGGCCCGTAGTGCCGGTAATAAGCTATGGGTCTCAAGAGGAAACGGTTCCGTTGTGGCTGGCGAACGCTTTGGGTCTTGGCCGTGTGCATGGTCGAGATTGGCCGTGTAAGGGTCAAAGCCGGTAATGCACCGATTGAGCAGAAAATTTCAGCCTATCCCCACAAGCCGACATCTGCGCCTTTGTGAGTACATCCCTGGAAACCAAAAGGGCCGCCAGGCGGCCCTCCCAGAGCTCCGGACGGCCAAAATGCAAACGGGAGTGGGGGCCTGAGGACCTCTTACTTGGATTTTCGCGCTTCTTCGTTGGTCGGTTGCTCCCACTTCCCTTCCAGCTTTTGCTCGAAAATTTGCGCGGGCGGACCCTGATGGGCTTTGGCAAAGCCGTCGAGTGGCAGCAAAGTAATAGCGGTAACGACGTTTGCATTGACTCCCTCGAGGGAAAGCATTCGGCCCGACTCCAATGCACGGACAAAGCTCGGGTCGGCAATCGACGCAGCCACGCATCCATTGGCAACGCAAATGGTATAGGGAATGTTCATCGAGCTGTTCTTGTCGACGGTTAGCTTCATGCCTGGCTGCAGGTAGGATCCCGGCGGAATGAAAATCTGCAGCCTCGTAACAGCGGTATCTTCTCGTTCGATCAGATCGACCTTGAGGACGATCTGACCGGTGTCCCACTTGCCGTTGATGGATGTACGGCAGACCATTTTCGTGTCGGCGTCCTGCACGCCCTTGAAGCACAATTTTGTCCAGTCAGAGAACGTAAGGTCGCGAGCCTGCTGCTGCCCGCGCGCCGCGATCTCCTGTTCGGTGAAATCGGGCGTTGCTGGTACATCGCCAAACGGTATGACTTGTTGGCCGCTTGAAA
This sequence comes from uncultured Alphaproteobacteria bacterium, assembly GCA_963786115.1. GTDB lineage: Bacteria > Pseudomonadota > Alphaproteobacteria > Rhizobiales > Xanthobacteraceae > Bradyrhizobium. The sequence goes on from CAWAYC010000026.1 coordinate 21,427, forward strand.
CGGTCGTCGCCAGCGAGCTACACAGCGCAGTCAGAATGGCTGCGACCGATCGACCGCTCACCAAATTGTAGCGTGCGCCAGAACTTCTCATCGGTGTCTCCTGAGGAATTCGCTGACCAGGGGCGCCCAGATTCGAACAGCGTCGGCTGAGTCAATGAAAAAATGGCCGTCCTCTCCGAAATCCGTTAGCAGATGATACTCAACGTCGCCGCCGGCAGCCCGAAAAGCCGACGCCAATCGCATCGAAAGATCCGGCCCGAAATAGCTGTCGTTGTGCGTATAGATCCATAGCATTGGTATCCGCGCCGTTCGTCCGAACTGAGCTACTGTCTCGACCAGATGATCCGGCGCGCAATTATTGTTGGGTTTGCCATTGTAGTGACCGCCGCGGCCGGCCTCGAAGCCGATGATCGCCCGAACCGAGGTCGGATTCTGACTGGCAAGTGCGATCGCGCCCCAGCCGCCACCTGATTGACCGACGACGACCACATCATCGCGCTTGATGAATGGCTGGTTCGACATGTAATCGATGACCCACATGTTGAGCGCCGCAATCGCGAGTCCGGCATCTCGGAAATTGGCATCCGAGCAGTTGCCAACCCCCGAGAAAAACAGCCCGAACAAGCCGCGCTCGGGAATTTCGATCGCCGTAGCCCCGTATCCGGGGCGCACAGGCGCGACGACTACGTAACCCTGCTTTGCGAACCAAAGCGCTGCATCGCGGAACTCAATTACGGGAAAGAAACTTCGCTCCTTTGGATCGAGCGAAACACCATGGTTCATCACCAGAAGCGGAAATGGTCCATCCCCAACGGGTCTGACCATATACGCCAGCATCGGAATGATTGACGGTATTCCCCAGAGTTCCTCGCGAACCTGGGTAACTGCTGGGCTGGCAGATTTTTCGTCGGGTTCGGCAGTAGCGAAATTGGGCACCAGCAGCACTAGCGCGATTACCACTAGTAATCGCCTCAAAAGCTGCCGTACATCGGCGTTCAGCGCACCGCCACGAAAACTCGTACGCCGTCCCGCCGGAGGGGTGCGATGGCCGATACAGACCAATAGGATTCCAGCCGATTGTGACAGAGTTGATCCTCCAGAAGTTTGGGCCAACTCGACAATGAACCACGAGAGCGCCTTTTCGTGACATTTTGATGGACCGCCAGCATCCAAGGACAGCGTGAAAGAAACGCCTCACGTCCGAACTCTACGGTGATCTGGCGCGCGGGGCTTGCCAACGCTTATGAGGTCGGGTGCCACAGCACCGATCACATCGCGCGACGTGCGGCCGAGCGGCTGGACAAAAGGAGGCGTCAGCCCATGGGGAGTGAGCTGACGCCCGAGCTCTTGGGGTTTGCGCGACCGGCCGAAGAAGGTGTGGGCGACCGGTGGCGAGCCTATCCTAGATCCCCTTTTCAGGTTGCATCATCAGTCCTTTCGGGCAGACGGTGCGCCAGAAAGAGGTACTCATTGTGCCTGACCGCACGGGCTGTCATTTCGGATTTTCAGAAATAAACTTGACGCCGGACCCAAATCAGTAATATCCGCGATCTGTCCCACCCACAGAGGGGCGGTCGCGCGTCGTCACGAACGCGGGTTGGGATGCGGTGGACGCGGCAGCGCTGGCGCAGTCGGCAATCGCAGGGCGAGCTTCGGCTTGTGAGCGAACGGCCGCTGCGCGGACGAACGGTGCTTCAACGCCTTTCGCCAAAATTTTGACTGGCAGCACATGGCCGGTCGAAGGGTTGGTGGAGGTCGCTGCGTACGGCGAAGTCGTGTGGTCCTGGCATCCGTTGCTGATGCTAAGCCAGCGGAGATGCGTCGGCCCAACCGGGCTTAGACAAGTCGAAATCCGTTGGCGACGGTGACAAAAAGGAATTCGTCGCCGGGGAGAGCCCGAAGGAAACCGTTAAAACCATTCGCGTGCGGGAATGCCGGGTGTTCCGGTGGACTCGTGGTGACTACCGTGTGCTTGCTACCAATGCACACGGGCTACGGGTGCACCGTGCGCCCGGCATTCCCCACGCCCTCTTCGGTGAGGGACAATGTTTACGCAAGCCTCGGGCGCAACGTGCCGCGAGAAGGCGGGGGCGCGAGCATTGAGCATCAATGCCCATCACAAACCAGGCCGTCATGCCCCGCGAAGGCGGGGCATCCAGTATTCCAGAGACGCCGGCGCTGGAAACGAGAAGCCGCGGCGTACTGGATACCCCGCCTTCGCGGGGTATGACGGCCTCATGTTTTGCCGGCGCGCCGAAGCTTTAGCGAAGGCGGCAAGCCGGGCGACGACCCCCGAGAGTGGTCATCTGGAGGTGAATCGAAAGCCCGCCACATTATTGGGGGCGCAACGAAGCGATCCATTCTTCCATCACGCCGCGAAATGGATTGCTTCGTCGCTTTTGCGGCCCGCAATCACGAGCAACCTACCTCGCCGCCTCGATCCACTCAGCCGCACCGCGCCACAGCGTGTCGCGGTGCTCGGGCTTGAAGAATCCGAAATGGCCGAGTTTCGGTACGCCGGCTTCCTTCGGCGCGATGGAGATGATGTCCGAACCGGTCCCGGTAAATCCCGAGCACAGCAATTCGATGGCCGGGCGCGTCGCCCAGGTGTCGTCGGTCATGCAGAGCGCGCGCAAGGCGCCCTTGAATTTCGCAAAGTTCTCGCGCGCGACGAGCTTGTCGTCATCGAAGAGATAGCGCGGATACCTCACCCACTCCGTCCATTGCTCGAACACGCCCTTCGGCAAGTCCATGCCCAGGCCGGCCCAGCCCGGCAGGTAGCCGAGCATGCGGGTGAGGGGGAGGCCGAGGAAATTCATCGCGGCGTAGATGCGAAAGCGCTCGGGCGAGGCCATCAGCTTCCAGGTCGCGGCCTGCGAGGCGATCAGCAGCGCGCGCGGGATTTCGGCATTGTTCGGGATCAGCCCCAGCGCCTGGCCTCCGAAGGAGTGGCCGACATAGGCGAACGGCAGCGTGTGGTAACGCCCGCGCATCCAGGCGACCGCGGCGGTCACATCGAGCGCGGCCCAGTCAGACATCGAAGCCTTGAAGCCGACCAGCGATTTCGGCTGGTTGTATCCGGTCAGCGCCTTCTGCCTGGAATCGCCGGTGCCGCGGTAGTCGTAGGTCAGGACCGCGCAGCCGCGTTTCGCGAGATAGCCGGCGAACCCTCTGTAGAGCTTGCGCGGCACCGCGGCCGCCGAATTGATCAGGACGGCGTGGCGCGTGGCCCCACGCGGGAGGTACAGCGTTGCCCCCAGCAGGTAGCCGTCGGCGGCCGGCAAGGTGATGTCATCGATGAAAACGTCGTCCAGCGTAGCCTCGGCCACGGTGACTTCCCCCGGCTTTCGCACTTTCGCCCTAACAAATTTGAATTCAGCTTGTACCGCAAGGGTTTGGGCGAATTGTTGGATTTCCAGCTAGCGGTCGGTCACGGGCCTGTGTATAAGCCTTCATTCCCCCTGATAAGTAGCGGTTTTTGCTCAGGAGTTAACGTTATGTCCGAGCGGTGGACACCCGACAGCTGGCGCGCCAAGCCGGTGCTGCAGGTACCTGACTATCCCGATGCCAAGGCATTGGCCGATGTCGAGGCGCAGCTTGCGACGTTTCCCCCGCTGGTTTTTGCCGGTGAGGCGCGCAACCTGAAAAAGGCCTTGGGGCGCGTCGCCGCCGGCGAAGCCTTCCTGCTGCAGGGTGGCGATTGCGCCGAAAGCTTTGCCGAGCACGGCGCCAACAACATCCGCGACTTCTTCCGCGTGCTGCTGCAGATGGCGGTGGTCCTGACCTATGCCGGTGCGCTGCCGGTGGTGAAGGTCGGCCGCATCGCCGGGCAGTTTGCAAAACCGCGTTCGTCGCCAATGGAAAAGGTTAACGGCGTCGAGCTGCCGAGCTACCGCGGCGATATCGTCAACGACATCGCCTTCACGGAGCAGGCGCGCACCCCCGATCCGCAGCGCCAGTTGATGGCGTATCGGCAATCGGCCGCGACGCTCAACCTGCTGCGCGCGTTTGCGACCGGTGGTTTTGCCAACCTCGGCAGCGTGCACCAATGGATGCTCGGTTTCCTCAAGGATTCGCCGCAGTCGCGCCGTTACAAGGAATTGGCGGACCGGATCTCGGACGCGCTGAATTTCATGCGCGCCTGCGGCCTCGATCTCGAGAGCCATCCGGAATTGCGCGCCACCGATTTCTACACCAGCCATGAGGCGTTGTTGCTCGGCTACGAGCAGGCCTTCACGCGGGTCAATTCCACGACCGGCGACTGGTACGCGACCTCGGGCCACATGATCTGGATCGGCGATCGCACCCGCCAGCTCGACCATGGCCATGTCGAATACTTCCGCGGCATCAAGAACCCGATCGGGCTGAAATGCGGCCCGTCGCTGAAGCCGGATGAATTGCTGCGGCTGATCGAGGTACTCAACCCCGAGAACGAGCCGGGACGGCTGACGCTGATCAACCGCTTCGGCGCGGACAAGGTGGCTGAGCATCTTCCGGGTCTGATCCGCGCCGTGCAGCGGGAAGGGCGCACGGTCGTGTGGTCATGTGACCCCATGCATGGCAACACCATCACCTCGAATTCGGGCTACAAGACCCGGCCGTTCGACCGGGTGCTGTCGGAAGTGAAGGCGTTCTTCACCATCCACCAGGCCGAAGGCACCCATGCCGGCGGCGTACATCTGGAGATGACCGGCCAGGACGTCACCGAGTGCATCGGCGGCGCGCGCGCCATCACCGACGAGGATCTCAACGACCGCTACCACACGGCGTGCGACCCCCGCCTCAATGCCGAACAGTCGATCGACATGGCTTTCCTGATCGCGGAATTGCTGAAGCAGGAACGCCCCGGCAAGGTCAAACCGATGCCGGCCGTCGCGGGACTGTGACTTGCTGCGGTTCTGGCGGGCCACGATCAACACGCGTAACGGCCTCGCCTTTGCGATCCGGTCGGAGCAGGCTGTTCGCGAGGAACTCGTCGCGCTGGCGCTGTCGTTGCCGCTGGCCTGGCTGATCGGCGCCACCGTGATGCGCCGCGTCGAGTTGGTTGCGGCGGTCGTGATGGTGCTGGTGGTCGAGCTGCTCAATACCGCCATCGAAAAACTCTCCGATCGCCTGACCACCGACCATGATCCGCAGATCGGACGGGTCAAGGACATGGGATCCGCCGCGGTCGGAGTCGCCCTTGTCATGGCCGGGCTGTTCTGGCTGTTCGCACTCGCCGAACGCATAGGCGCGATCTAAAGCGGGCAATTGCAGTCTGTTGCAGGGCAGGGCACCATCACCGTATGAGCGAAGCTGAATTCACAATTACCCTGGCGCAATTGAATCCGACGGTCGGCGACGTCACCGGCAACGCCGCGAAAGCGCGCGCCGCCCGCGAAAAGGCGCGCGAGGCCGGCGCCGATCTGATGGTGCTGCCGGAATTGTTCATTTGCGGCTACCCGCCGGAGGACCTTGTCCTCAAGCCCGCCCTCCAGGCGGCCTGCCGCGCGGCGGTCGAGGAATTGGCGCGCGAGACTGCGGACGGCGGTCCGGCCGTCCTGATCGGCACGCCCTGGGTCGAGGACGGCAAGCTCTATAACGCCTGCGCCTTGCTCGACCAGGGGCGCATCTCCGCGCTGCGTTTCAAGGCCAACCTGCCGAACTACGGTGTGTTCGACGAGAAGCGGCTGTTTGCGCGCGGACCCGCCGCGGGTCCGGTGACGGTCAAGGGTATCCGGGTCGGCGTTCCCATCTGCGAGGACATCTGGCTGGAAGAGTCCGAGGACTACGAGAACGTCGTCGAATGTCTTGCCGAGACCGGCGCGGAAATTCTGGTGGTGCCGAACGGTTCGCCTTACGCGCGCGACAAGAACGATATCAGGCTGTCGATCGCCGTCGCCCGCGTCACCGAAAGCGGATTGCCGCTGATCTATCTCAACGAAGTCGGCGGGCAGGATGAGCTCGTGTTCGACGGGGCATCGTTCGCGCTCAATGCCGACCTCTCGGTCGCGGCGCAGCTCCCGGCGTTCGAAGAGAGCATCACGACGCTGCGCTGGACCAGAAGCGATGCCGGCTGGCGCTGCAACGGGCCCGTCGCGGAGCTGCCCGAGGGCGACGAGGGCGATTACGCAGCCTGCGTGCTGGGCCTGCGCGACTATGTCCGCAAGAACGGGTTTCCCGGCGTGCTGCTCGGCGTCTCCGGCGGCATCAATTCGGCGCTGTGCGCGGCGATGGCGGTCGACGCGTTGGGCGCCGATCAGGTCCGCGGCGTGATGCTGCCGTTCCGCTTCACCGCGCAGGTGTCGCTGGACGATGCGGCAAAGCTCGCCGAAGCGCTCGACATTCGCTACGAGGTGTTGCCGATCGCGGACGCGGTCAATGGTTTTGAAAAAATCCTGTCCGTCCCGTTCGCGGGATTGCCGCGCGACATCACCGAAGAGAATCTGCAGGCGCGCACCCGCGGCACGCTCCTGATGGCGATCTCCAACAAGACCGGCGCGATGGTGGTCACGACGGGCAACAAGTCGGAAATGTCGGTCGGCTACGCCACGATCTATGGCGACATGAACGGCGGCTTCAATCCCATCAAGGATATCTACAAGACCGAAGTGTTTCGGCTGTCGACGTTGCGCAACAGCTGGAAGCCCGAGGGCGCGCTCGGTCCTTCGGGCGAGGTCATTCCAACCAACATCATCACGCGGCCGCCGACGGCCGAACTGCGTGAAAACCAGACCGACCAGGATTCGCTGCCGCCCTACGACGTGCTCGATGGGATTCTGGAACGGCTGGTCGAGCGCGAGCAGCCGCTGGCCGAGATCGTCGCCGCCGGGTTTGACCGCGAGGTGGTGGCGCGCATCGATCGCCTGCTCAACATCGCCGAATACAAGCGACGGCAGGCCGCGCCCGGCGTCAAGGTCACGCAGAAGAACTTTGGCCGCGACCGCCGTTATCCCATCACCAATCGCTTTCGCGATCTCGGCAAGCCGTTGCCCGAGCCGGACGACAAGCTGGTGACGCGCGGCAGCCGCGCGTCGGTCGGGACGTTCAACGAGTAGGCTACTGCTTGGGTGGAATGAAGGTCGGACCAACGGTGCGGATCGGCCGGTCGCCGCCTGCAGCAGGCGGATTGGCTGCCGGCGGCGGCGCGGCATCTGCGGCCGGCGCTGCAGGCGCGCTGGCTGCGGTGCCGGCAGGGGCCGCGCCCTTCTTGGCATTGGGTGCCGATTTCGGCTGCTGGGCCCGCTGCATCATCTTCTTCGCGCTCTCTTCGGTGACGATGATGTCGCCCTGCTGCTCGACTTGGGCCTTGTCGTCGACCGATTTCAACGCGTCGGACCAAGTCTGGCCGGCGGCCTTGCAGGCGCAGGACGGATTGAATTCGGTGCGGTACTTGAACGCGTTCGGAAGCGAGGTGTAGGGCTGGCCGTTGATCGAAACCGCCTGGTTGATGTCCTCACCGGGATTGCGATAGGCGAACAGGTTCGCCTCGGCGGCCGGACAGAGCGCCTTGCAGGTCCTCTCGTCATCGGCAAAGCGCGCCTGCACGGTGGCGAAGGAGACCGGGAAATAGGCACCGTCGCAGGTACGTACGCACACCGTGCGGAAAGTGCCGGATTGCGCCCCAAGATCGCCGGTCACCGGCGGCAGCGGGTTGTTGTTATTGTTGCCGAACAGGTTGTCGAGGAAACCGCCCGGCCCGCGTACGGCGTTGGCATATTGCGGGCCGCAATTGTTCTGCGCGAGCGCGGTCAGCACCGAGCGGCGCTGGTTTTCGCGGTCGGCGCCGCCAAGCCCGCCGCTGCGCAGCCGCTCGAGGCTTGCGGTGATCTGATCGAGATTGCCCCGCATCTGCTGGATCTGGTTATTGACCGGTCCGCATTGTGCCGAGTTGTTGTTGAACAGCGAGAAGAAGCCCGAACTGTCGCAGCCCATGCGCCTGGCCTGCGAGGTGACGCGGTCGAGTTCGGCCTGCTGCCTGCTGGCCGAATCCTGATAGCGGCGGATCTGCTCGTCCCTGTTCGGGTCGCCGCTGCCGCCGCCGCCATGTTCGATGTTCGCCAACTGCCCTTCGAGGCGGCTGCAGATCGGACTGGCCTGCCCGCCCGGGGGCGGCGCGCCGGGGGGCATCTGTGCCATCGCATCGGAATTCGTCTGCGCGAGAGCCGCGGAGGGCAGGGCGACGCCGAACAACAGCGCGCACGTCAATATCCAGCGGGAAAGGGGAGCGGTCAGGTTTTCAGGCATATCCGGCCATCGAGAGCGAAATCGCGCGGCAGGGAGACCAACGCCGCGGCCAAGGCCGCTTGCAATAACCGTTTCTCGGGGCAGCGTCACGTCGTTTCCGGGGCACCGATGTGGCAAACCGCCCCCGCCATCCGCCGGCGGAAAGCCGGCTCAGCGCTGGCAGGTGATCGCGACGTATTCGCCGCAACTGGCGCCAACGCATTTCTCGATGCCGGCGGCAGGAACCGCGCCGGTAATTTCGTCGGGATCGACCCTGCGGTAGGCAGTGGCCTGGGCAAATTCCCGTGATTGGCAGTAAGAGCGGGCGGCGTGCGCGCCGCATTTGTCGCCCCTGGCAAGGCAATGGTCGATGCCGTAGCCGTCGGCCTGGTTTTCAATAATGAAGACGCGGCTGTCAGCCAGGGCGGCCGCTCCGGAAAACAGGAATACAGAGACAAGAAGGGCTGACGGAATTCGCATGGTTGCACCGAGGCGGGATAAACCGGGGTGCGCTTTCGATAAGGCCAAAACCTTAACAATGATTAACCACGCCTCCGGGGACGCCGGTCGATTTGGCGGCCAAAACCGCGTCAAAACGGGCGCAACCAGCCCTTGACGCCATGGCCCCGATAGCCTCATGGTGGAACCATGAACGGTCTCCTCGCCATTTGCGCCATTTGCCGCGAGATTATTAGCTAGCGATTCGCTGGCTGAGGCCGTCTTTTCTCAAAATAGAGAATTACTGGACGCCCGGCCGCAAGGGATGGGTTTTCCATGGAACTACGGCTCTACGATACGTTGACGAAGGAGAAGCGGCCATTCGCGCCGCTCGATCCGAAGAACGTCCGCATGTATGTCTGCGGACCGACGGTCTATGACTTCGCCCATATCGGCAATGCGCGCCCGATCATCGTATTCGACGTGCTGTTCCGCCTGCTGCGGCATGTCTACGGCGCCGACCACGTCACCTATGTCCGCAACATCACCGACGTCGACGACAAGATCAACGCGCGCGCGGCGCGGGATTTTCCCGGCCTGCCGCTGAACGAGGCGATCCGCAAGGTCACTGAGCTGACCGAAAAGCAGTTCCACGACGACGTCGATGCGCTCGGCAGCTTGCGGCCGACGGTCGAGCCGCGCGCGACCGAGCATATCGCGGAGATGCGCGAGATCATCGAAAGGCTAGTCGCCGGCGGCTTTGCCTATGTCGAGCAGGATCACGTGCTGTTCTCGCCGCAAGCGATGAACGCCGCGAATTCGGTCTTGCCGCGCTATGGCGCGTTGTCGAAACGCTCGCTCGATGAAATGATCGCGGGCGCGCGCGTCGATGTCGCGCCCTACAAGCACGACGACACCGATTTCGTGCTGTGGAAACCGGCAAAGCCCGGCGAGCCGTCATGGCCGTCGCCGGCGGGCATCAAAGCGCCGGGCCGTCCGGGCTGGCATATCGAATGTTCCGCGATGGCCTGGAAGCATCTCGGCGAGCAGTTCGATATCCATGGCGGCGGCATCGACCTGGTGTTTCCGCACCACGAAAACGAACTCGCCCAAAGCGCCTGCGCCTTTCACTCCGACCGCATGGCCAACGTCTGGATGCATAACGGCTTCCTGCAGGTCGAGAGCGAAAAAATGTCGAAGTCGCTCGGCAACTTCATCACGATCAGGGAATTGCTGGCGGATTGGCCGGGCGAGGTGCTGCGCCTCAACATGCTGAAGACGCATTACCGCTCGCCAATCGACTGGACGTCGAAGGGACTCGAAGAGAGCGCCAGGACGCTCGACGATTGGTATGCAGTTGCCGCCGATATGAAAGGCGATCAGCCGTCTTCAGCCGTGATCCATGCGCTGTCGGACGATCTCAACACGCCGCAAATGATCGCGGCGTTGCATGGTCTGCGGAACGCGGCGGCCTCCGGCAGCGAGCGTGATCGCAGCGAGTTCGCGGCGTCGCTTCGGCTTGTCGGATTCCTCTCCGAGAGTGCGGAGGCATGGAAGGGCCGTAAGCAGCAGGCCGGTGGCATCGATGCGAAACAGGTCGATGTGCTGATAGCTGCCCGCACTGCCGCTCGCGCACGAAAGGATTTTAGGGAATCCGACCGCATTCGCGACGAACTCGCGGCGATGGGCGTGGTGCTGAAGGATGGCAAGGGTGCCGACGGCAAGCCCGTGACCACGTGGGAGATGGCATGATGACAAAACCTGACACGCCTTTCCCAAGGCACTGGCTGTATTATATCGCGCTCAAGATTTTGCTCATCGCCGGCGCCGTTGCGCTGGTGCTGAAGCTGTACGGCATGTGGTGAACGTGATGGCCCAGGCACTGCCCAAACCTGCGTTGCGGCCGTTCTTGCCGACGGATACGCCGTTGCTGGCGGCGATCTTTGCTGCGTCGATTCTCGAATTGACCGGCGACGACTACAGCGAGGTGCAGCGGGAGGCTTGGGCTGCGACCGCCGAGGATCAAGCGGCCTTTGGCAAGAAGCTTGCCAGCCAGTTGACGCTGATCGCGACATTGCAGAATTCGCCGGTGGGCTTTGCTTCGCTCAGGGGCGCCGACCATATCGACCTGCTTTACGTGCACCCGGGCGCGGCGGGACAGGGCGTCGGCGCGACGCTGTGCGATGCATTGGAAAAGCTTGCGGGCGCACGCGGCACCAAGAGCCTTACGGTCGATGCCAGCGACACCGCCTTGGAGTTCTTCCGGAAGCGCGGCTATGTCGCCAAGCAGCGCAATTCCGTGACTGTCAACGGCGAATGGCTCGCCAACACCACGATGCAGAAGACGCTGGCCGATGCGGCAGCGCCGGGAGTTCCGTCATGAGCCGCGAACGCCTTTATCTCTTCGACACCACGCTGCGCGACGGCGCGCAGACCAACGGCGTCGATTTCACGCTCCATGACAAGCAGATCATCGCGCAGATGCTTGACGAACTCGGCATCGATTACGTCGAGGGCGGCTACCCCGGCGCCAATCCGACCGACACTGAATTCTTTGCCGCGAAACCAAAGCTCGACCACGCGCGCTTCACGGCGTTCGGCATGACGCGGCGTCCGGGCCGCTCGGCCTCGAACGATCCGGGGCTTGCCGCTATCCTGGACGCCAAGGCGGACGCGATCTGCTTTGTCGCAAAATCCTCCGCCTATCAGGTGCGCGTCGCGCTCGAGACCACCAACGAGGAAAATCTCGCTTCAATCCGCGACAGCGTCGTTGCTGCGAAAGCTGCCGGCCGCGAGGTGATGGTCGATTGCGAACATTTCTTCGACGGCTACAAGGAAAACCGCGAATTCGCGCTGGCCTGCGCCAGGGCGGCCTATGACTCCGGTGCGCGCTGGGTGGTGTTGTGTGACACCAATGGCGGGACCATGCCGCACGAGGTCGAGACCATCGTCGGTGATGTTGTCAAGCACATCCCGGGCGGCCACGTCGGCATCCACGCCCATAACGACACCGAGCAGGCGGTGGCCAATTCGTTCGCCGCGGTGCGCGCCGGCGCGCGGCAGATCCAGGGCACGCTCAATGGCCTTGGCGAGCGTTGCGGCAACGCCAATCTCTGTTCGCTGATCCCGACGCTGCGTTTGAAGCAGGAGTTTTCCGACCGTTTTGAGATCGGTGTTACGCCTGAGAAGATGGCGACGTTGATGAAGGTGTCGCGGACGCTCGACGACATGCTCAACCGCGCGCCCAACCGCCACGCGGCTTATGTCGGCGAAAGCGCCTTCGTAACAAAAACCGGCATTCATGCCTCTGCCGTGATGAAGGATCCGCATACTTATGAACACGTGTTGCCTGAGAGCGTCGGCAACCATCGCAAGGTGCTGGTGTCGGACCAGGCCGGCCGCTCCAACGTGATGGCCGAACTCGATCGCGCCGGCATCCCCTACGAGAAGAACGACCCGAAGCTGGCGCGGCTGGTCGAGGAATTGAAGGAGCGTGAGGCCGCGGGCTTTGCGTACGAGTCCGCCAACGCCTCGTTCGATTTGCTGGCGCGACGAACGCTTGGCCGTGTGCCGGAATACTTCAAGGTCGAGCAGTTCGACGTCAATGTCGAGCAGCGCTACAAGGCCAACGGCCAGCGGGTTACGGTAGCGCTTGCGGTGGTGAAGGTCGACGTAGCCGGCGAGCGGCTGATCTCGGCGGCCGAAGGCAACGGCCCCGTCAACGCGCTCGACGTTGCGCTGCGCAAGGACCTCGGCAAGTACCAGAAATATATCGAGGGCCTAAAACTGATCGACTACCGCGTGCGTATCCTCAATGGCGGCACGGAAGCGGTGACGCAAGTCTTGATCGAGAGCGAGGACGAGAACGGCGAAAGCTGGACGACTGTCGGGGTCTCGCCGAATATCATCGACGCCTCGTTCCAGGCGCTGATGGATTCGGTGATCTACAAGCTGGTGAAGTCAGGCGCGCCGGCTTGATGGGGCGCCATACACCGTCATTGCGAGCCACCCGGTCGGCGCAAAGCGCCGCCGGATGACAGGCTCCGCGAAGCAATCCATGGCGCCGCAAGGAAGGTGTGGATTGCTTCGTCGCAAGGGCTCCTCGCAATGAAGAGGAGAGCAGGGACATTCCATGATCGACCACATCTCCGTCGGCGTCAGCGACCTCGAACGTTCCGCGCGCTTCTATGAAGCAACGCTCGCCGCGCTGGGGCTTGCCCGCCTGGTGACGCGCCCCGCCACCATCGGTTTCGGCAAAGCCTATCCGGAGTTCTGGATCAACCTGCGTACCAGCATGGAGCCGGTCGAAGCTGAAAGCGGCAGCCATATCTGCCTGCGCGCCAGGTCAACAGCCGAAGTCGATGCGTTCCACACCGCGGCGCTGAAGTCAGGCGGGCGGTCCGATGGTGCGCCGGGCCTGCGCCCGCACGACCGCGTCAAATATTATGCCGCTTTCGTCACCGATCCCGATGGCAACCGTGTCGAGGCGGTGACGTTTCCGAGCGAATGAAGCCTACAGCCGTCGCGCCACGTCCGGCGCGAGTTCCTTGGCGCTGGTAGGCGTGCGGGCGGCCGCGGCGTGCAGTCGCGGAAGGATGTCTTCCACTCGCTCAGCCTTGAGGACGTCGAGCGGCAGCGTCGCGCGGATGAACTCGGTTTCGCGCATGTGCGCAAGCAGCGAGAGCAGGGGCTCCCAGAAATTATCGATATTGGCGAGTAGCACCGGCTTGGCGTGCCGGCCGAGCTGTTGCCAGGTCAATTGCTCGACCAGCTCCTCCAGCGTGCCGATACCCCCGGGCAGCGCCACGAACGCGTCGGAGCGTTCGAACATCAGCCGCTTGCGTTCATGCATGTCCGGCGTGACGATCATTTCCTGAACGATCGTCAGCGCGTTCTCCCGCGCGCGGAGAAACTCCGGAATGATGCCGGTGACCTTGCCGCCATGATCCAGGGTCGACTTGGCGACGGCGCCCATCAGCCCGATCGAGCCGCCGCCATAGACCAGGCGGATGTCGTTCTCGGCGAATACTTTTCCGAGAGCGATGGCTGCTTCGACAAAGCGGGGGTTGCTGCCGGGACCGGAGCCGCAATAGACACAGACGGTTTTGATTTGGTTCATGAGCTTATGTGGCACTGCAACGTAAAATAGGTCAAGTCCGGCATTTCCCGGCCCTCTGCGCAAATGGCGTAAATGCCTGAAAAGCGCGAAAGATTTGCTTCACGAGGCTTCACGCGGCGTTGAATTAGCCTATATCACGGGCACAATGCAGAACCATGCAAATCAAGAGACAGTCAGCCGGCGCGCCGTGCTGCCTCGGGCGGCCAGCTAAATGGCGCACCCCCATTCGCACGGCGGCGAGACACCGCCGGCTGCCAGCCCGTCGGACGAGAAGGCGACCCTGATCGGCACGCTCGTTCATCTGTGGCCCTATATCTGGCCGGGCGATCGCGCCGATCTGAAGATGCGCGTAGCCTGGTCGATGGTGCTGCTGCTGATCGCGAAGCTCGCCACGTTGTCGGTACCGTTTACCTTCAAATGGGCAATCGATGCGCTCAACGGCACCGGCAGTGCGCCGGTTGCGCCATCGAACTGGACGGTGTGGTTGATCGCCTCGCCGCTATTGATGACGGCAAGTTACGGCGCGGTGCGCGTGGTGATGGCTGTCTTGACGCAATGGCGCGACGGCATTTTCGCACGCGTGGCGATGCATGCGGTGCGAAGGCTCGCTTATCTCACCTTCGTGCACATGCATGAATTGTCGCTGCGCTTCCATCTGGAGCGCAAGACCGGGGGACTGACCCGCGTATTGGAGCGCGGACGCTCCGGCATCGAGACCATCGTGCGGATGGTGATCCTGCAACTGATGCCAACCATCGTCGAGGTGGCGCTGCTCACCGCCGTGCTGCTCTGGCAGTTCGACTGGCGCTATGTCGGCGTCATCCTGATCACCGTCGTGGTGTTCATGTACTACACCTATATCGCGACCGAGTGGCGGATCGAGATTCGTCGCAAGATGAACGATTCCGACACTGAGGCGAACACCAAGGCGATCAACTCGCTATTGAACTACGAGACAGTGAAATATTTCAGTGCCGAGACGCGCGAGGCCGAGCGTTACGACCGCTCGATGGCGCGCTATGAAAACGCCAGCGTCAAGACCTATACCTCGCTCGCGGTGCTCAACACCGGGCAGGCGATCATTTTCACCCTCGGCCTCACTGCGACCATGCTGATGTGCGCGATGGGCGTTCGCAACGGCACCAACACGGTCGGCGATTTCGTCATGATCAACGCCATGATGATCCAGCTCTACCAACCCTTGAACTTCATGGGCATGGTCTATCGCGAGATCAAGCAGGCGATCATCGATATCGAGAAGATGTTCAACGTGCTGTTGCGCAATCCGGAGATCAAGGATCTCCCTGACGCCAAGCCGCTGGTGGTGAGCTCGGGAAGCTTGCAATTCGAGGATGTGCGGTTTGCCTATGAGCCGGATCGCCCGATCCTCAAAGGCCTCAGCTTCGAGGTGCCGGCCGGCAAGACGGTTGCGATCGTAGGGCCGTCCGGCGCCGGCAAATCGACCATCTCGCGGCTGCTGTTCCGCCTCTATGACGTCTCCGGCGGCAAGATCCTGATCGATGGCCAGGACATCAGGAACGTCAGCCAGACGTCGCTGCGCGCTTCGATCGGCATGGTGCCGCAGGATACCGTGCTGTTCAACGACACCATCCGCTACAACATCCGCTACGGCCGCTGGGACGCCAGCGATACCGAGGTGGAGGAGGCGGCCCGGTTGGCGCAGATCGACGCGTTCATCCGGATGTCGCCGAAAGGGTATGAAACACAGGTTGGCGAGCGTGGTCTGAAATTATCCGGCGGCGAGAAGCAGCGCGTGGCGATCGCGCGTACGATCCTGAAGGCGCCGCCGATCCTCGTGCTGGATGAGGCGACATCCGCGCTCGACAGTCATACCGAGCATGAGATCCAGGAAGCGCTCGAGCGTGTCTCGCGAAACCGCACCTCGCTGGTCATTGCGCACCGGCTCTCCACCATCGTCGGCGCCGACGAGATCATCGTGCTGGATCAGGGGCGTATTGCCGAGCGCGGAACCCACGCCCGGCTTTTGGCTTCCGGCGGACTTTATGCCAGTATGTGGAACAGGCAGCGCGAGGCTGAGGAGGCGCGGGAAAAACTCGCGCAGATCGACGATGGCGACGAGGCGCCGAACCGCGCGCCGCCGCCGGTCGACGATCCCGCCAGCGATCCGGTCAAGGATCAAGGCAACGATCCGGACAAGGGTCCGATCAAAGATTCCTTGGCAACCGCTGCGGAATGATCGAAAAGACTGCATCTCCCACGGTACGAGTCGGGAAAGATCACAGCGAGCACCGATGTCGATTGCAAACTCCATCCGCGCGCAAATCCCGCCGATCCACCCCGAGGGCTATCCCTTCATCGGCGGTTTCGCGCTGGCGAGCCTGATCCTGTTCTGGATCTGGACGCCGCTGGGCTGGATCGGCACGGTGCTGACGGTCTGGTGCGCGCTGTTCTTCCGCGATCCGGTGCGCGTGACGCCGCTGCGCGAGGGCATCGTGGTGTCGCCGGCCGATGGCCGCGTCTCGATGATTGCGCAGGTGCTGCCGCCGGCGGAACTCGGCCTCGGCGACAAGCCGCTGATGCGGATTTCCGTCTTCATGAGCGTGTTCAACTGTCATGTGAACCGCAGCCCGGTCGCTGGGCGGATCGACCGCATCGCCTACCGTCCCGGCACGTTCATCAACGCCGAGCTCGACAAGGCGAGCGAAGACAATGAGCGCAACTCACTAGTCATCTCGACGCCGAACGGGCGCATCGGCGTGGTCCAGATCGCCGGGCTGGTGGCGCGGCGGATCGTCTCGTTCGTCCGTGAAGGGCAGTCGATCGGCGCTGGCGAACGGTTCGGCTTGATCCGATTCGGCTCCCGTCTCGACGTCTATCTGCCTGACGGCACCAGATCGCTGGTTTCCGAGGGCCAGACCGCGGTGGCCGGCGAAACCGTTTTGGCCGATTTCCGCAGTGTCGAGCAGGAACGGACCTTCCGCGCCGATTAACCATCGGAAAGGCGGGTTGCGGCGGCTCGCCGCGGCGATGGCGGAGGGTCCTTTCGCTTGCTATATTGGAGCGAGCCATGATGCCCGAAGACTTCAAATATCCGGAAATGCGTCGCCGCCGGTTTCGTCCGATCCCGGTGCGCATGCTGGTGCCCAATTTCATCACGCTGCTCGCGATCTGCGCCGGGCTGACGGCGATCCGGCTGTCCACAGAAGGTCGGATGGAGCTCGCGGTTGCCGCCATCGTCTTCGCCGCGATCCTCGATGGACTGGACGGCCGCGTCGCGCGCATGATCAAGGGCCAGTCGAAATTCGGTGCCGAACTCGACAGCCTTGCCGATTTCGTCAATTTCGGCGTCGCGCCGGGCCTGATCCTTTATTTCTGGCAACTGCACGAACTCAACAATGGCGGCTGGATCGCCGCGATGGTGTTTGCCATTTCCGGCGGCCTGCGGCTCGCGCGCTTCAACGCGACCATCGACGATCCGAACAAGCCGGCCTTCGCCGCGAACTATTTCACCGGCGTGCCGGCGCCGGCCGGCGCGATTACCGTGCTGCTGCCGATCTATCTTGCCTTCCTCGGCGTGCCGATGCCGCCGGCGACGCTGACCGCGTTCTACACGCTCCTGATCGGGTTCCTGATGGTGTCGCGGCTGCCGGTGTTCTCCGGCAAGACGGTGAAGATGCGCGTCCCGCCGGAAATGGTGCTGCCGGTGTTCGTCTCCGTGGTGTTCTTCATCGCGCTGCTGATCGGCTATCCCTGGCACATCCTCTCGGCCGGCTCCGTGCTCTATCTGCTGAGCTTGCCGATGGGATGGAAGTCGTATCGCGACCATGAGCGGGCCGCCGCGGCAGAGGCGAACGTGGCGACTGAAGCGGCCGTGCCGGCAAATCCGCCGGGGACTTTTCCGACTGCGGCCTCCGACGCCGACCGGGACAACCGGCCGGCCCGCCTGAACTGAGCGGCCGCCGGTCCATCGAAATATCTGCCGGAATATCTGCCCGGAGCGATCGCCGATTGGGTTCATGCCCAATCTCGGCTATAGGCGGATAGCAGCTTCTTGAAAAAAGATCGCGCCAAACATCAGGAGAAACGCCGTGAACAAAGCCGTCTCATCCCTGGTGCCCGCTTCCGTGCTCGAAGCGTTGGCGCGCTATGATACGCCGACCATCTGCAACGCGATGGAAATCGTCGCGCCCGAGCGCCGGCTGATCGGCTATACGACAAAACCGCTGGTTTGCCCGTTTCCCGACCTGCCGCCGATGGTCGGCTATGCCCGCACCGTGACGATCCGCTCGGTAGTGCAGTCCGGCCTGCCGGCCGCCGAGCAGGCCAGGCGGCGCATCGAGTATTACGAATATGTCGGCACCGGCTTCGGCCCGCGCATCACGGTGATCCAGGATATCGACGGCGCCGACGTCGGCTATGGCGCGTTCTGGGGCGAGGTGCAGAGCAACGTGCACAAGGCGCTCGGCTGCCTCGGAGTAATCACGGACGGCTCGATCCGCGACATCCCGCAATGGGCGCCGGGTTTCCAGGCATTGGCCGGATCGATCGGCCCGTCGCACGCCTGGGTGCATGCCGAAAGCTTCGGCGGCGAGGTCCGCGTCGCCGGCATGACGGTGCGCTCCGACGACCTGATCCATGCCGACCAGCACGGCGCGATCGTGATCCCGACGGACATCGCCGCCAAAATTCCCGATGCCGCCGAACTCTGCGGCCGCCGCGAGACGCCGATCCTGGAAATCGCCCGAGCCAAGGACTTTTCACTGGAGAAGCTGAAAGAGGCGTTGAAGCGTTCGGCTGAAATCCATTGACGGTCGCGTCCGTTCGTCGCGATTTGCTCATTCGTTTCGGCCGGCGGCCGCGCATGCCCGAGGCCCTTCAGTTGCCAGCAGGGAGCAATCTTCAGATTGACGCGACTTTCGCGACTTCGGAGATTCCGCGAATGACCATGTCTATGGCGACGTAGAGAATGACGAGCAGGCCAACATAGGCAATCCAGCGATGATTTTGCAGCAGGCGAGCGATGAAGGAGGCCGCTGCACCCATCATCGCAATGGAGAGTATTAGGCCAAAAATCAGCACGATGGGCTGCTCGCGCGCAGCACCGGCAACAGCCAGGACATTGTCGAGCGACATGGAAACGTCGGCGACGATGATCTGCGTCGTGGCTTGGAAAAGTGTTTTCCGAGGCAGGCCCTCGGCAACTGCCGCATTGTCCGCGTCCGCCTTTGCAGATGCGCGCAGCTCGCGCCACATTTTCCAGCACACCCACAATAGCAGGATCCCACCCGCGAGCAGCAAGCCGACGATCTGCATGATTTGCGTGGCGACGACGGCAAACAGGATGCGCAGCACGGTCGCAGCGCCGATGCCGATCAGGATCGCCTTGCCGCGTTGCCCTTCGGGCAAGCCAGCGGCGGCAAGACCAATGACCACGGCATTGTCTCCAGCCAGCACAAGGTCGATCAGAACGACCTGCAGGAAAGCCGCGAATACATCGAGAGTGAAGAATTCAAACACGGGTCATGCTCCCCTTCTTGTCGGGAGAGTGACCCGAATTGCGCCGCGAGGTGTGTTGCTGTCCGCAGTAGATGAGATGTCTACCGTGACGCAATCCTGCGCCGCAGTTCAATGCAGGGCCACTCCAACTCAATTCCAGTCCGACATCGCAGCCTGTCGGCTGCCAGAGGGGCCCGGCCTGGTACGATACTATGGTCGCGAATCCGAACGCTGCGCAGTTTGTTCCTCAAAGAACAATGCTGCTTGATCCGGCTCGCCGAAAATCGTCGCTGCGCAAGCGATCAGGGTGAATGCGCCCGCAAAATCCCACAATGTGACGTTCGCCGCATTTTCCGGAGCGTGGATCAAGCGCGCCACGATGACGGCG
This sequence comes from uncultured Alphaproteobacteria bacterium, assembly GCA_963786115.1. Taxonomy (GTDB): domain Bacteria; phylum Pseudomonadota; class Alphaproteobacteria; order Rhizobiales; family Xanthobacteraceae; genus Bradyrhizobium. The sequence goes on from CAWAYC010000026.1 coordinate 41,055, forward strand.
ATCGTCGCTTCCGCGAAAAGCAGGATGCTGAAGCCAGGCAGGACAAGCTCCGGCTGCAGCATGCGGATCATCAGGATGGCAGGGATCCCGGTCAAGGCAAAGAACAGCGCAGACATCCCGAAAGGCTCCAACGAAGGAGCATTTCGCAAGATCCAGTTTGAACTGGAAGCATCCATCTTGCTTCCCTCGGAATGAAGTTTGAACAAGCTAACAAACCATCTCGATTGCGTCAGTTCCCGCCATGAACGATGACAACATTACCAAAACGCGTATAGATCTGCGAGGTCCAACCCCGTGGCGCAGCGCCGCAGATGGTGTACTCGGGTCCGATGCTTTGCCGCGCGGAACCGCCCGTGGCGGCAAGGATTCGACGAAAGAGCATCAAGATGAAGATGGACGGCAAGACGGTTTTGATCACCGGCTCGACCGACGGCGTCGGCCGCTATGTCGCCACAAGGCTTGCCGCCGCCGGCGCCAAGGTCCTGGTCCATGGCCGCGATGCGGCGCGCGCCAAAATGCTGATGGACGAGATCAAGCGGGCCGGCGGTGCTGAACCGGCCTTCTATCCGGCCGACCTGTCTTCGCTTGCCGAGACGCGAAGGCTTGCCGAAGCGGTGCTAGCCGATCACGGTCGGCTCGACGTTTTCATCAGCAATGCCGGAATCGGATCGCAGAACGAGGGGCCCGCGCGGCAGACCAGCAAGGACGGCCATGAACTGCGCTTTGCGGTGAATTATCTCGCGGGCTTCCTGCTTGCCCGCCTGCTGCTGCCATTGTTGAGGGCGAGCGCGCCGTCGCGCGTCGTCAATGTCGCGTCTCTGGGCCAGCACCCGATCGATTTCGACGACGTCATGATCGCCAGCGGATACAGCGGCAGTCGCGCCTACGCCCAGAGCAAGCTGTCGCAGATCATGTTCACCATCGATCTGGCGGAAGAGCTCAAGGGCTCCGGCGTGACGGTGAATTCGCTGCACCCGGCGACCTACATGAACACCACCATGGTGCGGGCCGGCGGTATCACGCCGATCTCGACGGTCGAGCAGGGCGGCGAGGCGATCCTGCATCTGGTGACCGGCGACGATGTCGCCAACAAAAGCGGGCTGTTCTTCAACGGCATGCACGAAGCCAGGGCCAATCCGCAGGCCTATGACGCGGGGGCGCGCAAGAGGCTGCGGACGTTGAGTCTCGAACTCGCGGGCCTGCCGGCCGCCTGACACCGGGCGTGCGGAAAATTATGGTTAGCAAAGGATTGGGATCGCGCGGAAGCCAAACGCCGGCGCTTTGGCGGCTAATCCAGGATCAATGGACGTTTGGTTTCGGGTTTATACGGCCTGTCGCGGCTTAACCTTTACGCGTCTTTAATGGCCGCCCCGTAGGGTTTTTTCCACGCGGTCCGCCTCGGGCCGCGCCCCGTCCAGAAGAGCGGGGTGGTGCGCACGCGTTGGAGTCTCCCATGGATATCATGACGGGCGTTGGGCTCGTGGCGGGCATTCTCGTCATTTCGGTGATGATGCTCCTGGGCGGCGACCTGCACATGTTCATCTCCGAACATGCGATGATCATCATCTTCGGCGGGTCGGTCGCCGCCACCATGATCCGCTTTCCGCTTGGCGTGATGCTGCACGGCCTGCCGCTCGGCGCGAAATACGCCTTCACCATGAGCCGGCTGTCGGCGCGCGACCTCGTCGACGAACTCGCCCGCATCGCGGAGATCGCCCGCAAGCAGGGGCCGGTCGGCCTGGAGAAGGTCGAGACCAACGAGCCGTTCCTCGCCAAGGGCATTCGCTACGTCGCCGACGGCTACGATCTCGAATTCATCCGCGACAACATGGAGCGGGACCGCGACAATTTCCTGATGCATCTCGACGAGGGCAGCAAGATCTACCGCGCCATCGGTGATTGCGCGCCGGCGTTCGGCATGATCGGCACGCTGATCGGCATGGTGCAGATGTTCGCCAACATGACCGACCCCTCAAAGCTCGGCCCGTTCATGGCGACCGCGCTGCTCGCGACGCTCTACGGCGCGCTGGTCGCGAACCTGTTCTGTCTTCCGATCGCCGACAAGCTGCACGGCAAGCTTTTGGACGAGGAAACCAACCGCACGCTGATCATCGACGGCATCCTGATGATCCGCGACTTCAAGAGCCCGGCGCTGGTCCGGGAAATGCTGCTGGCCTATTTGCCGGAAAAACACCGAGAGGAAGAAGGCGAACCGGTTCCGGCCTGACCGGCGGATACGGCGGTCCGGAGCTTAAGCCATGGCCAAGAAAAAGCGCGGCGAGACACATGGCGGCGGTCACGGCTGGTTCGTGACCTTCGCCGACCTCATGGGATTGATGATGAGCTTCTTCGTGATGCTCGTCGCCTTCTCCAGCATGGACAACAACAAGCTGAAGATCGTCGCCGGCTCGATGCGCGACGCGTTCGGCACGCAGAACAACGTGCGCTATGCCGGCATGATCGAGGCCGACGGCCTGCCGACGCGGCCGAAGAAGAGCGTCGACCAGATTGGGCTCGAGGAATCTTCCGGCAATCCGACGCCGGACGACCGGGACAAGAATCAGGAGAACGGGGCCAAGCTCAAGATCGACCGCGAATTCGCGCTGGCATCGGCCTCGCTGCGGCAGGCGCTGCAGGACATGCCGGAACTGACCGAGATGTCAAAGCACATCATGTTCGAGGAGACCAGCCAGGGTCTCAATCTTGAAATCGTCGATCAGGAGGGCCGGTCGATGTTTGCCGACGGCTCCAAGGTGCCCTACGAGCGCACCCGCCGGCTGATCCAGAAGCTCGCGGCCCCGCTCAAGGCGACGCCGCTGCGCGTCTCCATCATCGGTCACACGGCGGCAGGATTCGTGCCGGCGCGAAGCGACTATGGCGCGTTCGACCTTTCGGCCGACCGTGCCAACGCGGTTCGGCAAATCCTCGAGCGCGAAGGGCTGCCGGGCCCGCACATCTTCGCGGTGTCGGGCAAAGCCGACGGCCAGCCGCTGTTTCCCGACGATCCGTCGCTGGCGGCAAATCGCCGCGTGACCATCACCTTGATGCGCGAAAATCCGCCGCTTCCCCCGGATCTGAAGCCGTAATACGACGAAACTACTATAATACCATGTTTCGCGTGAGCTGAACGCCGCGCGTCCGCGCGCCGGGCTTGCGCGACGATGCATGCTCGGTTGACAGGCAACGCGGAAGCGTCGATAGCCGCGCGGGATCAAATCAACCGGCAGAGCTTTCCCTTTCATCATGACTGTCAGCGTCTCGTCCACCGAAGCCCAGGAGGGGCCGGTCACCTCGGGCTTTTGGGCCCTGACGCTTGGCAGCATCGGTGTGGTATTCGGCGATATCGGGACCTCGCCACTTTACGCATTTCGCGAAGCGGTGGCCGGCGCGGCGCACGGACAGGAGGTCAGCCGTGTCATCGTGCTCGGCGTGCTCAGCCTGATCCTGTGGGCGCTGTTCATCGTCGTTACCGCCAAATACGTCTTGCTGCTGCTGCGCGCCGACAACAACGGCGAGGGCGGTACGCTCTCCCTGATGGCGCTGGGCCAGCGTGCTCTGGGACGTCGGAGCTGGCCGTTGCTGGCGCTCGGCGTGCTCGGCGCCTCGATGTTCATCGGCGATTCCATGATCACGCCGGCGATTTCGGTATTGTCGGCGGTCGAAGGCCTCAAGCTCGCGACACCGGCGCTCGAGCATTATGTTGTGCCGCTGACGATCTTGATCCTCGTCGGACTGTTCTCGGTCCAGAGCAGCGGCACCGCGCGCGTCGCTTCCGCTTTCGGCCCCGTGATGGTGGTCTGGTTTGCATCGCTCGCCGTGATGGGGCTCATGCACATCAAGGACGATCTCTCGGTCCTTGCGGCGATCAATCCCTGGTACGGGCTGCAATTCCTGCTGTCCCACGGCACTATCGGGCTCGTGACGCTGGGTGCGGTGTTTCTGGCCGTGACCGGCGGCGAGGCACTCTATGCCGATCTCGGCCATTTCGGCCGCAAGCCGATCCAGTCCGGCTGGCTGTACTTCGTGCTGCCCTCGCTGCTGATCAATTATTTCGGGCAGGGCGCGCTGTTGTTGTCCGATCCGTCCGCGATCGAGAATTCGTTCTACCGGATGGTCCCCGAGTTCCTGCTGCTGCCGCTGGTGGCGCTGGCGACCGCGGCAACCGTCATCGCGAGCCAGGCCGTGATCACCGGGGCCTATTCGCTTGTTCGCCAAGCGGTGCAACTCGGCCTGCTACCGCGCTTCGAGGTTCGTTACACCTCCGAAACGCACGCCGGACAGATCTATCTGCCGCGCGTCAACCGGCTGCTGCTGATCGGCGTGCTGCTACTGGTGCTGTTGTTCCGCACCTCGAGCGGACTGGCTTCCGCCTACGGCATCGCCGTCTCCACAACCATGGTCGCCGACGGCATCATGGGCTTCGTGGTGATCTGGAAATTGTGGAACTGGCGCGCCGCGACGGCGGCCGCGGTGATCCTGCCCTTCGTCGTGGTCGATATGAGTTTCTTTAGCGCCAACCTTCTGAAACTGCTGGAAGGCGCCTGGGTGCCGTTGCTGTTTGGCGCAGCCATGGCAGCCATGATCTGGACGTGGCGGCGCGGATCGGCAATCCTGATCGTCAAGACCCGGCGCATCGAAGTGCCGCTCACCGATCTGATCAAGAGCCTCGAAAAGCGTCCGCCGCATATCGTCAAGGGCACCGCGGTATTTCTTACCAGCGACCCCAGTTTCGTGCCGACGGCGCTCCTGCACAACCTCAAGCACAACAAGGTGCTGCACGAGCACAATGTGGTGCTGACCATCGAAACCGCGCAGACGCCGCGCGTCGATCGTTCCGAACGCGTCCGTATGGAAAAGATCAGCGAGAAGTTTTCAACCGTACGGCTGCGCTTCGGCTTCATGGAATCCCCGAACGTCCCGAAGGCGCTTGTGATCGCGCGCAAGCTCGGCTGGCAGTTCGATATCATGGCGACGTCGTTCTTCGTCTCGCGCCGCTCCCTCAAGCCCTCGGCGCAGTCGGGCATGCCGCTGTGGCAGGATCACCTGTTCATCGCGATGAGCCGCTCGGCCAACGATGCCACCGACTACTTCCAGATTCCGACGGGACGCGTCGTGGAAGTCGGCACCCAGGTAACTATCTGAATTTCCAGATGGATTCTGGCTCATGGCCTGCCATGCGCGAGACGCATATCGGAAGCCTGAATCTTCCCTAACCTATGCATCCACGCTAAGAGTATAGGCCTGCGACCCTGCATTGTGCAGTGCGGTGAGTAGCCGAGGCCCCACATCCCATGTCGTCCGAAAGTGCGGTGACCGCGGCGGAAACGCCCGCGGCAAATGGCCATGGCGAAGTTCATCATTCCACGGCCAGCTTTCAAGCCCTGATGATCGGCAGCATCGGTGTCGTCTATGGCGACATCGGCACCAGCCCGCTCTACGCGCTGCGCGAAGCCGTCGTCGCCGCCAGCGGGCCTGACGGCGGCACTGCGACCGTTCAGGCAGTGCTCGGTGTGCTCTCGCTGATCCTGTGGGCGTTGATCATCGTCGTCACCCTCAAATACGTTGTGATCCTGTTGCGTGCCGACAATAACGGCGAGGGCGGAACGCTCGCGCTGATGGCGTTGGCCCAGCGCGCCGCCAGAAAGGGCGCCGGCTTGATCGTGCTGCTCGGGATCATCAGCGGCGCGCTATTCTACGGTGACGCGGTGATTACGCCGGCATTGTCGGTGCTGTCGGCGATCGAAGGCATCAAGCTCGTCACCGCGACCTTCGAGCATTATGTCGTGCCGCTGACCGTGCTGATCCTGGTGGCGCTGTTTGCGGTCCAGTCGCGCGGCACCGCGCGTGTCGCCGCGTTCTTCGGGCCCATCATGTGCATCTGGTTTGCCGTGCTGGCGGTTGCGGCGGTGCCGCAGATCTTGCGCTACCCCGAGGTGCTGATGGCGCTCAATCCGCTCCATGCCGTCTCATTCATGATTCATCATGGCGTGATCGGCTTTGTCACACTGGGCGCGGTGTTTCTCGCCGTGACCGGGGCCGAGGCGCTCTATGCCGATCTCGGGCATTTCGGCAAACGGCCGATCCAGACCGCGTGGCTGCTCATCGTGCTGCCGTCGCTGGCGCTGAACTACATGGGGCAGGGCGCGCTCGTCATTGCTGATCCCAAGGCGATCGAGAATCCGTTCTTCCTGATGTTTCCCGACTGGGCGCTGATCCCGATGGTCGCGCTGGCGACAGTCGCGACTGTTATCGCAAGCCAGGCCGTCATCACCGGCGCCTATTCGCTGACCCGGCAGGCGATCCAGCTCGGCTTGCTGCCAAGGTTCGAAATCCGCCACACTTCGGAGGCGCATTCCGGCCAGATCTACATTCCCCGCATCAACATGCTGCTCCTGATCGCCGTGGTGCTGCTGGTGCTGCTGTTCCGTTCGTCCAGCGCCTTGGCGTCGGCCTACGGCATCTCGGTGACCGGCACCATGGTGGTGACGGGGATGATGGGTTTTGTGGTGATCTGGCGAGTTTGGCGCTGGTCGCCGATCGCTGCCGCCGCGCTGATGGCGCCATTCCTGTTCCTGGATCTTACCTTCCTTGCGGCCAACCTGTTGAAGGTACTGGAAGGCGGCTGGGTGCCGCTGGCGCTCGGCGCTGTCGTCATGCTCTTGATGTACACTTGGCGACACGGCAGCCGGCTGCTGTTCGAGAAATCGCGCAAGCTGGAGTTCCCGCTGGCCGACTTGGTGGCGATGCTGGAAAAACGACCGCCGCAACGTGTCTCCGGCACCGCCGTGTTCCTGACCAGCGATCCCCTTAGTGCTCCGACCGCGCTGATGCACAGTCTGAAACACTACAAGGTGCTTCACGAGAAGAATGTCATTCTCACCATTGAGGTGGCGCCGACGCCGCGAGTTGACCCGGCCGAGCGGGTGCGGATGGAGCAGCTCAGCGCGACCTTCTCCAAGGTGACGTTGCGGTTCGGGTTCATGGAATCGCCGAATGTGCCGAAGACGCTGGCGATCGCCCGTAAACTCGGCTGGCAGTTCGACATCATGTCTACGTCTTTCTTCCTCTCGCGCCGTGCGCTGAAGCCGGCCGCGCGTTCGGGCATGCCTCGCTGGCAGGACCATCTGTTCATCGCGATGAGCCGCAGCTCGAACGACGCCACCGACTATTTCCAGATTCCGACCGGCCGCGTGGTCGAGGTCGGAACGCAGGTCTCGATCTAGCTTTTCGTGCGCATCTCAAGCCGTTCGCAGCGCTTGATTTTCCCCGCGCGAGAGGCGACTTTGCGCCCCGAATGAGGGGCTCGGCCCCTTAAGCATCGTTGGGAGGATACGCGTGGCGGATCATAAGGTGCACGATTTGATGCCGGAGGATGTGTCGAAGGGCATGGCGGAGGGCCGCTATCTCCTCGTCGATGTCCGCGAGCCGAACGAAGTCGCGGTCGAGGCCTATCCCGGCGGGGTCGTCGTTCCGCTTTCGACCTTCGACCCAGACGCCATTCCCGATCCGAAAGGCAAGCAGGTGGTGTTTGCCTGCCGGTCCGGCAAGCGTTCGGTGACGGCATCGCTGGCAGCCCAAGCAGCGGGGCTTTCCTACGACAAGCATCTGGCCGGAGGCATATTAGGCTGGAAGGCTGCGGGATTGCCGACCAAGAGCGGCGGCTGATCCTCAAGGACCTTCCCGAACAATGACCTCCATGAACAAGGTCTTTGCGGACCTTCCCGTCACGATCTTTGAGGCGATGTCGCAGCTTGCGCGCGACAATGACGCCATCAATCTCGGCCAGGGCTTTCCCGACGATCCCGGACCGGAAGACATCCGCCGCGCCGCCGCGGACGCCACGGTGAACGGCTATAACCAGTACCCGTCGATGATGGGTATTCCGGAACTCCGGCAGGCGATTGCGGCGCATTACGACCGCTGGCACGGCCTGACGCTAGATCCCATGAACGAGGTGATGGTGACCTCCGGCGGCACGGAAGCGCTGACATCCGCTATCCTCGCCGTGGTCGAGCCGGGCGACGAAGTCGTCGTGTTCCAGCCGGTCTATGACAGCTATCTGCCGATCATCCGGCAAGCCGGCGGCATCCCGCGCCTGTTGCGTCTCGAACCGCCGGAATGGCGGCTGACGGAAGAGATGCTGCGCAGCGTCTTCAATCACAAGACCAAGGCGGTGCTCTTCAACAATCCGCTCAATCCGGCGGCGGTTGTCTATCCGCGCGAAGACCTCGAACTGCTGGCGCGGTTCTGCCAGGAGTTCGACACGGTGGCGATCTGTGACGAGGTCTGGGAGCACGTCGTCTTCGACGGCCGCGAGCATATTCCGCTGATCACGATTCCCGGCATGCGCGAGCGCACCATCAAGGTCGGCAGCGCCGGCAAGATCTTTTCGCTGACGGGGTGGAAGATCGGCTTCGTGTGCGCTGCCCCGCCACTGTTGCGCGTGGCGGCAAAGGTGCACCAATTTCTCACCTTCACCACGGCGCCCAATCTGCAGGCGGCGGTCGCCTACGGCCTCGGCAAGCCAGCAGAATATTTTTACGACATGCGCAAGGACCTGGCGCGGAGCAGGGACCGGCTGACGAAGGGATTGGAGAGCATCGGTTTCCCCGTTCTCAAGTCGCAGGGCACTTATTTCCTGACCGTCGATCTGTCACCGCTCGGGCTCAACGAAACGGATGAAGCCTTCTGCCGGCGCATCGTCACCGACTACAAGGTTGCGGCGATCCCGGTTTCTGCTTTCTATGAGCAGGACGCGGTGACCTCGGTCGTGCGTTTTTGCTTCGCCAAGAAGGACGCAACGCTGGACACGGCGCTGGAGCGCTTGTCGGACGCGGTGCACCGCCGAAAAAGGTAGAGGAAGATGCGCGAGAAGAACCGTCGTTACATTCGTTTCGTCGGCACGATGGCTGCGGTTCTCCTGTTCTCGCCCGCCGCCGGCGCTGGGGAGCGCACGGTCAATTTCTACAACTGGTCGAACTATATGGCGCCAGGGGTGCTGGAAGACTTCACCAGGGAAACCGGCATCAAGGTGGTCTACGACACGTTCGACGCCAACGAGACGCTGGAGACGCGGCTGCTGGCGGGCAAATCGGGGTACGACGTCGTCGTGCCGACCGGCTATTTCCTGCAGCGCCAGATCACGGCAAAGGTCTTTCTGAAGCTCGACAAGTCGAAGCTGCCCAACCTCGCCAATGCCTGGCCGGTGGTGACCAAGGAGCTCGCGACCTACGACCCCGGCAACAATTACGGCGCCAATTACATGTGGGGCACCACCGGCATCGGCTACAACGTCAAGATGGCCGAGAAAATTCTCGGGCCGGGCGCCAAAATCGACAGCTGGGACGTCGTGTTCAAGCCGGAGAATTTGGCGAAGTTCAAGGACTGCGGCATCCATATGCTGGATTCCGCCGACGACATCCTGCCGGCGGCGCTGAGTTATCTCGGTATCGATCCGAATTCCACCAAGCAGGCCGACCTGGAAAAAGCCGCCGATCTCGTCAGCAAGATCAGGCCCTATGTCCGCAAATTTCACTCATCGGAATATCTTGGCGCGCTGGCGTCCGGAGAGATCTGCTTCGTGGTCGGGTGGTCGGGCGACGTCATGCAGGCGCGCAGCCGCGCGGCTGAAGCGAAGAACGGTATCGAGATCGGCTACACCATTCCGAAAGAGGGCGCGCAGATGTTTTTCGACAATCTCGCGATTCCGTCCGACGCCAGGAACGTCGCTGAAGCCCATGAGCTCATCAACTATCTCTACCGCCCCGATGTCGCAGCCAGAAATTCGAGCTTCCTGTCCTACGCCAACGGCAATCTGGCCAGCCAGAAACTGATCGACCCCAGGATCCTCAACGACAAGAATATCTATCCGGATGAAGCGATGCAGAAGAAGCTGTTCGTGATCACCGCACGTGACCCCGCCACCCAGCGCATCATCAACCGCCTGTGGACCAGGGTGAAGACGGGGAAGTAAACTTTTTCATCCGGAGAGCCTAACCGAAAAGTAGTCAGCATTTTCGGGCTCTCGCTAACAGCTTGAAAACGAGTCACATTTCGTCATGGCCGCGCTTGTCCCGGCCATCCACGTCTTTCCTGGTTAAAGCAAGGACGTGGATGCCCGGCACAAGGCCGGGCATGACGAGTTCGTGGTAAGGCCGTATTTCATTGGCTGCATTTTGAGTGAGGCGATGAGGAGGCGCGAAGACGTCTCCTCATCGCGAGGTCAACGAGTCACCGCCACCTTCGGTGCAGCCACAGCCACTGCTCCGGATATTCGCGGACCCAGCCTTCGATGACGTTGGTGACCGCCTGCATCGTCCCCTGAATGTCGATTTCGCCGTTGGCATCGCGTACCGGCGGAATTTCCTCGGTCAGCTCGCCGCGGAAACGATTGTTGGGCAGGCGAATGATGCGGGTGCCGTGGATCGGGCAATCGACCTGCCGCCGCAGGCGGGCGAGCATCGGGTTCGCCTTGGTCTTGCGGCCGAAGAAGGTGACCTCGACGCCGTTGGTCAGATATTGATCGACCAGCATGGCGACGTGCTGTCCCTGCTGCAGGGCCTGCGCCAGCCGGATCGGCGCGTCGCGGCCGGCCGGGATCAGCGTACCCATCTTGATCGCGCGGATCTTCTCGATGGCGCGGTCGGCGGACTCGATGTTCGGCCGGCGGAACAGAATCGCGCAATCGAGCCCATGCGCCACGGCGGCCAGTGCCGGCAGTTCCCAATTGCCGAGATGGCTGGCGAAAATCAGCGCCGGCTTGCCGTCGTCCCGGATCTGGTTGAACAATTCGATGCTCCGGTCCGGCAATTCGATGCGGCTGTTCTCGGGATGATCGCGATCGTAATCCCAGATGTGGTCGAGATGCGCGAACTCGGCGCCGATACGGCCGAGATTGTCCCACACGCCGGCGAGAATCGTTTCGATCTCCTCGGCCGATTTCTCCGGGAAGGCGGCCTTCAGATTCTCTCGGCCGATGCGGTCTTCGCGCAGCCTCCGGCCGATGAATTGCGAGGCGCGGCCGAAAAAATCGGCGGTCTTGAACGGGTCGAAATAACGCGTGGTACGTAGGAGCGCGATCGTCGCCGCGCCCACCGCGGCCTCAGCCAGCGGCTTGGCGGCGTCGCGAAGACGCGCCTTGGTGCGTAGGAGCAGGCGGTTCATCGCGATGGATGGCTCGCTGCTAGGCCGGTTCGCGCGTAAGGATCAGCGAGGCATTCTGCCCACCGAAACCGAACGAGTTGGACATTACTGCGGTGACGCGGGCGTCGCGCGCCTTGTTCCCGACCACGTCGAACGGGATCGCCGGATCCGGAATGTCGTAGTTGATGGTCGGCGGGATCCGCTGATGTTCGAGTGTCAGCAGCGAAAAGATGGCTTCGACTGCGCCGGCCGCCGAAATGGTGTGACCGACCATCGATTTGTTCGACGACACCGGAATCTTCGGCGTGTGGTCGCCGAAAACCGCCACGGTGGTGAGGTACTCCATCTTGTCGTTTTCCGGCGTAGCGGTGCCGTGCGCGTTGATATGATCGATCTGCTCCGGCGCGAGGCCGGCGTCGGCCAGCGTCTTGCGCATGCAGCCGATGATCGGCTTGCCATCCGGGCTCGATCGGGTGCGATGGAACGAGTCGGTAAGCTCGCCGCAGCCGGCGACTACGCCCAGGATCGATGCGCCGCGCGCCTTCGCCAACTCGTAGCTTTCCAGCACGAGGGCACCGGCGCCCTCTGCCATGACAAAGCCGTCGCGGTTCTTGGAGAACGGTTTCGATGCGGCCTGCGGCGGGAGGTTTTGCGTCGACAGGGCGGACAATAGTGAGAAGCGCACCATGGCTTCCGGGTTGATCGAGGCGTCGGTCGCAACGCACAGCGCCGCGTCGGTCTCGCCGCGGCGGATCGCTTCCACGCCAAGCTGGATCGAAGTCGCGCCCGATGCGCAGGCGGTGGACAGCGAAATCGGCGATCCCTTGGTGCCGAAGGTCTCGGCAAGGTGGGACGCTACCGATCCGAACATGAAGCGATGGTGATATGACGCGTATTTCCCGCCGCCGCTGACGTGCAGCAGGTCGGCGTAGGTCAAGTCCGGCTTGTTGCAGGCGCGGCCGAGTTCCAGGCGTTGCGGCCACTCGGTCTCGACTGGCGCGACGGCAAGAAATAACGGCCCGGGAAAATCTCCCTTAGTGCCGATGCCGGACTGCGCGAGGGCCTCTTCGGTGGCCATATCGGCGAGACGCTCGGAAAGACCCGTCGAGGTGAAGGGGTCGACGCTGACGAAATCGATCGTTCCGGCCATCGTCGACTTCAAGCCGTCGATCGGAAAACGCGTGACGGTACGGATGCCGGATTCGCCCGCGGTCAGCTTCGCCCAGTTGTCGGTTTTGCTGGCGCCAAGCGACGTCACGATGCCCATGCCGGTCACGACCACGATCGGCCTGCCGAAATTATCGCGTGGTGCTGACATAATTCCCCCGTCAATGCTGGGCATGGAGCGCTGTCGCGCTCCGCGCCATTCCCTTGCGCATAGTCTCGTCGGAAAACCGGGGCCCGCTTGGCGCTAACGAGGCTCTGGATCCGCCCTTACTTGATCGCCTCGACCAGGGCCATGCCTTCGCCCTGCCAGTGACCGGCTCCCGCCACCACAATCTGGGTGGGGGAATCTGACTTTTCAACCTCGAATCCTGTCGGGTCATTGGGCGGAAACAGCGCGCCGCGCGAGATCGAGAGTGCTGCCAACGCAAGGCCGAGAGGAAACTGAGCCTCCATCGTGTGGCCGAACATCGTGCCCGTTGCGCGCACGGCAAGCTCGGGGTGCTGGCTCAGGAACGCCTTCTCTTCGGACGTGACCGGTTCGGCGCCAGTCGCCCCCGTGATGAGATGGCCGATATCCTCGTTCGCGCCCAGCTTCGACCACAGCGTCTCCAGCGACTTCGTCACGGAGCCTGCCTGCTTGCGCTGCGCGAGGCCGGCGACCACCCTGGTCAATTTCGCGTAAGGCTTGGCGCCACGCGCCTCCGCGTGTTCGCGCGATTCCATTACCAGGAAAACGCCGGCGGAGCCGAGTGCAAATCCGCTGTGCTCAGCGCGCGCCCACACCGGCGCGAATTTGTCGGTCAGGTTGAAATCGCCGAATTCGTAGAGCACCAGCAGATCCTGCCGCTCGCCATTCTGGGCGGCGCCGATCAGGGCGATGTCGCTCTGACCGGACTCGATACGTGCGAGCGCAATGCGCGCGGCGTCGATGCTGGAGGCTTCCTCGCCCATGAAGGTGCGCGACGTTCCGGAGACGCCATGGACGATGGCGATATTGCCGGCGAGCAGATTGGAGAGCTGGGCCAGGAACAGCGTCGGCCGCAAGTCGTTCATCAGCCGCTCGTTGAGGAAGCCCGGGCTCGAATTTCCCTTGACGTCGGCGTTGATGATCGCGGTGTCGACCGCGATGTCACGTTCGCCGCCGCCGGCCGCGACCACCATGTCCATGCGGCCGAGGATTTCGCGATCGCCTTTGACGCCGGCAGAATCCAGCGCGAGCCCGGCGGCATAGGTGCCGATGCGTTGCCACGCCTCCATCTGACGCTGATCGCCCTTCTTGGGGATCTGCGCGTCGTAGGTGACCGGCGCCAGCGGATGCACGATGTAAGGCGCAAAACGCTTCTCGTCGACATTGATGCGCTTTTCATTGAGCGCATCCCAATGTGCATCGAGCCCTTCGCCGAGCGAGGACACGATACCAATACCGGTGATCCAGACTTCCTTCGGCTCAGCCATGGGTCATTGCCTGCAGCGGAAAGCCGATCTTGTTGGCCATGGCATCCATGTGCACGCGCAAGTCGGGATGGGGGAATGGGATATGGCGGAAGGTCAGGCCGGCGCTGCACTTGAGTTCGGTGCCGACACGCACCTTCGCCGAGGTGACGGCAAAGCCCGAGCCTTCATGCTCGATCTTGGCGCTGATCGTCAACAACTCGCCGGGACTGACGAAACCGCGCATCTTGGCTTCCTTTACCATCGCCAGGAACGGCATGCGCTCGAACTTCATCACGCCGAGCAGAAGCCAGCCGGAACTTTGCGCCATCGCCTCGGTCAAGAGGACGCCGGGCATGATCGGGTAGCCCGGGAAATGCCCCTCGAAGATCGTGTGCGTCGTGGGAACCTGCGCCTCGACCGTGATCGTCTTCTCGTCGAGGTTGAGGTCGACGATGCGATCAATCAGTTGGAAATAGTCCAGCTGCATGGCGGGCGATTACGAGCCCGCGCCCGTACCCGCGTTCTTCGCCGCGACCAGCTCGTCGATGCGGTCGGCGAGGTTCTTCAGAACGAAGTACTGCTCGGTGGTCGCCTTGCCGTCGTTGACCTCCTGGGTCCATTTCTCGAGCGGCATCTTGATTCCAAAGGCCTTGTCGATGGCAAAGGCGATGTCGAGGAAGTCGAGGCTGTCGATTCCGAGATCGTCGATGGCATGACTCTCCGGCTTGATCGTGTCGCGCGGAATGTCGCAGGTTTCCGCGATAATGTTGGCGATCTGATCGTATGTGGAAGACATCATTAAGCCTTTGATATATTGGCGAAAATACCGGCGGTGCATGGAGGAGGCGGGCGCGTCGCCCCGCAATGCCCTGTTCCCCCGGCAGGAGTCGAGTGGGGGGTATATCGGAGCGGGGGCCTTAGTTCAATGGAGGTTGAGGACCCGGGTGGGGCCTGTTGTGCAGCAAAACACCCGCTCGGTTCCCGGCCGTCAACCCCTCGGCGGCACCGAAATCGGGGCGCAGTCGCGGCGGCCCGTCAGGACGCAGTCCTGGGTCTTGCGCAGGTCGGCGATGCTCATGGCGAGCCAGATCCCGATCGCCGTCAGCGCCAGTGTGAACGCGAAGGCCGCAATGTTCGCCAGCATGCGATGACGGAAGTCGTCCGGCTCGTCGCGGCGGCGTTCATAGCGCGACAGATCGCTTGCCGCGTGCCGGACATTTTCCGGCTCCCTCGGATCTTCCCGCCGGCCCGGCGGATGCGCCGAAGTGCGCGGTCGGAACTTGATCACGACATGCTCGTCGTCGGAAGGAATGGGCCGCTGGGTTATCACGTGTCGCGGGTCCGCAGAGGTTGTGATCCTGTTTAGCACGCCCGCGGGGCTTCTCACGTAAAATGTTGGTGCGATGGCACAACTCAGTGCTCCAAATCAGGGCCCACCAAATCGGCCCTGCAAGTCAATCCTGCACCGTCTCATGGAACCGGCCGTCGTCGACCGAGGCCCGCCGTCCTCAGCCGTGTCGAGGATATCGGAGCGGATGTCGCGATGATCATAGAACTTTCGCGCGCGCACATTTTGCGCTGCAACGACCACCAGCAAAACGTTGACGGCTTCTCGGTCGCTGGCGGTGAGGCCGTACCGGGGCTTTCATTGCACGTCAGCGGCAATTCGTAGAAGCGCCGGTATGTCTACGTTCCCCGCTCATCCCGTTCTTGGATAGCGAGAGGCGGGTGTTCGCATTGCTGATGATGTTGCGGCGCTCTTCGGCGAGACGGACCATCAGCGTCGGCCGGCCGTCATGATCGGATATGGACAGGTGGTTGCCTGTCGATCTCTTCAAAGCACTTCCGTGGGCATTTAACCCCCTGCGCCATCATGGCATAATGGAACCGGCATCAGAGGGATTTTTGCCAGGTAGAAACAGGGGTCTCACGTCATGGCAAATACGCGCGAACCGATCCTCCACCCGATTCCGATCCTGTCCCTGCGCCCGACCCAGATGACGGTCGGGATGCGCGAGGTAAAGGAAAAGCGCAAGCGCTGGCGCGAGCACAAATCGGCCACGAAGCAGGCCGAGCTGCTCGGCAAGCATATGATCCCGGTGGTTTACGGGCCGGACGGTCGCTATTATGTGGTCGACCATCACCACTTGGCGCGGGCGCTGCACGACGAAGGCGTCAAGGATATCCTGGTGAGCATCATTGGTGATCTCACCATGGTCCAGCGCGACGCGTTCTGGGGCGTGATGGACAACAAGCGATGGGCTTATCCGTACGATGCCAAGGGGGAGCGCCGGCATTTCAAGGATCTGCCGAAATCGGTGTCGGAGCTCAAGGACGATCCGTTCCGCAGCCTCGCCGGCGAACTGCGTCGCGTCGGCGGCTTTGCCAAGGACACCACACCGTTCAGCGAGTTTCTGTGGGCGGACTTTTTGCGCCGGAAAATGTCGCGCAAGAGCGTGCAGGATGATTTCGACAAGGCGATAGAGAAGGCGCTTGCGTTCGCAAAGAGCAAGGACGCGATCTATTTGCCCGGCTGGTGCGGACCCGCATCGGACGACTAGGTCGGCAGGTCGGCCGATGATGAGGAAGGTTCGTGCAATGCTTCTTCCTTTCCGCCGAGCCTCTTGTGCAGCCAACGTTCAAGTGGCTTGCCGACGGACAGGACCGCAAAGGCGATGACGAGGGCGACCGTGACCAAACGCCATTGCCCGAGGCCGCAGACGATGCCGATGCAGGCGGCAAGCCAGGTGCAGGCCGCGCTGGTGAGCCCGCGGACCCTGAAATGGCCGCCGGCGTGAACGATCACGCCGGCGCCGAGAAAGCCGATACCCGTCACGATGCCCTGCACGACTCGGCTCCCGGCGTCGGAAACAATCCGGACGTCATCGGAATGAACCAGTGTCAGCAGCATCGCGGTCGCAAGGCTGACCAGGCTCAGCGTCTTCAAGCCGATCGGTTTGCCGTGAAGGTCGCGGTTGAGCCCGATTGCGCCGCCGGCGAGCGCGGCGACGCAAAGACGCAATATGATTTCGGTCCAGTCCAGCAACGCGGCAATCCCTCCTTGGCGCAGCCTATTTCGGCAAGCGTCCCATCATATAGAACTCCTCGTTCGGCCGCATCGCGGTGACGTTGGCCATCCGGTTCGACAGCGCGAAGAAGGCCGCGATTGCGGCGATGTCCCAGATGTCGTCGTCGCTGAAGCCGTGGCCGGCGACCGCGGCAAAATCCGCTTCCGAAATCAGGTTCGCTTCGGCCGACACCTTCATGGCGAAATCGAGCATCGCGCGCTGCCGCGGCGTAATATCCGCCTTGCGGTAATTGACGGCGATCTGGTCGGCGATCTGCGGGTTCTTGGCGCGGATTCGCAGAATTGCGCCATGCGCGATCACGCAGTAATGGCACTGATTGGCGGCAGAGGTCGCCACCACGATCATCTCGCGCTCGGCCTTGGTCAGGCCGCTGTCCTTGTCCATCAGGGCGTCGTGATAGGCAAAGAACGCGCGAAACTCGTCGGGACGATAGGCCAGGGTCAGAAAGACATTCGGGACGAAGCCCGACTTCTCCTGCACCGTCAGGATGCGGGCGCGGATATCATCAGGCAATTTGTCGAGGGAGGGCGTCGGGAAACGTTTGGCAACGGGTTGCGTCATGGCGGGTTCCGGCTGGGGCCGCGAAGCGGCTATGCCGGGACCTTAATCGATGGCCGCGCCGGCGCAAAGCGCGCCGGTCCTCGCGTCGAGGGGGCAGTCAGCGCAGCGGCTTCTTCAGCAGCGAGAAGCGATCCGGATCGAGCCCCATCGACGGCTGCAGCATCGGCGCGTCCAGCGGGATGGTGCGCGCGACGGGCCGATCGTTGATGGTGGGATCATTGGGCCCGTCGCGATGCGAGGTGGCTCCGCGCCAGCGCTCCAGCACGGCGGAGACGAAATGCATGTCGTGACCGGCGGTGACCGAGGGTGAGGTTGCAATGGTGGCTTCGCTGCGCGGCAACTGGTGAAGGGGCACTTCCTTGAAGCGCAACCTTGTCGGCAGCGCCACGCCTTCGCCGAAGGCGAGCACTTCGCGGGTTCCGAGCGAGGGAACGAACGACAACAGGTTTGCCGCGGCATCCGAGACCGCCGAGCGCAGCAGCGCCTGGTCACGCTCGTTGGCAAGCCGCATCGCGAACAGCGTGTTGCACTGGGAGATGATGGTGGCGTCGAGTTCGGCCGGACGTTGCGTGACGAGGCCGAGATAGACGCCGTATTTGCGGCCTTCCTTGGCGATGCGTGAGACGGCCTTGCGGGTCGGTCCAAAGCCGATGTTGCGGTCGGCGGAAGCGTAGCGGTGCGCCTCTTCGCAGACGAACAACAGCGGCGAGACGCCATCGCTCCACAGGCCGAAATCGAACGCCATGCGGCACAGCACGCTCACCACGGAATCGATGACTTCGGCGGGGAAGCCGGCAAGCTGCATGACCGTCATCGGCCGGCCGTTGGCGGGCAGACGGAACAGATGGCTGATGACTTCTGCCATGGTGTCGCCGCCGACATTGGCGTTGTCAAACATGAAGGCGTAGCGGGGGTCGTTGCGCACGGTCTCGATGCGCGAGATCAGCTTGTGATAGATGATGCGCGAGGAGCGATTTTCGAGCTTGCCCATCCGCTCATCGATCAGCGAAATGAGATCGACCAGACGGTAGGGCACTGGCGTATCGACGGTATAGCCGACCGTCTTGGGATCCATACGTTTCAAGCCGAGCCGATCGGAGTTCTGATACTGGGTGTACAGGCCCTTCGCCGCCGGAATCACTTCGGCGAGAATGTCCAGCTCTTCGGGCACGCCGGGACGGCCGCCGAACAGTACGTCCACGATCTCTTCGAAATTGAACAGCCAGAACGGCAGTTTCAGGTTGCGCGGATTGAGCACCAGTGCGCGATCGCCGAAGCAGCGGCCATACTCGTTGTGGACGTCGAGCAGGAAGATGCGCAGGTTCGGGCGCGATTTCAGGATCTCGTTCAGCAACAGCGAGACGCCGGTCGATTTGCCGACGCCGGTAGAGCCGAGCACGGCAAAATGTTTGGAAAGCATTTCCTCGATATCGACGTAGGCGATGACCGAGCGGTCCTGCTGCAGGGTTCCGACGTTGATCTGGTCCGATCCGCTGGGCGCGTAGATCGTGCGGAGCTCCTGGTTGGTGATCAGGTCGACGGTATCGCCGATCGTCGGATAGTTGGTGACGCCGCGCTGGAATTTCGGCCGGTCGCCGCCGAGGATCTCGCCGAGGAGATCGACCGAGGCGCTGGCGATATAATTGTCCGAGCTTGGCAAATTTTCGCAGGATACTTCGGTGATCATCGCGACGATGACGGAAGACACGGTGCGGATGCTGATGAAGCGGCCGACGGTGGCGCGCACTTCCGAGACCGGCATCTGGCTCGTCGCCAGCAGTCCGACCCGCGCGAGCGAGCCGCGCACCGAAATCACACGTCCAAAGGATGTCACGGTTGTTCGACCTGGCATGTCATGAAATTGAACCGGGCTCGCAGTATGCCCGAGCGGGCTGGACAAACGGTTAAGCGCGCGTGGTTCAGGGTCGGCTAAATCTGCGGCATCTCGGTCAGGATTTGTTTTGGCAGGAGGGCCAGGCCGCGGCCGGGGCAGGCAGTTGGGCCCAAAATCGGGCCTTCTTGCATCAACCGGCGAGGCCGTGCCCGCTTTCGAATAATGATTAGTTTACCATTTAAGCGCCGGCGTCGGGCCGCAGGCGTCGGCAGTAACATCTCGGTAACTGATTACTAACTGCAAGTTGTAACCCGCCTTCCATTTGTCGTGCGTAACGATGCCATGCCGGGGAGGGACAGCCGTGATGATCGACGACGGCAATCAGTTGCTCAGCAATTCCGCTGGTGCAGCCGGCAGGACCCGGTTAGCCAGATAGACGATTTCGGGACCAGCTATTCCTCGCTGAGCTACCTGCAGCGCTTTCCGTTCGACAAGATCAAGATCGACCGCGCCTTCATCAAGGATCTCGCCGGCGCGGGCGCCTCGTCATCGATCGTTCAGGCCGTCGTGAACATTGCGGCTGCGATCGACGTGACGACGACGGCGGAAGGCGTGGAGACCGAGCAGCAACGGAATCTGCTGTCCATCCTCGGCTGCACCGAGGTGTGGCCGACGCGCAACCTCCTTTTTCTATAGGGTCTGCGGCCTCGGGGGCGATCAGCGCAACAGCTACCGCAACAGCTTCGCGAGCGGTTAACTCAGCGGTTAGAGTGCCTGCTTTACACGCAGGAGGTCGGGAGTTCGAATCTCTCACCGCCCGCCACCGCCCCATCACCACATCCGGCTTCGCGCCGACCTTCCGCATCTTCCTCACAACGGCGGGGAGGTGGGCATGACCGAGTATTTTGGTACTGGTACCAAAAAGGGTCGCGGCATGGCCGAGCGGTCGCTCGATCTGATCAGGGTGATGCGTGACATAATCGAGCCCCTGCAGCCGATCACGGGCAGAGGCGTGGGCTACCAGCTGTTCGTTCGGAAGCTGACCGAATCGATGGCGCGCGGCGAGATGGCCAAGGTCTATCGGCTGCTGCTGATCGCGCGCGAGCGGGGCATCATCCCGTGGGAATGGATCGTTGACGAGACGCGAGAACTGGAGCGGGTGGCGACATGGGACGATCCCGACGATTACGTCCGCACCGTCACGAACGCCTACCGCAGGGATTTCTGAAATCAGCAGCCGCACCGGGTTCAGGTGTGGAGTGAAAAGGGCACGGTGCGCGGCATCCTCGCCCCGGTGCTCAACCAGTACGCCGTTGGCTTCATGCCGGTAGGCGGATTCAGCAGCGGCACCAAGGCCCACGACGTCGCCGGGGATGTCGATGGCCGCGATCTGATCATCCTGTATGTCGGTGACTTCGATCCGAGCGGACTGTTCATGTCGGAAGTGGACCTGCCCGCCCGGTTTGAAAAATACAGCGGCGACCATATCACGCTGAAGCGCATTGCGCTGACGCGGCCACAGACGCGCGGACTGCCGTCGTTCCCGGCAGCCGACAAGCGGAAAGACCCGCGTTACAACTGGTTCGTCGCCAATCATGGGCGCAACTGCTGGGAGCTGGATGCCATGGACCCCAACGAGTTGCGCGACTGCGTCGAGCGCGAGATCAAGAAGCTGATCGAGCCGGTTGCCTGGAAGCGTTGCGAGGTCGTCTACCGGGCCGAACGGGAATCGCTGCGAACCATTCTGTCGAAGTGGAAGGAGCAATGACCGCACCCGCAAAGGAAACCAGCCATGACCCACATGACAGTCCAGCACCCCTGCAGTCACCCCGGCTGCACCGCCATCGGCGTGGCCCGCGTTGAGGACGGCAACTGGCGTTGCACGCCGCACATCCACGAACGCATCAACAGCCTTTGTTTAGGCTCTACCGGCTGTGCTGAAATCGGCACAACCGGGGATCCCAACGGCGGCCACATATCGAATGGGGCCTTGCTGATGGCGGCCTATACGGTTCAGCGCCCGACAAAATATCCGGATTTTCCGAATGCCTTTCTTGGCGTCTCGCGGCGTAGACCACGGGCAAAAGCAGCGGCGCCAGCATGAGCCTGGCGAGGAGCGGTGAAGTGAGGTTAGGTAAACGTCCGCGTAGGCCTCACGCTCCGCCGGCCACCACGGCGGGTTTTCCTTGCAGCGTGCTACGCTATCGACTTAGGCTGCTGGTCTTCTTTCAAAAAAGGGGAGTGGACGTGGCGACAGGTACTGTAAAATGGTTCAACGCAACCAAGGGATTTGGTTTTATTCAGCCAGACAGCGGCGGCAAGGACGTGTTTGTGCATATCTCGGCCGTCGAGAGGGCTGGGCTAAGCAACCTCAACGAGGGTGCAAAGGTCAGTTACGAAGAGAAGGAAAGCCGGGGCAAGACGTCCGCCGAAAACCTCAGAGTGGGTTAGGCAAATTCGGTTAGATTAGCCCGCCGGTTCACTCTGGCGGGCTATTCTTTCACCTCATATTCGAACGCAACGCCTTCGGGGTCATTTTCCTGAAGCCATGTTCTCAGCCGCTTCCTCGCTGGCCAAGACCTGCAGGTGTTCCTTGTCGCCAACTCCCTTCCTGGTGTCGACGTAGATCCAGACCGTCATTGGTCTCTCTTAAGCTTTCTACGCCCCCAGTGATGCTCCTTGCGTGACGGATTGAACTCCCGAACGTGGCCGTGGTTCAAGGCGCGCATCACGCCAATCCGCGCAAACATCGTCGGCCCGCCGAGCTCGACCACCAAATCAGGGCCTCGATTGCGGCCTGCCATTCGGGCAGGGCTACATCTTTCGCCGGCAGCGCAGTGATGTAGTTGGCCGCGTCAGCCGCTCGTTCATCTCGGCTAGTTCACGACTAGCGACTTGGGGTCGAATGTCGTCAGCGAACTGCTTGGTCTCTCCGAGCTTGGCGAAGTCGGATCGATCTGGACTGGCCTCGACCCGCGGCGTGACCACTGCGCGATGTTGTCCCCTATTAGATCGACATGGCCTGCCAGGCGTGCCTGCCAGTTCGTCCACCCCTTCTGAAGTTCTTCGCTGGCTGAAACTGTGATGCGACGACCGCCAGCCCGGTCGCGATGGCTGGAATGATCAAGAGCAGCATCCACCACTTCGACGGCTTCGACGGCTGCGGCGGTGTCGGCTTGGCTGGCAATGGCGGCGGCTCGGGCAAAGACGGCAGGGGTGCGGCCGTCTGCGGCGCCTCGCTCGTCCGCGCCGGGATCGACACGGTCGAGACCACCTTCGGTGTTGTATCGACGGACTCGGTGGGCTCAAGCGGCGGGACTGGCGGTGCAGGGTGCGGGCTGTCGCCGGGGTCCGGGCGGGTCACGACTGGCGGCGGCGATTGCTTGGCCCACTGCAACAGGTCCTTGGAGCGGCCAGGCCTGCCCTGATACCAGCATCGCTTAGAGTCCACGATTCGATACGACCACCACTCGCCGTCGTGGCCGGGCGACGACTGGCATTCGGTGGCGCTTGCGCCCGGGCTGATCAGCAGCAGCGCAACTGCAATGGACGAAACGGCCTTGGTCACGCGCGCATCACTTGCTGCTTGATCAGCACGCCGCGCGCCATCCAGCCGCATCAGCTTGAGCGCAGCGCGTCCGTTAAGGCTTGTCCTTTTCAGCGTCGTCCCAGCTTGCATTGCTGATATCCTCCATCGTCTGCGACGCTCGCGACCGAGCCGGGTCGCCGTCTCCACGATGTGTTCCGGTGGAACACGATCAGCGAGATGTCTTTGGTGTCTAATCCGCAATCCCAAAGTCTCACGCATTCTGCGATGAATCCATTGTCCTCTGGGACCTCAAAGCGTCGCATGCGCCCGTGCCGGCGCTGTGTCAGAACTGATCCTGCACCCGGCTGAACGCCGGATGCGCCCGGTTTTTGATATTGACCCAATGCCGGAACCGACCGCCGCGATAGATGCTCTCGCGGTGCTTGGAGACCATGCCCTCCAGTCCCATCAGGCAGGCGTGCCGGAACAGGTCCGGGCCAATCTCGCCCTGCTCGAAATCGGACAGGAAGATTCCGTCCGCCCGGCGTGCCAGCAGCCGGGCCAGGCTGGTCTTGCGCATCGACAGCGGCAGCCTCCGAAGATCCTCGCCGTCGCTTGACAGGATATCGAAGGCGTAGAACTCGACCTCGGCATCGTGTTTGCGCGAGTGCAGGCCGTCGAAATCGGACCGGCCATCAACGCCGAGCAGCACGGCTTAGCCATCGAGGACGAAGGAGGAATTGCGGTTACGAAGCGCGGCCTCGGTGATCAGCGGGAATCGATCGGACCAGTCGTGGCCGTTGTGGGTCCACAGCCGAACGCGCCTGCCGTCGCGCTGCACGATCAGCCGGTAACCGTCGTGCTTGATTTCGTGAAGCCATTCCGGGCGGTCCGGAACCCTGGTCCCTGAGCTCGGGATGCAGGGTTGATAGGGGGAGGTAAGCATGCCGGGCTAAATAGTCCGCGCCTTTAAAAATGCGAGTCCGAGGCATGACCAAAGCCAGGTCGAAAAGGCGGTGTGATGACGGCGGCAGTCAACTACGGCCGGAACGAACGCGATCCCGGAATGAATAATTCCGATCCTGGTATGAAAGATTTTGATCCCGGAACGAAAGATTTTTCTCCCGCAACGAATGACCGCAAATCCTGGACCGGTCGGGAGGCTGCCGTCTGGTCAACCCCGGTCTGGTCGGCCCCCTCCAGAAGATCAACGGCACCGCCATCCTGAAAAACCGGCGAGCGAATGTCCTTGCATGGCGGCCTCAAACAACCAAAAGCGCCTGCCCGCTGATGATGCTCGCAATATTCCGCAAACACATCCAGCCGCCGAAGCTCCCAATCCAGATCGCGCCGAGTGAGGAATGAGCCCATCAGGTCACGCAGCGGCCGGGCTGCAGGAGCCTTGCGACGTCCGTGAGAGCGCTGACCACGGGCTCGCAGGCAAGTGTCGGCTTACGGCTCTGATTCCGCAGCAGCATCGGCGGCTTGGTGGTGCGGGTCTGCGCAGACGGAATACGCAGCAAGACCGAGGTATCGGCGAGATCGTTCAGGCGCAGGGAAACCGTTTTCGTCGGAACTGCAAAAGGCTTGAGATCGGCAAGACGATCTGTCTTGCCAGCGCGATTGACGATGTAGCTTGGCTGTTCGGAGATTGCCTGCCAGCGGTTTACGAGGTCGTGACCTGAAGCGAACTGCACTGCGCCGAGCGTCAATGTGATCGCGACAGCGCCTAAAAAGACTTCGCGAATCTGTGACATCGTTATTCGTCCCCCGCCCCAGAGCGATCGTCGCCCTCTATGCAGCGCCCCTTGGCCCGTCGTTTCCAATTGTCCACTTAATGGCCAGCGGTTTCACCATGACTTCGTGAAAGCCGGAAAATGGTTTCATCCCTGTTTCGTCGCATTGAAGGAGGTCTTGGCTGCGGCCTGTAGGTCTGCGCTTGCGCGGGTCAGTGCACGCCGAGGTTTGATCTTCCACAAATGGCAGCGCGCCGGGGAAAGGATATCCTTAGTGCGCAAGATCGATATCAGCATGGACGCGCTGTCGCCGACCGTGATCGCCAACCTGATCCGCGAGCAAATCGAAGCCATGATCGATACGACGAAATGGCGGAAGCGCGAGGCTGCCGAGCAGCGTAATCGCGCGCTACTGGACCGGGTCTCGCAGAATTGGGCCAAGGTTAAAAAAGCAGTGGGCTAACCGCCATACGGCACCAACGCGGCCCACTCTATCGATCCAGCGGGCCCTTCGCGACCGGTGGACCGGGACGCAGGGGGACGACGTTCGAATCCGCATCGGCCAGTCCACCCCGATGAACCGTCGGCCTGGTTGGCGGCGCCCGCTCCCGCTTGCAGAATTCCGCGAACGACCACTCCGGTCAATCCCTCCAGTCCAGCTCACGCTGCCACAACGCATACCGCCCCACCTGCGCGTATCGCTTATCGTCGAACTCGGCCAGCCACAGGCATTCTTCAAATCGCAGCGGCAGCTCGCACTGGATGCTCATCGGCTCATAGCAAAAGTGGCGCTGGCTACACAGCGCACGCACCACTTTCTGCTTCAGGGCGACGTGGCTCTCCCGGGGTGCAAGGGGGCAATAGTCGCCGCCGATGTGGGGAATCGTGTTGACACGGTCACGCAGGGCACGGGCTATCTCGAAGTCCTGCTCGACCCAGGCTTCAACCGAACGCTCGAATTCCCGCAGGCATGATTCCAGCAGCCGGTTCATAGGCGGAATCCTTTTTCCTGACCTCCCATTGTCGCATCCGAGCCTAGCAGGTGTTGCGGCATTCCGGCACTGTTGGCGCATGGGCGTATTGGAGCAGGCGCGCCGGTTTAGTTCGCCCATGCGGCTCGAAAAACGCGCTCGTCACGCACCACGCGCTCCACGATCGTGAACAGATGATCGACGAGGATATCGATCGCCGCGTCGGCCCCGGCCGGGCTTTGGCTAAGGAAAAAATCATCGTCGGCGAGGCGTCGCTGCAGCAGGTGACGACCGGCAGCGCGCGCAGCATGGAGGAAATCGGCATCGCCACCCTCGTGGTCGAGCGCCAGCTGCGCGACACGAGCGATCCGGGTGGCGCCGATATCCCTGACATCCGGCGACATGGCGCCGCTCTGCCGGTAGTCCTCGATCGAGGCCGCGATCGCGCAAGCGCGACCGCTGCACCGAGCGTGATATCGATCGATGTTCCGGACTTGACCTGGGCTTGTGGCTGCGCAGGGGGCGAGGGGGGTTCAACCAGCGAAAGGGCGGGGGCGCCGTTGGGCATCGGAGGGCTTCCTGAAGGACTGGAGGCTTACAGGGATCTGCCCTGCCGAGAACTGGGAATATCAACCGCGAGCCAGCGACCGGAGATGGTAAAAACGGCCGCCAGGCGGCCCGTGAAGGGCTGACAACCATCAAACCGAGTGCCCGCCATACCCCACACGCTCCCTGATCTGCGCCACGGTCAGCGTCTTGTTCGACCCACCGCTGCACAGCGTCCCCTGCGGTTGCAGAAGGCAGTCGAGCGCGTGGACCAGCCCCGCGATGCAGTCGTTGGTTGCCCAGCTCTTGCCGGCGACCTGCATGATGGTGTCCAGCATCTGCGCGGAGCTGGTGAAGCGTTCGATATCGATCGAGTAGACGCCACCACCGGGATAAGCCGGATAGACCAGCTTCAGGCGTTCCAGCGTCCAGCCAGCCCAATCGCCGTCATGTTGCATCGTGAGATGATACCTTAAGCGACCGAGCCTGTCGTGAAGTGGCCGCCGATCTTTCCAGGATGATCTTCGACCGCAGCGATCAATGCAAGCGTGGCTGACAACGGCAACGGGGCGGCGAGAACCGCTAAAACATCCCGTATCGATAGCTTGCGCTAATCCTTGAATGCCAACGGCGGCCGTGCCAATCTCGGCGCCGAACAATGGGAGTTGTTCGACGGCGAGCAAGGGTCTCGCGCGTCGGAGGCTCCCATTCGCTTTTGTGGGCGGCCTCCTCCAACACTTATGGAGGTAGGACGTGACCACCAGAGAGCAAGCCGCAATTCCGAGCGGCGCGATGAAGCACCATACCCCGCTGAAGCGGTTATCGCTCAACGAGCCATTTGCATCGCTGCATCCCAATCAGATTTTACTGTTTCCCGAGTGGTGCGAACTGAATCGCATCAGCGAGCGCACTGGCCGCCGCATTCTCGCCAGTAGCAAAGGTCCGGCGGTGACGCAGCTATCAAGGCAGCGCATCGGGATCACGATCGAGAATAATGCTCGCTGGCAGGCGTCGAAGGCGCGGAAGCGGGCGTGAGTGCGCCTCGGAAAAGCGTCGAGGTTCGCGGCCGATAGGACGGTTCACGAACCCCGAGCGGTTTCTCTAGCCGGGCGGCGGAGAGATCGCGAAGCTACCCTCACCAAACCTAAATTACAAGATCACCTCAATTGTCGGAGGCGGGCAAAACCGCCGCCGGGGGCAGAGCAGCCCGGCCTGCCCAAAGTCATCCAGCTTGCGGGGCGGGCGCAGGAATTCATCGCGATCACCGAGCTGGAGCCGAACAACGGCGCGTTCATCAGCAAGCATGTCAATCGCGACGGCAGCCTCACCGAATACCCAAGAGTCACATGGTGGCGGCAGGACGTAGCACAGGTCCCTGCAACAATTCCGCAGCTGTTTGCCTATTTACGCGAGGCCCGTACACGAAATATCTGCCTGATCCGAGGCGCGCCTGCCAATCTGGAACGGCAGCCGACGCGGCGGCAGAAGGCGGGCATGGCTGGCGGCAGCGATCGAGGCGACCACGGCTTTGTTGATGCGCCGACCAGGCTGTTCTTTCTCGACGTTGACGGAATGCAGATCGACTGGCGCGCCGACCCGGAACGCGCGATCCGGACCATCGTCGAGCAGCTGGGCGAGCCCTGGGCCTCGACGTCGTTCGTGTGGTTCTTCTCGGCAAAGCACGGACTCGAATTTATCGAAGTTGACGAGCGCAAGCGTTGGACCGGCAAGATCATCGACGGCAAGCTGTACGCCCGGATCGTATTCCTCACCGAGCGGGCGCTGAACGAGGCCGAAGCCGGCGCACTCACCAGCATCGCGAAGGCGCGCATTCCCAAGCTCGATGCATCGATCGCGCGTGTGGTGCAACCAAACTACATCAAGCGACCGCATTGGGTGGAGCACCCCGATCACGACGTGCTCGGCGATATCCCGACCATTGGCTGGATCAAGGGGACGCACGACTATCTGGCTGTTCCCGACGAGCTGACACATACCGCGCACTGGGCCAAGGCGCAGGGGCACGGCGCCGACATCGCCGATCATCCCGACGCCGAGAGCGCGGTGTGCGGCATCGGCAGCGATGGACGGCTGCGGGAGCATATGAAGGCGGCCGTCGAGCACCTGCTGCGCGCCAACCCGCCGCCGGACGTTGTCGGCTTCGCCGATCACAGCACCGCCGTCGTGGACGAGCTGCAGAAGATGCTGGCGCAGCACCGCGAAGAAATCGAGGCCAACCTCACGCGGCACGGGCGACACTGGGCCGATGTACTGCAATACCTGTCTGGTATGCCGGACTGGGCGCACTGGCTGCTCGACCGCCCGATGGTGCTCAAGCGCAAGACCATCAAACTCAGCAAGGAAGAGGATGCGGAAAAGGCCGACGACGCAGTGACGCGCGGGGCGATCTTCGCGCGTGTGGACCACACCATCGAGCGTGCCCTCCTGGAGGCGCTGGCAAAACCGGAAAACCCGCCCGTCGTGCTGCTGGTTGCCCCGACCGGCAGCCGCAAGTCGACGCTGATGCGCGCCGCCGCCGTACGGTATGTCACCGAGCAGCCCAACAAGACGGTCGTTATCCTGATGCCGCGCCACAAGCTCGGTGACGAGCAGATCGAGCACCTGCTCAAGGAGCATCCGGACGGCAACTACAGCGCCGCAGTGTGGCGGGGGCGACATGCCTGGGATCCCGGCGTTGGCAATGGACGCAAGGAAAAAATGTGCCGACGTTCGGAGGAAGCGGAAGAGGTCGAGAAGGCGATGCTCGATGTCGAGAGCAGCCTCTGCAAGCACGGGCGAGGCGCGAAAGCCGTCAAATGCCCGTTTTATGATGGGTGCGCCTATCAGCGGCAGAAGCGGACCACCGCGACTATCTGGTTCGCCGCGCATGAATGCGCCGTGCATGAAATGCCGAAGGTGTTTGGTGATGTCGGCTGGGTGATATTCGACGAGAGCCCGCTCGATGCCTTCATGTTCGGGGTCGATATCAACGACCAGGTCACGCTCGAACTCGACACCCTGCACACACCACTGGCAGTCGATCGAAGGCCGTTCGGCGGCCAGTATGACGTTCTCATGCTGGGCCGCAAAGCCCTCTACCACACGCTCGATGACCTTCAGGTTCCGATCGAATTTTATGAGGGCGCACCCCCGACGCGGGAAAGCCTGGACCAGTTCATCGAACCGCCGGGCGGCGGCAACGGCATTTATGCCAAAGACATGCACAAGTTGACGTGGCGCGGCAAGGTCAAGCCCGACATCCGGCCGGACCTGCCGAGGGAACAGCTGAAAATCAAACTGCAGGGGGCGGCGGTCAACGGCACGATCAAGAAAGAGGTGGCGCTGTGGGAGTTGGTCCAGTTAGCCGAAAACAACGCGATCAAGGCCGCGATAGAAAAGGCAGTCACGCCCCAGGAATTAATCCATATTTTCTGGTCAAAAACCCACTACACTTATCGGCTTCAATCTATAAGTCTAACAACCTTAAAGATATACCCCCGTGGTCCAGTGAAAAGTCGGGGAGACGATCCTTGAAATTGTTGGGGTTTTAGGCACGCGAACGGGAGGCGCCTTGTCGTCTGGCCCGTGGCTCCGAATCCAGTTGCAGCGGCCTGCAGCCCCCTGGCCGTTGCGGGCGCCGCCGCATGGTCGATCGCATGCTGACCCGTTGCGAGACCACCGTTGACCGCCGAGCCGCTGTTGATTCTGTTGCGGCGCTTCGCGACCGAGTTAGCACGCGAGGAAGCCCGCATGCTCTGCGACGAGGTGATGGCGGAAGAAGCGATAGCTCTGATCAGGCACGATCTGATCGCTGCGTAACCTATCTGCCCTCTAGCGCGAAAGTTGTTACACTCAGCGGGAACTACTCAGATGATTTCGCCAGCTTTTGGATGACGCACTGCCCGCCGGCACTTTTCAAATTGCCGCAGAACTGGGCCGCCTCTTCGGTGGATCCGAACGGGCCGACCATGGTGCGGTAATAGACCCCCTTGTCGCCGAGATCGGCGCGCTTGATGACCGGCGGTCGGGACCCCAGCGCGGCCGGAAACTTGTTTTGCAGCGCGCGGTAGGAGACCTGCACGTCGGCCTCGTTCTTCTGCGAGGAGACCTGAACCAGATAACCGCCGCCGGCCGAGGGAGCCGTCTGGACGGCATTGGTGGCGGCCAGACGGATCGGCGGCGCCGGATCGGATGCTGGCGCGCTCTCTGGCGACAGCGTCAGCGGTGCGTTGGCGCTGGCATTGGCGGGCGATGGGTTACGCTGGGCCGGAGCAGTTGGCGCGGACGCCGATCGGGCAGCCGGGTCCGGTTTTGCAGGCGCGGCCGCACCCGCGGGGATCCCACCGTTCTCGGCGGCATCGCCCTTCACGGTGAGCGCCTTGATCTTGCGCGGCTCGTAGTTCGGCATCGTGCCGTTCGCGGCCGTCGCCAGCGCCGGGCCGGTGGGAGAAACGCCCGCAACCGGCGGCGGGCTGCTGTTCTGGTTCAGCGACGGAAATACCACGCGCGACGCGCCGGACCTCGAATTGACGTCAACCGGCGCTTCCTCGCGCGATACCAGCTTTTCACCCGCGTCGCCCGGCGGCATGCGGTCAGGGATCTTGGAGGCGCCACCATCAGACTGGGCCGGCACCACCTTGGTCGGGCTGTTGTCGGCCCTGATGATCGGCGGCTCGCCGCTGCGCGGAGAACCAACATAGGTTCGATAGGCTAAGGCAGCCCCCGTGCCCACCACCGCCAGTGCCAGCACCGCTGCAACGGTCACCATCGCCGGATAGGCCGGCTCGACGGATTTGATCGGGCCATAAAGCGCGTCATCATAGCGTGACGGATCAGCCGGCTGCTCGTCCGCGTCTTGGTCGTGATGGTCCTGTTCTGACGCTGCGGCTGGCGGGGCCGCGTAGCGGTGCAAAGGATGCACGGGGCTCGGCTGGTACTCCGGCTCCGGCTCTTCGTATTCCTGCTGTGCCGGGGCTTCCTGCCTGGCGCGCTGCATCCGTAGCGGCAGCCCAGCGGGCGCGCTCGCTTCTTCCTCCGCGGGGGCGTATTGCGGGCGGATATTGGCCCGCGACTGCAGCGGAAGGGGGGGCTTGGCGGGGGTGCCGAACGGATCGGTCTGCCCGATCAGTTCCGCCAACGGATCGCTCTCGCCGCGCACATACGGATTCGCACCGCGATCATGGTCGGCGTCGGTAGGAAAAGGTCGGTCCTGATAACGATCAGCCATCGTGAAGATGCATTCGCTTCGGGGCAGCGCCAACCCGTCATGACCACCGAGCCATGACAAACGAATTGGCCCCTGCCAGACACCCTCACAATCCGCATTGTGAGGGCCTTCGCCCCTGCTCACCGCATCTCGGTTGGAGAGTGGGCGCCGAGAACGGCTAAGCCCAATGCCAGAACCGAGACGACGCTTTGGACCGTCGCCGGCCGTGCCTTCATAGTCTCCCATCATTAATAAAGAGCTAACGAGGCAACGACGGCTACGTCCCGATGAAACAGCTAAAAGCTGAGGGGCGAGCTACCCCCGGGGGCGGGGGGGGCCTCCACACGGACGATGCCCAAGGGCAGATCCTTCTGGATCGCGACTATCATGCAGATTACCCTCCCAAGCTCCGCTCCGCGAAAGCAGCAATTACCCAAACGGAGAGATCAATGTCAGGCAACAGCACCGAAGGTCGCGTCTACTTCGAGCGCCACGACCATATTCTGAAGGTCGTCATCGACAATCCGTCCAAAAAAAATGCCTTTAGTCCGGAGATGATGGCGCAGCTGTCGGATGCCTACACCTTGCTAGACAAGGACAATGACCTTTGGGTTGGCGTCCTCTGCGCCAACGGTGACAACTTCACGGCAGGCTTGGACATGCCTAAGTTTTTCGGACCGACAGCAACAAACAAGCCACGACCCGAAGGCAATATCGATCCCTTCGGTCTGGCGAACCAATGCCGAAAGCCAATCGTCACCGCAGTTACAGGAATTGTCTTTACCGTCGGCATCGAAATGATGCTTGCGGGAGACATCGTTGTCGCTGCCGACAACTCGCGGTTCTGTCAAATGGAGGCCAAACGTGGGATCGCACCTCTCGGAGGCGCCCACTTCCGCTTTATCACGCGAGCCGGTTGGGGTGATGCAATGTATCACCTGATGCTGTGCGATGAATTCACGTCCGCCGAAGCCTATCGGATTGGACTTGTTCAAGAGGTTGTGCCGGCAGGTCAACAAAACGAACGCGCCATGGAATTGGCACGGATGATCTCCCGCAACGCGCCGCTGGGGATCCAAGTGACCAAAGAGGCGGGTCGCAAATTCATCGAAGCGGGTGAACAGGCCGCGATCGCTGTCGTACCGAAAATCCGGGAACGGGTGATGAACAGTGACGATGCGAAGGAAGGGATCAAGTCATTCGTTGAACGCCGAGCTGCGGTCTTTGTCGGACGATGAGTTGCGCCCAAGGCGCGCGGCAGGGAGGCCGCTCGGAAGCTCAGGCGCGGCGGCGGACTGCTCCTGCGCATGGGGCTCGTCGATCCTGCCGCGCGAGGCAAGCCTGGATCATGCCTTTCGCCAGCCAATTGCGCGCTCACGCCGTGACGTGCGAGCATTTGCCGATCTCTGGCGCTGCAGCTGCTCCGCACCTTTATGAATTTCCGCTTATGGGCACATAGCTGCCCCGGACGTGTGCGACGGCACGTCCGCAGTTGGCGAAAGCCGGCACTGCATTCCGGGCGCATCCGTGGGTCAACCGACGGAACCTTGCTTGGCACCCTAATGGGTCTAACGGTCCGTGAGCGCGGTGCATCAACCTGCCGCCGCCCCTGAGTAGCAAGCAATCGCGAGACGTTCGCCGGCGCGGTGGCGGGGGCTAATGATCCCACAGCTAATAGTCCAGATCGGCTTAACGGATTATTCACCATAAGCTCACAAAATAGGCGGCCAGAGACATGCAAATTCGGAGGCGCCAATGACCGACGCCGAACTGCTGCAGCATTACATCCAGTGTAAACGCATCATCCCCGGGGCGCAGCGTAGCCCCGGCCACCATCGTCTCCTGAAGCTCGGCTTTATCGAAGAGTACCCCGTCAGTATCAAAAACCTCCTGATCACCGTGACTGCCGCCGGCCGCACTGCGATTGATTGCCGGCCAGCGGAGTACGTCGGTACGCACCCCACGCTGTGGGGTCTCATCCCCCCTGACTCCTCAGAAACGCCCGCGCACTATGAGCGCGCGCCGTGACCCAGCCTATTGCAGGCGATACAACCAAAGATGGGGACGTCGCTGAAGGCCACCAGTTCCGAGTCTGTGCAGGTTTTCGGATGCCGGGATGCCGAGACCATCCTCACGCTCGGAGAGCCGGCGTCCGAAAAGCGCCAAGGCAGGAAATCGCGGGATGTGGGGCACCGACGGTGCAGCGGGCGCTATGGGGATTTGACGCCGGCGTCAGTGTTGGGGAAGTTGAGCCGACGCTGGCGATCGGATCGCTTTAGCTGGAATGCTGGGCGGGCGTGCTGGCGCGAACAAGCGGATCGCACGTTGCTCGACAGGATTTTCGGTGCGATCACGGGCCAGTCTTGCTGATCGGCGCAAGCCGGTGTGCTGCCGGGCGAGAGCCGGCCAGAATGGCGCGCTTCGGTGCGGTGCTGGATCAGCGATGACGGCATCATGAGGTGTCGATTCTGATCGCGGCCAGCGCGGGCGTGGGTCGGTGCTTTGGCTCGCTGCCGCGCGCGAAGGTCTCGATGATGAGCATGCGCCCGCCGCAGCAGGGGCATGGTCGCGGCAACATGCGGGGTTCGTCGGCCGCTTGGGCCTCTGAGGTATCCTGCTGTTCGGAGCGGACCGGCACGGCGAGCAGCTCGCGCGCCCGCGCGATGTTGGCGGCGCGGCTGCCACTGGCCAGCAGTCCGTAGTGCCGGATGCGGTGGAAGCCCCCGGGCAGCACGTGCATCAGGAAGCGTCGGATGAACTCGTGGGTCGACAGCGTCATGGTCTGATAGCGGCCAGGCCCCTCGATCCGGTAATTCTTCCACCGGAAGGTGACGCCGGTGTGGTCGGCCGCGATCAGGCGGCGATTGGAGATGGCGACCCGGTGGGTGTAGCGCGATAGATAGGCGAGCACGGCCTGGGGCCGCCGAACGGCCGCTTGGCATAGACCACCCAATCGATCTTGCGCAGCGGTGCCAGATACGCCTTGAAGGCTCTGATGTTATCGAGGCGGGCGTGGACGCCGAAAAACTTCAGACGTCCGGCCCGGTGGGCGGCGACGAGCTTGGCCAGGAACAATCCCCGGAACAGGCACGAGAGAACCTTCACGGGCAGGATAAAGTCTGTCCTGCACGGTACCCACCGCGTGCCATCAATGGAGATGCCGCCGCCCGGCACGATCATGTGGATATGGGGATGATGCGTCAGCGCCGAGCCCCAGGTGTGAAGCACCGAGGTGATGCCGATGCGGGCGCCGAGGTGCTCGGGATCGGCGGCGATGGTAGTCATGGTCTCGGCCGAGGTCGTGAACAGGATGTCGTAGATCACGGCCTTGTTCTGATAGGCGATGTCCGCAATGGCGGCCGGCAGCGTGAACACCACATGAAAGTACGGCACCGGCAGCAGATCGGCCTCGCGCGCGGCGAGCCATTCCTTGGCGGCCGTGCCCTGACACTTCGGACAATGGCGACTACGACAGCTGTTGTAGGCGATGACGGTGTGCGGGCAATCTTCGCAGCGCGCCACATGGCCGCCGAGCGCCGCCGTGCGGCAGCGCTCAATGGCCGACATCACCTTCATCTGGTCGAGGCTGACGTGACCGACATTGGCACGACGCCACGCCGCTCCGTGGTCGCGGAAGATATCCGCGACCTCCAGCACCGGGCGAGACATGACCGCGGGCCGTTACGTCGGCGGCTGGTCTTTCCTGTTCTTCTTGGGCTTCTTGCAAGGCTGCGACAGCAGGTCGAGCGGGCTCTTGATGCCAGCGATCATGCCGGTGGCGACGCGGGCGTAGCGCGCCGTCGTGTCCAATTTGTCGTGCCCCAGCAGCGCCTGGATAACGCGAATATCGGTGCCACGTTCAAGTAGGTGGGTGGCAAAGGAGTGTCGAAGCGCATGGAGCGTTACGCCCTTGCGGATTCCGGCAGCATCGGCCGCCTCATGGAACAGGCGGTTGAGTTGGCGGGTTGTCATCGGCTTACCGGGCCTTTGGCCTGGAAACAGCCAGCGCTCCTCCACGGGAGTTGTGGAATCGAAACCTCGCCGGCGCGTCTTCCACCATTGCCGCAGCAGCTCGAGCGTGTCGGGCGACAGCATGACATTGCGGTCCTTGCGGCTCTTGGACTGCTCGACCCGAATGATCTTCTGCGCGCTGTCGATGTGCTTGACCTTTAGCCTGACCACCTCGCCGGCGCGCAGGCCGCAGCCATAGCCGAGACCAAGCAGCACGCGCACCTTGAGGCTGCTCGCGACCGCCAGCAGGCGCCGGGTCTCGTCCGGGCTCATCACCAGCGGAATCTTCTGCGGCTCACGGAGGTGATAAATCTCGGCCGCAAGATCCAGTCGCCGCAACGTCACGCGAAACAAGAACCGCAGCCCGGTCATGATGCGGTTGCGATTGCAGATGCTCGCGCCCGTCTCGGAAAGATGCAGTTGAAACCGGCGGATATCCTCCGCCGTGGCCGTGTCCGGGGACCGCTTGAGAAATGCAGCGAACCGCTTGCAGCTGTGAATATGGCCCCTCTGCGTCCCCGCACAGAGCTTGCGTGCATTCATGTCCTCGATCATGCGCTGGCGCAACGGGCTGACCGTAACCGTACTCATGGGCAACTCCTGTCTTGGATGAGGTTGACGACACCTCGATCCTCAAGACAGGCCGACATGCCCGCTATCGACGATCTCTCATTTGGTCACCGCGCCCTCGGGTAGGCCCCCGCTTCAGCGGGCTATCGCGCAGCGATTTAGTGCTTTGGCACGAAACAGACCTGCCGGGCGACCTGGCGACGTCTGCTCTTGAGAGGATAGTGCTGAAAAAGTCCTTTTTCGCTGATGACTGAAAATTCTCAGGACCGCTGGTGCGTCTCTCGCGCTGCGAGGTGAGGGACCACATCAATTACCGCAAAAACGATCGCTGGCGCTCGCATCGATTCTACAGGGCCTTGCAGCGGCTGAAATCGCCAATGCGCTAGGTTTGCGAGATTTTCGGAGCCCCGCGATTTTCGAGTTTTTCAACACAATCGGCACGAACCGGACCAACCGGGCCGGTCTGATGATGTCCGTTGTTCGAGGTAGACCGGAAGTGGCTGGCAGAAGGTCAAAACGGCGCTAATGACCCAAAGCGGCCAATGTGCTGACGCGCGCTCTGGGCTGCGTGCTATTCTCCGCCAGGCCCCGTCACCGGCTGTGACGGTCATTATTGGGGCTTCTTGGGCGATGGAGATGACCTTGTCTCGCATATGGACGAAGAGTCGAACGCGAGGTTGCAAGCTTCGCTTGACCAAAACGAAGGCGCGGTTTGGTCGAGTTCGCCAGACCCGCGCCGATCTCGAACGACAGCTTAAAGCATGCAAACGGGAGATCGCCAACGTGCGGGAGCGCCTGATCGAGGCTACGAAGCAGCAAACTGCCACCTCCGAGATGCTGCGCATCATCTCCAATTCGCCGCTTCAGTCGGTGCTGGACGCGGTGGCCGAACATGCCGCACGCCTGTGCAACTCGAACAATGCGGAGATCTACCGCCTGGAGAACAACCTTCTTCGCTTGGTGGCTTCATACGGGGAAATTCCGGTGCATATTCAAGCCCGTGAGGGATTTCCCGTAAATCGCGACAGGGTGATAGGACGAGCCATATGTGATCGGCGGTCGGTTCATGTCCACGATCTCGCCGCAGAGGATAGCGAGTATCCGTCGGGCAGCAGTGACGCAAAACGCCAGGGCCATCGCACCACGCTCGGAACACCGTTGCTGCGCGAGCGTACCCCGATTGGAGTAATTCTGTTCCGGCGATGGGAGGTCCGACCATTCTCCGACAACCAGATCGCGCTTCTCGAGTCCTTCGCCGACCAGGCGGCGATCGCGATCGAAAACGTGCACCTGTTCGAAGCCGAGAAGCAACGCACGTTGGCGCTTGCGCAGGCGAACCACGATCTCGCAGAACGCGAAGCGAAGATTCGGCGCTTGGTCGAGGCCAACATCATCGGGATCATCATCTGGGATCTCGAAGGTCGCATTCTTGAGGGAAATGACGCGTTTCTCCGCATTGGGGGATACGATCGAGAGGATCTTATCTCGGGCCGCCTGAACCGAACGGACCTGACACCGCCGGAATGGCGCGAGCGCGACGCGCGGATTGATGCAGAGCTGAAGATGATCGGGGCAGTCCAACCATTCGAGAAGGAGTACTTTCGGAAAGATGGGAGCCGCGTGCCCGTGTTGATCGGTTTGGCTGCGTTCGGCGAAGAACGAGACCAGGGTGTCGCTTTCGTGCTCGATCTGACGGAGCGCAAATGCGCCGAGGAAGCTCTGATGCGAAGTGAGGCATATTTGGCCGAAGCGCAGAAGCTGACGCATACGGGCAGTTGGGCTTGGGATCCCCGCACCGAAAAGGTGCTGTACTGCTCCGAGGAAATGTTCCGAATTTTCGGATTGGATCCACGGGAGAGCTTACCTTCTCGAGACAATTTTCGGCAGCAAATCCACCCCGAGGATCGCGATTGGGTAAAGAAGAGATTCGAGGAGTCGCTTCGCGAAAGAGTTGATACCTTCGCCGAGTACAGGGTTCTTCTTCCAGACGGAACAGTTAGGCACATCAATGCCTCGGGTCATCCGGTTCTCAATGAAGACGGCGAGCTCATCGAGTTTGTTGGTACTGCTGTAGATGTGACAGAGCGCAAACGCGCCGAGGAATCATTGCGGGGAAGCGAAGCGAAATTCCGCGACTACGCGGAAAGCGCCTCCGATTGGTACTGGGAAACCGATCCTGATCACAAATTCACACGCGTCACGGATTACGAACGACTTCTCGCTCGCGGCTTCGCGCCTGTGAGTCGAATTGGGTTGGCCCGATGGGAATTCGCGACGGACGTCGAATCGGAGCCGGAAAAATGGAAGCTTCATCGGTCTATGCTCGAGACGCGTCAGCCGTTCCGCGATTTCGTCTACCGGGCCGCACGAAGCGACGGATCTCTGGTTGATTATAAAATCAGCGGCAAGCCAGTGTTTGACGCCTACGGAGAATTCCGCGGTTATCGCGGCACCGGCACCGATGTTACGGCATTGCGGACGGCAGAAGCAGAAGCTCGCGAAAACGAGCAGCGATACCGTAGGGCGGAACTCGAGCTCGCGCACGCCAACCGCGTCGCGGCGATGGGCCAGTTAACGGCATCGATCACCCATGAAGTGAACCAGCCGATCACAGCGGCGGTCACATACGCGTTAGCCGCTCGGCGCTGGCTAAGCGCGGAGCCACCGAATTTTCGCGAGGTGGATGACGCGCTCTCTCTGATTGTCAAGGAGGGGCATCGCGCAGGCGAGGTCGTCGAGCGAGTTCGTGCGCTCATTAAGAAGGTGCCCGCACGAAAGGACGCCGTAGCGATCAACGATGCCATCCTTGAGGTTATTGCTCTCACCCGTACGGAGGTCGCAAACAATAGCGTGTCGGCGCGGACGCAATTTGCGGAGGGCTTGCCGCGTGTCCAAGGCGATCGGGTCCAACTCCAACAAGTGATGTTGAACTTAATCGTCAATGCCATCCAGTCGATGAGTGGCGTCGAGGACGGCAACCGCGAATTACACATCAGCACCGTGAGTATCGAGCCGGAGGGCGTGTGCGTCGCAGTACGGGATACCGGCCAGGGGCTGCGCCCGGAAAGTCTGCCGCGTCTCTTTGAACCCTTCTACACGACGAAGCCCGGGGGCATGGGCATGGGCCTATCTATCTGCCGCTCGATCATCGAAGCCCATGGCGGACGGCTGTGGGCGATCCCGTGCGAGCCGCGGGGTGCCCTCTTTCAGTTTTCGATCCCCGCTGACTGAGCTGCCATCCGTAATCGATGTCGCTTATTGTGCAGGTTTTCGGATGCCGGGATGCCGAGACCATCCTCACGCTCGGAGAGCCGGCGTCCGAAAAGCGCCAAGGCAGGAAATCGCGGGATGTGGGGCACCGACGGTGCAGCGGGCGCTATGGGGATTTGACGCCGGCGTCAGTGTTGGGGAAGTTGAGCCGACGCTGGCGATCGGATCGCTTTAGCTGGAATGCTGGGCGGGCGTGCTGGCGCGAACAAGCGGATCGCACGTTGCTCGACAGGATTTTCGGTGCGATCACGGGCCAGTCTTGCTGATCGGCGCAAGCCGGTGTGCTGCCGGGCGAGAGCCGGCCAGAATGGCGCGCTTCGGTGCGGTGCTGGATCAGCGATGACGGCATCATGAGGTGTCGATTCTGATCGCGGCCAGCGCGGGCGTGGGTCGGTGCTTTGGCTCGCTGCCGCGCGCGAAGGTCTCGATGATGAGCATGCGCCCGCCGCAGCAGGGGCATGGTCGCGGCAACATGCGGGGTTCGTCGGCCGCTTGGGCCTCTGAGGTATCCTGCTGTTCGGAGCGGACCGGCACGGCGAGCAGCTCGCGCGCCCGCGCGATGTTGGCGGCGCGGCTGCCACTGGCCAGCAGTCCGTAGTGCCGGATGCGGTGGAAGCCCCCGGGCAGCACGTGCATCAGGAAGCGTCGGATGAACTCGTGGGTCGACAGCGTCATGGTCTGATAGCGGCCAGGCCCCTCGATCCGGTAATTCTTCCACCGGAAGGTGACGCCGGTGTGGTCGGCCGCGATCAGGCGGCGATTGGAGATGGCGACCCGGTGGGTGTAGCGCGATAGATAGGCGAGCACGGCCCTGGGGCCGCCGAACGGCCGCTTGGCATAGACCACCCAATCGATCTTGCGCAGCGGTGCCAGATACGCCTTGAAGGCTCTGATGTTATCGAGGCGGGCGTGGACGCCGAAAAACTTCAGACGTCCGGCCCGGTGGGCGGCGACGAGCTTGGCCAGGAACAATCCCCGGAACAGGCACGAGAGAACCTTCACGGGCAGGATAAAGTCTGTCCTGCACGGTACCCACCGCGTGCCATCAATGGAGATGCCGCCGCCCGGCACGATCATGTGGATATGGGGATGATGCGTCAGCGCCGAGCCCCAGGTGTGAAGCACCGAGGTGATGCCGATGCGGGCGCCGAGGTGCTCGGGATCGGCCGC
The DNA here is from genome assembly GCA_963786115.1 of uncultured Alphaproteobacteria bacterium. Classification (GTDB taxonomy): domain Bacteria; phylum Pseudomonadota; class Alphaproteobacteria; order Rhizobiales; family Xanthobacteraceae; genus Bradyrhizobium. The sequence continues at coordinate 81,291 of CAWAYC010000026.1, forward strand.
GATGGTAGTCATGGTCTCGGCCGAGGTCGTGAACAGGATGTCGTAGATCACGGCCTTGTTCTGATAGGCGATGTCCGCAATGGCGGCCGGCAGCGTGAACACCACATGAAAGTACGGCACCGGCAGCAGATCGGCCTCGCGCGCGGCGAGCCATTCCTTGGCGGCCGTGCCCTGACACTTCGGACAATGGCGACTACGACAGCTGTTGTAGGCGATGACGGTGTGCGGGCAATCTTCGCAGCGCGCCACATGGCCGCCGAGCGCCGCCGTGCGGCAGCGCTCAATGGCCGACATCACCTTCATCTGGTCGAGGCTGACGTGACCGACATTGGCACGACGCCACGCCGCTCCGTGGTCGCGGAAGATATCCGCGACCTCCAGCACCGGGCGAGACATGACCGCGGGCCGTTACGTCGGCGGCTGGTCTTTCCTGTTCTTCTTGGGCTTCTTGCAAGGCTGCGACAGCAGGTCGAGCGGGCTCTTGATGCCAGCGATCATGCCGGTGGCGACGCGGGCGTAGCGCGCCGTCGTGTCCAATTTGTCGTGCCCCAGCAGCGCCTGGATAACGCGAATATCGGTGCCACGTTCAAGTAGGTGGGTGGCAAAGGAGTGTCGAAGCGCATGGAGCGTTACGCCCTTGCGGATTCCGGCAGCATCGGCCGCCTCATGGAACAGGCGGTTGAGTTGGCGGGTTGTCATCGGCTTACCGGGCCTTTGGCCTGGAAACAGCCAGCGCTCCTCCACGGGAGTTGTGGAATCGAAACCCCGCCGGCGCGTCTTCCACCATTGCCGCAGCAGCTCGAGCGTGTCGGGCGACAGCATGACATTGCGGTCCTTGCGGCTCTTGGACTGCTCGACCCGAATGATCTTCTGCGCGCTGTCGATGTGCTTGACCTTTAGCCTGACCACCTCGCCGGCGCGCAGGCCGCAGCCATAGCCGAGACCAAGCAGCACGCGCACCTTGAGGCTGCTCGCGACCGCCAGCAGGCGCCGGGTCTCGTCCGGGCTCATCACCAGCGGAATCTTCTGCGGCTCACGGAGGTGATAAATCTCGGCCGCAAGATCCAGTCGCCGCAACGTCACGCGAAACAAGAACCGCAGCCCGGTCATGATGCGGTTGCGATTGCAGATGCTCGCGCCCGTCTCGGAAAGATGCAGTTGAAACCGGCGGATATCCTCCGCCGTGGCCGTGTCCGGGGACCGCTTGAGAAATGCAGCGAACCGCTTGCAGCTGTGAATATGGCCCCTCTGCGTCCCCGCACAGAGCTTGCGTGCATTCATGTCCTCGATCATGCGCTGGCGCAACGGGCTGACCGTAACCGTACTCATGGGCAACTCCTGTCTTGGATGAGGTTGACGACACCTCGATCCTCAAGACAGGCCGACATGCCCGCTATCGATGATCTCTCATTTGGTCACCGCGCCCTCGGGTAGGCCCCCGCTTCAGCGGGCTATCGCGCAGCGATTTAGTGCTTTGGCACGTT
>CAWAYC010000027.1:0-58527 GCA_963786115.1 uncultured Alphaproteobacteria bacterium
CGGCTCGTCATCCGCGATCGCGCGCCAGGCAGCGCCCTCAAGGTCATCATACTGACCATTCCTGAGCGACCAGAGAAACCCGGCCAGACCAAGAAGACCGAGCAGCAGCGCCAGCGGCACCAGAAAAACCAGGACTTCCATCAGCGTGCCTCCCTTGCTCCTTGCCGGGCGCGAAGCGCGTTCAGGATCACCAGCAGCGATGAGCCGGACATCGCCGCGGCCGCGACCAGCGGCGTTGCAAGACCTGCGATAGCGAGCGGCACCGCCAACAGATTGTAGACGGCCGCCAGCCACAGATTCTGCCGCATCAGGCGCAACGCTTTTCGCGAATAATCGATAGCCGCAACGACGGGTGCCAGTGGCTCGCCGAGGAAGACGAGATCGGCCGCCGCCTGGCTCAGATGCGTGGCGCTGACCGGCGACATCGAGACGTGGGCCGCGGCCAGCGCGGGCGCGTCGTTCATGCCGTCGCCGACCATCATGACCTTGACGCCGTGCCGCTTCAATTCCTCGATGCGGGCGATCTTCTCCGCCGGCGTCACGCCGGCGCGCCACTCGTGAACCCCGAGCGTTTGCGCGGCGTGCCGCACCGCCGGTTCACGATCTCCGGACAGGATTTCGACCGCGATCCCGCGCCGCTCGAGCCCGGCAACGATCGCCGCCGCATCCGGACGCAGACGTTGGCGGACCGCAAACACGTGACGGACCTCGCCGTGACGGAAGGCCACGACCGATGCTTCGGGATCCCGCGCCAGAATGTCGTGCGCGATTTGGTCCGCATCGCAAAACGACGGCCGGCCCAGCCTGACCTCGACGCCCTTGACGATGCCACGCACGCCCTGCCCTGACACTTCTTCGACGGTGGAGAGCGGCATCCTGGCCTTGGCGGCGCGGGCGACAGCGGCGGCGACCGGATGATGGCTGGCGAGCGCAAGCCGTCCGGCGAGCTCGAACATATCGTCGGGAATATCCGCCGCATTGCCGACGTCGAGTTCGGGTAGCGTCAGCGTGCCCGTCTTGTCGAACACCACCCGGTCGACATCGGCGAGACGTTCGACGGCATCGCCGGAATTGAGCAACACGCCGTTTCGGAACATCGCGCCCGCCACCACGGTTTGAACTGCGGGGATCGCAAGCCCCAGCGCACATGGGCAGGTGATGATGAGAACCGCAATCGCCGTGACGATCGCATCATGCCAGGACGCGCCGTAGGCGACCCAGCCCAGCATCGTCAACAAGGCCGTTGCGTGCACGACGGGAGCGTAAAGCCGTGACGCCCGATCGGCCAATTGCACATACCGCGAGCGCGCCTGCAGCGCATTCTCCAGCAGCACGCCGATTTCCGCGAGCAACGTGCCTTCGGAGGCCGCCGCCACCCGCACGCGAAGCGCGCCGGAGAGATTGAGCGTGCCCGCATAGACGGCGGTACCCGGCTTCGCCTCCGCCGGCCGGGTCTCGCCGGTGATCAGGCTTTGGTCGATTCTGGACTGTCCCTCGATAACGGAGCCGTCGACGGCCGATCGTTCGCCCGGGCGCAGCAGGACGATGTCACCGGGCTTGACCGCGGCAATCGGCACCACCGAGATTTCATCGGCGCCGACGAATTTCGTCGCGGTTTCGGCCTTCAACGCGGCAAGATTGCCGGCCACCGCGCGGGTCCGCCGGCGCATGGCCTGGTCGAGGTAACGGCCGGTCAGCAGGAACGTGATCAGCATCAGCGCCGCGTCGAAATAGGCATGCTCGGCGTGATTGACGGTTTCGACCACCGACATCGCAAGCGCCAGCACGATGCCGATGCTGATCGGCACGTCCATGTTGGTGGTGCGTGCGCGCAGCGCCCGGAACGCCGAGCGAAAGAACGGCTGGCCGGAATAGGCCGCCGCCGGCAACGCGATCAGCGCCGACAACCAGTGGAAGAAGTCGCGCTGTTCCGGGATCATGTCGCTGACATTGCCGGACCATACCGGGACCGACAGCATCATGACGTTCATCGCGGCAAAGGCAGCGACGCCAAGGCAGCGCAGCAGGAAACTCGCCTGCTCCTTCTCGATCAATTCGGCGCGGACCGGCTCGAACGGATAGGCCTTGTAACCGAGCTCGACGAGCCGGTCGATGAAAACAGCGGGATCGAGCTCGCCGCGCTTCCATTCCAGCGCTACCCGGCGGTCGGTCAGGTTGACGCGGGCCAGCGTGACATCAGGTAACGCCGCGAGCCCGCGCTCGATCTTCGACATGCAGCCCGCGCAATGGACGCCCTCGACCGCAAGATCGATATGCGACAGTCCCGAACCCAGATCCTTCACATAATGTGAAAAGTCGCGCGTCGCCTGCATGGCCGGGTCTTCCTAGTTCAACAAGACGCGGTTCTTCGACAGGAACAAGCGTTGTCCGGACGAAAGACCTTCGAGCACCAGGTCCCATTGACCCGGCGCGATTGCCTCGGCGCTGCCGCGATAGATGCCGATGCCGACTTCGGCGAGGGTCACCGGTAGATCAGCCCGCCGGTCGGTCGGCCGCTCAAAGCGGCCCTGGAATTTCAAGCCGGACATCGGCTGGCCGTTGCGGTCGCGCGCCTCGACCTGAAGCGTCGCGCCGCCCTGCCCGCTGCGCTGGACATGCGCGTCGACCTTCCAGTTGCGCGCGTCCTGATCGCGGGCCGCCATGATTTCCTTTTCATAGGCAAGGCTCGCGCTATAGGCGCTGTCGACCTCGGTACCGGGGAGCGTGACGATCGCCAGCTTCATCATGGTCATGTTGACGCCGATCACGACGCCGAAGAAGGCGACCAGCATGAACAGAACCTTGCGCCCGGTCAGCGGCTTTGGCGAGTTTGACGATTTCGTCATTTGGTTCATTCCCAGGTCACGGGCTCACAAAATTGTCGGTAGCGGAGGCCGCCTCGCCCAGGCCGATATCGGTCACGCGAAACTTCACCGGAATCGATTTCTCAGGGTTGGCGTCGGAAGGCGCGGTGACGAGCAGCCGAAGCTCGGTCGTCGTATCCCGCGCAATGACGATCATCGGCCGATCGGGCGTGACCGAGTCGCCACCGACCACGTGTACCGTCGCATTGTTCGGACCGTCGACGTCTATCGCGATGACGCGGTCGAAGCCGCGCTTGTTCAACAGGCGCACGGTATAGGCGTTGCGGATCGAGCCGTCGCTCAGCTTGATGGCAACCGGGTTGCGGTCGTGCAGCACGTTAATGTCGAGCAGCGAGCGCGTCAGCAGCGCATAAAGCATGATCGCGCCGACCGCGACGATCATGGCGCTGTAGGCGATGGTGCGCGGCCGCACGAAGCGGTAGATCGGCGGCTTGCCCTCCTGCCGACGGTGGATGTTGATATCGTTATCGTACCCGATCAGACGGGTTTCCCGGCCGATCCTGGTCATCACGGCATCGCAGGCATCGATGCACAGGCCGCACTGGATGCAGTCGAGTTGCGGGCCGTTGCGGATGTCGATACCGGTTGGGCACACCGCGACGCATTGATAGCAATCGACGCAGTCGCCAACATGTTCGCCAAGCGCGCGCAATTCGTTCGCCTTCTTCAGCGAGGTGCGCTTTTCACCGCGGTCGTATTTGTAGGTGACGTTCAGCGCCCATTCGTCGGTCAGCGCGGCCTGGATACGCGGCCACGGGCACATGTAGACGCAGACCTGCTCCCGCATGAAGCCGGCGAGCACGTAGGTCGTCGCCGTCAGGATCGCGATCCAGATATAGGCGATCATCGGCGCCTGGAAAGTGACGAGCTGCTTCACCAGCGTCGGCGCGTCGTTGAAATAGAGCACCCAGGCGCCGCCGGTCCACCAGGCGATCATCAGCCAGATCGAATGCTTGAGCACGATCTCGGAAAATCGCTCGAGCTTCATGGTGCCCTTGGCGGCATCCTTGCGCATACGCTCGCGCCGATCGCCCTCGATCAGGCGCTCGACGGCGTAAAACATATCCGTCCAGACGGTCTGCGGGCAGAGGTAGCCGCACCAGATGCGGCCTCCCAGCGAATTCATCAGAAACAGCGTGATCGCGGCGACGATCAACAGCCCCGTGAAATAATAGACTTCCTGCGGCCACAGCTCGATGAAGAAGAAATAGAAACGGCTGTTGGGAAGATCGACCAGCACCGCCTGATTGGGCGCACCCAGACCGCGATTCCAGCGCACGAAAGGTAGGAAGTAATAGACCCCGAGGCAGAATGCCATCAGGCCCCATTTGATGCGGCGGAAGGTTCCGGAGACGCTCTGCGGATAGACCTTCTTGTGGGGCGCGTAGAGCGGCCCGTCGTCTTCAGTCTGCTGCAGCTCGGCTGGGTTCACGGGTTTGTTCATCGGTGGAGATCTCTGCCTTGGGATTGAGGGTAGACCCAATCCCGCAACTGCTGTTGATCCACCTCAAGCGATGTTGAAAGTTGCCCTGCCGCCCCCGGGGGTTCCTGCCCCCGGGGTCAGTGTCATTCGACCGTCACTTGCCTCCGCCGAGCGAGTGGACGTAGACCGCGAGCGCCTTGACCGTGGTGGGATCGAGCCGGCCGACCCAGGCCGGCATTACGCCGGCCCGGCCGTTGGTAATGGTCTCGACCAGGGTCGCCTCGTCAGAACCATAGAGCCAGATCTTGTCGGTCAGGTTGGGGGCGCCGAGCTCCTGATTCCCCTTGCCTTGTTCGCCGTGGCACGACGCGCAGTTGTCGGCGAAAATCTTGGCGCCGGCGGCCGCGTCGAAGCCCGCACTGGTCGGCAGGCCCGACAACGAGCGAACATAGTTCGCGACCGTGACGATCTCGTCCTTTTTCAGCACGCCTTCCTTGCCGAAGGCGAGCATGGCGCCTTCGTGGGCCTTGTCATGGCCGGAACGCGCACCGAACTGGATCGTCTGCATGATCTGGTCGAGTGAGCCGCCCCATAGCCAGTCGTCATCGTTCAGATTTGGAAAGCCCTTGGCGCCGGCGCCGCCGCTGCCGTGGCAGGGCGCGCAATTATCGCCGAACACCGTCTTGCCGCGGGCGCGAGCGAGCGCCAGCAAGGCCGGATCCTTCTCGATGTCCGCGAGCGATGCGCTCCCCAGCACGGCCATCTTGTCACCGCGGATCTTTTCGAGGTTGGCCAGCTCGACCGCCACATCGGCGCGCGACGAGTAGTGCAGGATACCGGTGGTGTGGCTCCACAGCATCGGCCAGGCCGGGTACACGACCCAGTAGCCGATGGCCCACACGATGGTCGCGTAGAATGTCAGCACCCACCAGCGCGGCAGCGGGGTGTTCAATTCCTTGATACCGTCCCACTCGTGGCCGGTGGTCGTCTTGCCGGTGACGCGATCGAGTTCGCCATGGTCAGTCATGTCTGGTCACTCCTCCCGCAGCGGCATCTTTGCCGCCTCGTCGAAAGCGGTCTGATTCTTCGGCCAAAGCGCGTACGTTACGATTGCGAGAAAAATCACGACGAAGATCGGTGTCCAGACCGTCGTGACGAAGTCTGACGCGATGTTATGGACTGTTAGAATGGCTTTCATCGTTCTGCCTTGTCAGCGAAGATTTGCTTTTTCGTTGTAAAGCTTGAAATCGACCAGGGTGCCCAGCATCTGCAAATAGGCGACCAGCGCGTCCATCTCGGTCGGAGCCCCCGGCTTGCCGTCGAAATTGCGGACAACCGCCTTCGGATAGCGCTTGGCGAACGCGTCCGTGCCTGCATTGTCCGGATCGACCTGCGCCTTGAGATCGGCGACCGCATTGGCGATCTGCTCGTCGCTATAGGGCACTCCGATCGCGCGCTGCGTCCGCAGATGATCGGCGACACCATCCAGATCGATCTCGGTCTTCGCCAGGAACGGGTAGCCGGGCATTACCGACTGCGGCACGATCGCACGCGGGTTGGTCAGATGCGTGACATGCCACTCGTCGGAATATTTGGCGCCGACACGGGCAAGGTCCGGACCGGTGCGCTTGGAGCCCCACTGGAACGGATGGTCGTACATGCTTTCGGCAGCGAGCGAATAGTGGCCGTAACGCTCGACCTCATCCCGCAACGGGCGGATCATCTGCGAGTGGCAGAGATAGCAGCCTTCGCGAACGTAGATGTTGCGGCCGGCCAGCTCGAGCGGGGTATATGGCCTGACGCCGTCGACCACCTCGATCGTGCTCTTGAGATAAAACAGCGGGGTGATCTCGACGAGCCCGCCGATGGCGATGACCACGAGGATTCCAGCGATCAGGATGATCGAGTTCTTCTCGAAGATCTGATGCCTGTTCCAGAACGACATTTGACTGTTCCTTATTCCGCCGGCTGCAGGGCAAGCGGCGATTGAACTTCGGCTTCGCCCACGCGCACCGTCATCCAGAGATTGTAGGACATGATCAGCGCACCGATCAGGAACAGCGCTCCGCCGGCGGCGCGAATGATGTAGAAGGGATGCATTGCTTCCACGGTCTCGATGAAGGAGTACTCGAGGAAGCCGAGCGAGGTGTAGGCACGCCACATCAGGCCCTGCAGAATTCCGGAAACCCACATCGCGGAGATGTAGAGCACGATGCCGATGGTCGCGATCCAGAAGTGCCAGTTGACCAGCTTCAGGCTGTAAAGCCCCTTGCGGTCCCAAATCCACGGAACGAGGCAGTACACCGCGCCGAACGAGACGAAGCCGACCCAGCCGAGCGCACCCGAATGCACGTGGCCAATGGTCCAGTCCGTGTAGTGGCTGAGCGAGTTCACGACCTTGATCGACATCATCGGACCTTCGAAAGTCGACATGCCGTAGAAGGCGACCGACACCACGAGCATTCGCAGCACCGGATCGGTCCGCAGCTTGTCCCAGGCGCCCGATAGCGTCATCAGGCCGTTGATCATGCCGCCCCATGAGGGCATCCACAGTATGATCGAGAACGTCATGCCGAGGGTCTGCGTCCAGTCCGGCAGCGCGCTATAGTGAAGATGATGCGGGCCGGCCCAGATGTAGAGGAAGATCAGCGCCCAGAAGTGGATGATCGACAGGCGATACGAGTAGATCGGCCGCTCGGCGCGCTTCGGGATGAAATAGTACATGATGGCGAGGAAGCCGGCGGTCAGGAAGAAGCCGACCGCATTATGCCCGTACCACCACTGGAACATCGCGTCCTGCACGCCGCCCCAGGCGATGTAGGACTTCGAGCCGAAGAACGAGACCGGCAGCGCGGGATTGTTGCCAAGATGCAGCACGGCGATGGTGACGATGAAGGCGAGATAGAACCAGTTGGCGACGAAGATGTGCGGTTCCTTGCGCCTGAAGATCGTAACCAGGAAGACCAGGAGATAGGTAACCCAGACGATGGTCAGCCACAAATCGGCATACCATTCCGGCTCGGCGTATTCCTTGGATTGGGTAACGCCAAGCAGATAGCCGGTGCCGGCGACCACGATGAAGAAGTTGTAGCCGACGACGACGAACCAGGGCGCGATGTAGCCGGCGAGCCGTGCGCGGCAGCTCCTCTGAACCACATAGAATGAGGTCGCGATCAACACATTGCCGCCGAACGCGAAGATCACCGCCGAAGTGTGCAGCGGCCGCAGGCGCCCGAACGAGGTCCACGGCAGGTCAAAATTCAGCGCCGGCCACGCCAGCTGGCATGCGATCAGCAGTCCCACCGTAAATCCGGCGATGCCCCAGAACATCGCCATGACGGAGGCGAACTTGATCGGACCCAGATTGTAGTTGGGCCGGCCGTTGATCTCCTGCGCGGGTAGAGCCACCGGCCGATCGAAGTACCGGTTGAAGATCACGAAAGCCGCTGCGAGGCTGGCTGCAGCAGCGATAGAGGCGTGGAACGCAAAGGCGGTGTCGACGGCCTTCGCCGCCGCGAACACGCAGGCAAAGGCGCCAACGGCAAACAGCGGCCCCAAGACGGCTTCGCCCAAAGTCATCGTTTTTGCGGTGTGAGATGCGCTCATGCTCGGCTTCTTTCTGGAGAATCCCGCTTCCGTTGATCACAGTTCCGTCAGGGTCGATTTGATCGAGGTCAAACGCTCGGACGTTTTGTTAGTCAACAACAAGCTGGACCAAGCGGCAGTGACACTTGCGCGCAGGACGTCGACTCTGGTTCCGATTTCTGCGCGATTTGTGAGTTCCGAAATTCTTCGGGGTTGCGGCTCCTCACGGGATGTGTTCCATCCGAATGTTGGAACGCGCGCACGCGCGCAAAGCCTGACGCGATGGCCTTCGCCCACGCACCCAGTCCGCCGGCCCGGCGTGGTCCTTCGATACTTGTGGAGACAATCATCGGATTCCTCACGAATGTGAGCGTCCACTGAAAGCGGGATTTGTCGATCATCGTGTTGATTTGCATCAAGCAGATCGCGCCGATTAGACGGCCTTGCTGAAACGCGTGGGATCGCCGCGTGTGGAAGGATCGAACACCGCCGCGATGACCCGCACGACCGAACGCCCCACCTCGGTGGCCGTCACCACGCGGTCGTGGACCCGGACCAACCCGTCATCGGCCAGCGGCTGCAGTAGGGCGAGTTCTTCGTCGAACGGCATATCCGGCGCGGTAGCATCGAGATCGGCCTCAAACCGGCACATCAGGCTTTCGATGGTACGGGCGCGCTGTTGCGCGGCGGCGTCCATGCGACAGCCGCGCGCCGGCGCAAGATGGCCACTCGAAATGGCACGGACGTAGCGCGGAACGTCGGAAATATTCTGAACGTATCCGTCCTTGAACCGGGAAATCGAAGACGCGCCGAGCCCGATCAGCGTCACGCTGGCGTCGTCCGTATACCCCTGGAAATTACGGTGCAGCCGCCCCGATGCGGCGGCACGCGCCAACGAATCGCCGGGCCGCGCAAAATGATCGATGCCGATCTTCACGTATCCATGGCGCAAAAATTCCTCGGCGATCACGCCGGCCTGGTCGATCCGCTCCTCCACGCCCGGCAGCGTCGTTTCGTCGATGCGGCGCTGGTTGGCCCTGAGCCGGGGCATGTGCGCATAGCCGAAGCACGCGATGCGGTCCGGCGAGAGCTCAGCGACGATCTCGCATGTCTTGCGCAGCGATTCGACGGTCTGCAGCGGCAGTCCGTAGATCAGGTCGAAATTCAGATTGCCGATATCAGCGGCGCGGAGCTGCATCACCGCCGCCTCGACGTCCCGCATCGGCTGCAAGCGGCCGATCGCCGCCTGAACCAGCGGATTGACGTCCTGCACACCGAGACTCGCTCTGCTAACGCCGAGTTCCTTCAAACTCGCCGCCAGCGATGGCGTCACATATCGCGGATCGAGTTCGATCGCGTGCTCGTGGTTCTCCTCAAAGACGAAATGCCGGCGCAGGACGTCGACAACGGATGCGAGCCCTTCGGTACCGAGGATGCTCGGGGTTCCCCCGCCCCAGTGCAGCCGCGAAACACGCAACGGTCCGGATGCCGTATCGCCGACGAGCGCGATCTCGCGCTCAAGGGCCTCGCGGTACCCCCCGATCACATCGTCCCGCAGCGCCTTCTTGGTGTTGCAGCCGCAATAAAGACAGAGCTCGCGGCAATACGGCACATGCAGATAGAGCGAGACAGGCTCGCTTCCATCCAGCCCACGCAGCCACCGCGTCTGGTCGATCGCCCCCACGGCCGCCGTGAACTCGGCGGCGGTCGGATAGGACGTATAGCGGGGGACCTGCAGCCTGGCGTAACGGCGCACGATATCGTTCACAGGGGATCGCTTTCTTGCGCTGTCCTGGCAGAAGTGCCGAATCAGAAGGGCCGCCGTCGCGGCGTGAACAGCGGATGCATCTTCGGGCGGGTCCGGAAATCGCCCCAGAGCAGAACCGCGGCAAAGATGACGAACACTGAAACTACCGCTGCAGTCAAAAGCATCGCATCGAGTGGCATGACCGACTTCCTCCGGTTGTGAAGAAATAATGCCGCCGGCACGGCAATCGGTCTTTGACCTGCGTCAAGGAATATTCACGCCGCCGCCAGGGCCGCGGCGCGGTTCTGGTCGAGCAAGCGGACGCCGCCTCGGACGATCACCAGCAGTTTTTCCCGTTCGAACCGGGTCAGGGTACGGCTCACCGTTTCGATCGTCAGCCCCAGATAATCCGCAATATCCTGGCGACTCATCGGCAGCGCGATCATGTCCCTGTTGTCGCCGATCTGCGCCAGGCGATTGCGCCAGCCGACCAGGAACGACGCGATCTTCTCTTCCGATGAGCGCCGCCCGAGCAGCAGCATCTGCTCCTGGGCGAGCATCAGTTCGCGGGCCGCGAATTCGTTGATGCGGAGCAGAAGCTGCGGCCGCCCTTCAATGAAGTGCGTGAATGCCTCGACTGGAAAGCGGCACGCCGAGACGGTATCGACAGCTTCCGCTGAAAAACTGTAACGATCGGACGGCGAGATGCCGAGAAAATCTCCGGGCAACGCGAAACCGAGCACCTGTCGCCGCCCGTCCGGCATAAGCTTGTACAGACGCGCCACGCCCGAGATCATGGTGTGCACGGCGCCGGCCACCTCACCTGCGGCGAACAAGGCATCGTTGGGCGCCAGATGAACATGGCGTGCCATCCGCTCGAACTCCGAAAGATCGGCGTCATCAAGCGCGTCGCATATGCTCAGGCGTCGCAGCCCGCAGGCCGCGCAGCGCCCGAAATTCGCGCGATTGGGACTTTGAAAGTTGTTTCGTATCATACTCGTTGTCCGTCCGGCCGCTGACGGCCCTGCACTCCACCGTCGTGGCCGACTTTGCGACGTTCGTTGTGACGTGATGCATCCTAACCATTTGGCGGCCGGCCGATTGATCCATATCAAATCGGAACGTGAACAATGGCGGCATTGTGCGAATCTTGGTTCAAAACTCCGCATGGTTACGGGTGGATGCTGCAATGATTGGACGAATAGCGACGGCGCTGGCGCTTGCACTCATCACGGCGACGCAAGTGATGGCCGCCTCGCCCGCCGAACAGCGCGGCAAAACCTTCGTGCTCACCAATTGCGCACGGTGCCACTCCATCGATCGGGTGTCGCCAAGCCCGCTCAAGATCGCGCCGCCGTTCCGCACCCTGCATCTGCGCTACCCGATCGAGACGCTCGGTGAGGCGCTGGCCGAAGGCATCTCCACGGGACATCCGACCATGCCGGAGTTTCGGCTCGACCCCGATCAGATCCATGATCTGCTGTCCTATCTGAAGACACTGGAGTAACGGCCGCCAGTCCGCGGCCGTTCATCCGCCTGCACTCCTACAGCGCCTGCACAGTCCAGGCGATGATGTTCTTTGCCATTCGGCCGAACGCAGCATTGAAGGCGGCCACCGCCGCCGGCGGATCGAGGCTGGCGAGTTTTTCGTTCTCCTCGAACAGGCGCGATGCGACGACCGTTCCGTTCTTGTCAACGAGCCTCACCGATAATTCGATTTGGGCGGCCGGTTCGGACTCAACGTCAATCCTGAACCGCCGGACATCGATCAGCATCTGGTATTCCGCTTGCCCGAGATCAGCATTGCGCAACGGCGCGTGCGCCAGATCGTAATTCTCGAACCCTTCGATGAGCCGGGACTGCAGCAGTTTTGGAATCGCATCGGCCCACATCGCCTCGTTGAATTCCGGATGGTCGCCGGGCGGCTCGAACAGGAAGCGCTGCGTCTCGAGCATCGCCACCGCGGTAGGTTCGGGAATGGCTAGGGATCCCTTCAGCGTCTTGCTCGCGGAACCGAGGTTGTTGGGCGCGTTCAGATCGTAGGTGATCTTTTGCGGCGGCGGCGTGACGCCGGTCATGCGTTCGAGGCCGGCGACGATGCCGTCGAGCTTGCCGGTGTTGCGCGCCAGTCCTTCCGAGAACACCTTGAAATTCGCGATGGTGTCCTTCAGCGAGTCCGAATTCTCGCTCAGCACGGAATCAACCTTGCGCAACGCATCGCGGGCGGCTTGCGTCACGCCCTGCCCCGCGTCCGGCTCGGCCTTCAAAGTCGGCACCGGGCCGGAATTCGCGACGAGCTTGCCGCCTTCCAGCGCGATAACGGGAACGCCGGTGAGCCCCTGGAATTCCAGGCCGACCTTGGTATCCGATCGCACCGGCGTCGTCGAAGCCACCGAGATCGTCGCGTCGACGCCACGCGGGTTGTCGGCTGCCAGCCCGAGTTCAGTGACTTCACCGACGCGAATGCCGTTGAACAGCACGGCGGCGCCGACCAAAAGGCCGGGCACCGAGCCTTCGAACTGAACGTGGTAGGTCGCGCGCGGGCCGAGACCTCCGGTATTCTGCAGCCAGTAGACGAAGCCGAATACGGCGGCGATGGCCGCCAGCACGAAGGCACCGACAACGACGAAGGGAGCGCGGGTTTCCATTTCTCAACTCGCTTTTGGCTGCAGCATTTGCGAGCGCTTGCCATGAAAATAGGCCCGCACCCAGGGATGCTCGGATTGAAGAAGTTCGCGCATCGGTCCGACGGCGACGATCTTGCCGTCCGCCAGCGCCGCCACGCGGTCACAGACGGTATTGAGGCTGGCGAGGTCATGGGTGACCATGAAAACCGTCAGTCCCAGCGTTTTCTGCAATGTCTTGATCAGGGCGTCGAAATCGCCGGCCGCGATCGGGTCGAGCCCCGAGGTCGGCTCGTCGAGAAACACGATCGCGGGATCGAGCGCCAGCGCGCGGGCCAGCGCCACGCGTTTTGTCATTCCGCCCGACAACTCGGACGGAAACTTGTCGCCATCCTCTGCCCGCAAGCCCACCATTTCGAGCTTCGCGGTGGCGATCTCGTCCATCAGCGATTGAGACAGCACGAGGTTCTCGCGCAACGGAAACTGGATATTCTGCCGCACGGTGAGCGAAGAAAACAGCGCGCCCTGCTGGAACAGAATACCCCATCGGCTCGCGGCGCTCTGGGTGGAACGATCCTCGCTGCGCCCGATCGCCGCGCCCATCACCTCGATCTCGCCGCCTTGCCGCGGGATCAAGCCGATGATGGTTCGCATCAATACCGACTTGCCGCCGCCGGAAGCTCCGACCAGCCCGAGGATCTCGCCCTTTCGGACGTCCAGCGTGAGATGATCGATCACGACCTGCCGGCCGAAGCCGACCACGAGATCACGGACGCGGATCGCGAACTGCACATTCTCTTCCTGCATCGCTACATTCCGATCGATGCAAAGAACACCGCGAACAGCCCGTCGAGCACGATCACCAGGAAGATCGATTTCACCACCGACGTCGTGGTCTGCTTGCCGAGCGACTCGGCGCTGCCCTTCACTCGCAGGCCCTCACTGCAGGCGACGATACCGATCGCCAGCGCCATGAATGGCGCCTTGATGATGCCGACCTGGAAGCTGGTTACGGATACCGCCTCGCGCAATCGAGCGATATAGATCGCCGGTCCCATGCCGCCATAGAACTCCGCGACCAGGCCGCCACCATAGAGCGCCGCCATGGAGCCGATGAAGGCCAGGATCGGCAGCGCGATGATCAGCGCGACGATGCGCGGCAGGATCAGAACTTCGACGGGATCGAGACCCATGGTCGATAGCGCATCGATCTCCTCGCGCATCTTCATCGAGCCGAGCTCGGCTGTGTAGGCGCTGCCGGAACGTCCCGCCACCATGATCGCGACGATCAACACGCCGAGTTCGCGCAGCACCAGGATGCCAACCATGTCGACGGTGTAGGATTCCGCACCGAATTTCCGGAAGTGGAAGAAGCCCTGCTGCGCAATGATGGCCCCGATCAGGAACGTGATCAGCACAATGATCGGTATCGCCTGAAAGCCGATCCGATATAACTGGTAGACCAGCGAGGTCAGGCGCAGCGATCGCGGCCGGCGCAGCACACCGACGAGCGCCCAAAACAGCGCGCCCAGCATCTGCAGGAACACGGTCACGTCTTCCATAGATCCGATGGCGGCGCGCCCGAGGTCGCTGACGGCGGCCACGAACGGATTTTGCGCCGGCGCCGGCGCCGGGTTGTGACGGTTGACCTGACGCACTTCCTCGATCAGGCCGACATAATTGTCGGGCACGCCGACCACGTCGGCACGAGGAGCGCGTCGCGAAATCTTCTCGAGCAGCCAGGCACCGAGCGTGTCGAGTTCGCTGACGCCGGCCATGTCGAGCTTCACGACCCTGGAGCGGTCGAGCTCGGCCGAAACGCCATTGGAGAGGCTTTCCAGCGCCGTCACATTGGCCGCGGTCCACGAGCCGCCCGGACGTAGCTCCAGCACATCGCCCGACGGCGTGGCCATTAACTGAGGTGCGGTTGCCAAATCGGTATCCCTTTCAGTGCACTGGCTTTCTAGGCGGCGGGGCGTCAGCCGTGTTGACCTGCCTCAAACGGAAAATCCGCGGATCTCCGCGTTTGACGCAAATCAATAGCGCAGCCGCAAGCTCGCCTAGAGTTCGACTCATGCCGGACAAGGAAAGCAAGGGCGATGTTTGATTCAAGCGGACTGAGAGACGAGTTGCAAGCGCTCAAGGTCGACGTATCGGCGCTGTTGAATACCACCACCGAAGGTCTTTTCGATGCCTCCAAAACCCGCGCCGACGCGCTTGCCGACCAGATCAAGGGCGCCTTGAGCGAACTCGGCGAGACCTTGAGCGGAGAACAGGAACATGTCGAAAAATTGATCGCGGATCGCCCGATCACCACGCTTGCCTCCGCCTTCGCGCTTGGCGTCGTCGTCGGCTTCATGCTGAGGAGGCACTGAGTGAACAGCGAGAACATCGTCAAAAATCTGCGCGTGCTGTGGCGTGCCGACCGCATCATCGCGGATATCAGGATGCGGCACATGCTGATCGGCCTCGGCCTGCGCGCATTCGCCGCGCTGATCGCGGCATTCGGCCTGCTCATGCTGGAGCTATCGGCCTATTTCGCGCTGGTGCAGGTCTGGAGCGCCATCATCGCCGCAACCATCCTGAGCGGTGTCAATTTTGTGATCGCCGCCATTCTGTTCATGATCGCCGCCAGACCGCGCGCCGGTCGCGAACTCGAACTGGCAAGTGAAATTCACGGCTCCGCTATCGATGCGCTGCAAATCGAGGCGCGGGCCGCGCAATCGCAATTCTCCGGCATGATCCATCACCCCCTGAACAGCGCGTTGCCGATGCTGCTGGTGCCGCTGATCACGATCATCGTCAGAAGCTTGAAGAATCCGAAGGCGGCAGCGGCTGCCAAGGCCGCCGCGGAATAAAGCCTGATCACGGCGGGGGCACCGGCCCCGCCAGCAAACAAGGAGCGTATCGACATGCCGAGCCCCCAACCCAGGCCGATCCTGAACACGTCGCTGCCGCCGCAGTTTCGGCAAATCCACATCGAGCTGGCTCGCGAGCCCGGTCACCCCGAAGGTGATGCGAGCGTCGCCTATTCCATGGTCGCACCGCTCGATGCCGATGGCCGTATTGACCAGAAACTATGGCGGGCGCATCGCGACGCCTGCCGGATCGCGCGACGTCGCCCGAACGAGGCGGACGAACATGGTCATCTCGTCTACCATCCCGGCGGGGCCTGGGGCTTTCACTATGAGCACGACGCCAAGCTGCCCGAGGACTTCGGCTACCATTTCGCCGACGAGCATTTCGTGACCGGTGAATATGTGTCGATCAACGAGAGCGGCAAAATGCACACCTATCGCGTCGCGTCGGTATCGCGCCTTTAACGGCGCATCCTGCCGCTTGGAAAGCCATCCGATACCACGGCCCGTTGACGGCAACCGCGTAACGACTTCAGCCCAGCATGATCCAGCATCGCCGACCGCGATCGACGGCCTCGGCCCTGGTCGCCTTCGTGATGATGTCGATTCTGATCACCGTGGTACGCACCGAGCGCGTCCTTGAAGCGTTGCTCTGCAAACTTTTCCTGATCGATAGACGCGTAACGTCAGCCGGCGATCACTGCCAGTCGAAGCCGGAAGGGCCAGGGTCGCCGCTAGAAGGACCGCCCGAGGATTTCTTCGGCTTCATCCTCAACGACAGCTTCAGTTGGTGGGCCTTGACGGCGAGCGCCGCGGTGCTGCGTCCCAACTCGGACGCTATTTCCGTGCTCGGCATCTTCTGGGCCATGCGCTTCAGCCTGGCGATGTCGACCTCGGTCCACGGCCGGATCTCACGGTGGGGCATTGTCGTCTCCTCCAATGCGCGGGTTACCCGTTCGAACTCTTTTGCCTACTTTTCCCGATACTGACTTGTTCCACCGTAGCCATCGGCATGCAAGTCCCCTTTGAGAGTAAGTCCGGAAGCTCACTCCCCCGGGGAACTGGCAAGCAAAGGGCCCCGGCCCCGGGGCAAGGGTAGAAGCCGCTCGATCGTGACCGGTTTTGCGCTCGGCACCCGACGGGCAAATCAGTCTTCGTGACAGAAAGATGTCCAGCCCTATCAGCAAAAATATTTCACTTTCGCCGTCGGGCAAATCAGTTCTACCAGCTCGCCCCGTCCTTTCCCGGCAAGAGGGGCGCTTCGCGGTCGTCACGAACGCGGGATGGGATGCGGTGGACGCGGCAGCGTTGGCGCGCATTGGCGTCGCAGGGCAGGTTTATCCTGTGAGCGATCGACCGGCGCGTAGACGAACGGCGCTTCAACGCCTTCGCCAAAGCTTGGCGGACAGCACATGGTCCGCGAAGAACTTTGGCGGAGGTCGCTGCGTACGGCGAAGTCGTGTGGTCCTGGCATCCGTTGCTGATGCTAAGCCTTGCGGAGGCGAAACCGGCCCAACCGGGTGAGGTCGCCGTCAATCCGCTTGGCGACGGTGACAAAAAGGAATTCGTCGCCGGGGAGAGCCCGAAGGAAACCGTTAAAACCATTGCGCGGGGAAAGCCGGGTGATTTCCGGTGGTACTCGTGGTGACTACCGTGTGCTTACTACCAATGCACACGGGCTGCGGGTGCTCCGGGCACCCGGCTTTCCCTGCTCCCTCTTCAAGTGAGGGACAAACGTTTGGGCAAACCTCGGGCGTGTCATGCCGCGAGAAGGTAAGCGCACGTCTCTCTCCGTTGTCATGCCCCGCCTTGTGCGCGATTGCGCACTGGGGCGGGGCATCCAGTATTCCAGAGACGCCGGTGCTGGAAACGAGAAGCCGCGGCGTACTGGATACCCCGCATGCGCTGATAATGACGGCCTCATGTTTTGCCAGCGCGCCGAAGCTTTAGCGAAGGCGGCAAGCCGGGCGATGACGAGTGGAGTGGCTCCTTGAAAATCGAATTGGCAAATATTCATGTCGTCCCGGACAAGCGAAGCGCGATCCGGGCCCCATACGCCGCGGCGATGGTTGTTTCGGCAACATGGCCGACGGGCTTTCTTTCAACAACTCGAGCCGGTGGTTATGGGCCCGGCGTTCGCCGGGACGACGACAAATCAATGGAAGCCTGCACCGGCCTCGACCTTTCAAAGCGCAAGCTTGACGATGCAGATGTCGTGCTCGATCAGATCGTGCGTCACCTCGAAGCCGAGATCCCGGCACAGGTCGAGCATGGTGGTATTCTCCGCGAGTACGTCGCCCGAGATAACTTTAAGTCCTTCAGACCTCGCGTATTCGATGATCAGTTGCATCAGCGCCCAGCCAAGTCCCCTGCCCTTGAGATCCGACCTCAGCAGGATCGCGTACTCCCCGCTCCGGTAGATTGAGTCCGAATGAATCCGGACCGCGCCCACCATCTCCCCGGTAGCTTCATCGAAGGCGACAAAGGCCATCGCGCGAGCGTAATCGAGCTGGGTCAGGCGGGCGACGAACTCGTGGGAGAATTCCTTTATCGCCGCGAAGAACCGCAGCCGCAGATCGTGGCTGGTGACGTGCCGCAGGAATTCGTGGATGACCGGCTCATCCTCTGGACGGATCGGGCGGACGAACAGGCGCCAGCCATCCCTCGTCTCGATATGCCGCTGCCATTGCGACGGATAGGGCCGCACCGCGAAGTTGGCAGGACCCGAGCCGGCGAACTTTTTCGACGCGGCTCCGATCGCGATACGGGTGTCGACCGCCAGCACGCCGTTTCTGTCCGCCAGCAGCGGGTTGATGTCGAGCTCGTGGATTTCTGGAATGTCGGCGGCCATCTGCGACAGCTTGACCAGAACCATCGCCACCGCATCTTCCTTGACCGCCGGCACGTCGCGGTAGGCGCGCAGCAGGCGCGAGACGCGGGTGCGCTCGATCAGGCTACGCGCCAGTTGCAGGTCGAGCGGCGGCAGCGCCAGCGCCTTGTCATTGATGATCTCGACCGCGGTGCCGCCGCGGCCGAACACGATCACGGTGCCGAAGGTCGGATCGTCGGCGATGCCGAGAATGAGCTCGCGCGCCTTCGGCTTCACCACCATGGCCTGCACCATCACACCGGAAATCCGTGCATCCGGCTGCTGCGCTTTCGCGCGCGACAGGATATCGGCCGTCGCCTTGCGCACGGCATCGACGCTGGTGAGATTGAGCACGACGCCGCCGACGTCGGACTTATGAACGATATCCCGCGACATGATCTTGAGCACCACGGTGGCGCCTTGCGCGAATATCGCCTCGGCATGCGCAACCGCCTGTTCGGCGTTGCCGGCCGCGAAGGTCGGGACCATCGCGATATCATAGGCATCCAGCAACCGCTTGATTTCGATCGGATCAAGCCAATGCCGGCCGTCGGCCAGCGCTGCGGCCACGATCTCCCTGGCAGTCTCGACATCGGGCATAAACTCGCCGGGCATCGCCGGCGGGACCTGCGCCAGCGCTGCCACCACCTCGCGATGCCACACCAGGTGCATGAAGCCGCGTACGGCATCGCCTCCGGTCGGATAGTTGGGAATACCCGCACCGCTCAGCACATCGGTGACCCGGCGCTCGGCACCGACCCAGACCGCGAGCACCGGCTTGCTCCAGCCCCGGTTCTGCTGCCGATATTTCGCAACCAGTTCGGTGACGGTCACCGCGATCTCGTCGGCGCGGGCGATCGCGGTCTGCACGTTCATCACCAGAACCGCGTCATTGCCGGGATCGGCCAGCAGCAGCTCGAGCGCCGCAGCGTAACGCGCGGGGTCAGCGTCTCCGACGATGTCCACGGGGTTCGAACCGGACCAGGTCGGTGGCAATATCGCGTTCAACTTCGCCTTGATGTCAGGCGTGATCGCGGCCGGAATCCCGCCGAGCTCGACCAATCGATCGATCGCGAGCACACCGAGGCCGCCGCCATTGGTCAGAATCGCCAGCCGCTTGCCCGACGGCGAATTGACGCGTCCCAGCGTCTCGGCGCAGTCGAACAGCTCGCGGAGATCCGAAACCCGCACCACGCCGGCACGCTGGAACGCCGCATCATACACCGCATCCGAGCCTGCGAGCGCGCCGGTGTGGGTTGCGGCCGCCTTGGCGCCCTGCGCCACGCGGCCGGATTTCACGACGACCACAGGCTTGATGCGCGCGGCCGCGCGCGCCGCCGACATGAACTTGCGAGCGTCCTTTATCGCTTCGACGTAGAGCAAAATGGCGCGCGTCTTTCCATCGAGCGCAAAATAATCCAGGAAGTCGGCGATATCGACATCGAGCTGATCGCCGATCGATACGATGCCGGAAAAGCCGACCGCGCGTTGCGCCGCCCAATCGACCATGCCGGCGGCGATGGCGCCGGACTGAGAAATCATGGCCAGATTGCCTTCGCCGGGCATATGGGCGGAAAAACTGGCGTTGAGGCTGACGCCGGGCACCATAATGCCCAGGCAGTTCGGTCCGATCAGCCGCATGCCATATTTCTGCGCGGCCCGCTCCGCCGCATCCGCCGGCGATCCCGGACCGTGGCCGAGTCCAGCCGTGACGATGATGGCGCCCGCGGCGCCGCGTCGTCCGGCCTCATCGATGAGGCCGGCGACTGCGCTCGGCGGCGCCGTGATGACCACCAATTCCGGCGCGAACGGCAATTTGTCGAGGCTGGTGACCGCGGCGACGCCGTCGATCTCGGCATAGCGAGGATTGACCAATCCGAAATCGCCGCCGAATTTCCCCTTTACGATGTTGTTGAGGATGGCCCGGCCGACGGACGCCTGCCGCGGACTTGCACCAATCAGGGCCACCGAACGGGGCGAAAGCAGATTTTTCAGGCGATAGGTCGACATCAGTTTTTCATCCGGGCGACGCTGGCGCTCTGATGAACCCAACCGAACATTCCGCGACCAGGTCCATGAGCAGCGACATTGTAGTCCGGCACGGTCTCGACCGGATGACAAATCTGGTCGGTCCCACACGCAGCGGTAAATTCGCCGCTGCGACAGATCAAAGGCGGCATCGCATGCGACCTTACTGCACCGCCTTGGGCATTTCGACCCACGCGGCCCGCCAGTAACTCGACGATCTCGGGACGTTCGGTGATGCCAGGCTCAATGGTGAACGTAATCGCCCGGCGCATCCGGAAGATTTTCGCTTGCTGCGGACATGAGGCCCATCGGCGGGGGCACCGACGGCTCGCCGGAGCGGGCGGCGAGCCATTTGCTCCATTCCGGCCACCACGAGCCTTCGGTCCGCGGCGTTGTCTTCAGCCATTCATCGGGACCGACATAAGGCGCATCGGCCGCCTTCATGCTGACTTGATAACTGTGCCCCTGCTCGCTCGGCGGAGCCACGATGCCCGCGTTGTGGCCGCCGCTGGTCAGGAGATAGGTGACGTCGGCATCGACCAGGAAATGGATCTTGTAGGTCGACCTCCAGGGCGCGACGTGGTCGCGAACGGTGCCGACCACGAACATCGGGGTGTGGATGTCCGTCAGCGAAATCGGCTTGCCCTCGACGATGTAGCGGCCCTCGGCCAGGTCGTTGTTGAGGAACAGCTTGCGCAGATATTGCGAATGCATCCGGTATGGCAGCCGCGTGGCGTCGGCGTTCCAGGCCATCAGATCGTTCGGCGGTGCGCGTTCGCCCATCAGATAGTCGCGCGTCATTCGCGACCAGATCAGATCGTGCGACCGCAACAGCTGGAAGGCGCCGGCCATCTGCGTGGTGTCGAGGAAACCGCGTTGCCACATCATGTCTTCGAGAAACGCGACCTGGCTTTCGTTGATGAACAGCGTCAATTCGCCGGCTTCCCTGAAGTCCGCCTGCGCGGCGAGCAGCGTGATCGATTTCAACCTGTTGTCGCCATCGCGTGCCATCGCGGCCGCGGCAATCGACAACAGAGTGCCGCCCAGGCAATACCCCAAAGCGTGAATCTTCTGACCCGGAACGATATCACCGACGGTGGCGAGCGCCGCTTCCACGCCGAGCTTGCGATAATCGTCGAAAGTGATCTCGCGATCCCCGGCGCCGGGATTGCGCCAGGAGATCATGAAGACGGTGAAGCCTTGTTCGGTCAGATACTTGACGAGCGAATTCTGCGGCGACAGATCGAGGATGTAGTATTTCATGATCCAGGCCGGCACGATCAGGATCGGCTCCGGATGCACGTTTTCGGTGGCCGGATAGTACTGGATCAATTCGATCAGTTCGTTGCGAAGCACGACCTTGCCGCGCGAGGTCGCAACGTTTTTGCCGACGATGAAATCGTTGCTGTCCGCGGAGGTCTTGCCCCCCGACAGCAGTTGCATCCAGTCGCTGCACCAGTTCTGCCAGCCGGAGACGAAATTCGCGCCGCCGCTCTGGAACGTCTTCTGCAGCACTTTCGGATTGGTCGCGGCGAAATTGGACGGTGCCAGCACATCGAGCATCTGCCGGATCGAGAACTCGACGACCGCCTCGTTCGGCTTCGCGACGCCGCGCACGCCGGTGCTGGCGCCGTGCCACCATTGCTGTCCGAGCAAAAAGGCCTGCGCCAACAGGTTGAACGGCGGGCTTTCCCACTCCGTTCCGTCAAACCGGCGATCCTGCGCTTGCGGTTTGATCAGCGACCAGGGCCCCTGGGCGGGCGAGAAGTAGTGCAGCGCGGCTTCCAGGAACCGGCTGGCGCCCAGTACCGCCTCCTGCGACATGTCCATTCGCCGCTGCGGTGCCGCCGCCAGATGCGAAAGCCAATCGGTATAGGCAAGCAACAGGGCGACCGGCGAGATGCCGCCGGTCACCCGCGCCAGCCTCGCATGGAACGCACGATCGGCCTGATAAGCGTCGCCTTCTCCTTGCGGGCGAGCGGGAGCCGCCTCGCCATGGGGGCTGAGCGGGATGTCGGCGGGCCGATCATCGTTCGCCGGGGCGTGCGCGGGACAAGGCAAAACCGGCCTGTTCGCCTTCGGAGGGGGCAATATCGGGGGCATGGGATCCGGTCAGTTCAGCGGATGGCTTTTGAGCAGGTTCGACGCGGCATCGATCATGTGTTCGCCGTGCCTGAAGAGGCGATCGCAGTCACGGCGAACGAACTCGATCTGATGCTTGCTGCATTCCTGATACATCGTCCCGAAATCCTTGACGGAATGCGCCCCGGCCATCTTCGAGGCAAGTTCCGAGAACAGGTGCATCTCGGTTTGCGCGCGCTCCATGAATTCGTTGCCTGACGAATACCAATTCCTCCAGCAGCAATTTCTGCGTGCCGAAAATCAAGCCCGCAGCGCGTTGGCCGGCCCGGTCGATGCCGGTTTCGGCGCCAGGTGTCACGGTGCCCGCTTCGGGCGGCTCAGGCATGGACATGATAACCTCCGGTTTTCGAGTTCATTTCAAGCAATAGGACCATGCTCCGCTCAGGTTCACCGAGGTCGAAGTGACGACGCCCGGGCACCGTGATTTCCGCGTCAGCGGATCAGTGCGACATCAGCGCCGGAACGGTCATGGATTCGAACATGCCGCGCGTGACGCCGCCAAGAATGCGCTCCTGCAATCGGGAATGGCCATATCCGCCCATTACCAGCAGATCGATGCCGCTCTCGGAGGCGATCGACAGAATGCTGCCCTGGACATTGCCCCTGTCGGCCGTCAGCCGCTGAAGCTTCGCCGTGATGCCGCGCCGGGCGAGATGACTGACGACCTGATCCGAAGATGCTTCACCGGCGTCACGCCGGTCCTCATTGACGGTAATCACCGTAACGGCCTCGGCGACCGTCAGGAACGGCATCGCGTCACGCAACGCGCGCGCGGCCAATCGGCTTCCGTCCCAGGCAATTCCGACATGGCGGGCCTCGAGCGGTCCCTTGTGAATATAGGGAACCATCAGCAGCGGTCCGCCCGAGTTGAAAAGAACGGCTTGCGGAATGAGGTTGTCGTAGCTGGCATGCGAGGGCTCCGGCTGCAGCACGACCGTGAGGTCGTAGAGCCGAGACAACTCTCCGATGGTCTCTTCGGCCTCCAAGGGGATCGCGGCAAGCGCACGGCTGCCATAGGCGATGTTGGCGAGCTTGGCCTCGACGTCGAATATGGAGATCGCGGCCTCGGCCTTCACCCGGGCACGCTCGCGCTCGACATCCATTATCGCGGCAACGGCGGAGCCGCCTTCGACCACCAGGCCGGCAGAACCCATGGTTTCATAGCCGATCGCGATCGCGTCAAGATGCGTGCAGCCCGCCGCGGTCAGCGAGAGTGCGACGTCGATCACCGGGCGGACCGGCCGTTCTGTCGGAATGTGAACCAGAATGTTCCTGAACATCGTTGCTCTCCCACGCGTTTTACGAAGGCCCGTGCCCCTCATCCCGGGGGGCCCACCGTCGGATATGACCGAAGGCCTGTGCCGCCTAACCGCGAACGAAGCCTAACCGGCGGCGTCAGATCGGAGTTGACACACATCAAGCTCGATCAAGGCGGATCTCTCTCCTCTCGCCGGCCCCCTTCAAAGGCAGGCCATGCTCCGCTGCAGCGTATCGTCGGGACTCCCCGACGCATCAATCACATGCCAGTCCATCGCGCCGATAGCCGCGGTCTCCTGCTTCAGGGCCACGTCCTTTGTAGCGTCCGAGGCATCGCTTTTCCGATGCGCGATCCGCGCCAGCCGCGTCGAAAGGCCGGCCGTCAGGAAGATACCGACAAAGCGGGTCTGCTGTCCATGCGCCAAGCGAAGCAACGCGGCACGCTCCCTCTCTTCCATGAAGGAAGCATCGATGACAACCGAAACACCCTGTGCGAGAATGCGCCGTGCGGTCTCGTACAGCGCACCGTAGACGCGTGCCGATGTATCCGCCTGGTAGGCCTGCTGCGGCAGCGCCGTGGTCTCGCAGACGCCGAACAGGCGCTTGCGCACGACGTCCGAACGGACAACGACGGCGCCGGGCGGCGGCTCGATCATGCCGCTGAGCCCGCGCGCCAACACCGATTTCCCCGTTCCAGAAAGGCCACCGATCGCAACCACCAGCGGCTGCTTCGGCATGACCAGGCGTCCCGCCAGCTCGAAATAGCGCCTGGCTTCACGCCAGGCTGCCGCGCCGTCCGCCGCCTGCTCGCTCTTGGTGAACAGCACGTGCGCGCGGATCGCCGCCCGCATCGAAAGGAACAAGGGCAACACGCCGAGGCCATCGAGGTTTTCATCCGATGCGCCGGCAAGATAGCGGTTGAACAGCGTGGCTGCCGCCGCGGCGTTGTCGAAATGGATGAGGTCCATCAGCGTGAACGCGAGATCGTAAAGGATATCCGTGGTGGCGATGACGGGATCGAATTCGATGGCGTCGAACAGCAGCGGCTTCCCGTTGACCAGCGCAATGTTTGCGAGATGAAGATCGCCGTGGCAGCAGCGGACGAAACCTTGCCCGGCGCGCTTTTCGAGCAAGGCTCGAACCCGCGTCAAACAATCGTGGCTAAGGGCATCGAGCCGATTGATGGCCTCGGCCTGAAGTCCGCGCACCGTCTGGAATTTCGTGGTGTTGCGGTCGATGATCGAGGTGACCGAGGCAAGCCAGCCTCCGCCGTCGGCGCGTGGCGCCTTGCCATGCGAGCGCAGGATCGCGTCCGCAAGCTCAGCCGCGAGCTCCGGTTCGATGATCCTCGTGCCGGCGATGCGATCGAGCGTCTGCTCCTCGTCGAAGCGCGCCATTTCGACCGCCCATTCGATCGGCGCGCCTGTGCCGCCGATTTCGAGGACCCCGTCGTTGCCGCACGCGATGGGAACGACCCGCCGGTACAGCTCAGGCGCGTTGACGACATTGACCCGCAGTTCCTCCTCGCAGGCCGCCTTCCTTTTCTCCAACGTCGAATAGTCCAGGAAGGGCAAGCGAACGGCGCGCTTGATCTTGAGCACGCGATTCTCCCCGAGGAAAACCATCGAGGCATGGGTGTCGATCCGCCTGCCGCCTTTGCCGCCGAGAAAATCGAGCACAGCATCCTGGGAACCCGTGTGAGCACGTGCGGGCGGATCCGTCATGGGCGCAGCACCGCGGCGCCCATGATCTGTCCTGCGCGCAGCTTCGACAGGACCTCGTTCGCCTCCTGCAGGGGAAAGGCCGCCGTATGCGTCTTGATCCCTGCTTGGGCGGCGATCTTGAAGAACTCCATGCCGTCGTTGCGCGTGAGGTTTGCTACGGAGAGGAGCTGTCGCTCCTCCCAAAGAATATTGTACGGGAACGAAGGGATATCCGACATGTGAATGCCGGCGCAGACCACACGACCGCCTTTTCGCACCGCGCGCAGGGCCAATGGCACCAGCGCGCCGACCGGCGCGTAGATGATCGCCGCGTCCAGCCAAGCTGGCGGCCGCGCTTCCGATCCGCCGGCCCAATCGGCGCCGAGCGATATCGCCAGGCGCTGGGCCTCGACGTCACCGTCCCGCGTGAATGCATAGACCGAACGCCCCTGCCAGCGCGCCACCTGGGCAATAATGTGCCCGGCGGCACCGAAGCCGTAGATGCCGAGATGCTTGCCCTCGCCTGCCATCACCAGGGAACGCCATCCGATCAGACCGGCGCAAAGCAAAGGCGCGATCGCGACGTCATCGCCTTCGTCACCAAGCGGAAAGCAGAAACGGGCATCCGCGACAAGGTGCGTCGCGAAACCGCCGTCACGCGTGTAGCCGGTGAACAGCGGACGGTCGCAAAGGTTCTCCTGGCCGCTCCTGCAATAGCTGCATTCGCCGCAAGTGTATCCGAGCCAGGGAACGCCGACCCGCTCTCCGATCTTGAGCGTGGTTACACCTTGGCCGAGCGTTTCGACCCGACCGACCACCTCGTGGCCAGGAACGATGGGGTAGTTTATGTGCGGCAGCTCGCCGTCGACGACATGCAGATCGGTCCGGCAGACGCCGCAGGCATTGATCCTGACGCGCACATTGCCGGGGCCGGGTGTCGGATCTTGCCGTTCCTGCAACTGAAGCGACGCGCCGGGCGCCGTCAGAACCATGGCTTGCATTGCGTTGCTACCCTTCCCAAGTATCCGACCATATCCGCGGCGTGGCAGCAAAAGTTTGACGCTAGTCAAAGAGTCCGGTCGCAGGCCCCCTAGAGTGGCGCCATCCCCGGGGTAATGCGCAACTCCCCTGCGCCCGCCCGTCTTGAGGAGCAGAACAGGAGATCATCCATGCGCGCTCACCAGATCATGACCCGGACCGTGGTTACCGTAGCGCCGGAGACCACCATCCGCGACGCCGCCGATATCATGCTGCGGCGGCATGTCAGCGGACTTCCCGTGATAGATGCGGCCGGCAAGCTTGTCGGCATCGTTTCGGAGGGCGATTTCCTGCGTCGCAGCGAAATCGGAACACAGCGCAAGCGCGGCCGATGGCTGACGTTCATCCTCGGACCCAGCAAAGAGGCAACCAGTTTCGTCCACGAATACGGCCGCAAGGTATCCGATGTCATGACGCGGGATCCGCTCACCATCACCGAGGATACCACGCTCGAGGAAATCGTGCAGACCATGGAAAAGAACAACGTCAAACGCCTGCCGGTGATGCGCGGAGAGGCGCTGGTCGGCATCGTGTCGCGTGCCAACCTGCTGCAGGCGGTGGCGAGCCTGGCGCGGGAAATCCCCGATCCAACCGCCGATGATGACCATATCCGTCACCGGATCATCGATACGCTTCAGAAGAACGATTGGTGCCCATTCGGCCTCAACGTCGTCGTGCGTGACGGCGTCGTGCATCTGAACGGTGTCATCACCGACGAAAGTTCCCGGCCGGCTGCCATTGTCGCGGCGGAGAACGTGGCGGGCGTGAAGAAGGTTCACGACCATCTATGCTGGGTCGAAACTGTGTCCGGCATGTACCTAGAGTCGCCGGAAGATACCGGGATTGCAAAAGCCAGCTAGTCCCGATTAGCCGGACTCCCGCCTGTCACCGAATACTGAATTTGCGCGAGATTGCAGCAGCGCAAGTTCCAACGTCCGCCCCACAAGTCACGACGGGCTCGACCCGGCCGCGATACAGTTGAGTTGACGCCACCACGGTCTAGCTCATTATTTTGGCACGGCAATCGGTTCCGCTGCGCAACGCCCGAGCGCGCACATGATGTCATCGCGCGAGATGATCCCTGCAAGCTGCTGTTCCGCGTCCAGCACCGGAAGGCTCTTCATCCGATGCTCGACAATCAGTTGCAATACCCGCGTCAGCTTCGTCGCCGGTTCGACGTAGATGAATTCCGCTGTCATGACGTCGCCGACGGTCCGCGCCATCAGATCCTGATAGTTTGGAACCAGGCGATTTGGAGTAAACGCGAAGCAGTTGAGAAAATCGAACTTCGTGACCAACCCGATCACTTCGCCATTCTCGCAAACCGGAAAAGTGTTGAATCCATCCTGTTCAAACATCTTCTCGAGCTCGCGCATTGTCATATCCCGCGTCACGGTCTTCACCGTGCGGGTCATGTATTCACCGGCGGTTGCCTCGAGAAACCTATGCACGGCAAGTCCTTTTCATGTGGGGGCCCCTCAACGAGACAGGAAGGAACACCGGGCCGATTCGGTGGCGAGATGACGCGTGACGCCACCCATCACCCATTCGCGCAAGCGCGAATGACCGTATGCACCGGCAACCACGATGCCGGCGCCAAGGTTCCCGGCGAGCTCGTCAAGCTGACCGATAATGTCGATTTTCGCCTCGGGGATGACCGTGCTCGCCACGATACCGTGGCTCGACAGCCAAGCCGCCACGTCCTCAACGTGCGACAACGCATGCCCGCGATCAATGCCCTCTTGCGGAATTTCAACGATCGTAATTTCCTTGGCGGCACGGAGGATCGGCAGCGCGTCGAGGACGGCCCTGCGCGTTTCCCTCACGTCCTTCCACGCCACCAGCACGCTCGTCAGATCCAGCCATGTGACCGTCGGCGGCACGATCACAATCGGCCGGCCCGCCTGCATCAGGAGGTCATTCGGATCCGGCGAGCAGCAGGGATCGACGATCGCCTCAGAGCGCGCCCCGACCACGAGAAGATCGGCGGCGCGGGCCTGCTGGGCGACGTAAGTCGATGACAGAGTGAGAGCAGAACGCCATTCGGCCGCTTTGGCGCGCGGCTCGATCGCCCCGCGAAACTCCGATTCGAGTTGCGACAGCCGTTTGCGGATCGACTGCTCTTCCTGCCCCAGAATCTTTTCAGCGTATTGGCCTTCGGCGAAGTACAGGGACGGCCTGAGATCCGACGCCGCAATTCCGACGACCCGGGCGCCAAAACGCTCCGCGATATCCCCGGCCACGGCGAGGCAAGCATCGTTCGCCCGATCGAGCGCCAAGCACACCATGACGGTCTTGTAGTCCATGTCCCTCTCCGGAAATTGGCCGACGATCAAACTCCCTGGAGACATCGGGCCCGCGAGAGTCGTGCCCACTCTAGACAGCGGCTTCCGGATCGAACCTGACCTAGATCAAGAAGATACCGTTTCATCGACCGGCTCGATGCGGGAATGCCGTACGCCGACGGTGCCGGCATGCCCAGCGCATTGCCGTTTCATCCAGTCTCGACGCCAGTTCGTCGCACGACGGGGAGCTTGAGACCGAAAAGTCAGGAATCGTCAGTCCTTTCAATATGATAGAGGCTACACACAACCTTGCACGCGCCTCATTCACGCCGCTCGGCCGGGCGTGCTATCTAGATCGTGGTCGGCCCAATCGGGACGGCGACACGCTTTTGAAAGTCTGCGAAAGCACAGCATGATGGACGTAGATCGACCGCTTCGCAGCCAAGATCCGCTCGATTCAAACGTGCGCACCGGTCTTGAGGGATCAGGCGTGGGCACCTGGGACCTTCAGTTGTCGACCCAGCAATTGACCTGGTCGACGACCACAAGAAAGCTCTTCGGAGTTTCGCCGCATCAGCCTGTCGATTTCAACCTGTTCCTTTCCCTGCTCGACCAAAAGGACCGGGATCGCACGGCGAAGGCGGTCAAGAAATGCACGGAGACCGGCTGCAATTTCGATATCGAATACAGGGTGCACCGACATTCGGACGCCGGCCACTGGGTGCGCACGCTCGGCGCCATTGTGACCGACGCAGAGGGCACGCCTGTCCGCCTCAGCGGCATCGTGCTCGACATCGACCATGAAAAACGGATCGACGACGCCCTGAAGATACGCGAGCGGCACTTTCGCTCCATCCTCGATACGGTGCCGGATGCGATGATCGTCATCGACGAACACGGCATCATGCAGTTCTTCAGCAGCGCCGCGGAACGGCAATTTGGTTATACCGAGCCCGAGGCGATCGGACAAAACATCAAGATGCTGATGCCGGAGCCCGACCGAGGCCGTCATGACGGCTACATCGCACGCTATCTGAAGACCGGCGAGCGGCGCATCATCGGCATCGGGCGGATCGTCACCGGCATGCGCAAGGATGGCACCACGTTCCCGATGCATCTCACTATCGGCGAAATGCAATCGGGTGGAGCACCCTATTTCACGGGATTTGTACGCGATCTTACGGAGCATCAGCAGACTCAGGCAAGATTGCAGGAACTGCAATCCGAGCTGGTTCACGTGTCGCGTCTGAGCGCGATGGGCGAGATGGCATCCGCGCTGGCCCACGAACTCAACCAGCCGCTTTCAGCCATCAGCAACTACATGAAAGGTTCGC
Organism: uncultured Alphaproteobacteria bacterium; assembly: GCA_963786115.1. Lineage (GTDB taxonomy): Bacteria > Pseudomonadota > Alphaproteobacteria > Rhizobiales > Xanthobacteraceae > Bradyrhizobium. The sequence goes on from CAWAYC010000027.1 coordinate 29,779, forward strand.
GCCGGCTGTTGGCCAACAGCACCGACCCCAATACGCCAAAAATCGAAGCGGCGCTCGACCGCGCCGCCGAACAGGCAATTCGCGCGGGCCAGATCATCCGGCGATTGCGCAATTTCGTTTCGCGGGAGGATTCGGAGAAGCGCGTCGAAAGCGTTTCGAAATTGATCGAGGAAGCCGGCGCGCTCGGTCTCACCGGTGCCCGTGAGCAAGGCGTGCTGTTGCGCTTCAACCTCGATCCGGCATGTGACCTCGTCCTTGCCGACCGGGTCCAGATCCAGCAGGTTCTCGTCAATCTCTTTCGCAACGCGCTTGAGGCCATGAGAGGTTCGGGCCGACAGGAGCTTATCGCCTCGAACACCAGGGTCGCCGATGACATGATCGAAATCGCAATATCGGACACCGGGCACGGATTTGGCGGCGACGTTCAGCCAAACCTGTTCCAACCCTTCTTCACGACGAAAGAACATGGTATGGGCGTTGGCCTCTCCATCAGCCGCACCATCATAGAAACCCACGGTGGGCGGATGTGGGCTGAGACAAATCAAGCCGGTGGCGCAACATTCCGCTTCACGCTGCCCGCGGGATCCGCCAGGGACACGGGGGCATAATGTCGAGAGATAAGGTTTGTGTCATCGACGACGATCCCGCCATGCGCGACTCGCTGGATTTCCTGCTCGGGTCCGCAGGGTTCAGCGTCCGGGTTTTTGATTCGGCGCGGACGTTTCTAAACGAACTGCCGGGCATGGCCGTCGGCTGTGTGGTTACCGACGTTCGCATGCCCGGGATCGATGGCATTGAGCTGTTACGTCAGCTGAATTCACCCTCGGCAGCCCGCAAATTGCCCGTCATAGTCATGACCGGACACGGTGACGTTCCTCTTGCGGTCGAGGCTATGAAACTGGGAGCGCTCGATTTCCTCGAAAAGCCGTTCGAGGAAGAGCGACTGCTCAGCATGATCGAAGCCGCGCTCTCGCAGAATGACAGCGAAGCGAAAAGCGAGGCAGTCACGGCCGACCTCGAGTCGCGGCTGGCGAGCCTCACCCAGCGCGAACGCCAGGTGATGGACGGGCTCGTGGCCGGTCAGTCGAACAAGCAGATCGCGCGGGAATATGACATCAGTCCGCGCACGGTCGAGGTCTATCGCGCCAACGTCATGACCAAGATGCACGCCAGCAACCTCTCCGAACTTGTCAGGTTCGCCATCCGGTCCGGAATTCTCAAGGATTGAGCCAAGTCAATATTGGCTGGGCCAAATTGCACTATCCAGCGAGAATGACCGACGCCCAACCCGCCCCGGACCACGACAGAGACCCCGGCTTGCCGCCGCGGAAGCCGTTGATCTGCGTCATCGACGACGACTTCGACGTTCTCAAATCGCTGAGATTCCTGCTGGAAACCGAAGGGTTTGACGTCCGCACGTTCCGCAACGGTTCGGCGCTGTTGGGCTCCCAGTCCCGGCGAGAAGCGGATTGCCTGGTCGTCGATTACAAGATGGCGGGAATTGACGGGATCGAGCTTGCGCACAGGCTGCATGGCCTCGACATCAGCACGCCGGTCATTCTGATCACCGGCTACCCCGACGCGAACATCGCCGCGAAAGCCCGTTCGGCCGGGGTCCATCAGGTCCTTTACAAGCCTCTTCTGGACGATAGCCTGGTGGCAACGGTCCGGAACGCGATAAGCCCTGGATTCAGCGATCTAGTCTGAAACGGCCGCAGCGCCGCCTCCGTAAAACCACGTAGGGGACGGCCCTTAGGATATCGACCGAAATATTCAGAAAACAATTCGCTCAATACACCAACGTCATCACTTCATCGAGGAGATGACGAAATGCTCACCCAAACGATCGCCGCCCCGGCCGGCCGCGCTCTGAACGAGCGTCCCACCCAAATCCCCCCGTCGGTCGACCAGTTTGGTGCGTTGGTCAGCTGCGCGGGTGTGATCGCGACCGAATTCACCTACAAGAGGGAAGAGGAAATTTACGGCGAGGACGAGCCCGCCGAATACGTCTATCAGGTAGTTCGTGGCGCCGTTCGCACCTACAAGCTGTTGAGCGACGGACGTCGCCAGATCGGCGCGTTTCATCTGCCGGGCGACGTCTTCGGCCTTGATCCCGCCCAGAACCATCGGCTGACCGCTGAGGCGATCACCGATACCACGGTACGCCTGGTGAAGCGCCGCAACCTCGAAGCGGCAGCCGCATCGAATGTCCGGGTGGCCCACAATCTCTGGACCATGACCGCAGGCGACCTGCGTCACGCCGAAGATCACATGCTGCTGCTTGGCCGCAAGACCGCGATGGAGCGCGTCGCCACCTTCCTCCTCGAAATGGACCGTCGACTGACAAAGGCCGGCATGATGGCGCTGCCGATGTGCCGCCGCGACATCGGAGATTATCTCGGCCTCACGCTGGAAACGGTTTCCCGCGCGCTTTCACAGCTCAACGATCAGGGCATTCTGATGTTCTCGAGCGCCCGCCAGATCGTGCTCCACAACCGCGAGCGTCTCGCCGACCTTGACGCTTGATCGGACCGTCGCCGATCCGCTCATCATCAATCCGATTTCAGGGGCGGCTCGCAAGCAGCGGGCCGCCTTACTCGTTTTGCGGTGCCGGATCGGCCGCCTTGGCGATCCGGACACGCCAGACGTCCGGCCCCTCCTCCAGATACGACCACACGCATTGCGCGCCAAAGCGCAGCGCAAGCTGATAGCGCAGCGGCTGCGGCCGACGATCGGCAATCAATTGCAGCGACGAGTCCGGAGCCAGATGCTCGACCAGCTGATGGATGATCTGGTGACGGAAGCGCGGTTCGATGTCCCTGACATCAATGACACGTTCGGACGCGCCGATTGTTTCAGTGCTCATCACTTCTCCTGTTGTGGGCGATCGGGAAGTCAGTACCGGCGCGATGTCCAGAGCGGCCGCGCATAGGCCGCGGCAAAGCCAAGGAAAGCGATGGCCCATGCGCCGCCTGCGATCGCGAGCAGCGGGCCCACATGGTTCGGCTCCAATACAGCGCAGACTCGCGCCAAGGCGGCCACGATCAGCGCGGCGTAGACAGCATGAGTTGCAGCTGACGCCTGCAATTGCCGCCCGGTGTGACCGAGGGTGGCGCGGCTCATTACCGCGAGCGTCATCCCGCCGATCGCACCGCCCGTCCACGCATGGATGCCGGCGCTCGGCGCCACGATATCGAAAGCACTGAGCGCGGTAAGGATCAATCCCGCTGGCACGAACGCATAGGCCACGTGGAGGATCAGCACCAGGCGGTCTTCAATTGTCCGGTAGCCGCTCCAGCGCGCCAGCCGAACAACGTGCAGACAGCCGCACAGAAGCAACAGCGCGCCGGTCGTTGCATCAAACGGCCGGGCGACCCACAGCGCAAGCACGATGGCGCTTGACGCGACGGTTGCGATGTCGAAGCGTCCGAACGCCGCCGGCATTGGCCCCGGCTTGCGCTTGGCAAGCCAGTTGCGCGTGAAGCTCGGAATGATCCTGCCACCGATCAGCGTGATCAGGATGATCACCAGCGCGATGCCGGCGCGAGTGGCATAGTCGGCGGATCCGGAATAGTGCGCTTCCAGATGAAACGCCAGATTGCCGGCGGCGAACAGGCTGATGATGAGGACGACATTGAAATTTCCCCATTTCTTGCCTGCGATGATTTCGCGCGCCGCGGCCGCGGCCAGCAGCACGAGAAAAGCCGCGTCAATGATCATCGCCGGCGCCCAGCCCAACCAGGCCGACGAGCTGACGGCGATGCGCCCGATCACCCAGACTGAAAACAGAATGGCGAGCGCCCTGCCCTGCAATGGAAGCCGTCCGGTCCAGTTCGGCACCGCGGTCAGAAGAAACCCGGCAACAACGGCCGAGACGTAGCCGAACAACATTTCATGAACGTGCCAGTCGCGCGGCGTAAAGGCCGTGGCAAGCGAGAGGTGCCCGTAGAACGCGGGCAGCCAGACCAGGATGATCGCACCGGCGTAGACCGCCCCGAAGAAGAAGAACGGCCGGAAGCCGTAGGAGAAAAGCGCAGGACCGGAATAGTCCCTCAGACGCGGCATGGGCATTGGATCGCCTCCTGGCAGAACCACAAGATGAAGCGGAAGGAAGCGGCCGGTCAGACCGCTCCTTCGGTAGCTCCCGTCACTTCATTTCGCCGCTGTCTTGCTGGCGGCGAGCTGTTCGAACAGCGTCGCGAACACCTGCTTGGCCTTGCCGGTCTGCGGCACGGCCTTGGCCTTCTCCTCGTTGACAGGCGCTCCCACCACGATCATGGCCACCATGCCCATGCCGTAGTGCGGCGCACACTTGACGCCGTAAATTCCGGGCCGGTCGAACTTCACCACGGTGTCTTCACCGTTCTTTCCGAGGAACGTCGCCGCGCCATCCGGCAGCATGCCTTTGATCGTCTCCGCGTTGTGTCCCTTGTCCGTCGCCACGAACTTCACGGTGACGCCCGGCTCGACCTTCACCAAGGCGGGTTCGAAGACCATCACACCTTCGGCACCCCGGTTCAGCATCTTCACCTCGACTTCGGCCGCGGTCACACCGCCGGCAACCGCCGTTGCCGCAGCGACCACGGCAATCGCCAAACAATTGCGCATTTTCATCTCCCGTTGATCGGCCGGTCACCATCGAGAGGCCAAGTATTCTTCTAGCCCGCAGCCGCCGTGCGGAGTTTGTTTTGGCGCAAGCTCCGGGGCGAATATCTCGACGGCTGGAGAATAGAGCTCCACAGGCGGCCTTCAAACGGCGGTTGCCGGTTCCAGCCCGTGCCTCTAATGTCCGGCCGCTTCAGCGCGACACCCGGAAGCCCCAATGGCCGCCATCGATCGTTCAACCGTCGCAAATATCCCGATCTTTGCCGGTTTGAGCGCGGGCGAACTCGACGAGATCCTGCGCGACGCCCGATCCGTCCGGTATCCGAAGGGTACAAGCGTGTTCGACCAGGGCACGGAAGCGCATTCCTTCTTTGTTTTGCTGCACGGCCATTTGCGGGTGGAAAAGACCACGCCCCAAGGGCAGCAGATCGTGGTGCGCTACGTTTCGCCGGGCGAATTGTTTGGGGTGGCGCAGGCCATGGCACTCAAGAACTACCCCGCAACCGCGGTTGCGGCGGTGGACAGCGTGGCGCTGGCATGGCCGTCCACCGCGTGGTCCCGGCTGATCGCCAAATTTCCGACAATCGCAGCCGGCGCGTTGCAGACTGTCGGCAGCCGCCTGCAGGACGCTCAGGCCCGCGTGGTCGAGATGTCCAGCGAACAGGTCGAGCAGCGCGTCGCCCATGCCTTGCTGCGGTTAGCCAAGCAGGCCGGCCGGAAGGTCGAACAGGGTGTCGAGATCGCTTTTCCGATCAGCCGGCAGGACGTCGCCGAGATGACCGGCACCACCCTGCATACCGTCAGCCGCATTCTCAGCGCGTGGGAGCAGCAGGGCCTGGTCGAGGGCGGGCGGCAGCGCATCGTGCTGCGCGATCCGCACAAGCTGTTCGGTCTCGCCGAAGGGCATGGCAAAGCCTGAGCCGAACGCGACACCGGTGCCGCCCCGTAATCTTGCGGAGAGCGGCTTTGATGAAGATGAATCCGACGCCGTCAAAGCCGTTCGATATGGGCTTGGAATGTCCGAGCTCCATCATTCGCCCGACAACGGCGTCCCATCTCGATTGCTCCCGAGAATTGCGATCTTTCCCTGCCAAAGGCGTGACGCCCTCTGGTTCATTGCCTGGTGAGGTGAATTAGTGTCGATCTATCCTACGCATTGGCGCGTCTGGGAATGGACCAATACCTGCTTCTCGCCCGTAGCGCTGGAGCCGGCCGGCGAGGCCCGCATGACCAATACCAATTGCGGCGTCCGGGTCGCTTCATCCGCGATCCCCGCACCGGTCGCTGCGCCGCCGGCGTGCCGCCTGCCAATCTCGGTTTTCGGATGGTGGCCGAGGATGAAAAATGGCCTACCCGTGCAGCGCATGGTAAGCGCACTATCCGGACGAAGTTGAGTCCCGCATGCCCCTGAAAGGTACGGATGGCGCTACCTTGCAAATGGCTAACATTGGCGCTCGCGCTGTCCGCCGGCTCGGCCTCGGCCGAGCCGGCGTTCGAAGCGCGGATCATTTGCCGAACGGCAATCGCATCGATCATGGGCCGGGATCCCAAGGCGATCCAGACGACACGAAATACCGAGGGCGACCTGTTGTTGACCTACACGCGCCCGTTCGACAATTTCGTCTGGACTTACCGATGCAGGATCGAGGGCAACCGGGTCGTGTGGGCCGACGAGCCCGGGCGTTGGCGCGAGCAGCCCCGCGATAACAAGGTTTACTTTGAAGTCATTGGCGCCCAGCTTCGCATCATCGAAACCCACGCCAACGGATCGACAACAAGCCAGTTGTTCGATCGCGACATGATCCAATGAACGCGTTGATCGTGAAGGGTGTGCGTGGCGTTTGCCGGCCTCACGAACCCGCCTTTGCCGATCTTGCCGCGATCTGCTGCGCCCCAGCTCGCGTTCTTCCTGATTTCGGGATCGGCGATTTCGCCGAGAGCGGCAGCCGCTTCCTCGCGCAAATTGGTCAGCTCATGCGTGATGCAGCTGCCGATCGGCCGGACCGCGGTCAGGAGAACTCCCGCAACTACGGCCGAGACGTAGCCGAACAGCATTTTCATGAGCGTGTCAGTCGCGCGGTGCAATGGTCGCGGCCAGCGAGAGGCGCCCGTAGAACGCGGGCAGCCAGACCGCGTGATCTGGTTCCGACTGACCAAGAGACGGCAGCTCTGTCCTTTGCGCGGTGTTACCTCGCGCTTTGCCCGGAACCCGGGTCACCGGCTGCGCATTGAGGCGTAAGCTGACCCCGAGGTGCAAATGAGCAGCATCGTCGTCGGGATCGGTGTCATCGTGAGCCCACGACGAGCTTGATTGGCTCGGATCGCGTCAAATTGACTCGTATCAAGGCGCGGTCTCCCGGAAAATCTACATGACATGGGAAAGGCGTCATCATGCGGTGTCTCTATCCGCGGTATGGCGTTCTCGTCGGCCGACACGAAGGAGTGGTGGCATGCAGAAAACATCGCCGCAGCGTTCCCCTGATGCCCGCGAACTGGATCTGATCGACCAATACTGGCGCGCCGCCAATTACCTCTCGGTGGGACAAATCTATTTGCTCGGCAATCCCCTGCTGCGCGAGCCGCTGCAGACCAAGCACATCAAACCGCGCTTGCTGGGGCATTGGGGCACCACGCCGGGGCTGAATTTCGTTTACGTCCATCTCAACCGCGCCATCCGTGCGCATGATCTCGACATGATCTACGTGTGCGGTCCCGGGCATGGCGGGCCGGGCATGGTCGCCAATACCTATCTGGAAGGTAGCTACAGCGAAATCTATCCCGACATCACGCGCGATACCGACGGCCTCGCCAAGCTGTTTCGGCAGTTTTCCTTTCCCGGCGGAATTCCGAGCCACGCCGCGCCCGAGACACCCGGCTCGATCCACGAAGGCGGCGAACTCGGTTATGCGCTGGTCCACGCCTTCGGCGCGGCGTTCGACAATCCCGACCTGATCGTGACGTGCGTCGTCGGCGACGGCGAAGCCGAAACCGGGCCGCTTGCGGCCTCGTGGCATTCCAACAAATTCCTCAATCCGGCCCATGACGGCGCGGTGCTGCCGATCCTGCATCTGAATGGCTACAAGATCGCCAACCCGACCGTGCTCGGCCGGATGAACGACGAGGAAGTGCGCGACCTCTTTCTGGGCTATGGCTACGATCCGCTGTTCGTCGAAGGCCACGAGCCGGCCGCGATGCACCGGCTGATGGCCGACACACTGGAGATCGCACTCGACCGCATCGGCAACATCCAGCGCGTCGCGCGCCAGGATGGTGCAACCGGGCGGCCGAAATGGCCGATGATCGTGCTGCGCAGCCCGAAGGGCTGGACCGGCCCCAAGGAAGTCGACGGCCTGAAGGTCGAGGGCTTCTGGCGCGCGCATCAGGTGCCGATTACCAACCCGCGCGGCAATCCAAAACATCTCGAGCTGCTCGAACAATGGATGCGCAGTTATCGACCGGAAAACCTGTTCGACGCCGATGGCCGGCTGCTTCCCGAGTTGCAGGCGCTCGCACCGACCGGCACCCGGCGCATGGGCGCCAACCCGCATGCCAATGGAGGTGTATTGAAGCGAGAGCTCAAGTTGCCCAATTATTGCGACCATGCCGTCGACGTTCCGCACCCCGGCGGCTCACAGGCGGAAGCGACCCGCGCCGCCGGCGAATTCCTGAAAGATGTCGTCCGGCTCAACAGTGATGCGCGCAATTTCCGCATCATGGGGCCGGACGAAACGGCATCGAACCGCCTCGACGCGGTGTTCGAAGCAACCGATCGCGTCTGGATGGAATACATCGAGCCTTACGATGTCCATCTCGCGCATGATGGCCGCGTGATGGAGGTGTTGAGCGAACATCTCTGCCAGGGCTGGCTCGAGGGATATCTGCTCACGGGACGGCACGGCTTCTTCTCCTGCTACGAGGCCTTCATCCACATCATCAACTCCATGTTCAACCAGCACGCCAAATGGCTGAAGGTCGCGCGTGCGCTGCCGTGGCGGCGGCCGGTTGCCTCGCTCAATTATCTCCTGACCTCGCATGTCTGGCGGCAGGATCACAACGGCTTCAGCCATCAGGATCCCGGCTTCGTCGATCTCGTCGCCAACAAGAAAGCGGATATCGTCCGCATCTACCTCGCGCCGGACGCCAATACGCTGTTATGGGTGGTCGATCACTGCCTGCGGACCTATGACCGGGTCAACGTGATCGTGGCGGGCAAGCAGCCATCGCCGCAATGGCTGACAATGGATCAGGCCGCCACGCATTGCGCGGCCGGCATCGGCATCTGGCCCTGGGCCTGCAACAAGAGCGACGAAGGCGAGCCTGACGTCGTGATGGCCTGCGCGGGCGACGTCCCGACGCTGGAGACCCTCGCCGCGGTCGACCTGTTGCGACAGGGCCTGCCGGATCTGAAGATCAGGGTCGTCAACGTGGTCGACCTGATGACGCTGCAGCCGAAAAGCCAACACCCGCACGGCCTTGATGATCGCGATTTCGATGGACTCTTCACCCGCGACAAGCCGGTGATCTTCGCCTACCACGGCTATCCCTATCTGATCCATAGATTGACCTACAAGCGATCGAATCATGACCAGATGCACGTTCACGGTTTTGAGGAAGAAGGCACGACGACCACGCCGTTCGACATGGTCGTTCTCAACCGGCTGGACCGTTTCCATCTCGCGATCGATGTCATCGACCGCGTGCCGGGGCTGAGTACCACGGCCGCCCATATCAGGCAGCAGTTCCGCGACAAGCTGATCGAGCACGACCGCTACATCCGCCAACATGGTGAAGACATGCCGGAAATTCAGCGATGGAACTGGCCGTACAAGACGGCCGCGGAAGCCAGCGACTGATTTGACAATCGTTGCGCCTGCTCAACTCCGGATTCCCGGCCATGTCCGAAGCCATCCTCGTCTTGAACACAGGCTCATCGAGCATCAAATTCTCGCTGTTCGAAACATCGGACCGGAGCCATCCGCGATTGTCGCTCAAGGGACTCCTGGACGAGGACGAAGCCGACCCACGGCTCACCATAAAGGACCCCGCCGGGCGACTTCTGTTCGAACGACGCCATGCCGACCTCGAGAACACCGGCCCTGGTCTGCTCGGCGAAATCATCGATTGGATCGAAGGCCAGGGTGCTGCGCTCGTAGCGATCGGACATCGGATCGTTCATGGCGGTCGGGATTTCACATCTCCGGTCCGCATCACCGGCGGGATCATCGAGGCGCTGGACGCATTGACGCCGCTGGCACCGCTGCATCAGCCCCGCTGTCTGGCGCCGATACGGACGATCTCATCGCTGCGGCCGGAATTGCCGCAGATCGCCTGCTTCGACACCGCATTCCACCACGGTCTCGCTCCGCCGGTCAGCCGTTTCGCGCTTCCCCGGCGCTTCGAGGAAATGGGCATTCGCCGCTACGGGTTTCATGGGCTGTCCTATGAATACATCGCAGTCCGGCTGGCCGACCTGTCGCCCGCCCTTGCCGGCAGCCGCACCGTCGTTGCGCATCTCGGCAACGGCGCAAGCCTGTGCGCGATGCGGAACGGACAGAGCGTCGATACCACGATGGGCCTGACCGCCCTGGACGGCCTGGTCATGGGAACGCGTTGCGGCGCGATTGATCCGGGCGTGCTGCTCTACCTGCAGCAGGCAATGAAAATGTCGGTCAGCGATGTCGAGCACCTGCTCTACCACGAGTCCGGCCTGCTTGGCGTGTCCGGGTTATCTCAGGACGTGCGAACGCTGCTCGCGAGCAGCGACCCCAAAGCCGCCGAAGCGCTCGACCTGTTCGCGTTCCGCATCGCCCGGGAAGTTGCCGCGATGGCCAATTCGCTCGGCGGGCTGGAATGCCTGGTATTCACAGGCGGCATCGGCGAGCACGCCGGTGCGGTACGGTCAGCCGTCTGTGCGCGTCTGCATTGGCTCGGTGTCGAATTCGACCCTGATGCCAACGAACTCGCCAAGCCGCAGATCGGCGCCCGGGAAAGCCGGGTTGATGTCCGTATCATTCCGACCGACGAGGAGATCATGATCGCCAGGCATTGTCTGACGCTATTGCGCTAGATATTCGGCACGCCGTCAAACAACGAGGGCTTCTTCAATCCCGCGGCGGCTGGCGACGCGGGTAGAACTGCTCGAACAGCTCGCGGATACACCAAGCGCGCTTCTCACCGGACACTTTCCGGCCCCGACCGCTGGGCTCCGCCTTCAGGTTCGTCTTTCTTGGGGTAAGGTCAGGACGGAAAATCGGCGGTTTCGATCCGGATACGATCGGCGTGCAGCGACCAATTGCGAAGCGCCTGCTGCTCGCAAAATCTCTGCTTGGCCACCTCCGCGGCGTGGCCCTCGTTCAAGGCGTCGATTTCAAGCGAGCTCTGGCAGACTTCCCTCTGCCGTCCATTCTCGCCGAGCACGTCCTTCATGAATCGGACAACATATCTTGACATGGAACCCTCCTGCCGGGTCTGCAGCGTCTGCCTTCACATACTAGCATTTACCGGAAGTAATGTTGATGGAAATCAAACACTGCGGGTCCGGCTTACGCACCAGCGGCCGGCAGGCTGGCGGCGGCAATGGCGACGATCTGAGCCAAGCGACGCCCGATCCGGGAGGGCGCCCTGCGCAACAATGAAGCAACCTGTCGCATCTCGCATTTTCCTGTTGCACCCAGAAGGAGGTACACACGAAAAATGGTCCGGCACGCCTAACTAGTCGAGACCATTGGAAAAATAGCAATACCCGCTTCGTCCGAGCAACCAACCGCAGTGGATTTATTGCCGCGATCGAGCCCACGGCGGCCAAATTCTTCTCCGCTCGAATTGGCAGGCTCGGGACTACTTTGGAGCAAAGCCAAATGTCCGCTCGAAGCGCCTGACATAGGCCGGCCAGACCTCCGGATTGACGATCCGCGGCGGCCGCTTGCCGTCCAGCGCGTCGAGCAGCTGCTCGGCGGCGATCCGGCCCATGTTCATCCGCGCTTCCCGGGTGACGCCGGCGGTGTGCGGGCTGGCCAGCACATTGTCGAACTGCAGCAGCGGGTGATCCGGCGGCGGCGGCTCCTTGGCCCAGACGTCAAGTCCGGCGCCAGCGATGCGCTTGTCGCGAAGCGCGTCGAACAAAGCGGCCTCCTCGTGGATGAAGCCGCGCGCGGTGGTGATGAAGAACGCGTGCGGCTGCATCAGCGCGAATTCGCGCGTGCCGATCATGCCGCGGCTTTCCCTGGTCAGCGGGCAACTGATCGAAACGAAATCCGAGCGGCGCAGGAGATCGTCGAGTTCGACCTTCTCGCCGCCCCGCGCCGCCATTTCCTCCGCGGAGAGATAGGGGTCGTAGGCAATCACCTCCATGTGCAGGAGGCCGTTGCAAAGCTCGGCGATGCGGCGGCCGACATTGCCGAGCCCGACGATGCCGATGGTCTTGCCCTTGGCCTCGTTGCCGATCAGCGCATTTCGGTTGACATCCCGCTCGCGCCGCAACACGCGGTCCGCTTCAAGAATACGTTTCGACAGGGTCAGCAGCATGCCGAGCGCATGCTCGGCGACGGAATTGGCGTTGCCACCGGATTGATTGACGACCACGACGCCCGCCGCCGTGCAGGCATCGACGTCCACGGGGTCAAAACCCGCACCGTTCGAGGACACGATCAAGAGATTTGGCGCACGCCGCAGCAGATCCTGATCGACATGGAAATGTTTTGCGAGTTCGTCGCGCGCGGCGCCGATCTGATAGGCATGCGCCGCCGCCAGGATCGACGCCGAAACCGCATCCGGACTTTCATTCTCGAGCCGGTCGAGCCGCACGTCGGGACGGGCCTTGAGGATGTCGGCATAGACCTGATGGGCGAGATATTTGACGTAGAACACGCGCTTGTTGTTGACGGTCATTTCCTGGGCAACTTTCAGTTCGGGAAGCCTTGGAGTTTTGCGGGATTGCTGACGAGGATGCGCTTCCCCGGCGTGCGGGCCGGCATGTCGACGCCACCGCCGGCCGGGTAAGGCACGAAGTTATGCACGGGTTCTGTGGGAAAAGACGAGTGGACCGACGTCGCACCCGCCGCCGCAAGTAGCGCAGCCGCGACGGCAGCGATCCGGAACCGGATTCCCATCCCCTTCCCACCCTTCTTGTTACTTCCAGTATCGCACGCCGATCTCGCAGCAACACCGCTACGACGCGCAGATCACGGGTACGATCCCGGCATGTTGACAATCCCGCCGGTGGCGTCAAGTTTCGGCGCCACAAGGCGCACGATCCGGACGGCGGTCGCGAGGAAAATCGTCGCGAGACAAGGGAGAGAACGATATGGCGCCTGCAGAGGAGCAGACCTCGCTCCAGGCTTCCCAGGAAAAGAGCTGGCACGGCATCGTGCTGCAGACGCTCAAACGCAACGACATCAGCCTGGTGCCCTATGTGCCGGATCGCGTGCTGACGACGCTGATCAAGAATCTGCACGCCGATCCCTTTTTCACGACCTTCCCGACCGCTCGCGAGGAGGAAGCCGTCGGCATCGTCTCCGGCGCCTGGATGGGCGGCAGGCGCGGCGCGGTGCTGATGCAGACTTCGGGCTTCGCGACGCTGGCGAACGTGCTGGCTTCGCTGGCGATCCCCTACCAGATTCCGCTGATCATGTTCGTCTCTGAGCGCGGCACCCTCGGCGAATTCAACTATGGGCAGTCGCTGGTCTGCCGCACCATGCGGCCCGTGCTGGATTCGCTCGCGATGGAGCACCACACGGCGACGCGGCTCGACGAGCTCGAATTCATCGTCGACCGCTCGATCAAGCAGGCCATCACCACGCAGGCGCCGGTGGCGCTCATCCTCTCGCCGCTGCTGACCGGCGGCAAGGTGTTCGACAAGTGAGCGATCCCATGAACGTTGCAGCCAACGCCCCCGCCCGCAATACCAAGGTGATGAACCGCTTCGATCTCACCTCGCGGCTGATCGCCAAGCTCAAGAACGAGGAAGCCGTGGTCGGCGGCATCGGCAACACCAATTTCGACCTGTGGGCGGCCGGCCACCGTGCGCAGAATTTCTACATGCTTGGCAGCATGGGGCTCGCCTTCCCGATCGCGCTTGGCGTGGCGCTGGCGCAGCCCAAACGCCGCGTCTTCGCGCTGGAAGGCGACGGATCGCTGTTGATGCAACTGGGCTCGCTGTCGACAATCGCGACGCTGGCACCGCAAAACCTCATCATGGTGGTGATGGACAACGGCATCTACCAGATCACCGGTGGGCAGCCGACGCCGGCAGCTAGCGTGTCCGACATCGTCGCAATCGCGGCGGCGAGCGGTCTCGCCAATAGCGTTTGGGCGGCGGATGAAGAGGACTTCGAGCGCCTGATCGATCAATCGCTGTCGGCTTCAGGCCCGACACTGATCGGAGTGCGCATTGACGATAAACCGGGCACTGGTACGACCCGGCGCGACCCCGTCCAGATCCGGGAACGGTTTATGGTCGGGCTCGGCGCGCGGCAGCCGCTCTAAGTAAGCAACTTCGAACGGAGCATGAAAATCCCCGCGGGCGATGCCCGCGAGGATCTACTCAACGACATTACAATCGTTAGTCGACGATCTTGATGATCTTGCGGGTACGCGGCTCCACGATTACCCGGCGATCATTCACTACCGCATAGCGATATTCGGTGTGGCTCGGCACTGGCCGCAGTACGACGGTTTCCGGCAGCGGCTCGCCGACGACGACTCGCTCATGGATGGTTACCGATGGCTCGCCGCGCGGGACCGCTCCAAACACAGCGTTCGGGATTTCCAGACCCGCGCCGACCGCAGCACCAACGGTACCGCCGACCATTGCGCCGACCGGACCGGCGACTTCACCGCCGGCGGCAGCACCGTTCGCCGCGCCTGTGGCGGTAGTGGATTGAGCAAAGGCCGCGCTCGACGCAAGCAGCGACGTAGCAATCAACGAAATGGCAAGACGCTTGTTCATCGTTCTCCTCCATCGAAATGACGATGGCGTCCTAACAACTGGAAAGGTCGGAGGTTCCGGTTCCCTATGCCCTTAGTGTCATCAATCGAATCATCCCGTTCTTTCTGTGCATTTCCATTCCATACGGCGCGAGCGATTGGCAAAACTCGTTCCAATCAGCGGAACCGACTCTTTTATTTTCTTCCCGAATTATAGCGCGATGGGTTTTCAGCTAAACGCATATGAACAAATTGTTTGTTCACCGTTTTCGCCGCAATGTTGCTCGCTCCATTCGCTGCTCAGGCGCAGAGTGCAAGGTCGCTCGAGTGAGCCTGACCCGCTCGCTGGCCAGCGCGTCAGCGGCAAAGCGCAGATTGTCGACGAGGACCCGGACGGCCCGCCGCGTACAGAGCTGTCACACCTCACGCAGGCGGGGTATCCAGTACGCCGCAGCTCCACAGTTCGATCACCGACGCCTCTGGGTGACTGTATCACCCGAATGCGGGTGGCATCTCGGATGAAGCGGCGGCGTATCGCGGCGAATTCTTCTGGCGCAGTCAGCTGCTTCCGCTTTGGTTGGTCCCGCCCCATTGCCATATCTGGCCCCGCCATCCCGGCAGGGCTTCTCAGTTCAACCGTAGTTCAGAAATGTGCCGCGGATCGGGGCTCAATTCGTTGCGCTCCACGCGCTTGACGATGTCCGTCAGCGCGGCGTTGGCGGTGCAGGAGAGTCCGATCTTCTCACCCTCGCGCACCACAAAGCCGTTGAGGAATTCGATCTCCGTGCGCCGGCCCTTCTGTACGTCCTGGCCCATCGAGGGCCGTTGCTCCGAAGAGGTACGCTTGCCGTCCTTGAAGCGCTGCTCGTCGCAGACGCGCATTGCCGTCTCGTCACCTTCGCCGGCGCGCGCGATGGTCTCGGGCGGCAGGTGCAGGATCTCCTCCAGCTGGTAGCCGTGCGCTTGTCCGACACGGATCGCTTCGCTCCCGAGCCGGATGGAGAAGCGGCGGATCGGCTCGCTTTGCAACATGTCTTCGCCCGGCAGACCCGTGCAGGCAGACAGCCCGTTGCTCATGGCGTTGGCGACCAGTTTCGACCAGCGCTCGCCCCATAGATTGCCGGTTACCTTGGCGCTGTCGGAGTAGCCGACCAGGCGGCAGATTTGTTCCGCCCGCGGCGTGATACGGCCGTGCACTTCGCCGGCGCGAAATACGGTGTGCGCGGCTCCGCCCTTGCCGGCGCCCCGGTGGATGTGGCCGGGCTCAGGCAGGTTGACCGTGATACTGCTGGCGATGCACCCCAGCGTCTTGCCCCAGCCGACGATGCCGGCAATCGTCTCTTCATTCATGCAGTTCTGCAGCGACACGACAAAGCCGTCCGGCGCCAGATATTGCTGGATCAGCATGGTAGCCCAGGCCGTGTCGTAGGACTTCATGCACACGAAGGCGATGTCGACCGGCCTCTCCTTGGCGAGCTGCTGCGCGTCCGTGACATGCAGCGCACGCACGGGCACCGAGAACTCCGCGACGTCCGTGGCGTGGGTGACGCGTAGTCCGCGCTTCCTCATGTGCTCGACATGCTCGGGCCAGGGATCGATGAACGTCACGTCCTCGCCCGCCTGCACCATATGAGCACCGGCATACCCGCCGACGGCACCGGCCCCCACGATAGCTATTTTCCGGCCCATGGTTTCCCCCTGGCATTTTTTTTGCGGCCGAGGACCCGACCGCTCCACTGATCCCGTTGGAGGCCACCTTAGCGGGTCCGGGCCTTTCGCCAAATGCCCGCCTTGGGCCGGACATGGCTGGCTTTGCCGGAGCGGGAGGCTGCATCACACGGGCGCCAAGGACCGTCAGTTGAAGCGCCGCAGGCGGTTTTCTGCCGAAGGCCCGTTGCGGTCGGCCTTATAGTTTCCATCGTATGGCCATGCTTCGGTCAAAACTGCGCGGAGTGTTTAGCAGCTGGTCGGCCTGACGCAGCTACGACCTCTTTTTGCGGGTGACATTGGACGGGAAAGGGAACTCCAATGAATTCCACGCCGAGTCCGAAAGCAATCGAACCCGACGATGCCCTGGTCGCGCGCGCGGATGAACGACTCGCCCGTGTCTATGCGCAGCTCACGAGCGCAGACGAAGAGATCGCGCGAGTCAATGAGCATATCTCGAAGCTGGATGACGGTGCCGCGCACCATCCTTCGGCTGTCCTTGGCCGCCGGCCGGCCCGCCGCAGATCGATGCTAAGAGGCCTGATCGGCTTGCTGTTGGCGGCCTGTATTTTTGGCGCGGCCTTCGTTTCGCAGTCGTCCTACGGCGACGCGGCCAAGCAGATCATCGCCGGGTGGGCGCCGCGGCGCCTTTTGACCTCGTCGCCGCCGCCGGAAAATCCGGGACTTGCCGCGCAGACAAGCCCATCGCCCGTTCAGTTGGCTGGGGCGGAGCCAGTAGCCGCGGAACCGGCAGCTGCGCAATCAACAGCTTCGTCGCCGACTGCTCCGCAGGACGTCGCGCCGGCAGCCGCCCCGATACCGCCCGAGTTGGCGCAGTTGCTCCAGACGATGGCGCGTGACCTCGCAAACCTGGAGCAGGGGATCGAACAGCTCAAGGCGAGCCAGGAACAGATGGCGCGCGAAAATGCCAACGCCGTCGAGCAGCTCAGGGCGGGCCAGGAGCAACTGACACGCCTCATGGCCAAAGCCTCTGAGCAAAAGGCCGCCGAGCCCAACCCGCAGACCCGGACATCAACGCCCCCTCCGCCGCGGCCTGTTGCCGCCGCGGCGCGCAAGCCCGCGACGAAGCCCCCCTCGACGCAAGCAAGAGCGTCGCCGCGGGCGCCAACGCAGTTGCAGCCTCAAGCACGATAACTTTCGGCAGCAGAAACTGACTCGACCGGTTCAGGGTTTTTCCGGATGGTCGCCATTTCGGAAGTTTGCTCAGCTTGGATCGTCGGATGTGAGTTCAGCCTAATAAACCCTTGAGAAATGCGCGAAGTGCGAAGACAAAAAGTCCATATGGCTGCTGCGCCAGTCGCGATCGGTTTCTGCGTTGGATGATGGAATGCAGGCTGCATCGAAAGACTGGAATATCCGGAAAGATGATCACGCATTTTCACTTCTCTCTCCTGCCTAACCGAACATCACGCAACAACGAATATCGATCGCTTAAGGAGCAGCAATGCGCCCAACTATAGCTATGTTATTTCTACTGGGACTATCTTTGACAATGCCGTTGTCCGATGCCCTTGCGCAGAGTTCTACGGGACGTGGCGCGGTGTCCGGTGCAATCATCGGAGGGGCCGTAGGTGGCCGTCGTGGTGCAGCTATAGGTGCAGCCACCGGCGCGGTGGCCGGTAGCCGCCACCAGCGACGTTCGCGTGGCCACTATTATTGGCGTCACGGTCAATGCTGGGTCCGTACGTCAAACGGCAGATCACATCCGGTGTCGCACCGGTATTGCCGTTGAAATCTGTCGCGCATCCGGCGCGAACCCGTCTTCGCGCCCACCGCTTCCCGCGACGTGAGGCGTGACCGATGAAGCGCGCAGCTTGCGAGCGATTCAATGATGACAATTGGCTCCAAAAGATACCGAACTCAAAGCGTGCCGGAGAAACAATGTTGAAAACCTGCCTTTCAGCTATTCTATGTGCATTCGTGGTCGCCTTATCCGCACCTGCATTCGCGCAAGCCCAACCCGTTCGAGTCGGCGGATTAACTTGCGACACCGGTCCACGTGTTGGTTTGGTTCTTGGCTCGCGGCAGCAACTGCGATGTGTCTTCCGCTCCAATGCAACGGGACGGAACTATACGTATACGGGCACAATAGGTCGGATCGGCCTTGACCTCGGTGTCACCGCGGGCGGAAGGCTGCTATGGGCGGTCTTTGCGCCGACTTCGCACGTCGGTAGGGGAACGTTGAGAGGAACTTACGTAGGTGCGAGCGGTAACGCGTCGTTCGGGATCGGCTTAGGCGCCAACGTGCTCATTGGCGGATCCAACCGTACGATCTCCCTGCAGCCTTTATCGGTTGAAGGCCAGATCGGCATCAATCTGGCGGCGGGAGTTGCTAGATTGACACTTCGATAGCAAAGGAAATCCGGAGATCGGCCTCGACTGACACGAGCTCGCATCGGTTGCAAAACTCCTCAGATGCGAACGAGGAGTAAGACGCCACGAGGTCACGATGTTGCGCGCCGGGCGGCGATGCGCGGGAGCACGTCCCTGCTCCGCTCAGGCGGATGTCGTGTCCGGCATCACGCCACCGAGCGCGAACGTCAACTCCGCCGCGACCTCACGCACGGTCTGGCCGAGCGCGGGCAAGCGTGTAAGGCCAGCAACATCAACAAGGTCGAAAATGCCGCTTCGGGATGTCCGAAGCGGCATTTCATTTCAATGCGTCAGAGCAGGCCCGCGCCGCGCGCCCACTTGTACTTGGCCCCTAACACTTCGACCGGCAGTTCGGTCGAGTAGGCATAGGCCGGGATGCCGTTCTGGTAGAGATATTCGGCGGCTTCCTCGACCTCGACGTCGCCGGCGAGCGAGGCGACCATCGGCTTCACAAAGCCCTTGGCCTCCATCTCCTTCTTCACCTCGACCATGTTGCGGGCGAACACCATCGGCGGGGTGACGATGGTGTGCCAGTAGCCGAGGATCAGCGCGTGGATACGCTCGTCCGAGAGCCCGAGCTTGACGGTATTGACATAGGTGATCGGCGGCTCGCCGCCGGTGATGTCGACCGGGTTTCCGGCGGCACCGAACGGCGGGATGAATTTCCGGAACGCCGCATCGAGGTCCGGCGGCATCGCCATCAGCGACATGCCGTTGTCGACGACCGAGTCCGACAGCAGCACGCCGGAGCCGCCCGCGCCGGTAATGATCAAAATATTCTCGCCCTTCGGCGTCGGCAGCACCGGAACGCCGCGCGCAAACTCGAGCAATTGCCGCAAGGAGCGGGCGCGGATCACGCCCGACTGCTTGAACACGTCCTCGTAGATCTTGTCGTTGCCGGCCAGTGCACCGGTATGCGAGGACGCCGCCTTGGCGCCCGCTAACGTGCGGCCCGCCTTCAAGACGACCACCGGCTTCTTCTTGGAGACGCGCTTGGCGGCTTCCGCAAACGCGCGACCGTCTTTCAGGTCTTCACAGTGCTGCGCGATGATCGTGGTGTTCGGGTCCTGCTCGAAGAAGGCGAGCAGGTCGTCCTCGTCGATATCGGACTTGTTGCCGAGGCCGACGATCGCGGAGACGCCCATCTTGGCCGAGCGCGAGAAGCCGATGATCGCCATGCCGATGCCGCCGGATTGCGACGACAGCGCCGCGTGCCCCTTGACGTCGTAGGCGGTGCAGAACGTGGCGCAGAGATTGGCGGGGGTATAGTAGAAGCCGTAGATGTTCGGGCCCATCAGGCGGATGTTGTACTTCTGGCCGACCTCGACGATCTCTGCCTGCAGTTCAGGCGCGCCGGCTTCGGCGAAGCCCGATGGAATTAGCACAGCGCCGGGAATTTTCTTCTCGCCGCATTCGACCAGGGCGCCAGCGACGAATTTCGCGGGGATCGCGAACACCGCGGTGTCGATCACGCCGGGCACGTCCTTGACGCTCTTGTAGGCCTTGTAGCCGAGGATGTCGGCCGCCTTCGGATGGATGGGATAGATCTCGCCCTTGTAGCCCCCGTTGATAAGGTTCTTCATCACGGAATTGCCGATCTTGCCGTCTTCGGCGGAGGCGCCGATCACGGCAACCGCCTTCGGCATCATGATGCGGTTCATTGCTGTGACGATTTCCTCGTTCGAGCGCGGCGCCGGACGGGGCTTGTAGTTGAAGTCGACGACGATGCGCACGTCGGCCGCGATCGCGTCCTTCTTGGTGGCGAATACCGGATTGAGGTCGAGTTCGACGATTTCGGGGAAGTCGCTGACGAGCTGCGAGACCTTGACGATGACGTCGGCGAGCGCTTCGCGGCTCACCGGATCGCCGCCCCGGACGCCCTTCAGCATGTCATGCGCCTGGATGCCGTCGAGCATCGAGAGTGCCTCTTCCTTCGTCGCCGGCGCCAGGCGGAAGGTGATGTCCTTCAGGACCTCGACCAGCACGCCGCCGAGGCCGAAGGCCACGAGCTTGCCGAACGAGCCGTCGGTGATCGAGCCGACAATGACTTCGGTGCCGCCGGCCAGCATCTGCTGCACCTGGATGCCCTCGATCCTGGCATCAGCCTTGTACTTCCTGGCGTTGGCGAAGATGGCATCAAAAGCCTTTTCGGCTTCGGCCGCGGTCTTCACGCCGACCATCACGCCGCCCGCCTCGGTCTTGTGGAGAATGTCGGGCGAGACGACCTTCATCACCACCGGGAAACCCATGCCGCTCGCGATCTTCGCGGCTTCGGAGGCCGATTTGGCGACGCCCTCCTGGGGAACCGGAATGCCATAGGCGTCGCACACTAACTTGCCTTCCGGCGCCGTCAGACTCGTGCGCTTGTCCGCCTTGACCGCATCCAGCACCCGGCGGACCGCATCTTTTGAATTCGACGTGGCCGGCACGGGGTCGAGCTTGCGGGCCGCATCTGTGGAATTTGACATTGGCTTCCTCCTGGGGCTAATTTTATGGCATTTGGTATGCCAGAAGCGAGATTGTCAAGACAAACCCTCGCCGAGGAGACTGAAAACAAGGGCAACTTGACATTCTGGTATTTGGCATGCCAAAAACCTCGTAGTGTTTCTTCTGCTAAGAAGACGTTTCCCAATGGAGGAGACGAGTTGTGCCAGCACGTAAACAAGCGAAGGCGCCGGTTATGGCTGAGGCAGATATTGCGATCGTACGGATCGCGCCCGAGACGAGCTTCAAGAACAAGGCCTATGAGGCCCTGAAGGAAGCTATTCTCAAAATGGATATCTATGCGACGCCCGAGCCAGTGATGCTCGACGAGCGTGCTTTGTCCGAGCGCCTCGGCGTCAGCCGCACCCCTATTCGCGAAGCCATCGCCATGCTCGAGCAGGACGGTTTCGTTAAAACCGTGCCGCGCCGAGGCATCATCGTGGTTCGCCGCACCAAGACCGAGATCGTCGACATGATCCGCGCCTGGGCCGCGCTCGAGAGCATGGCCGCACGGCTGATCACCACCACCGCACGCAAGAAGGACATCACGGCGCTGCGCGATTTCTTCAAGGATTTCGGCAAGGACCGCCTGCCGGAAGACCATGTCGAGGAATATTCCAGAGCCAACATCGCCTTCCATCAGGCGTTGATCTCGCTGTCGGAATCTCCTGTGTTGGTCGACATGACCAATGACATCCTGCTGCACGTCCGCGGCTATCGCCAGCTGACGATCGGACGGAAGGATCGCACCGCTACCTCCCTGCCCGAGCATCTCGGCATCATCGAAGCACTCGAAGCGCGCGACACCGAGCTGGCCGAAAAGCGCGCGCGCGACCACACGCTTGGCCTGGCCTCTTACGTCGAGGCGCACGGCCAAGAGCTTTTCACTTAGAGAACTTTCACTTGGCTTGAACGACTTCGCGCCAGAAGACGAACAACTCGTCCGCACCAAGAAACGATCAGGGAGATCCGGCTCATGCTGAATACCGCCGCCAAGACCGAGGAACCGGGCACCGAGCAAGAGCTGACCGACGGCTTTCATCTCGTCATCGAAGCGCTCAAGCTCAATGGCATCAACACCGTCTACGGCGTGCCGGGGATTCCGATCACCGATCTCGGCCGTATGATGCAGGCCGAGGGCATTCGCGTGCTCTCGTTCCGCCACGAGCAGAACGCGGGTTACGCGGCGGCGATCGCCGGCTTCCTGACCAAGAAGCCCGGCGTTTGCCTCACCGTGTCGGCGCCCGGCTTCCTCAATGGCCTCACCGCGCTCGCCCACGCCACCACCAACTGCTTTCCGATGATCCTCGTTTCCGGCTCGTCCGAGCGCGAGATCGTCGACCTGCAGCAGGGCGACTATGAAGAGATGGATCAGCTCGCGATCGCAAAACCGCTGTGCAAGGCAGCCTTCCGCGTGCTGCACGCCGCCGATATCGGCATCGGGTTTGCGCGCGCGATTCGTGCCGCGGTGTCGGGCCGTCCCGGCGGCGTCTATCTCGATCTGCCGGCAAAACTGTTTGGCCAGGTGATGAATGCCGAGGCTGGCGCCAGGTCGCTGGTCAAGGTGATCGATCCGGCGCCGGCGCAAATCCCCGCGCCGTCTGCGATCAAGCGCGCGCTCGATGTGCTCAAGAGCGCCAAGCGGCCGCTGATCATCCTCGGCAAGGGCGCGGCTTACGCGCAGGCCGACGATGCGATCCGCAACCTCGTCGAAAAGAGCGGCGCGCCGTTCCTGCCGATGAGCATGGCCAAGGGCCTGTTGCCCGACCTGCATCCGCAATGCGCGGGCGCGGCGCGCTCCACCGTGCTGAAGGACGCCGACGTGGTGATGCTGATCGGTGCCCGCCTCAACTGGCTGTTGTCGCACGGCAAGGGCAAGACCTGGGGCGAAGCGCCGAAGAATTTCATCCAGATCGACATCGAGCCCAAGGAGATGGACTCCAACGTCGAGATCGCGGCGCCCGTCGTTGGCGATATCGGCTCCTGCGTGACTGCCCTGCTCGAAGGCATGGGCGGCAATTGGCCCGCGCCGCCGGCAGACTGGGTCGGCAAGGTCAACGTCAAGCGCGACGAGAATGTCGCCAAGATGGCGCCGAGGCTGATGAACAACAACTCGCCGATGGACTATCACGGCGCGCTCGGCGTGCTCCGCACCGTCATCAAGGAACGGCCCGACGCCATCCTGGTCAATGAAGGCGCCAATACGCTCGACCTCGCACGCGGCGTCATCGACATGTACAAGCCGCGCAAGCGGCTCGACGTCGGCACCTGGGGCGTGATGGGCATCGGCATGGGTTCTGCCATCGCCGCCGCAATCGAGACCGGCAAGCCGGTACTCGCAATCGAAGGCGACAGCGCCTTCGGTTTCTCCGGCATGGAAGTCGAGACGATCTGCCGCTACCAGCTTCCGATCTGCATCGTGATCTTCAACAATGACGGCATCTATCGTGGCACCGACGTCAATTCGGTCAGCACCGATCCGGCACCCACCGTGTTCGTGAAGGGCTCTCGCTACGACAAGATGATGGAGGCATTTGGCGGCGTCGGCGTCAACGCGACCTCACCGGACGAACTGAAGCGCGCCGTCAACGCGGCGATGGATTCCGGCAAGCCGACCCTGATCAACGCGGTGATCGACCCGGCGGCGGGCTCGGAGAGCGGCCGCATCGGCAACCTCAATCCGCAGAGCGTGCTTCGCAAGAAATCAAGCTGACACAACCAACCATCCCCCTCGACCCGCAGGGCGACACAGTAAGGAGCAATACGATGACCAAGGCGCTCACGGGCGTTCGGATTCTCGATTTCACCCACGTCCAGTCCGGACCGACCTGCACGCAATTGTTGGCCTGGTTCGGCGCCGACGTGATCAAGGTCGAGCGCCCCGGCGTCGGCGACATCACGCGCGGCCAGTTGCAGGACATCCCGAATGTGGACAGCCTGTATTTCACCATGCTCAACCACAACAAGCGTTCGATCACGCTCGACACCAAGAACCCGAAGGGCAAGGAAGTCCTCACCGCGCTGATCAAGAGCTGCGACGTGCTGGTGGAGAACTTTGGGCCCGGCGTGCTCGACCGCATGGGCTTCCCCTGGGAGAAGATCCAGAGCATCAACCCGAAGATGATCGTGGCCTCGATCAAGGGCTTTGGCCCCGGCCCGTACGAAGACTGCAAGGTCTATGAGAACGTCGCGCAGTGCACCGGCGGCGCGGCCTCGACCACCGGCTTCCGCGACGGGCTGCCGCTCGTCACCGGCGCGCAGATCGGCGACAGCGGCACCGGTTTGCATCTCGCGCTCGGCATTGTCGCCGCGCTTTACCAACGCACGATGACTGGCCGGGGCCAAAAGGTCACCGCCGCGATGCAGGACGGTGTGCTCAATCTCGCCCGCGTCAAGCTGCGCGACCAGCAGCGCCTCGCCCACGGCCCGCTCAAGGAATACAGTCAGTTCGGCGAAGGCATCCCGTTCGGCGACGCCGTGCCGCGCGCCGGCAATGATTCCGGCGGTGGCCAGCCCGGCCGCATCCTCAAATGCAAGGGCTGGGAGACCGATCCTAACGCCTACATCTACTTCATCACGCAGGCGCCGGTCTGGGAGAAGATCTGCGACGTGATCGGCGAGCCCGGATGGAAGACCCATCCCGATTACGCCAAGCCGCCTGCCCGGCTGTCGCGGCTCAACGAGATTTTTGCGCGCATCGAGAAATGGACGATGACGAAGACAAAATTCGAGGCGATGGAGATCCTCAACAAGGACGACATCCCCTGCGGCCCGATCCTGTCGATGAAGGAGATCGCGGAAGACCAGTCGCTGCGTGCCACCGGGACCGTGGTCGAGGTCGATCATCCCACCCGCGGCAAATATCTGTCGGTCGGCAATCCCATCAAGCTGTCGGACAGCCCGAGCGAGGTGACGCGTTCTCCGCTGCTCGGCGAGCACACCGACGAAATCCTGCGCAAAGTGCTCGGCTTCACCGATCATCAGGTCGCCGAGATCCACGATTCCGGCGCGCTTGATCCGCCGCGGAAGCAGGCGGCGGAATAGACCGCCCACGCCTTTGGAAGACTAGAAGATTATGGCGGCCGCCGGGGTTCCGGCGGCCCTTTTGTTATCTGGAATGCCAAATTTCATATTTATGTTGCGATGCAATAGAACGATTGCTGCTATGCAAACAAATGCGTTGTCGCTGGCATCTGGTATACATAAATTGTTCCCAGACGACGAGGCGGGGTTCCGCCGCAATTGAGAAAAGGGGACAACATGTCCAAGACTGCTGCTATCGCGCTCAATCCCTCCAATACGCTGTTCGGGCGCCTCCTGGCCGCGATCGACCGGCTGCTGATGAAGAGCGCTGCGATCGCTGTTCGCAACGGTGACGTTCCCCGTTTCGGGCTCTGATTCGCGGCGCTTTCGGCGCGCTTAGACGCGCGCCATCGCCGCAGAACACAAGCCGAGATTGTACTTTCGACTAATGGCCTCGATTTTTCGGGGCCATTTTTTATGCACTGAACTAGTCTTAGTGGTTGAGTCGTCTCCATGTCGCCGACCACTCTGCGGCATTTGCGCACGGACGCGCGTCACGCGCTTGAAGTCTGGCATATCGAATACCAAAATGCCGCCGCGCGTTCGTCATAACACATAACAGAGGCGCGCTTCGGGAGGAGCTATGACGGATATGGTACAGGCGGCGGCCCCTGCAACGGCCCGTGTCAGCGACACCTTTCGCTGGACGCAACTCGCGATCGGCGTCGCCGCAATGGTGATGATCGCCAATTACCAATATGGCTGGACATTCTTCGTCCCCGACATCCAGAAAAAATTCGGCTGGGATCGCGCCTCTATCCAGTGGGCGTTCACGCTCTTCGTGTTATTCGAAACTTGGCTGGTGCCGGTCGAAGGCTGGTTCGTCGATAAATACGGTCCGCGCGTCGTCGTTTTCATCGGCGGCATTCTTTGCGCCATCGGATGGGCGGTCAACGCCCAGGCCACCACCCTCAACGGCTACTACCTCGGCATGATCATCGCAGGCATCGGCGCCGGCGGCGTCTACGGCACCTGCGTCGGCAACGCGCTGAAATGGTTTCCCGACAAGCGCGGCCTCGCAGCCGGTATCACTGCGGCCGGCTTTGGCGCGGGCTCCGCGCTAACAGTTGCGCCGATCCAGGCGATGATCAAGGATTCCGGCTTCCAGACCACCTTCCTCTATTTCGGTCTCGGCCAGGGCATCGTCATCATGATCCTCGCCTTCTTCCTGCTCGCGCCAAAAGCGGGACAGGTTCCGGCGGCGCTCCAGAGCGGCAACGTGATCCAGAGCCGGCGCAACTACCAACCGACCGAGGTGCTGCGTCAGCCGATCTTCTGGCTGATGTATTTCATGTTCGTGATCGTGGGCGCCGGCGGATTGATGGTGACTGCGAACCTGAAGCCGATCGCGGCCGATTGGAAAATCGATGCCATCCCGGTCACGCTTATCGGCATGACCATGACGGCCGTGACGTTCGCTGCGACCATCGATCGGGTCCTCAATGGCTTGACTCGACCGTTCTTCGGCTGGATCTCGGACATGATCGGCCGCGAGAACACGATGTTCATCGCGTTCGGTATGGAAGGTGTCGGCATCTGGGCGCTCTACATGTTCGGCCAAGATCCGGTCTGGTTCGTGATCCTGTCCGGCCTCGTGTTCTTTGCCTGGGGCGAGATCTACTCGCTGTTCCCCTCGACTTGCACGGATACGTTCGGCGCGAAATTCGCAACCACCAATGCCGGTCTGCTCTACACCGCCAAGGGCACGGCCGCGCTGCTGGTTCCGATCGCAAACTACATGCAGCAGTCCTCGGGGACCTGGGACAGGGTGTTCCTGATTGCAGCGGGCGCCAACATCCTGGCCTCGCTGCTTGCCATCGCCGTGCTGAAGCCCTGGCGCAGGGTCGTGGTTGCGAAGTCGAGCGCGTAGATCACCGCCAACCAGTTTGTCTAACCGAAGCGCTCGGCCCACAGGGCCGGGCGCTTTTCTTATGCGGCGATGATTCCGGCGGCGGTTGAGTTCAGCCGACAAGCGGCACCCCAATGATCGTTCGGCACCACGCTGCACCGCAGCAGAAGAGACGCTTGCAGCGTGGGATATTATATACCAATCTGCGCTCGGACTCTTGCGACGATAAGTCACAACTTTGCGACACTAGGTCACAACTGAAAGAGCCGCTCGGGAGGACTTGATGGTTTCGAATACGCACGCCGCCTCACCTTCGTCCAACTTCCGCTGGCTGCAGCTCGCCATGGGCATCGTCTGCATGGCGATGATCGCGAACCTGCAATATGGCTGGACGCTGTTCGTCGATCCGATCGATGCGAAAAATCACTGGGGACGCGCGTCGATCCAGCTGGCCTTCACGATCTTCGTGGTGACGGAGACCTGGCTGGTCCCGATCGAGGCGTGGTTCGTCGACAAGTATGGTCCGAGCCGGGTCATCATGTTCGGCGGCGTGATGATCGCGCTCTCCTGGGTGCTGAATTCCTACGCGGGCTCGCTGACACTGCTGTATGCCGCCGCCGTCGTCGGTGGTATTGGCGCCGGCTCGGTGTACGGCACCTGCGTCGGCAACGCGCTGAAATGGTTTCCGGACCGCCGCGGTCTGGCCGCAGGCGCCACCGCCGCCGGCTTCGGCGCGGGTGCGGCGATCACCGTGGTGCCGATCGCAACCATGATCGCCGCGAGCGGCTATCAGGCGGCGTTTCTCTATTTCGGCATCGCGCAGGGTTTGATCGTTTTCGTGATCTCCTTCTTCGTCCGGCCGCCGTCGATCTTGGTCCCTCCGAAGAAGAAGCAGCTCAATTTGCCGCAAACCAGGATCGACTTCACGCCGCCCCAGGTGCTGCGCAGCCCGATTTTCTGGGTGATGTACCTCGTGTTCGTGATGGTCGCCGCCGGCGGGCTGATGACCGCCGCGCAGATCGCGCCTATCGCGCATGACTACAAGATCGCCAATACGCCGGTCAGCCTCGCCGGCTTCCAGATGGCTGCGCTCACCTTTGCGATCTCGCTCGATCGCATCTTCGACGGTTTCGGACGTCCCTTCTTCGGCTGGGTTTCCGACAACATCGGCCGCGAGCACACGATGCTGATCGCGTTCGGCACCGCCGCGCTGATGCTGCTGACGCTCTCGACCTACGGCCACAACCCGCTCGTCTTCGTGCTGGCGACCGCGGTCTATTTCGGCGTGTTCGGCGAGATCTATAGCCTGTTTCCCGCGACCAGCGGCGATACGTTCGGCTCGAAGTTCGCCGCCACCAACAACGGCATGCTGTACACCGCAAAAGGCACGGCTTCGTTATTGGTGCCCCTCGCGAGCATCGTTGCGACGAGTTACGGCTGGCAGGCGGTATTCGCGATCGCCGTCGCACTCAACGCTACGGCGGCGCTGATGGCTCTGCTCGTGATCAAGCCGATGCGGCGTGCGTTCATAGTCGGCAACGAAACGGCGGCCGAGCAAACGGCGGCGCGCAGCGTTTCGCCCGCCTGATCGCCACCTGATATCGGGGCAAAGGGGCGCACTTCGGTGCGTCCCTTTTTTGCATTCAGCAGACCTCAGGGATACATAATACAACAGCGAGCTCGGCGCTCGACATAGAGCGCGC
>CAWAYC010000028.1:0-35891 GCA_963786115.1 uncultured Alphaproteobacteria bacterium
CGTCCGATACCGTGGCGACGCTTGTCCACGCTGTGGAGCGACAGGCGCCGCCAGTTTAAGGCGGCCGCAAGGGAAGCAGACTTGTTTGCGCGGTGCATGAGTCCGGAATTCGCACGTTTGAGACATTCCGACGGACACTAACAATGTCTGCTGTCGGGGCAGATCGGAAGTCATCGGTATAGGGTCAAATGACGCTGTTGACCCAACTGAGACATGGGCCTGATCGCGTCCGAGGCCGATCGGTGCATCTTCGCGTACGTTCGGATCACCTGCGGGGCGTTAGATGCAACAGCTCCGGTGTTGCCGAGTTCTCTCGTGGATTTGCGCCCGACGGCATTACAGCCACTTCTTCCAGCGGAAGAACAGATAGGGGCCGATCGCCGCGAAAGCCATCAGCATGATCGACAGGGGATAACCCCATTTCCAATCGAGCTCCGGCATCTCTTTGAAGTTCATGCCGTAGATCGAGGCGATGACGGTCGGTGGCATGAAGATGACCGCGATCACCGAGAAGAGCTTGATGATGTCGTTCTGAGCGAGGTTGATGCAGCCGATCGACAAGATCTACAAATTCGCCGACATCGGCAAGGCGTTCGAGCACATGGAAGCCAACAAGCACCTCGGCAAGATCGTGGTAACGTTGTAGCTGATGGCTTCACCGCGTAGGGCGGATCAGCGACTTGTCCGCCGAAGCTCAACGAGCGAAGGCGGACGGGATCGGCTAGCCAACCCAACCCGCCTTACAAGCCGAAAGCGCCCAGCGCGATCAGTTCAGGTGATAGTTGACGCCGATCCGCGCGATGCTGCCGTTGAAATGCGCGCGCGTCGATGTCGCGATGCCGGCTACGCCGAACGCCGGCAGACCCGTCGGCCCTTCGTCGCTGAACATGCGTCCGGTGCCGTAGTTGGCCGAACCCAGATCGTAATACAGATATTCGGCCTTGATGCTCCACTTCGACTGCAGCATCCATTCGCCACCGCCGCCGACCGTGTAGCCGGCACGGGTATCGGAAAATGAACCTGACGTCGTGTTGACCGGCACGTTGGCGGCGGCGTCGCCGCCCTGGGTGATCGTCGTGCTTGATTTGACGCTGCCGTAGGCGAGACCGCCGGTCACATAGAGCAGCAGGCTCGGCGTCACCGTCGCGCCGACACGGGCGCGAACGGTACCGATATAGTCGATGCTGCGCGAAACGGCGATGTTGGCCAGGAAGGCTCCGGTATTGGGGCCGCCGACGGTGTCCGTCAGCACCACGGTCGATGTGCTGGCATTGCCGCGCAACGACGATCCCTGGATGTCCGCCTCGAAACCGGTCAGGAAGGTCGGCGTGATCACGAGGTTGTAGCCGACCTGGGCACCGCCAATGAAGCCGCCGTTGCCGGTGGAAAGCCGGCTGGTCGCGCCGGTCGCCATATTGGGCGCGGTCACCGGCGTGTCGCTGTTGGCGATCACGTCGGCGCCGGTGCCGACATTGCGCGAAGTATCGAGATAGCCGGCGTTGAGGCCCGCGTACCATCCCGACCAGCCGTTCGCGACCGGCATCGGCCGCGCCTTGACGTAAAGCTGCGGCGTTGGCGCGGATTCTTCTCCGAATTTATAGTTGATGCCGGCGCGAACGATATCGGCCCTGAAGCCGACCGATTCCTGGACGCCGGGAACGATGTTGAATGTCTGCGCGTCGCCGAGATCGACGTGGAGATATTCGAGTTTCGCCGTCCATCGCGGCGCGAACACGGTCTCGACGCCGGCACCCGCCGTCCAACCCGCGCGCCACACATTTCCGGACGCCGGCGTCAGCGTATCCCAGGCATGGAGGTTGCCGATGGCCACGCCCCCGGTCCCATAGAGAAGCCAGTTGCCGTTGGCGCCGGCCGCGTAACCGAGCCTGCTGCGGAACGTGCCGAGTGCGTTGAGGTTGGTGCCGCAGGGATGCGGCAGCACCGTCGCCGCGCCACAGACCTCTGAGCGGCCCTTGATGTCCGACCACGAGAAGTCGCCTTCCACGCCGTAAACCCAGGGACCCTTTTGCCAGTTGTAACCGAGCGTCCCGCCGAGCAAGCCGCCTTGGACGGAATAGAGCCCGTCGCCGCCCTCGCCGCCGCCGCCGTTATGCGGGATTGGGGGGATGCCCGGGTCGGTCTGATCCGAATGGCCCCAGCCATATCCGCCGGTTATTCCGCCGTAACCGCCGGTCCAGTTGGCCGGGCCAACCGGCGCTCTTGCGCCCTGCGCATGGGCAGCGGTCACTGCGCCGGCCAGTAGAATTGCTACAACCGGAGCGCGCATTTTCATAACCTTCCACAGCGGAATCACTAACTTGCGAGGGAACCCTAGACCGGTTTCGCGTGCGGGGATGTACCTAATCTGACACACTGGGAACCAGATGCGGAAACATCAGTGTCCTCCGGCGCTGATGGGCTAGAAGAATCCGGCACTGAGATCCAGTCCGCAACTCATTGACAGCAGCCACACCAACAGGGCGGCTCCACAGAACAATGCGGTCTGCTTGAGAATTTTTGCCTGCAACCACGATGCGGGGAATACTCGGATAAGAACACTTGCGATGGCGGCAGTTGCTGGGGCTCGCATGATAATCTCCAAGATTGGCAGTCATCGGCGCTCCAGCCGATTGGTCAATGACCGGGCCTTACCGAGCGTCGCGCTTCGCTGACGAGCTCGTATTGCCGCTGTCGGCGCCGGCGGGCTTCCTCGATCTCCCAGAATGCCCAAACAAAACACGCACCAAGGCAAACTGTGATCGGCATCAGTAAGAATGCTTGATCGCTGGCAGACTGGATCATGAAATTTCAGTCCAATGTAAAAGGCGCATACCAACACCAATGGTCGAACGAAGTCCGCAGATGCGTAGCTGCGATCAGGGAACGTTAACCGCCGGCAACGGGCCGGCACGAAGAATCGACACGCCAGTCTGCTGCCGCTGCGCGAAAGCCGAGAGTGCGACGAACATAGCGAATGCTAGAAAAACGAAAAATCTAAATCGCCACCGCCTGAAATCCACTTGGTCTTCGGGCGTCTCGAGGCGGAGCGTCCCAGTCGTTGCAGGCATGGCAAGTCTCTGATTGTCTCGACCTTGACCTGGATGATCAGCACAGGCGCGAGAAGCGGCTTCGTTAAGCGCCTAGAAGATCAGTCTTCTCATGCTGTCGCATCATCGGAACCAATGATCTCGTCGCTGCCGCAGCACGTAGGGCGGATTAGCGCAGCGTAATCCGCCCTCTTATTTGAGATGCAGGGCGGATTACGCCTTCGGCTAATCCGCCCTACGCGCTCATCCCGGCCAACGCGATAGTGGGGTGAAGGAGGTCTACAGGGTCTTTGAGGGGATCAACTGGCGCACCGATGCTTGTCGCGAATGGCTTTACTTCTGTTATGAAGGTCGAGGCAAAAAGGCCAATGGACCTAACAGGAACCTAGCCTGTTGGATATATGGCGAACTATGTCACGCCCGGCACGATTACCTACACGGCAACCCGATCACAAATGATCGGTTGATCGTAAAATCGACCGGCCGAAACTTGTTCGCCTTTACCCACTCACTTTACCGGCTGCTCCTTACTGGATTTCTTGGCATCGACTACTAGGGACCCTTTAAGCCAAGAAATGCGAGCGAATCCCCCTACAGTGACATCCATGGCATTTTGAATTTTAGGTTTGAAAACAAGCAGGCCGACCACGAGGACGCCTTGGCCAAAGTCCTTCAACCGCCCGGCAAGAGAGGCTAGTCAGCCCTTATCTGCATGAAGCTGCCGAAGTCAGGCCTAGCTTTAGCAAGTTCAACCATTTCGTTTGTCTCCCAAAGCTTGCCGAGCATTCCTATCTCACTCATTTTGGCCGACCAGGGCGGATCGGGCGTTTCCTGCTCGTTGAAGGAGTCTATCAACTGACGCCGTAGAAATCCTGCACTGAAATCTGCGGCTTGCAGACCAACCGCTGTCTGGTCGCTAAAGGAAACCGTGCAGAGGCAAAACGACGCGAATGACACGAAGCGGACATAGGGACGGATCACCTTGGAACCACGATCATGATCACGACGTGTTGCCCATTGTGATCGTTAGCTTCGGTGTTAGTCTCAATTCTCACTGCCGATTTGGAGGGCTTTCTGATGCGACCCTCGCTGGGCATTCTCCTGACCGTCTGGCTGACCCTGCTGGTTAGCTATCCCGCCTTCGCCGAGAAGCGCGTCGGCAAGCCCGAAGCAAAGCAGGCTGTCCGGCATTCTCAAGAGCCGACATCACCGCCAACGGCAGCACGTCCGCTGCTTCCTCCCGGAGAACGTGAGAAGGGCTGCAACGGACCGGCGGTCATAATGTCGGGACGACCATGTGACTGACTAAATTCCGCTCACGGGGTCGAACGCCATTGTGTACCGGATGGCACGTAAATTTAGAGCGATGCGATAAATTGCAAATACGCTGGCATCGGGGCGTCGCGCGGTCCCCGCGGTTTGGCACGGCCTCCAAAGGACCCTGCCGACCGATTGCGGAGGGTCGCCATCGCGGGAGGGCGGACATCTCTCGACGGTCACCGCCAGCGCGCAAAAGTTATCCGGCGGATAACATTCCGACGACGCCGCGACCGATGATGGTAGCAGCGAGCGACCATCAAATCGGGGCATCCCCAGGGGCGACGAGACCGGCGCGAGTTTGTACCTTGGGTACAAACCAAAACCAGCGACGGGGAGCGGCATCGACCGCGACGACAGCGACAGACACCAAGCTCGATAGTTTTATTCAGAGCGCAACCCAAACTTTCGATTATGCCGTCATTTACGGCGATAAGCCTATCCAACAAAACATTGTCAGGCAGTTTTCCCCCGAGGCAATCAAATTGCCTCGCTGGCGATAGCCAAAGGCTCTATTTGCACGGGCGCGTCGCGTATTTGGATATTTTCGATGCCGCGAGGCACTACGATTTTTGTTTCGTATTCCATCCCAAGCGCGACCTTCAAGGAAGCGAGCGCGGTTGCGAAAAATATAACACGCCACGTTGACGCCCGCCTGCGAGAGCATTAGCGGACGTCATCGCGTCATCACCACGTCGGGCGCGCGCCAGCGTCACGACGGCCCACGACGGGACAGGCATAACAGGCCGCTGTTGGCTCGAACTCAAGTGAGCACCTCGTTTTGAGCGATGTCGATGAGGTCTAAAAGTCGTTTGGCTTCTGGAACAAGCCTTCCCCTCATCACCGGCACGACGCCAGAAGCCGCAACTGTCGCGGCGAACTGATCGAGAGGATCATCGACCGCCCGTCCGATCTGACCTTTGATCAAGTCCATCAGATCGGACACGAAGTCCCGCACGTCGCAACGGTAGTGTCGTGCTGGCTCGTTCATTGGTGCAATTCCCTTTTCTGTGTGTGCTGCGAGGAGTACATGGCGAAAGTTACCTATGGGTCTCATGCGCAGGAAATTCTGCACATCCGCGCCCGTGTCAGCGCCACCGCGAGGCAGGCAGGCGACGGGCACCAGCGGCGGGCGCGAGGCCGCAGGAAGCCCGTACAGCGCGCCGGGAGCGCAGGGCCGGGGCAAGCTGCACCAGTGCACCGGGCGGGCTCGCGGCGGGCCGACGCCCGTAGGATCGGAACGAGCCTTGCCGGGCGCAGCCCAAAGTCTCGCCCAAAACGGCAGGATGTGAAACTAGGGCCTAATAGGGCCCGGCGCGTTTCCGCCACCGGCACGACGCGGACCGCTAGTCCTAGAAGCCCTTCATTGGCCGAGGTTTTTTGAGTTTTCCCCAAGCGCGGGAAATCGCTAGACTTCAAGTCGTGTGGTCCTGGCACCCGTTGCTGGTGTCAAGCTGACGGAGGGGCGTCGACCCAACCGGGTTTTGAACAATCCTTCAATCCGTCAGCGACGGTGACAAGACGAATTCGTCGCCGGGGAGAGCGCGGAATAAGCCGTAAAACCATTGTGCAGGGAATGCCGGATTGCTCCGACTGTACCTGTATGCTCGTGTGCGCTTCTTTGTGCATCTTTTGCACACGAGACCGCGGGTGCCGCGCGCACCCGGCATTCCCTGCGCCCTCTTCCTGATTGGGCGAATGATTTTGCAAAACCTCGGGCGACTCGCGCCGCGAGATTGCGGACCTGCAACTGGATCAAGCAACGTCATTGCGAGAAGCGCAGCGACGACTTGTCCGCCGTAGCTCAGCACCCGCTCGATCGGGGAAATCCGCGAGATTTTTGACGAGGTGAAGAATGACATTTGGCCCGCGGTCGAATCGCGCAAGCTGCAATTTCCGATCGACAAGGTCTATAAATTCGCCGACATCGGCAAGGCGTTCGAGTACATCGAAGCCAACAACCACCTCGGGAAGATCGTGGCGACGTTGTAACCAGAGAGGACCGATTTGGCGGTCGGATGAATTCACCGGATCGGGAATCGGCATCCGCAGCCAAGATTCGACCAGAAATCCGGAAGCGAGCTTTCGATTTCTGCCCGGAATACTGCATTTGATCTCGATTCGTGGCGCGTGCGCCACAGAATTATTTTCCGTCGTGCGTCTCTTCGCCAAGCATTGATCGCCACGCGGAGTTCGCTACCCTTACGGCCGGGTCGAAGAGCTGGGCGGGCAGTTGTCTATTTTCAGGAAAAGCTGGGTCGCGGTCGGTGCTGTCATTGCCGCCTGCGCAATGATGCTAGCGCCTGCGGATGCCTGGGCACAAAGCGCGGATATCTCGGTTGCAAAGTCCGGCCCCGCCAGTGTCCAGCACGGCCAGAACGCGAGTTACACCATCACGGTGAATAGCGCCGGACCGAACCCTGCCGCGAATGTGCAGCTGACCGATGTGCTGCCGCCGAATATGACGTTCGTCAGCTTCAGCCAGGCAACCGGTCCTGCCTTCATCGCATCGACGCCCGCGGTCGGCGGCACCGGAACGGTGACCGCGTCGCTTGCAAGTCTTGCGTCGGGTGCCTCCGCGACCTTCACGCTGGTGGCCCAGGTCAACGCTGCCGCGCCAGCCGGCTCAACGATCACGAATACCGCGACGGTCTCCTCCACGACCTCGGACCCGAACAACGCCAACGATAGCGCAAGTTCGTCGCTGATGGTTACCGCGCCGTCTGCGGACCTTTCGGTGACGAAGATGGGCCCCGCCAGTGTCCAGCACGGCCAGAACGCGAGTTACACCATCACGGTGAATAGCGCCGGACCGGACCCTGCCGCGAATGTGCAGCTGACCGATGTGCTGCCGCCGAATATGACGTTCGTCAGCTTCAGCCAGGCAACCGGTCCTGTCTTCGGCACAACAACTCCCGGGGTCGGCGGCACCGGAACGGTGACGGCGTCGCTTGCAAGTCTTGCGTCGGGTGCCTCCGCGACCTTCACGCTGGTGGCCCAGGTCGCCGCCGCCGCGCCAGCCGGCTCAACGATCACCAATACCGCGACGGTCTCCTCAACTGCCACGGACCCGAACAACGCCAACGATAGCGCAAGTTCGTCGCTGTCCGTTACCGCGGCTCCGGCCACGCAATTTCTCGGTTTCGGCGCCAGCGGCGGCGACGGCCGGGATCGCCTTCAATGTTACGGTTACCGCGCTCGATGCCGCAAACGCCACCGCGACCGGCTACACCGGGACAGTGCACTTCACCAGCAGCGACGGCGCGGCCGTGTTGCCGGCCAACGCCACGCTGACCAATGGCGTCGGGACCTTCTCCGTCACGCTCAACACATCAGGCTCGCGGACGATTACGGCCACCGATACGGTGACGCCGGCAATCACCGGTGCGGCCAGCGTCAACGTGACCTCCAATGCGGCGAGCCATTTCGTCGTTTCGGCACCAGCGGCGGCGACCGCCGGAACAGCCTTCAATTTGACGGTCACCGCGCTCGACGCCGGGAATGCTGTTGCGACCGGCTACACTGGCACGGTACATTTCACCAGCAGTGACGGGGCGGCCATGTTGCCGGCCAACGCGACCCTGACCAACGGCGCCGGAACCTTCTCAGCCACGCTCAACACGTCAGGTTCGCGAACCATTACGGCCACCGACACGGTGACGGCAGCGATCACCGGGACGGCCACCGTCAACGTGGCGCCCGTCAAGACCGCCACAACCACGACGGTCGCGTCCTCGCAGAATCCGAGCAGCGCAGGCCAGAGCGTCACATTCACGGCAACCGTTTCCGGTGCGACGCCAACGGGCAGCCTCACCTTCAAGGACGGCAGCACGGTGCTCGGCATCGTTGCACTGGCAGGTGGTGTCGCGACCTTCGCCACCTCGTCGCTAACAACAGGCAATCACTCCATCACCGCGGTCTATGGCGGCGACGGCAATTTCGTGGCCAGCACGTCGGCGGCGTTGGTCCAGACCGTCAACACGGCCGCGGACAGTCTCAAGCTGCGGGCGCTGCAGGTGCTGATCACTCCGATGGTGGCGCAGGTTTCGGGACAAGCGATATCCGGCGCGGTCGATAGCGCGATCAGCGAAGGTTTTGGCGGAGGCGGCGACTTTATCACCCCGAGCGGTAACGGCGTCCGGTTCAATTTCGCGGCCGATCCCGAAGCGCGGGCCGCGGATACAGCCCCCCGCGCCACCGATCCCCTCAGCGCCAACGGGTCGTTTGCGGGAGGGCGCGGATTTGCGTCTCAGGCTTCGCCCTCGCGCATCGACGACGCGTTCGGCGCACTCGCCTATGCCGGTCCCACCAAGTCCCCGCCCTGCGCGCCTCCGAGCCGCGGGAATGGTTCGGCTGGGCCGATGTGCGCGGGGCGACGCTCGATCGCTGGGCGGTCGCGGCTGCGCCACCCGGCAACAACGTGCTCTATGGCAACCAGGTCAACCTGTTGGCGGGCCTGACACGCAAATTCACGCCACGTTTTCTGATCGGCGTCGTCGGCGGTTATGAGACGTTCGATTATCGCTCGGATGCTCTTGCCGGTCGCCTGAAGGGCGATGGCTGGACGGTCGGAGCCTATCTCGGCTGGAAGCTGACGCAGGATATCCGCTTCGATACCGCGGTTGCCTATTCGGGCATCGGATACGACGGCACGGCGGGCAGTGCGGCCGGCTCGTTCAACGGAAACCGCTGGCTGGTCACGAGCGGACTGACCGGCAGCTACGCCAGCCGCGGTGTCCTGATCGAACCTTCGGCGCGCGTCTACGCCTTGTGGGAGCGGGAGAATTCCTACATCGACAGCCTCGGCACCTTGCAAGGCGCGCGCGACTTCTCGACCGGCCGCGCCAGCGGCGGCGTCAAGCTGTCCTATCCGCTGGCGTGGACGGCAACGACTGCTCTCGCACCCTACGCGGGACTCTACGGCGACTACTACTTCAACAGCGACAGCGCAGGAGCACTGGCCGCGGCGGCAGCGGCATTGCCGGCCAACCTGTTCCTCTCTGGCTGGTCTGCACGTGCGGTCGGCGGGCTGACAGCAAGGTTCGGCAACGGCGGGCAAATCTCGATCGGCGGCGAACGCAGCGGAATTGGCGGTAATTTCGGGCTCTGGACCTATCGCGCCCGCGCGTCCGTGCCCCTCGCTGCGCAATAGACCTCGGCGGATGACGCACGAGTCCATCAGGATCGATTTCAGCGCCTCAAGCGCGCTGTCGTTTCGTTGCTCGTTAAACTCAGAACAATTCCTAACAACTCCCTGCTGCAAGTGAGTGGCGATTGCGCCTGCGATCAACGCTTGATGTTAGCGGACAGGCTGCTAAACCGCCGCGCATGACAGCCCATGCTCACAGCACGAAAACCTCGGTCGCGGCGATTTCGATCTTCGCCAGCGCCGGGATGGCCGCGGCCAAATTCGCGGTCGGCATCGCCATCGGCAGTCTCGCGCTGATCTCCGAGGCCTTGCACTCCTCGGTCGACGTGGTCGCCACCATCATCACCTGGCTGGTGGTCCGGGTTTCCGATCGCCCCGCGGATGAAGAGCACCATTACGGCCACGGCAAGTTTGAGAGCCTGTCGGCGCTCGGTGTCATCGCGTTGCTTTACGTGCTGGCCGGCGGCATCCTGGTCGAATCCTACAGCCGCCTTTCCGAAGGTGTTGCGCCGCCAACGATCTCGGCGATCCCGTTCGTGGTGCTGCTGGTCGATATCGCGGTGAATTTCTGGCGCGCACGGGCGCTGCATCGCGCGGCGCGCGATACCAAGAGCCAGGCCTTGGCGGCTGATGCGCTGCATTTTGCTTCCGACGTGCTGGGTTCGATTGCCGTCATCATCGGCCTCGCCCTGATCGGCCTCGGCTACAACTGGGGCGATTCCGCTGCAGCGATCGCTGTCGCCGTCATGATCGCGCTGTTGGGATTGCGCCTGGCCCGCTCCACCGTCGAAACCCTGCTCGACCGTGCCCCCGAAGGTGCGGCGGAGAAGGCTACGGCGGCGATCAAAGCCGTGCCCGGCGTGGTCGACGTCGCCCGACTGCGCGTCCGCATGGTCGGCCCCACCCATTTCATCGACGCCATCGCCAAGGTCCCGCGCACCTATCCGATCGACCGCGTCGAGGAGATCAAGCGCAGGGCACAGGACGCGGTCAGCAAGGCACTGGGCGACGCCGACCTGACCTTCACCGCGGTCCCGGTGGCGCGCGACAACGAAAGCGTGCGCGAGCGCATCATGGTGATCGCCCGCAATTCCGGCCTCGCCATCCATCACGTCACCGTGCACGATCTCGGCGAGAAGCTCATCGTCGGCATCGACCTCGAGGTTGACGGCGACATGGAGCTGGCCGCGGCCCACGACATCGCGCACAATCTGGAACGAAGCATCCGCGAGGATTTCGGCGAGGACGTCGAGGTCGATACCCACATCGAGCCGCTGGAACCGGAGCTCCCGCACGGCACCGACGCCCCACCCGACCGTGTCGAGACCATCAAGGCCGCGCTGACGCGCTTCGCCGCCGATGGCGCCATCCATGACATCCATAATGTGCGGGTGCGCGACACCGACGCCGGCGAAATCGTCAACTTTCATTGCCGCGCCGCGCCGTCGATGAGCGTCATCAAGGTCCATGAGAACGTCGACGAGATCGAGCGCGCCTTGCGCCGCGCGTTCCCGACCATCAAGCGCGTCATCAGTCACGCCGAGCCGCCTCGCGCCCAATGACACCGGCTTGTTCTCGTTTCGGACTTGCGCTGTGCGTCCCGATTCTCCGTTGGACAAGAATTATTTCGCATTAACGAATTGTTGACTCTCGACAGCGCGGGAAAACTGGATTCAAATCGCATTGATTCGGAAGCAGCGTGGGGCGCTTCCAGACGGTGTGCAAACACATTTCCGGTGGGGGTTAAGGGCATGGCGCGCGCGCATGCGGCGAACGCGTGCGTCCAATCCGATTCGATCAAGGGATTGGCGCAGTCGATTGCGAAGCCGGCCTACCACCGGCTGTTGACCGCCGAGCCTGCGCTGCGCCGCGCTGTGCCGACCCTCATCATCGCCTTCCTTATCACCATCTGCCTCGGCGCCTTCGTGCAGGTGATCGACCAGAACCGCCAGAAGCGCGCCGCCATCAAGCGCGACCTCTTGGCGCTCGCCGATATCCTGGCCGAGCGTCTCGACCGCCTCGCCTCGGTCCGGCAGGATCGCGCGGCCAATATCGAGCGGTTGCAGAACCTGTTGCCGGACCTCATTCCATCCTGGGCCATCGCCGCCGGCCGCCACGTCATCATCACCGGCGCCGACCATCGGGTTCTGGCTCGCGTCCCGATCGACGCCCTCGGCGAGAACGACCGCGTGGTCGACATTATCAGCACGGCGCAACTGCTGGCCGCACCCGGCCAGCAGGGCATCGTCACGGACATGATCCTTCCGACCGGCAACGGGGCGCTTGCGATCTCGCTTCTGGTGAAGTCCCTGCCCGGCCAGGTCATCGTCATCCACGAAAGGAACGAGCCGGCGTGGGGATCGGACGCGGCGCTGTCGGTGACGCTGTCGGCGACGACGGGCTTTGTGGTGCTGATCCTCGGCTTTGCCTTTCACTGGCAATCGACCCGCGCCCGCGAAGGCGACCTCATCAATGACGCGGTACGGGGGCGGATCGACACCGCGCTCAACCGCGGCCGCTGCGGCCTTTGGGACTGGGATTTGTCGCGCGGCCGTATCTTCTGGTCGCAGTCGATGTTCACCCTGCTCGGGCTGGATTCCCGCAACGACCTCCTCACCTTCGGCGAAGTCAACGCGCTGGTGAAATCCGACGACATCAACCTGTTCGACATTGCCGACCAGCTGATCTCCGGCAAGATCGACCACATCGACCAGAGCTTCCGGATGCAGCACACCGACGGCCACTGGATCTGGCTGCGCGTGCGCTGCGAGCTCAGCCAGGCCGCCGCCGGCGGCGGCATGCACCTGATCGGCATCGCCGTCGACATTACCGAGCAGAAGAGCCTCGCCGAGAGGACGGTGGAAGCGGATCTGCGGCTGCGCGACGCAATCGAGACCATTCCGGAAGCCTTCGTGCTGTGGGATGCCGAGGACCGCCTCGTGCTCTGCAACTCGCATTTCCAGCGCCTGCACAAGCTGCCGGACTCCGCAGTCGCGCCGGGCACTTCCTATGAGACCGTGATCGAAGTCGGCAGCATGCCGGAAGTCCGCAACCGCTTGCAGGAAGCCGGCACGCAGGCGCCGGGCGCCCGCACCTTCGAGGCGCAACTGGAAAGCGGCAACTGGCTGCACATCAGCGAGCGCCGCACCAAGGACGGCGGCTACGTCTCGGTCGGCACCGACATCACCCGGATCAAGGCGCACGAGCAGAAGCTGGTCGACAACGACCTCCGCCTGCGCGCCTCCGTGATCGATCTGAAACGCTCGCAGGCCGAACTGGAACGGCAGGCCGTCGAGCTCGCAGATCTCGCCGACAAATATTCCCGCGAACGCAACCGCGCCGAGGAAGCCAACCAGGCCAAGTCGAAGTTCCTCGCCAACATGAGCCACGAGCTGCGCACGCCGCTCAACGCCATCATCGGCTTCTCCGAGATCATGGGCAGCGGCATGTTCGGCGCGCTCGGCTCCGACAAGTACCAGGAATACTGCCACGACATCCTCACCAGCGGCCAATATCTGCTCGAGGTCATCAACGACATCCTGGATATGTCGAAGATCGAGGCCGGCCGCGTAAGGCTCGACATGGAGCCGCTCGACCTGTCGAAGACGCTGGCGGAATCGCTGCGGGTGGTATCCGGCCGCGCGGAGGACAAGAACCTCACCCTCGATGCGGATATCGAACGCACCATTTCCGTGGTGGCCGATCGCCGCGCG
This sequence comes from uncultured Alphaproteobacteria bacterium, assembly GCA_963786115.1. Taxonomy (GTDB): domain Bacteria; phylum Pseudomonadota; class Alphaproteobacteria; order Rhizobiales; family Xanthobacteraceae; genus Bradyrhizobium. The sequence continues at coordinate 13,227 of CAWAYC010000028.1, forward strand.
GTGAAGCAGATCATCGTCAACCTGTTGTCCAATGCGGTGAAGTTCACGCCCGAGAACGGCAAGGTGGTGATGCGCGGCCAGATGCTCGACGATTCCATCGTCCTCCTGATCGCCGATACCGGCATCGGCATCGCCCCGGATTCGCTGCGACGGCTCGGCAAGCCGTTCGAACAGGTCGAGAGCCAATTGACTAAGACCTACCAGGGCTCCGGACTTGGACTGGCGATCGCTCGTTCGCTGACCACCCTGCATGGCGGATCGATGAAGCTGCGCTCGAAGCTCGGTGTCGGCACCGTCGTTCGCATCGTGCTGCCGCGCGATGCGCGCTCCGCGAGGCCGAAGATCAAGGCGGCGGCCTGAAGCATCGGCTACTCCAGCGTCGGCGCAACCTCGCGCGCGACCTGCACCAGCGCCGCGATCAGCGGCGTCATCGGATCGCGCTGCGGGATGACCATGCCGATGCTGTAATTGACCTGGGGGTCGATGATCGGAATGCTGCGGACGGTGTCCTTCAGACCGAGCGTCTCCGCAAGCTTCGCCGGCATGACGCTCGCCCAGCGCCCGGTCTTCACATGTGTATAAAGCACCAGCAGCGAGTTCGAGGTCAGCGTCGGCGTCGCCTCCGCGCCGACCGATCGCAAAGCGCGGTCGATGATGCGGCGATTCTGCATGTCCGGCGTCAGCAGGCATAGCGGCACCTGCCCGACTTCCTTCCAGGTGACCTGCTTGCGGTCGCCGAACATGCCGTCGGGCGAGGTCAGGAGACGATAGCTCTCGTTGTAGAGCGGGATGGTGCGAACCTTGCCGATCGGCTCGTTCTCGATATAGGTCAGGCCTGCGTCGACCTCGAGGTTTTCCAGAAGGCCAAGCACATCGGCCGAGGTGCAGGACTGGATGCGAAACCGCACGTCGGGATGACGCGCGCGGAACGGCGTCGTCAGCGCCGCCACCATGCCGAGCACGGTCGGGATGGCCGCAATCCTGATCTCGCCGGAGAGCTTGTCCTTCAGCCCGTTGATCTCCTGCTTCATCGCGCGCGCATCGCCGACGATGCGCCGCGCCCAGTCCAGCGTGCGCTCGCCCTCCGGCGTAAAGCCCTGGAAGCGGGAGCCGCGCTGCACCAGCATCACGCCGAGGATCTCCTCGAGCTGCTTGAGACTCGTCGACATCGTCGGCTGGGTGACGCCGCAGGCTTCGGCGGCCCGGCCAAAATGCCGCTCCTTCGCCAGCGCCAGCAGAAGTTCAAGCTTGTCGATCAAGAGGGAAACCTCACGGGAAAGGACAGGAGCGCCCCACAAATATCACAGCGCTTGCAGGAGAAACACGGCAAAAGCCGCAGGAATCCTGCGTTCATTGCATTTTCCAATCGTCCGATTTTTCAGGCGTATCGATCGCGTTTCCCGATCGCAGCATGAGACAGCTTTATTGATATTTCGAACAATTCCAATTCTGATTGGAGGCAGCAACAACTCCGATCGAGAGTGTGGGAATGACACCGGTCTTCGAACCATGGGATGAAACGCGCGGCGCCGAGATCATCGCGAAGCACACCGCGCTTGAGGGCGCGACGTTGGTGATCCTGCACGCGTTGCAGGAAGCCTTCGGCTACGTGCCGGAGCCGTCGATCCCGATGGTCGCGTCTGCGCTCAATTTGTCGCGGGCCGAAGTCCATGGCGTGTTCACGTTCTATCATGATTTTCGCCACCAGCCGGCCGGCCGCCATGTGCTGAAATTGTGCCGGGCCGAAGCCTGCCAGGCCGCGGGCGGCGATGCGCTGGCGGCGCGCGCCGAAGCGAAGCTCGGGATCTCGCTCGGCCACACCACTGCCGATGAGCGCGTGACGCTGGAGCCGATATACTGCCTCGGGCTGTGCGCGACCGCGCCCTCGGCGATGCTCGACGGCCGCGTGGTCGGACGGCTCGACGAAGCGCGCCTCGATGCGCTGGTCGCGGAGGCGCAGCGATGACGATGCGTATTTTCGTCTCCCGCGACGCCGGCGCGGTCGCAGTCGGCGCCGATGAAGTTGCGCAGGCACTCGAAGCCGCCGCCGGCCAGCGCGGCATCGCCGTCGAGATCATCAGGACCGGCTCGCGCGGGCTCTATTGGCTCGAGCCGATGGTCGAGGTCGCAACCGCGCAAGGTCGCATCGCGTTCGGCCCGCTCACCGCGGCTGACGCGCGGTCGGTGTTCGATGCGATGGCTTCCGGCGGCCCGCACCCGCTGCGACTTGGTGTCGCCGACGAGATTCCCTGGCTGAAGCGCCAGACCCGCCTGACCTTCGCGCGCTGCGGCGTGATCGATCCGCGCTCGGTCGAGGATTACCGCGCCCACGGCGGCTACAAGGGCCTCGAGCGGGCGCTGGCGCTGACGTCGGAGCAGATCCTCGCCGACGTCACCACTTCGGGGCTGCGCGGCCGCGGCGGCGCCGGTTTCCCGACCGGCATCAAATGGAAGACGGTGGCGCAGACGAGCGCCGACCGGAGATACATCGTCTGCAACGCCGACGAAGGCGACAGCGGCACCTTCGCCGATCGCATGATCATGGAAGGCGATCCCTTCGTGGTGATCGAGGGCATGACGATTGCCGGCATCGCGGTGGGCGCCGGCATGGGCTACATCTACATCCGCTCGGAATATCCGCATGCCGTCGCCGCGATGAATGCGGCGATATCGGCGGCAAGGCGCGCCGGCTATCTCGGCGCGCGGATCGGCGGCTCCAGCCACAGCTTCGATCTCGAAGTCCGCGTCGGCGCCGGCGCCTATGTCTGCGGCGAAGAGACCTCGCTGCTCGAAAGCCTCGAAGGCCGCCGCGGCATCGTGCGGGCAAAGCCGCCGCTGCCGGCGCACAAGGGCCTGTTCGGGCGGCCGACCGTCATCAACAACGTGCTGTCGTTCGCCGCGATCCCGTTCATCCTCGACAACGGCGCCAAGGCTTACGCCGACTTCGGCATGGGCCGCTCGCGCGGCACGATGCCGATCCAGCTTGCCGGCAATATCCGCTACGGCGGCCTGTTCGAGACCGCCTTCGGCATTACCCTCGGCGAACTCGTCGACGAGATCGGCGGCGGCACGTTCAGCAGACGACCGGTGCGCGCGGTACAGGTCGGCGGTCCGCTCGGCGCTTACTTCCCCCGCGCCTTGTTCGACACGCCGTTCGACTACGAAGCCTTTGCGGCGCGCGACGGCCTGATTGGACATGGCGGCATGGTCGTCTTCGACGACAGCGTCGACATGGCCAAACAGGCGCGTTTCGCGATGGAGTTCTGCGCCGTGGAATCCTGCGGCAAATGCACGCCGTGCCGGATCGGTTCGACCCGTGGCGTCGAGACCATCGACAAAATCCGCCGCGGCGAACGCGTCGGTGAAAACATCGCCGTGGTCGAAGACCTCTGCAACACCATGAAGTTCGGCTCGCTCTGCGCGCTCGGCGGCTTCACGCCCTACCCCGTCATGAGCGCGTTGAAACATTTCCGGGAAGATTTTGGCCCGGCACCGGCTCACCTCGAAGCCGCGGAATAAAAGGAGATCGCCATGTCGCTGATCCAGGAAACCGATTTCGGAACGCCTCGCGCCAGATCCGGGACCATGGTCACGCTGACCATCGACGGGCAAAGCATCACCGTGCCCGAGGGCACTTCGATCATGCGCGCTGCGATGGAAGCCGGCACGCAAATCCCGAAACTCTGCGCGACCGACATGGTCGATGCCTTCGGCTCCTGCCGTCTCTGCCTGATCGAGATCGAGGGCCGCGCCGGCACGCCGGCATCCTGCACCACGCCGGTCATGCCCGGCCTCGTGGTCCACACCCAGACCGAACGATTGAAGAAGCTGCGCAAGGGCGTGATGGAGCTGTATATCTCCGACCATCCGCTTGACTGCCTGACCTGCGCCGCCAACGGCGACTGCGAACTGCAGGACATGGCGGGCGCGGTCGGCCTGCGCGACGTGCGTTACGGCTACGAGGGCGAAAATCACGTTTTCGCCAGGTCCAATGGCGAAGCCAACGCCGCCTGGATGCCCAAGGACGAGTCCAACCCGTACTTCACCTATGATCCCTCGAAATGCATCGTCTGCTCGCGCTGCGTCCGCGCCTGCGAGGAAGTCCAGGGTACCTTCGCATTGACCATTTCCGGGCGCGGTTTCGACAGCCGCGTCTCGCCCGGCATGAGCGAGAGTTTCCTTGGCTCCGAATGCGTCTCCTGCGGCGCCTGCGTGCAGGCCTGCCCTACGGCGACGCTCACCGAAAAATCCGTGATCGAGATCGGCCAGCCCGAGCACTCCGTGGTCACGACCTGCGCCTATTGCGGCGTCGGCTGCGCCTTCAAGGCGGAGATGCGCGGCGAGGAAGTGGTGCGTATGGTGCCGTACAAGGACGGCAAGGCCAATCGCGGGCACTCCTGCGTCAAGGGCCGTTTTGCCTGGGGCTACACCACCCACAAGGAGCGCATCCTGAAGCCGATGATCCGCGAACGGATCGAGGATCCCTGGCGCGAGGTCTCCTGGGACGAAGCGTTCAACTTCGCTGCCACCAAATTCAAGGGCATCCAGGCCAAGTATGGCCGTGACGCCGTTGGCGGCATCACCTCCTCCCGCTGCACCAATGAGGAAACCTATCTGGTGCAAAAACTGATCCGCGCCGGCTTCGGCAACAACAATGTCGATACCTGCGCCCGCGTCTGCCACTCGCCGACCGGCTACGGACTGTCGACGACGTTCGGCACTTCGGCCGGCACACAGGATTTCGACTCGGTCGAGCAGACCGACGTGGTGATGGTGATTGGCGCCAATCCGGCGTCCGCCCACCCCGTGTTCGCCTCGCGCTTGAAGAAGCGGCTGCGCCAGGGCGCCAGGCTGATCGTGATCGATCCGCGCCGCACCGAGATGGTTGAGGCCCCTCACCTCAAGGCGCTGCATCTGCCGCTGATGCCCGGCACCAACGTCGCCGTGCTGACCGCGCTCGCGCATGTCATCGTCACCGAAGGCCTCGTCGATGAAGCGTTCGTGCGCGAACGCTGCGACTGGAGCGAATTCGAGGAATGGGCCGCGTTCGTCGCCGAGCCGAAGAACAGCCCTGAAGCCACCGCCATCATGACCGGCGTCGACCCGAAGGAGCTGCGCGAAGCGGCACGGCTGTTCGCCACCGGCGGCAATGGCGCGATCTATTACGGCCTCGGCGTCACCGAGCACAGCCAGGGCTCGACCACCGTCATTGCGATCGCCAACCTTGCGATGGCGACCGGCAATATCGGCCGGCCCGGCGTCGGCGTGAATCCACTGCGCGGCCAGAACAACGTTCAAGGCTCCTGCGACATGGGCTCGTTCCCGCACGAACTGCCGGGCTATCGCCACATCTCGGGCGACGCCGCGCGCGATCAGTTCGAAGCACTGTGGAACGTCAAGCTCAATCCGGAGCCGGGCCTGCGCATCCCGAACATGTTCGATGCCGCGATCGAGGGCACCTTCATGGGCCTCTATGTGCAGGGGGAGGACATCCTGCAGTCCGATCCCAACACCAGGCATGTGGTCGCGGCGCTGTCGTCGATGGAGTGCGTCATCGTTCACGACCTCTTCCTCAACGAGACGGCGAACTACGCCCACGTCTTCCTGCCCGGATCGACCTTCCTCGAGAAGGACGGCACCTTCACCAACGCCGAGCGCCGCATCCAGCGCGTCCGCAAGGTGATGACCCCGCGCAACGGGCTGGCCGACTGGGAAGTCACCATCGGCCTCGCCAAGGCCATGGGTCTTGAGATGAACTACGATCATCCATCGCAAATCATGGACGAGATCGCCGCGTTGACGCCGACCTTTGCCGGCGTCTCCTACGCCAAACTCGACGAACTCGGCTCCGTGCAATGGCCCTGCGACGAGAAGGCGCCCGAGGGTACGCCGGTGATGCACATCGGCGGCTTCGTCCGCGGCAAGGGCAAGTTCGTCATCACCGAATACGTCCCGACCGACGAGCGCACCGGACCAAGATATCCGCTGCTGCTGACCACCGGACGCATCCTCAGCCAGTACAATGTCGGCGCACAGACCCGGCGCACCGAGAATACGGTCTGGCACAGCGAAGACCGGCTGGAAATCCATCCGCACGACGCCGAGCAGCGCGGCGTGCGCGATGGCGACTGGGTCCGGCTCGCCAGCCGCGCCGGCGAGACCACGCTGCGCGCAGAGATCACCGACCGCGTCGCGCCCGGCGTGGTCTATACCACCTTCCATCACCCGGATACCCAGGCCAACGTCATCACCACCGACTATTCCGACTGGGCGACCAATTGCCCGGAATACAAGGTGACGGCGGTGCAGATCTCGCCGTCGAACGGCCCGTCCGACTGGCAAAAGGCCTATGACGAGCAGGCCCGCCACTCGCGGCGGATCGCCCCGGTCGTGGAAGCCGCGGAGTGAAGGATGCACGATCCCGTCTGCAAAATTGAACGGCTGGTCTGGCGCGATGGCAGCGCCGGCCATGGCACGCGGTCCGTTCCAGAGGAGACCGCAATCGCGCTGACCTATAATGGCGGCACCTACGCCGTGATGATGGGCTCGCCGCAGGATTTGCGCGATTTCGCCATCGGCTTCAGCCTCAGCGAAGGCATCGTGCAACGCGCCGACGAGATCGACAGCCTCGACATCGTCGAGCTCGACGACGGCATCGAATTGCGGATGTGGCTGAGGCCAGCCAGCGCCGCGCTGATCAACCAGCGGCGGCGTCACATCGCCGGTCCCACAGGCTGCGGTATTTGCGGCGTCGAGTTCGATTGCAGAAGCCGTTCGCCCGGCAGCAATCGTACCAAAAGGACGCAGCTTTTCCCCGCGAGAGATCATGGCAGCGATGGCGGCGGTCACGCCGTTGCAACGGGTCAATATCGAAACGCGCGCGGTGCATGCTGCGGCCTTCTGGACCCCTGCGCAAGGCATCGTCAGCCTGCGCGAAGATGTCGGCCGCCACAATGCGCTCGACAAGCTCGCCGGCGCGCTGGCGCAGGAAAGCACATCCGCAAGCGCGGGCATGGTGCTGTTGACCAGCCGCGTCTCGGTCGAGATGGTGCAGAAGACCGCCGCGATCGGCGCGCCGCTGATGGTCGCGGTCTCGGCGCCGACCGCGCTGGCCGTGCGAATGGCGGATGAAGCCGGCATCACGCTTGCCGCCATCGCACGCGCCGACGGGTTTGAGGTGTTCACCCATCCGGAACGGATCGCATCCGCGTCGAAACCCAGGACCGATGTCAAAGAGGCTATCCATGTCGCCTGATCGATTGATCTACATGGCCAACCAGATCGGAAAATTCTTCCAGAGCCAGGGCCATGACAAGGCGGTGCCTGGCATCGCCGAGCACGTACGCAAGTTCTGGGACCCGCGGATGCGCAAGGCGATCTTTGCCCACCTCGACGCCGGCGGCGAAGGTCTCGACCCCAACGTGCGGGCGGCGCTGCGGAGACTGAAGGAAGCCTAGAGGATTCCTCCATCGTCCCGGCGAACGCCGGGGACTACATCGGTCTGTTTCCGATTCGATTCTTCAAAGAGCCACTTCACTCGTCGTCGCCCGGCTTGCCGCCTTCGGCGCGTCGGCAAAACAAGAGACCGTCATACCCCCGAAAGCGGGGTATCCAGTACGCCGCGGCTTCTCGTTTCCAGCACCGGCGCCTCTGGAATACTGGATGCCCCGCATGCGCGGAGCATGACAGCGGAGGAAGAGGCGCGCATTAGTATTCTCGCGGCATGATTTGCCCGAGGTTTTGCAAAGACATTGTCCCTCACTTGAAGAGGGAGCAGGGAAAGCCGGGTGCCCGGAGCACCCGCGGCCCGTGTGCATTGGTAGTAAGCACACGGTAGTCACCACGGTTACACCGGAGATCACCCGGCTTTCCCCGCGCAATGGTTTTAACGGTTTCCTTCGTGCTCTCCTCGGCGACGAATTCCTTTTTGTCACCGTCGCCAAGCGGATTGACGGCGACCTCACCCGGTTGGGCCGGTTTCGCCTCCGCAAGGCTTAGCATCAGCAACGGATGCCAGGACCACACGACTTCGCCGTACGCAGCGACCTCAGCCAAAGCTCTCAACGGACCATGTGCTGTCCGCTGAATTCTGGCAAAGGCGTTGAAGCGCCGTTCGTCCGCGCGCGGTTGTTTCACTCACGGAAGACCGCCCTGTGAACCCACTTTCGCGCCAACGCTGCCGCGTCCACCGCATCCCATCCCGCGTTCGTGACGACTCGCGAACCGCCCCTCTTGCCGGGAAAGGACGGGGCGAGCTGGTAGAACTGATTTGCCCGACAGCGGAAAGCGAAATATTTTTGCGAGAGGGCTGGACAGGTTTTTGTCGCGAAGACTGATTTGCCCGTCGGGTCGATTTTTCCACGCGCGTCTCCAAAATCGTTCATTGCGAGCCAACGGGTCGGCGAATGCGAGCCCGATGACAGGCTCCGCGAAGCATCGAGAGCGCCGCCTGCGGAGAAAGGCTGCTTCCGCCTACGCGCGTTGAGCTCGGCGGACAAGTCGTCGCTGTCGCTCCTCGGATTGACATCTGCCCGGAGGGCAACATACCCGCCTCGTCGGGTGCTTCTCTTCTCGCGCTCCCGTTCTTACGGGGGCGAGACGAGCAAGGCTCGCTCTGAGAGGGCGGGGTGAGCGCCTGCTTCCCAAATTCGGCAGACTGCAGCTTCGTAGGGTGGGCAAAGCGAAGCGTGCTCACCAGTCAGCATCGAGACTATAAATGGTGGGCACGGCGCAAGTGCGCCTTTGCCCACCCTACAAGTGAGGAAGGGGCTCCGTCTACCCGCCTCCGATCAGCGTATTAAACACCCGCCTCAGCACACCTTGCGTTTCGCGCACGCGGGCTTCGAGGGCAGAAAAATCCGGGTGTCGCCGGCGCGCACCATCACGCGCAACAGATCGTCGCCCGCGGTTTCCGGATTGAATTTTGCTCGGCGGTGTTGGTATTTCCATGGCTAGGCCCTAATCCCCAGCCGGCTAAGGCTTGCCCAGCGCATGCCAAATTCAAATGACATAGATCAAAACTCAGCATTTTTTTCGGCACAGGCTAAGGCAGGGATTTCAGGGGGTCGAGGTCGCGGTAATGCGTGACGCTGGGCGGACCGGCTGACCCTCCGCATCGGTCGTCCGGGTCCTTGCGATAGGGGGTATAGGTGCCGGGACCGCGCAACCGCACTTATTGAGGACATCTAGTGCGAGAAAATCCGCGGCGCCCGCGCCGGAAGAGGTTTGACTGAAGGAGGGTCCAAGACATGAAGAAGACAATAGCTGCCTTGGTCACGGTCGCATCGGTGGCCGGGTCTCTGACCACGACGCCTGCCCATGCCCAGCGCGGCGGCCCCTATTACCCCGATTACTATGGCCCAAGCTATTACGGCCATTACAGCGGCCCTCGGCCTGCCCCCGGTTCTGACTACTACGGACCCTGCAGTTGGCAACGCCAGCGCTTCTGGGACGGCTCTGGCTGGCGGGTTCGCAGCGTCAAGATTTGCTACTAAGCAGGGATCTACCGGTCAGCGCAAGCGAGGCGAGGTGAAGCGGGCTCGCTCACTCACCTCACGCTCACCGGCCCCCGATCAGCGTGTTAAACACCCGCCTCACCTCATTTTGCGTTTCGCGCACACGGGCTTCGAGGGCGGAAAAATCCGGGGTGTCGCCGGCGCGCGCCATCACGCGCAACAGATTTTCGCCCGCGGTTTCCGGATTGAATTTTCCGGTCACGCAAAGCCGGAGTATCTGGGTCAGGTCGTGATAGAGCCGCGCAGCGGAGCGCAGCACTTCGGCTTCGGACTGGCCGAGCACGCCAAGCCGCGCGGCGTTATCGAGCACCTGGAGCGTGCTGACGCTCAGGATCTCGGGCCTGTCGGCGGCGTGGACGAGTTGAAGGTGTTGCGCGACAAAATCGATATCGACGAGGCCGCCCGCGGCAAGCTTGAGGTCCCAGATATCGTCCTCACCCTTTTCAAGCGCAATCGCCCGACGCATGTCGGCGACATCGCAGGCCGTGGCGGCCGCATCGCGCCGCCGCGTCAGTACGGCGCGAATGGTGGCTTCGATCCTGGCGCGGAATTCCGGCGGACCCGAAATCACCCGCGCCCGCGTCAGCGCCATGTGTTCCCAGGTCCAGGCCTCTCGCTCCTGATAATCGGCGAAGGAATCGATCCGCGACGCCAGCGGCCCCGCGCGGCCCGAGGGGCGCAGCCGCATGTCGACGTCATAGAGCACGCCGTAATTGGTGCGCGTCGTGAACGCCGAGATCAGCCGCTGGGTCAGGCGCGCAAAATACTGCGCACCGTGCAGCGACCGCTCGCCGTCGGAATCCGGATGATCGTGGTCGTAATCGTAGAGCAGGATGAGGTCGAGATCGGAGGATGCCGTCATCTCGCGGCTGCCGAGCCGGCCCATCGCGAGGATCGCGGTCTCTTGCCCCTTGATGCGGCCGTATTGCGACGCGAACTGATCGGTCACCAGGCCATGCACGGTGTGGACGATGCCCTCTGCAACGTCGGCAAAGGCGACGCTCGCCTGCTGGGCGGAAACCGTGCCGGACAAAATCCGCGTGCCGATCAGGAACAGGCTTTCCTGGCCGAACAGGCGGAGGCGATCGAGGAAATCCTCGTAGGAGCCCGCATCCTGCAGCGTGGTCGCCAGCCGCGCGGACAATTCCTTCCGGTCCGGCATCGCGCCGAAGAAGCGCGGATCGATCAGGCCATCCATGATCTGCGGCTGGCGCGCCAGCATGTCGCCAAGCCGCGGCGCGGCACCCAGGATCAGCGCCACCAGAGCAACAAGCTCGCGGTTCTCCCTCAACAACGAGATCAGCCGGCCGCCGCGCTGCAACGCCTCCAGGAAGCGGTCGAACGCCGCCACCGCATCGTCCGGCTCCTCGGCATTCGCAAGGCCGTCGATCAGAGCTGGAATGAACTCGACAAAGGCGTTGCGCGTGGCCTCGACCCGCAGCGCGCGATAGTCGCCCTGCATCCATTGCTGCACCGTCTGCGCCACCAGAATCGGGTTCTTGAAGCCGAGCGTCGCCAGATGCGCGAGCAGCCGCGCATCCTCGGGGCCGGCGGCGTAATTGACGTACGGCAGTGTTGCGCTGCCGGTCGGCTCGTCGCCCTCGAACAGTTTGCTGTAATGCTCCTGCACGGTGTTGAGATGACCGAGCAGGTCTTTTGCGAAGGCCGCGCGGCTCTCATAGCCGAAGAAATTTGCAAACCGCTCCACTTCCTCGGCGCTCTCGGGCAGCGAATGGGTCTGCTCGTCGCACATCATCTGCAGCCGGTGCTCGACCCGCCGCAAAAATTCGTAGGCCCTGGTGAGTTCGTCGCGGGCTTCAACGGTGATCCAGTTGCTCGACGCCAATACACCGAGCGCTTTCAGGGTCGGACGAACCCTCAGCTCCGGATGCCGGCCGCCGGCGATCAATTGCTGGGTCTGGGCGAAGAACTCGATCTCGCGGATGCCGCCGCGGCCGACCTTGACGTTGTGGCCTTCCACCGCGATCTCGCTCTGGCCGCGAAAGGTCTGCATCTGCCGCTTCATGTCGTGGACGTCGGCGAGCGCCGCGAAATCCAGATGCTTGCGCCAGACGAACGGCGCGATCTCCGCAAGCAGCGCCGCGCCTGCCCTGGGGTCGCCGGCGCATGGCCGGGCCTTGATCATCGCGGCGCGTTCCCAGGTCCGCCCTTCCCGCTCGTAGTAATGCAGCGCCGCGTCGGTCGAGATCGCGACCTGGGTCGAGGCCGGATCCGGCCGCAGCCGCAGGTCGACACGGAACACGTAGCCCTCGCCGGAGCGCTGTTGCAGCAGCCGCGCCATTGCCTGCGTCAGGCGCACGAAGAACGGCTGCGGCTCGATATCCTCGGCGAGCGAGGTCACGGCGCGATCGAAGAAGACGATGAGATCGATGTCGCTGGAATAGTTGAGCTCACCCGCGCCCATCTTGCCCATCGCGAGCACGATCAGGCCGCTGGCCTCCTCGGGGCGGTCGGGATCGGCCGGCTTGATCCGTCCGCGCGCGACTTCCTGCCGCAGGAGAAAGCGCAGGGACGACTGCACCGCGGCGACGGCAAGATCGGTCAGCGCCGCAGTGACCCGCATCACCGGCCAGACCCCGCCGATGTCGCACAGCGCGATCAGAAGCGCCGCTTCCGCCTTCATGCGACGGAGCAGATGCATCACCTCGGTCTCGTCGGCGGCATCGAAGACGGCGCGGGATGTCTTCTCGATCAGCGCATCGAGGTGCTGGTCCGGGTCGCACGACAGCAGCCCGATCGACCGTGTGGCGTCAGCACGCACGAGATCGAACAGAAAAGGCGAAAATTCCGCGATCCCTAGCAGAATAGCTTTGGCGTGGGGATGTTCGAGCAGCTCGCCGATCGCAGCCGATTGGGCCGGCTCAAGTTCAGTGAGCCAGTCGTTCAGGCGTTGCTCGGCAGAATTGGAAACGGAGACATGCGGTCCGCCCACGAAGCGCGCGGCCAGACGGTGATGTCGGTCCGCGTTTCCCGGCGCGGCGGCATTCATGCTGCCTTCTGTGGCACATCCGGTGTTTGCGCCGCAAGCCTTTCACTGGCGCCCGCACGCGCGGGGATGGCCAATGTCGCAACCAGGCCGGGATGCGCGTCGCCGAGCCTGAGCTCCCCGCCATGCAGTGTCGCGACCGCCGATGCCAGGCTGAGGCCGAGGCCCGAACCCGGCTGGGTGCGGCTCGCCTCCAGCCGCACAAATCGCTCGACCGCGTGCTTGCGATCGCCTTCCGGAATTCCGGGGCCGCGGTCGGTTACGCTGAGCAGCACGGAATCACCCTCGCGCCGGGACTCGATCAGGATCTCCCTGTTATCGACGCCAAGCGGCTGCACGGACGGAACCGGCTTGCCGTACTTGATCGCATTCTCGACCAGGTTGGCGAGGGCCTGGCTGATCAATTCGCGGTTGCCGTGCAGCGGCGCCGAAGCGGCTTTCACGTGCAACGTCATGCCGTCGTCCTCGGCCAGGGGCTCGTAGAGCTCGTGGATGCCATTCGCGACGTCGGCCGCGTCGAAATCGTCCATGTTGCCGCGGGCCTGCCCTGACTCGGCGCGCGCGATCATCAGGAGCGCATTGAAGGTGCGGATCAGGCCATCGGATTCCTCGATCGTGCGCTCCAGTGCCGCGCGGTAATCGGCCTCGCTGCTCGATCTCGCCAACGCCTCCTCGGCGCGGTTGCGCAGGCGCGTCAGCGGCGTCTTGAGGTCGTGGGCGATGTTGTCGGAGACCTCCTTCAGGCCCGTCATCAGCGCCTCGATCCGCTCCAGCATGGCGTTGAGGTTTTCCGCCAGACGATCGAGCTCGTCGCCGGAGCGTCCGACCGGCAGCCGTCCCGAGAGATCGCCGGCCATGATGCGCTGGGTGGTGCCGGTCATGGCGTCGATCCGCCGCAGCACCCGCCGCGCCACGAAGATGCCGCCGCCGATGCCGAGCACGATGACGACCAGGATCGACCATTGCGCGGCCTTCGCCACGATGGTGAACAGCCGCCTGCGTTCCTCCAGATCGCGACCGACCAGCAGCCGAAAACCGTTGTCCAATTCGCTGACGTGCACCAGCGCCCGGTGATCGCCTGTGTCCTGATCGTCAAGCCGTCGATAGGCGGTCTCCGACCAGCCCAGGGTCGCCATCACGCCCGGCGCCAGCGAGCCGACATTGCCGGCAATCGCCTGTCCGGTCGGGGTGGTGACGAGATAAAGATTGGCGCCCGGACGCAGCGCGCGGTTGCCGATGGTCCAGGCCAGCCCATGCAATCCCCGCCGATTGTAGATGTCGTTGATCTGGCTGGTTTCGGCGTTCACCGTGGTGGTGATCTGCTCGGTGATGAGGCGGCGCGTGTTCCAGGCAAAATAGGCCAGCAGCGAAGCGGCAAAGAACGCGAACAGAAACAGATAGACCAGCGTCAGGCGAAACGCCGTGGTGCGGATCAGTTTACCGAATGCCGTCACGGATCATGTACCCGGCGCCGCGGATCGTGTGCAGCAAGGGCCGCTCAAAACCCTTGTCGATCTTGGAGCGCAGCCGTGAGATATGCACGTCGATGACGTTGGTCTGCGGATCGAAATGATAATCCCAGACATTTTCCAGCAGCATGGTGCGCGTCACCACCTGGCCGGCGTGTTTCATCAGATATTCGAGCAGGCGGAATTCACGCGGCTGCAGCGTCAGTTCGTCCTTGCCGCGCGCCACGCGGTGCGAGAGCCGATCGAGCTCGAGGTCGCCGACGCGATAGGTGGTTTCTTCGGCCGGGCCGACATTGCGTCGCGACAGCACTTCGACGCGCGCCAATAGTTCGGCGAAGGAATAGGGTTTTGGCAGATAGTCGTCGCCGCCGGCGCGCAGGCCCTTGATGCGGTCGTCGACCTGCCCGAGCGCGGAGAGGATGAGAACCGGCGTGCGATTGCCCTTCTCGCGCAACGAGCCGATCAGCGACAGCCCGTCGCGTTTCGGCAGCATGCGATCGACCACGAGCACGTCGTAATCGCCGCTCTCGGCCAACGCCAGCCCCTCCTCGCCATCGCTGGCAAGATCGGCCACGTAGCCGACTTCGCGAAATGCCTTCACGAGATAGTCGGCGGACTCCCGGTCGTCTTCGATGATCAGGATACGCATTTCAGGGACAGTTGCGGTCGCGGTAAGGGGCACGTCAGTAGCTTTCTGTCACAATGGCGTGGCCGGCATGCACATGCAAGGCGACCGGCCATTCTTTCGATCAAGTGAAAAAAGCGGGCGGTGAAGCTGGGGGGACTTCACCGCCCCTAGCCTTCCGACGGAGGGGGGCATATTCCACCGGAAGGTGACTATTGAGGGAGCGAGCGACTGGCCCGCTCCCCGGAAGGAGCCGTCGGCGGGGGCGACGATGCCGGCGGAACCTTCCATCTGCTATTTAACCCTTGGCGAGCGGCACTGCCACAAACCGCGACGAACCGCCGCTCTTTATGCGCATGAGAACGCTGTTCTTGTTGTCGTTTCGCGCAGAAGTGATCGCGTCCTTCACGTCGCCGGCACTGGCCACCGTCTTGCCGGCCACTTCGAGGATCACGTCGCCTTCCTTGAAGCCACGCTCTGCAGCGGCGCTCTTCGGATCGACTTCGGTCACTACGACGCCTTCCTTGCCCGCGCCGGCCACACTGTTGGCGGGCGCGACCGTCATGCCGAGCTTCGGCACGTCGGAGCCACGGGTGGCACCGCCCTTATCGCCATTGTCGGTGTCGGCCTTGGCCTCGAGCGTATTCGGCAACTGGCCGAGCGTGAGGTTGACGACCTTGTCCTGGCCCTTGTGCACGACGTTGAGCTTCACCGCGTTGCCGGGCGCCAGACCGCCGATGGTGCGGGCGAGCTCACGGGCATCCTTCACCGGCTCGCCGTTGACCGCGATGATGACGTCGCCGGATTCGATGCCGGCCTTGGCCGCCGGGCCGCTGGCCTGCGGTTCCGCCACCAGCGCGCCTTCCGCCTTCTTCAGGCCGAGGCTGTCGGCGATATCGGCGGTGACCGGCTGGATCTGGACGCCGATCCAGCCGCGGCTGACCGTGCCCTTGTCCTTGAGCTGGGCAACGACGCTCTTCACGGTCGAAGCCGGAATTGAGAACGCGATGCCGACGCTGCCGCCGGACGGCGAATAGATCGCGGTGTTGACGCCCATCACCTCACCATTGGCGTCGAATGCCGGGCCGCCGGAGTTGCCCTTGTTCACGGGCGCGTCGATCTGGATGAAATCATCATACGGACCGTTGCCGATGTCGCGGCCGGACGCCGAGACGATGCCGGCGGTCACGGTGCCGCCGAGGCCGAACGGGTTGCCGACCGCCAACACCCAGTCGCCGATTCGCGGCTTGCTGTCGGACAGTTTGGCGAACGGGAAGTTGGAGCCGCCCTCGACCTTGATCAGCGCGAGGTCGGTGCGGGGATCGGTGCCGATCACCTTGGCCGTAAAGGTCTTGCCGTCATCGGTCGTGACCTCGACCTTGTCGGCGCCGTCGACCACGTGATTGTTGGTCACGGCGAAGCCGTCAGCCGAAATGAAGAAGCCGGAACCCTGGCCGGTTATCGCACGCCCGCCGCCGCGCGGTCCACCGCGCAGGCCCGGGGGCAAGCCATCCGGTCCGCCAAAGCGACGGAAGAAACGCTCCATCGGCGAGCCCGGCTGGAACGGCGAGTCTTCGTCCTTGTTGGCGCTGTCATCCTTGGCAACCTTCTCGCCGATGTTGACCTTCACCGAAATCACCGACGGCTTCACGCGCTCGACGATGTCGGCGAAACCGATCGGCTTCTCGACCTTGCGGACCTCGTTGTTGACCTGCGCGTGCGCGGGGGTGGTGAAGAGATCAGCCGGCGTGTGCTGCGGACTGAGGCCATAGCCGACGACGCCGAGGCCGGCGACCACGGAGGCCATCAGCGCGAATTTGCGGGCCGAGAACAGCGAGCGCCGTGGCTCGCGAGAAGAGGGCAAGGAAGAAAGATCGGAGGGACGTTCGGTCATTGCTAAAAATCTCCAGAGCCAGAACCAAAAACAGGCGGTATGAGGGGGGCGAGCCTGACAGCGTCAAGATGGGGATTTCCGCCTTACGGCGCGCTGGCTGGGGAATTAAACTTTTGTAATAGAGGCAACGCCGGATGCGGCAGAATATCGCAGGCAAAAGAAGGGCTTAAAGAAAGCCTAGATTGGCTTGTCGGGCGCCGGTTCAGTTCGCATCAGCGCTTCCAGCCGCGCCTGCTCTTCCGCCGTCAGTTTGGCGGCCGATTCATCGTTGCCGGCGACGAAATTCCCGCGCCGCCGGCTAAGGCGCCACAGTGCAAATCCGCCTCCGAACAGCACCAGCGGCGGCACCAGCCACAGCAACAATGTGTGCTGGTTGACGCGCGGCTTCAGCAGCACGAATTCGCCGTAGCGCGCGACTAGGAAATCGATCACCTGGGCGTCGCTGTCGCCGGCCGCGATCCGCTCGCGCACCAAGAGCCGAAGGTCGCGCGCCAAGGGCGCATCGGAATCGTCGATCGACTGGTTCTGGCACACCATGCAGCGCAGTTCGCGCGAAAGGTTACGCGCCCGCGCCTCCCTGGCCGGATCGGCCATGATCTCGTCGGGCTGCACGGCATGCGCGGGCGCGCCGGCCAGCACGGCCAAGGCCAACGCGCAGGCGATGAAGGATTTCCGCATCACTCCGCCGCCTGCAATCCGCGCATGGCTTTCGCGGGCTTTGGCGCGCCGACGCGCAAGCGCCGGTCGGACAGCGACAGCATGCCGCCGAACGCCATCAGCACAGGTCCCCACCAGATCAGCAGCACCATCGGCTTATGATAGATGCGCACCGCGATCGCGCCCTCGGCGTTGGCGTCGCCGAGCGAGATATAGAGCTGGCTGGCGCCGCGCGTCAGCAGCGCGGCTTCGGTGGTCGACGATCCCCGCGTGGTAAAACTGCGTTTCGAGGGCGTCATCACACTCAGTTGCTGACCATCGAGCGTGACGGTGAACGGCGCGATCATCTCGCGGAAATTCGGCCCTTGCCGCTGCGTCAGCCCGTCGAGCTTCAATTCGTAGCCGGCGACCTTTGCCACGTCATCCGGCTTCATCGTGCCGATATATTCGCTGTTCCAGGTCGTCTCGCAGACGATGCCTATCAGCGCGACGCCGACGCCGGCATGCGCGAACGCCGTGCCCCACGTCGCGCGCGGCAGACCGCGGGCGCGGCGCATCGCAATGCCCAGCGGCAAGCGGAACAGTCCGGTGCGCTCGACAAGGTCGCTTAACGCGCCGGCGATCACCCATACCGCGAGCCCGATGGCGAGCGGCGCAAAGCTGCTGCCGCCGCGCGTCCACGCCCACAGCACAGCCATCGCGATTAACGCCGCGATACCGGCGGCGGTCAGCCGCTGGGCGGCGCCGAGCAGGTCGCCTCGCTTCCAAGCAAGCAGCGGCCCGAACGGGACCGCGATCATCAAGGGCACGAACAGTGGCGCAAAGGTCAAATTGAAGAACGGCGCGCCGACCGAAATCTTGTCGCCGGTCAAAACCTCCAGCGCCAGCGGATAGAGCGTGCCGATGAACACGGTTGCGCAGGCCGTGGTGAGGAAGAGATTGTTGAGCACCAGCGCGCCCTCGCGCGAGATCGGCGCGAACAAGCCCCCCTGCTTCAACGCCGATGCGCGGAACGCATAGAGCGACAGGCTGCCGCCGATGAACAGGCAAAGGATCAACAGGATGAACACGCCGCGCGTAGGGTCGGTCGCGAATGCATGCACCGAGGTCAGGACGCCCGAGCGCACCAGGAAGGTGCCGAGCAGCGACAGCGAGAACGTCAGGATCGACAGCAGGATGGTCCAGACCTTCAACGCGTTGCGCTTTTCCATCACCAGCGCGGAATGCAACAGCGCGGTGCCGGCAAGCCAGGGCATCAGCGAGGCGTTTTCGACGGGGTCCCAGAACCACCAGCCGCCCCAGCCGAGCTCGTAATAGGCCCAGTAAGAGCCCATCGCGATGCCCAGCGTGAGGAAGATCCACGCAACAAGCGTCCACGGCCGCACCCAGCGCGCCCATGCCGCATCGATCCGGCCCTCGATCAGCGCGGCGACGGCGAAGGAGAACGAAATCGAGAAACCGACATAGCCGAGATAGAGCATCGGCGGGTGCACGGCGAGGCCGATGTCCTGCAGCACCGGATTAAGGTCGCGGCCTTCGATCGGCGGATTGGCGATGCGCAGAAACGGATTCGAGGTGATGAGGATGAACAGATAGAACGCGCTGGCGATCCAGGCCTGGACTGCAAGCACATGGGCGCGCAGCGACAGCGGCAGGTTGTTGCCGAAGGCGGCGACCAGGCCGCCGAACAGCGCCAGGATCGACACCCACAGCAGCATCGATCCTTCGTGATTGCCCCAGACGCCGGTGATCTTGTAGATCAACGGCTTCATCG
This sequence comes from uncultured Alphaproteobacteria bacterium, assembly GCA_963786115.1. GTDB lineage: Bacteria > Pseudomonadota > Alphaproteobacteria > Rhizobiales > Xanthobacteraceae > Bradyrhizobium. The sequence goes on from CAWAYC010000028.1 coordinate 32,168, forward strand.
AATGCGAATTCTCGAACACGTTGGCGACGGAGAAATCCGAGGTGACGTGCAGCATCACCAGCGCGGCGAACGATGCCGCCACGAACAACAATTGCGCGAGCGCGGTGGAGCGCGCGACATTCATCAGGGCGACATCGCGCCAGCGCGCCCCGAGCAGCGGCACGGTGGACTGGATCAGCGCGAGGCCGAGCGCGAGAACCAGCGCGTAATGTCCGCCTTCCGCGATCACCGCATCGCCCCTTGCGTCGACGGCGACGCCGCCGATGCGCTGGGCTTGGCGCCGTAATCATCCTTCCAGTGGCCCTGCTTCTTCAGGGCGTCGGCGACTTCCTTGGGCATGTAGGTCTCGTCATGTTTCGCCAGGACGGTGTCGGCCTTGAAGACACCGGAAGCATCGAGCGCACCCTCGGCGACGACGCCCTGCCCTTCGCGGAACAGATCGGGGAGGATTCCCTTGTAGGAAACCGGCAGCGTCGCGCTTCCGTCGGCGACGCTGAAATTCACCGCGAGATTGTCGCCGCGCACCAGGGAACCGGGCTGCACCAGCCCGCCGAGACGGAACCGCTTCCCGGCGGAGATGTGCTTCTCGGCCACCATCGAAGGCGTCGAGAAGAATACGATGGAATCGCGCAGCGCATTGAGCACCAGCGCGGCCGCCACCGCGAGCACCGCAAGCGAACCACCTATCAATACCAAACGCCGCTGTTTGCGGGTCATGCGTATCCTCTATTCTCGCACACCACGAGCTTCACACGTTTTGCAGCCATGCGTCGATCTTTGCGCATCGTATTGTCCGAAAACCGCTTCGCACTTTTCGGCATCATGCCTGTATCTTGGCGCATGATGTGGTCCGAAAACCGCTTCGCACTTTTCGGCATCATGCGTTACCCATCAAGCCCGAGACCTTTCAGGCCTTCATTGAGCTGGCGCAAGCGTTCGGCATTGTTGGCGACGGCCTGGCGGGCGTCGGTCACCGCGCCTGCCACCTTGTCGCGATCGCCCATCACCATATAGGCGCGAACCAGCCGCAGCCATCCCTCGACGTCGTCGCCATTTTGCTTCAGCCGGGTCGCCAGCCGGTCGACCATGCCGCGGATCATCGCACCGCGATCGGTCTCATTCATGTCCTTGGCGGCGGCCATGGTGTCATCCGACAGCGCAGGCGCGGTCGCGCCGCCGACACGTACCAGCGCGGCCTGAACCAGCGGCCGCCATGGTGCATCGCCAGGGGCTTTCGCCAGCATCGCTCGCCAGATCGCGGCGGCATCGGCGTTGCGGCCGTCCTGCTCGGCGGCAATGCCGAGGAAGTAGTTGCCCTTGGGGTCATCGGCATTGAGCGCGACGGCGCGTTCGAATTCGGTCTTGGCTTCCGCGGTCACCACGCCACCGGCCGCGCCCAAAAGAGCCTCGCCGAGATCGGCGTGCCGCTCGGCACTCTCGCCGTTATAGGTGATCGAATTGCGATAGGCGCGGACCGCGTCATCGTAGCGGCCGAGCCGCACCAGCACCGGCGCTAGGACATTCCAGCCGCGGCCGTCGGTCGGGTTCTTCTCCAGATGCGCCTCGACCTGCGCCACCAGATTGTCGAGCGGCTGGTTGACGCTCGCGACCTTGTTGCGCGCCGCCAGCGGAAAATCTCCGAGCTGCGGCGAGCCAAGCGCAAGGTAGAACGCTGCCGTCACGACCGGCAGCCCGAGCAGCGCGAGAACCGCGGCCGAGCGGCGCAAGCGGATATTCGACTGCGCCGGCGGATCGCGCTCGTGATCCACCGCGGTGAGGAGGCGGCGCCCGATTTCAGTCCGTGCGGCGTCCGCTTCGGAAGGCGCGATCAGGCCGGCGGCGACGTCGCGGTCGATCTCGGCCAATTGATCCTTGTAGACGGTCGCCTCGCTCCCTCCAGCCCTGACAGGCGCGCGGCGGCTCAACGGCCAAAGCACGGCAAAGATCGCCGCGACCGTCATCAGCGCGAACACAAACCACAGTGTCATCAAGCGGTTCCCGGGGTGGAACGGCGCCTTCAGGAGGCTGCCGCTTGCCGCCGCTTTACACCACCGGCGGCAAGCCCGGCAATTGACAATTGCTGGATCAGGAATGGTACGTAGCGGCCGAATCGCTCAAAAAACCGGACCGCCAGGACGTCTGACGCTTCCTCGAACCGTCAGACCGCCCCCGGCGTTTTTGGTTTGAGCATGATGCTTTTTGGAAAACCGGAACCCGCTTTTCAGGTTCTAGCCGGCGCGGGAGGCCTGGGGCTTGCGCTCGCCGGTGACGGCGTTTTCGGCCGCCCGGCTCATCAGCGAGGCGTAATCCTGGCCGAACAGCACTACGCAGAAGCGGATCGCGGCCTTGACCTGCATCTGGCGGTAGGCGCGCGCCTTGGTGTCGCCGCCGCGCAGCGATTGCACCAGGCCCTCGGTCGACTGCTCGACATATTGCTGCAGGTCGGAATAGGTCCGCAACGTCACTTCGTTGATCGCGAGCTCGCTGGCATAGGTGCGGCACACCGCCACGAAATTGATCAAGGCGGCGGTTTCCTCGATCTCCGATGTATCGATCCTGGCGCCGGCGGGAATGTCCTTGTCGGCGCGCTGGCGCAGCAGCCGGCGGACGCGGCCGGGCACGCTGTCGATCTCGGACTGCAGCGAGTTGGAGATGTCGGCGCGGATCGCGGTCAGGTGCCGGCCCCACGAGGAATCGTTGCGCAGGTCGAGTTCGGTCCGCAGGCCGCGCACGCCGTCATGCAGGGTTTTCAGCTGCTGGCCGACATTGTCGAAATGGCCGCGCCTGATATCGGTGCGCAGGCAGGCAGCGAGACAGGACAGATCGTGCAGCGCGATCGTAACCGCAACACCGTAGGGCGTCGCCGCGACGCGGAGTTCATCGTCGGAGGCTGCCATCTTGATGGCGAGGCGAATGATCTGCCATGGCGCGGCGAGACGCCGCATCACCAGCGAAAGCGCGAACGGCAACAATTGCGGCGTCTGCAGCGAGGGAACGTTGAGCGCCGAGGTCACCGAGGCGATCTCGGAATCGCCAAGCGCCCGCAAAGTCCGGGGAAGCCGGCTGCCCAGCGTCTCCAGCGCCTCCCGCGCCTGCAGCACCGAGCCGATCGACAGGAGATCGTCGACGACATCGGGCGAGCCGATGCGGGCCAGCGCCCGCTGCTTGTCCTCGCCGGGCACAGGCGTGGCGGTCTTGACGATCACCTCCGCCGCGGCGAGCTGGAACTTGCGGCAGGCGGCTCCGATGAGGGCCGCCGCGCCGTCGCCGCGCGCCCTGACCAGTTCCGCCTCGAATTGGCGCGCCTGCTCGGGCACGCCGTCGCGCGCGAGCCATTGCCATATCGGTGGCAGCGAGGCGCGGTGGATCTGTCCCGGCCGAACCGGAAAACCGCCCTCGGCGAGAAATGGCTTGAGCGGGCGAAACAATAGCCGCGCCGGATCGTCGGTGCGCGCGGGCGCCTCGTCCTCTTCCTCCGCCCCGCGAACGATCTTGCGCAGCTGCTCGAGCACCAGATTGGCGATGGCGACCTCTTCGCCCCGCTCGACGGCGCGCTCGAACTGCCGCATCAGCAGCGCCTGCGACTGCGGCGGGAGCTGCGCGAGATAATCCCTCAGCCGCTCGATCGTTGTTTGGCTCATGCGCCCGGTGTGGATGCTTGTGTCTTGGGGGACGGGAAAACGCGTCCACTGCCATCCTAGATGGGGGCGCGTTAAGAAGGCGT
>CAWAYC010000029.1:0-231635 GCA_963786115.1 uncultured Alphaproteobacteria bacterium
CACCAGCGGCGGCACCAGCCACAGCAACAGCGTGTGCTGGTTGACGCGCGGCTTCAGCAGCACGAATTCGCCGTAGCGCGCGACCAGGAAATCGATCACCTGGGCGTCGCTGTCGCCGGCCGCGATCCGCTCACGCACCAGGAGCCGAAGGTCGCGCGCCAGCGGCGCATCGGAATCGTCGATCGACTGGTTCTGGCACACCATGCAGCGCAGTTCGCGCGAAAGATTGCGCGCCCGCGCCTCCCTGGCCGGATCGGCCATGATCTCGTCGGGCTGCACGGCATGCGCGGGCGCGCCGGCCAGCACGGCCAAGGCCAACGCGCAGGCGATGAAGGATTTCCGCATCACTCCGCCGCCTGCAATCCGCGCATGGCTTTCGCGGGCTTTGGCGCGCCGACGCGCAAGCGCCGGTCGGACAGCGACAGCATGCCGCCGAACGCCATCAGCACAGGTCCCCACCAGATCAGCAGCACCATCGGCTTGTGATAGATGCGCACCGCGATCGCGCCCTCGGCGTTGGCGTCGCCGAGCGAGATATAGAGCTGGCTGGCGCCGCGCGTCAGCAGCGCGGCCTCGGTGGTCGACGATCCCCGCGTGGTAAAACTGCGCTTCGAGGGCGTCATCACGCTCAGTTGCCGACCATCGAGCGTGACGGTGAACTGCGCGAGCATCTCGCGGAAATTCGGCCCTTGCCGCTGCGTCAGCCCGTCGAGCTTCAATTCGTAGCCGGCGACCTTTGCCACGTCGTCCGGCTTCATCGTGCCGATATATTCGCTGTTCCAGGTCGTCTCGCAGACGATGCCGATCAGTGCGACGCCGACGCCCGCATGTGCGAACGCCGTGCCCCATGTGGACCGCGGAAGACCGCGGGCGCGTCGCATCGCAATGCCAAGAGGCATGCGAAATAGCATGGTGCGCTCGACGAGTTCGCTCAACGCGCCGGCGATGACCCATACCGCGAGCCCGATAGCGAGCGGCGCAAAGCTGCTGCCACCGCGCGTCCACGCCCAGAGCACAGCGATCGCGATTAGCGCCGCGATACCGGCGGCGGTCAGCCGCTGGGCGGCGCCGAGCAGGTCGCCACGCTTCCATGCGAGCAGCGGCCCGAACGGGACCGCGATCATCAAGGGCACGAACAGCGGCCCAAAGGTCAAATTGAAGAACGGCGCGCCGACCGAAATCTTGTCGCCGGTCAAAACTTCCAGCGCCAGCGGATAGAGCGTGCCGATGAACACGGTTGCGCAGGCCGTGGTGAGGAAGAGATTGTTGAGCACCAGCGCGCCCTCGCGCGAGATCGGCGCGAACAAGCCCCCCTGCTTCAACGCCGACGCGCGGAACGCATAGAGCGACAGGCTGCCGCCGATGAACAGGCAAAGGATCAACAGGATGAACACGCCGCGCGTGGGGTCGGTCGCGAATGCATGCACCGAGGTCAAGACACCCGAGCGCACCAGGAAGGTGCCGAGCAGCGACAGCGAGAACGTCAGGATCGACAGCAGGACGGTCCAGACCTTCAGCGCGTTGCGCTTTTCCATTACCAGCGCGGAATGCAACAGCGCGGTACCGGCAAGCCAGGGCATCAGCGAGGCGTTTTCCACGGGGTCCCAGAACCACCAGCCCCCCCAGCCGAGCTCGTAATAGGCCCAGTAAGAGCCCATCGCGATGCCTAGCGTGAGGAAGATCCACGCAACAAGCGTCCACGGCCGCACCCAGCGCGCCCATGCCGCATCGATCCGGCCCTCGATCAGCGCGGCGACGGCGAAGGAGAACGAAATCGAGAAACCGACATAGCCGAGATAGAGCATCGGCGGGTGCACGGCGAGGCCGATGTCCTGCAGCACCGGATTGAGGTCGCGGCCTTCGATCGGCGGATTGGCGATGCGCAGAAACGGATTCGAGGTGATGAGGATGAACAGATAGAACGCGCTGGCGATCCAGGCCTGGACTGCGAGCACATGGGCGCGCAGCGACAGCGGCAGGTTGTTGCCGAAGGCGGCGACCAGGCCGCCGAACAGCGCCAGGATCGACACCCACAGCAGCATCGATCCTTCGTGATTGCCCCAGACGCCGGTGATCTTGTAGATCAGCGGCTTCATCGAATGCGAATTCTCGAACACGTTGGCGACGGAGAAATCCGAGGTGACGTGAAGCATCACCAGCGCGGCGAACGATGCCGCCACGAACAACAATTGCGCGAGCGCGGTGGAGCGCGCGACATTCATCAGGGCGACATCGCGCCAGCGCGCGCCGAGCAGCGGCACGGTGGACTGGATCAGCGCGAGGCCAAGCGCGAGAACCAGCGCGTAATGTCCGCCTTCCGCAATCACCGCATCGCCCCTTGCGTCGACGACGGCGCCGCCGATGCGCTGGGCTTGGCGCCATAATCATCCTTCCAGTGCCCCTGCTTCTTCAGGGCGTCGGCGACTTCCTTGGGCATGTAGGTCTCGTCATGTTTCGCCAGGACGGTGTCGGCCTTGAAGACACCGGAATCATCGAGCGCGCCCTCGGCGACGACGCCCTGCCCTTCGCGGAACAGATCGGGGAGGATTCCCTTGTAGGAAACCGGCAGCGTCGCGCTACCGTCGGCGACGCTGAAATTCACCGCGAGATTGTCGCCGCGCACCAGGGAACCCGGCTGCACCAGCCCGCCGAGGCGGAACCGCTTTCCGGCGGAAATGTGCTTCTCGGCCACCATCGAGGGCGTCGAGAAGAACACGATGGAATCGCGCAGCGCATTGAGCACCAGCGCGGCCGCCACCGCGAGCACCGCAAGCGAACCACCTATCAATACCAAACGCCGCTGTTTGCGGGTCATGCGTATCCTCTATTCTCGCACACCACGAGCTTCACACGTTTTGCAGCCATGCGTCCATCTTGGCGCATGACGTGGTCCGAAAACCGCTTCGCACTTTTCGGCATCAAGCGTCACCCATCAAGCCCGAGGCTTTTCAGGCCTTCATTGAGCTGGCGCAAGCGTTCGGCATTGTTGGCGACGGCCTGGCGGGCGTCGGTCACCGCGCCCGCCGCCTTGTCGCGATCGCCCATCACCATATAGGCGCGAACCAGCCGCAGCCATCCCTCGACGTCGTCGCTATTTTGCTTCAGCCGGGTCGCCAGCCGGTCGACCATGCCGCGGATCATCGCGCCGCGATCGGTCTCATTCATGTCCTTGGCGGCGGCCATGGTGTCATCCGACAGCGCCGGCGCGGTTGCGCCGCCGACACGTACCAGCGCGGCCTGAACCAGCGGCCGCCATGGCGCATCGCCAGGGGCTTTCGCCAGCATCGCTCGCCAGATCGCTGCGGCATCGGCGTTGCGGCCGTCCTGCTCGGCGGCAATGCCGAGGAAGTAGTTGCCCTTGGGGTCATCGGCATTGAGCGCGACGGCACGTTCGAATTCGGTCTTGGCTTCCGCGGTCACCACGCCACCGGCCGCGCCCAAAAGGGCCTCGCCGAGATCGGCGTGCCGCTCGGCACTCTCGCCGTTATAGGTGATCGAATTGCGATAGGCGCGGACCGCGTCATCGTAGCGGCCGAGCCGCACCAGCACCGGCGCCAGGACACTCCAGCCGCGGCCGTCGGTCGGGTTCTTCTCCAGATGCGCCTCGACCTGCGCCACCAGATTGTCGAGCGGCTGGTTGGCGCTGGCGACCTTGTTGCGCGCCGCCAGCGGGAAATCGCCGAGCTGCGGCGAGCCAAGCGCAAGGTAGAACGCGGCCGCCACGACCGGCAGCCCGACCAGCGTCAGAACCGCGGCCGAGCGGCGCAAGCGGATATTCGACTGCGCCGGGGCACCGCGCTCGTGATCCACCGCGGTGAGGAGGCGGCGCCCGATTTCGGTGCGTGCGGCGTCCGCTTCGGAAGGGCCGATCAGGCCCGCGGCGACGTCGCGGTCGATCTCGGCCAATTGATCCTTGTAGACGTTCGCCTCGCTCCCTCCAGCCCTGACAGGCGCGCGGCGGCTCAACGGCCAAAGCGCGGCAAAGATCGCCGCGACCGTCATCAGCGCGAACACAAACCACAGTGTCATCAAGCGGTTCCCGGGGGTGGAACGGCGCCTTCAGGAGGCTGCCGCTTGCCGCCGCTTTACACCACCGGCGGCAAGCCCGGCAATTGACAATTGCTGGATCAGGAATGCTACGTAGCGGCCGAAATCCCGCAAAAAACCGGTTCGCCAGGACGGTCTGGCGCTTCCTCGAACCGTTAGACGGCCCCGGCGCTTTTTGCTTGAGCATGATGCTCTTTGGAAAGCCGGAACCCGCTTTTCCGATTCTAGCCGGCGCGGGAGGCTTGGGGCTTGCGCTCGCCAGTCACGGCGTTTTCGGCCGCCCGGCTCATCAGCGAGGCGTAATCCTGGCCGAACAGCACTGCGCAGAAGCGGATCGCGGCCTTGACCTGCATCTGGCGGTAGACGCGCGCCCTGCTGTCGCCGCCGCGCAGCGACTGCACCAGGCCCTCGGTCGACTGCTCGACATATTGCTGCAGGTCGGAATAGGTCCGCAGCGTCACTTCGTTGATCGCGAGCTCGCTGGCATAGGTGCGGCACACCGCCACGAAATCGATCAAGGCGGCGGTGTCCTCGACCTCCGACGTATCGATCCTGGCGCCGGCGGGAATGTCCTTGTCGGCGCGCTGGCGCAGCAGCCGGCGGACACGGCCGGGCACGCTGTCGATCTCGGACTGCAGCGAGTTGGAGATGTCGGCGCGGATCGCGGTCAGATGCCGGCCCCACGAGGAATCGTTGCGCAGGTCGAGTTCGGTCCGCAGGCCGCGCACGCCGTCATGCAGGGTTTTCAGCTGCTCGCCGACATTGTCGAAATGGCCGCGCCTGATATCGGTGCGCAGGCAGGCCGCGAGGTAGAAGAGATCGTGCAGCGCGATCGTAACCGCAACGCCGTAGGGCGTCGCGGCGACGCGGAGTTCATCGTCGGAGGCCGCCATCTTGATGGCGAGGCGAATGATCTGCCATGGCGCGGCGAGACGCTGCATCACGAGCGAAAGCGCGAACGGCAACAATTGCGGCGTCTGCAGCGAGGGAACGTTGAGCGCCGAGATCACCGAGGCGATCTCGGAATCGCCAAGCGCCCGCAAGGTCCGGGGAAGCCGGCTGCCCAGCGTCTCCAGCGCCTCCCGCGCCTGCAGCACCGAGCCGATCGACAGGAGATCGTCGACGACATCGGGCGAGCCGATGCGGGCCAGCACCCGCTGCTTGTCGTCGCCGGGCACAGGCGTGGCGGTCTTGACGATCACCTCCGCCGCGGCAAGCTGGAACTTGCGGCTGGCGGCTCCGATGAGGGCCGCCGCGCCGTCGGCGCGCGCCCTGACCAGTTCCGCCTCGAATTGGCGCACCTGCTCGGGCACGCCGTCGCGCGCGAGCCATTGCCATATCGGCGGCAGCGAGGCGCGGTGGATTTGTCCCGGCCGAACCGGAAAACCGCCCTCGGCGAGAAATGGCTCGAGCGGGCGAAACAATAGCCGCGCCGGATCGTCGGTGCGCGCGGGCGCCTCGTCCTCTTCCTCCGCCCCGCGAACGATCTTGCGCAGCTGCTCGAGCACCAGATTGGCGATGGCGACCTCTTCGCCCCGCTCGACGGCGCGCTCGAACTGCCGCATCAGCAGCGCCTGCGACTGCGGCGGGAGCTGCGCGAGATAATCCCTCAGCCGCTCGATCGTTGTTTGGCTCATGCGCCCGGTGTGGATGCTTGTGTCTTGGGGGACGGGAAAACGCGTCCACTGCCATCCTAGATGGGGGCGCGTTAAGAAGGCGTTTAGGAATGATGGAGCGGCGGGCCCGTGCGTTTCCGTTAAGCGCGGTTCCGGCAGGCCTTTCGCCTCTCTTAGACGCCCGGCAGCACCAGTTCCGCCCGAAGGCCGCCGATCGGTGCATCCCGGAGCGAAAGGCTCCCGCCGTAGAGGCCGGCCAGATCGACCACGATCGAGAGCCCCAGCCCGGAACCCGGCTTCAACTCGTCGAGCCGCTGGCCGCGCCGCAAAACCTGGGCGCGTTCGGCGGCCGACAGTCCGCGGCCGTCGTCATCGACGATGATTCGCAGTTGCGTCTCGGCGCCGGGCGCGGCCGGCGGGTCCACCAACACCTCGATGAAGACCTGCGAGGCCGCCCATTTGCAGGCATTATCGACGAGGTTGCCGGCCATTTCCTCGAGATCCTGGCGCTCGCCGCGAAATTTCGTCAACGGGTCGGCCTTCACCTCGATGGTGATGCCTCGGTCGCGATGGATCTTCTCCATGGTCCTCCGCAGCGCTTCGATCGCGGGCGCGACTTCGGTGACCGTGCCGATGATGGTGACGCGCGCGGCGATCCGCGCACGCTCCAGATGATGCGCGACCTGGTCGCGCATCACATCCGCCTGCTCCATCACCTTGGCCGCAAACGGATCGGCGGCGTGGGCGGAGGCTTCGTTGACGATGACGGACAGGGGCGTCTTGATGGCGTGGGCGAGATTGCCGACATGAGTGCGCGAGCGCTCGACGATTTCCCTGTTGGCGTCGATCAGTGCGTTGGTCTCGCGCGCCAGTGGCGCGATCTCGACGGGGAATTCACCCTCGAGCCGCTCGGCGCGGCCGGAGCGGATATCGGCGATTGCATCCGAAATCCGCTTCAACGGCGCGAGACCAAACCGGACCTGGAAGATCGTGGTCAGCAGCAGCACGATGCCGAGCGCCGACAAGGTGCCGCCGAGGTAATAATCGAAGCTGCGCGTTTCATCGAAGATTTCGCTGGCGTCGCCGGCGACGCTGACCAGGAATTTTCCGTCGGCACCGAGGTCGATCGGCCGCTCCACCATCCTCAGGCTCTGGCCTTCGGGACCATCGACATAGCCGAGCCGGATTCCGGCGGCGGTCAATTCCGCGCCATGCTCCTCGAGCTTCGGCAGCTTCTTGTCCCATAGCGAGCGCGACGCGCGGGTTTCGGCCTTCTCGGTATCGGTGCGCGTGATCTGCCAGTACCAGCCGGACAGCGGCAGTTCGAACAAGGGCTCGCCGAGCGATTGAAACTGACGATCCGCCGGCTCGTCCGGCGTTGCAACTTCGGCGATCAGGGTACGGAGATAAAGGTTGAGGCGGCGATCGAAGGCGCGCTCGCTCGCGTCGCGGTAGACCGAAGAAAGAATGAAGCCGGTGATGGCCAGAATTACCACCACCCAGGCGGTCGCCGAAAAGAACAGGCGGGTGGCGAGTGAACTTCCGCGCATCAGAGCATGATCCCGAAAAGTGGATACCGGTTTTCGGACAGGATCATGCTCAAATAAACTTGCATGATCCCGAAAGGTGGGTACCGGTTTTCGGACGAGATCATGCTCAAATATGAGCCAAAACGTAAGCCCCGGTGGTCGATCAATGCCTTGATCAGGCGCCGGAGGACGGCGGCGGCGTCAGCAAATAGCCGAGCCCGCGTACGGTCTGAATGATATCGACGTCCAGCTTCTTGCGGATTCGGCCGACGAACACTTCGATGGTGTTGAAGTCGCGGTCGAAATCCTGGTCGTAAAGATGTTCGACCAGTTCGGTCCGCGACACCACGCGCCCGGTGTGGTGCATCAGATAGGCCAGCAGCCGGTACTCGTGCGAAGTCATCTTGATCGGATTGCCGGAAACGCTGACGCGACCGGTGCGTGTATCCAGCGACACCGGACCGCAGGTCAATTCGGACTGGGCATGGCCAGTGGAGCGGCGCAGCAGCGCGCGGATGCGCGCCAGGATTTCTTCAAGGTGGAACGGCTTGGCGACGTAGTCGTCGGCACCGGCATCAAAGCCCTGCACCTTGTCGCTCCAACGGTCGCGCGCGGTAAGGATCAGGACCGGCATCGCCCGGCCGTTGCGGCGCCAGGCTTCCAGCACCGAAATACCGTCCATCTTCGGCAGGCCGATGTCGAGGACAACGGCGTCATAGGGCTCGCTGTCCCCGAGGTAATGCCCCTCCTCGCCGTCAAAGGCGCGATCGACCACATAACCCGCATCCGTCAGGGCTGTCGTCAGCTGACGGTTAAGATCCGGATCATCCTCAACGACAAGCAGACGCAAGCTGGCCTCCGATGGTGAGTTTCACGTTTTTTGGCCTGATGATGATGAGGCTCACTGGCGTGAACGGGCTATGAACAAGGCACTCGGTGCAATGTTACTTTTTTGTCATACGGAGGGTGAATAGCAGATTTGGGCCGGCCGGACAGCCGACTGAAGCGGGAAACGCCAGCTCGCGTCGCAAATACTCCGGCCCGGGATTAACGGTGTTCGCGGATATGCCCTGCGGATGCCTGCCGATGCCGTTCCGGGCCTTGAGAAAGCCCCGCATGTGGCCTAGCAAAGTACCATGATCCGACGGCTGTCACTCATGGCTGGCTGGCTGACGCTGGCCTTCATTGCTTTTGCGACGCTTTCACCGATTGCGGAACGGCCTGTTGTGGCTGGACCCCAGCTGGAGCATTTCGTCGCGTTTGCGGCGATGGGATGCGCCTTTGCCATGGGCTACCCAAAACGCACGCTCATCTTCATTGTACTGATGATCGCGAGCGCATTCGGCCTCGAGGCGCTGCAGTTGTTGACGCCGGATCGTCACGGTCGTGTCATCGACGCCGTGGTCAAGGCAGCCGGCGGAATTTGCGGGGTCGGCGTCGGTCGCTTTGCCCTCCTGCTGTTGGAGCGACAGGCTCAGCGAATATACGCGCGGCTCGGATGGGAGCGGCCCGCCAGTTGACCAGCTGTAGCTACCGACCCCAGTCGATCGCTTGCCGAGGCAATCGGTGAGCCGAGGTCACGTAGAGCGGCGCTTTTGAGAGACGGACCGAGCCCTCGAGTACCACTTTACCCAGAGCACTGGACAACGGAGAGATCGCTCATAGATCGGGTTGATGTCAGCACGGATCTCGGTCGTCCTCTTTTCTGTTTTTTTGGGCCTCGTCATTCCTGGCACGGAGGCCTTGGCCCAGGGCACTCAACAACCACCCTATAGCGGCGCACCATCAGGATATGTTGTCGCGCCTGGTCCGACCGCTCGGTCCAAGCCGAACAGCACACCGAACCGCTCCACAAACTATTTTTCTCCTGCCGATCCTTCTTTCGTTGGCCCGAACGCATCAGGCTGTTGCGGAGGAGTTGTTCTCAACCGCAGGCGACGGTAAACTTGCCGACACAAGCCTCACGGCAACCGGGTCGATTTGCATGACAAATGACCTTGCAGCAGTGGGCTTTTCAGGAATCCCTGCGCCGCGTCATGTTTCGAACACAGCCTCAAATCCGCCAAGTGGACATGTAACGTTGGCGCACCTCGTCGCATTCTCCTTGCTCGCCGACGCTTCGGCCGGTCGCACGCGAGCTCAAAGAAGGCGCGCAGACGGCAGGCATTCTCATAGCTGACGCGGCGCTCAATCATCCACGTCCGGAGCGCAACTCCGTCGCGGTTGCGTTACAAACCAGTGCAAACGAACTCATAGAGGGGGCTACCCAGAATGATCCTAGTGACCGGAGGAGCCGGTTATATCGGTTCACACGCTTGCGTTGCGCTTCTGGCGGCCGGCGAAGAGGTCGTCGTGTTCGACAATTTCTCCAACAGCAATCCGTTGTCGCTTGAGCGCGTCCGGGAGATCAGCGGCAAGTCGCTTGCGGTGGTCGAGGGCGATGTTCGCGACCAGGGCGCGCTGGAGACGGTGTTGGCGGAATATCGCTGCACGGCGGTGATGCATTTCGCCGGATTGAAATCCGTCCAGGACTCGGTTGCCCAGCCGCTCGAATATTACGATCATAATGTCATCGGATCGCACCGGCTGCTCTGCGCCATGCAAAACACCGGCGTCAAGAAGATCGTCTTTTCATCGTCCGCCACGGTGTACGGCACACCGCAATTCCTGCCTTATACCGAGGATCATCCGCTCAACGCCATCAACCCGTACGGGCGGACCAAGCTCGTCATCGAAGACATGCTGCGCGACCAATATGCCAGCGACGCCAGCTGGGGAATTGCGATCCTGCGTTATTTCAATCCTGTCGGCGCGCATGAGAGCGGCAAGATTGGCGAGGACCCGAAAGGCGTTCCGAACAATCTGGTGCCGTTCGTGGCGCAGGTCGCCATCGGGCGCCGCGAGCGGCTCAACGTGTGGGGCAACGACTACGACACGCCCGACGGCACCGGCGTCAGGGATTACATCCACGTGATGGATCTGGCGTCCGGGCATGTGTCGGCGCTCAAATTGCTCGACGAGCCGAAATGCTATGCCGTCAATCTGGGCACCGGCGCCGGCAGCAGCGTGCTTGACGTGGTTCGGGCCTTTGAAGCGGCAAGCGGAAAACGCATTCCCTACGACGTCAAACCGCGCCGCCCGGGCGATCTCGCCGCCTATTATGCCGCGACCGATTATGCATCCAGGCTGATGGACTGGAAGGCCACGCGGTCACTTGAAGCGATGTGCGCCGACCACTGGCGCTGGCAGAACAACAATCCGAACGGATATGCCTGATGCGAAGGCTGAAGCACCTGTTCGCGTTTTTTCGGCAATCCGACGTCAAGGGAGTGAATGTTGGGCTTGCAATTCTTTTCACCATGCTCGCAAACGTTGCGCCGGTTCGCGCGGGCGCCGCGGCCGCGCCCAGCGCCGAAGTGGCGAAATTGTGCATGCGCTATTCCTATGTGGTCTATCCCTACAAGCGACCGGGATCGGTGCGGATGAGTGGCGATCGCCAGAACTACTTCAAGGATTGCGTCGCCAGGGATGGCAAGGTGCCCGAGCCCGCCTCGCCCAAATCATAGGCCTCGCGCCTATCACCACGCCTGAAAATGCCTGAAGGTCATTTGGCTTGTGTGTCGTCCATGTTGCCATTATTGGCCACGCACTTGCTGAAATACGCCCGTTGGTCCCGACCGGACCCCTTGGCGCTGCCTGCGGCGGGATTTCCGGGCTCACGCGGCGGAAATTGCTTGGCGGTGAGCGCATTGCACTTCTTGGCAACTTCGGCGGTAATCGCCGAGGCCGATCCGGGGAGCGAGCCTAGCGCGAAGCACGTCAGCGCCAACAACATGCATCCGGATTTGAAATGTGTGAACATGACATTGCTCTCCTTGGCTGTCCGCGACGACTCTCCGCGCCTCGTCCTGCGCAGATGTTCCGGTCATTCCACTCAATATGCTGAAATTTGGCCGTGCGAAAAGGCCATGTTCTCGGCCCACAACTTGGTTTAGTCTTCGCCCATGCCAACAGGAACACAGCGAACCCGATGAGTTCGCAGGATTTGATACCGGGCAAGCAGGAACAACCGGATCCGGCCTCCAACGAGGTCCAGTTTGCCCTCGTCATCGCTCGCATGATCGAGACCGTGCAGAACAGCCCTGACCATATGCGGCAGACCGTTTACGATCTCGCCCGCTACAAGCTCCAGGAGCAGTTCACGCATACGGAAGCCAACGATATCCGGCGATCGCAGCAGGCCCTCGAAACCGCGATCCGTGGCGTCGAGGAGTTTTCCAGGCAGCAGTTCAGCATCCCTGCCCCCTCGCCCGTGCCGCAGCTTGGCGACGGCAGCACGGGCACGGCCGCCGGCGACTTTCCTCCTCCCGAATCCAGCCCCCCGGCGCAGCCCCGGCCGCGCCTGGATACCGATCGAAATCCCGCTGGCGTTGCAAAAGCCAGCCACCCGCTTGGGCCGGTCATCAAGAGGACCGCGGCATTGCTGGCCGTCGTCGCTGCGATCACTGCGGTAGTTCACCAGCGCGAGCAATTGGCAGCGCTGGTGCAGAACCTGCCGAACTACAGCCGGCCGACTGCGGCTCAGGCACCGGTGCCGGCACCGGTAGCGGTGATCGCCGACACCACGCCAATGCCACCTCCCGCAAAACCAAATCCGCTGCGGCCGAACGATTATGGCGTCTACGCGATCAGCAATGATTCGCTCGCCGAATTGCAGCTGTTACCCGGCCGGCCGCCGGATATCCGGGTCGCGGTGTCCGCCGCCTTGAAGGCGCCTAGTCAGACCGTGTTGCCGAACGGACATCCGAAATTCATCGTGTTTCGACGCGACGCCGCCACCAACATCGCCGATCGCGCAGAGGTTCGCATGGTCGCCAAGGTCACGCGTGAGTTCTCCGCCGAGGCCGCCGGCAAGAAGCTCGACGACGGCGACGGCACGTGGGTCATTCGAAACGTCTCTTTCCCGTTTCGGTCCTCTCCGGTGCCGGACAGTCCGGAAATGTACGAGCTCCACAGCGAGGACCCCGCGCTGGAGTTGACGCCCGGCCGTTACGCGCTGATCCTGAGGAGCCAGGCCTACGACTTCACCGTTGAGGGTACGGTCGTCGATTCCAGGCAATGCGTCGAGCGGGTCGTGGCGGCGAACGGCACATTCTACACCGATTGCAAGAAGCCCTGATCTCTCCGGTTGCAACCAATCCGATCAACAACCCGCCTTACAATCCGATCGGCCAAAATGTGCCCCGGCCGCATCGGCCAGTCCGAATCTGAACCACGATCGAACGAGTATCGTACGCCGAACAGCAGGAGATTCACTCCTGCAAGTTTCCGACGCGCGGAATTACCAATGCTGATGGGGATTCCATCCCTGCAGGTCAGCTATGTGACAGGTGCAGGAACAGGCTGAAAAAATTCCGCGTTACGACATTAGCCAGCTTGCGCCGTTCCACAAAGCGACGGCGAGCATGTACAGCCATCCGGCCATCGCCGTCGATACAGCGAGCAAGAACCCGATTGCAACCGCGCGTTCGACCAACGCCGCCCTGAAACCAGAGGGAGCGGCGGCAGTTGCCGCCGGTTCTTGCGACGTCGAGAGTGACATGAGAGCGCTCCGCAAACGGCGAGGAGGAGTGAGATCGACTCAACCTACGGAGGCATTACGACGATTGTTTGGTAAGGATCGTGACGTCGTTCGCAATTGAACGGATAAATTCAGTTGCGGCAGAAATTCATTGCAACGTGATTCCGACTTCGATCGTCGAACTCCCGTTAATGCGCAGAGATGATCCGGTGATCGAGAGCTTGAACGAATTGGTCCCGCTTGCGCCTGGATTCGAGAAGTAGCGGAACGATGGTCCCTGCACTACCAGCCGTCCCGCTCTTGGTTGCTCGGTGACGGAAATATCGTCGATCATGATCGTCGACCAGCGCAAACCCTGAATGCACTGGCCGCCGGAATTGATCCTGATCGACCAGCGAACCGTGTCCGATTGCAGCTTGAACGGCTCCGGGTGAAGAATGCAGGTGCCTCCTGAAAGCGCCGGCACTGGTGTCAACATTAGAAGCGTCAGGATCGTTGTGGCGCCGGTTTTGATCAAGATGCACTTCTTGTTCGCTAGCGACTGTTGCGCTCTGCGCGGCGAGGCACTCATCGCCGGAGTTTCAGCATACCGCCCCGGCAAAAGCAATTCGTTCTGCCCCGATCCGTTCCTGGATTGAAAATCTGGACCTCCGAAGCAAACAGCTTGCGGGACAATTCCGGGCAAAAGCGCGGGAGTGATGCCACACACGGGCATCACGATCGACCGCGCGCCGCGCATGCCGTGGGCATCGCGGGCGCGACCATTTTGGCTGGAAGGCGTCTGACGTTTTCCCCTAGTGCAGGTGGAAGTCGCTGGCGCGAAGCGTGGCCAGAAGCATCTCCATCGGGTTTGGAGCGTGAACCGAGTCCGTTCCATGCCAGACATCCAACCAGGGATGGCTGGACTGGATATCGTTCAGAAACCCTTGAGCAAAAGTCTCGGCTCTCGGTACCATGCCGCCGGACGAAATATCGCTCATCGTTCCTTCTCCGGTAGCCGAAGTTGGATGCGGGTCGAAAACGAAGGCGGTATGTGCAGAGCTGTTGAGTGGAGCCAGTTCCGAGCTGACATCCGCCTGTTGGGTGTTGATCTTGGCCGCAAATGTCGATGACGCGGTGGTCGTTGCGACCGTTATGTTTAGCGCGGCGGAGGCCGTGCTGAGATTGCCGGCCGCATCCATGGCCTTGCTGGTGAGGGAGTGATTGCCATCGGAGAGGGTTTCGGTCACGAACGACCAGACCCCGTTGCCGTCGACGGTTGCCGTACCGATCTGGGTGGCGCCGTCGAATATCTCAACGGTGCTGTTGGCCAGCGCGCCTCCCTTCAGGGTGACCTGGTTGACGTCGGTGGTACCGCTGGCGACGACATGACCGTCAGGCGCGAAGCCGGTAAAATTGGGCTTGTTCGGTGCAACCGTATCGACCGTCACTTTCAACGCGCCGGAAGCCGCGCTGAAATTGCCGGCCGCATCGATCGCCTTGCCGGTGAAGGTATGATTGCCATCGGCCAGCGCCGCGGTCGCAAAGGACCAGAGGCCGCTGCTGTCGGCGACCGCGGTGCCGATCAGGGTGGCGCCGTCGAATATCTTGATGGTGTCGCCGGCGGCCGCCGCCCCGTTCAGGGTGATCTGGTTGACGTTGGTGATGCCGTCGCCGACCACGTTGCTGTCAGGCGTAAACGACAGCAGTTCCGGCGCATCGGGGCTGACCGTGTCAACGGTTATGTTCAGCGCCGCAGAGGCCGTGCTGAGATTGCCGGCCGCATCCATGGCCTTGCTGGTGAGGGAGTGATTGCCGTCGGAGAGGTTTCCGGTCGTAAACGACCAGACCCCGTTGCCGTCGACGGTTGCGGTACCGATCTGGGTGGTGCCATCGAATATCTTGATGGTGCTGTTGGCCGCCGCGCCTCCACTCAGGGTGACCTGGTTGACATTGGTGGGGCCGCTGGCGACGACGTGGCCGTCAGGCGCGAAGCCGGTAAAATTGGGCTTGTTCGGTGCAACCGTATCGACCGTCACTTTCAACGCGCCGGAAGCCGCGCTGAAATTGCCGGCCGCATCGATCGCCTTGCCGGTGAAGGTATGATTGCCATCGGCCAGCGCCGCGGTCGCAAAGGACCAGAGGCCGCTGTTGTCGGCGACCGCGGTGCCGATCAGGGTGGCGCCGTCGAATATCTTGATGGTGTCGCCGGCGGCCGCCGCCCCGTTCAGGGTGATCTGGTTGACGTTGGTGATGCCGTCGCCGACCACGTTGCTGTCAGGCGTAAACGACAGCAGTTCCGGCGCATCGGGGCTGACCGTGTCAACGGTTATGTTCAGCGCCGCAGAGGCCGTGCTGAGATTGCCGGCCGCATCCATGGCCTTGCTGGTGAGGGAGTGATTGCCGTCGGAGAGGTTTCCGGTCGTAAACGACCAGACCCCGTTGCCGTCGACGGTTGCGGTACCGATCTGGGTGGTGCCATCGAATATCTTGATGGTGCTGTTGGCCGCCGCGCCTCCACTCAGGGTGACCTGGTTGACATTGGTGGGGCCGCTGGCGACGACGTGGCCGTCAGGCGCGAAGCCGGTAAAATTGGGCTTGTTCGGTGCAACCGTATCGACCGTCACTTTCAACGCGCCGGAAGCCGCGCTGAAATTGCCGGCCGCATCGATCGCCTTGCCGGTGAAGGTATGATTGCCATCGGCCAGCGCCGCGGTCGCAAAGGACCAGAGGCCGCTGTTGTCGGCGACCGCGGTGCCGATCAGGGTGGCGCCGTCGAATATCTTGATGGTGTCGCCGGCGGCCGCCGCCCCGTTCAGGGTGATCTGGTTGACGTTGGTGATGCCGTCGCCGACCACGTTGCTGTCAGGCGTAAACGACAGCAGTTCCGGCGCATCGGGGCTGACCGTGTCAACGGTTATGTTCAGCGCCGCAGAGGCCGTGCTGAGATTGCCGGCCGCATCCATGGCCTTGCTGGTGAGGGAGTGATTGCCGTCGGAGAGGTTTCCGGTCGTAAACGACCAGACCCCGTTGCCGTCGACGGTTGCGGTACCGATCTGGGTGGTGCCATCGAATATCTTGATGGTGCTGTTGGCCGCCGCGCCTCCACTCAGGGTGACCTGGTTGACATTGGTGGGGCCGCTGGCGACGACGTGGCCGTCAGGCGCGAAGCCGGTAAAATTGGGCTTGTTCGGTGCAACCGTATCGACCGTCACTTTCAACGCGCCGGAAGCCGCGCTGAAATTGCCGGCCGCATCGATCGCCTTGCCGGTGAAGGTATGATTGCCATCGGCCAGCGCCGCGGTCGCAAAGGACCAGAGGCCGCTGCTGTCGGCGACCGCGGTGCCGATCAGGATGGCGCCGTCGAATATCTTGACGGTGCCGCCGGCGGCCGTCGCCCCTTTCAGGGTGATCTGGTTGACGTTGGTGATGCCATCGCCGACCACGTTGCTATCAGGCGTAAACGACAGCAGTGCCGGCGCATCGGGGCTGACCGTGTCAACGGTTATGTTCAGCGCCGCAGAGACCGCGCTGAGATTGCCGGCCGTATCCATGGTTTTGCCGGTGAGGGAGTGATTGCCATCGGAGAGGGTTGCGGTCACGAACGACCAGACGCCGTTGCCGTCGACGGTTGCGGTACCGATCTGGGTGGTGCCATCGAATATCTTGACGGTGCTGTTGGCCAGGGCGCCTCCCTTCAGGGTGACGTGGGTGACGTTGGTGGGGCCGCTGGCGACGCGGTGGCCGTCGGGAGCGAAGCCGGTAAAATTGGGTTTGTTCGGTGCAATCGTATCGATCGTCACGTTCAATGCGCCGGAAGCTATGCTTAGATTACCTGCAGTGTCGATCGCCTTGGCGGTGAAGGTATGATTGCCATCGACCAACGTGGCGGTCGCAAAGGACCAGAGGCCGCTGCTGTTGGCGACGGCAGTGCCGATCTGGTTGCGACCTTCGAATATCTGAACGGTGCCGCCGGGAGCGGCCGCGCCGTTCAGGGTGATCTGGTTGACGTTGGTGATGCCATCGCCGACCACGTTGCTGTCCGGAGTAATTGAGAGCAAAATCGGCGCATCGGGCTTGACGGTGTCAACCGTGACATTCAATGGCGCGGACGCCGCACTGACATTTCCAGCGGCGTCAATCATCTTGCCGGTGAAAACATGAGTGCCGTCGGCCAGCGTCGCGGTCGTGAACGACCACGCGTTGTCAGCGCCGGTGATCGCAGTACCTATCTTGACCCCACCATCATATATTTCAACGGTGCTGCCGACGACAGGTGCCCCCCCTTCAACGTGACGTGGTTGGCGTTGGTAATGCCGTCGCCGACCACGTTGGTGTCGGGCGAGAACGAGCCGATTACGGGTACCGAGGTCGTGCCTGGATCGGTCACCGTGCTCGACGTACCCGTTCCTGTAACCGTCGTTGTCGTCGTGGCGCCGAGAGGGTCAGTGGTCTTGACGAGAAAATCCAGGTTGTTGATGGTTAGCGATCCGGCTCCCGAAGCGACTTCCGCACCCAATTCGATCGACGCCAGGTACTCATTCGCGGACACGATGCCGAGACCCTGCAGCTTGGTCAGGATGCCGTTGACGTCGATGCTGCCCTTTGGGAGATCCGTGTCGAGAATGACCGCCGTATACGGCCCGGCCATGGCTGGTGCCGTGATAGATCTGCGCCGAGATATTGCCATCCCGGTAGGTACCGACCAGATCTCCGACGGCGCTTAAACCTCCCTTGTGTACCCAGATCATCACTTCGTTTGTGATGGTCGAGGCGCCGCCGTTAGGCTGACTGGTCAGCCAAATATCGAAGGAGACGTCAAATCCATCCATGTTGCCTTGATAGGCGACGTCATAGTTGACGGTGAAACCCGACAACGCGCTCAACTGGGCCGGAAATACCGCGCCGGGCTTTGCGGTCTGTACGTTGCCGAGGGGATTTTTCGACGGCGCTGGGCGACGCTTCACTGGCAGGTCACGTCAGTGTCGATCCGGGCGCCACCCTGCAAAGCATGATCCTCTATTTGACCATGCTGGCCTTGATGGTCTCCGCGACGATCGTGGCGAGAGACCGGCGCAGGGCTGAAACGCTCCTCTTGGTCCTGAGCACGGTGACGACCTTCATGTCCGCGGAGGTTCTGGCCGTACGCCTCGACATGTTTGCCGGGATGATTCCGTCGGCGGGCAGCGCGGCAGCCCCCTTTGTCGCCATGTCGGCACTGGCGGCAATTGCCAATGGCGCAATCATCATCATGGTGTTCGAACGGTTCTTAAGCCGGAGTGATAGCGCGGATACATTTTCGACGCCCCTGAGGATCCGGCTCGCGCTCGGCCTCTGCGGGCTCGCAGTTGCGTTAGCGGCGATCAAGAGCCTTGCCCCCGGCGGCGTCCAGGCGGCAACAGCGATCGGATCCGTTGCGATGCTCTTTGTCGTGATCGTTCGTCGCCTCGCATTCAGGTCGTGGCTCGCGGTAGTTCTGTTTGTGACCCTAGCGGGGATTGCGGCTGCCATCATTGTCCCGCGATTACACCCAGTCTCGGGGGCAATTGAGGGATTTGCGGCCTCCTCCACGGCCGAGTCTCTCGCGCTGGCCAAGCGCGCCATCGCTGACACCCCGTGGTTGGGAAACGGGGTCGGAACGTACAGATTACTGGTGCCGACTTACCAGGATTTCGGCAGCGCGCCGGCGCTTGGACCACCCTCCACCGCGATCTCGATCGCTATCGAATGGGGGAAACCGGCGCTTTTTATCCTTGCCGCTTTCGCAATTCAGCTCTTTGTCTTCGTCTTTCGCGGCGCCGTCAGGCGCGGACGCGACGCTTTTTTCGCGTCCGCAGCGGCCGGCGCCGTGTTGGTGACGCTTGGCGAGGCCTTTTGCGATTCAAGCCTGCTGAACACCACCGTCCAGATCGTCGTCGCGGTGATGGTCGGGCTCGGCCTGTCGCAGAGCGTGGGCCGAGCCAGCGGCATCAAATGAAACTTAGACGCCGCGGCCCGCGATCGTGGCCCACAACCGGCTCTCATTCGGCATCTGAATACGAACCCAGCGGTAAGGCACGCGCGACCAAGGCTTGATCTGGACCGTCAGATTATCGAGAACCAGATCGCCGCTGCGGGTACGCACGACGAGAACAAGGTGATGTTCTCCTGAATTGGTCACAACCTCGCTCAGCAACAGCGCGCGCGCGGGCCAGCCGCGCTGGAGCAACTCGTGGCGTTTGCTCACCGCATAATCGTTGCAATCACCGCGATTTGGATTGATCAGCCAGGCCTCGCCGGCCAGCCCCCGTTCATTGCGCTCCGGCACGATGTCCTGGTTGACACTCCGGTTAATCTCTCTCAGGTCCGCCCAACGTTCCGCGGTGAGATCGACCGGACCGCCCCGGAACACCGTCTTCTGACGGCACTGATCCTGATAGCGGATACAAAACTCCGTATACGCCATGGGGGCAAGCGTCGGCCTTTCAAACTTGATGTGCTGGACCACGGATTGCAGTCCCATGGGCATGCCCAGCAGTCCCGCCCCGACCGGCTGAAACCCAATGATCGTCCCCGCGACCGCCACCGCAACCACCGTCGAAATCCTGCGCATGCTTGGCTCCCCACATGTCCGTTGAAGGGAACGCTAGACAAAACGATTTGAAATTCTGGGCGGTTTGATCCATCAAGTCGAAACAAACGTTACGGTTATCGTGATCAGATCCTTTACCATATCCGTTCGCACCGTCGCCGACCCGAGGCGCAAAGGTACTTAAAATCAGACAGATGCTGAAACTTTCGCGATCAAAGCGAGCAATCCGCAAGCCGAGACTTCCGGACGGAGTCCGTGTCTACGCGATCAGCGACATCCACGGGTGCGCCGAACTGCTGCAGCAAATGTTCACCGTCATCGACAGAGACCTTGAAACTCTCGGCTCAATGCGCGCGATCCACGTGTTCCTGGGCGATTACATCGACCGCGGCCCCGGCTCCAGCCAGGTCATCGACCTGCTGATCGAGCGCGGCCGCAAGCATTCGTCGATTTTCCTCAAAGGAAACCATGAAGCGTTCCTGTTCGACGTCCTCAAGGACCCGTCCCAGCTGGAAAGCTGGAAGCAGTATGGCGGCCTGCAGACCCTGACCTCATACGGGTTGCGACCGTCGCTAAATCCCGATGCCGCCGAGCAATCGGAATTGATCAGTCAACTCGCATTGAACATCCCGGCGCACCAGCGAAGGTTTTTCAACAGTCTTCGGCTGCGCTTTGTCTGCGGCGATTTTTTCTTCGTTCACGCCGGGGTAAAACCCGGGGTACCGCTAGCCGAGCAGCAGGAGCGCGACCTCCTCTGGATTCGCGACGAATTCCTTTCCAGCGAAGAGCATTTCGGAAAATATATCGTTCACGGCCACACGCCGGTCCGCGAGCCGGACATCCGCTTCAACCGCGCCAACATCGACACCGGCGCCTACGCGACCGGCAATCTGACGCTGATGACCATTCAAGGCGACAGCATGCTTGCCCTTTGAATGAAGCGGACCGCTATCTGGTTTGCGCGTCCGCTTGAGGACCCGATCAAGATGTTTCGTGTCATGCTGGTGACTCTCGGTCTGGTTGTCGGCGTTCACGCCGCCGCGTCGACATTGGCGGAATTGAGTTCGCTGGATCAGCCGCCGTTCCCGTCCGATCCGGCGAAGATCAGCTCACCTTCGGCTGCTGCCGTTCCAGGCTGGTTGGAAATCGTCTCGCCGTTTCGTTCTGACCTGGAAAGCAATCACGCGCTGATCCTAGCGCTTCAAACCCTTCAATCAGGCAGCGAACGATCAACGCCGAAAGAATCGGCCCGAAATACCGACACGCAGGCTCGAGCGAAACAAGCGCTGTCGGTTGCGCCCTATCATCCCGAATTGTGGCTGGCGCTGGCGCTTCTCAAATCCCAGAAAAATCCGCGCGATCCGATGCTGATCGAAGCACTGAAAATGGGCTATTTTACTGCGCCAAACGACGCGCGGCTAATGGCGGTGCGATTGGATATCGCAACCTCATCCAACGCTCTCGCCGATCCCGACGTCAGGGAACTCGCGAGAGGCGACGTTCGCCTCATCCTGCTAAGACGGCCCGAATTGAGGCCTGCCGTGGCTTCAGCCTATAGGCGCGCATCCACCCCCGGCAAAGCCTTTCTGGACGACGCCATCCGATCGATCGATCCCCCGTTCCTCGCGACATTGCGTGGCCAGGAAGCGGGCCTCAATCGATGATGATTTGGGCATTATATTGTCATCACTCTCTGCAAGACTGCGCGCGGACAACACGAGTCCAGTTGCTCGTCGCGGTTCGAGCGTCTAAGATCGGCTGCAATCAGGGAACAATAGCTATGTCGCGGTCTCTTCTCGGCCTTCTCGTGCTCGCCTCGGGTGCGATCTCTTCAGCAATGCCGGCCCACGCTGCCGATTACGCGGTCCATCCGCGGCACGAGCGCGTTGCAGGCCGCGTGCTGCAGATCGATCGCGGGCCGAATCCCTATTGCGGCCCACGTTGTGGTTGTCCAATCGCCGTTCAAGTTAGGCATCGCTCGCTCGAACAGGCCTACTCGTCGGCCTTCGATCCCCGCACCAAAGGCGAGCCCCACTATTATTACGGCGCCAACCGCACTTACGTTCGCTACGAAAATCCAGCCTATCCTGAACGGGTCCTTGAATACTGATTTTCGGGACCTGATCAACATCCGCTCAATCAGTAGCTGCGTCTTTCCTAGGGTTTAGCATGCGAATAACAATGGTGGGGACGGGTTACGTCGGCCTGGTCTCCGGAGCTTGCTTTGCGGATTTCGGCCACCAGGTCACCTGCGTCGACAAGAACGCGGACAAAATCGCTGCGCTTCAGCGCGGGGAAATACCGATCTTCGAACCAGATCTCGACCGGCTGGTTGAAACCAACGTCCGCGCGGGAAGGCTGACATTCTCCACCGAACTTACAGAACCGGTGAGCAATTCAGAGGCCGTCTTCATTGCGGTCGGTACTCCGTCGCGGCGTGGTGATGGCCATGCCGACCTAAGCTACGTCTACGCTGCGGCCCGCGAGATCGCGACCGGTCTCAAGGGCTTTACCGTTGTGATCACCAAATCGACGGTGCCAGTGGGCACCGGCGACGAAGTCGAGCGGCTGATCCGCGAAGCCAATCCGTCGGCCGATATCGCGGTCGCCTCGAACCCGGAGTTCCTGCGTGAAGGCGCGGCGATCCGCGACTTCAAGCATCCCGACCGCATCGTGGTCGGCACCGACGACGAGCGCGCGCGCAAGGTTATCGCCGAGATCTATCGCCCGCTCTACCTGAATCAGGCGCCCGTTCTGTTCACGGGCCGTCGTACCGCCGAACTCACCAAATATGCGGCGAACGCGTTCCTGGCGACCAAGATCACCTTCATCAACGAAATTGCCGACCTCGCGGAAAAGGTTGGCGCCGATGTCCAGGAGATCGCGCGTGGAATCGGATTGGACAATCGCATCGGCTCCAAGTTTCTACATGCCGGTCCCGGTTTCGGCGGCTCGTGTTTT
This sequence comes from uncultured Alphaproteobacteria bacterium, assembly GCA_963786115.1. Classification (GTDB taxonomy): domain Bacteria; phylum Pseudomonadota; class Alphaproteobacteria; order Rhizobiales; family Xanthobacteraceae; genus Bradyrhizobium. Next base: position 22,285 of record CAWAYC010000029.1, read on the forward strand.
CCGAAGGACACGCGCGCATTGATCAAGACGGCGCAGGACTATGAAGCGCCGATTCGGATCGTCGAAGCCGTCCTCGCGGTGAACGAGAACCGCAAACGCGCCATGGCCCGCAAGGTAGCATCGGTCTTTGGCGGTTCGCTGCGCGGCAAAACCGTGGCCCTGCTCGGCCTCACCTTCAAACCCAATACCGACGACATGCGGGAATCACCCTCCATCCCGCTTATAACGGCACTTCAGGATCTGGGCGCGAAGATCAAGGCCTATGATCCGGAAGGCATGGAGCAGGCACGCTCGGAGTTGTCCGATGTCACCTATTGCGACGGGCCGTATAGCTGCGCCGAGGGCGCCGACGCGTTGGTGATCGTAACCGAGTGGGAGCAGTTCCGGGCTCTCGATTTGCCAAGACTGAAGCAGGAGATGGCATGCCCGGTGATCGTCGACCTGCGCAACATCTATCGGGCCGACGAAGTGATCGCACACGGATTTCGATACGAAAGCGTCGGGCGCAATCAACAAACCGGCGGCGTTTAATTCGCGGCCTCTGCAAACGACCGCGCCGCGGCAGTTCGTAGCCGCGGCTTCCTCGATCTCCTTTTAGTTCAGTGGACGGCTATCGTCGACGGATGACCCGGTTCATCGGGTCGATCGCGCTTTGTGGGCTGTCGTTGCCAATCAGAGGCCATGCGCAGGAGGCCTTTGAACAGGATCCTTCGCAGATCAGCCGGGAGCAGTGGCAAACTCAGCTCAAGGCCGCCCGTGAACAATCGGAAACCATCCGGCGCGAACGCAGGCACCTCGTGCCGCAAGCGCCGACAGCTGATGAATTGGCTGAAGATGTGTCCCGGCGGGTACTTGAGGATGATAGTCTGAGGCCGGGCGATGTCGTATCAACCAATCGCGGCCTCTTTCGATTTCAGGGAGCGCCCGACAGGGAACGGAAGCCTGACGACTTCGTGCGGATTTGCTGAGGCCAGGCGACGGCAAGTTCAGCCTCAGGGCCGATGGTAGTCCCGAAACCAGGCCACGAACTTCTCGATGCCGTCCTCGATCGAGGTTTGGGGCCTGAAGCCGATATCCCGCGCCAGATCATCCACGTCTGCGAAGGTCTCGAGCACGTCACCGGCTTGCATCGGAAGCAGGACTTTTTCCGCGGCGCGGCCCAGGCCTTTTTCCAGCAGCGCAACGACATGCATGAGTTCTTCGGGCCTGTTGTTGCCGATGTTATAGATCCGCCACGGCGCGCGGCTCGAACCCGGATCGGGATTTTCTCCTGACCATTTCGGATCACCCTGAGGCGGACGATCGACGATCCTGGTCATCGCTTCAACGACGTCATCAACGTAAGTAAAATCACGCCGCATATTGCCCTGATTGAACAGGTTGATCGGACGCCCTTCGGTAATCGCTCTGGCGAAGAGATACAGCGCCATATCGGGCCGGTACCAGGGTCCGTACACCGTAAAGAACCGGAGGCCCGTTATTGGAAGGCCATAGAGGTGGCTATAGGAGTGCGCCAGCAACTCGTTTGCCTTTTTCGTCGCGGCATACAGGCTGATCGGATGATCCACGTTGTCATGCACGGAGAACGGCAGCTTGGTGTTGGCGCCGTAGACCGACGACGATGATGCAAACAGCAAATGCCGACAACCAGCATGCCGGCATCCCTCCAGAATATTGATGAAGCCTTCGAGATTGGAGTCAGCATAAGCGTGAGGATTTTGCAGCGAGTATCGGACGCCGGCCTGAGCAGCCAAATGCACGACGACCGAAAACCGAAACTGTTCGAACGCCGCCTTCATTCCCGCGCGATCGGCAAGATCGAGCTTCAGGAACGTAAATGCGGGATACTTCTCGAGAAGGTCAAGGCGCGCCAGCTTGAGCGCCGGATCGTAATAGTCGTTGAGATTGTCGAGACCGACGACAGGCTTGCCGGCTTCCAGCAGACGCCTTGCGAAATGAAAGCCAACGAACCCCGCGCAACCCGTGACGAGCAAACTGTCTGACGACACCGCTTCCCACCTCTATCAAAGAGCCTCGCGCTCGGGCCCACCCCGACCGGCGAGCGGACAAGCCGCCCTGAACGGACTGCTGGACATCGAGCCAACGGATCCCATACGGGAATGGATATTCCTATCGAAGCTACGCTAACTATCAAGCTCGATTGCATGCAGCCGCGACCGCGGCTTGACCGAGTCGGACAACGGATATTGAAACCTTAAACGCGCTGCCTGCGCCGTCCCCACGCGGGGCGGCCCAATAAGGGTCGGGTGATCAATTGCTCGGCCCCGGTGCCCTGTAGTCGGGGAATCGGCTCAGCATGGCCGCTTTGACGAACTTGAAGTGGGCGATTTCGGTTGCCAGCTCCTTGAGGCGCCGCTGCCCGTTCAACATCTCGGCAGTGAACAGATCCTGGTGGTGATTATCGAGCGCTTCGCGCTCCAGATATTCGTCGGTTCCGTTGCCGAACGTCACGGCGGCACGCGCCAAAACGTCATCCACCCGACGACTTAAGCCGGCTTGTTCACTCTCCGCCGCCTGAATAGCCGCTTCAATCGAAGCAACGATCGAGCCGATCCGCTCCCGGTCTGTTTCAGCGTCCCGTTCCGCTGAACGTGCCTTAAAGCTATCATCACCCAGGCGCGCCCGGATATAGTTTTGCGCACGAGTTCGCAAGAACGACTGAAACATTTTGGCCTGTCCCATCAGACTGCAGGGGCAACAGGTAAAAATCGCTCGAACTTAGTTAAGGAAGGGTAAATTTTCTCTCTTGGGCTGCCGCCTCTCGGCCATCCATTGGGCCCAGGCCGAGTCGTGCTTGGTGTAGAGCTCCAGCCAGCGCCTTTGCGGGTTGGCGGCAGGAAGGTCAGGTTCCTGCCACAACAACACATTTCCGCCGTTCAGGGTTGCGAGCCCATCCAACCTCTCGAACTCGACGGTCTCCTCGATCGTCAGGCCAACCAGCACGCGCCGTCCGTGGCCATCGACAAAGTAGCGTCGCGGAGAATCATTTCTACGATCAATCATTCGGCGACAACTCGTTTGTGATCCAGGGACCGGACAGCGACAATCGAACCCGATAATCCAGTCTACGGTGCCTCCGTGCGATCTTGACGCGATGTCCGGCGCGGATCGTGCTACCAGGCCTCGTTCGGGCCGATGCAACGTGATGAGCGAGATCGCGCTCAGCGGCTTCCAGCTCCGGAAGCGATCGCCACAGGTCGCGCGAAACCGCCCGTTCGTGGCCGTTCATGCTGACGAAGAAACTTCCACCATCCGACCGGGCGAACGACGCAGGGCGCCCGTCGACAAGCCTATTCAGCAAGACTGGGGCCACTGGCGCCTCTTCGCAAGATCTTGATCACCGCGTGCTCAAAACGCGCGGCGAGCATGACCAAACGCGCTGGTCTGTGATGATCTCGATTGATAAGGCGCATACATCAGGTAGTGCGTGCGGCGCTTGTGCGAACGCCATGCGCGCGCGACGTAACCAAGAAGGAAGCCGGCGAGGAAAGTGGAAGCCAAGATCAGAGCAGGAAGCATGCAAGTCGTCCCTATTGTCCGTCTGATATTTTCATTCCAAAGTTGTGACGACATCATGATCCCCGGCGCCAAAAAGATCGTTCACGCGCAGAAATTTCGTGCAGCTCGCCCTCACCGTGCCCGTCGCCGCCTCAGGTGCTGAAAAACACGAACCAAACAACGCCCAGGATCAAAACCGCGAGCCCGGTCGACACCGTCAGCAGCGCAGCTACGGAGGGGCCGGGCTCTCCCTGACGCGCTTCAGTTGTGGTTTCGACGATCCGCCCATCTCGGTGCGTTGCCATGCGCGACCTCGTTTCAGTTGGTGTCTGCAAATGCCAGCGATTTTTTGGCTTTCTCTGTCGGGAAGCAACGCATGATTTGGGATCATGTTCCGGCCCTGAATGCGGTGATGACGACGCGCCGGCCCAACAGTAATGCCGATTTTGATTCGACTCTCACGGAGTGCCTGTGGTCCAAGCACGAGCGACTCGAAGCCGCACCGAGCGAGGGAACTGGCGTTCAGGCCTTGTTGTCGCGCGCGCGCTTGACCAGCGACGTCGTGCTGTGTCCCTGGAGGATATCCACCAGAACGATCTCTCCGCCGTAGGCCGTGACGATCTCATGACCGACCACCTGCTCGCGGGTGTAATCGCCGCCCTTCACCAGCACGCTGGGCTTGATCCTGGAGATCAGGTTCAATGGCGTATCTTCCTCAAACAGGACGACGAGGTCGACCGCCTCGAGTGCAGCCAGCACCTCGGCGCGGGCGCGCTCCTCCTGAACCGGGCGGTCAGCGCCCTTCAGGCGCCGCACCGACGCGTCGCTGTTGAGGCCGACGATCAGCCGGTCGCAGGCGGCGCGGGCCTCGGTCAACACGCGGACATGGCCGGGATGGAGAATATCAAAACAGCCATTGGTGAAGCCGACGCGCTGCCCCTGCTTGCGCCATTCGGCTACCTGCGCATCGAGATCGGCGGCGCTGGAGGCGATCTTTTCTTCCGCCGTGAGCGATGCGTGGGGCAAAATCTTGCGGCGCAGCTCGGCGAGCGAAACCGTCGCCGTTCCCGGCTTGCTGACCGCGACGGCGGCGGCGGCCGTCGCACAGCGCAACGCATCTTCCCAGCTGGCGTTGGCCGCAAGCGCCACCGCCAGAACCGCCACCACGGTATCGCCGGCGCCGGAGACGTCGCGGACCTTGGCAGGCTGCGCCGGCACATGGATCAGGTTGCCGTCTCGGTGCGCCAGCGTCATGCCCTGCTCGCTCAGCGTTACCAGAACGGCCTCGGCGTCGGCCGACCGGAGCGCCTCGATCGATGCGTCGGCGATATCTTCGTCGGAATGGATTCGGCGGCGCGTCGCCTCGGCGAATTCCTTCTGGTTCGGCGTCAGCAACGTCGCCCCGCGATAGATCGCGAGATTTGCGCTTTTCGGATCGACGATGACCCGCTTCCCGAGCTTGCGCGCCGCGTCGATGATATGCCGGACCACCCGGGCAGTCAGCACGCCCTTCGCGTAGTCCGAGAGCAGCACGATATCGGCGCGAGGCAGGGCGGCAACGGCCGTATCGATCAATTGACGTTCGATCCCTTCCGACGCCGGTGCTGCAATCTCCCAATCGGCACGAAGCATGTGTGTTGAAAAATGCTCGGATACGAACCGAACCTTGCGGGTAGTCGGCCGATCAGAATCCACGATCAACGCCGGCTCGATCAATTTCTCGCTCGCGAGGTCTGCCCCGAGTTTCTCACCGGCGGCGTCGCGGCCGACGAGACTCACGAAAATGCATCGCGCCCCGAGCGAAGTGATGTTGCGCGCAACGTTTCCTGCTCCGCCAACACTCGTTTCACTTCGCTTGACCGCGAGCACCGATGCCGGCGCTTCCGGAGAGATGCGCGAGACCTCGCCATAAACAAACTCATCGAGCATCAGGTCGCCGACGCACAATACGGTTTGGCGGACCATGACCTTCGACAGCGCGTCAAAATCAAACATGTCTGGCTTCTGTGGCGGGTTGCGCGATCAGCGATAGCGATCCGGTTGATCGAGAAAATTTCTGACATAGACGCCAACGGCATCTTCAAGCGAAGTGAAGCCGCCATTGTAGCCCGCGGCCTGCATCCGATCGACGGACGCCTGCGTAAAGTATTGATAGCTATTGCGGATTTGCACGGGCATGTCGATATATTCGATATTCGGGCGGATGCCCATCGCGCCGTACGCCGCAACGATCAGGTCCCGGAAGCTTCGCGCCTTGCCGGTACCGACGTTGAAGATGCCGTTGACGTTACCCGACGCCAACAACCACAGGATGACCCGCACCACGTCCTCGACGTAGATGAAGTCGCGCCGCTGATCGCCGTCGGCGATGCCGTCCCGGTGCGACTTGAACAGCTGCACGGGCCTTGCGGTCTTGATGTCGTCGAACCGCTTCGCCAGCACGCTCATCATCGCGCCCTTGTGATATTCATTGGGACCGAAGACGTTGAAGAACTTCAGCCCGGCCCAATGCGGCGGCATTTGCGCGCCTTGCTTGATCCGCTCGACGACCAGGAGATCAAACAATTGCTTGCTCCAGCCATAGAGGTTCATGGGGCGCAACTTCTTCAGCGCATCGAGCGACGCATCGTCGACGAAACCCTCCTCTCCGTCGCCATAGGTCGCTGCCGACGAAGCGTAGATGAAGGGCGTGCGATTCTCCGTGCACCAATCGAGCAGCCGCGTCGAAAGCCGGAAATTTGTTTCGATGACCAGGTCGCCGTCGGTTGCCGTCGTCTCGGAAATCGCGCCCATGTGAATGATGGCGTCGAGCTTGCGGCCGTCCAGCCAGCTCACGAGTTGCGCCGGCGGCACGACATCGACAAGCTGCCGTTTGGCGAGGTTGCGCCATTTGCCGTCGGATCCCAGAAAATCGCACACGGCAACGTCGGCGCGGCCGGCGTCGTTGAGCGCGGCCACCACGTTCGAGCCGATAAAGCCGGCCCCGCCGGTCACCAGAAGCATCGATAAATCCCAGAAGATTGCCTAATCAACCTGCCGTACTCCAATGGGCTCGACAACCTCTAGATGGAACTTAGTCGCGGGCCACGGTTAACGCCGTTGCCAGATTTACCGTCCCGCCATGTTTCAAACCGGGTTCCCCGGTGATATCGTCATCGGTCGTCGGTTGCGTTTTCGGAGTATCCCCATGCCCCCCCGCGCCAATTGGAAGGGCTTTTTGCGCCTTTCGCTCGTCACTTGCCCGGTCGCCTTGTACCCCGCGACGTCGGATACCGAAAAGGTCTCCTTCAACCAGATCAACCGCAAGACCGGCCATCGCATCAAATATGCCAAGGTCGACGCAGAAAGCGGCGAGGAAGTCGCCGCCGAAGACATCATGAAGGGCTACAAGGTCGATACCGATACCTACATCGAGGTCACCAAGGACGAACTCGACGACATCGCGCTGGAATTGACCCGGACCATCGAGATCGACGAATTCGTCCCGAAGTCGGATATCGACAACCGCTATCTGATCCGCCCCTATTATCTGGTGCCGGACGGCAAGGTCGGCCACGACGCATTCGCGGTGATCCGCGAAACCATCCGCACCATGAACAAGGTCGCTGTCGGCCGCGTGGTGCTGACCAACCGCGAGCACATCATAGCGCTGGAACCGCTCGGCAAGGGCCTGATGGGGACACTGCTGCGCTACCCCTACGAGGTGCGGGACGAGAAGGAATATTTCGACGGCGTGCAGGACGTCAAGGTCACGAAAGACATGCTCGACCTGGCGAAGCATATCGTCGAACAGAAGTCCGCCTCCTTCGAGCCCGAACAATTCGAGGACCGCTACGAGTCCGCGCTGATCGATCTGATCAACCAGAAGCGCAACGGCGTGAAGACCACCGCGAAGGCGGCGCCGAATACCGGCGGCAACGTCATCAACCTGATGGATGCACTCAAGCGCAGCCTCGCCAGCGAAAAGCAGTCCCCTGCTCCTGCGAAGGCCAAGGGCAAGAAGCCGCGCAAGGCGGCCGCCGGCCAGCGCGAAATGCTGCTGCCGATCTCAGGCAGCGGCAAGCGTGCCGCCAAGGAAGAGCCGAAGAAGGTGGAAAAGCCGGTGCGCGCTCCGGCGCGATCGAAGAAGGCCGGATGATCGGGTGAACCGCGACGGCGGCGGACCATGATTTCCGTTCCTCACGGCGCGGCCTGAGATGCCCTGGTCGACGCCGTTCGATGATCCGATAGTCTTGCGCGGCGGCCGCAAGCTTTTGACGCTGCAGCACGCCGCCGACTACGTCATGAAATTACCCGCTGATGTTCAGCACGAGGAATACTGGCAAATCGCGGTCGAGAACCTGATTAATGCCGCCGAGACAGGCGGCGGATGGCTGATGTTTGCCCGAATCGCGGTGCTGCGCGCGTTGAATGCCGAGGCAGAGCGCCAGTGACCACGGGCTTCAATCCCTGCTGTCCATCGTTACTTCAGCGACGTACTCACCGAGACGAATGTGTTGTTGAGGATCGTGCCCACGCCGTTGACCGCAGCGACGATCACTATGCTTATGCCCATCGCAATCAAGGCATATTCGATGGCCGTCGCGCCGGATTGATCGTCCGAAAATCTTGAGAGCAGCGATCGCATTCAAACCCCCTACTCAAAAGATTCAGACGATGCTGATGAATATCCTCGCAGCACCCTAGGCGGTATTGGTTGACGGCGCATTGACCGAAAGGATGAACGATCGATTAAGGACCAGGCCTGATTTCGCCGGCAGTCGTGCGGGCAGAAAACTCACGTGGGTTTACGCCCCAGCCTCACAGGGTCGACTGATCGCCCCGTCCTGCGGAGGAAACGCATGCCAGCGCAGAAACGCGGATCTGGAATAAACTTCGTCGGCCTCCTCTACGAGGAGACCGATGAACAGCGATTGATAGCGGCGATGCAGACTTCGACGCGAGGCCCTATCAGGCAATACGTCTTCCGCCCGACATCCCGATGCTCGATCGCCGCAGCGAGGCCGCTGCGGCTTCGATCTTCTTGAGGCTCGCCCCGCGATCAGAAGTTACGCTGAACGCGAAGCTCCAGGAAGACCGTGTTCTGATCCTTGAACTGGTAGGTCGCGGTCGGCTGCGGAGCCGACGGTCCGAGAACCGCTGTGCCCGCGAACTTCTGGTCGAGGTGGAACCACTGCACTTCACCCGAGAACGTCAGGTTCTTGACCGGCGTCCAGCGGGTGACCACGCCGAGCTGGGAGACATTGAAGTCGGGATTGCAGACAAAGTCGGCGCTGACGGCCTTGCCCGGAGTCGTGTAGTTGGCGCACATAAACGCCTTGGCGGCGCCGTCATAGCGAACCGCAGAATAGCTGCCATAGAGGCTGCTGCTCCAATACGGATTCCAGTTGTGGTTGAACGCGCCGCGCATACCGAAAGATTCGGTCAGATGCAGCGAACCGTCGCCGCCGGCGAGCACGGGAAGATAGACACCGTCAGTCGTCGCGCCGAAGCCGATGCTCTGATAAGCGGCAGGAATGCTGCTGCCGCCGAACATCGCAAAGCTCGGTGAAGTTCCGGAGGTGGCGATCACGTATTTCGTCGCTCCCTTCGCGTAGCTTGCATCGACCTTGATGTCGTCGCCGGCACCCGTTGGCAGATTCTTCAGGTTTAAGGCCGCCATGACGGCGCCGCCCCACTTGGTATCGGGATGACCGCTGATTTCAGAAAACGCGGTCGGGGACGCGCCCGCGAGCCCGGTGGCACCGGCGGGAACTGCCGCGGTGTTGAGGGTGTTGTACGAGCCGTTCACCTCATGCGCCGCGCCGGAGATCTGGAATAGACCCCAAGCCTGATCGACGCGGATGTTGCCGACCACCTCAGGCGCATGAGTGCCGGCGTAGGCGTTGCCGGAGCTCAGCGTGGCATTCAGCGGCAGTGACAAATTGAAAACATTGGTGCGGTCCCACACCGTCGGATCGTCAAGACCGATGCTGCCGGACACACCGTTGCCGAACTGCGCTGTGTACTGGATGTTGTTCACGCCGGTATCGGTATTTTGGCCGCCGAGCAGATTTGACGAGTTGTTGCCCGGGAACCCCTGCCAGGGCGAGGCGTACGCCGAGGCGGACTTGCCGAAGGTGAACCCGGCGAACTGAAGGAAAAGGTACTCAGTCGCCACATAGCCGCCGCCGGGCGTATCAAGCAGCTGCACCCCCCCTACCGGCGCTGTGGTACTGATCGACGCCGGGTTGGCGGTGCTTCCGCCAAAGGTGGTGAACTGGATGTCGGCCTGACCGAAGGTGCGGACTACGCCGTATTCGGTGGCGGTGCGGGTATCAATCGTCAGCGCCAGGCGGGAGCGGTCGACAAAATTGTTGGCATAGCGGTTTTGCTGACCAAGATCGCCGCTCCAGGCCGGCTGGCCGTGAACGCCGCCGTCGAACGTGGTGTCAACGCGCAGATAACCGCCCAGCTTGATGCAGGTGTCGGTGCCCGGGATGTAGAAGAAGCCCGAGCCGTAGAGCGAGCAGATCTTCACATACTCGACGGCCTTGGCCTTTACCGGAAGATCGGCAGCTTGCGCGCCGCTGATGGCCATCAGCCCCGCCGCCGTACCGAGAATTAGGGTTCGCACCGATGTCATGGACGTCTCCTGTGCCCGCGATTCATGCACCCGCATGTGTAAGTGCTAAACTAAAAATTCCCGGCGGCAATGACAGGCGGGTGACGCGGGTTCACTTCGTGGCCGGTTGTGATTTTTTGGTCACGCCCTGCCGTAGAACCGCGGTGCGATGACCGACTTTCGCCCGACAATAGGGGTGCCGGCAGCAAGAATATTCTCTGGCGAATTGGCTGGCGGCATTCCGCGCCGACGGCCCCCCGAACGCCAAACGCATATCTGCACTTCCGCGGATATGCGCCGCTCGCGCTTTACCGACCCGCAAAATCCTGTTCCAACTGTGGCAAATCGGTTGGGATCAACCCCGCCTGCGCAAGGGAGAGACGGCCATGAAGCTCGGCACGGCGATTGCGGAAATCATGAAGCGCGAGGGCATCGAGATTCTCTGCGGCTATCCGGTCAATCATCTCATCGAGCACGCAGCCAACGCCGACATCCGTCCGGTAATGGTTCGGCAGGAGCGGATCGGGCTGCACATGGCGGATGCGATCTCCCGCGTCACGTCAGGCCGCAGCATCGGCGCGTTCTGCATGCAGCACGGGCCGGGCGCGGAGAACGCCATGGGCGGCGTGGCGCAATGCTTTGGCGAATCGGTGCCCGTGCTGGTGCTGCCGATGGGCTATGCGCGGCGGCTGTCGAATATCGAACCGAACTTCAATTCGAGCCAGGCGATGAAGGCGTTCTCAAAGTCGTCCGAGCCGATCAACATCGCGGCCGAAGTCGGCAACATCTTCCGGCGCGCCTTCACCAAATTGAAGAACGGCCGCGGCGGCCCTGTGATCGTCGAGATCCCCGCCGATATGTGGAACGAGGAGGTGCCGGAGCCCCTGGACTACACGCCGGTGCTGCGCACCCGTTACGGGGCCGATCCCGTACATGTGAAGGAAGCAGCGGGCCTGTTGATATCAGCCAAGCGCCCGGTGATCTATGCCGGCCAGGGCGTGCACTACGCCAGGGCCTGGCCGCAACTGAAACGGCTCGCCGAACGCCTTGCCATCCCCGTCACCACCAGCCTCGGCGGCAAGTCGTCATTCCCGGAGACACATCCGCTGTCGCTGGGCTCGGGCGGCCTTGCCGTGCCGCGCGCTGTGCCGAAATTTCTTGGCGAAGCCGACGTGATCTTCGGCATCGGCTGCTCGTTCACCGAGACCTCGTTCGGCATTGCCATGCCGAAAGGCAAGACCATCATCCATTCGACACTCGATCCCAACCATCTCAACAAGGATGTCGAGGCGAGGATCGGTCTGATCGGCGATGCCGGCCTGGTGCTCGATGCGCTCCTGGAAGAGATCGGCAAGACTGTAGCGTCGGATTGCGACGCGAGTGCAGTCGCGGCCGAGATCGCGGCCTCGCACAAGGAGTGGCTGGCGAAATGGATGCCGAAGCTCACCCATAACGACGCGCCGCTTAATCCCTATCGCGTGCTGTGGGACCTGCAGCACACCGTCGACATCCACAACACCATCATCACCCATGATGCCGGCAGTCCGCGCGACCAGCTCTCGCCGTTCTGGAAAGCTGTCGAACCCCTGTCCTATCTCGGCTGGGGCAAGACCACGCAGCTCGGCTACGGACTGGGGCTCGCGATGGGCGCCAAGCTCGCCAAGCCGGAAAAACTCTGCATCAATGTCTGGGGCGACGCGGCGATCGGCTTCACCGGCATGGATTTCGAAACGGCGGTGCGGGAGCGCATCCCGATCATGTCTATTCTGCTCAACAATTTCTCCATGGCGATCGAATTGAAGGTGATGCCGATCTCGACCGAGAAATATCGTTCGACCGATATCTCCGGCGACTATGCCGCGATGGCCCGCGCCTTCGGCGGCTATGGCGAGCGGGTGACAAAACCGGAAGACATCGTTCCCTCCATCAAGCGCGGCATCCAGAAGACACAGGAAGGCGTGCCGGTGCTCCTGGAATTCATCACCAGCAAGGAGACCGAAGTGTCGCGGCCGGGGACGTAAGTCTCCCAGACCGGCTGATAATGCTGCACCTCAGAAAAAGATGCTATGGGGCAAGCGGCGAGACAGCTGTAAAATCGTCGCTTCGATCAACTTGCAATTGACGGAGCTCCGAATGCAGAAACCCCACGACAACAGTAAAGCCAGTCCCGCCGCCTTCATGCAGGATAACACACTGATCGCGGTCATTGAACTCGGTCTATCAAACTGGCTGGTCGCCGGGCTGATACCGGGTGTTAGCCGGGAACCGCTGAAGAAATTGGAGCCGAACCCGGAAGACCTGCTGAAACTGCTGCATGGCTGGCGGGACGAAGCAATTAAGGCCGGAAGGCCGATCACCCGGATTGCCGTGGCGTACGAGACTGGGCGCGATAGCTTCTGGCTGGCTCGCTGGCTGCGGGAACGCGGCATCGATGCGCATGTCATCCACGCCACCAGCGTGGCCGTATCCCGCGAACATCGGCGAGCTAAAACGGATCGGCTCGATACGGCGATGTTGAAGCGCGGCTTCCTTGGTTGGCTACGTGGTGAGCGTGGCCATTGCACCGTGGCGATTGTCCCGACCATGGAGGAAGAGGATGCCAAACGCCCGCATCGTGAGCGCGAGGGATTGGTCCATGAACAAACCCGTGTGGTCAATCGCATGAAATCAGCCTTGATCCAGTTTGGCGTCCGTAACTTCAATCCCAAGCTGCGCAAGGCAAGGGTGAAGCTGGAAACTGTTCGCACACCAGAGGGCAAGTCCTTGCCGCCCAACACGATCGCCGCCCTTCGACGGGACATGGAGCGGTTGAAGATCATCAAGGAACAAATCAAAGCAATCGAGCAGACCCGGCTGCAGCAGTTTGAACAAAAGCCGGAGGCTCTTGCGAACAGGATGGTTTATCTGCTGGTACGGATTTACGGGCTTGGTTGGGAGACGGCCGATCTTTTGGTGCATGAGCTTCTGTCCCGAACATTACGCGACCGCAAAGCTGTAGCCCGTTATGCCGGATTGACCGGCTCACCGGATGAAAGCGGTTCGAAGCGACGAGAAAAGGGCCTTTCCCGCTCGGGCAACGCGCGGGTACGTAAAATCATGATCCAGCTGGCCTGGCGCATGGTGAAGTTCCAGCCCGACAGTGCTCTGGTACAATGGTTCAAACAACGCACCGAGAATGCAAAGGGATCACGCAAGCCGATGATTGTAGCGCTTGCCCGCAAGCTCATCATTGCCCTGTGGCGCTATGCGAATGACGGCGTCATACCGGAAGGCTTCAGGCTGCATTCAGCGGCGTAATCGGCAACAGGAAGGAAGAAGAAATTTTGGCACCTCGGCGCGCATAGCGACGAAACGGCCAAAAAACGATCCGAGGTAGCGGTAGCCCGCCGTCCCCCATGGTTTCTGCACCGGGAAAAAGAATGGGCTGCTGCTGCTTCGGAGCCTCGCCTTCGATGCGCATAGTTGCATCATGGTTCGGATCCAACGGATCCACCGTATATAAGGATGTGGCGGTCGGTTTTTTACAACCATCGTCAACTTGAAGCGGGCTCCGCCTCGTGTCGCTTTGTTGTCTTTAAGTCAAGTGATCGGCCGCCGCCTGACTCGTGGGGGTCGATCGGCTTCGGCCGATCACCACCAATCGCCAATACGAATGGCACGAAAAAGGAAGCACCATGAAATTAGCACTTGACTTCAAACGTCCCATATAAGGGGTGACAATGCTGGCCGAGATGCGCCCGGAATAGAATAATCCGGTGCGCTTATCGTCGATCGTGACCGCCTCGCGCCCTTCATCGACGAAGACCTGGCGCTGCAGCGGCCGGACCTTCCCGTCATCATGGTCACCGCCTACGGTGACCCCGATACCAGGCGCAAGACAATCGCCAGTGGGCGCCGCCGACCTGCCGGCCAAGCCGATCGATTTCGCCCTGCTGCGCGGGGAGATCGACGCCAGGTTGGCGCAGGCCAACCAAGCGCCCTACTCCGCCATCTCCGGCGGAGGCGTCGCGGGACCCGCCAGCGGCCGTTCTTCCATCGCTACCATGGAGAGCCCAGCGGTGGCGAGAAGCACGGCAGCTGCGCCGAATACATAGCGGAACGCGCTGATCATGTCGGCGACCTGGATCGAATTCACCGGACCGCGATGTTCGCCGGCGAGCGAAATGTCCGCGCCCAGTGCCATCAGCAGGATCGCGGCAAACGCCGCCACCGTGAAGGACGCCATCAGCGCGCGGAAAAAATTCATCGCACCCGTCACGGTGCCGACCTGCGCGCGCGCCACCGAATTCTGCAGCGACACCACGCTGATCGGAAATGCCGTGCCGAGCCCCAGGGCAAATACCGAAAGCAGGAGCAATAGCCCCCACAGCGGCAGCGTGGTGAGCGCCATCATCAATCCGCAAACCGCGGCCACCGACGTTCCGGCGATGGCGACGCGCTTGTAGTGCTTGGCGCGCGCCATGGTCCGGCCGGCTATTGCCGCACCACAGGTCGAGATCGCGGCCAGCGGAATCAGCGCGAGCCCGGCTTCGCTTGCGCTGAGATGGTAGACCACCTCATAATAGAGCGGCAGATGCACGGTCAGTCCGACGATCGCGCCGAGCGCGCAACCGCCGGCGGCCATCGCGTAAGGCACGACCGTGCCGCCCAGCAGCGACAACGGCAGGAACGGCTCTTCGGCGTTGCGGGCATGCCAGACGAAGGCGGTGGCGAGCGCGACGGATGCACCAAGCATCGCCACGATCACCGGCGAGAGCCAGAGATAGCGGTTGCCACCCCAGGTCAGGACCAGCAGGAACACGACGGCGGAGGCCATCAGCAGGACGCCGCCGAGCCAGTCGACCTTGCGCCTGCGATGAAACACCGGGATTTTTTTCATCTTCGGCAGCAGCAGCGCCAGTGCGGCGAGCGCCAGCGGCAGGTTGATCCAGAAGATCATCGACCAGTGCAGATGTTCGGCAAACACGCCGCCGACGACCGGCCCAGCAATTCCGCCCGCCATCCACACGCTGCTGAAATAGGCCTGATACTGGCCCCGCTCGCGCGGACTTACCACGTCCGAGATCACGGTCTGCACGACCGGCATGATGCCGCCGCCGCCAAGGCCCTGAAGGCCGCGGGCGAGAATCAAGACCGGCATGCTCGGCGCGACCGCGCAGAGGATCGAACCGACAATGAACAGGCTGAGCGCGGTGATGATCATCGCGCGGCGGCCGTAGATATCGCTGAGCGTGCCGAACACCGGCGCGACCGCCGTCGAAGCCAGAAGATAGGCCGTGATCACCCAGGAGAGATTGGTGACGTCATGAAACTGCCGGCCGATGGTGGGCAGCGCGGTCGCGACGATGGTCTGGTCGAGCGCGGCCAGAAACATCGTCAGCATCAGGCTGATGACGATGGTGCGGACTTCGTCAGGGGCCAGCGACGGTCGCGGTGCAATCGGCGGCGCATCGCCGAGTTCGATGACCTCGGTCGGCATGCGAGACAGCTCTTCCGCGATATCCGCAGGCAATGTCTCGGTGTCGGCAGGTTGACGGCTCTGCCGTTCAAACTTGTTCATTTCGGGCGTTAATTTCGGCTCGCGCGGCGCAACGCCGCGATGGAATCGTCCTACTTGTCACTACTTAGTCGGCAAATCGTGCGCTTGGCAGCCGCTTGCACGCATGGGTGCATCCCATGACCGCATCGTCGCAATTACGTGATCACCGCGCGCGAAGATTTCAGAGTTTTGGCCGCTTCTTCAGCCGCGCCCGCTTCGGCAGCAGCGCCGGCCACTGCACGATATGATCCTCGAGGTCGGCATCGGGAATCTCATCCTCCGTGGCCTGTACCCGGCCGCGCACGGAAACGCCGGCTTCATGGACGGTGTCGGGATCGCCCGAGATCAGCGGGTGCCACCAATAGAGGTCGCGCCCCTCCGCCACGAGCTTGTAGCCGCAGCTCGGCGGCAGCCAGTTCAGGGTGCGGACGTTCTCCGGCGTGAGCCGGACGCAGTCGGGAACCTTGTCCGAACGGTTCTGATAGTCCTTGCAGGCGCACAGCCCGGCATCCAGGAGCTTGCAGGAGACGTGGGTGAAATAGATCTTGCCGGTATCCTCGTCCTCGAGCTTTTCCAGGCAGCAGCGCGCGCAGCCGTCGCACAGGCTTTCCCATTCAGCGTTGGACATCTCCTCCAACGTCTTGGTTTTCCAGAAGAATCCCTCCTGGGTCGAGGCTGGTTTGGGCGGAGCGGTCATGAACTCGGATGCTTGGGTTAGGCTCTGGTGCCCGCCCATCTAGGAGGTGCGGTGGGCGGGGCGCAAGCCGGGTTCTTTACGACCGCGTAAAAAGCCGGGGGCAGCGTCAGGCGTGTCGACCAAATTGCAAGCTGCACCATTGGTTTATCGCCCCCGCTCGGATAGAACAACCGCGAGTCCCCGAGGACGCAAAAGCGCCTTGGGTTTGCCGCAACTTGGAAGCAAGACGTCTCGTTAGTGTCCCCAGGGCGCTGATGCGCTTTCGAACCGATCAAGGGCCCCGGTGCGCCAGATCATACCGCCGCATTGGAAGACCAGGATCCGGATATTCCTCCTGGATCTGGACGCGCGTATCGATTCGACGCTGTTCTCGTCGGGCAAGGGCCTGCGCGAACTCTTCGAGCGCTACTCGACCTTCATGGACCGCTTCTATGTCGGACACTGGAAACGCTGGGTCTTCATCGAGCCTTTGTCGGAAGCAGCCACCATCGGCCTCGGCGGCATGCTCCTGATGCTGGCGCTGGCGATCCCGGCGTTCCGCGAAACCTCCGATGACGACTGGCTGAAGAAATCCGATCTCGCGGTGGCGTTTCTCGACCGCTACGGCAATCCGATCGGCAACCGCGGCATCAAGCACAACGACTCCATTCCGCTGGAGGATTTTCCGGACAATCTGATCAAGGCGACGCTCGCCACCGAAGACCGCCGTTTCTACGATCATTTTGGCATCGACATCGCCGGTACCGCGCGCGCCCTCGTCACCAACGCGCAGGCCGGCGGCGTGCGCCAGGGTGGTTCGTCGATCACCCAGCAGCTCGCAAAGAACCTGTTCCTCAACAACGAGCGCACCATCGAGCGCAAGGTGAAGGAAGCGTTTTTGGCGGTCTGGCTCGAGACGCGCCTAACCAAGAATGAAATTCTGAAACTCTATCTCGACCGCGCCTATATGGGCGGCGGCACCTTCGGCGTCGACGGCGCTGCGCACTTCTACTTCAACAAGTCGGCGCGCGACGTGAACCTCGCAGAAGCGGCGATGCTCGCGGGCCTGTTCAAGGCGCCGACCAAATACGCCCCGCACATCAACCTGCCCGCCGCGCGTGCCCGCGCCAACGTGGTGCTCGACAACCTGGTCGATGCCGGCTTCATGACCGAGGGTCAGGTGTTCGGCGCGCGGCGCAATCCGGCCGTCGCCGTCGATCGCCGGGATGAGAATTCGCCGAACTACTATCTCGACTACGCCTTCGACGAGATGCGCAAGCTGGTCGATACTTTCCCGAAATCCTACACTGAGCGCGTCTTCGTGGTCCGCACCGCGATCGACATGAACGTACAGCGCGCCGCGGAAGAAACCATCGAGAACCAGTTGCGCCAGTTCGGCCGCGACTATCACGCCACGCAAGCCTCCACCGTGGTAGCCGATCTCGACGGCGGCGTCCGCGCGATGGTCGGCGGCCGCGACTATGGCGCGAGCCAGTTCAACCGCGCCACCGACGCCTACCGCCAGCCCGGCTCCTCCTTCAAGCCCTACGTCTATACGACCGCACTCTTGAACGGGTTCACGCCTAACTCGAAGGTGGTCGACGGGCCGGTATGCATCGGCAACTGGTGCCCGCAGAACTATGGCCATTCCTACTCTGGCTCGGTGACGCTAACGCAGGCAATCACCCGCTCGATCAACGTGGTGCCGGTCAAACTGTCGATCGCGCTGGGCGGCAAGGTACCCAATCCGGCCAAGGTCGGCCGTGCCAAGATCGTCGAGGTCGCGCGACGCTTCGGTATCAAGGCGCCGCTGCCGGATACGCCGTCGCTGCCGATCGGCTCGGACGAAGTCACCGTTCTCGAGCATGCGGTCGCCTATGCGACCTTCCCCAACAAGGGCAAGTCGGTCACCCCGCATGCCGTGCTGGAAGTGCGCACCGGCGCCGGCGATCTCGTTTGGCGCTTCGACCGCGACGGCAAGAAGCCGCTGCAGGCAATTCCGGCCTCGGTCGCCGCCGACATGGCAGGCATGATGAGCCACGTGGTCAGCGAAGGCACCGCGCGGCGAGCCGCGCTCGACGGCATTCCGACCGCCGGCAAGACCGGCACCACCAACGCCTATCGCGACGCCTGGTTCGTCGGCTACACTGGCAACTTCACCTGCGCGGTCTGGTACGGCAATGACGACTATTCGCCCACCAACCGCATGACCGGCGGCTCGCTGCCGGCGCAGACCTGGCACGACATCATGGTCGCCGCGCATCAGGGCGTCGAGGTCAAGGAGATCGCGGGGATCGGCATGGGCCAGAAACTGCCGCAACCGACGACGCCCGCGACCGTTGCGGTCAACAGCGTGCCGAAGATCCTCGAGACCAAGCCGGGACCGCCGCCGGTGCTGACGAGGCGCGGCGCCGATATCCTGGTGCACGTCGAAAAGCTGCTTGACGACGCTGCGAAGACCACGGGCAAAACCTCATCGAACGACGCAGCGAAGCCGGACAAGCCGTCGTCGTCCAGCGCCCTTGCGTTCCCGGAAAACTATGTCGCCGTGGCCGGGCCGGACGGCGCCAGCGCGACCTCGCCACCCAAGAACTAACGTGCGGCTGATCCTGATCACTTTGCTGGCCCTGATAATCGCCACCCTGGTTGGCCTCGGCTCAACCTATGTGACGGCAACCCGCGGCACCGATCTCGGCACGCTGAAGATCGGCGCCTGGACGGCGAGACCGAAGAATGGCACCGCCGACGTCGATCCCTATTCGCGCGCAACGATCGCCCGTAGCGGTGAACTGCCAGTCGGCACCGGCGATGGCATCGCCTTTTCGGCCACCACCGACGACAGGAAGAAGCCGCTCGACGGGCGCTGCGACGTGGTGGTCAGCGGCGTCACGCCCGCGGCACGGTTCTGGACGCTGACGCTGTTCGACCAGAAGGGACATCTGGTGGCCAACTCGCTGCAGCGTTACGGCTTTACCAGCCAGGAAATCATCCGCGGCTCCGACGGATCGTTCGAGATCCACATCGCATCGCGGTCGCGCGCCGGCAACTGGTTGCCGACTGGCGGCATCGAACGCTACGCACTGATGCTACGCCTGTACGACACGCCGGTGGGCGTCGCGACGCGAACCCAGCGCGACGCGCCGATGCCCTCGATCTCGACGGTGGGCTGCCCATGATCCGGCTCGCGTTCGCTATCATCGCAGGCGTGCTGTTGGGCGGCGTGGTGCATCTCGTCAGCGTGCTGGCGTTGCCGCGCATCGCCACCCAGGACGCCTATTCGCGGCTGACGCCGATGACCAAGCTCAACGCCGTCACGTCGTTGCCGCTGGCCGATCCCAACACTTCGCCGATGCCGTTCATGGACCCGGCGTTTGCGATGGCGATCTGCCGCTACGACCTGTCAGGCGGACCGATCAAGCTGAAGGTGCCGGTCAGCCAGGCCTACACCTCGGTTTCGTTCTACACCCGCAATGAGGTGGCCTATTACGCGATCAACGACCGCTCCGCAGGCAAGAAGGTCATCGAGCTCGATTTGATGACGGAAGCGCAGCACAACGAGTTGCCCGAGGATGAAGAGGTCACCGCCGCCGACCGGCTGATCATCGATTCACCGACCTCGACCGGCCTGATCCTGTTGAAGGCGCTGGCGCCGGAGCCCGGCCTGATGCCGCAGGCGCAGGCCTCGCTCGCCGCCTCAAGCTGCAAGGTGCAGACCGAAGCGCCCGTGCCCGCCAAGGAGGAAGCTCCGGCCGCGCCGGCGAAACCGTCTCCCGGCAGGCGCTAGCTTCACCGCCCTCGCCATAGAAAGACCAATCGGGACCGCGCTTCCATCTTTCGGCGATTTAATGGGCCGTTAGCCTAGCCGCGCACGCTCAAGGCACGCCCGATGACGGGTTGGGCTGCGACCGGCGGATTGGCGGTTTCCGCCGCGAGTTCGCCGATCAGGCGGTCGGCGTCGGCTGCGATATTGTCCGGCGCCTGGATCACCAGCCGCTCCAGCGCCCAGCGATAGGACGAGATCCGCCGTTCCAGGCATTGCTGAACCCACTGCACGATCAACGTGTTCTCTTCCATTCGGGCGACCGCGTCATCACGCTCGCGCGGCGACAGCTCCGACACCATATTGAGACTGGCGCTGCGCTTGCGGTCGAGTTCGATCACGCGCTGCGCCGAGGCGAAGAACGGCTCGAACCGTGTGATGTCGTTGCGTACGTCCTCGATCAATTGCTGATAGCGCGATGTGTGCGAGCGGTGCGGCTCATCGATCAAGGTGCGCCCGTAGGCGGTGCGGTCGAACACGACCTTCTGCCGCCATGGCGAGGGCAGCGGCTGATAATCTCCGAATACGCTCTTCCAGGCGGGGCGCGAATGCGGCGGCTCGATCAGGGGATAGGCGAGATCGCGAAGCTGGCGCTCGTTTTCGGTGAGCTGGAATTGCGATGGCGCCAGACCGACGCTGCCGGTCGCCTCCGCCCCGAGCCAGCGGTGCATGTCGTCGTTGCGGAAATCGCTGCGGGTGCGGCCGAAGTCGCCGCCGCTGCAGCCGCCCAGGGCCGCGCCAATCAAGAGGAGCAGGAGTGCCGATCGTGGTCGAATCCCGGTGGTCCGGTTCGGAAGGCACATCTGCGGCATTTTCAACCGTCCGATGTCAGGGGCGCCGACGACGACGGCGACTGCGGGCTGTTCCCTGTTCCGGTCCGCGTCCCCCATCGGTTTCGCGTTCGATCCGGATGACAGGAAGGATCAGCACGGTTCCCATGCCATCGCTTGCAGCGCCATGCATCGCGCCCGGCCGCCGCGAAGCCGCATCCACCGGGAATTCAATGATGGTGCCCATGTTCCGTTCTCTCTAGTCGCCGCACGGACGTGATCTGACCGGCGACGCCTCAATTAAGAACAGCACGTGGTTAACGGCCTGTTAATTCGGGGAACCGGTGGCTTACGGATACGGCGCGTGTGCTTTACGCGACACCGCAAACATCGGGGCCGGTTTTCACGGGTTGTTTTCCTTAACTGGCTCTTAAAGCGCCCCGCGTAATTTGATCGGAAGCACCCCGCCGCATTTCTTGAAGTCGCGTATGCCTGACATGAGCGCAGCTCCATTTTTCCCTGGTCTGGACGGGCTAATGACGCTCTCCCGCCGCGAGGGCGTCGATATCAGGCCGACCCTGCTGCGCGTGCTGACCGATCTCTATGTCCAGGCCAGCGCCCACTCGGTCGATGAAGAGCGGCAGTTCGTCGAGCTGGCATCCCGCCTGATCGAGGAGGTCGACGACGCCACGCGCGCGGCGGTCCGGGCCCGGCTTGCGGTCTATCCGGCAACGCCGGCCGAAATCCTGAACAAGCTCGGGTTGCGCCGTTCGCATCCGGACCAGCTGATGCCGGTCGCGGCACCCATTCCCGCAGCCCCCTCCCCGGCGCAGACGCTCAAGACGCCGACCGAAGCGCAGCTACGGATGGCATCGAATCTGGAGATGCGGCCCAGGGACGCCGGCGAGATTACCGATATGTTCTTCGCGGCCGGCGCGCGCGAGCGGGTGCTGATCCTGCACAATCTGGAAGCGGCGCCGCTAAAAGCCGCCGTGCGCATTCCCGCCGGCCGCGCGGCACGTGCCGTCGAAATTCTGGAGATGGCGGCATTTGCCGAGGACGTCGAGAATTTCGCGCTTGAGCTCGGCGAAGCCTTGATCCTGCCTTCGCGCATCGCGGCCGAGGTGGTGAACGATCCCGGCGGTGAACCTCTCGCGTGCGCCTTGCGGGCGCTGGACGCGCCCGGCGCGGTGTTTCAGCGGGTGCTGATGTTCCTCAACCCGGAACGCGGTACATCCGTGCAGTACGTGTTTCGTCTATCGAGGCTGTACGATCGCTTGAACGAACGCGCCGCGCTTGTGATGCTGGCGGCGTGGCGTGGTTCGACCATGGCCGTGACCCGGGCCAAATATCAGCCCTCGCTCTACGACGACGAACGCCAACGCGCGCGCTCGGCGTCCTCGCAGGGCCGTCCGGCCATGCAGCCGGGCACGACACCAGCCGTCCGCACCGGCTCGCAGGGTTCGGGGCGCTAAGCGCTCTCCGAACGCGAAAAACTCAAGCTTTCGCCAGATCCAGAAAATGCCGCCCCGCCCGGTCCTCCGTTTCGACGATCCAGGCATCGGGGTCGAAGCGGATTTCCTTGGTCAGGCGCTCTTCCACGGATTGCTCCGGCACCGGCTGCGGCGAGACCGGCGCGAAGATGCGCTCGACCGGACGGCTGTCGTCATAGACCGTCTGCGGCGCCGGCGCGTACAGCATGGCGTTGCCGTCGAGCAACGCCACCTTGACGAACACCGCCCCCGCCTCTTCCGCGCCACGCCGGCGAACGGCGCCAAAAATTCCCTCGGTCTGGCAGCGGCGCAGATAGGCGGCCACCCAGATGCTTGATTTCAATCTCATGGATCAGACGATAGGATGACGTCACGCGAGAAGCTAGTCGATCGAATGACCGATCATCGCGGACAATTCACGTACCAGCCGATCGGACATCTGGCCGGTAACGGGAAGCTTTCGGTCGCGCTCGAATTTTTGGATCGCCGCCTGGGTGTCCGCGCCGACCGCGCCGGTCGGCTTCAACTGACCGTAGCCGTATTCGGTGAGCGTGCGCTGCACAGCCGCCACGCGGCGCGCACCGGCGGATTGATGGGTCACCGGGATCGGCGCCGGCGGTCGGATGACGCTCGGCGGAGCTGCCGGCGGCGCATTGATCGACTTGACCACGAGATTGGTCATGGGATCGGGGCCTTTATCGACGCTCTTGTCGGCACTCTTATCGACACTCTTATCGGCGCTCCTCGCCTCAATCGGCTTCGCTTCCAGCGGTGGCGACGCCGGCGGATCGGCCGGTCTCGCCGCGGCTTCGACCGGGCGTGGACGCGGCAGCGGATTTGCGGCGGCCACCGGCGCGGGCGGCGGCAGTGTGACGACGGTGCCAAACATCGGCGACGGGTGCCGGCCGGCCTGCAGAAACAGCGCATTGACCAGAATGGCCGCGATCGCGGCAGCGGCCAGCGCGCCGGCGACCACGTCCTTCGGACTTTGCAGCAGCATACGCATCAGAAAGCCGCGCTCCTCATCGGCTTCGATCGCAACCGCCTGCGCGCCACGACGGCGGCGGCGCGGCATCTCGTCATCATCAGTAGTTTTTCTAGGCACTTTTCTTCACCTGATGGGCTTGCTCTTGTAGTCCGGATCGCAACGCCGGCTTCAGCGTCGCGACATTGCTTGCCTGCTCCCGCGCGGGCTGTGGCGAGAACGCCAGCGGAAGGGCGACCGTGACGGTGGTTCCTTCACCCATCTTGCTCTGCACGTTGATCTCGCCGTTGTGCAAGCTGACCAGGCCTTTCACGATCGACAGACCGAGGCCGGTGCCTTCGTGCCGGCGCTGATAGGTCGTTCCGGCCTGGAAGAAGGGATCGCCGATCCGCTTCAGATCGTCGGCGGCGATACCGACCCCGGTATCGGTGATACCGAGCATCAGCCGAGATCCTTCGACCGTGGCCGAAACCGTCACCGTGCCGCCGCGGTCGGTGAACTTGACGGCGTTGGCGATGAGGTTCAGTGCAATCTGCTTGAACGCGCGCGGATCACCGGTCATCACGGGCAGATCGTCAGGCGCCCGAGTGACGAGATCAACGCCGTTTTCACGCGCCTTCAGGGCGAGAAGATTGCAGCAATGCAACAGCGCGGCGCGCGGCGCGAACGGCTCGGGCGCGATCTCGAAATTGCCGGATTCCATCTTCGACATGTCGAGAATGCCGTTGACGACCGACAACAAATGCTGTCCGGAATCGTTGATCAGCCGCGCATATTCCTTGCGGCGCGCCGCGTCGAGCATCAACAGATCTTCCTGCATCATCATGTCGGAGAAGCCAATGATGGCGTTGAGCGGCGTGCGCAGCTCGTGGCTCATGGTGGCAAGGAAGCGAGTCTTTGACGCGTCGGCCTGCTCGGCGGCGGTCCGCGCCAGCTCGAGCGCCTGCTCCTGCATCTTCCGGTCGGTGACGTCGCGCATTACGGCGACGACCTCGGCTTCGCCCGAGGCCTGCTCGAACGGGCGACAGCGCATTTCGACCCAGATGAAGTCGGCGGAATTGTTCTGGCCGCGAGCGGAATCGCGCCGCAGACGGAATTCGACGCTACGGGCCGCACCGCCGCGCGCGGCATCGGACAACGCGGTGAGATAGGCCGGGCGATCGGCGACGTGGACGCGGTCGAACAGGCCGTGGCCCTGCAGCCGCGCGACCGGCGCGCCCAGCATGGCTTCCACCGCCGGCGAAATGAACTGCACGGCGCCGTTGCAGCTATGACGCGAGATCACGTCGCTCATGTTGCGCGCCAGCAGGCGATAGCGGTCTTCCTCGAAATAGAGCAGCTCCACGGTGGTGCGCGCCAGCAACTCGGCGCCGAAGGCAAGTCCCGATGCATAGAGCGCCGCCGATACCACACCGAAGCCGGTCAATGCGCCCCGGAGCGCCGGGCTGATATCCGACGCCGGCAGCGTGTGGTAAAGGCCGAGCACGATCAATAAAGCCGCACATGACATCGCGAGCGCGAAGGCAAACGCGACCACGCGGCGCGAGGCCGAGAGCGAAGCTTCAAGCGGAATGATGACAAGCCAGACCGCCGCAAAGGATTGGATGCCGCCGGTCGTCACGGAGACCATCATGACGAGGGCCGCCAACGCCAGCGACGACAGCACATGCGCGCCGTCATAGCGCCCAGTGCGCGACAGGTACCAGGACAACAGGATGGGAGCGATCAGCCAGGCGAAGGCCGCGACTTCGAGCGCAGTCGGCGCGCCGCGCATCGCCAGAAAGACCGGAAACGTCGCGAACGCGACCAGGCTACCGAGCAGGCGCGGCGCCATGAACGCGCGATGGCGCGCACGCGTCAACGCATCATATCGTGCCGACGGATGCAGCAGCGCATCTAGACGATCGCGGATGATACTCAAAATATACTCACAGCACTCGCGCTTCGGCTTGGTCGTCCACGGACGCGCCGGAACGCCTCCTTTATCTTTGATGCACCGTGTCAGAGTGAACTTAAGCGAACGCTAAGGCGCAGCAACCAGTCGCCAAACACCGTGTGATCGCGAGACATTTTCCCGCCATCCGGCGCGCATGGTGAACGACAGGTTTCCGCAAGCCGTCATCTATGGTTTCGAAATGGTAGACGTGCCCGAAAAGCCCCTTTCGGCCGCCGGCACGAATCATCAATCGAAAATTTACGCCGAAATCCAATCGTCGCGATTTCTCGCAAAAATTTCGGCGATTTAACCTCGGTGCAAACACTTGCGATTTATCCACGTTCGTTAGTCGTGTGATTGCGGATCGAACCGTAACGAATAAGTGACGACCGGGGTCGCGAGATGTTTTTCCTACTTCGCATGGCATTCTGGCTCGGGCTTGTGCTCGTGCTCCTGCCAAGGGAAAAGACGCCTGAATCGGAAAAGCTGCCGCAGATCGGCGCCTCCGAAGCGGTGTCGGCTGCGACCGCGGCGGTGTCCGACATGAGCCAGTTCTGCAAACGCCAGCCGGGGGCCTGCGAGGTCGGCGGCCAGGCTGCGACAGTGATCGGCCAGCGCGCCACCGAGGGCGCGCGCAAGCTCTACAGGATCATCACCGACAAGAAGGCGCCAGACCACACCGGCTCGATCGACGGACCTGACGATGCCCCCATCGCGGTGGCCGCGTCGCGCGATACGTTGGTGGCAGACGATCTGGCTGTGGAATGGCGTGTTGCGCCGACGCCGTGATCGGAATTTTAGGCCGGAACCGGTTCCCATTTTGATCGCATTTGATCGCGTGCATCCTATATAAGCCCCTGAGGACGGGATGCGGGTGACGATGACGATCGACGAAATCAGGGACAATTTTGCGCTGCTGGACGAGTGGGACGACCGCTACCGGTACGTCATCGAGCTCGGCCGCACGCTCGAGCCGATGCCGGAAGAGGAACACTCCGCCGCCAACAAGGTACAGGGCTGCGCGAGCCAGGTCTGGCTCTCCAGGCACATCGACCGCGCCGGCAATGGCAAACCAAGGCTGAGCTATCTCGGCGACAGCGATGCGCATATCGTGCGCGGCCTGGTCGCGATCTTGCTGACCCTTTTTTCCGGACGCACGCCGCAGGAGATTCTATCGACGGACGCCATTGCGGTGTTCGACGAATTCGGATTCCGCGAACACCTGACGCCGCAGCGCTCCAATGGCCTGCGCTCGATGGTGGAGCGCATTCGCTCCGACGCCCGCGAGGCGCTCGCCGCTGCGTCCTGAAGATTCTTTCTTTGATGTTTTTCTTCGCGCGAACCGGTTTCCCCGGATCAAGTCCGGGGCAGGCCTTCGCCTGAAAGCGCTATTTCTACTTCCGTTTTCGCTGCTGCTGGCCGAGGCCCATCTTCTTCGCTAGCTGCGAACGCGCCACCGCATAATTCGGTGCGACCATCGGATAGTCGACCGGCAGCCCCCATTTCTCGCGATATTGCTCGGGCGTCATGTTGTACTGCGTGCGCAGATGGCGCTTCAGCGACTTGAATCGCTTGCCGTCCTCCAGACAGACCAGATACTCCGGCGTCATCGATTTCTTGACCGACACCGCGGGCTTTGCCGGCTCAAGCGGAGCCTCGGGCCGCCCGGAAGAAACCCGTAGCAGCGCCGCATGAACCTGGCTGATCAGGTTCGGGATTTCGGACGCCTGCGTTGGATTGTTGCTGAGATAGGCCGAGACGATGTTGGCGGTCAGTTCGACGGGGCTTTTGCCGGCGGCATCAGTCATGGCGCAAATTTCCTTGGGAATTGCCATAGTGCGCGGGCCGGTTAGACAATATCCGGCCGCGCTAATACGTTCGCTGAATCCTAACACTACTTAAGGAAATATGAGCGGATTGCCAGGAAACTGACAAGAACTACGGCGCTCTATTTTCCAAAGCCGGTTCATTGCAAGTATTTCCCGATTCACGCGCGCTGATCGAGATGCGTCCGCAATTCGTCGATGGAAGCAAACCGCATCATGCCCTCGGGCATCTGCGCCTCGATCGAGCCGTCCGAATAGAGCGAATAGGCCATGCCGTCGACAACACCCGATTTGAGGACCGTCACCGGCGCCTGCTGCTCTTCGCGCGGCATTGGTGGGTGGGAGTCCTGGGATGGAGCCGGAGGATTGCCACTGGCTTCGAATGTCGACGGGGTCCGAGTTCGCCGCGGCAGAACATCGGCAGGACGCGCCCGCTCCGGCTTCGGCCAGGCGTCTTCGAAGGTTGCCGGCGGCGCCTCGACGGCTTCAGGCGCCGACGGTGTGGCAGGTGGATTGGGACGTAGATCCGGCGACAGGAGATCTGGCGTCAGCGGTTCGCCCGCGCGGGCTTGCGCCCGTTCGCGTTCTTTCCGCGAGGTGGAGGAAAACAGCAGATTGCGTCGCTTCGGCGCCGGTTCGGTCTCGACCGGCTCCGCCGCAGGCGTGGGCACTGACGGCGCTTCGCCGCGCCCGCGATCGCGCGAGGCCGCCTCCTCATGCCATGGCGGCGTTGCCGGATATTCCGATGGCGGGATAGCCGGGGCTGAGGCGACTGAACCCCCGACCGCCTGATCGCGGCTGAACAGAAAGCCACCATCGTCCGGCGCCGCAGCAATGGCGGGCTGGACGATCGCCACAGCCGGCTCCCCCGCCAGACCGGCCCCGAGACGGCGTGCAGTAGTCCGCAATTCCCGGACGGCGGCCCAAAGGCCAACCATGAGGATGCCGCTACAGGCCCCAACGACACCTGCCAGGATCAGCGTGCTACCAACGCTGAATTCCTTGTATTGAATACCGTACCCGATCGCCAGCAGGCCCGCCAAAATCAGGCCAACGCCAGAGACCAGCATCCCAATCATCATCAAACTCACCCCCAACAGCCCGGCCTGGAACCCGAGCGGGCCGCCTACGCCACGATACCGTCATATGACGCATGCCGCCAACCGCCAATTGCGGGGCCGGTTCCATTAAATCGCGTTAGCGCGCGGTAAGATCAGCGCGACGTGAAACCGAGGCTGAACGGCCGCCGACTCGCTCTCCCCGTAAATCTACCGCCTACCAATTGCTGCCAATTTATTGCATTGCATCAATAAATTACGCCACAATTCCCAATTACTCGGTAATGGAACTGCGCTATATGGACGCCGGGGAATGAGGCCCAAAAGCGCCACCAGCTGGGCCAAAGGGACGCCGGGTTACCAATAGCCATGTCATCTATCACCACTTCGGCCATCGATACGCCAGCGCGGCGCTCGGTGGAACAGACGTGCGACGACCTCGCGCTCGTCGTGCTGGGCGCGGTTGCCCTGATCGCGGGTCTTACCTTTCGTGATTACGGACTGGGCTGGGACGACTACACCCACGCCGAATATGCCGACCTCCTGCTCAAGATGTACGGTTCCGGGTTCAGGGACACCGGCGCGCTGTCGTTCGCCAATCTCTATATGTATGGCGGCGGCTTCGACATGGCGGCCGCCCTGCTTCACAAGGTCATTCCACTCGAACTGTTTGAAACCCGCCGCCTGCTCGGCGCCATCGTCGGCGTAATCGGCCTGGCGGTGACGTGGCGGCTTGGCCGCCGCGTCGGCGGCCCGCTGGCCGGGCTCGCGACACTGCTGCTGCTGGCGCTGTGCCCGACGTTTTATGGTCACATGTTCATGAACCCGAAGGATGCGCCATTCGCGGTCGCGATGGTGATCCTGATCATGGGCCTCGTCCGTCTGGTCGAGGAATATCCCGCGCCCTCCCCGCGCACGATCCTGATCCTCGGCTTCGGCGCCGGCCTTTCGATCGGCTGCCGTATCCTCGGCGGGCTGGCGCTGGTCTATGCGCTTGTGGGCTTCATGCCGCTGTTGCTCGATGAGTTCCACACCCAGGGACCGCGCGAAGCGGCGCACCGCTTTGCTCACGTCGTCTACGTGCTGCTGCCGGGCCTGGTGTTCGGCTACCTGGTGATGGGGCTGATCTGGCCCTGGTCGATCATGGAGCCCGGCCACCCGTTCGAGGCGTTGACCTATTTCTCGCACTTTTTCGAAAAACCCTGGAAGGAGATGTTCGACGGCGCGCTGGTGTCGGTGCCTGACATGCCGTGGTCCTATCTGCCGACGCTGTTCGCGCTACAGCTTCCCGAAGTGCTGCTCGCTCTCCTGATCGCCAGCGTCGTCGGCGCCTTGATGTCGATGTCACGCACGGACGTGTCGGCGCGCCGCAAGACCATTCTGTTGATGCTGACACTGGCGGCGACGCTGCCGCTGGTGATCGCGATGGTAAAGCGGCCTGCACTCTACAACGGCATCCGCCACTTCATCTTCGTGATTCCGCCGATGACAGTGCTGGCGGGCCTGGCCTTTGCCAACGGCATGAACTGGCTCGGGCAGAAGCGCCGCAGCTGGCAGCCCGTGGCGGTGGCTGTGTTCGCGTTCGGCCTGCTGCTGCCGCTTGGCGAGATGATCAGGCTGCATCCCTACCAATACACGCACTTCAACCACATCGCCGGCACCGTCCGCGCAGCCGACAATTTCTTCATGCTGGATTACTGGGGCCTGGCGCTGAAGCAGGCGTCCGACGGGCTCCGCGAGCAACTGACCGAACGGCAGGAAGTGCCGCCGCACAATAGCAAGTGGAAGGTCGCCGTCTGCGGCCCGCAGCGCCCGGCACAGGTCGCGCTCGGCCCCGATTTCACCATCGGCTGGGACAGCCAATCCGCCGATTTCGCCATGACACTCGGCGAGTTCTACTGCAAGGGCCTGACCGCGCCCGTGATGGTGGAGATCAGGCGCGACGACGTGGTGTTCGCCCGCGTCTACGACATCCGCGGCCGCAGCATTTCCAGCCTGCTGGCGATCCCGGCGCCGCAATAAGCATGACAGCCGCCCATGGTTCGCGCCTTGCTGCCAATAGGCGGCAGGGTTAGGCTTCCGCGATAATCAAACAAACGGGAGAAACCGGCCATGTCGCCAGCCGAAGCTCGCCTGAAGGAAGCGTCGTCCGACATGACGGACGCTGAGCGGAACCAGCGCGTCAATCTCGCCGCCTGCTACCGGCTGATCGCGCTGTACGGCTGGGACGACCTGGTCGATACCCACATCTCGGCGCGCGTGCCGGGGCCGGAGCATCACTTCCTGATCAACCCTTACGGGCTGATGTTCGACGAGATCACCGCATCGAGCCTCGTCAAGGTCGATCTGCAAGGCAACCAGCTCACCGAGAGCGACTACAGCATCAACCCCGCGGGCTTCACCATCCATTCGGCGATCCACGAGGTGCGCGAAGATGCCGGCTGCGTGCTTCATTTGCACACGCCCGACGGCACCGCGGTCGCAAGCTGTTTGGAAGGCCTGCTGCCGATGAACCAGACCGCGCAGCTCGTCACCCATGATCTCGCCTACCACGACTATGAAGGTATAGCGCTCGATCACGACGAGCGGCCGCGCCTGCAGAAGGACCTCGGCGACAAGAACCACATGCTGTTGCGCAACCACGGCACGCTGACGGTGGGCCGCTCGGTCGCCTCCGCCTTCGAGCGCATGTTTCACCTGGAGCGGGCCTGCACGATGCAGGTGCGCACCCGCATGCTCGGTCCATCAGCCTATCCGGTCGACCAGGCCGTGATCGACAAGAACGCCGCGCTGTTCACCAACCCCGACCGACAGGAACTGCGCTCGACGACGCTGGTGTGGCCGCCGCTGTTGCGGAAGCTCGATCGCATCGACCCCAGCTACCGGAATTGAATTTTTTGCGCTTCAGTGTAGTATCCGGTCCAACGACCTCTGCACTACCGAATCCAAACGCCGCCCAATCCCGGGCGGCGTTTTTGTTTGGTCCGCTTGCGTCGGGTAGAGCGCCGCGAAACCCATCCTGCACGCCCTACTTCGCTGTCTCCGCGAACGCGCTCAGGATTCGCGCCCACGAGCGGATGCCCTTGTGAAAGCTCTTCAGGTCGTATTTCTCGTTCGGCGAATGGATATTGTCGTCGTCGAGGCCAAAGCCGACCAGCACGGTATCGAGGCCGAGCGTGCGCTTGAAATCCGCCACGATCGGGATCGAGGCGCCGGAGCCCATCAGCACCGCTTCCTTGCCCCATTCATCGGTGAGCGCGCGCTTCGCGGCCGCGAGCGGCTTCATGTTCCAGTCGAGCGCGATCGCCGGCGCGTTGGAATGGTCGGTGAACTCGGCCTTGCAATCCGCCGGCAGGCGCGAGGTGACGTAGTCGCGAAACGCCTTGCGTATCTCGTCCGGGTTCTGCCCCTCTACCAGACGGAATGACACCTTCGCCGACGCTTCCGCCGGAATCACCGTCTTGGAGCCCTCACCGGTATAGCCGCCGATGATGCCGTTGATATCGCAGGTCGGCCGCGACGAGACCTGCTCGATCAGCAGCCGATCTTTCTCGCCGGCGGGGAGCGAAAGCCCGATCGGCTTCAGGAAGCTATCCGCCGTGAGGTTGAGCTTCTTCCACTGCGCCAGGATATCCGGCGGCAGATCCTTCACGCCGTCGTAAAATCCGGGAATGGTGATGTGGCCGTTCTCGTCATGCAGGCCGCCGAGAATGCGGGTCAGCACCCGAATCGGATTTTGCGCGCCGCCGCCGAAAATGCCGGAATGCAGGTCGCGATTGGCGGCCTTGATCTTGACCTCGTCATAGACCAGCCCGCGCAGCGAGGTCGTGATCGCCGGCGTGTTCGAATCCCACATGCCGGTGTCGCACACCAGCGCGAAGTCGGCCTTCAGCTCCGCCTTGTTCTGTTCGAGGAACGGCACAAAATTCTTCGATCCGACTTCCTCCTCGCCTTCGATGACAATGGTGATATCGACCGGCAGCGATCCCGTGACCGACTTCCAGGCGCGGCATGCTTCGACGAAGGTCATCAACTGTCCCTTGTCGTCCTCCGCGCCGCGCGCCACGATGATCTTTCGTCCGTCGGCGTGATCGGTGACGACGGGCTCGAACGGTGGACGGTGCCAGAGATTAAGCGGATCGACCGGCTGCACATCGTAATGGCCGTAGAACAGCACGTGTGGCCGCCCGCTTGTGCCGCCATTGGCCTTGGCAACGATCGCGGGATGACCGGCGGTCGGCCGGACCTCGGCCTTGAAGCCGAGCGTGGCGATATCCTTCGCGAGATGAGCGGCGGCCGCCATGCAATCATTGGCGAAAGCCGGATCGGCCGAGATCGACTTGATACGCAGCAGCGCGAACAGCCGCTCCAGACTGTTGTCGAAATCGGCATCGATGCGATCGAGGACGGGTTGAAGCTGGGCGTTGGACATTGCTGATTTCCCTAAACGTGGGCGCTGTTCGCTGCGCCAGGTTGTAATCCGCTTGCCGCCGGAGGCAAGGCGGCGGCGGTGTCCGCTGGCGCCGGATGCAGGATGTGCCAGACCAGCCCGGCCCCGAGTACTGCGGTCGCCGCGAGATTGTTGCCGAAGGCTTGCAGATCGATCGGAAAGATCGGCAGCGACAGCAGCAACAGCCCGCCCGCGATCGCCAGCAGGATCCAGGTGCCAGCCCGGACGGCGGGACGCGGATCATAGGCGGCGCGATGGATCAGAACCGTGATCGGGAAGAACAGCCATATGAAATAATACTGCCGCGCGAGCGGCGATGCCACCGTCATCAGGCAGAACAGGATGCCGAGCTCCTCGGCGTCCGACTTTTCGGTCCGACGAGACGCAGGCGGCATCACTGCGAGGTAGCCAAGCCCAAGCGAAAGCGAGATCGCGAGCACGATCCAATTCGCGGTTTTGAAATCGAGATTGACGACGTTCATGGTGCGCGCCGGCTTGACCTTGAACGGATCGTCCTGGGTGTAATTGACCGGGCGCGTCAGGCGGTGGGTGACCGCCACGATCGACTGATTGACCCAAGACCAGTTCTGCTCGTCGCGCTGGCCAAACCCCTTCTCCGAGCTCGATCCGACCATGCCCTGGTACCAGGTCTTCAACTCCTGGGCATTGTGCTGGAAACCACGGAACGGTGCTGGAAGGATGAACAGAAACACGGCCAAAAAGACGATCATGCTGGCCGCGGCCGCCCACTGCCTGCGCCAGACCAGATAGGGAAGCACGGCAACCGGAAACACCTTGATCGCGGTCGCCAGCGCGAACATGCTTCCCGCCATCCATGGGCGCTCGAGCCGCAGCAGCCAGAAGCCGTACAGCATCATCGCGAGCAGCATGAGGTTCGGCTGCCCGAGGTCGAACATGTCGAACACGAACGTAATGGTGACGACGCCGGGCAGCGCTTCCAGCAACGGGCCGGGCTTCCTGCCCGATCCCGCCATCGCGTGCGAGAACTGCGCGGTCATCCACCACGCGACCACATTCAATAACGACAGGCTGAGATAAAGCGGGATCTTGCCGAAGAAACTCGGTACCGCCAGCAGCACCGCCGGTAACGGTGGATAGATGAATTCGAAATAGGCGCTGGGATCGCTCGGATAGAGGTTCATCCCCTGCAGCACCTGCTGCCCGGCCCAGTACCAGAGCGGATAATCCTTGGTTTTGCCGTGTCCCCATATCTCGGGAACCAGCACATCGGCCGTCAGCGCGATGCAGCACAGCAAAAACAGGATGTCGAGCGGTGCCCGCAGCGACGGATATCTCAGCACGAGCTCGTTCCGCTTATCAGAGGGAGATTGCAGCGAAACTTCATCAGAAGCATGATCCTTTCGGAAAACCGGTTTCCACCTTGCGCTAACGCGGCCCTGCGGGTCCGGATCATGCTCTATCGCCGCAGCAGTCCGCCGAGCGCGCCTCGCACCAGCGCACGGCCGACCGAGCCGCCGACCGAACCACCCACCGACTTGCCGAGATCGGCGACGACGCCGCCGACCACCGTGTTGGTGACGGAGCGCGTGACGTTTCGCGCAATCAGTTGACCGGTTGTCAGCCGGCCACGCCTTACATTGGTGCCGAATATCGTCCCGACGATCGAACCGATCTGTCCGAGGATTCCGCCGCCACCACCCTCCGATCCATCCACCGGCGCGGCCGTCCCGGCGACGCGTTTCTGCAACATCTCATAGGCGGATTCGGCGTCGATGGCAGTGTCGTATTTGCCCTTCACCGGGCTGTTGTTCATGATCGCCTTGCGCTCTTCCGGCGTGATCGGCCCGATCCGCGCCGATGGCGGCCGGATCATGACGCGCTCGACCATCGCCGGTGTGCCGCCGCCTTCAAGAAACGAGACCAGCGCCTCGCCCTTGCCCAGCTCCATGATGACGCGCGCGGTATCGAGCTTGGGATTGGGACGGAACGTCTGCGCGGCCGCCGTCACCGCCTTCTGGTCGCGCGGAGTAAACGCGCGCAACGCGTGCTGCACGCGGTTGCCCAACTGTGCCAGCACCTTGTCCGGCACGTCGATCGGATTCTGCGTCACAAAATAAACGCCGACCCCCTTGGAACGGATCAGCCGCACCACCTGCTCGATCTTGTCCATCAGCGCCTTCGGCGCGTCGTTGAACAAAAGATGCGCCTCGTCGAAGAAGAACACCAGTTTCGGTTTCGGCAGGTCACCGGCCTCAGGCAATTCCTCGAACAGTTCCGACAGCATCCACAACAGGAAGGTCGCATAGAGCCGCGGGCTCTGCATCAATTTGTCCGCAGCCAGGATATTGACCATCCCGCGACCGTCGCTGTCGGTTTTCATGAAGTCCTTCAGCGTCAGCGCCGGCTCGCCGAAAAATTTCGCGCCGCCCTGGTTTTCCAGCACCAGAAGCTGGCGCTGGATGGTCCCAACCGTCGCCTTGCTCACGTTGCCGTAGCCTTGCGCGGACTTTCGAATCGGCGCCAGCGGATCTTCTTCGCCATCGGCGGACTTTTTGCCGGCATCCGGAGCGATCGCATCCAGAAGCGCGCGGAGATCCTTCATATCGATCAAGGTCAGGCCGTTCTCGTCGGCAACACGGAACGCGACATTGAGGACGCCTTCCTGCACGTCGTTCAGATCCAGCATCCGGGACAACAACAGCGGCCCCATTTCGGTAACGGTGGCGCGGACGGGATGCCCCTGCTCGCCGAACACGTCCCAAAACACCGTCGAGAACTGGTCCGGCTGGAAGGCAACGCCCATCTCGCCGGCCCGCTTGACGATGAAGTCCTTGGCCTCGCCGATCTCGGAGATGCCTGACAGGTCTCCTTTGATGTCCGCAGCGAAAACCGGAACGCCGGCCCGCGCAAACCCCTCCGCCATCACCTGCAGCGAGACGGTCTTGCCGGTTCCGGTCGCGCCGGTCACGAGACCGTGCCGATTTGCGAGCGCGAGCGTAAGCCATGCCGTCGCTTCTCCCTTGCCGATGAAGATCCTCTCATCGGTATCGGCAGTCTTGTTGTCGGGGGTCGCCATCGCATCGCCTCTTTGCTTCGGGAAGGCTTGGCTTGGTCGCCGAGCTCCCCAATCATATTGCATTTTGCCCGTCGATTGAAACCGTTGGCGGGCATGCGCACGCCGCCTGACGGCGTGCTTCTCATACTTTCCGCCGAGCTTCGTGCAAATGAAGGATGGCGCGCTGCGACAACCGTGCGCAAATCTCCCAGTCACTCTTGCATTGCTGCAACACTCAGGCAGCTATCGGATACGAAATTCGTTGTCGCATGAGGTCTGGCTTGTAATTCCGTTCGCAGACGCTCAAAATCAATCTTCGAACAAGGACCCGGCAACAAGCCGGCAGGGCGGGGCGGTTATGGACGAATTGATTGGTCGGCTGGCCTCCACGGCCGGCATCGATGGTGCTGTTGCGGAAAAAACCATCGGCATCGTCCTGGGTTTCCTCCGAAACGAGGGACCTTCCGCCCAGGTCCAGGCCTTGATCGACCAAATACCGGGTGCGGAAGCAGCCATCGCGGCCTCCACCAGCAATACCGGCCTCAGCAGACTGATGGGCGGCGGTTTGATGGCGCTAGGCACCAAGCTGATGGCGCTCGGATTGGGCATGGGCGATATACAGAACGTTGCGCGTGAACTTTTCAGGTTCGGCCGCGACAAAATCGGAGCGGATCAAATGGCCAAGATCATTTCGGGGACGCCGGGGCTCAGCCAGTT
This sequence comes from uncultured Alphaproteobacteria bacterium, assembly GCA_963786115.1. Taxonomy (GTDB): domain Bacteria; phylum Pseudomonadota; class Alphaproteobacteria; order Rhizobiales; family Xanthobacteraceae; genus Bradyrhizobium. The sequence goes on from CAWAYC010000029.1 coordinate 58,715, forward strand.
CACCTGAATACACCCTTCGGTTGAGTCTCTTCTATTGCATATTGAGTATCATGACATATCCCCTCTCCGAGATCGAAGGCCTCTCGGCCTATTACGCCTCGAAACTCAAATCGCAGGGCATTCGCACCACCGACGCGCTGCTTGAAGCCGCCCGTACCGTCAAGGGACGCAAGGCGCTCGCCGCCAAGACCGGCATCAGCGAGCAGCAACTGCTCGAATGGGCGAATTTCTCGGACTACATGCGGATTCCCGGGATGGGAAAGGCGAAGGTCGGGCTGGTCCGCGCCGCCGGCGTCACCACTGTCCGCGAACTCGCGCTACGCAATCCGGCGCGGTTGGCGCAGAACATCAAAGATGTCAACACCAGGCGTAAGCTGGTTCGCGTCCTGCCCTCCGAAAAGTCGGTCGAGCAACTGATCGAGCAGGCGCGCAGGCTGCCGCCCAAGATCTCCTATTAGATCGGCCGTTATTGGAAGAGTCATAGCCTGACCCGCCCCCGCGCGGAGCCGCCGTTCCCGCCTTGACTCGCTTGCGCGGACCGCGCAAAGCGACCGCATGATCGCCACCCAGCCCATATCAGCCAAGGCGGCCGCAACTGCGCTGCTGCCATCGCTGTTGTCCAGGCCCTGCCCGGCCCTGATGGGCGTTCTGAACGTGACACCGGACTCGTTCTCCGACGGCGGGCAGTTCGCAGCACCGGATCACGCGCTGGCGCAGGCCCGCAAAATGATTGCCGAAGGCGCTGACATCATCGACATCGGCGCGGAATCCACCCGGCCCTATGGCGACTCGCAGCCGGTCTCGGCGGAAGAAGAATTGGAGCGGTTGCGTCCAGTGCTCCCCGACGTGGTTGCGCTCGGCGTCCCCGTCTCGATCGACAGCATGAAATCGGAGGTCGTGGCCTGGGCGCTCGATACCGGCGCGGCGATTGCCAACGACGTCTGGGGCCTGCAGCGCGATAACGGTATGGCCGCCTTGGTCGCTTCGCGCCATTCGGCCGTCGTCATCATGCACAATCGCGACCGTGCCGATCCTTCCATCGACATCATGAAGGATATTTCCGCCTTTTTCGCGCGCTCGCTCGATGTCGCGGCGAAAGCAGGCGTAGCGCCCGACCAAATCGTACTCGATCCCGGAATCGGCTTCGGCAAGACGCCCGCCCAGAGCATGACCGCGCTGGCGCGTCTCGGCGAACTTCGCTCGTTTGGCCTGCCGCTTCTGGTCGGGGCGTCCCGCAAGCGTTTCATCAGCACGGTCTCGCCGTCGGAACCACATCAACGCCTTGGCGGCTCGATCGCCGCGCATCTGATCGCGGCCCAGGGCGGCGCTGCGATCATCCGGACCCACGATGTGGCAGAAACCGCGCAGGCGCTGCGCGTCGCGGCGGCGATCAGGGAACAGCAATGACCGATACGATCTTCATCACCGGCGTCGTCATCCATGCCCGGCATGGTGTGATGGAACACGAGACCGAGGTGGGGCAGCGCTTCGTGATCGACCTCGAGCTTTCCATCGACCTGTCGGAATCTTCCCACACCGACCGCCTTTCCGATACCGTCTCCTATTCCAACGTGGTGGCAACTGCGACAGCGGCCTTCAAGAACAGCAATTACAAGCTGCTGGAACGCGCCGCCGGCGCGGTCGCCGACGCCGTGCTTTTGGCCTTCCCGCGCGTCAGTGCGGTCAAGATCACCGTTCACAAGCCGCACGCGCCAATCGCTGCGATATTCGAGGATGTCGGCGTGGTGCTGACGCGCACGCGACAATTGTCGGCCCATGGCTGACGTCCTGATCGCGCTCGGCGGCAATGTCGGCGACGTCCGCACGACGTTCCGGACAGGCCATTCCCCAGATTTGCGGCATGACCCAGGCTGCGCTGCTCGCGCGCTCGGCCGATTACGCCACCCCGCCCTGGGGCGACGAGCAACAGGCCCCTTTCATCAACGCCTGCATCGAAATCGAAACCAGCCTCGATCCGCACGCGCTGTTGTTCACACTGCACAAGATCGAAAAGAAGTTCGGCCGCGACCGCGCGCATGAACGGCGCTGGGGCCCGCGCACCCTCGATCTCGACATCATCGCTTACGATGATATCAGGATCGACAAACCGGAACTGACGTTGCCGCACCCTCGCCTGTTCGAACGCGCCTTCGTGCTGGTGCCGCTCGCCGAGATTGTGCCCGAGCGTCTTATCGCGGAACGCAGCGTGAAAGCCATGCTGGCGGAACTTCCGACTGAAGGTATTTTGCGGCTACCGGACCTCGACTGAACAAAAAGTGCCCAAAACAACCGTTTGGCTTGGCGGTCGCTACGTGGCAATTTCCGACTCAATAGCCGATGGCTTCAAGGGAACGATTAGGCGAATGACGACCACGACTGACGATTTGCGGCCGGCAGCGGATTTCCCGCCGGCGACGTATGAAGACTGGCGCAAGCTGGTCGATGGCGTGCTGAAGGGCGCCCCGTTCGAGAAACTGGTCGGCAAGACCTATGACGGCGTGAGGATCGAGCCGATCTATCGCCGCGCGACCGACGCCGGCCCGATTCCAGGCCGCGCCGCGGCAGCGCCGTGGCAGATCATGCAGCGGATCGACCATCCCGACGCTGTCAGCGCCAACGCGCAAGCGCTGCACGATCTCGAGAACGGCGCCACCGGCCTGACCCTGGTTTTCGCCGGCGCCAATGGTGCGTATGGTTTTGGGCTCGATCCGTCGGCAGAGGCGATCGAGAAAGTTCTCGACGGCATCTACCTCGACGCCGGCATTGCCATCGAACTGCAAATCGGCCCGCAGTCGCGGATGGCCGCCATTCACGTCGCCGAATATATCAAGCGCAAGGGCATCAGCCCGGCATCCTGCGATATCCGTTTCGGCCTCGATCCGCTCGGCGCCTGCGCCGTCTGGGGGTCCAGTCCGTATAGCTGGCCCGAGGTCGTGCCGGCGGTCACAGGCGCGATCAAAGGCCTGGCCACGATGGGCTTCAAAGGCCCGTTCGCGGCGGCCGATGGACGCGTGGTCCATGATGCCGGCGGATCGGAAGTGCAGGAACTGGCTTTTGTGCTTGCCTGCGGCGTCGCCTATCTGCGCGCGATCGAGCAAGCCGGTATTCCGCTCGAAGAGGCGCAGGGCATGGTCTATGCGCGGCTCAGCGCCGACGCTGACCAGTTCCTGACCTTGGCAAAATTCCGCGCGATGCGGCTTTTGTGGGCGCGGGTCGAACAGGCCTCTGGTCTCACACCCAAGCCAATGTTCATTGCCGCCGATACCGCGTGGCGGATGCTGACCCAGCGCGACGCTTACGTGAACATGCTGCGCGCCACCATGGCGACGTTTTCCGCAGGACTTGCCGGCGCCAATGCCATCGCGGTGCTGCCGCATACGCTGGCACTGGGATTACCCGATGATTTCGCCCGGCGCGTTGCACGCAATACGCAATTGATCCTGCTGGAAGAGTCCAATCTCGCCAAGGTGTCCGATCCGGCCGCCGGCTCCGGCGGCATCGAGACGCTGACAAAACAGCTTTGCGAAGCGGCGTGGACACTGTTCCAGGAGATCGAGAAGGCCGGCGGCATATTTGCTGCGCTCGAGCAAAACCTCATTCAGCGCAAGGTCGCCGCGACCCGCGCGATACGCGAGGCCAACATCGCCAAGCGCCGGGACGTGCTGACCGGCGCCAGCGAATTCCCCAATTTGCACGAGACCAATGCCGCAGTGCTGGAAGCCAGGCCGATCGAACTCGCGCCCTATGGCGAGACCAAATTCAGGTTCGATCCGTTGTCGCCGATGCGGTTGGCCGCGCGGTTTGAGGCGCTGCGCGACAAATCGGACGCCAGGCTGAAGAGCAGCGGCGCGCGACCAAAAGTCTTCCTTGCCAATCTCGGCACGCCAGCGGACTTCACCGCACGCGCCACCTTTGCGAAAAGTTTTTTCGAGACCGGCGGCATCGAGGCGGTCGACACCGAGGGATTTGCCGATCCGGCAGTGCTCGCCGCCGCCTTCAAGGGGTCGGGAGCGGCCCTGGTCTGCCTGTGCTCGTCCGACAAGGTCTATGCCGGACAGGCGGAGGCCGCCGCGAAGGCCCTTCAAGCCGCAGGGGCAAGGCATATCTATCTGGCAGGCCGGCCCGGCGAGCAGGAGGCGGCGTTGCGCGGTGCCGGGGTGAGCGATTTCATCTTCGCCGGCGGTGACGCGCTGGCCATGCTGCAGCAGGCCTGGCAGCGGATGGAGTGAACATGGCAGAGGCAACCAAACCTGTGCTGACCGGCGGCTGCCAGTGCGGCGCCGTTCGCTTTGCGGTATCGGCGCCGCCGAACAGAATCAGCATCTGTCATTGCCGGATGTGCCAGAAGGCGACCGGCGCGCCGTTCGCTTCCTTCGCCGATATCGAACAGACCGATTTCACCTGGACCCGCGGCAAGCCGGCGGCGTTCCAGTCCTCCTCGATGGCCGAACGCGATTTCTGTGCCGCCTGCGGCACCCCCCTGAGCTTCCGCCGCATCGGCGGCCCCAGGATCGAGATCATGACCGGCGCCTTCGACCGGCCCGATCGGGTGGTGCCGACGCGCCAATTCGGCACCGAATCCCGGCTCGGCTGGGTGGTCGGCATCGCCAATTTGCCGAGCCAGACCACGCTGCAGAATTACGGCCCGGAAAAGCTCGGCAGCATCGTCAGCCACCAGCATCCGGACCGCGACTGAATGTGGCACCCCGAGGGGGCGCCTGTGCTAAGATGGTAACCAATGAGCCGCATACCGAATTTTGCGAATATCGCATTTGAGAAAACCGCCGTTCCGGAACAGCGCGGCAGCGCTGAACCCTGGCTGACGCCCGAGGGCATCCCGGTAAAGCCTGGCTACAACGAGGCCGATCTCGAAGGCATCGACTTCCTAGAGACCTGGCCCGGCATCGCGCCGTTTCTGCGCGGTCCCTACCCGACCATGTACGTCAATCAGCCGTGGACGATCCGGCAATATGCCGGCTTCTCCACGGCGGAAGATTCCAACGCGTTCTACCGCCGCAACCTCGCCGCCGGGCAGAAAGGCCTGTCGGTCGCGTTCGATCTCGCCACCCACCGCGGCTACGATTCCGATCATCCGCGCGTCTCCGGCGACGTCGGCATGGCCGGTGTCGCGATCAACTCGATCTACGACATGCGCACGCTGTTCGCGGGCATTCCGCTCGACCAGATGAGCGTGTCGATGACCATGAACGGCGCGGTGCTGCCGATCCTGGCGCTGTTCGTCGCGGCGGCCGGGGAACAGGGCGTGCCGCCGGAAAAACTGTCCGGAACCATTCAGAACGACATTCTGAAAGAGTTCATGGTGCGCAACACCTACATCTATCCGCCGGCGCCCTCGATGCGGATCATCTCCGACATCTTTGCCTACACCTCGCAGAAGATGCCGAAGTACAATTCGATCTCGATCTCCGGCTATCACATGCAGGAAGCCGGTGCGACGCAGGATCTCGAGCTTGCCTATACGCTGGCCGACGGCGTCGAATATCTCCGCGCCGGCCTTGCCGCAGGCCTCGACGTCGACCGCTTCGCGCCGCGGCTGTCGTTCTTCTGGGCGATCGGCATGAATTTCTTCATGGAAGTCGCCAAGATGCGCGCGGCCCGCCTGCTCTGGGCCAAGCTCCTGAAGCCGTTCAATCCGAAGGACCCGCGCTCGCTGTCGCTGCGCACGCATTGCCAGACCTCCGGCTGGTCGCTGACCGCGCAGGACGTCTTCAACAACGTGATGCGCACGACGATCGAGGCGATGGCGGCGACTCAGGGCCACACCCAGTCGCTGCACACCAACGCGCTCGACGAGGCGTTGGCGCTGCCGACCGACTTCTCCGCCCGGATCGCCCGCAACACGCAACTCTTCCTGCAACAGGAAAGCGGCACCAACCGCATCATCGACCCCTGGGGCGGCTCCTATTATGTGGAGCGGCTGACCCGCGATCTCGCGACCAAGGCTTGGGGCCACATCCAGGAAGTCGAGGAACTCGGCGGCATGGCCAAGGCGATCGAGGCCGGCGTACCAAAACTCAGAATCGAGGAAGCTTCCGCCAAGACCCAGGCCCGGATCGATGCCGGCCGGCAGGCGGTGATCGGCGTCAACAAGTACAAGCCGGTCAATGAGGCCGCGATCGACGTGCTGAAGGTCGAGAATTCCACGGTACGGCGCCTGCAGATCGACAAGCTCAAGCGGCTGCGTTCCGAGCGCGATCAGAAGGAAGTCGATGCAGCGCTCGCGGCGTTGACCCGCAGTGCCGGCGAAGGTAGCGGCAATCTGTTGGCGCTGGCGATCGACGCGGCGCGCGCCAAAGCCACCGTCGGTGAAATCTCTGACGCCATGGAGAAAGTGTTCGGGCGGCATCGCGCCGAGATCAAATCCATTACCGGCGTCTACAAGCGGGAGGCGTCCGCCATGTCCAACCGGGTCGAGAAGGTGCAGGCGCTGATCGACGCCTTCGAGGAAGCCGAAGGCCGGCGGCCACGCATCCTGGTGGCCAAGATCGGCCAGGACGGCCACGACCGCGGCCAGAAGGTGATCGCGTCGGCCTTTGCCGATGTCGGTTTCGACGTCGATATCGGGCCGCTGTTTGCGACCGCCGAAGAAGCCGCCCGGCAAGCGGTCGAGAACGACGTGCACATCCTCGGCGTCTCGTCGCTGGCGGCGGCGCACCTCACCGCGGTGCCGGAATTGAAGGCCGCGCTGAAGAAATACGGCCGCGAGGACATCATGATCATCATCGGCGGCGTGGTGCCGCCGCAGGATTACGACGCGCTGTACAAGGCCGGCGCCGAGGCGATCTTCCCGCCCGGCACTGTGATCTCGGATGCCGCGGAAGAGCTGATCCACAAGCTCAACGCCCGGCTAGGCCATAGCGAGGCGGCGGAGTAGCTTCGCCGCCTCGTCTCCCATTCCTTCAAAGGAAGTTACGTGCGCGCCGTTGCCTTCGTCTCGTTCGTCCGCAGGATCAGCCTCGTCGGCGCCTTTGCCTGCCTGGCCTTCCCCGCCTTCGCCGCCGACCCGAAGCCCGACGCCGCCGTAAAGAACAGCAGCATCGAAGCCAGCGTCTTCCTCGACGACAAGATCAAGGCGGATGAGCCGCTGTCCGCCGATTGCCTCGCTGAGGGCAGGAATTGGCTCGACAAGAACGCCGCCGAGGCGGCGAGCTCCCGCAAGCAGGATCCGCAATTCTTCAAGGACGGCCCCTGGAGTTTTGAGCGCAAATACGACATCCGCTCGATGGTCGACCGGCATTACGTCAGCATCGTCAGGTCCGACTACATGGACACCCACGGCGCGCATCCGAATTCCGACGTCAACACGATCCTTTGGGACGCGACCGAAAAGAAGCGGATCAGTATCCGTCCCTTCTTCACCGAGACCGCCGATAACGGCCCGACCATGAAGGCGATGCTGAAAGCCGTGATCGCCTCGCTGAACGTCGAGAAGAAGAAGCGCGGCGCGTCCGAGACCGCGACGGCCGAATGGTACAAGGACCTCAAGCCAAGCCTGCTCAAGGTCGGCGCGGTGACGCTGGCGCCATCGACTGAGCCAGACAAGAGCTCCGGCCTGACCTTCCATTATCCGCCCTACGCGGTCGGTCCCTACGCCGAAGGCCAGTACGTCGCCTTCGTGCCGTGGGAGACGCTGAAGCCGTATCTGACGCCGGAAGGCACAAAAATCTTCGGCGGGGCGCGGCCCAAGGGCGACGAAGACGATCGGCGATAGGCGTTCTCAACGCGTGCTTGTGGCGTGGCGCGCCAGTGCCCGGCTCAGCGAGTGGGTCCAATCCGGTATCCAGGACTGGAACAGCGTCAGCCAGCGCTCCGCATCGCCGGGCGCGCGTTCGAGTATCACGGACCACTCGATAAACGTCCGGTCACCTTCGACGATTGGAAGCAGCCGCATCGTGCCCTCATAGCGCGTCGGTGCAGGCGCTTCGGCGACGAGGTCCGGAACGCATGGCCCGATACAGCCGATCTCGCGATACTCAACCCACCCAATTCCCGATGCGAGATTGACGCGTGATGCAGCGGTCCGGCCCCCTCGCCTGCATCGCGCAACCGTTGTAAACCAAGCCATGACCTCGCCGAAAAATACCCCTCCCGACATCAGGGCCCTTGCCAACGACCTCCGCTCAGGCAGCCGCGCGGCGCTGGCGCGGGCGATCACTTTGATCGAAAGCCGGCGCGCCGACCATCAGGCCGCGGCGCGCGATCTCGTGCAGGCGCTCTTGCCCAATACCGGAACGGCGGTCCGCGTCGGCATCACCGGCTCGCCAGGCGTCGGCAAATCCACCACCATCGACGCGCTGGGCATGTTCCTGATCGAGCATGGCCACAAGGTCGCGGTGCTTGCGGTGGACCCCTCCTCGGCGCGAACCGGCGGGTCGATCCTCGGGGACAAGACGCGAATGGCGCGGCTCTCCGCGTCCGACAATGCCTATATCCGCCCATCGCCCTCCTCTGGCACGCTTGGCGGCGTCGCCGCAAAGACCCGCGAGGCGATGCTGTTGTGCGAGGCGGCCGGCTTCGACGTCATCCTGGTGGAAACCGTCGGCATCGGTCAGTCCGAGACCGCGGTCTGCGACATGACCGATTTCTTTCTGGCGCTGATGCTGCCCGGCGCCGGCGACGAACTGCAGGGCATCAAGAAGGGCCTGGTCGAACTCGCCGACATGATCGCGATCAACAAGGCCGACGGCGACAACATCAAGCGCGCCAATCTCGCAGCGGCCGAATATCGCGGCGCGCTGCATATCCTCAGCCCGCGTTCGGAGCACTGGCACCCGCCGGTCGAGACCTATTCGGCCCTGACCGGCATGGGCATGGACAAACTCTGGCAGAAGATTCTCGATCACCGTACTGCCATGAACGCCTCCGGCGAATTCGCGGCCAGACGGCGCGAGCAGCAGGTCAAGTGGATGTGGTCGATGCTGGAGCAGCGGATGATGGCCCGGCTGCGCTCGGATCACGCAATCCGCGCCAAAGTGAAGAAGACCGAGGCCGAGGTCGCCGACGGCCGCATCACGCCGGCGGTCGCGGCCGAGCAGATCGCCGAGATGCTGAAATGAGCAGGAAGCTTCGCATCCTCCTCACCGGCTTCGGTCCGTTTCCCGGCGCGCCCTATAATCCGACGCCGCCGCTGGTGGCGCGGTTGCTGCGGCTGCGACGCCCGGCCCTGGACGATGTCGAACTGTTCGGCCACATCTTCACCGTGACCTACAATACGGTAGACCGCGAGTTGCCGGAGGTCTTGGCAAAGCTGCGTCCCGACGCGCTGTTGATGTTCGGTCTCGCCGACCGCACCGCCTACATGCGGGTCGAGACCCGGGCTCGCAATTCCGTCACCACGCTGTGGCCGGATGCCGATCGGACCCGATCGCGCAAGGGTTCGATCGTCGAGGCCAGCGATGCCAGAATGTTCGGCCCGCATACCGCAAAGCTGTTGCGCGCGGCGCGGACGACCGGAATAGACGCGCGCGCCTCGCGCGATGCCGGCAGCTATCTCTGCAACTATTTGAGCTGGCGTGCGATCGAGGCAGTAAGCAAGGGCGACCACTTGCGTCTCGCCTCCTTCGTGCACGTGCCGCTGATCGCTCGTGGCGAGCACTCACGCCGCAAGGGGATGCCGCGCGTCACGCTGGAAGGTCTCGTCGATGCCGGTGAAGCCCTGCTGATGGAGATGGTGAAATCAGCGAGGCACGCGGCGCTGACTCGAAGGGTGGGCAAAGCGTAGCGTGCCCACCATCTTCTGCGCGCGACACTCAAATCGGTGGGCACGGCGCGAAGAGCGCGCCTTTGCCCACCCTCCGATATTTTCAGGTAGTTGGTGTCGCACCCGATATTAACCCTACCTTCAACAATGACCCTGCTCCATCCTCGCCTTCACCATGCGCCGCAGCGTTTTCGCGATACCTATTAGGCGCGAATGCGAACACAACCGCTCGCCGCTTGCGAGGGCCATTCAATCATGGACGTCAACCGCCGCCATCTCATCGGAGTCTCCGCCGCCGGCGTCGCCGGCGCGCTTGCCGCGTCACCGGATGCCGCGCGCGCGGCACCGGTCACCTCCGCGCTCGGCCGCGACATCACCCAGTACGGCGTGCGTCCCGGCAGTCCCGACGACCAGACCAAAAACCTGCAGCGCGCAATCGACGACGCCGCGCGCGCGCAGGTGCCACTGGCATTGCCGCCGGGCATCTACCGCTCCGGGTTGCTTCGCCTGCAAAGCGGCACGCAGCTTTTCGGCGTGCGTGGCGCGACCAAACTCGTTTTCAACGGCGGCGCCTCGATGCTGCAGAGCGACGGCGAAGGCCATATCGGGCTATCAGGCATCAAGCTCGACGGCGCCGGCATCCCGCTGCCGACACGCCGCGGCCTGGTCCATTGCCTCGGCGGACGCGACATCCGCATCACGGATTGCGAGATCATCGGTAGCGGCGGCAGCGGCATCTGGCTGGAGCAGGTCTCAGGCGACATCAGCGGCAATATCTTTACCGGCATCGCAAGCACCGCCGTGGTGTCGTTCGACGCTCAGGGCCTGGTCGTCTCGCGCAACACGATTTCCGGCACCAACGACAACGGCATCGAGATCCTGCGCACCGCGATCGGCGATGACGGCACGCTGGTCGCCGACAACCGCATCGAGAACATCAAGGCCGGCCCTGGCGGCTCCGGACAATACGGCAACGCCATCAATGCCTTCCGCGCCGCCAACGTGATCGTGCGCGGCAACCGCATCCGCAACTGCGATTATTCCGCGGTGCGCGGCAATTCAGCATCGAATATCCAGATCACGGGCAACAGCGTCAGCGACGTCCGCGAGGTCGCCCTTTATTCGGAGTTCTCGTTCGAAGGGGCGGTCATCGCCAACAACACCGTCGATGGCGCGGCGGTGGGCGTCTCCGTCTGCAATTTCAACGAGGGCGGCCGCATCGCGGTCGTGCAGGGCAATATCATCCGCAACCTCATTCCAAAGCGGCCGATCGGCACCGCGCCGGACGATGATGCCGGCATCGGTATCTATGTCGAGGCTGACAGTTCCGTGACCGGCAACGTGATCGAGAACGCGCCATCCTTCGGGATCGTCGCCGGCTGGGGCAAGTACCTGCGCGACGTCGCGATCCCGGGCAACGTGATCCGTAACGCCTTCGTCGGCGTCGGCGTGTCGGTCGTACCGGGCGCAGGCACCGCACTGGTCAACAACAACATGATTTCGGAAACGCCGCGCGGCGCGGTGGTCGGGCTCGATCACGCCCGCGCCATCACCACCGACTTGTCGGCCGAGGGCGCCCAGCGCTACGCGCAACTGGTGGTCAGCAGCAACGCGGTGCGGCGCTAGGTTCTTACAGCGCGTTGCGCAGCAGCGGATAGCGTTTCTGCATCGCGACGAGATCAAGCACCGGCAGCGGCATTTCATTGACGGCCGGCGGTGCGGCCGCAGCAGGCGCGTCAGCCGATGCGCTAGGCACGCCCGCCAGCGCGACCAGAACATCCGCGACCGGGGGCACACTTTCGCGCGGCTTCTCGACGGGGACTGCGCGCAATTGCGGCTGCGGACGCGGTTGGCGCCATCCATCGACCTGCGGCAGCGTCGTACGCGCGCGGCCAAGCCAGGACATGTCGATTGCGGAATTGTCGAGCGAAGCCTCGCGCGACAGCAGATTGCGCCAGGTTTCGACCGCGGTTTTGGCTTCCTGGATGTTTTCGAGGAAGGCGGCTTCACTGTGGTAGCGACGCCAGCGTCCGGATTCGAATAGTTCGGTGAGATGGTCCAGCCGCTGTTCGGCAAGCTTGCACCAGCGCGCGACGATGTCGCGACCACGTTCCAGGTCGGATCGATATGTCATCAAAATGCCCGCATGGAGAAAAACGGACGCAGACGCAACCGAACCGAATCAACCTGAAGTAACGGTGATATTCTGTGGAAAAGATTAAGAATGTCCATATCGATCTGTATGCGACGAATCGCCTTGTCGGAAGCTTACGCAAATACGCGGGTTAGTTGCGTTATCCCCGGTCAAGCCACACGGCGGCATGACGGCGATGCCGGTCGCTCCAGCCTTGCGTCGACAGGCCGACCAAAGCCTCTTTGTTTTGATTGAGTCTGCAGCGGGCTCTGGTCTTCGTGCGAACCGGCGCCCCTTCGCTCAGAAACGGGGCAGAAATGAAAGACCCGTCCGGGGGGACAACCGGACGGGTCAAAGCCATATGGGCGCTTGGGGTGGATGGGCGCTCGCGCCGAATATAGCCGTTGGGGAGGAATTACCGCTCCCACACATATTGGTCGTGAGAGCCGCGCCGACGTTCAAACGTTGAGCGTCTTTTTTAACTCCTTCGCCGGCCACGCCGCGACGCCCATCGGGGAGATTTCCGCCAGAAATCACCGCGCAGCGGGGCGATCGGCGGCATTTTCGGGGGATTTGTCCGACGCCATCGAAGGAGCCGCGTCGTCGAGCGCTCTGCTCACGGAAGTGTTATTGGGGTCCGCGGCTTTCTCTGCCGCCGGCTTGTCCTTGATCTCGGCGACCGGCACCTGCGGTTCAACGGCGGCGGCCTTGGCCGCCGCAAAAGCGTCGGCCTCACCTGCTCCGAACAGATCGTCGCGGCCCGGCGCGCCGAGATCGCGCGCGCTGTTCACCAGAATTGCGCGTACATCGCTCGGCTTCAATGCAGGATTGCGCTCCAGCATTAGCGCCGCGATGCCGCTGACGAAGGCGGCGGAAAACGACGTGCCTGAGGTCATCTGGTATTTGCCGTCCGGCGCCGGCAGGAAGATATCGGCACCAGGCGCCGCGATCGCGATGTGGTTGCCCCGGTTGGAGGCGGTGAACAGTTTCTCCTGCGCATCGGTGCCGCTCACCGCGATCACGTTCGGATTGGCAGCGGGATAGAGCGGCGGCGATTTGGCGCCGGCATTGCCGGCGGCGGCCACCAGCACGATGCCCCGTGCGGCGGTCGCGGCAACCGCGCGCCCGATCAGCGTATCCTTCGGGCCGGCAAAACTCATATTGACGATCTGCGCGCCATGCAGCGCCGCATAGTCCAGGCCCTTCAGGATCACATAGGATGTGCTCTCGGCACCGCTTGACGCTGCGCCGAACGCGCGGATCGCCAGAATACGCACCTCCGGCGCGCTTCCCATCAGCCTCGAATGCGCAGCGATCGCGCCGGCGACGCCGGTGCCGTGAACGTGCGGCCCTTCCTTGCTGCCAAGCGCATCAAAGACGTCGGCGATCGAATTCGCCAATTCGGGATGACCGGCGTCGATACCGGAATCGATCACGGCGACAGTGACGTTCATGCCACGGGCAAGCGTATGGGCCTGCGGCAATCGAAGCAGCGCGAGCGCATATTGCGAGGGATCGCCCTCGCTCGACACCGCTTTCTGGTCCTGCAGCACATAACGGAAGTTGAGCTGCACCGAACGGACGCTGCCGTCGCCTGCAAACTCGCGCCTCACGGTCTCCACCGAACGGCGGTCGGTGATGCGGAACAAGCCGATGGTTGCGCCAAGCAGCGGAAAACTCTGCGACTGCAGCCGGGTCAGGCCATGGCGCCGCGCCAATTCGTCGGCCTGCGCATCGGTCAATGCGCCGTCAATCTCCGCCACGAGTTCATTGGGCACGCTGCGAAGGTTGATCGCCGTCTGCGACGCGTTGTTGTGCAGACCGCCATTGCCCTTTTTAGTCGACAAATCTTTGCCCTTGCCGCCGCCGTCCGCAACGGGACGATCGAAACATTCGCCGTCGCTGCCGCGATAAGCATAGTCGCACGCCGGATAGAGGTTGGGCGAATAACGCGCATAGGGAAGCGTCGATCGCACGCCCACGCGCGGCACCGCGTGCATGGTGGTGGTCGGCGGCGTGCGGGCGATCGTACTGACCGTAACGCCGGACCGCCCGGCGATACTGGGATTGATCCGCGGCGCAACCGTCGGGTTGATCGTCGGCACCCGTGAATCGATATGGAGGCTCGGCGTGCGCATGATGCTCTGCGCGTGGACCGGCGAAACCTGAGATACGGCGATCGGCACCAATGCAGCGGCCACAGTCACCGCTGTCTTGATCCGCCAATTCCTGACGTCACGCACCATCGGACCTCTCGCGCTGTCGCAGAAGCGAGGGGCCGCCTTACGGCGTCTCAACCGCGAGGCTGACGATCTTTTCCTTTTGCAGCCGGCCGAGCAGCGCCGCAACGTCGTTCTTGCCCATCGCGCCGCTGCCGAATTGCACGCGGAACATGCCTTCCTTGCCGCCGCCGACGATCGACGCGTGGTAGCTGTCGAGCAGCGCCGTGATATCGGAAATACGTGCCTCCGGCGCGAACCGCACCAGCGCGCGCGGCGGCGCCGCGCCGCCGAGATCGCGGGTGATCGGCCCGGACGACGGCTCGTTCATGCTCAGTGAAGCCGTCTGGAATGACGCGGTCTGGTTCTTCATCAAGACAGCGCCGATCACGCCAGCCTGCAATAACAGCGCAATCGCGCCGAGGCTCGCCGACCAGGCCAATGTCCGCGGCGAGAGCCTCGCAAAGAATTCCGAGATCCTGGCCGAGAAAGCCGACGACACCGACGGCTTGCGCTCAGGTTCCTCGTCGATCGCCGCGAACAGCTTCTGCATCGCGCGCGCGGAAGGCGGGCCCAGGCTCTCGTTGAGATGGATGGTCTCGGCGTATTCTTCGCGGATGACGGCGTATTGTCTGGCGAGCTCGGGATCGCGGACGAGCGCCTCCTCGACACGCCGCGCATCGCGGGCGTTGAGCGTGCCGGCAGCATGCCATGGCAACAGCAATTCGATATCGCTGGGTTCTTGCTCCAGCATTTTATTGCTCATTGCCATCATGGCCAGCCTCGCTCTATGCCGGCTGCCTTCAGCAGCTCGGCCAATTTCTTCCGCGCATAAAACAAGCGCGTCTTCACGGTGTTCTCCGGAATACCGACGATGTCAGCCACCTCTTCCACAGACTTCTCGTGGTAGTAGACGAGATCGACGATCTCCCGATGTTCCGGCGAAAGTCCCGTCAGGTACTTGCGCAACGCGGCACTGGTATCCTTCTTCTGCACCGCAACTTCCGGATCGTCGGACGTGTCCTCGATCGCGTTCGCGGTTTCGTCGTCCAGTCCGACGTCCTTCCTGCGCCGCAGCGCAGAGAGAGCCTTGAACCGGGTAATCGCCAGCAGCCAGGTTGAGACGGCGGATCGGCCTTCGAACTTGCCAGCCTGACGCCACACATCGAGAAAAACCTCGCTAATCAGGTCTTCCGCCACTTGCTCGTCCCGCACCAGCCGCAGGCCGAAACGGAACACCCTGACGTGGTGCCGTCCGTACAGCACCTGCATGGCGAGGCGGTCGCCTTGAGCGATCCGGGCGATCAGGACTTCGTCCGAAGCTCCCTGGGGCGCGCTCAATGGCCGTCTCGCAAGGTAGGTCGGGTGGGGATGGCGGCTGGTTCGACGCGCAAGGCAAGATTCTTCACATTACGGCATTGCCCTGAACGCATGTGTGATCCAGGCCACAGTCGGTCGCAATGCATACGTTGCGCCCACCCATCGGAGTGCGCCTCAGAAATTGGTAACATAGTACGGAATACTTTCTTTGCAATCGCGCAACTTAGGTAATCTTACTAAGGGTTCGCAGGTAACACAGCATCTTAGCCGGCGCGTCAGCCGCCCGGGCGGCGATATTGGCCTCGCTCAGAGGGGAGGATTTCCGCTGCGAAAACAAGGCTAACCACGGGCTTTCACGAGCCAGATTCGGTTCCCGAAGATACCAAACCTAAAGGCTTTTCCCGTAGATTTTCGGCGGATTCCACCAACGGCGACAATATGGGCACCGCTGCGTCCTCATTCCTGAATCCGATCGCGGCCGAACTAGAGGGCGTGGGCCGACATCCGACGGCGAAGGCGCTGACCCGCCGCGCCGGGCGGCGGCGCCAGATCCAGGGAATAGTCGGCGTCAGCTATGTCGTCGATGCGGCGATCCTTTTGCTCTACGCCCATGCCGGCACGATACCGGTCATGATCGCCCCGGCCTATGCAGGCTGCGGCCTGGCCTTGGTCGCCATCAACATCGCCCTTCCCACATTCGGCTTCAACGAGCGCTTCAAGGACCACTATCTGATCGCGCCGCAGTCGGCGCTGTGCATGGTAGTTGCGCTTGCCTTCGCCTACGCCGCGCCGGAAGTCGGCGTGATGTTCCTTTCCACGCTGTTCATCGTGTTCGGCTTCTCCTCGCTGCGTGCGACGCCGCGGCAGACCATGGTGATGTGGACCGCGATGGCGCTCGGTCTGGCCGGACTACTCCTTTTAACCGACAAGCCGATTTCGTTGCCGCACGGCAACTATCTCGAACGGGTTGCCACGATGGTGATGTTCATCCTCACCTTCGGGCGCTGCATGTTCGTCGGCATCTTCTCCAGTTCGATGAAGCAGTCGCTCTACCAGAGCGGACTGAGGTCGAAGGAAGACTACAAGGGCATCAAGGAGCTCGCCGAGCTCGACGAACTCACTGGTTCGTTCAACCGCCGTTGCATCATGCGGATGCTGAACGAGGAGATCGCCCGCGCGGTCCGCAACGGTGCGCCCTGCTCGATCGCGCTGATCGACCTCGACTACTTCAAGCGCGTCAACGACGCCTATGGTCACGCGACCGGCGACGAGGTGCTCAGGACCTTCGCGATCACCATATTCGCGAACATCCGCAGCATCGACCGCTTCGGCCGCTACGGCGGCGAGGAATTTTTGTTGATACTGCCCGAACTGCCCCAGGAGGGTGCCGTGCGAGCGCCCGACCGGCTGCGCACAATCATCGCCGGGCTCGACTGGAGCGCATTCTCGCCGGGCATGAGGGTGACGATGTCAGTTGGTACCGCGACGCTGAAACCGAACGAAGGCCCGGAAACATTTCTCGCGCGCGCCGACAGCGCGCTCTACGCAGCCAAGGCACGGGGACGCAATCTCATCGCCGGCGCCTGATCCAGGCATTGCCACGTCCGGCGCCGGAGAAACCGTCGCCAGTCCGATACCGATTACTCCAGGATAAAGTCATGATTTCAAAGTCTGCGATTGCCCCCGAAAACCTGCTCGACGAGCTGCAGGCCACGCTTGCGCACGGGACCGTGGCGCGCCGGGTCGAGACGCTGCGACGGGTAACCGATCTGTTTCTCAGCGGCGCCGTGGGCTACTCGGACGAGCAGATCGGGCTGTTCGACGACGTCTTCCAGTGCCTGATGGAGCACATCGAAACCTCGGCCCGGGCGTTGCTCTCCAACCGCCTCGCGCCGATCGACACCGCACCGCCACGCACGATCCGGACGCTGGCATTTGATGATTCGATCGAGGTGGCAGGACCAGTGTTGTCGCAATCGATGCGGCTCGACGACGAAACCTTGATCGAGAACGTGCGCAGCAAGAGCCAGGCTCATTTGATGGCGATCTCGACGCGCAAGACCCTGAGCGCCGCGGTCACCGACGTGCTGGTGCTGCGCGGCAATGACGAGGTGCTTCAGAGCGCCGTCAACAATCCCGGCGCCGAATTCACCGAGCGCGGTTTCACCCGCCTGGTCAATCGCGCCGAGGGCGACGACAATCTCGCGACCTGCATCGGGTTGCGTCCGGCCATTCCACGGCATCTCTACCTGAAACTGGTGGCGAAGGCATCGGAGACCGTACGGCGGCGGCTGGAGGTCGCCAACCCGCAGCAGGCCAGGGAAGTCCCGATCGCGGTGCGCGAGGCGACGCGACGCGCGCGCTCTGCGCCCGCCGCGGTCACGCCGGACACGGCGATCTCCCACGCACTCGTCAAATCGCTCTACGAGGACGGTCGGCTCGACGAATTCCAGGTGGCCTCATTTGCCGGAGCCGGCAAATTCGACGAGACCAACGCCTCGATCGCGGCGCTCGCCAATGTGCCGATATCGGTTGCGGAGAACATGATGATCGAAACCCGCGCCGAGGGCGTGATGATCCTGGCCAAGGTCGGGGGTTTGTCGTGGTCGACGGTGAAGGCGGTCGTCAACATGCGCGACGAACTGTCGGGCGGCGAACCGACCAACCTGCAGGCCTGCAAGGACACGTACGAACGCCTGCGGCCGTCTACTGCACAACAGGTGCTACGCTTCCACCGCATGCAGCAGACCGCGCCGGCGGCCTAGAACCTCAGCAATTTCGATCCTGCCAACGCGCCGATCGCCGCGACCAGCGCGGTCGCCAGCGTGTACCAGGTCGCGACGAACAGCGGTAAATCGTCAGGGCAATGCGACGCATAGAGGGTTGCCGCCAGCCCTGCCGAGACCAGTCCGGCGATGGCGCCGGCGACCGCGGGCCGAGCCGGCGCGCCGTGGCGCAAGCCGATCAGCGCACCGGCCAACAGCGGCAACGACATCAGCGGGATAGCCGTCATGCACACCTTCGAATTGCTGCCGACCAACCGCGTCATCATCGGCAGCCGCGCCGGCATCATCATTTCGCCGCCGATGCCCGCGGTAAGAATCCCGGCCGGGATCAACAGCGCCCAGCCCCAGCCACGCAATGAGGCTTCCGGTCGCGACAGATGCAGACTGACGGCAATTGCCGAGATTGCCAGCGCCAGCGTCACCGCGAATTTCAAGTCGAAGAACGGATTGCGCATTGCGGTCATGATGTCGGCCCTGACGCCGAGTTCAGTAAAGAACATCAGCAGCGAGACCGGCGCCGCGGCAAGCAGCGCCAGCATCAACATGAAGCCGACCGGGCGTGCGCGATGCGTATTGTCGGCGGCAAGGGTTCGAATAAGCTGATCGGTATCCATCCTCATTGTTCCCGCAACTTCGCCGCCAGGCTGGTGAGCCCCCGATGCAGCGCCACCCGCACTGCGCCTTCGGTCATCGAAAACTTCGCCGCCGTATCTTTGATGGATGCGCTGTCCACGGCAATCGACTGCAGCACGTCGCGCTGCCGCGCCGGCAACGACTGCAGGTGGACGGCGACCTCGCTTGCCGAGGCCGTCTCCGCGGGCGCCTCGCCCGGCAGTATCTCGGCGAAATCGTCGATGTTGACGAAAACCCGTCGCCCCCTTCGACGCAGCGCATCGATCAGCTTGTTGCGGGCGATCGCGAACAGCCAAGGTGCAAATGGGGCGCTCGCGTCCCAAGTATGCCGCTTCAAATGCACCGCCAGCAAAATGTCCTGCACGATGTCCTCGGATTGATCGACCGGTTGACCGGCGCGCGTCAGGCCGCGCCGCGCGCCTGCCCGGAGCACCGGCGTGACGGCCTTGAGCAGGCGAGAATACGCCGCATCGTCGCCTGAAATGGCCGACCGCATCAGGTCGGTCCATTCGTCCTCACGTTCGCGCACGCGCGCTCCCACATAATAATTCGGTCGATCTTTCAATTTGTTACGCCGGGACGACTTGATCACGAAGTCGTGATCACGCGATCTGCGGCGCGCAACGAAGCGTTTCCTTCGGGAAT
Organism: uncultured Alphaproteobacteria bacterium; assembly: GCA_963786115.1. Taxonomy (GTDB): domain Bacteria; phylum Pseudomonadota; class Alphaproteobacteria; order Rhizobiales; family Xanthobacteraceae; genus Bradyrhizobium. The sequence goes on from CAWAYC010000029.1 coordinate 78,173, forward strand.
CGAGAGGCAAGCCCCATCCCGCGAGGCTCATAACATCGATTGGCCGGGCCCGCACCCGCAAGGCTTCGGATCGCAAATCCTGCCTGCGGGAGAGCCGGCAGGAATGGCCCACAGCCCTACTTCGCCGAGGCGCCTTGCCCTGCTTTCGCCCTACCTGCCCGAAGATTCCCTTTTTTTGCCCCGCTGTGGTCACGCCGCGGGGGCTCATTTCGCCGCGGGGGTGGGCAAAATGGGGAGACAGTCAGATGAAATTCAGAGCCAGCGGGCGCTCGGCCTTGATACTGGCCGCAGGGCTGATCGTATGTTTCACGGGGCCATCGCTAGTCGCGGCAGCAGGCGCCGACAGCACGACCGCGGCGTCGAAATCGGACGACGCGACGACCGGCAAATCCACCAGGCAGAGTACGCGGCACTCGAAACGAGACGACGCTCGCAAGTCCGACAAGACCGCATCGAAATCTTCCGACACCGGGAAAGTCGCTGATGGCGATGTCACTGCCGGCACGCCGGCCGCGATCCCGCCATCGGTCGCCAATGCCAATGCGCAACTGGCCTCCGATGCGCCTGCCGACGTGCAAGCTGCGTCCGATGCCCATGTGGTCGCCTCCGATCAGCTCAATGATGTCGACCGCGAATTGCAACAGGGCCAAAGCAGCGCGCCGCCGACGCAGGCACAGACGCCGCCACCCCCGCAGCCCCAGACAGTGGCGATGGCCCCGGTCAGGGCAACTACGTCCGCCGCATCCGTTTTGGGGAACGGCGAAAGCACGACCTGGGATCAGACCTCGCTGATCGGGAAGATCTTCATCGCCTTCGGCGCATTGCTGACGATGGCCTCCGCTGCGCGCATGTTCATGGCGTAGGATTGCCTGCCCCGGACGCGGCGCCCAAACGCCGCATCCGGGACGCAAAACCCCACTTGAAGCCCATCCCGACAGCAGGCACATTGCCCGCCAAATCAGGCTAGCCGGGGTGATTCATGGCCACGTTCGAATACATCATTGTCGAGAGCAAGGGCGCGGTCGGCGTCATCACGCTGAACCGTCCGAAAATGCTCAATGCGCTGTCGTTCGGCGTGTTTCGCGAAATCGCCGCCGCCGTCGACGACCTCGAGGCAGACGACGGTATCGGGTGCATCCTGCTCACCGGCAGTGAAAAAGCCTTCGCCGCCGGCGCCGACATCAAAGAGATGCAGCCCAAGGGCTTCATCGACATGTTCTCAAGCGATTTCGCTGCGATTGGCGGCGACCGCGTTGCCAAATGCCGCAAACCGACGATCGCCGCCGTCAGCGGCTATGCGCTCGGCGGCGGCTGCGAACTCGCCATGATGTGCGACGTCATCATCGCATCGGATACCGCGAAATTCGGCCAGCCGGAAATCACGCTCGGCACCATTCCGGGCATCGGCGGCACGCAACGGCTGACGCGCGCAATCGGCAAGTCCAAGGCGATGGATCTGTGCCTCACCGGGCGGATGATGGATGCCGCGGAGGCCGAGCGTTCGGGCCTGGTCAGCCGCGTCGTGCCGGCGGACAAATTGATGGAAGAAGCGATGTCCGCCGCCGAGAAGATCGCCTCGATGTCGCGTCCCGCGGCCGCGATGGCCAAGGAAGCCATCAACCGCGCCTTCGAGACGCCGTTGTCGGAAGGCATGAACGTCGAGCGCAATCTATTCCACTCGACCTTCGCCTTGGAAGATCGCGCCGAAGGCATGGCTGCCTTCATCGAGAAGCGCAAGCCGGTGAACAAGAACAGGTAGGGCCTCCTTTCGTCATTGCGAGCGAAGCGAAGCAATCCATAGAGCCCCAAAGGAAGACTGGATTGCTTCGTCGCTACGCTCCTCGCAATGACGGTATTCGTGTCAGCGCTCTCGGCTCCTCACCAGCGCCGCACTCACCAGCGCGCGGTAGGCGCGCTCTTCAAACGTCGCAGGACGATCGAGGCCGAGCCGCGCCAGGCATTCCTGATCGTGGGCATCCGGCGTCTGGAAAAACCCCTGCCACAGCATTCCCGGCAGCCGCAGCGGCGTCCGCTGCACCTCCTGTAGTATCTGCAGCGCCGGGATCAGCCGCTGCTCGGTTTCGGTGAAATCGCTACCGAACGGGAATGCCGGCAACAGGCCGGCTTCACGCGCCGGCCGCAACGCCTCCGCAATTCGCTCCGGAAAATTCTCGCGATGGGCAGCGGGAATTTCGAAGCTCTTCGACAGCTTGCCCGCCTCCTTGGCCACCCTCGAAAGCTCGTCCTGAAAGCGCGAGTCCGTCACCGCCAGCATCGCTGCGATCACGTCGGCGTCGGATTTGCCGCGCACGTCGGCCACGCCATATTCGGTGACGAAGACGTCGCGCAGGTGGCGCGGAATGGTCTCGTGGCCATAGCTCCAGCGGATATTCGACTGGGTCCTGGCGCCTGCCTGCCGCGTCGCTTCCAAGGCCAGGATCGAGCGCGCGCCTTCAAGCGCAAATGCCTGCGCCACGAAATTATACTGGCCACCGACGCCAGAGACGACTTGTCCGTTCTCGAGGCCGTCCGAAATCGCCGCTCCCATCAGGGTAGCCATCATCGCGTTGTTGACGAAACGGGCTTCGACGCGCGCCCGGCGCTTCGCCGCTTCATCGCCATAGAGTTCGTTGGTGAACGACACCGGCATCATCTGAATGCGCGCGAGTTGGTCCGGCGCCATTTCGCGCAAGGTGCGGTAGAACGATTTCGGTCCGAGGAAGAACGCGCCGTGCAGCATTACGCCATCGACTTCGCGCTTGAGAATGCCTGCCTCGATCAGGCCGAAGAACGCCTCGAACAGCATTTCGCTGACGCCGTACAACCCCTGCTCGAACGGCGCCGTCTCCATCGCCGCAAGCTGATCCTTCGCGCGGACAAGCCGCTTCATGACGGCATTGAATTGTGTGGCGTCGCGGTGACGAACCACGAGGCCTTGAGCCAGCGCATCGCCGACCTGCCCGATGCCGATCTGCAGCGTGCCGCCGTCGCGGACGAGGCCCGCGGCGTGCAGCCCGATGGCGTATTTGGTGTCACTGATCGGCTCGGACGGTGGCGCGAACAGCGGAAAATCGGTCTCGGGGCTGTCGAGCACCGCGGAAAACTCGTCCGCCGGCAGGTCGCCCGGGCCAGGCATGAACGGCAACTCGGAATTGACCTGCCCGATCAGCTTGAATGACGCCGCGCCCCGCGCGCGGGCGCGCAGGATATCCAGCGTGGTATCGGTGTTGCAGCTCAGACTGTAGCGCGTGACGCCGTCGACGACGCGCTTCGCCACGAGTTGCGTGACGACGTTGAGCCCGCGCGCCAGGATATAGGACGCGGCATGGGTATAATTCGCGGCAATATAGTGCTGCTGCGCGAACGGCACGTGCAGCCACCTTCCCGCCAGGAAGAAGAACTCGATCACCTTGATGTTCGGCGGCAAGGCGCCGGCATGCAGCGCGCCCGCGTAAGCCAGATCCGGGTAGCCGCCGAACAGTCGGTCGATCACCGGACCGATGAAGCGTCGCTCCAGGAGATTACCCGGCTTCGGCTTCTCCAGCGTCAGCGCCGACAACAAGGTCAGGTTGACGGAGCGATCGGCCGCGGCGCGCGCGTAGAGTGCGTTGATGACATGGTTAGCCTTGCCGAGACCGAGCGGCAATCCGACCACCAGGTTGGTTCCGATGTCGCGGATGATGTCTTCCGCGATCGCTTCGGGGTCGGAGAACAATTTCGGCATCAAAGGCGAACCCGGGCATCACGGAACAACCGACGGCCCGGAACGGGATGCCAGCTAGGACTATCTGAAACTGATATTTCGTCTGTGACGAACCGGCAACAGCCAAGAACTGAATTCATGTGCAGATGTCGCGCGACCGTTTGTCAGTGGCGGCACCGGCGTCTAAACAGGTAGACGTTTCGGAGGCATCGGCGGGGGCGGACGGCCGAGACAGCTTTGCGGGAAGATATGGTTAGACGTGCCGCTAAATTTGGCCGCGTTGGAAGGCGCACGCTTCGATCGGGCATTTGCCTTGGCGTTGTGACTTGCATCGCATTGGCCGCTACCGCGGCCTGCGCTGAAAGCCTGCCGGAGGCATTGGCAAAGGCCTACCAGACCAATCCGCAGCTCAATGCCGAGCGGGCTCGGCAGCGCGCCACCGACGAGAACGTGCCGCAGGCACTCGCGGGTTATCGGCCGCAGATCGTCGCGAGCCTCTCCGCCGGTTTGCAGGCCGTCCGCAATCTCCTGCCCGACAACACCGTCCAGTCCGCGGGTCTGAAGCCGTGGCAAATCGGGCTGACGGTGACGCAGACCCTGTTCAACGGCTTCAAGACCGCCAACAGCGTGCGCGTGGCCGAACTGCAAGTGCGATCCGGCCGCGAGGCATTGCGCAATGTCGGCCAGGGCGTGCTGCTCGATGCCGTCACCGCCTATACCAACGTGCTGGCCAATCAATCCCTGGTCGAGGCGCAGCGCGCCAACGTCGCCTTCTTGCGGGAAACCCAAGGTATTACCCAGAAGCGCCTCAATGCCGGCGATGTCACGCCGACTGACACGGCGCAGGCGGAAGCGCGGCTCAACCGCGGTCTCGCGGATCTTAACGCCGCCGAAGTCAGTCTGGCGATCAGCCAGGCAACCTACACCCAGGTGATCGGCAACGCGCCCGCACAATTGCGGCCGGCCGAAACCGTCGACCGCTATCTGCCGCGCGGGCGCGACGACGCCACCAATATGGCCTTCCGCGAGCATCCCGCGGTGATGGCCGCAAGTTTTGACGTCGATGTCGCCTCGACCACCATCCGTGTCGCCGAGAGCAGCCTGCTGCCGAGCGTCACCGTGCAAGGAAGCATCAGCCGCAACCGGGATGCGGATCCGACGCTCAGCACGTTCGGCACCGATCAGGCCTCCGTCATCGGCCAGTTGAACCAGCCGATCTATGATGGCGGCACAGCCGCCTCGCAGACCCGGCAGGCCAAGGAAGTGGCGGCGCAGAGCCGGCTGGTGCTGGACCAGGTCCGCAATCAGGCGCGCACCGCGGCGATCGGCGCCTGGGTCGCGAATGAAGGCGCGAAGATCGCGGTCTCCGCGTCCGAATCCGAGGTCCGGGCGGCGACCGTCGCCTTGCAGGGCGTCCAGAAGGAAGCGGCCGGCGGCCAGCGCACCACCGTCGACGTGCTCAACTCGCAGCAGGATCTGATCACGGCCAAGGCGCGGCTGATCGGCGCGCTGCGCGACCGCGTGATCGCCTCTTACACGCTGCTCAGCGCCATAGGCCGGCTCGACGTCAAGACACTCGCTCTCAGTACGCCGGACTATCTGCCCGAAGTGCATTACCATCAGGTCCGCGACGCCTGGCACGGCCTGCGCACGCCGTCAGGACAGTAATCAGGCCTAAATTCCGCTGACGCCGATTTGATTGATCGATATCGAACTCGGCTTCGACGATCACCCCGAACAGGCTGTAGCCGCCGACCACGAGATCGAGCAATTCCCTGTTCTCGGTCAGCGACATCGTGCGCGGCGAACCGTCGGCCAGCATCACGCGCTATTCGTCGAAACTGGTCACTTCCGGTTGAACGCGTGCGCGTCATCGGCGAGCGGGATTGCTGAATTCGGCTCTGACTTGTGCTACACGAAGACAAAACGAGCCGGAGAAACGCACAGGGAGAAGACCATGCTGACGCGACGCGGTATCCTGCTTGCCTCCGCTTCCATCGCTGCGGGAGTGACCATGAACAACACGAACAGCAAAACCGCATCCGCCAAGGCAGCTCAGCCCTCAACGCCGGTGAATTTCGAAATTCCTGCGGGCGCCTGCGATTGCCACACCCACATCCACGGCGATCCCGAAAAGTTTCCGTTCTTTGCTGGCCGCGTCTATACGCCGGAGCTGGCATCGCCCGAAGAAATGACGGCCTTGCACAAGGCGCTGCATATGGAGCGCGTGGTGATCGTGACGCCGAGCATTTACGGGCCAGATAATTCGGCGACGCGCTTCGGCATGATGGCCCGCGGCGCGACCGCGCGCGGCGTCGCCGTGATCGACGACAAGACGCCGGAAGGCGACCTCGATGCGATGCAAAGAGATGGCTTCCGCGGCATCCGTCTCAACCTCGCGACCGGCGGCGTCAACGATCCGAACGTCGGCCGGCCGCGCTTTTCTGCGGCGGTCGAGCGGGTAAAGGCGCGTGGCTGGCACGTGCAGCTGTTCACTTCGCTTCCGATGATCTCCGCGATCAAGGACCTGGTCGCCGCCTCTCCCGTGCCCGTGGTGTTCGATCATTTCGGCGGCGCGCAGGCCGAGCTCGGCGTCGGGCAGCCAGGTTTCAGCGATCTCCTGGAGTTGGTGAAGTCGGGCAAGGCCTATGTGAAGATCTCCGGCGCTTACCGGGCGTCGAAACTCGCGCCCGATTATCCCGACGCGGCGCCGCTCGCCCAGGCGCTGATCGCGGCCAATCCCGACCGCATCGTCTGGGGCACCGATTGGCCGCATCCGGATTCGGTTACCCCGCCCGGAAAGAAGGTCACCGACGTCACGCCGTTGCTCCAGATCGACGACGGCCGGCTGCTCAACCAGTTGCCGGTCTGGGCGCCGGATGCGGCGACACGAAAGAAGATCCTGGTCGACAATCCCGCGCGGCTGTACGGGTTTTAGCACCGGCCGTCACCGTGCTCGCCGCGAGAAATAGGAGATCAGCACCGGCAGCGTCACGAGGATCACCAGCGGCGCGAGCATCATGCCGGTGACAACCACGATCGCCAGCGGCTTTTGCACCTGCGAGCCGATGCCCTCCGACAGCGCCGCCGGTAATAGCCCGACACCGGCGACGACGCAGGTCATCAGCACCGGGCGCAGCTGCAGCTCGCCGGTGCGAATGATGGCCCGCATCCGCTCATAACCTTCGTCGATCAGCTGATTGTACTGCGACAGGATGATGATGCCGTCCATCACGGCGATGCCGAACAGCGCGATGAAGCCGATCGCCGCCGACACGCTGAAGGGAATGCCCGAGATCAGAAGCCCGAGCACACCGCCGAAGATCGCCATCGGGATCACGCTCATCGCGAGCAGCGTGTCGACCATCGAACCGAAATTGAGGAACAACAGCACCGCGATCAGCGCGAGGCTGATCGGCACCACGATCGACAGCCGCTTGATGGCGTCCTGCAAATTGCCGAATTCGCCGACCCACTCGACACGCGATCCAGGCGGCAGCTGAACCTGGCTCGCGACCTTGTCCTGCGCTTCCCGGATCGCGCTGCCGAGGTCGCGCTCGCGCACCGAGAACTTGATCGGCAGATAGCGCTCCTGCTGTTCTCGGTAGATATAGGCCGCACCCGAGATCAGGTTGATCGAGGCGACTTCGCTCAACGGGATCTGCGTGATGCCGCCATTCGGACTGGCGACGCCGATACGCAGATTCTGGATCGCCTCGGCACTCTTGCGGAACTCCGGTGCGAGCCGGACGATGATCGGGAAATGACGGTCGCTGCCAGGCTCATAGAGATCACCGGCGCTGTCGCCGCCGACCGCAACCTTGATCGTGGCGTTGATATCACCCGGCGAAAGGCCGTAACGCGCCGCGCGCGCCCGATCGACATCGATCTGGATCGTGGGCTGGCCGAGCGAGGTGAACACCGCAAGATCGGTGATGCCCTGTACGGTGGAGAGCACGGATTTTATCTTGTTGGCGGTGTCGGTCAGCGCCTTGAGGTCATTGCCGAAGAGCTTGATCGAGTTCTCGCCCTTGACGCCGGACACCGCCTCCGAGACGTTGTCCTGCAAATATTGCGAGAAGTTGAATTCGACGCCGGGGAACTTGTCCTGCAATTGCGCCAGCAGCTGCGCGGTGAGCTCTTCCTTGCTACGGGTGCCGGGCCATTCACTCGACGGCTTCAACGGCGCGAAGAACTCGGCGTTGAACAGGCCCGCCGCGTCGGTGCCGTCATCCGGACGTCCGTGCTGCGAGACCACCAATTCCACCTCGGGGCGGGCGCGGATCAGTTTCCGCATTTCGTTGACGTAGGCGTTGCCCTCCTGCAGCGAGATCGTCGGCGGCAGCGTGGCGCGGATCCACAGATTGCCCTCTTCCAGCTTGGGCAGGAATTCGAGACCTAGGAAGCGCACGAACACCATCGTCATGATGACGAGGCCGGTAGCACCGGCCATGACGATCCGCCTGTTCCCGATCGCCCAGGTCAGCACCGGCACGTAGAGCCGGTCGAGCTTCTTCATGATCCAGGTCTCGGTCTCCTGGATATGCGAGGGCAGGATGATCGCGCTCAACGCCGGTGTCACCGTGAACGTCGCCAGCAGGCCGCCGACCAGCGCATAGGCATAGGTCCGCGCCATCGGCCCGAAGATATTGCCCTCGACGCCGCTCAGCGTGAACAGCGGCAGGAACGCTGCGACGATGATCGTTGCGGCAAAGAAGATCGAGCGCGACACGTCGGCGGACGCCGAGAGGATCGCGTGGGTCTTCATCCCCATGGTGGTCTCATAGGAGATGTGGCTCTGCTCTGCCTCCGAGAGCGCGGTGGTCTGCGACAGCCGGCGGAAGATGGCCTCCACCATGATCACGGTGGCGTCGACGATCAGCCCGAAATCGATGGCGCCGACCGAAAGCAGGTTGGCGGATTCGCCGCGCAGGACGAGGATGATCACGGCAAAGAACAGCGCGAACGGGATCGTCGCGCCGACGATCAGTGCGCTGCGCAGATCGCCCAGGAAGATCCATTGCAGCAGCACGATCAGCAGGATTCCGACCACCATATTGTGCAACACGGTGTGGGTGGTGAGTTCGATCAGGTCCTTGCGGTCGTAAATGCGCTCGATATGCACGCCCGGCGGCAGGATCGATGAAGCGTTGATGGAGGCGACGAGCTGCTCGACCCGCGCGATGGTCGGCGAGCTCTGCTCGCCGCGGCGCATCAGCACGATGCCCTGCACGATGTCATCGTCCTGATCGATGCCGGCAATGCCGAGTCGTGGTTTTTCGCCGACCGTGACGGTGGCGATGTCCTTGACCAGTACCGGATTGCCGCCGCTCTGCGACACCATGGTGTTGTTAAGGTCGTCGATCGATCGGATCAACCCGACGCCGCGCACGACGGCCGACTGTGAGCCGATATCGACGGTGTTGCCGCCGACATTGATGTTGGCATTGCTGACCGCCTGCAACACCTGCGGAAGCGTCAGCCCGTTGGCGATTAGCTTGTTGAAATCGACCTGCAGCTCGTAGGTCTTGGTCTTGCCGCCCCAGCCGGTGACGTCGATCACCCCGGGCACGGCGCGGAACCGGCGCTGCAAGACCCAGTCCTGCAGCGTCTTGAGGTCGAGTACGCTGTAATTCGGCGGCCCCTTCAGCCGGTAGCGATAGATTTCGCCGATCGGACTAAGCGGCGAAATGCCCGGCACGACGTTGCCGGGCAGCGGCGCAAGCTGCGACAGGCGGTTCAATACCTGCTGCAGCGCCTCGTCATAGGTGTAGTCGAAGGAGAACTGCAGTTTGACGTCGGAAAGGCCGTACAGCGAGATGGTCCGGATAGTGCGCAGGTTCTTGATGCCCGCGACCTGGGTCTCGATCGGAATCGTGATGTAGCGCTCGATCTCTTCCGACGACAGCCCCGGACTCTGCGTCACGATGTCGACCATCGGCGGGGTCGGGTCGGGATACGCCTCGATATTGAGCTGCTGAAAGGCGATCAGGCCGCCGACAAGCACGGCGACGAACATCCCGACCATCAAATAACGGCGGCTGATTGCGAAGGCGACAAGACGATCCATTCAGACCGAAGCTTTCAATGGGCTTTTAGGGATGTCAGCTGCCGGATGCAGCGCGGTCGATGAACAGGCTGCCCTTGGTAACGATCAGTTCGCCCGGCTTCAAATTGCCGGCGACTTCGACCAGGTCGCCATTGGTGAGGCCGGGCTTGATCTGGCGCAGTTCGATCGATTTATCTTCATGCGCGACCCAGACCCGGACCTGATCGCCCTCGTAGATCAGCGCCTGCTTCGGCACGCCGAGCGCCGGATGATCGCTCGGGGAATACAGCGTGACGTTGGCAAACATTTCCGGCTTCAACGCACCATCAGGATTGTCGATGGTGGCGCGCACCAGCAGCCTTCGCGTCGCCGGATCGATCGCCGTGGCGACATAGTTGATCCGTGCCGTCAGCGTCCGGCCCGGCAGGGCCATCACGTTAAAGGAGACGTCTTGCCCGACCGCGACCTTGGCGGCGTCGCTTTCGCGCACGAAGGCGATCAACCAGACCGTCGACAGATCGCCGATCACGTAGACAGGGTCGCTGGCGCCAGTGCTGACATATTGACCGGGCCCGGCCTTGCGTTGGACCACGGTGCCTCCGATCGGAGCGAACACGGTCGTTTCCGGATTGAGGCGGCCCTTCTGTCGCAAGGAACCGACATCCTCGTCGGTGAAGCCGAGAATGCGCAATTTGTTTTGCGAGGCCTCAAGCGCCGTTTGCGCCGAGCGCAGGTCGTTTTGCGCCTGGATCAGAGTGGCCTGGCTCTGCTGATAGTCCTTAAGCGGCACCGCCTTGCCCTCGAACAGATCCTTGGCGCGTTTGTCCTGGATCTGCGCGAGGTCGAGCGCGGATTGCGCCTTGTTCAGGCTCGACATCGCGGCGATGTAGTCGTTCTGCGCCTGCACGGTATCGGCCGCCTCGATCACGAACAACGGCTGTCCCTTGACGACGTTGTCGCCCGGCCGCACCAAAAGTTTGGTCAGCCGGCCGGTATAGGGCGAGAACACCGGCGTCGAGCGGTCCTCGTCGATTGCGATCTTGCCTTCCGTCACATATTCGGCGCGGAAGGCGCGCTCGGTGACCGGCTGGATGGTCAGGCTGGCCCATTCCGCCGGCGTCGGCATATAGCGTTGCGACCCCTTCCGGGACTGGCTCGAGACTTCCGAATGTCCCTGCTTGGCCGCGGTCATATGAATGAAGGCGTAGCCGGCCGCGGGAGCCAGCATCAGCAAGGCCGCACCAACCGCCAGCTGTCGCCGGCTGAGGATCTGCATTCGCTTGGTAAGCTCTTTCAGCATGCGGCCTGGTTCAAGTCGGCGGGGAATTTGGCAGGGACTGCCCCTTCGGTGCGCTAATAGTGCCCATTTGGCGTTTCAAACAACCTAAAAAATGGTCACGGTCTCGGGATTGGGGTTAATGTCTGGGGAGCGGCGCCTGAACGCCGGCTGAATGGCTATTCCCGCGACGGCCATTGCGGCGGATGGCTGCCGAGCGGCATCGCGGGACGGGCCCAAAAGGCCGGGGTTTTTGACAGAATCGCGGCGTGCTTGACCGATTGCAGCGAGCCGAAGCCCGAAGCGGCCTCCTGGATAAAGGGCGTCACCGCCTCCCCCGTAAAATCACGGGCTTTCAGGCCGTCGGGGAGACGACCGAGATCCCATAGCCAACGCGCGGTCTGCGCCAACGATATCCGCACGTGCCAGCTGCCGCCCTCGCGCGACTGGCGCGCCTTCGCCATCATGGCCCCGAATGCCATGAAGTAGCCGGTGGCATGGTCAAGCATTTGCGCCGGCAATTCCTTCGGCCCGTCGATACCGGCGGCCTGCCCTTCGGCATGGTTGAATCCAACAGCGGTTTGCACCAGCGAGTCAAAACCGCGGCGCTCGGCCCATGGCCCGGCATGCCCGTAGGCCGACAGCGTCACATAGACGATGCCGGGGTTGATGCTGGCAGCCTCTTCCGGCGAGAAACCGAGGTCGGCAATCGCGCGGGGACGATATCCCTGCGAGAAGATATCGGCCTGCTTGATGAGATCGCGCAACACGCCGCGGCCCTGCTCGTTCTTGAGCTCGACAAAACCCGTCAGCTTGCCACGGCCGGTGTCGATGGTGAGCCAGGGAATCGCCGGCAGATCGGGACCGGAGATCAACAGCACGTCGGCGCCGTGGGCGGCGAGCGTTCGGCCCGCGACCGGCCCCGCGATCACCCGCGAGAGATCGAGCACGCGAACGCCAGCGAGCGGACGACCACCGTTGGGCCACGGCTTTGGCGCGGCGTCGCCGATCCTTTCGATTAAGATCAGCGGCAATTGCGCAAGTGCGTGAGCGTGCGGCAGCGCCGACCATTCGTCACATGAGCGCATCAGGGCGACCACGCCGCCATTGGCATAGGCCGCGGTCTCGAACGGTTCCCCGTCCCACTGCATCAATGCGGCCTGGACCTCGTCGCGCTCCGGCTTGCAGTGCAAGATCTTGCAGACGGCATCGCGGTGATGCGGAAAGTTGGTGTGCAGCCGGACGAAGCGCCCGTCGCCCGTCTTGTAGACTCCGGCGATAGCGTCCCATGCAGGCGGTGGCGGCTTGCCGTCGACGCGCAAATATCGCTCGCTCCGGCATTCGACCATGGCATGCCCCATGTCGACCGCGACGTCCTGCGACTGCCCGCTGCGGAGTTTCCAGATCTGCGCCGCGGCCAATCCGGCCGCCGCAATGCTCGTTTGTGCCGCGGCGGCGACGCGAAATGACGACGGCAGTTGCGGCTCATCGCCGGTCAGCGTGACGGTGTCGAGTGCGGAGGCTTCGCCCCCGGCCAAGGTCCAGATATCGGCGAGGATTTCGCGAGGGGGTTGCATCCGCGCTTCTCTTCCCCGGAGCAGATCGGTTCTGATTGAATCAGAACCGAAGCTCCAGATTCTTGTTCGACGCGTTTTCTTCACGCGAACCGGTATCCACTTCGCTCGAAAACGCTCTAGTGTGTCTCAAAGCTCTGCCTGACCCCGGAAGGAGTTGCAATGGCTGCCATCGACCCGTTGACGGCCGGAGCCGTCGTGCTCGCGACCGCCGCAACAGACGCGGTCTATGTCATGTTCACGTCAGCCGTGGTGGCGCGCAAGCGCGTACCGGCGGCGACCTGGAGCAGCGTGTGGTATTTGCTCTCGTCCTTCGCCGTGATCAGCTACACCGAGAATTGGGTCTATGTTGCGTTCGCGGCAGTCGGGTCGTGGCTGGGGGCTTTTGCGACGATCACCTTTCTGCACCGCCCGCCCGGCGGCCCGCCGGTGGGAGCCGCGCCGGAGTAGTTCGCGAGGTCTATACACCGTCATTGCGAGCGCCAGCGAAGCAATCCATCGTGGCCACAAGAGAAGGAATGGATTGCTTCGTTGCTACCGCTCCTCGCAATGACGCGGTGGGCACTGATTTAAATTTCAAAGAGCCCTCGCTCCACTCATCGTCGCCCGGCTTGCCGCCTTCGCCAAGGCTTCGGCGCGCCAGCAAAACAAAAGGCCGTCATACCCCGCGCAGGCGGGGTATCCAGTACGCCGCGGCTTCTCGTTTCCAGGACCGGCGTCTCTGGAATACTGGATCACCCGCATGCGCGGGTGATGACAGCGAGTGTGCGGCGCTTGCGTTGCCATTTCCAAACATAGCTTCGCTTTCTCGCGGCATGATTTACCCGAGGTTTTCATTTTGTCGTCCCTCGACAGTAGAGGGAGCAGGGAATGCCGGGTGCGCGCTGCACCCGCGGTCTCGTGTGCAAGATGCACAAGGAAAAGCGCACACGAGCATACAGGTTCAGCGGAGGCAGTCCGGCATTCCCTGCGCAATGGTTTTACGGCTTATGCCCTGCTCTCCCCGGCGACGAATTCGTTTTGTCACCGTCGTCGGCGGATTAAGGCTGATCAAGCTCGGTTGAGTTGACTTCGCCTCCGCTCGACTTGGCACCAGCAACGGATGCCAGGACCACACGGTTTTGCCGTACGCAACCAGCGCCGTTCGTCTTGCGCGCCGGTTGCTCGCTCACGGGAAACCCGCCCTGCGATCACCTTGCGCGCCGACGCCGCCGCGTCCACCGCATCCCATCCCGCGTTCGTGACGATGGCCAACGCCCCTCTTACCGGGAAAGGACGGGGCGAGCTGGTAGAACTGATTTGCCCGACAGCGAAAGCGATATATTTTTGAGAGAGGGGCTGGACAGGTTTCTGTCGCAACGACTGATTTGCCCGTCGGGTAGCTTGTCTTTGTGGAGCGGTCATCCCGCGAGCATTACGGCATCTACCCCCGCAATGAATCCGGCCGTCCATCAGCGCCTCATTCGGCGACTCTAACGCCCATGCTTGAGCAGCCTTTCCGCCTCGTCGATTTCAGGGAGATCTTGTCCCCTAACGAAATCGACGAGGACCGGCGCCAGCACATTGGACACCGCCTCCGCTCGGCCGCTTGCGATGTACAGCCGCGCAAGTCCAAGTGCGCCGCGCAGCTCGAAAGTCTTCGTCTGTTGGCTTCGGGCGATTTCCAGGGCTCTGTAGAAGGCATCTTCGGCAGTCGAAACGTTCGACGGACAACGACGCAACAAAAGCTCACCGAGGAGACGATACAGTTCGGCATCCAGCCAATGCTGGCCGGTTTGCTCCGCCCAGACGATCAACTCCCTCAAAATTTCCAACCCTGTCTCAGGTTGCCCTGCCTCAGCATTCGCCACCGCAACCTGCATCCCCCAAAATGGTTCACAAAGGTAGCAGTCATTTTCGTGAAGTAATGTCCAGCCCTGGCGCATTTCCGCCAGTCCGCCCATCCGCTCGTCGGCATGCCACTTTGCCAAGCCGCTCAGGTAGGTGCCGGCGGCCACATACAAAGGCATCGTGTACTCGCGGGCGAGGCCAAGGATCGTCTGTGTTTGTTGCAACATGCGAGGATGCACCCCGCACAGTCCGTCAAAAACGGCCTTGTGAACGAGCGCATTGGCTTGAGCAAGCGCACGCTTTTCTCCCGGAGCACTCATCGCTTCCTCGGCGAGCCGGCGCGATCGATCGATCTTCCCAAGCGGCCAAAGCACCAGAGCAAGAAACCGCATGATAACGGACGGCAGGTCCAGCGCCGACGCCTTGAAAGTCGCGGGGTCCGGCGCCTCACCATAGATCGCGAGTGCTTTCTCAAGATGCACTGTCGCATTCAAGTAATCGCCCCCGAACCAGCACGTCACTCCACTGGCGTAGTGTGCGACGACCGCGGCCACCGGCGATTCCGGTCGCCGGTTGGCGGCGCACATTATTGCCTCTACCAACTCCCGCATCGGCGCGATCTCGCCGTGAGTCAAACTCGCATTGAACAGGCCCGAATGGATCGGCGCCAGTTCAACCGGATCATTGATGTCAGCTGCGAACTGTCGGGCGCGCGTCCATGCGGCCACCGTTTCAGGGGCGCTGTGCCCAAGGCTGCCCCGCAGCGCGCGGCCATATGCGATTTGAAGATGGAGCCGGTTCAGGGGCCCGCCCGGCTCATCCGGCACCTCATCGGCGATAGCAACCGCCTTACCGAGATGTGCGATCGCCTCGGAGTATGCCGAGCGCTTCAACGCCTGCTGGCCCGCCTTGCGCCACCACTCCAACGCTACCTCGCTCAGTCCCGCTTCGGTGAAGTGGTGTGCCACGACTTCCGGTTCTGTTTCGGCGATGACTGGAAACTGATCGCGCAGGACATCGCCAATGTGCTTATGGAGCAAATGCCGGCGGCTCTTGAGCAGACTCTCGTAAGCCGCTTCCTGAACCAGCGCATGCTTGAAGCTATAGATCGCTTCCGGCGGCGTCCCGCGGCGCAACAGCAGTTCGGCCTCTTCGAGCTGTCCCAGCGCGGCGGTCAGCGCCAGATCATCGCGCCCCGCAACACATCGCAGCAGCGTGTATGAGAAGTCGCGGCCAATGGCAGCGCCTATCTGTGCCACCTCCTTGACCGGCGCCAGCCGGTCGAGCCGCGCCATAAGCGAGTCCTGCAGCGTTGCCGGAATGGCGAGCGGTGGTAGCGGACTGTCGAGGCGATAGCGCCCGGCATCTTCCGCGAGCATGCCGGACTCCAGCACCATCTTGGTCAATTCCTCGACGAACAGTGGAATACCATCCGTCTTGTCGACGATCTGCGTCACCATTTCGCCCGGCAGCTTTCGACCGACGGTGACCTGCTCGACCAGAGCGCGCGTGTCCTGGCGGTCGAGCCGATCGAGGCGCAGCAGGCTGACGTTGGCAAGGCCCGTCCAGGGCGGCTCGAACTCGGGCCGAAATGTCATGAGCACGAGGATCGGAAGCCCCCTGATCCGATCGACCGAGAGGTCGAACAGCTCCAGCGTCGTGGCATCAGCCCAGTGCATGTCCTCGCAGACAATCAGCACGGGTTTCTGCCGCGCCAGGCCCTCAAGCTGGTCGAGAAGGGCGGCGAATGTCTGTCGCCGCTGCTGCACTGGACTCAAGGTGAGCGGCGGATAGCGCTCGCCGGTTGGGATCGAAAGAAGCGCGGCAATGAGCGGTGTCACTGTCGCCACCTGCTGCGTTCCAAGCGCGAGCATTGCCTCAAGCTTGTCGAGCTTTTGCCCAGGCGTGTCCTGTAACCCGATGCCGGCGGCGCGCTCGAGCTGAGCGATGAAGGGATGAAGCGCACTGTTCGTGTGGTACGGCGAGCACTGATACCGCACCCGGCGGTGCGATCCTGACCCGAGGCTCTCGTAGAGCGTTGCCACAAGGCGCGATTTGCCGATCCCTGCCTCGCCCGAAATCAACACCACCTGGCCTTGGCCCTGCCACGCCAGAAGCTGGCGCGAGAGCGCGAACTCGATCTCTGCCTTGCGGCCGACAAAGCCAATCGAGCGCGCATTGCGCACCGCCTCGAAGCGGCTCTCCGATGCGGCCCCACCTTCAACCGCCCAGACTGCGATGGGTTCGGAGATACCCTTGACCTCGCGGCGTCCGAGGTTGCGAAAAGTGAATAAATCGCCAAGCAGCCGGCGCGTCGAAGCAGCAACGACCACCGCCCCCGGCTCCGCCAGGCTCTGGAGCCGCGCAGCGATGTTCGGTGTATCACCGACCATCGCCTGCTCCTCTGACACGCCTCCGCTGATGAGGTCGCCTACCACCACGAGCCCGGTCGCAATGGCGATCCGGACCTCGACCCGTTCTTCTGCGCGCGTTTTGAGCGGCCCTATTGCGGCGATGATGTCGAGGCCCGCTCGCACTGCGCGCTCCGCGTCATCCTCGTGCGCGCGGGGATAGCCGAAATAGGCGAGGATTCCGTCACCCACAAACCTGGCGATACAGCCGTCATAAGTGGCAACGACCCTGGCGCAGGCGGCCCGATAGGCGCGGATCACCTCCCACATGTCCTCGGGATCGAGACGCGACGACAGCGCAGTCGAGCCGACCAGGTCGCAGAACATAACGGTGAGGTGGCGTCGCTCGGCATCGTGCCGGCGAGCCGGCTCGATGACCAATTCGGCTTGTTTAAGTTCGGCGATCACGCACAGCATTTTGCGACGATGACCAAGCAGGACCCCGAGCCTATCGAAGTCCTCGTCCGTCAGTTCGGGAACGACGCTAAGATCAATCCCATTCTCGGCAAAGCGCAACGCGTATTGCCCAAGCCCAAGTTTAGCAGGACCCCGAGCCTGTCGAAGTCCTCGTCCGTCAGTTCGGAAACGACGCTAAGATCAATCCCATTCTCGGCAAAGCGCAACGCGTATTGCCCAAGCCCAAGCTTCTCGAGCCAGTCCGCAATCTGCTGCATTGGCCCCACCACTCTCTGGTTGCGGCTAGCCGAATTCTGGACCACGGAAACGAAAATGTTATCCCAATATTTTCTGGATAGCACGTTTTGTTTGCGGCAAATCGGCTGCGGTGTGCCCTCGATTCTTGCCAAGGTGGTGTCTCAGTACAGATGGCGCGCTACCAGGCACGAGCAGTGGCACGGCATCGCGAGAACAACCGGATTGCGGAAGCCTGCATCGGACCCGGATTTCGGCGAGCAGATGACGACAAGCGCGCCACTCGCAGCGTTGCATATGAAAACGGCTGCGCGGCTGAGGAGTTCGGCGCAAGGTGAAGCGGATCTGGCGTCGCGCGGGATGAGCGGTTCAGTTCCACGCTGCCGTTTGCGGTTGCGATTGGGACGGTTTGCCATTCGCGGAGTGATCGCGCCAGTCGTGGACTTGCACGTCGGCTGTTCGCCGCCGGGAAACGCCGCCTTGGGTTATCCGAATACACCTTGCGCGCTGACGCTGCTGCTGGCCACCGCATCCCATCCCGCGCTCGTGACGATGCGCGCGCCCCTCTTCCCGCCGTACTGTTTTGAAAAGACAACGCCGAGGCCGCAGTGCCGGCGAGCTCGCGCGTCGACGACAAGGTTTCAACACGCTCTCGCGTCGGATAGTGTGCGCGCGATCAACGGGGGAATGACATGAATTTGTCCGGCATTTTTGCGCGAGTGGTCGCGCTGATCGGCGCCGCCGCGGTCGTTTGGCGCCGGCTTCAGGGCGTCGCGCATGAGCCGGCCTGGGGCAGCGCTCCGGTGGTCCCGGCGGCGAAGCCGCAAGGAAGCATCCCGACGCTCAAGATGCCGACGGCCAGGGGATGGACCGACGGGCAGAGGCCGGTGGCGGCGCCGGGGCTCAAGGTCAATGCGTTTGCGGCCGGTCTGAAACATCCACGCTGGATCCACGTGCTGCCCAATGGCGACGTCCTCGTCGCCGAGGCGACGCAGGTCCCCGGACCGGTCAGGAGCGTGTTTGGCTACGCGATGCAAGCGACGATGAGACGTGCCGCCGCCCTTGGCGTCAGCGCGAACCGCATCACGTTGTTGCGCGACACGGATGGCGACGGCATCGCCGAAGGGCGCGAAATTTTCATGGAGGGACTGAACCAGCCGTTCGGCATGGCGCTCGTGGGCGACACGTTCTATGTCGGCAACACCGACGGCGTGGTGGCCTTCCCGTATGCTGATGGCGCGGACCGCATCACCGCGCCAGGGCGGAAACTCACCGCCTTCAAGCCGGGCGGGCATTGGACGCGGAGCCTGCTGCCGAGCCCCGATGGCCGGAAACTCTTTGCCGGCGTCGGCTCGCTCAGCAATATCGCCGAGAGCGGCATGGCCGTCGAGGAAGGCCGGGCTGCCGTCTACGAGCTCGATCTGGCTGATGGCAGCAGCCGTATCTTTGCCGGCGGCCTGCGCAACCCGGTGGGCCTGGCATGGGAGCCCGCGGACCGGCGTGCTCTGGACTGTCGTCAACGAGCGCGACGGCCTGGGCGACGAGACACCTCCCGACTACCTGACCTCGGTGCGTGACGGTGGTTTCTACGGCTGGCCCTATTGCTACTGGGGGCAGACGGTGGACGATCGGGTACCGCAGGATCCGGCCGCGGTCGCAAAGGCCATCACGCCGGACTACGCGCTGGGCGGGCACACCGCGTCGCTGGGTCTATGCTGGCTGCCGGCCGGCACGCTTCCGGGCTTTCCGGAAGGCATGGCCATCGGGCAGCACGGCTCCTGGAACCGCAGCACGCTGAGCGGCTACAAGGTCGTCTTCGTGCCGTTCGCGAACGGGCGCCCGGCCGGGCCGCCGCGGGATATCCTGACGGGATTCCTCGCACCGGACGAGCGGGTGTCCTATGGACGACCGGTCGGGGTAACACTCGGTCCCGACGGCTCGGTTCTGGTGGCGGACGATGTTGGCGATGTGATCTGGCGCGTGACAGGCGAGTGAACAGGGCCGGGCGAGCCAGAGGGGCTTATGCCGAAAACGTAAGTCGGGCGCCCGAGGCCAGTACGAGGTCTCTTTTCGTCTGGCTCTACATGTTGTAATCTTTATCTAGAACTCTGCTCTTCGGGACGGGACTTGCCGACGTCTCCGTTCGACTTCATGGCAGCAAAAAATGCCGTCGGCAGGCATCGCACTCTCTTGCACCGACAGTCCTGTTGTGCCGGTCTCTTACTGAGCATCCGCAATGCGCGCGGGCGCGCGACGGTGCGCGAAATGCCTGCACTGACCGCATTCTCCCGGCGTTCGCGAACAGTCAGCCCGCCCAGCGCAAGTCGATCGATTTGCAACGCTCGATCGTCGACAGATCACAGTTAGTGCGAGTGCTCTCAGTCGTGCTCAGTGCCACTCTTCGCTTCGGATCACCATCTGATGGAGGGAAATATGGCTGCTTCATTGACCGAGGTAGTCCACCGTTCGATTCGGGCCGCCACGATTGCCTGGCTCGTCGGCGCCGCGCCAGCATGCGCGAACGCTATTACCGATTGGGATGCGAAAGCCATTGATGCAGTTGCGCCCCTGGCCAGCCTTCCGTCTTCGCCGTACACGCCTTATGCAGCTTACCGAATGATGGGAATAGTCCATGTCGCTATGTTCGACGCGGTCAATTCGATTGAGCGGCGTTATAGACCATACCTGGTACAGCTGCCGGCGAATGCTGCTACGTCCAAGGAGGCGGCTGCAGCAGCCGCAGCGGCGACGGTGCTGGCAACAATCGATGCGAACACGGCGACTCAGATGAAAGAAGTTCTCGCGAGCTATCTTGCGTCGCTCCCGGATGGTTCGGCGAAAGCGGAGGGGATCAAGCTCGGCGAGGCTGTTGCCGCAAAAATCGTGGCAGCGCGGGCTGACGATGGCTGCGACGCCCCCGATGACTACCGGCCAGAGACAACACCTGGCGTCTATGTGCCGACGCCGATCATGCGCGGGCCGATGTGGCCCAACGCGAAGCCGTTCGCAATGGAGCGTCCATCCCAGTTCCGGCCAGGTCCGCCGGTTGCGCTCGATAGCGGGGAATGGGCAAAGGACTTCAATGAGATCAAGGATTATGGCGCACAGAACAGCTTGAAGCGGACGGCCGCGCAGACCGAGACTGCCCGCTTCTGGCTCATGTCAGGCCCAGTCGCCTATCATCCCTTCCTGCGACAGCTCGCAATTGCCAAGGGGATGGACGTCGTCGAGAGCGCACGATTTATGGCGGTCGCGGGAATCGCGATGAATGACGCATTGATCGCGGTATTGGATGCCAAGTACCACTACAAATTCTGGCGCCCCGTCACAGCTATTCGCAATGGCGATATCGACGGCAATCCAGCTACAGATCGCGAGCCAACTTGGCAGCCACTCGCCGAGACGCCGATGCACCCTGAGTATCCGTGTGCCCATTGCATTCTGAGTGGCAGCGTAGCTGGCGTCGTCAAGGCTACACTCGGAACCGACGACATTCCTGATATCGCAGTGACAAGTCCAACAGCTCCTGGTGTAACCCACCATTGGACGAATATGGCGGCGTTTACCAACGAGGTTGCAAGTGCTCGCATATGGTCCGGCTTCCATTACCGCTCCTCGACCCTCGTCGGGACTGACATGGGGCTTAAGATCGGTGAGTATGTTGCAATGCAGCTGATGCAACCGCTCGAGATCAGCTCACGATGAAGGTGTGGTCCCATCTGCAACCATGCCGCGCCGCGATGTGTCCCAAACAGCCTTCGGTCCAGCCCAATGCGGCGGCACGTCAATTTTCATGGCTTCCTGAGGGCTCCCGGGCTTCGACCGTCCTGCTTCCGAGGGTGTGGTGAGGCGCCATTTGGCGAGTGCTGGAAGAGCAGTCCCTCAGCTTCGTCAGCGCGTCGGTGACCGTCCGGCCCAATTGCCCGATCGCTTCGTCGGTGAGGATCGATCTCGCGCTTCCGAGCCGGTCGACGCTGGTATTCAGGACGGTCAGCGCCTCCTTCAGTTGCGCGATCTCGGGTTGAAGGGCTGGGTGTTCTCCTGCCTTGATCTCTCGAAGGACGTTGCCAAGCGTACGGACCTCCGCCGTCAGATTTTGGAGATTCGCCAGCACGTTTTTCGGCGGCAGATCGACTTTCGACAGCACGGCCTCAGTCATCGTTGCGGCGACGTTTTCGGCAAAATGGTTGATGCGCGCTATCGCGACGAGCGCAACAATCGCGGCGACGATCACCAGGATCGCCGTCCCATTGATCAGCGCCAGCAGCAACTGCCCAGGGAGCCTCCACAACCGCGCGGAAATCCCATTGCCATCGGGGTCGGCCATGGTTGCCTCCTGTCGTCTCCGGTGCCGGGCTCTTCGTTAATCGTCCGGCGGGGTGGTAGCCGCGACCACACCGACGCGCTGCTTGCGCAGGTTACACCTATGTCGGTTCCCTCGTGCGCCTTCCGGCATCGACCAGCGTCAATGCCTTCGCCCGTTGATTTAGATCAATACAGGCACTTTGGAACTGCACGCGCATAAGCGTTCACCTGATCCTTGGGAGTTTTGACCATGAGTGAAATTATCAAGTCGGAAGCGATCTCCCGTCGAAAGGCTTTTTCTCTTTTCGGAAAAATTGCTGCCTTCGCCCTCGCAGCATCCACTACTGCACTGACGGTGCCCGATGCCGAGGCCCAGACCGTTGGCATGGAGCGGCGTCACGAGCGACGTGTAGGCCGCCACGAGCGGCGTGAGGCGCGACGTACAGGCCGCCACGTGCGGCGTGAGGAGCGGCGCAACTGAGCGACGTGCGTTGGTCGAGCAGTGCTGGCACTCCAACCTCGGTCCATGTTCAACCGCGTGGGCAAACGTGGTCGGCTGATCTTGATCTAGAGCAGGCGACCACGTTCCATTTGGTTGTGTCATCCATGTAACAGCCGCCGTTGTTCATTTGCTCGCCGGAGATCGCGAACACGGAGGCCAGCTCCGCCGCCCCGGCAACGGTCGCTCTGCCAAGGCGCGGGAGCTTGAGGCATTTGCGCAAATGCAACCGTAGCCATGGAATTTGGTGAGCGTTTCCCATTTCAAGTAGCGGCGGCACCCTTGCACGGACGCATTCCGCGAGATGTTTGCGTTTGGCACGCCCTGAGAGATGCCGACAGACACGGAGAATGTCTGCTTATCGGCGCAAACCGGAAGTTGTTGCAGCGCGGTCAGAACGACGCGATTGAACCTGGCTGTGTAAAAACTCGAAAGGCGACGAGAATGATAACTTCAGTTCGACTTCTAGTTGAATTCGCTTGCAAGTTGGACGACTAAAGCGTTCTTGGACGAACAACTTCTTCTATCGCGATAGAGCGTCTTCGCGTTTTTACAGCAGAGAGAAATTGTCCCATCGACGAGGGAGAAATCAATTATGCGCATATCGTCACTTGCAATGACCATCGCAGGCGTGACAGTGCTTGGATTTTCCAGCCCGAGTGTCGCACAAGATAATACTGATCAGAAATTGGGAACGGTTCACTTCGAAACGTCCTGCAACGAGACGGCGCAACGCCGATTTGACCGCGCCATGCGATACCAGCACTCGTTCTGGTATACGGCATCAAAGGAAATCTACGAGGAAACGCTCAAGGCCGATCCGGAATGCGCGATTGCGTACTGGGGTATCGCGCTGTCGTATTTGAACAACCCGCACAGCCCGGTCCCCGCCCCCAATCTTCCGCTCGGCCTTGCCGCCATCGAAAAGGCAAAGGCTGGCGGCGCCAAGACGCAGCGCGAACGCGACTATATCGAGGCGCTGTCGGCAATGTATGTCGATTACGACAAGACCCCGCATCAGACGCGCGTTCAAGCATATCTGAAGGCCATGGAAGCACTGGCCGGCCGCTATCCCGCCGACGACGAAGCGCAGATCTTCCATGCGATCGCACTCAATGTCGCGGCGTCTCCGGCCGACAAGACTTACGCCAATCAGCTTAAAGGCGCGGCAATTCTTGAGCCGATCCTGGAGCGGCAGCCTCAGCACCCAGGCGTCGCCCACTACCTGATCCACCTGTATGACTATCCGCCGATCGCCGCGAAAGGCCTGCCACCCGCGCTGCGCTACGCAAAGATCGCGCCCAACGCGCCGCATGCGCAGCATATGCCGTCGCATATATTTACGCGGGTCGGCTATTGGAAGGATTCAATCGCGGCTAACACGGCATCCGTTCAAGCCGCCAAGGCCAGCAAGGAGTTCGGCGACCAGCTGCACGGACAGGACTATCTCGTCTATGCCTATCTGCAGCTTGGTCAGGACAAGGAAGCGCGCGAGGTCTTGCAGGATATTGAGGCCACCCGCCCCGATCCGGACGCCTTCGCCGGAGCGTTTTCGCAGGCCGCTGCGCCGGCGCGCTTCATGGTCGAGCGCGGCGATTGGACCGGCGCTGCAAATCTGGAGGTCAAGCCGAGCAAATTTCCGCACGCCATGGCCATCACTTATTTTGCTCGGGCAATAGGCGCGGCTCGCTCCGGGAAGATCGATGCCGCCAAGGTCGATGCCGCCAAACTCGCTGAACTCCGCGACAGGCTACGAGAGGCACAGAACAGCTATTGGGCGGGCCAGGTCGACGTCCAGCAGCAGGTCGCAGCTGCCTGGGTGCTTTACGCCGAGGGCAAGCAGGACGAGGCGCTCAAGGTCATGAGCGCCGCCGTCGAGGCCGAGGATAAGACCGAAAAGGCTCCGGTGACCCCCGGTCCACTGGCGCCTGCGCGCGAGTTGTATGGCTCCATGCTGCTCGATCGCGGCATGGCCCGCGAGGCACTCGCTGTGTTCGAAGCCACGATGGCGAAGGAGCCAAACCGCTTCAACGGCTATCTGGGCGCAGCCGCGGCTGCGCAGGCCCTGGGTGATTTGGCCAGGGCGAAGGCCACCTACGGGAAACTGATTGCGCTCGCGGAAGGGTCGAACTCCGACCGGCCGACCCTTGCGGTCGCCCGTTCATTCGTTGCGAGCAACTAGCCGGGATTTCGCTCAGGTCAGGTGATGACGCGATGAAACGAGCTCTTGTTGCCGCCATCGCGGGGTTCGGCTTGGGTGGATTGATTGCGTATGCTTACAACGCATGGCCCCCTTATGTACGGGACGGAGAGCTGACGGCACCGAGCCGTCCCGTATGGCAAGAGGCACAATGGCTCTTCCCGACGGACGAGTGGGGTAAAGGCAAGGCGTTTCGTTGCGAGGCGGCCAACTGTGGCGTCGAGGTCAAGCTCTACATTCGCGCCAAGATAGGCTTCTGCAATTGCACGACCGGTGTATCAGACGACGAGGAACTTGGACGACTGGCTGACTTCAGGCTGATGGGCGAGAAACCCACGGCTCTAGATGCCGGCAGCGCGATCAGGGTTGCGTGGATGAAGGGGCGTAGTCGGGCATACTCCCAGCAACGGGGGAATAAGTCCGCACTTGCGATCGCCTTTAATGATCGGTGCGACGCCGTTGTCGCAACAGCTTTGGTCGCCCACCCAAGTCCGGCGGCCATTGAGTCCGCCGTGATCGCCTTCCTTAACACCAAGACGATTGTTCGCTGGGCTGAAGTAACGCTGGGTCTTTAGCCCGCATAAAATCCGGCTCTGCCGTCATAACTCAACAATGGACGAACCACTGGGCCGGATCATCCGATCGAAGTTTCCTTACTTGCGTGTCTTTTTGACATCCCTCGCCATTTCCAGACACGTTAGCAACTCGACATAGCTTGGGCTGCCGTCGCTGCTGGTTTCCCCGACGCAGGAGGCTTTGTCAGCCGCACTGGATTGAATCCAGAGCGGTTGAGCCTGATCGCGCGCTGCCGCCTCATCATCGGCGCATTTTTTCAGCTCGGCCTCCGATCCGCCTTCGGAGCGGCACTCCCGCGCTATGTCGAATTTCGGCAGACTATCTGCGATAGCGATGAAAGGGAGAGAAGCAACTAGAAAAAATTGCAACGGGTTAAGCATTGTCATTCCTCCGAACTGAGGGCATCTGCCTTTGCGTCCCGAGCGGCGCATATTAGTATCGGGCTGGCCTGATGTCGCCCACCCCGTGGCACTTTTCGGACTTGAGCGTCCAGGCTGCCGATATCGGTTCTTGAGATTGATGCGGACATGCGGTTGCGCCCGCCGAGGTCCGGAATTGATCCAACTGTGACATAGAACCCGATAAATGGCGCGGAAGATCGTCGGTCGACCGATAACTGAACCGGTTTGAACATCAATACCGGAAGGGCGTCCGATTGGCCCTGTTTGAACGGACAAGTTTTTGCCGCGATTGCTTTGCACTGTCCGGTAGCTTTGTTGCCGGGGCGGTGCGAGGTTTCATCATGTATCGATCTGCTTTCCTTGCCGCTGCGCTGCTTTCCATCGCCCACGCGGCCAAAGCTGAAAGCGGTCTTGCCTCCTACTATGGCGGACGCGGCCACCAGGGCGAGATGACCTGTGCTCATCGCACCCGGCCTTTGGGAAGCATCGTCACGGTGACGCGCGCCGGTTATTCAGTGCAGTGCCGCATCAATGATCGCGGACCATTCGTCAGGGGCCGGGTTATCGATGTGTCGATGAGCGCGGCGCGTGCGCTCGGCATGATGAGATCCGGCGTGGTCCTCGTTTCGGTCCAATGATCGCCAGTTTCCGCCTGGCTTTCGATTGAGCGCTCGCATCCGGCGGCATTGCTCAAGCCCGCAAGGGCCACTGCAATAGCCCGACGTCTGGAATTACGCCGCAATGATTTTCTAGCGATCGGGTCAGGGGCGCGTTCGGACTTTGGCGCATGAAAAAACGAGTTCTATTTGCGGCACTGGTCTTTGCCGTTCCGGCCTACCCGGTCCTGGCGCAGGATGCCAAGATCTCCGTCGACATGATCGGAATAGGCGCCATGAGTTGCGCGCACTGGCGGTCAACACAAGAGCGTCGACTGGAGGGGACGATCTGGATCTACGGTTTCTGGACGGGGATCAACTACGTTGCCGCAGCCAGCGATCAAATACAGGCAAAAATCGACGCGGCGGCGATAGTGAACGAAGTCGAAAAGACATGCGCTCGTCAAACGTCGCAGACATTAGCCAGCGCCGCATGGACCGCTTATCTTGGGTCCAAGAGGTAGCTATACTCCGAGACCTCTCCAGCCAGCCAGACCCGCTATCGCCACGGCCTCTGAGTTTGGCGCGCTGCAGCGCGGTCCCTCACGTTATTTTCGTTATTCGATCGTCGCACCTACGGCTCAGAGAATTGTAGTCTCATATCGACACATCTGAGACTTGCCTACCGCCCCGAGAATGACCGCTTATCGTGGCAGGCCGGGAGTCAGCGGCCGCTATCAACCCGACGCGAACCACCCATCTCGGATCTTGGCGACCAATCAGTTTTCGGGACCAATTTGCGCCAATTGCCGTTCGCTCGACGATTTGTTGCTGCTATACTAGGCCGCTTCTCAAGGTCTTTCTGTAAGTAGAATGCGCAACGATCCCATCATCGTGCAAAAATACGGCGGCGCCTGTCTTGAAACGCCGGCAAAAATCCGCGCGGTTGCGAGCAGTCTCGCCGATTTGCATAGCCGTGGTCATCGTGTCGTGGCGATCGTTTCAGCGATGGGCAAGACCACCGACGAACTCGTCAAGATGGCCTATCAAGTAAGCCCGCATCCTGTTCGCCGGGAACTCGATATGTTGTTAACCACCGGTGAGCGCATCAGCATGTCCTTAATGAGCATGGCGCTGTCTGATCTCGGCGTGCCGGCGATTAGTTTTACCGGCAGTCAAGCCGGAGTAATGACCGACAAATCGCATTCCTCCGCGCGCATTCTGGATGTGCGCCCCATTCGCGTGCGCGAAGAACTCGATCGCGGACGCATCGTGGTTTTAGCGGGCTTTCAGGGCGTAAATCCGGCGACCAAGGAAATCACCACGCTGGGCCGGGGCGGCAGCGACACCACCGCTGTCGCCATGGCCGCGGCGCTAAAAGCCGAGTGCTGTGAAATTATCAAGGAGGTCGACGGAGTTTGCTCGGCCGATCCGCGGATCGTGGCGAATTCAAAACCCTTGCGTCAGCTGGATTTTGCATCGTTATCCGAAATGTGTTTTTGGGGCGCCAAGGTTTTGCATTTTCGCAGCGTGGAACTGGCACAAAGCCAAAATGTGCCTTTGGTTATAAAGAAATGGGGCGCCACCGAACACAGCACGCAAGTGATGAAAGAGGTGATGGGAATGGAAAGCGCAAAAGTTTTGGCCGTCAACTCGATGGCTCGCATTGAGCATGTGGAGATTAATTCGGCGGATCTCAATCAAGGTTTTGAGAAATTCGCGCAGCATCTCAAGCAAAACGGCTTATCTTGGCCGCAACTCCTCGCCTCGGCTTTCACCGCCGGAAAAACCCGCATTATGATGACGTGCAATTCGAAGTCGCTCGACACTTTGCTGCGCACGCTGAAAAAGAGCAAAGGCTTGCGGAAACAGCGCGAGACTTTAAGTTCGGTGAGCCTCACCTGCTTCGGCGGCGTTTCTTCAGACTTGCCATTCAAGGCAATTCAAATTCTGCAACATCACGGGATTATCGCCGACAAATATGTTTTGTCATCGCATTCGGTAAATCTATTTGTTCCTGTCGAGAGCCGCGAGGCCGCGGTCAAGGCTTTGCATTCGCTGATCTGAAGATCGCCAACGCCCTCGGTCTGATTGTCCCGCTCCCGCTGCCGGCTGCGCGGACGAGGTGATCGAACGACGGTGCTGTTTTGTTGCGGTGCGTGAGCACCTTGTTGAGCACCTTGGAGACATACCGGCTGACTTTGAGAATGTCGGCTGAACGGCGAAAACCCGAATGAATGAAGCACGGGCAAGACGGTGCGATCAACCTATCTCGGACCTGCGGCAAGCAGGCGACCGTTAAGAAGCTGTTGCGGATCTGGAAAGACTATACTTCAATGGCGGACCGCGACGTAACTCCGGACTCGCCATGTTTTTCGACTAAAGGGGCTGGGCCATGAAGCATAGCAAGCGGTCGTTTGCCTTTGTCTCCGCACTCTTCGCACTCCTTCTGCTGCTGAGTACGGGAACACTCAACGCGCGTGACGCCGATCTCGCCTCTTTCACCCTTGCGGCGGCTCACACCACTCAACGGCAATGCATGAATACCTGTCGCGCGCGATATCGCGACTGTATGGCCTTGAAGCAAATACCATCCTTTGAGTGTCAGGGCATTTACCAGGATTGCACACGCAACACTTGTAGAACTGGTCCAGCGGGTCGGCCGTCTTGGTCAGGGTTTCCGTCGTAATTGATCGCGACGGCCGCCCACGCTTCTCGCCCGTGCTGACGAGGTGATCGAATAAAGAAGGTCTGCGGTGCTCGAATCCGTCTCTGGCCACTTAGCTGAGCGGTCAGCGCCAGATAGAACATCCGCCATTGCGGGAAGTGCCAGAGGGCAAGCGCCGCGAGGAACGGCATACCAGTGTGGCCCGAAAGGAATAAGTCGTTGCCATTATAAATTCACCCTCAATGGAAATCCCGTGACGGCGGCAGGATGCGGACGTTGCGCGGGTGGCGGATTTTTTGTGCGGGACTCTCGGGGTGATCGCGCCGATCGTCATTGAGCGGCTCGACCAGCGCCGGGCCTGATGGCACCGGATGTTTGCGGCTGGAAGGCATCGTTGGCGAGGCCGACCAGATCGTGCGAGCGGTCGAACATCCGTTGCGCCACCAGGTGCGTCACCTCTTCGGGGCTGCTCTGGATGTAGCCCTCGACCAGGATGAGGCGGGCGCCCATCACTTCCTTGCGGTATTTCTCCATCACCTTCGGCCATACCACGATATTGGCGATGCCGGTCTCGTCCTCCAGCGTCATGAAGACGACGCCCTTGGCGCTGCCTGGACGCTGCCGCACCAGCACCACGCCGGCGCAACGCACATGCCGGCGGTCGTTGCGATGCGAGATGTCCTTGCAAGGGACCACGCGCTCTTTCGCAAACATCCCGCGCAAAAATTCCATCGGATGGCCCTTCAGCGACAGGCGAATGGTCTGGTAATCCGCGACCACCTGTTCCGGCAGCGGCATCTGCGGCAGCGGTTTTGCATTCTCGTCCGGCTGCTCGCGCGCGACGGCGGCTTCGAACAGCGGCAGCGGCACGTCATCGGGTAATCGCCGGACCGCCCAAAGGGCAGCGCGGCGATCGAGCCCGATCGAGCGAAACGCGTCGGCATCGGCGAGCAGGATCAGCGCACGCTTGGGCAGGCCGTGTCGCGGGCAAAATCCTCCAGCGAGGTGAAGGGACGACGCTGCCGCGCCGCGACGATGCGGTCGGCCCAGTCGTCGGTCTGTCCGCCGTCATTCCGGGGCGCTACGACAGCAGCGAACCCTGATGTGCTGTTGCACATCAGGGATACGTTGGGATTTCGTCGCTGCCGCGGCACCCCGGAATGACCGTTGAATTTGCTTTAGCTTCACTTCATCCGGATCGGCCCATTTAAAACCGTCGATCTGGCGGAAGCCGAGCCTTACCGCGCAATACTTGCCCTCACCCTCCTCCTTGTCTGAGCATGATCTTTTTCGGAAAACCGGTTCCCACTTTGCGCTAACGCGGCCCTGCGGGTCCGGATCATCCTCCAGCGTATTCTGCGCGAAACTATGGGACACATCGACCTCGCGCACCTCGACGCCGTTCTTGCGGGCGTCGCCGACGATCTGCGCCGGGGCATAGAAGCCCATCGGCTGCGAGTTGAGCAGTCCGCAGCAGAAGGCATCGGGGTGATAATGCTTCAGCCATGACGAGATATAGACGAGCTGGGCAAAACTCGCGGCGTGGCTTTCCGGAAAGCCGTAGGAGCCGAAGCCCTTGATCTGGTCGAAGCAGTTTTTGGCGAATTCGGGATCGTAGCCGCGCGCGATCATGTTGCCGATCAGCTTGGTTTCGAATTTGCCGATGGTGCCGACGTTGCGAAACGTTGCCATCGCGCGGCGCAGACCATTGGCTTCCTCTGACGTGAACCTGGCCGCCTCGATCGCGATCCGCATCGCCTGTTCCTGGAACAGCGGTACGCCGAGCGTCTTGTGCAGCACCCGGCGCAATTCGTCCTTGTCGCCGTGCTCGGGCGACGGCGAGGGATAACTCACCTTGTCGATGCCGTTCCGCCTTCGCAGATAGGGGTGCACCATGTCGCCCTGGATCGGGCCCGGGCGAACGATCGCGACTTCGATGACGAGATCGTAGAACGTTCGCGGCTTCAGCCGCGGCAACATGTTCATCTGCGCGCGGCTCTCGACCTGGAACACGCCGAGCAACTCGCCCCGGCACAGCATGTCGTAGACCGGCTTGTCGTCCTGCGGGACGGTCGCCAGCTCCCAGCGCTTACCCTTGTGATCGGCGATCAGATCAAAGCATTTGCGGATGCAGGTCAGCATGCCCAGCGCCAGCACGTCGACCTTCATCATGTTCAGGGCGTCGACGTCGTCCTTGTCCCATTCGATGAAGGTGCGGTCGTCCATCGCGGCATTGCCGATCGGCACATAGGTGTCGAGCCGGTCCTGCGTCAGCACGTAACCGCCGACATGCTGCGACAGATGCCGCGGGAATTCGATCAGCTCGGTGGCGAGCTCGACCGCGAGCTCGATCATCGCATTCTTCGGGTCCAGCCCGGCCTGCCTGACCTGCATCTCGTTGAGGCCCTTGCCCCAGCTTCCCCAGACGGTATCGGCGAGCGCCGCGGTGACGTCTTCGGTCAGCCCCAGCGCCTTGCCGACATCGCGGATCGCGCTGCGGGGCCGGTAATGAATGACGGTGGCGATGATCGCGGCGCGGTGGCGGCCATAGCGGCGATAGACATATTGCATCACCTCCTCGCGCCGCGAATGCTCGAAATCGACGTCGATGTCGGGCGGCTCCAGCCGTTCCTTGGAAATGAAGCGTTCGAACAGCAGATCGACCTTGGTCGGATCGACCGAGGTGATGCCGAGCACATAGCAAACGGCCGAGTTCGCCGCCGACCCCCTGCCCTGGCAGAGGATGTTCTGGCTGCGCGCATAGCGGACGATGTCATGCACGGTGAGGAAATAATGCGCGTATTTCAGTTCGGCGATCAGGCCGAGCTCCTTGTGCAAGGTGGCGCGGAGTTTGGCGTCGATCTTGCCGCCGAAATACTGCTCGACGCCGGCCCAGGTCAGGTCCTCCAGATGCTGCTGCGCGGTCTTGCCGGGCGGCACCGGCTCGTCCGGATACTGGTATTTGAGCTGGTCGAGCGAGAAGTCGATGCGGTCGGCGAAGCGCATGGTCTCGGCGATCGCATCCGGCAGATCGCGGAACAGCCGCGCCATTTCTTCCGCCGGCTTGAGATGGCGTTCCGCATTGGCTTCCAGGCGTTTTCCGACCGCATCGATCGTCGTCTTTTCCCGGATGCAGGTGAGCACATCCTGCAGGGGACGGCGCGCCGGATGGTGATACAGCACCTCGTTTGTCGCGAGCAGCGGCACTTCAGCTTTTGTTGCGAGATGATGGAGCCGCGCCAATCGGCGCTTGTCGTCACCGCGATAGACGAGGCTTGCCGCCAGCCACACGCCATCGGCGTGGCTGCGCCCGAGGCGGCCGAGGACCTCGAGGGCCTGCTCGGCGTCAAAGCGATGCGGCAGCGTCAGGATCAGAAGCTGGCCTTCGGAAAAATCCAGGAGGTCGGCGAGCTTGAGATGACACTCGCCCTTTTCGGTATCCTCGCCGCGCTTGCCGCGGGTAAGCAATTGGCACAACCGGCCGTAAGCGGCACGGTCGCGCGGATAGACGAAAATATCCGGCGTACCGTCCATGAAGACGATGCGCGAACCGATCAGCAGCTTTGGCTTATGCGTGACTTCAGGGTTATCGAGCTCCTTGTAGGCGCGCACCACGCCGGCCAGCGTGTTGTGATCGGCGATGCCGATGACGGGAAGCCGCAGCTCGCCGGCCTGATGCACATAGGCGCGCGGATCCGATCCGCCGCGCAGGAACGAGAAATTCGTGGTGATGCCGATCTCGGCATAATCGGGCGTTTTCTTGAGGCGGGTCATGCGAACAGCCCGTGCACGAACCAGTTGGCCGGAACAGGTTCACCTTCGCCGTCGACAAGTTCGCGGCCGTAAAGCCCGTCGCGAAAGATCCAGAACCGCAGTCCCTGCTCGTCCTCGACGCGGAAATAATCCCGCGTCAGCGTTTTGCCGCCCTGCTTCCACCATTCCATGGCGATGCGCTCGGGACCCTCGACCCGCACCACGGCATGCGTTACCCGCCGCCAGGTGAAGTGATGCGGCGGGCCGTCAGGCACCATCGCGAACGGCACCTTGATCGACTCGGGCTTTTCGAACAGGCGCAAGGGGCGGAGCGGCGGTTCGCCCTCGATGCGCGCGGGCCAGGCGGCCTGTGACGCGGCGGCGAGATGATGCTGCGCCGGCGCGGCCAAAACCGCGCTTTCAGGAATATGGGTGTCCTGCGGCAGATGCACGACGACGCGCTTTCCGCCGATGCGCGCGGCGATGCGGTCGATCAGCGCGGACACTTCGTCATTGTCATGGACATGGGCATCGAGGTCGCGCTGCTGCTGCACGACGATCTCGGTGCGGCTGGCGGAAAGACGGATGAGATCGAAGCCGAAACCGGGATCGAGGGGATCGTTGAGCGCATCCAGCCGTTCGCGGAACAGGCGGTCGATCACCTCGCTTCGCGTCACCGGACGTCCGGTATCGACAGTGATCGTGCGCACCGCGCCGTCGGTGCGGAAGAAGCTCGCTTCCAGCCGCCGCGCGCCCTTGCCCTGCTTGTCCATCGCGGTGACCAGCATCCGGGCGAGGCCGGACAAATTCATCGCGATCGTGTTTTCGGTAGCGATCGGCTCGGGAAAGCGTTTCTCCACGATGTAATCCGGCAGCGGCTTTCGCGGACTGATCGGTGCATCGCCCTGCCCCAGCGCATGCTCCAGCAGCGTGGTAAAGCCGGCGCCGAACCGCGCCGATATCTCATGGGGCGCGCGCGAGGCGACGTCGCCGATGGTTTTCAGGCCGGCGCGACGCAGGCCGCCGGTGATCGCCTCGCCGGCGCCGAGCGCGGAGACCGGCAGCGGACCGACCGCTCCGGCCTCCTCGCCATCGGCGATGATCTTTCCCGAAGTCTGGCGCGTCAGCGTGCGCGCGCAAATCGAGGTGCCCGCGATCGCGGCGCTGACGGTAAAGCCGCGCCGGGTCAGCGCGCCGCAGACGAGTTGCAGCAGTGCGCGTTCGCCGCCGAACAGATGGGCGCAGCCGGTGATGTCGAGGAACAGGCCGTGCGGCGGATCGAGCGCCACCAGCGGCGTGAAGCGGTCGCACCAGTCGGCGATGTCGTTGAGCGTTTTCGCGTCGGCGGCTTCATCTGCGTCGAACACCGTCAATTCCGGGCAGATGGCGCGGGCATTGGCGAGCGGCAGGCCGATCGAAAGGCCGGAGCGCGCCGCCATGTCGTCCAGCGCATGGATCTGCAGCGCGTTGTTTTGTTTGGCGACGACAACGCTGGGGATTTCGGGAACGGCATCGTCCCCTCCCCCCTTGCGGGGGAGGGTCAGGGAGGGGGGTAGCGGCAACGGCGGTGCTTGTGGCTTACCCCTCTCCCCCGCCCTCCCCCGCAAGGGGGGAGGGAGTCCACCATCCGTGTCGTGAGAATTTTCACGACGCTCGCCGTTGCTCCGCACGAGTTGTCGCTTGATGCGATCGATGGGCAGGCGCGGCAGCCACAGGCTGAGGATACGCCGACGGTTCGCTGAAAAGGCACTCATCACATTTCCATTCCATGATCCATCGCCCGACCGGGCCATGACGGTTACGAACGAGTTGCGCGTCGAAGACAGGCGCACCCCACGCGGCAAAGGGCGCGCCGGGCGGCGAATGCGCCGCGCGCACGATCCATCGCGTTTCGGCCGTGGAAGGGATCGGCGTCGCCGCCATCCGCAGCAGCAGCGCGGTGACGCCGGAGGCCTGCGCGGCCAGGGTCAATTTGCGGCTGGCGACGAGATCGAGCTGCCGTGCGTCGCCCCAGACTTCCAGGATGACGGCGCCCAGCGCATCGCAGGCCAGCGCGTCGGCGGCCGTCCGCAACGCGCTGTCGACATCGGAGGCGCGCACCGTCACCAGCAAACGCGGATCGAGGCCGAGCTCGGAAAACCCGCTCATCGACAGCGCGCCGGATTCAACTTCGGAAAAGTCCTGCCGCACCCAGACCAGCGGCCGGCGCGACGCGACCCGTCCGGCAAGGCCTGCGATGAATCCGGTCGCCGTAGCGCCCTGGTGTCCCTCGGCGAACACCTCATGCACCGCGGCTTTTGCCAGGCCGCCGTGCAGCATCGCATCCGCATCCGCATGTCCAAGCGC
The DNA here is from genome assembly GCA_963786115.1 of uncultured Alphaproteobacteria bacterium. Taxonomy (GTDB): domain Bacteria; phylum Pseudomonadota; class Alphaproteobacteria; order Rhizobiales; family Xanthobacteraceae; genus Bradyrhizobium. Next base: position 113,011 of record CAWAYC010000029.1, read on the forward strand.
CACCCTGTGAAGCGCATGCGCTTCATTGGATGTCTCGATGCGCTCGATGCGTCCGCGCAATGACGCAAGCATGCCTGTGCGTGCGCCGGTCATGCGCCGCTCCTCGAAGTTCTGGGCCGTAGCTGGTTCAGAGGAGAGAACCAGAAGCTGGCCCATCTTGTTCATGATATGTTCTAATATAAAGCTAACAGGCCCGCAGGAGTCAATCGAATTAGGGGTTCATAAAATTCACGAGCGGAATCAAAGGGATGCATTCGCCTCTATTCAGACCAGCCGTCATGACCGGGCTTGTCCCGGCCATCCACGTTCTTTGCTTCAGACGAAAGGAAGGACGTGGAAGCCCGGGCATGACGAGGAGTGAGAGTTAAATGCACGTCACTACCCTCGACAGCGAAACCGATTTCAAAAACTGGCGGAAAGCGGCGCGGACACTGGTGCTGAACAATGTCGCCCCATCCGAAGCGACGTGGCGCGTGCGAAGCGCCGAGCCCGAATTGTGCGAGCCATCTGAACCGCCGCTCGAGCCGCCGCACGGCACCTTCAACGTTTCAGTCAAATTCGTCGAACTGGCGAAGTCGGCGATCCTGCACCGCGATGGCGAACGCTTTGCGATCCTCTATCGCCTGCTGTGGCGGCTGCGCGGCAACCACGACCTGCTCGGCATCGCGACCGATCCCGATGTCGCGCAGGTCATGGCGATGGCCAAGGCCGTGCATCGCGACGAGCACAGGATGCACGCCTTCGTCCGCTTCCGCGAGATCGGCCGTGAACACAAATCGCATTTCGTCGCCTGGTTCGAGCCGGAGCACCACATCGTCGAACTGGCCGCGCCGTTCTTCGCGCGCCGCTTTGCCGACATGCCCTGGTCGATCCTCACACCCGACGTCTGCGCGCATTGGGACGGCCATGCCGTCACGTTCACGCCCGGGGTCGCAAAAGCCGAGGCGCCGACCGAGGACCGGCTGGAGGAGACCTGGCGGCGCTATTACGCCTCGATCTTCAATCCGGCGCGGCTCAAGGTGAAGGCGATGCAGGCGGAGATGCCGAAGAAATAGCGCTGGTGACCGTACACCCGTTATATCTCCTCCGATTGGTTGACGCGGACGTGAGGGCGCTGGAGTACAAGCGTTTTGTCGATGGATTTGAAGGTAGCCGCGGCCTTGCTGCGAAAATCAGCCCACGCGGCCTAGAATATTTGAAACCAATCCAGCGGACATGCGTTCTGTGAAATGCAGGGGTGTAATGTGATAAATTGATGTACAACCTTCAATTGTTGTCTGATATTGTCGCATTCACGGAGATGGGGACGTCCTGTTCACGCCATGACGTTCCCAGGAGGTAGGCGCGCTGCGCGGCCCGACAGCCCCCGCGCGGCGCGGCGCGCGACCTCAATTTTTACACGGCTTGGTTGCAACGTAGCGATTTTGCACGACGGCGCTTTTGCAGTGCCCACCCCGGGGAATACTGCACTGCGTCAAGCGGGACGAGATAACCCCGCTGCTGTCATCTAAGGTTCGCCTGCTGTCGGGCACGCTGTACGTGATTTTTGCGCGGCTGCTCTGAGGTAGCCCAGCCATCTCAACCCGTCATGTCTTGAGACGCACGGCTTAAGACGTGGATGGCCGGGACAAGCCCGGCCATGACGATAGGACGATCAGAAGTGATCAGGCCGCCAGCGTGTTCTCGACCAGCTTGATCCAGTATGACGTGCCGTAGAGGATCGCCTCGTCGTTGAAATTATAGGCGGGGTGATGCAGGCCGGCGCTGTCGCCGTTGCCGCAGAAGATGAAGGCGCCGGGCCGCGCCTCGAGCATGTACGCAAAATCCTCCGCGCCCATCAGCGGCGGCATCTCGTGCACGTTGGCGTCGCCGGCGACTTCCTTGGCCACCCGCGTTGCGAACTCGGTCTGCGAGCCGTGGTTGACGGTCACGGGATAGCCGCGCTCATAAACCAGGTCGATCCTGGCCCCGGTTATCGTGGCGACGCCCTCGACCACCTCACGCACGCGCTTCTCGACGAGCTCGCGCACCTCCGGCGTCAGCGTGCGCACCGTGCCGCGCAGTTCGGCGGTCTGCGGGATCACATTGCGGGCATGGCCGGCGTGAAACTCGCAGATCGATATCACCGCCGAGTCCAGCGGATCGACGGTACGTGAGACGATCGACTGCAGCGCCGTGATCAATTGCGAGCCGACGAGGACGGAATCGATGCACTTGTGCGGCCGCGCGGCGTGACCGCCAAGCCCCTCGATCTTGATATCGATCGAGTCGGTCGCGGCCATGATCGGGCCGGTGCGGATCGCGAACGAGCCGACCGGAATGCCCGGGCCGTTATGCATGCCGTAGACCTGCTCGATGCCGAAACGGTCCATCAGGCCGTCCTTGATCATGGCAGCCGCGCCCGCGCCGCCCTCTTCCGCCGGCTGGAAGATCACCACTGCGTCGCCGGCAAAATTGCGGGTTTCCGCGAGATAGCGGGCGGCGCCCAGAAGCATCGCGGTATGGCCGTCGTGGCCGCAGGCGTGCATCAGGCCAGGGGTCTTGGAAGCATAAGGGAGGTCGGTCTCCTCCTCGATCGGCAGCGCATCCATGTCAGCGCGGAGGCCGATCACCTTGATATCGCCCCTGCCGGCGGGCTTCTTGCCCTTGATGACGCCGACCACGCCGGTCTGCCCCAGGCCAGTCGCGACCTCGTCGCAGCCGAATTCGCGCAGGCGATCTGCTACGAATGATGCAGTGCGGTGCACGTCGTACAGCAATTCGGGATTTTCATGGATATTGCGGCGCCAGGCCTGGATATCGGGGTGCAGATCGGCGACGCGGTTGACGATGGGCATGGAGATTCTGGCCTCGAGAGGTTGAACGCTAAGGCCTGTGTAGCATGCAAGGGGCGGTCCACCCAACAGGTGGCCCGCCGCCTGCCATTCCTAGCCGTCATGGCCGGGCTTGTCCCGGTCATCCACGTCTGACTATTAGAACCCAAAGGCGTGGATGCCCGGGACGTCTGGCGCGAAGACGCGCTTCGCGCTTTTGCCCGGGCATGACGGAGCGAATGGGCGGAAGTGGAACAATGCCAAAAAGGCTTGAAGGTGAATTCGACTATATCGTGGTCGGCGCAGGAACCGCCGGCTGCATCATGGCCAACCGCCTGTCGGCCGATCCGAAAACCCGCGTGCTGATCCTGGAGGCCGGAGGCAACGACAACTGGATCTGGTTTCACATCCCGGTCGGATACCTCTTCGCCATCGGCAATCCCCGTTCGGACTGGATGTTCAAGACCGAGGCCGAGCCGGGCCTGAACGGCCGCGCGCTGGCCTATCCCCGCGGCAAGGTGATCGGCGGTTCGTCCGCCATCAACGCCATGATCTCGATGCGCGGCCAGGCCGCCGACTATGACCACTGGCGCCAGCTCGGGCTTGCCGGCTGGGGCTATGACGACGTACGGCCGCACTTCCTGCGGCTCGAGGATCATTTCCTCGGCAAGAGCGAACACCATGGCACAGGCGGCGGCTGGCGGATCGAAGCGCCGCGGCTGTCCTGGAAAATTCTCGACGCCGTCGGCGATGCAGCTGAAGAGATGGGCATCAGGCGCATTGCGGATTTCAACACCGGTGACAATGAGGGCGTCAGCTATTTCCACGTCAACCAGAAGCGCGGACGGCGCTGGTCGTCGGCACGCGGATTTTTGAAGCCGGTATTGAACCGTCCCAACCTGCGGCTGGAAAAGAACGTGCTGGTCGATCGCCTCACGATCGAGAACGGCCGTGCGGTCGGCGTGCGCTTCATTCAGGGCAATGAGGCGGTCGAGGCGCGCACCAAAGGCGAAGTCATTCTCTGCGCCGGCTCGATCGGATCGACGCAGGTGCTGCATCGCTCCGGCATCGGGCCGGCGGCGTGGCTTTCGCCGCTTGGCATCGATGTAATGCTCGATCGTCAGGGCGTCGGGCGCAATCTGCAGGACCATCTGCAGCAGCGCGCGATCTACAAGGTCTCGGGCGTGCGCACGCTGAACGAGACCTATTACTCGCTTGTCAGGCGAGGGCTGATGGGCCTCGACTACGCCTTCCGCCGCCGCGGTCCCCTGACCATGGCGCCGTCGCAACTCGGCATCTTCACCCGCTCCAATTCCAACCGCGAGCGCGCCAACATCCAGTTCCACGTGCAGCCGCTATCGCTCGACAAGTTCGGCGATCCCCTGCATCGCTTCCCCGCGATCACCGTGAGCGCCTGCAATCTGCAGCCGACCTCGCGCGGCACCGTGCGCCTGCGTTCCGCGCGGCCTGACGAGAAACCATCCATCGCACCGAATTACCTGTCGACTGCCGACGACCGCGATGTCGCCGCCGATGCCATCCGCACCACGCGGCGATTGATGAAACAGAAGGCGCTCGAAAAATATCATCCGGAAGAATATTTGCCCGGCCCTTCCGTCGGCGACGACGACGCCTCGCTGGCAAAGGCTGCCGGCGATATCGGCACCACGATCTTCCACCCCGTCGGCACCGCGAAGATGGGAACACCGAGCGATCCGCTGGCAGTCGTCGATGAACGCCTGCAATTCTACGGCATCGCGGGGCTTCGTGTCGCCGATGCTTCGGTGATGCCGACGATCACCTCGGGCAATACCAACACGCCGACGGCGATGATCGCGGAGAAAGGTGCCGCGATGATCTTGGAGGACGGGAAGTAATTACCCGCTCACGAAATCGTCATCGCGTCCGGCCGCTCCGCAGGCAAGCCCGGGAATAAAGCCAGCCCTCCCCCAATCAACTCCCCGGAAACCCAATCAAGGGTTCAGGGAGATTTGTTATGGGCGACCACCACCATCACGATGAAGAAAACGGCGTCAGCCGCCGCCGCGTGCTCGAATGCATGACCTGGGCCGGCACCGGGGTGCTCTGGACCATCACCGGCGGCGTGCCGCATTCGCTCGGCATGGTCGGCTCGGCGGCGGCGGCCGAGCCCGCCGGCATGACCTTCCTGCAGATCAGCGACAGCCATGTCGGCTTCGACAAGCCGGCCAATCCGAACGCGCTCGGCACGCTCGAGGAAGCCATCAACAAGGTCCGGGCGATGCCGGTAAAGCCGTCGTTCATGATCCACACCGGCGACATCACGCATCTGTCGAAACAGGTCGAGTTCGACAACGCCGAACGCATCATCTCGCAGGCCAAGCTCGACGTGCATTACGTGCCGGGCGAGCACGATTTCATCGACGAAGAGGTCAAGCTCTACAAGGAGCGCTACGGCAAGGGCACCAGGGGCGCCGGCTGGTACTCGTTCGATGCCGGCGGCGTCCACTTCATCGGCCTCGTCAACGTCGTCGATCTCAAGGCCGGCGGTCTCGGCAATCTCGGCGGCGAGCAGCTCGAATGGCTGGAAGACGATCTCAAGGGGAAATCGAAATCCACGCCGATCGTGCTGTTCGCGCATATCCCGCTGTGGACGGTCTATCCGCAATGGGGTTGGGGCACCGAGGACGGCGCCCGCGCGCTGGACTATGTCAAGGGGTTCGGCTCGGTCACCGTGCTGAACGGCCACATCCATCAGGTGATGCAGAAGGTCGAGGGCAACGTCACCTTCCACACCGCACGCTCGACCGCGTTCCCGCAACCGGCGCCGGGCGCCGCCCCCTCGCCCGGCCCGATGAAGGTCGAGGACGCCAAACTCCGCAGCATGCTCGGCGTCGCCAGCATCAACTTCAAGCAGGGCAATCAGCCGCTTGCCATCATCGACACGCCGCTGCAGGGCTGAGCGAAGGCGAAAAGGAAACGAGAACATGATATCCGCAACGCTCCGCAGCCTCGGCATTGCCATCGCTGCGACCATGATCCTTCATGCCAACGTCGCTCATGCCGAGGAGGCGAAGGCGGCAACGCCGGCGACCGAAGACATCAAGGTGAATATCGACAATTTCACCTTCGAGCCGGCGCAACTCACGGTGAAGGTGGGCACCACCGTCACCTGGACCAACCGCGACGATATTCCGCATCTCGTAGTCTCCGCCGGCAAGTTCCGGTCGAAAGCCATGGATACGGACGGCACCTTCTCATTCACGTTCACGGCGCCAGGCGACTACAAATATTTTTGTTCGCTGCACCCGCACATGACGGGGATGGTCAAGGTTGAGTAACGTGCAAAACCAAGGCATCACAGTGATGCCCGGCCGGTGGATTGAGCCCGGCCGGGCGAGAGCGTCTTCAAGCACCGGGCGAGAGACGATGCCTGTCAAAGCGTCTAACGACAATCCCGAAACGGCGCGGCGGTTTCGCGAGGCCGCACTGCCCTATCTGGACGATGCCTATACACTGGCGCGCTATATGTTGCGCAACGCCGCCGACGCCGAGGACGCAGTGCAGGAATGTTACCTGCGCGCGTTCAAGCATTTCGACAGCTATCGCGGACCGGCGATGAAGCCGTGGCTGTTCGCGATCCTGCGCAACGTCTGCCGCGCCGAATATGCGCGGCGCACCACCACGCCCGTGACCGGCGCGGTCGAGGACGTGGCGGAAAGCGCGGAAGCGACGCCGCTGTGGCACGAGGCCCAGGAGACGCCGGAAGGACAGATCATCCGCGCCAAGGATTCCGACACCGTCCGCCGGCTGATCGCAGCCCTCGCCGAGCCGTTTCGCGAAACCTTCGTGCTTCGCGAAGTCCAGAACCTTTCTTACCGCGAGATCGCCGACGTCGCCGCGGTGCCCGTCGGTACCGTGATGTCGCGCCTCGCGCGCGCCCGCGCCATGCTGCGATCGGCATGGATGGCGGAACAGGAGCAACCGAAATGACCTGCGAGGAAGCTGAAATGCTGCTTCATGCGCTGATCGATGGCGAACTCGACGCCGGCCATGCGCGCGAGGTCGAAAACCATGTCGCCGGCTGCCCGCGTTGCGCGGCGGCGCTTCGGGATTACCGCGAGATGAGCAAGGCGGTCGCTGAGGCCGGCGTGCGCTACACGGCGCCGCCGCTGTTGCGCCGCCGCATCGAAGCCGCGCTGCCGCAACCGGTTGCCGCGCCGAGCCGCCGCGCGCTGCTGCGCGGCTTTGCGATGGGCTCGGCGGTATCGGCGATCGCCGCGACCGGTCTGGTCGCGATCGTGCTGCGCGATGACGATGCGGAGCGCATCCAGTCCGAGGTGGTCTCGGCACATCTGCGATCGCTGCAGGCTGGACATCTGATCGACGTGATCTCCACCGACCAGCATACGGTGAAACCGTGGTTCAACGGCAAGCTCGATGTCGCGCCGCCGGTGCTCGACCTGACCGCGCAGGGTTTTACACTGATCGGCGGCCGGCTCGACTATGTCGATGCCCGCCCGATCGGCGCGGTGGTCTACAAGCGGCGCGCCCACGTGATCAATCTGTTCGTCGCGCAGACCGCGAGCACCGAGCGTCACAACGCCAGGATCACGACGCTGCAGGGCTTCAACATCCGCCGCTGGAGCGACCGCGGCCTGAATTTTTGGGCTGTGAGCGACATCGGCGCCGACGAGCTGGAGGAGTTCGGCGAGAAGTTCGAGCGCGCGATGAGGACGAATGCGGAGGGGTAACGAAGGAATCGGATTATCCAAGAGCCCGGATGGCGTAGCGATATCCGAAGCCGCCGCCGTCATTGCGGGGAGCGACAGCGACGAAGCAATCCATTTTTCTGCGCACGGCACGATGGATTGCTGCAGGCAACCGCAATCCGGATGCAGCGACGCGTAACCCGGGGGACAGGTACGAAGATTTACGCCGACTTCCGCACCGCGTTATCAACCAGTGTCTTGCCGAGCGACCAGATCGCACCGGGGACCTTGTGGCTGCCGGCGATGACCTCGTCGAACGACTTTTCGATCCAGTTGCAGTCGTCTTCCGATATGACGAGCGGCGGCAGCAGCTTGATGGTGTGGCTGCCGTGACCGGAGACCTGGGTGAGGATCTTGTGATCCTTGAACAGCGGCACGGTGATGAGCTGGCAGAACAGCCCCTTGTTGGCGGTCTCGAGCAGATTCCACGAGGCCTTCAGCCGCAGCGATTTCGGCGGGCCGAACTCGATGCCGATCATCAGGCCCTTGCCGCGAACTTCCTTCATCAGTTCATAGCCGGGAACCAGCCGCGTCAACGCCAGCCGCAGTTCGGCGCCGCGCTTGGCGGCCTGCTCGACCAGCTTTTCGGCCTTGATGACTTCGAGCGTGGCGATGCCGGCCGCCATCGCCAGATCGTTCTTCGCAAAGGTCGAGCCGTGCACGACCGCGCGGTCCATCTGGTTGAAGATCTTGTCGAAGATGCTTTTCCGCGTCAGCAGCGCGCCGACCGGCACGTGACCGCCGGAAAGCGCCTTCGCCAACAGCACCATGTCGGGCTCGACATTCCAGTGCTCGACCGCGAGGAATTTTCCGGTGCGGCCGATCCCGGTCTGGATTTCGTCGGCGATGAACAGCGTGCCGTATTTCTTGCATAGCGCGGCGGCGCCCGGCAGAAATTCGTCGGACGGTATGTTGACGCCCTTGCCCTGGATCGGCTCGACGATGAAGGCGGCGACCTGGCGCGACGACAGCGCCTGCTCGAGTGCTGTGAGGTCGTTAAAAGGGATTTGCGTACATCCCGGCAACAGCGGCTCGAAACCGCTGCGGAAATTCGAATCATCCATCAGCGACAGCGCGCCGTAGGACAGTCCGTGAAACGAGTGGGAACAGGAGACGATACCCGGGCGTCCGGTCGCGCCCCGGGCGAACTTGATGGCGGCCTCAACCGTTTCGGCGCCCGAATTGGCAAAGAATACCTTGTCCAGATATGGCACATGTTCGAGCAGACGCTCGGCCAGCACGCCGGCGAGTGTCGAAACGTCAAGCTGCACCAGATTGGGCAGATCGGCGTCGAGGACGCTCTTCAGGGCTTGGCGGAGCGCAGGATGGTTACGGCCAATCGCAAAAACGCCAAAACCGCTTAGTAAATCAAGGTAACGAGCCCCCTCGCGATCGAAGAGATACTGCCCTTGCCCTTTCTGGAAGCCGACGTCGTAACCGATGGTTTTGAGCACACGGACGAGCTGTTCGTTCAAATGGCGCGCATGCATGGAACTGCGCTGCGCCTGCCGCTCCACAAACATCTCGGAAACGTCTAGATTCGAACTTAGCATTCGTCACATACGTCGGTTGATGGCCATCTCGTCAACAGAAAACGCTTAATGCGGCGTTTTTGCCCCCCGCCTTGGATCATCTACTTAAGCACAGGTTAGAAGCATGTTGCACTGCCCAAGAATGACCGTCCGCACAATAGCATATTCAGGTTTTTTTTTAGCAAGCATCATGAGTCCGGCTCTTGCGGCGGACCCGACGGGTGACTGGCGCGTGGCCGACGGTGTCGCCAATATCCGGGTCGCCCAATGTAACGGCAGCATGTGGGGTGCGGTGGCCTGGGAAAAGATACCGGGCGGACGCGACAAGAACAATCCCGAGCCCGCCAAGCAGAGCCGGCCGACGCTGGGCATGGCGATCCTTATCGACATGAAGAAGAAGCCGGGCACCGATACCTGGGAAGGCCAAGTCTATAACGCCAAGGACGGGCAGCTTTACACTTCGACCATCAAGCCGATTGGGACAGACCAATTGGAAATCCAGGGTTGCGTGCTGGGCTTCCTGTGCGGCGGCGAGACCTGGACGCGGGTCGGGCCTCCTATTCCCTCCGGCCCGAGCAACAGCATGGCCAAGGGCGCGCCGAAAACCGGAACCGCCGCAGCGCCCAAGACGGCATCACCGGCAACGACTCCGCCGGCGCCCAAGACGACCGGGGCGGCGAACCCCGCCCCTGCGTCCAAGGGGCCGCCCGGTCAGAAGCACGCCGCCGGCCCGTCAGACGTCGTCGGTGACATTTGCGTCCTTCCGGATATCGCGGGGTTTACCCATTAGGGCAGGCTGGAACAACAACACCGCTGCGAGCGTGGTTACCAGCGAAAGCGCGAGCAGCTTGCCCATGCTCGCGGTGCCCGGATGAGACGATAGCCACAGGCTTCCGAACGCCGTGGCCGTCGTCAGCGCGCTGAAAAAGATCGCCCGCGTCAGGCTGGTCTGCAGCAGATCGGTCCGGCCCGACCGCCACGCTGTCACGTAGTAGATCTTGAACGCGACGCCGACGCCGAGCATCAGCGGGAACGCGACGATGTTGGCGAAGTTGAGCGGCAGCCCGATCAGCACGCAGATCTCCAGCGTCACCGCGCCGGCTACCAAGAGCGGCACCAGCGTCATCAGCACGTCGGTGATCCGCCGCAGCGCCAGCCAGAGCAACAGGCTGATCACGACCAGCGCCCATGTGCCGGCGTGGACGAACGCCTTCACCACGGTATCGCCGGACTTGAGGATCGAGACCGGTCCGCCGATCGCATTGGGCTCGGCCGCGAGCACGGCGCTTGCGAATTTGCGCAGCGTATCGTTGTCGTTGGGGTCGCCCTTCGGCAACGCCTCGACGCGCATCAGTCCGTCCTTGGTCTTCCAGCCATTGACTATCTCCGGCGGCAGCGTCTTCAGGGTAACGGGCTGGGCCTGCAGCATGTTCTTGAGCTGATCGAGCACGATCTTGAGCGGCGCAACGAAAACGTTCTGCGCCTTGTCGCGAGTCGCCTCGTTCAATTCGGCAAGCCTGGATAGCGCATCGGCCAGGCGATGCGACGCCACCGCACCCGGTCCCTTGTTGTCGCCGGCGGTCTTGCGCAGGCTGCCGGCCGCACTCTTCAAGGCCTCGACGTTCTCCTGGTCGGAGGGCGCCGCGTCGACCGAATCAGGGTTGAGCGCGGGATCGAGAATCTTGGCCGCCTGCGCGATCAGCTTCAGCTTGGCCGGCTGGTCCTGCGGCACGAAATTGTCAAGCGAGCGGACCTCAAGAACCTCCGGCAGCTTTGCGAGGCGCTCCTCGATCTTCTTCGCGTCGGCTTCCGAATTCGTCATCACGTTGATGGCGTTGGCGCCGGTGTTCGGGTCTTTCCGCAGATCGAGGAAGGTCGCGATCAATTCGGCCTTGGGATTGCGCAAATTGATCGGGTTGAAGTCGAACTTCATGAAATAGAGCAGCGGCAACCCGGCGAGCACGACCAGAAGCGTGCCGACGATGATGATGACACGATGCTTTTCGAGGAAGTGATCGACCGGCGCCAGGAAGGCGTAGCCGACCGGCTCCTTTTCTCCGGGCGGATTGAGCAGATCCAGCAGCGCCGGCAATACCGTGATGCTCGTGATGAACGCAACCAGCATACCGGCACCGGCGATTTTGCCGAGTTCGGAAATGCCCTTGTAGTCGGTCGGCAAAAAGCAGAGGAAGCCGGCCGCCGTCGCCATCGCGGCGAGCGACAACGGCACCGCGGAGCGTCGCGCAGCGTTCTCCAGCGCCAGCGTAAGGTTGTCGTTCTTGAAGCGCTCGGAACGATAGCGGACGCTGTACTGGATGCCGAAATCGACACCAAGGCCGACAAACAGCACGGCAAATGCGACCGAGAGCAGATTGAGCGACCCCACCATCATCAGGCCGATCGCCGTGGTGATGGAAAGACCGATGAACAGATTTACGAATACCGCGAAGATGATCTTCGCCGAATGCAGCGCCAGCCACAGGATGACCAGCACGACCAAAACCGTGCCAATGCCGTTGACGATCGCGCCGTCCTGAACGGTGGCGTATTCCTCATTGGCGATCGGCACCGGTCCGGTCAGGCGAACCCGCGCGCCATACTCGCTTGGAAATTTCAGGTCGGCGGCCGCCTGGCGGATCGCATCGGTGGCATCCTTGCCGGGCTCCAGCGCCTGATAGTCGAGGATCGGCTTGAACTCGATAAAGGCGCGCCGGTCCGAATCGCTCAGTGGCTTGTCGCTGACGAGTTCGCGCCAGGAGAAGGTCGCCTTGCCCTTGTTGAGGACGTCCTCGACCGTTTGCGCGATCAGGTTGAAGGGCCGCGCAGCGTTGTCGAGCTTGGCCTGGCCGCGCTTGATGCCGGCAAGTCCGGTTTCCAGCGCACCGGTCAGGCCGCGGATCGAGGGATCGCCGGCCATGATCTCGATCAGGGGAGCCGCGGATTGAAGCTCGCCTGTGACCTGCGCCAACTCTTCGGTCGGCAGGAATAACAGGCCGTTCTTCTCGAAGAACTCGCCGGAGCCGAGCGGCGTCACGGACTCGAAATGGCTGGTATCGCCGGCGAGTTTTTCAGCCAGCGCCTTGGCCGCCGCACCCGTGAGTTCCGGCGTCGGCGCATCGACCACGGCGAGGATCAGCTTTTCACGGTCGAACGCTTCCTCGAACTGGTTGTCGCGCTTGCGCCAGTCCAGATTGGGCGAGATCAGGGTGTTGATGTCGGTATTGATGGAGAAGTTGCGGGCCGTGTAGTAGCCGGCCCCTACCGCGAGGATCAGAGAGAAGATGACGACCGGAGTGGCAAACCGCGTGCAGGTTTTAACAATCGAGACAACAAGACGTGTCAGCACATCGTTTCTTTCTAATCTTAAGGAAGCTCGGCGAAAACGCCCGCTGTCTAGCGGAGTTCCCGGCGCCGATCTAATGTTGTTTTGGTTACCTTCCCCGCGGCTCACGGAGAGACGGCAAAAGACGCCGAAATCGCATCGACCCGGTTGGTATAGACCGCGCCGCGAGGCAATAAAGTGACGAACAAGTGAGGGGATATCGCGAAAGATCAAGTGAATAATGGTATTTTTATACCTTTATTCACCTGCTTCAAAGTAACCATTTTGCGATCCGGCTTTTCTCACCCCTCTTTTTTTGGGACAAAGTCCTGTATTTCCATGCCCTTGGGGCGATGGGAACCCTCCTGGTGCGGATATTGCAGCAGCCATTAGATGACGGCTGCGATGTCCGGCAGCTTGGTCGGACTACGAATGAGATTGGTGCAATTTGCGGAACGTACGTCCTATGGAAGTTTTTCTTGCGCAGCCGCGCGGATTTTGCGCGGGCGTGGTGCGCGCCATCGAAATCGTCGAGCGGGCCCTCGAGAAGTACGGTCCGCCGGTCTATGTCCGGCATGAGATCGTGCACAATAAATACGTGGTCGAGAGCCTGAAGAACAAGGGCGCAATCTTCGTCGAGGACCTCACGGAGGTCCCGCCGCTGGCGGTGACCGTGTTCAGTGCCCACGGCGTGGCGCGCGGCGTCGAGGAGGAGGCCGCGGCGCGCAACCTTCCGGTGCTCAACGCCACCTGCCCGCTGGTCACCAAGGTCCATAACCAGGGCAAACGTTATATGTCCAAGGGACGGGCCCTGATCCTGATCGGGCATGCCGGCCATCCCGAGGTCGAGGGAACCATGGGCCAGGTTCCAGGCCCCGTTCTGCTGGTCCAGAACGTCGACGACGTCGCGGCCCTGACCCTGCCAGCGGACACCCCGGTGGCGTATATCACCCAGACCACCCTGAGCGTGGACGACACCAGGGACATAATTGCGGCTCTTCAGGCCCGATTTACAGACATTCAAGGCCCTGATATCCGGGATATCTGCTATGCCACACAGAACCGCCAATCTGCGGTAAAAGACCTAAGCAAGCTGGTGGACGTCATTCTGGTGGTGGGGGCCGCCAATAGTTCCAACTCGAACAGGTTGCGCGAAATCGGCACCGAAGTCGGCGTCGCGAGTTATCTTATTGCCGATGGCAGCGAGCTCAATCCCGATTGGCTCAAGGATGCGAAAGCCGTCGGCATCACGGCGGGTGCGTCGGCGCCCGAGGTTTTGGTCGACGACGTAATCGAGGCTCTGAGGCGGATCGGACCGGTCAAGGTCTCGGTGCTTTCGGGCCGGGAAGAAAACATTGAATTCCGGCTTCCAGCCGAACTGACTGCGGGCTGATTAAATTCTTTATCCAAGTCCAGAAAGAAACCTCTCAATGGCAATACCGTTCTTCAAGGAAATGCGTATCGGCGGCTACCTCATCAAGCAGAAGCTGCTTGGCCGGAAGCGCTATCCGCTGGTGCTGATGCTGGAGCCGTTGTTCCGCTGCAACCTGGCTTGCGTCGGGTGCGGCAAGATCGACTATCCCGACGCGATCCTCAACCGCCGCATGACGGCGCAGGAATGCTGGGACGCGGCCGATGAATGCGGCGCGCCGATGGTGGCGATCCCCGGCGGCGAGCCGCTGATCCACAAGGAGATCGGCGAGATCGTGCGCGGCCTCGTGGCGCGCAAGAAGTTCGTCTCGCTCTGCACCAACGCCCTGCTTTTGGAGAAGAAGCTCGATCTGTTCGAGCCCTCGCCGTATTTGTTCTTTTCGGTGCATCTCGATGGCCTGAAAGACCATCACGACAAGGCGGTGTCGCAGAAGGGCGTGTTCGACCGCGCCGTCTCCGCGATCAAGGCCGCGAAGGCCCGCGGCTTCACCGTCAACGTCAACGCCACGATCTTCGACGGACATCCGGCGGAAGAAATCGCAAAGTTCCTCGACTTCACGACCGAGCTCGGCGTCGGCGTGTCGATGTCGCCGGGCTACGCCTATGAGCGCGCACCCGACCAGGAGCACTTCCTCAACCGCACCAAGACCAAGAAGCTGTTCCGCGACGTCTTTGCGCTCGGCAAGGGCAAGAAGTGGAACTTCATGCATTCCGGCCTGTTCCTCGACTTCCTCGCCGGCAACCAGGAATACGAGTGCACACCGTGGGGCATGCCGGCCCGCAATATCTTCGGCTGGCAGAAGCCCTGCTATCTGCTCGGCGAAGGCTATGCCAAGACCTTCAAGGAGCTGATGGACACCACCGACTGGGACACCTACGGCACCGGCAAATACGAAAAGTGCGCCGACTGCATGGCGCATTGCGGCTACGAGCCGACCGCGGCCACCGCTGCGCTGAACAATCCGTTCAAGGCAATGTGGGTGGCAATGCGCGGCGTCCGGACTTCGGGCCCGATGGCGCCCGAGATCGATCTCACCACGCAGCGTCCGGCGCAGTACATCTTCTCGGAGCAGGTTCAGAAGAAGCTCTCCGACATCCGCCGCGACGAGGCGGCCGCTGCTGCAGCCAAGCAGCAGCAGAAGGCGTCCACGGCCGCCTGAGTCCGGCCAATGAACAAAAACACGGCGCCCGCTTGGGCGCCGTGTTTCTTTGTGGCCGGAGTTTGTTGGAAGAGCCGGCTGTCGCCGGTGCCCGTCAGATCTGGGCGGGGACGAAGCCCTCGCCGCCCAGCAGGAAGCCGCGGCAGCCGCGCAGGGAGCGCAGCGCGCGATTGAAGTCGATCCCGGTCGAAACCAGCGAGCGCAGCGTCAGCGGATTGCGCGCGAGGCCGCGCAGCACCTTGCGCAAGTCGATATCGCCGTTCGGCTTGATCGCGGTCTTGGCGAGTTCCGGAAGCGCCCGGGTGGCCGGATCGCTGATCACGCGCAGGGCAGCGAACGGAATGCCCGCCTTGGCGGCATAGGCGGCGGCAATATGGCTTTCCATGTCCACGGCGGAGGCACCGGTTTCCGAGCGCAGCGCGGCCTTGCAAGCCTTGGCCGCCAAGACCCGCTCGACCCCCGCCAAGCCGCCCCTGACGATCCGCCGGCGCTTCAGTCCGGCGTTGGCGATCATTTCCTCGTTCAGCGCAGAAGCGGCCAGGAAGCGCGCGTCGCCGGAGAGAACCTCGGTCGCCACCACGACATCGCCGGACTTCAATGACGGATCGAGCCCGCCGGCGACACCGAACGAGATGACCCCTCTGAAGGTCGATGAATCCAGCGTGGCCAGCAGCGCTCGGAGCTGCTGCGGATCGCTGGAACTGCAGATGACGATCATGCCGGGCCCGGCCGCTATGCGGGCCTCCTGCACCAAGCCTGTCACGATCAAAACCGGCCGCGGATCAATTGAATTGCTGTCAATTGAACTGTCCACGGTTGCAGCGGCCCCCGCCCCCAAAATCACATCCCGACCCCTACCACCCTGCTGTTGGTGCTTCTCAGGTTCCGATACCGCGCCATCGCCCAGAGCGGAAAGAACTTCGAGTAGCCATGATAACGCAAGTAAAACACCCGCGGAAAGCCCGTTGCCGTGTACCGCGCCTCGTCCCACAGTCCTTTTTCGGTCTGTGTGGTTTTTAGGTACTCGATGCCGCGTACAACAGCGGGATTTTCGACCTCCCCCGCCGCCATAAGTCCAAGCAAGGCCCATGCCGTTTGCGAGGAGGTCGATGGCGCGCCCTCAAATCCCTTGTAATCGAGTCGGTAGCTGACCGCATCCTCGCCCCAGCCGCCGTCCTTGTTCTGGATCGAGAGCAGCCAGTCCACCGCCTTGCGAATCACCGGGTCCTGGTGGTCGACGCCGGCGGCGTTGAGCGCCGATAACACCGACCAGGTCCCGTAGATGTAGTTCAGGCCCCAGCGGCCATACCACGATCCCTCCGCAAGCTGGGTCCGGCGCAGATAGGCGATGCCGTCGGCCATCGACCTGGAGGTCTCGGCGGTCTCGCCAAGCTGGGCCAGCATGGAAACGCAGCGTGCGGTCACGTCTTCGGTCGGCGGATCGAGCATCGCGCCGTGATCGGAGAACGGGATATTGTTGAGATAATATTCGAGGTTGTTGACGTCGAAGGCGGCCCAGCCGCCGTCGCGGCTTTGCAAGCCCTCGATCCACTCGCGGCCGCGCGCGATCGCGGTGTCGTATTCGCCGGTGCCGGTTTGGCGCCGGGCGCGATCCATCGCCATCACGACGACGGCGGTGTCGTCGAGATCGGGGTAGTGGTCGTTGTTGTACTGAAACGCCCAGCCGCCCGGACGGATGTTGGGAGCCTTCACCGCCCAATCGCCCTTGAACTCGAGCACCTGTCTCGGCTTGAGCCAGTCGAGACCCTGCTTGGCCTTCGTAAACACTTCATCGCCACCGGACTCGATCAGGGCATGGCAGGTCAGCGCCGTATCCCACACCGGCGAGACGCAAGGCTGGCAATAGGCCTCGTGCTCACGGATCACCAGCAGCTTGTCGATGCCGCGCCGCGTGACCGCGCGCGGCGGATAATTTTCGTCTTTGCCGAGCGCCTCGTACATCATGACGATATTGGCCATCGGCGGGTAGATCGCGCCCATGCCGTCCTCGCCGTTCAGCCGCTCCTCCGTGAAGGCGAGCGCGGCGTCGATCGCGCGCTTGCGCAAGCTCTTCGGAAACAACGGCTCGATCACGCGCAGCACCTGGTCGAGCGTGCGGAACAGCAGGAACCAGCCCCGGCTCTGATGCGGCGCCCTCGGCGTCATGCCGACCGATTTGGGATCCTGCAGGAACAACTCGTCGATGCCGACCCTCTTGGGATTCTTCGCCCGCGGCTTCAGCGCAGCCAGCACCATCAGCGGCACCATCGTGGTGCGCGCCCAATACGAGATCTTGTTGATGTGGAACGGCGACCACATCGGCAGCAGCATGATCTCGATCGGCAGCACCGGCACCGCGCGCCACGTCAAGACGCCGAACAGCGCCAGCATGAAGCGGGTGAAAACGTTGCTGTTGGCGCCGCCGCCGCGCGAGCGGATCGCCTCACGCGCCCGCACCATGTGCGGCGCGTCGACGGAATCGCCGATCATCTTCAGCGCGAAATAGGATTTGACGCTGGCGCTCATGTCGAACGCGCCATCGTGAACCAGCGGCCAACCGCCATGCGCGCCCTGGACGCGGCGCAGATAGTTGGCGATCTTGGCTTCGAGCTCGGCATCGACGGGCTCGCCGAGATAATGGCGGAGCAGCACGTATTCCGCCGGGATCGTGCTGTCGGCTTCCAGCTCGAACACCCAGTGTCCATCGGATTGCCGATAGCCGAACAGCGCTTCCGTCGCGGAGGAGATACTTTTCTCCAACGCTACGGGGTCGACTGCCATGGTGCGATCCACGGAAAGCATTCGCCAGACATCCTTCAATTCGCGACCGGATTCAGTGACACGGATCACGCCGTGTCCCGGCCGGGCCTAACGCCTCGCCAGTACCAGATCGGCCGCCCGGTCGCCCGAGCGCACGGATCCCTCGATGGTCGCCGGCAACCCCGTATCAGTCCAGTCGCCGGCGAGAAACAGGTTTTTCCAGGAGGTCGACGGGCCGGGCCGCAAGCTGTTCTGCTCCGGCGTCGCCTCGAATGTCGCACGACGTTCGCGCACGATCTGCCAGGGCGGCAATTCGCCTGCCACACCCGCGGCCTTGCAGACATCCTGCCAGATCGCCTGCGCGAGCTCCTCGCGCGGCATGTCGACCAGCCGGTCGGCGTTGCTGATGGTGACCGACAGCCGCTGCGGGAACGCGAACAGCCATTCGACCAGCCCGCCGACGACACCGAGGAACGGCGGTGCGTTCGGCGGCGGATCAAAGCGGAAATGCGCATTCACGATGGCGCGGTACTTGTTCGGCGTCTTCAGGCCCGGCAACAGCGACGCCGCCGGCCGCGGCGGAACGGCGAGCACCACGGTATCCTCGGGCGCGATGGCAATGATGTCGTCACCGAATTTCAATCCGCTGACATGACTGGCGGACATGCTGAACTCGCGCAGCTCGTGACCGAACTGAACGGCGGCGCCCCTGTCCTGCAACTGCTTGACCGCGGGCTCGATCAGCACCGAGCTCAGGCCGTCGCGCGCGACCAGGGGACGGCATGACCGTCCGCCCGCCAGCAAGGTCTCGCGGACCACTGCGCCGGCAAGCCCGGCCGAGCCCTCGGGCGGGTCGACATTGAGTGCGGCGAGGAGCAGCGGCTGCACCAGCCGCTGGTACAGCGTGCCGTTGCACGGGATCGCGCTGCCGACCAGCTTGTCCGCGCCGGCCCAAATCAAGGGCGTCAATGCGAGATAATCGAGCAGCCCGGTGTCGGGGACACGGCGCTTTTCGTCGAACACCCAGGTCGGCAGCCGGGAGTCGCCGAGGTCGAGTTGCCAACGCCGCCCGGTCGAAAGATCGACGAAGGGAAACTGTGCGCGCTTCGGGCCGACCAGCCCCGCCTCGGTGCCGATCGACCGGGCATAGGCCACCGCATGGCGATTGCCCGACAACAGCAAATGGTTGCCGTTGTCGATGGTGAGATTGGTCGCGGCGTCGAAATAGGAGCGGCAGCGGCCGCCGGCCTGCTGCGTGGCCTCGTGGACATGCACCTTGTAATTGGCGCTCGCCAGCCGGACGGCAGCCGAGAGGCCGGAAATCCCGGCGCCGATAATGTGTACGGTTTTTTGCATCAGATGAACGCGTAACGGAGGAGGATGGCGAGCTTGGCCATTTTGTTGACGTGAACGGGCGCGCGCGGCGCGGCGAATCCCCGCGCGATCAACAGATCCAGTATCGCGCGATAGTATTTCGACATGATCCTCGGCGCGCGTACAGCACGGCGGGAATTGCGGCGCATGACTTCATCGGCCTTCTGAAAATGGATTTTGGCGCGCTCGGCGAGCGGCAGGCAGACTTTTGGCAGCGCGCGATCGGCGATGACCCGCTTGGGATCGTCGGTGGTGATGCCGGCGAGCAGCAGGCTTTCGCGCGGCAGATAAAGCCGGCCGAGGCCGGCGTCTTCATCGAGATCGCGCAGGATATTTGTCAATTGCAGCGCGCGGCCGAGATGATGAGCGAGCTCAATGCCGTCGCTCTCAGGCAGGCCAAACACCCGCACCGACAACCGCCCCACCGCGCTCGCGACGCGATCGCAATAGAGATCGAGCGTGGTCATTTCCGGCGCGCGGATGTCCTGCGGCACGTCCATCTCCATGCCGTCGACGATGGCAAGGAAATCTTCGCGCTTGAGGCCGAAGGTTTTGACCGAGGCGGCGTAATCGCGCAGCCGCTCCGGGGGATGTCCGTGATACAGCGCGTCGATATCGTCCCGCCATTGCTGGAGGGCGGCGAGCCGTTCGGGCCGCGGGCCGTGGGAATCGGCGATATCGTCGACCTGGCGGCAGAAGCTGTAGATCTGGAACATCGCCTCGCGCTGCGCGCGCGGCAGAATGCGCATCGCGGCGTAGAATGAGCTGCCCGACGCGGTGGTGCCGTAATCTGCGTTGGCCGCCGCCATCTCAACGCTCATGCGCCGGCCGCCGGTTTTGATACGGGCCGGCGCCCTGCCACACGGCGACCAATCTCGGTCGCGACACCGCCGACGCTATGGGCGAGCAATTCCAGCGGACCAAGATGCACCCGCTCGCTGAGCGGATCGCGCACCTTCAGCATGTCGACGATCTTGTCAGCAAAGGCCTGAATCACCGAGATCTCGACACCGAGCCGGAAATCCTTCACCTCCGCGCTCAACGATTTGCTTTCGTCGAGCAGTGTTTCGGTCCGCACCGCCAGCGCATGCAGGCACTGCAACAGCGGCGCCGGCGATTTCGTTTCGCCCAGCATCTCGACGGCGGCGCCTGACGCGGCCATCGCATCACGGGGAAGATAGACGCGATTGAGATTCCTGTAGTCCTTGGCGCAATCCTGCAGATGGTTGTTGATCTGCAAGCCGGCGCAAAGCGCGTCCGACGCGGCCCAGGTCGACGTGCTCTCGCCATGCACGTCGAGCATGAAGCGTCCGACCGGCATCGCCGAGTAGCGGCAATAGTGGATCACGTCGTCCCAGTTCTCGTATCGCAACTTGGTAACGTCCATCCGGAACGCGACCAGGACGTCGAGCGCGTGGCGCGGCGGCATCGCGCGCTCGGCGAGCGCGCGGCGCAGGTTGACGGCTTCCGGTTGGGTGTCGCCGTTGCCGAGCAATTCCGTCTCGAGCAGGTCAAGAAGCCTGAGCTTCTCCTCCGGGAGAAGCGTTGCGTGGTCAGCGATGTCGTCGGCGGTGCGGACAAAATTGTAGAATGAAAGGATCAGCGCCCGATGACGTGGATGAATAATCCACGACGCGACGGGAAAATTCTCGTCGCGGTGGGTCTTTCCGGATCGCAATTCGCTCGCGCTGGTCATCAGGAACTGGCTACATTCAACCTGGCATGGCGCATGCGCCAATATTGACAGCGCATGCGAGGGATCGCGTGCCCCATATAGGGGAATACGCCGCCAATACCAATGCTATCTGAGCACGTTCGCCAATGCCGCCGCGCCGGCCCTAAAGGCCGGCTGCCAAGCTTTTCTCGACAGAAATCGGACGTAAACGCGCTTATTGCCCGTGATTTTTCAGCACCTGATTGCAGGCGGCGCTGATCTTGGGCCGATGCTGCTGCAGGCAGGCGAGGATCGTGAAGTCGCCCTGATCGATCACGGCCCGGCAGTGTTTTTGAACGTCGCGGGAGCACGCTTTCTGTTCGTCCGGCGTGCCGCTGCGCTGCTGCTGGGCGAAGGCATCGGACGAAACCGTTATCGACAACAGGGAGAAAGCCAGGAGCGCCAAGGGGAATTTACGCATCGTATTCCTTCGTTTTCGACCGCAGAGAATCCTGTCCCCGAATAGCGCTTCGGCATGGCCGGGAGGGATTTGTTGGGATTTGCGCGCGACGTAGCGCAGTGATGTGTAGACGACAAGGACCGGTAAATGCGGCCAAATTTGCGACGTTGTAAATTGCTTCTTAAGTTATTGATATCTGTGATATATTTGACACATCCCTATTCCTAATTGACTGTTGCACAGCTACCTCGCCAACCGCTAGATGCTTGCCGGCGCAGCACGGCTATATCAAATATATTTTGATTCCGCCGGGTGAAAATGTCGTTCGCTTATCCAGCATTGGCGGGAAGCGCGTCATTTGAACCTAACATGTTGCAGGAACACTAAATCTCGATGCGGCGAGACGTGTCTTCGCAAAGAACGTCAATTTTGATGGGAAACTCACGATGAAACTGTTCGGTTCCAGCTTCTTCGGCCAGGCTATCAAGGCTGCTGGCATTGGCGCCGCGCTCCTGGTGTCGGTCTCGGCAAGCCACGCCCAATCGTCCGGTCCGTTTGCGGGTTTTGACGGATCGTGGAGCGGATCGGGCACGGTTGCGCTGTCCAACGGAACCACCGAACACATCCGCTGCAAGGCCGACTACAAAGTGAACGGCAACGGGCTTGGCCTGAAGCAGAACCTGCATTGCGCAAGCGACAGCTACAAGTTCGACCTTTCCAGCGACGTGACGAGCCAGGGTGATCGAATCTCCGGCAACTGGAGCGAAAAGAGCCGCAATATTTTCGGCAATCTGCAGGGCACCGCGGGCGGCGGCCAGATCGACGTGTTCGTCGAAGCTTCCGGATTTGCCGCCAATCTGAACCTGCGGACGAACGGCACCAAGCAGAGCGTCCAGATCGACTCCAAGGGCGAGATCCGCGGCGTCAACATCACGATGACGAGGAGCTGACGGCGCCTGGAGCATGATCGGTTCTGATTGAATCAGAACCGACGCTCCAGATTCTTGTTTTGAAGATTCTTGTTTTGACGCGTTTTCTTCACGCGAACCGGTATCCAACCCGGATCAAGTCCGGGGCAGGCTGCGCTAGAAAACGCTAAGCGCCGCACGTTTCCCTGCTCTGCCGATTACTCTGCCCGCTTTGCGTGAGCTGCCGTCCCGCGAAGCTTTTCCGACAGATTGATCAGGAACATCGCCGTCGGTCGCAGGATGAACAGGTCCGCGACCAAAGCCGCCACCATCGAGAACGCGCTGAGCCAGCCGAACAGGCGCAGCGACGGCAGATCGGAAAATACCGTCACCACCAGGCCGCAGGCCAAAACCACAGTCGTCAGGATCAGCGCCGGACCGACCAGCACGGTTGCGCGCTCGACCGCCAGTTCCGGACTGATGCCGGGCTTTCGCTCAAGCCTGAGCCGGTTGAGGAAGTGGATGGTCGCACTGAGGCCGAGACCGAACGACACCGTCAGCGCCACCACGCTGGCGAATTGCAGTCCCTCCCCGAGCAGCCACAACACCGTTCCCGACGCCACCACCGGGAATATGCCGGGCAGGATGCACGAGAACATCACGACGACCGAGCGGAACGCCAGCCCTATGAAGATCGCGACCAGCAGGAACTCCACTGTGAGCCCACGGTTGAGCTTTTCGATCATGTTGGCGCTGTTGCGCGCGGCGATCGCCGACAGGCCGGTCACCGCGATCTCGTAGCCGGGATGTTCGGCGCGCACCTTGTCGAGCGCCTTGTCGAGCTTGTCGATGACGGGAAGGATCTCGCTTGAATCGAGATCGGGAACGCGTCCCGAAACGATCACCGCGTCCTGGTCGGCCGAGATGAAGCGTCGGACCAGATGTTCCGGAATGACGCTGACATATTCCTTCAGCGTCGCGACGTCGGAGCTGCCGGCTTTTTCGGCGAGCCAGCGGCGCAGGGTTTCCAGCGACCAGACGTTGCCGACACCGGCCGCGGATTCCACCATCTTGTGAACTTCGGCGATCGTCTTCAGGGTGTCGGGCGCATAGAGCGACGCGCCCTTCGGGAATTCGATCAAAACGTCGATCGGATTGGCGCCGGTGAGCTTCGCGTCGAGACGGCTGGACGCCGCCACCGCCTGGCGCTTGTCCGGCACCTGGTCGGCGAGCCGGTAGCGCGGCTCCAGCGTGGTGTAGATGTAGCCGAGGCCGGCGACCAGAAGCACCGCGAGCAGGCTGAACAGCCCGGGACGTCCAACCATGCGCACGGCGATCCAGTAACAGAAACTGCGCAGTGCCTGCACGCCGGCATCCGCACTCTGGAACTTGACCGCGAAAACCTTCTCGTTGCGGACGAACAGCACGCCGAACACCGGCACCAGCGAGAGCACGGCGAGCAGCGCGATGATGGTGGCGGCAAGCCCCGCTTCGCCGAATTTACGGATCAGCTCGGAATCTGAGAATTGCAGCGCGATGAACGATATGCCGGCGGTGCCGTGGGTGAGCACGCAGGCGGGACCGACCACTAGCACGGCGTTCTTGAACGCAGTAAATTTGTCCTGCCCCGCGATCAGACGGTCACGCGCCGCAAACGTCAGCTGCATGGAGTCCGAAAAACTGATCACCATGATGAGCGGCGTCATCACGTTCAGGAACATGTTGAGATTGAAATTCGCCCAGCCGAGGCCGCCGAGCGCGAGCAGGATCGCAATGATCGGCGGGAATGCGGCGACGATCATGAACGATATCTTGCGGAAGAAGATGATCGCGATGATGCAGCCGGCCAGAATGCCGAGAATGTTGTAGGTCAGGCCGTCGCGTTTCACCGCGTTGCGGATTTCAAGCTGCATGACCGGAACGCCGGAGAGCTGGGCGTTGAGCCCGCTGCCGGAGAGATCCTCGGCCATGATCTTCCTGATATCGCCGACCGTCTTGGAAAGATCGTTGCTGGAAACGACTTTCGGCTCGAGCGAGAGCACGATCAGCGCCAGCGTGCCGTCCTCGGACAGCAGCTTGCCGCGAATGATCTCATTGGACTTCACGGTCTCGGCGAATTTGTCGTAGGCGGCGCCTACCGGCAGTTCGGGCGGGAATAGCGCCGCCGGGAATTTGCCGGGCTCCGGCGCCTGGCGCGCCGAAAACAGCGAGATCAGGCCGCGCACGCCGTCGACGAGCTGCAGGTCTGTGACCATGTCGCGCAGCTTCTCGAGGTTCTCGCGCGCCAACAGCGTCTTGCCCTCAACCACGACCAGGACGTCGAACTCGGTCGCCGGGAAGCGTTTGGTCACCGCCTCGTACTGCTTGTAATCCTTGGAATCCGAGCGGAACAACTGCGAGAGCGAATCATCGATCTTGATGCGCTCGATGCCGAAAACCGCGCCTATCATCAGGGCGACGAGGATGATGCAGGACAGGATCGGGGCCTTGACCGCGATCAGCCCAAGACGCTCAAGTCCGAAAGCAATGCTGGTACCGGGCCGCGGCTCCTCGATCTTTTCGACGTGGACCTGACTTTCGGTGTTCTTGTCGAGCATGCCCTGTCCAGTTCTGAGATCGACGCAATCTGTCTAGCGTGGGTTCCGGGCGCGAATACAGCTCTTGGCCGAGTTTGACCGGCTTCTAATCGGCGCTAGCCCTTGAAAATACGCGGTAAATTTGCCGCAGGCGGTTTCTACAGGGCCGGCCGTCGTCTCGCAAGCGCGAGGGATGGATCGAACTGCAACCAATCTAACGAAAACCACCGTTAAGTATCTGATTTGTCACACCCTGGCATCGCCTGCTGAGACGATCCGCCGCTTTCATCTTTCAGCGCGACGCCCGTGACCTGCCGATTCAGGCCTTCGCGCACCAGCCAGGCGATTCGCAACGCTCCCTCTTCGTAGCTGAGACCAGCTCCGTGAATGTTGGAAACGCAATTTCGTTCCGCATCGGTGAGGCCAACGCGCGGTGCAAAGGTCAAATAGGCCCCCAGACTGTCGGGCGCCGACAGGCCGGGGCGCTCGCCGATCAGCATCACGAGCATGCGCGCGGAGAGGATGGCGCCGATCTCGTCGCCCAACGCGACGCGGGCGTGCGAGGCGATGACGGTCGCGCCAATTTCCAGTCCGTCGGCGGACAATCGCGAAATAAGATGGCGCAACAGTTCGACCGCATGGACGTTCACCGCCGTCGGCGAGAGGCCGTCGCCGATGACGACGGCAAGCCGGATCGGAGGACCGGAACGACTCTCCAGCGCTTGCTTCGAGGAGAGCTCGAGCATGCGTCCCAAATCGGGGCGCCGGAGATAATCGCGGCGGGTACGCACCCGGCTGGAGACCTCTATCGGTTGCAAGCCCAGACCATCAAGTCCGGCCGCGAGCCCTGCAACATCGAAGGCGGCATGAACGGCGTCGCGTGCCCGCGCATGATCCAGCGTAAATCCGAGCAGCGCTTCGGTCGGCAGGCTGACGCCCGCCCGGCCAAGCCCGACACGCGCCGGCGTCAGTTGCCTGAGATCGCGCAACGAAGGGGACCGTGGCGCCGGCGGTTTCACCTCTCGATTACTCGGCAGGGACCGAGGCCTCGCGCAGCCGGATCGAATAATTCGATGCGTTCTGCTGACCGCCCGATGCCGCGCGCGCGAACTTGATCAGATGATGCGCGATGATCGAGGCCCCGATCAGCCCCTCGATGTCGCCGCAGCGTAGTCGCCCGAGAGCAAACTTCCAGAACACTTTCCGGTAGTCACCGAGCACGCCGACCTGCCAGAAAAGATTGCGCAGCATGATCAACCCGCGCTTGATGTTGGCCCAACTCTTCTTCTCGGGGCTCACCGGCACTTTCACCCGATTGGCGTAGGTGTAATCGCATTGGTATTGATAGCGCGCAAAGAGCTTCTCGGGCTGGTAGGCGACTTCCATGCATTTGCGCCAGGAACTGACGACCTGATCGTAAGGCAGCAGGAAGTCGACGTTGGAATCGCGGCCATCGTCATCGACCAGGCGGCCCTCGCGTTCGAGCCGATCCCATAGCGGCGTCTTCGGCAGCGCCTGCAGCAAGTTGATGGTCAGGAGCGGGATGCGCGACTCTTCGACGAAGTCAAGCAGCGCGTCTGCGGTCTCCGGCTTGTCGGTATCCAGCCCCATGATGATGCCGGAGACGACCTCCATGCCGTAAGAGTTGATGGTGCGGATGCCTTCCAGGATCGGGACCATCATATTGTGGTCCTTGTGCATCGCCTTCAGCGCGTCCGGATCAGGCGTCTCGATGCCGCAGAAGATCGTGACGAAGAACGCCTCGCGCATCTTCTCCAAAATTTCCGGCCGCTTGGCGATGTTGAGCGTCGCCTCGCAGGCAAACCGCGTCACATAGCCGGTCCGCTTCTGCCACTCGATCAGATGCGGCATCAGCTCCACCGCGGCCTTGCGGTTGCCGATGAAATTGTCATCGACGAAATACACCGTGTCGGTCATGCCGCATTCGCGCAGCTTGTCGAGTTCGGCGATGATCTGTTGCGGCGTCTTCAGCCGCGGATTGCGGCCATAGAGGCCGGGGATGTCGCAGAACTCGCACTGGTAGGGGCACCCGCTCGAGAACTGGATGCTGCCGAGGAAATACTTCCGGGTTTCGGCGAGCTCGTAGGCGGGAATCGGAAACTCCGTCATCGGCAGGCGGTCGGCAGTCTTCAGCACGACCTGCTCGGAGGGGCGCGACGGATCGCGCGTCAGCCGGGCGATCAGATCATTGGTGGCATCGCCGAGTTCGCCGACATGGAGATAATCGAAAGAGGGATAGTAATCTGGACAGGCGCTGACTGACGGGCCGCCGATCGCCACCGGAAGATCGTAGGCGTGCGCGCGGCGGCAGATGTCGCTCATCTGCTGGCGCTGGATATGCATGCCGCTGACGAAGACTGCCTCCGCCCATTCGAAGTCTTCCTCAGTGGCCGGGCGGATGTTTTCATCGATGAAGCGGACCGGCCAGTTCGCCGGCAGATAGGCCGCGATCAGCAGCAGACCCTGCGGCGGCATGAACGCCTTGACGCCGTCGGTCAGGGGATAGGCGTATTCGAAAGTACCAAAAGCCGACGTGTAGCGAGGAAAAACGCAGAGGATACGACGTGCCGTTTCGATGCTTTCAACTCTCATTCGGACTTCCTTGTAAACTTCCTCGGAAGCAGCCTTCCGCAAATCTAACCACGACCTCGCACGCTGGGCCAGAAATTCTTCAAGATTGTGGCGCAGGCTAGCCCCGTAAACGCTCGATGGTTGCCCGATAGCGACAGTTAGCACGGCCCGCGATCTCGCCTCAGGCAATCAATCTGGCGACAAAATCGGGCAGCAGACCCGCGTCACCGGCAAGGCGAAAATCCTTCCCCGCGAGGCCCACATGCAACAGCCAATCGTCAAATTCCGGCGCCCGCTTGAGGCCAAAGAGGTCACGGACATAGAGCGCGTCGTGGAACGAGGTCGATTGGTAGTTCAGCATGACGTCGTCGGCACCCGGCACCCCCATGATGAAGGTAACGCCGGCGGCGGCCAGCAGCGTCAAGAGATTGTCCATATCGTCCTGGTCGGCTTCGGCGTGGTTGGTGTAGCAGACGTCGACGCCGAGCGGCAGGCCAAGCAGCTTGCCGCAAAAATGGTCCTCCAGCCCGGCCCGGATGATCTCCTTGCCGTCATAAAGGTATTCCGGGCCGATAAAGCCGACCACGCTATTGACCAGGAGCGGATCGAACGCCCGCGCCACCGCATAGGCCCGCGCCTCGCAGGTCTGCTGATCGACATGGTGGTTTGCGCTGGCGGAAAGCGCCGAGCCCTGGCCGGTCTCGAAATACATGACGTTGTCACCGACCGTCCCGCGGCGCAGCGACAGCCCGGCCTCGCGGGCTTCCCGCAGCAGCGCCAGATCGACGCCAAAACTGCGGTTGGCGGCCTCCGTTCCGGTAATGGACTGGAACACCAGATCGACCGGCAGCCCCTGCCCGATCAGCCCGAGCGTCGTCGTCACATGGGTCAGGACGCAGCTCTGCGTCGGCACCGCAAGCCGCGTGATGATGCTATCGACGAGCCGCAGCAGGTCGCCGATGACCTTGGGATCGTCGCTCGCTGGATTGATGCCGATACAGGCGTCGCCCGATCCAAGCAGCAGCCCGTCGAGGATCGAGGCCGTGATGCCCCTGACGTCATCGAAGGGGTGATTGGGCTGTAGCCGGACGCTCATCCGTCCGGGCAAGCCGATGGTGTTGCGAAAGCGCGTCGTCACCTGACATTTCTTCGCGACGAGAATCAGATCCTGGTTGCGCATCAGCTTTGAGACGCCCGCAGCCATTTCCGGCGTAATGCCGCGCGACAATTTCACGAGCGTTTCGCTGGTCGTCACATCTGATAACAGCCAGTCGCGGAAGCCACCGACGGTCAATGACGATATGGAGGCAAAAGCCTGCGCATCATGGCTGTCGAGGATCAGGCGAGTGACTTCATCGTCCTCGTAGGGGATCACGGCCTCGTTGAGGAATTGCTTCAGCGGGACGTCAGCAAGCGCGATCCGGGCCGCGATCATCTCCTCCGCGCTTTCGGCCGCGACGCCGGCAAGGCGGTCGCCGGAACGCGGCGGCGTCGCCTTGGCGAGCAGGTCGCGCAGATCGGCGAACACGTAGGAGGTCGCATCGATGGCGTGGCGATAGATCATGACGGCTTGCAGCTTCCTGATTCCAGCGGCCGGACAACCCTATCATCCGCGGCACCGAAGCAGAGTGGAAAGTCCGCGGATCACGCCCGGCTTTCGGATAATGGCCCCCGCTTTTATCAGACAAACGATTGATATCGCAGTCCGATTTTCCACCCGACGGCGTGCTCAACCTGATCCAGGCAATCGCCGAACAGACCAACCTGTCGGCGCTCAACGCGACGATCGAGGGCGAGAACGTCAAACTGAACCAGACTTCGACCAGGAATTCCGTGGACGCGGTGCGCGAGATCGGCAACGCGGTGCGCGAAATCAGCGATGTGACGTCGAACATCGCTGGCTCCGTCGGGCAGCAGGAAGCCACGACGCGCGAGATTTCGGTGAACGCGCAAGCTGCCGCAACCTGCGCGCCGAGCCGATCGAGCGCGCGCGGCGGACCGGTACGTAGAGCTCCGGTTCTGATTGAATCAGAGATTTTTGTTTTGACGCGGTTTCTTCGCGCGAACCGGTAGCCACTTCGCTCGAAAACGCTATAGGCCGGCCTACTCCACCAGCAGCACGTCCACGGCTACGTTGAGCTTCTGCTTGCGCGATCCGACGATGATGCCGTCGACCGGCGAGACGTCGGAGAAGTCGCGGCCGATGGCCAGGATGATGTGATCGTTCTCGACCAGGAGGTCGTTGGTCGGATCGAAGCCGACCCAGCCGATCTGGGCGCCGCACCACACCGAGACCCAGGCGTGGGTGGCATCCGCGCCTTGCAGGCGCGGTTTGCCCGGCGGCGGGATCGTGCGCAAATAGCCGCTGACATAGGCCGCCGGCAGCCCGAGGCCACGGAGGCCCGCGATCATCAGATGGGCAAAGTCCTGGCAGACCCCGTGGCGTTTCTCGAACACTTCCTTCAGCGGCGTCGAGATCACGGTGGCCTTGGGATCGTATCTGAAATCGCTGCGGATGCGGTGCATCAGGTCGGCTGCGCCGGCGATGATGCCCGAGCCGGGCGGGAAACTCGCCGAGGCGTAGGCCGTGACCGGCGCCTGCATGGGCACCAGCGAACTCGCAAAGACGTAGCCGACCGGCGACGACGGCCCGAGGCTGGTGGCTTCGAATGCGACGTCGCGCACGCTCTCCCAGGACGGGCTTGGCGCCGCGCGACTTGGCGCCTGGCGCGACACCGACACGCGCGACCGCGAGTCGATGCGTAAGTTGCGATGCGCGGTCTCGATCAGCACGCTCTCGGTATGGGTTCCGAAGAAATCCCGCCTTGCCGTCCGCTCCGCCGGCCGCGGCCGGATATCGACGGTGTGAGAGAGCAATTGCTGCCCGTCGCCGCTCATCGGTTCGAGCCGCAGCGAGCAGCGCGCAAAACTCACCGGGCTCTCATAGGCGTAAGACGTGACGTGCCTGATATCGTAGATCACGCGAGGCCCGTCAGCTTCTCCGGCCGGCTGGCATTGGAGCCGTGCGGGAAATAATGCAGCCCGATCGCGTCGGCAAGATTGAGCAGATCCTGCTCCAACGCGAACAGCGTCTTGACGTCGAGCGTGGCGGCTTCTGCGGTCGTCAGCGTCGCCTGCAGCGCGACCGCCAGACGCTGCGGCCGTTCGATCAGGCCGTGCTGCTTCAGGCTCGGAAGCGCCGCGATGTGATCGTTCAGCGCCCCGACCTGAAACGCCACCGAGCGCGGATTATAGGGGTCGAGCACCGCGAGATCGCGCACCGGTGCCAGCGAAGGCCCGACCAGATAGCGCGAACGGTAGGTGATCTGGCAATCCACCAGCGTCAAAAGGATGTCGAGATCCTCCTCGCCGGCTTCGTCGAAGGCGAACTGGCGCGCGAACCGCGCGGTATTGATGGCGCGCTCGGCGCGGCGGCCCATATCGAGGAAGCGCCAGCCGGCCGCCCGGTTCATGTTCTCCTGCGCGAGGCCTGCGATGCTCGCGAGTTCCTGCAAGGTCAGCTCGGCAGCGCTGAGCACGCCGTCGTCGTCCTCGACCTCTTCGCCAAGGCGCTCCACCATCTCGGTGATGACCTGCCAGGCGTCAGGTGAAAGGCGCTCGCGTAGCGAGGTCGCGGTGCGCTGCGCCGACCGCACCAGTGACAGCGCCGAGCCGAATTTCTCCGCGTTCTGCAGCGCCTCGGCGGCGACCTTCGCCGGGTTGGCGCGCGCGGTCTGCGAGGCTGCGCCCCAGGTCACGAGCAGGCGCTGAATGCGCTCCACCGAGTGCAGCGCGGTTGACGATCCCGACGCCGCTTTGCCGGGATCGCGCAGCGGAGTGTTCAGCGCGCGGATCAGCCGCAGCGTCGCCTCGGCACGCTCGAGATAGCGGCCGAGCCAGAACAGGTTGTCGGCGGCTCTACTCGGCACGACGCCGGCGATGCGCCTGATCCGCACGGTGTCGACCGCCGGCAGCAGGGTCGAGGTCGAAACCGCCTTGTCGGACACCACCCAGACATCGGCCGCCCGGGCGCCGTCACCCATCGACACCGCGCGGGCATCGGGCTGTTCAGCGATCCGGCAGAAGCCGCCAGGCAGGATGGTCCACCCCCGCGGCGTGGCGGCGGCAAACACCCGCAGCACGAACGGGCGCGGCGTCAGCCGGCCATCCTCCCAGACCGGCGTCGTCGACAGCCGCACCAGTTCCTGGCCGACATAGTCGATACCGCGGTCGGTAATGGCGCCCTTGAGCCGTTCGCGGTCGGCTGCCGATAGCTCGCTCGCGAGCACCGGGCCGTGGCCCGGGAAGCCTGGCACGCCGCGGCCATAGGCGCTCTCGATCGCGACCTCGTCGAGCCGCGACAACACTTCCTCGCGGGCGGATTTCTGGCCGCACCACCAGGTCGCGATGTGCGGCATTTCCAGGGTCTCGCCGAGCAGACGCCGACACAGGCTCGGCAAGAATCCGAGGAGTGCCCTCGCCTCCAGCACGCCCGAGCCCGGCATGTTGGCGACGACGACGCCGTTCTTGCGCAGCACGTCGATCAGGCCGGGCACGCCGAGATGCGAGGACGCATCGAGCTCCAGCGGATCGAGAAAGTTGGAATCGACCCGGCGCAGCAGCACGTCGAGCCGCTTCAATCCGGCGACGGTACGGATATGGATACGGTCGCCGCTGACGGCGAGGTCGTCGCCCTCGACCAGCAGAAAGCCGAGATAACGCGCCAGCGTCGAATGCTCGAAATAGGTTTCGTTGAAGGCCCCCGGAGTCAGCAGGCCGATGCGCGGCTCATCGCGATCGGCGCTGGCGCGCAGCGCTTCGCGGAACGCTTCGAAGAACGGCGCGACGCGCTCGACATTCATCGATTTGTAGAGGCTGGAAAAGGCGCGCGACAGCACCAGAGCGATTTTCCAGCGCGTAGCCCGCGCCCGACGGGGCTTGCGTGCGGTCACCAAGCACCCACCAGCGTCCGTCGGGCCCGCGGCCGACATCGGCGGCATAGAGGTGGAGGTAACGCCCGCCCGGCGGTTTGACCCCGCATACGGCGCGCAGATATTCGCTGCTGCCGGCAATGGCCGCAGCCGGGATCGCGCCATCCGCCACCAGACGGCCCTCGCCATAAATGTCGGCCAACACCATTTCGAACAGTTGCGCACGCTGCGCGATGCCCGCGGTCAATTGGCGCCAGTCGGCGTCGTCGATCAGAAGCGGCAGATGGCTGAGCGGCCACAGGCGATCGGCGGTTTCGCCGGGCGCGCGGTAGGTGACGCCAGCCTCGCGCAGATGGCGGTCGGCGGCGGCAAAGCGCCGCTCGATGTCGGCCGGCGAAAGCGCGGCAAAGGCGTCGAAGAAGCGCGTCCAGACCGGTCGCGGCGCGCCGTCCGGTCCGATATATTCGTCGGGAGTGCCCGGCAGCCGCATATAGTCGCGCGTCCATTGCGCCATCCGGCGCTGGCCCGGGCGGGCCCTGCTCTCCTGATTATTTCCTTCGCCGGCCGTCATCCCGATCCGGGCCTTTTGCTTCGACGTGTTTTTTGCGAACCGGAATCCACCCCGGATCAAGTCCGGGGCAGGCTCCGCTTGAAAACGCCATGGTAAGGATCAATGCAGGAGCGGCGTCCTCAAGTCGAGGGTCAACGGGAATTCAATTGTGCGTTCCTCCGGCGGCGGATCGATCTTGCCGGGGGTGTGGCCGTGATCCTGAAAGCGGGCCAGCCGCCGCGCCTCGGCCTCGTAGGAGTTCACCGGCTTGGTCTCGTAATTGCGGCCACCGGGATGAGCGACATGATAGACGCAGCCGCCGAGCGAGCGCCCGTTCCAGGTGTCGATCAGGTCGAAGGTCAGCGGCGCGTGAACCGGAATGGTCGGGTGCAGGCCGGAGGCCGGCTGCCAGGCCTTGAAGCGGACGCCCGCCACCGCCTCGCCGGAACGGCCGGTCTCCGTCATCGGCATCCGCCGGCCGTTGCAGGTGATGACGTGACGGCCCTCGACAAAGCCTGATGCCTTGACCTGAAGGCGCTCGACCGAGGAATCGACATAGCGCACGGTGCCGCCCGCCGAGCCCTCTTCGCCGAGCACGTGCCAGGGCTCCAGCGCCTGGCGCAGCTCCAGCGCGACTCCGCCATGGTGGACGCGACCGAACACTGGAAAGCGGAATTCGAGCTGGGCCGAGTACCATTCCGGCGAGAAATCGTAGCCGGATTGCCGCAGTTCGGCGAGCACACCCAAAAAATCCTCCCAGAGGAAATGCGGCAGCATGAAGCGATCATGCAGCGTGGTGCCCCAGCGCACGAACTTGCCGGCCTGTGGCTCTCGCCACAGCTTTGCGATCAGCGCGCGGATCAGAAGCTGCTGCGCCAGCGACATCCGCGGATCCGGCGGCATCTCGAGCGCACGGAATTCGACCAGGCCGAGCCGGCCGGTCGGACCGTCGGGCGAATAGAGCTTGTCGATGCAAATCTCGGCGCGATGGGTATTGCCCGTAATGTCGACCAGGATGTGCCGGAACAATCGATCGACCAGCCATAGCGGCGCTTCGACGTCCGCTGGCGGCACATGGGCGAGCGCGACCTCCAGTTCGTACATGCCGTCGTGCCGCGCTTCGTCGATGCGCGGCGCCTGGCTGGTCGGACCGATGAACATGCCGGAGAACAGATAGGACAGCGACGGATGCCGCTGCCAGTACAGCACCAGGCTTTTCAGCAGATCCGGCCTTCGCAGGAACGGTAAATCCTGCGGTGCGCTGCCGCCGACCACCACGTGATTGCCGCCGCCGGTCCCGGTGTGGCGGCCGTCGACCAGGAAACGATTGGCCCCTAAACGCACCTTCGCGGCGTCTTCATACAGGCCGAAGGTGATGTCGACCGCCTCGCGCCAGCTTTGCGCCGGCTGGATGTTTATTTCGATCACGCCGGGATCGGGCGTCACCTTGATCACTTCGATGCGGGGATCGAACGGCGGCGCATAGCCTTCGACATGCACCTGCATCTGCATTTCCTCGGCGGTCGCCTCCACCGCCGCGATCAGTTCGAGATAGTCTTCCACTCTTTCGACCGGCGGCATGAAGGCGCACAAAACGCCGTCGCGAATCTCGATCGACATCGCCGTGCGCACGGGCTCGGGTTCTTTTCTCTTCTCCTCCGACGCCTTTTCAGCCTGAACCTTGTCGAACTCCGCAAGCGCCTCGCGCGGCTCCATCGGATCCTGTTCGATCATGTACGGATATTCTTCCGGAGGCACGTGCTCGAGCGAGGCGATCGGCAGGCGCAGGCCAAGCGGGGAATCGCCCGGTGTCAGGAACAGATTGCCGCGCCGGACCTTCCAATGCTCGCTGCGCCAACGGCCGGGATGGTGTTGCGCAATGGCATTCCAGCGCTGGATCGGCAACACAAAACCTTTTGGCGTGTTGAGGCCCTGGTCGAAGACCCGCGCCATGCGCGAGCGCTCTTCCGGATCGGACAGTTTGGGATCGGTGGGATCGACGTTATCAGGAAGGCTGGCCTCCTTCTGAAGCCAGTGCGCCGGATCCTCGAACGCCGGCACCACGTAATCGGGCGCAAGGCCAAGCTTCTGCGCGGTGCCTTCCGCAAATCGTTCGGCGTCCGCGATCACCGCCTTGCGCGGGTTCTCGATACTGGCGATCAGATCCGAATTCTTCCAGATCGGCACACCGTCCTTGCGCCAGTAAAGTCCGAACGCCCAGCGCGGCAGGCTTTCGCCGGGATACCATTTGCCCTCCCCGTAATGCAGCAGGCCGCCCGGCGCGAAACGCGCACGCAACCTTCGGATCAGATCATCCGCAAGCGCCCGCTTGGTCGGACCGACCGCGGCGATATTCCATTCCGGCGCTTCGGGATCGTCGATGGACACGAAGGTCGGCTCGCCGCCCATGGTGAGCCGCACGTCATCCTTTTTCAGATCGGCGTCGACCTGCTCGCCGAGGCTGTCGAGCCGCGCCCAGGACGCATCGGAGAACGGTCGCGTGATGCGCGGCGCTTCGCGTATCCGCCTGACGCTCATCTCGAAAGCGAAGTCGACATTGGCCACGCCCGCGGTGCCGGAGATCGGCGCCGCCGAGTGGTAATGTGGCGTGGCGGCGACGGGGATGTGCCCCTCGCCGGTCAGCATGCCCGAGGTGACGTCGAACCCGATCCATCCGGCGCCGGGAAGATAGACCTCGGCCCACGCATGCAAATCGGTAAAATCGTTCTCGACTTCGCGCGGTCCTTCCACCGGATCGATGTCGGGACGCAGCTGAATGAGATAGCCGGAGACGAAACGGGCGGCGAGACCGAGGTGACGAAAGATCTGGATCAACAGCCACGCTGAGTCGCGGCACGATCCCGAGCCCGAGGCCAAAGTGTCCTCCGGCGTCTGGATGCCCGCCTCCATGCGGATGACGTAGCTGATCCTCTTTTGCAGCTGCGCATTGAGGTCGACCAGGAAATTGACCGTACTGTCGGCCTCGCGCGGGATTTGCTTCAGGTATTCGTCAAATAGCGGTCCCTGCCCTGAGGTCGCGAGATAGGGCGCAAGCTCGGTCTTGAGATCATCGGTATATTGAAAAGGAAATCTGGTCGCGTAAGCCTCGACGAAGAAATCGAAAGGATTAACCACGGTCATCTGCGCCGTGAAGTCGACTTCGATCTTCAGCTCGGTTGCCTTCTCCGGGAAGACGTAGCGCGCCAGCCAATTGCCTTGCGGATCCTGCTGCCAGTTCACGAAGTGGTTTGATGGCGTCACCTTGAGCGAGTAGCTCAGGATCGGCGTGCGCGTATGCGGCGCCGGGCGCAGGCGAATGGTTTGAGGGCCGAGATCGATCGGTCGGTCGTATTTGTAGTGCGTGACGTGATGCAGTGCGACGAAGATCGACACGGACGGGCCACTCCAGCAGCTTTTTTAAGCAGAACACTGGTTCCGGGTCGGATCAAGCACTAACAACGGGCAGAGGTTGCCTACAGGAAGTGCGCTGGTTCCCATTCGCCGTCATTGCGAGGAGCGAAAGCGACGAAGCAATCCATTCTTTCCCCGGCGCCGAGGCGTGGATTGCTTCGCGGAGCCTGTCATCGGGCGCGCAGTCGCGCGACCCGTTGGCTCGCAATGACAGCTCTGGTCGAGCCGTCCTTGACCGGCAGCTACATCGTAGCCCCAAGCACCCAGGGCGCGAACTCCGCGCCGCCAAAGTCAAAACTCTCGCTCTTGGTCGGCTGGCCGGAGGCGGTCTTCAGCATCAGGTCGAAGATGCGCTGGCCGCATTGCTGCACGGTTTCCTCGCCGTCGAGGATGGTGCCGCAATTGACGTCCATGTCGTCTTCCATGCGCTTGTACATCGGCGTGTTGGTCGCAAGCTTGATCGAGGGCGCGGGCTTGCAGCCGAACACGCTGCCGCGACCGGTCGTGAAGCAGACGAGATTGGCGCCGCCCGCCACCTGCCCGGTCGCCGCGACCGGGTCGTAGCCGGGCGTATCCATAAACACAAAACCCTTCTTGGTGACGGCTTCGGCGTAATGCAGGACGTCGACGAGATTGGTGCTGCCGGCCTTGGCCATCGCACCGAGCGATTTTTCCAGGATCGTGGTAAGGCCGCCGGCCTTGTTGCCCGGGCTGGGATTGGCGTTCATCTCGGCGCCTTCCCGCGCGGTGTATTCTTCCCACCAGCGCATCAGTCCGACGAGTTTTTCACCGACTTCGCGGCTCACCGCACGGCGGGTCAACAGATGTTCGGCGCCATAGGTCTCCGGCGTTTCCGAGAGGATCACGGTGCCGCCATGCCGCACTAGGAGATCGCTTGCCGCGCCGAGCGCCGGGTTGGCGGAGACGCCGGAATAGCCATCGGAACCGCCGCATTGCAGCGCCACCGTCAATTCGCTGGCGGAGACCTTTTCGCGCTTCACATTATTCGCGTCGCTCAAGGCCTCGCGCACGAAGGCGACGCCGGCTTCCACGGTCTTGCGGGTGCCGCCGACTTCCTGGATGTCCATCGCCCGCAGGCGGCCGGCGAGTTTCTGCTCCTGCATCAATCCGCCGATCTGGTTCACTTCGCAGCCCAGCCCGAGCACGACGACGGCCGAGAAATTAACATGCCGCGCATAGCCGCCGAGCGTGCGGCGAAGCAGCGTCAGCGGCTCGTCCTGCGTCATGCCGCAGCCGGTCTTGTGCGTCAGCGCGACCACGCCATCGACGTTGGGGAAATCCGCCAGCGGATTGTCGCCGGTGAACGGATTCTTCTTGAAGACATCCGCAACCATGCCGGCGACATGCGCGCTGCAATTCACCGAGGTGAGGATGCCGATATAATTGCGCGTCGCGACGCGACCATCGGGACGGCGGATACCGTCAAACGTCGCCGGCAGATCGAAATTCGGCACCGGCTTTACGTCGACGCCGAATGCATAGTCTTTGGCGAAGTCGCCCATGCCGCAGTTCTGGGTGTGGACGTGCTGGCCCGGTGCAATCGGCGCGGTGGCAAAGCCGATGATCTGGCCGTAGCGCCTGATCGGCTCACCGACGGCGATCGGCCTGATCGCGACCTTGTGGCCCGCCGGAATGCGTTCAACGGTGGTGACGCCGTCGGCCACCACCAAGCCCGGCGGCAGGCTCGCGCGCGCGATCAGCACGCCGTCATCAGGATGCAAGCGAATGACGGGTGCTGGGGCCATGGGGTATCTCCTTGTGTTAAGAGAGGGGCGAATAGCGAATGGCGAGTAGCGAATGGATAACTCCATTCGCTGCTTCCCAGAACCCCATTCGCTACTCGCTATTCGGGTCCTTACGCCTTGCCGGCAGACTCCTTGCGGGTCTGGTTCACCTGCATCCGGGCATAGGTCTGCATCAATCCGCTCTCGTTCGAGAGCGTCACGAGCTTGAAGCCCATGTTGATCGCGCGCACCGCGCCGTCGGCGCCTGAGCAGTGGATACCCGGATAGAGGCCGCGCTTGCCGCACTCCTTCACGATCTTCTCATAGATCTTGAGGATTTCCGGCTCGTCGCGGTCGAGCTTCGGGACTAGGCCGTAGGAGAATCCGAGGTCAGAAGGCCCGATATAGACGCCGTTGATGCCTTCAACGTCGAGGATCGCCTCCATGTTCTCGACCGCGGTCCTGGTCTCCATCATCGGCAAGAGGACGATCTCGTCGTTAGCGGTCTGCTGATAGGCGCCTGCCGAACCATACATGCCGGAACGGATCGGGCCGTTCGAGCGAACGCCCTTCGGGGGATATTTGGCATAGGAAACGAGGTTCTTCGCTTCCTGAGGCGTGTTGACCATCGGGCAGATCACGCCATAGGCGCCGCCGTCCAGCACCTTGCCGATGATGCCCGGCTCGTTCCAGGGCACGCGGACCATCGGCGTCACGGGGTGGCCGTTCATCGCCTGGAAGCACTGCACCATGGACAGGTAGTCCTGCACGCCGTGCTGCATATCGACGGTGACGCTGTCGAAGCCGCATTGCGCGATCACCTCGGCCGAAAAACCGGACGGAATCGCCAGCCAGGCGTTCACCACCGCCTTGCCCGAGGCCCACACTTTCTTGACGTTATTTGCCACTTTGCTTTCCTTCCCGTTTGTCCAGACTTTTCGCCATTGCGAAGGGCACTACCGCCTCGCAATGCCGTCGCAAATCAAGCCGTTGCCTGCTGGATGCTCACTTCGCTTACGCCAACTTCGCGCGCGGTGTTCACTATCGCCGCCCAGGTATCGTCAGGCAAGGGGACGCCGTTTTTGGTGCGTTCGGCACGCATTTTCCGCTCGGGGTCGCCGGGGATCAGCACGGAGTCGACGCCGGCGACCGGCTTGGTTTCCCGGATGAAATCGACATAGCGCGAGATTTCGCCGTCGAAGAAATTGCTGGTGTCGACCACCTTGGGATCGACATAGAAGGCGAGCATGCCATTGGCGAAACGCCGACCCGACGAGGTCGCGCCTGTCCCCGTCAACGCGCCGCCGAGCAGCTCGCAGATGAAGGCCAGTCCCGAGCCCTTGTGCTCGCCGAAGGCGCGGATCGCACCGGTGCCCTTCGTATGGTCGCGCGCTCCCTCCGCGCTATAGGCTCCGTACAGCACCGCCGGATCTTCGCTCAAGGTACCGTCGGAATCGATCAATGCGCCCTTCGGCAGCTTCTTGCCGCCACGGCTGGCGACCAGGACCTTGCCTTCGGCGACGATCGAAGTGGCGAAATCGAGCACGATCGGATCCTGCCCCTGCCGCGGAATGCCGACGCAATAAGGCGCGGTCGAGAACCGCCTCTGCACGCCGCCGAACGGCGCCACCAGCAGCGAGCCGGCGGCATTGACGAAATGCACCGACACCAGCCCTTCGGCCGCGGCCATCTCCGCCCAGTCGCCGACGCGGCCGATATGGCCGGCATTGCGCAGCGCGACCGCGGCAAGGCCCGCCTTCCTGCACTTCTCGATACCGATTTTCACCGCCTGCGGCGTCACCGTCTGGCCGTAGCCAAACTTGCCATCGACCACCGCGAGCGACGGCGTATCGACCACCAGCTCGGCTGTCTGGTTCGGAACCACCGAGCCCATCTTCTTCCACCTGATGTAGACGGGAACGCGGATCACGCCGTGGCTGTCGTGGCCGGTGAGGTTCGCGGTCGTCAGATAGGTGGCGATACGCCGGGCTTCTTCGGGTGAAGATTCGGAATGGGAAAACACCTCGGCGACGAAATTGATGAGGTTCTCAACCTTGATGGTGACCATGGGGCGGTGGCTCGCTTCTATTGTTTGAGCACGATCTTTCGGAAAACCGGTGACCACTCTTCCGGATCACGCCCTACGCGGTGACTTTGGCGTGACCGCCGAGATAGGCGGCGCGGATTGCTTCATTGCCCCACAATTCGTCGGGCTTGCCGCCCAGCACGATCCGCCCGGTTTCCAGGACAAACCCTTGATCGGCGACGGAAAGTCCCATGCGCGCATTTTGTTCGACAAGCAAGACCGTGGTGTTCTGCCTGATCTGCGAGATGATCCGGAACACCGCCTGCACGATGACGGGCGCAAGGCCCAGCGACGGCTCGTCCAGGAGCAGCAGCCGCGGCTTCGCCATCAAGCCGCGCGCCACCGCCACCATCTGCAACTGGCCGCCCGACAGCGTCCAGCCGAGCGCATTGGAGAATGATCGGATATCCGGGAACAGATCGAACATCGCATCCGCTTCGCGCGAGATTTCCGACGTGGAAACCTTGCGGTTCGACGCGCCGAGCATGATGTTTTCCTTCACCGTCAGCCCAGGGAACACCCGCCGCCCTTCCGGTACATGCGAGATGCCCATGCGAACGATCGCCTCCGGTCCGAGGCCCGCGATCGACGAGCCGTCGAACAGGATGTCGCCGGACGCGGGCTTGGCGAGGCCGGAGATGGCGCGCAGCGTGGTCGATTTGCCCGCGCCGTTGGCGCCGAGCAGGGTCACGACCTGCCCCGCCTCGACGGCGATCGTGACGCCGCGCAGCGCCTCGATCTCGCCGTAGCGAACCACGAGATTGCGGATGTCGAGCAGCGGCATCATTCGCTCCCGAGATAGGCGGAGACGACGTCGGGATGGCGCAGCACCGCCATCGATTCGCCGTCCGCGATGCGGCGTCCGAAGTTAAGCACGGTGATGTGCTGGGCAGCTTCCGAAACCAGCGTCATGTCGTGATCGATGATCAGGATCGTCAGGCCCTGCGCGGCGATGCGTTTCAGCAATTCGTGAAGCTCGAGTTTTTCGGTCGAGTTGAGGCCGGCGGCGGGCTCGTCGAGCAGGAGCAGTGTCGGGTTGGCGGCGAGCGCCCGGGCGATCTCGATCAGCCGCTGGTGGCCATAGGAGAAGCTCGATATCGGTTGGTTGGCGCGGCTGCCGAGGCCGACGAAGGTCAGCGCCTCCATCGCACGCTCGGTCAGTGCGTCGTCGCCCTTCCCGATCATGGTGTTGCCGGGACGCTCGGCGCCGATCTCGACGTTCTCGAGTGCGGTCATGGAACGGAACAGGCGGATGTTCTGGAACGTCCGTCCCAATCCCGCCGCGGTGCGTTGATGCGGCGGCATGTTGGTAATGTCGGTGCCGTCGAGCACGATTTTGCCCGACGTCGCCTTGTAGAGGCCGGAGAGCACGTTGAGCGTGGTGGTCTTGCCGGAACCGTTCGGCCCGATCAGCGCGTGAACGCCGCCGCGCTTGACCGCTATATCGACGCCATCGACCGCCTTGAGGCCACCGAAATGCTTCGACAATCCGGTGACTTCGAGGACGGTGTCGCCGCCGACCGTTGCGGGCTTCAAATGCAGGGCGCCCGCCACCGGCGGCGCCTTGATTTGGGCACGCCATTTCTCGAAAGCGGCGGCCACGAAGCCCCAGATACCGTCCGGCATGAAGCGGATGATCAGGATGACGAACAGGCCGTAGATCGCG
Organism: uncultured Alphaproteobacteria bacterium; assembly: GCA_963786115.1. GTDB lineage: Bacteria > Pseudomonadota > Alphaproteobacteria > Rhizobiales > Xanthobacteraceae > Bradyrhizobium. Next base: position 154,733 of record CAWAYC010000029.1, read on the forward strand.
AGATAGAGTCCGGGCACGCTCTTGAGGAAGCGCAGCCATTCCGGGATCAGGATCAGCAAACCGGTGCCGATCGCCGAGCCGATCGGCGACGCCACGCCGCCCAAAAGCGACATCGTGAGGAAAACGATCAATTCCGCGAACGAGAACTGATCCGGGCTGACATAGGCGAAGCCACCGGCGAACAATCCGCCGGCGAGGCCGCCCAGCAGGGCGCACAGCGCAAACGCGTAGACCTTGGTGCGGAAGACGTCGATGCCGTTGACCCCGGCCGCGAGTTCATTGTCGCGCACCGCGCGCATCGCCCGGCCGATCTTGGTGTCCGGCAAATGCCAGACCAGGTAACCGACCAGCGCCAGCATCGCGACGCAGAAGGCGAGATAGCCTTGCGAGGTCTGGAACAGTTCGGGACGCCGGATATTGGAGACGCCGTCCGGGCCATGCGTCAGCCAGATCGCGTTGATCATGACCAGCGTGACGATCTGCTGGAACGAGATCGTCACCATGGCGAGATAGTGGCCGCCCAGCCGGAGCGTCGACGCCCCGAGGAACGCGCCGGCGACCAGCGCCATCAGGCAGCCCGCGACAAGGCAGAGCCAGAAGCTGATATGGAGATCGGCGGTGCCGATACCGACCGCGTAAGCGCCGAAGCCGAAGAACGCCGCCTGCGCCAGATTGATCTGGCCGCACAGGCCGAGCACGACGGAGAGTCCGAACACCGCGATCGAGAACGTCGTCGCCTGCATCAGGACGTTGAGGATGTAGCCGTCGAACCGCATGCCGGCGGCGAGCGCCACCAGCACCGCGGCGGCAATGAAATACGGCAGGTGCCGAATCAGAAGCGGCTTCGAATGCACTGCGGGCGCCGGGATCGGCACGTTGTCGCTGGGCGCGCTCATGCTTTTTCCGCCACGCGTTCGCCGAAGATACCTTGCGGCCTGAAGATCAGAAACGCCACCAGCACCAGGAAGGCAAAGCCGTCCTTGTACGGAACGGAGATATAGGCCGCGCCAAACGTCTCGATCACCCCTAACGCGAGCCCGCCGATGATCGCGCCGGCCACGTCGCCAAACCCGCCGATGATGGTGGCGGCAAAGGCCTTCAGCGCGATCGTCGAGCCCATCTGGATCGAGACGAACAGCACGGGCGCGACCAGGATGCCGGCCAGGCCGCCGAGCACGGCGGAATAGATGAAGGTGATCATGATCATCGTGGAAACTGAAATGCCGAGCAGCGAGGCCATTTCCTTGTCCTGCGAGGTCGCCTGCAATTTTTTGCCAAGCAACGTCTTTTCGAAGAACCAGTAATTGAAGATCACAAGCAGAACCGTCACTCCGATGATCAGGAGATACTGGCTGTCGAGATAGACCGGGCCGAGCTGGATGCCGGGCGTTTCGAACCAGCCCTGCAGCACCTGTGGCTGCGGGCCGTAGATCGCGAGCACGGAGTTCGCCATCAGGATCGAGGCACCGATGGTCGCGATAATCACTGGCAGGAAGGTGCGATGGCGCAACGGATAATAGACGCCGAGATTGAAGATCACGCCCAACAGCGCCATGCCCGCGAGCGCGATCAGGAATGACAGCCAGTAGGGCCAGCCGAGATCGACGGCGAACACCACCATCAGATAGGCGGCAACCATCGAGAACTCACCTTGGGCGAAATTCACTACGTTGGTGGCGCGGAAGATCAGCACGAAACCGAGCGCGACCAGCGCGTAGACGGCGCCAATGCCGATGCCGGTAAACAGCAGTTGTAGGGCGAGATCCATGACCAGCGTTCGCTTGAGAAGGAACTGTTGAATTCGCTGAAAACGAAATGGCCTCCCCGGCAAAAGCCGGAGAGGCCGAAAAGCGCGATCAGTCGTTGAATTCGATGTGCTTGTCGAAAACGATCGAGCCCTTGTCGTTCTTCACGATGTTGTAGCCGTGAAGCCCGTCGCCGTTCTGGTCGAAATTGTATTCGCCCTCGGCGCCCGGGAACTTCTTGATCGACAGGATCGCCTCGCGGATCTTCGTCGGGTCCGTCGAGCCGGCCTTGTTGATCGCCGCAGCGAGCACGTTGACCGCATCATAGGGCCAGGAGCTCTGGTTGTCGGGCGCCACCTTGACCGTGTCACGGTAGAGCTTGGCGAACGCCTTGGAGGCTTCGCTGGAATCCTCGGCGTAATCGGCGACACCATAGGTGTTGTAGAGCGCGGGACCAGCAAGCTTCAGCGCCGTGATGTTGACGATCGAGGGCGAGCCGACCCATGGGATATTGACGCCGAGCTGGCGCAACTGCCGGGCAAAGATGCCGAGATCGTTTTCGAAGGTGAAGTAGGAACCGAGGATGTCGGCGCCGGACTGCTTGATCGCCAGCACGACCGGCGTGAAATCCTGGCTCTGGTTGGCATAGCCCTGATCGAGCACGGCGGGACAGCCCAGCTTTTCCAGCGCGGCTGTGAGTGCCTTGCCGCCGGCGGTGCCGAACGCGTCGGTCGAATGCAGCACGGCCCACCTCTTCTTGCCGAGCGTGTTGACGCCGTAATCGGCGATGACGCGGCCGGAATAGCTGTCATTGGGGCGGAAGCGGAACAGCCACTGATTGCCCATATGGGTGAGGTTCGGATCGGTACCGCCGATCATCACGGGCTTGCCCAGCTTGAGCACGTCGGGCGCCATGGCGTGGACCTGGGTCGAACGGATCGAGCCGAGGAACCCGACGATGTCGGACTGAGCAGCGAGCTTGGAGAACGCCAGTACGATGCCGGGGTTGGTGGTCTGATCGTCCTCAATGACCAATTCGGCCTGCTTGCCCAAAATGCCGCCGGCCTTGTTGACGGCGTCGAGCGCGAGCTTTGCGCCCTTGATGGCGTACCCGCCGGATTCGGCGGCGGGACCGGTCACCGGCGCGCACATGCCGATTTTGATGGTCGCGCCCTGCGCTCTCGCGCTGGTGATGACGTGGGGAGCAGCAATGCCAGCGACGATACCGGCCGCGAAGTCGCGCCTCGTGAGCTTCATTCATTCCTCCGTGTGGCCGAGCTTCTTCGTCGGCCTTTCTCGGTCTTGGCAATCCTGAGCGGACGCGTAACCAGTTGGTTACTTACGGACTCTCTCGGCGAGAGTAAATTGATATTGGAGCGGTTTCGACTAACTGCCGAGGCGCGTCCCAGGAAGCGAGGACCAGGAAACACTAACGCCGGCAGGGCGGCCGCTATTTCCGTGAATTCGCACGATTGCCGATGTCATTTGATGCTCAAAGGATGTGCAGACAACGGAGCTATGCGCCCCGCTGCAGATCATCATGCAAATTTGAGCATCACTCGTCGGCCTCGAAATCTCCGCCTGCCACTTCCAATTCTGACAGGCTGCTCTCCAGCGCGCCCAGCATCGCCTGCAGTTCCGCAAGTTTGTGCGCGCCGTAACGCCTCGTAATGGCGGCGTAGATGGCTTCCGAGGTCGGCGCGACCGCCTCGATCAGCTTCAGGCCCTTTTCCGAGATCGACACCATCGCACGGCGTAAATCTTCCTTGGCCGTCCGCCGCTCGATCAGCTGACGCGCCTCGAGGTCGCGGAGGATCCGCGACAGGCTCGGCCCCAGGAGAAAAGCGACGCGTGCGAGTTCCGTGACCTCGATCGCCTTCACCGCGGTCAGCGCCCGCAGGATACGCCATTGTTGCTCAGTCAGCCCGTGATGGCGCAAGGACGGGCGGAAATGCTGCATCACAGCTTCGCGAGCACGCAACAGCGACATCGGCAGCGAACGGGAAAATTCGCGCATCGGTGCGCGGCGGATTGCAACCGCGCCTCCCGGGTTCGGCCGCGATCCCTTCGGCGAGTTCTTTCGTGCCATCGTCAGTGATCCGCCATCGCGCCGTTTCAAAGCTGAAACTTTTGCGCCGCAGCAAACGTCAATTCGGTTTGCCCGGATACGCTTAACATGTTAATCATTCTCCGGCACCCCCTTTTTGCTTGTCAGCCATGGCCCTTTCCCAAGACGATATCCGCTCCGCCGCCGATCGGCTCGATCACGCGGAAAAAAACCGCACGCAGATCCGGCAGATCTCGCTGCAGCACCCCGGCATTACCATCGCGGACGCCTATGCGATCCAGGAGGCGTGGATCGAGATGAAGGTCGCCCAGGGGCGCACCGTCAAAGGCCACAAGATCGGCCTGACGTCGAAGGCGATGCAGAGCGCACTCAATATCGACGAGCCGGATTCCGGCATCCTGCTCGACGACATGTTCTTTGCCGATGGCGGCCTCGTGCCGACGGATCGTTTCATCGCCACGCGCGTCGAGGCGGAGCTTGCGTTCGTGATGAAGGCCCGGCTGGCGGGCCCAAACTGCACCATGTTCGACGTACTCAACGCAACGGACTTTGTGGTGCCGGCACTGGAAATTCTGGACACGCGGATCGAGCGGGTCGACCAGGAGACAAAATCGACGCGAAAGATCTTCGACACAATCGCCGACAACGCCGCCAATGCCGGCATCGTGCTCGGCGGCCGGCCGATCCGGCCGCTGGATGCCGACCTGCGCTGGATCGGCGCGCTGTGCTTCCGCAACGGCCAATTGGAAGAAACCGGCCTTGCCGCCGGCGTGCTCAACCATCCCGCCACGGCGGTGGCCTGGCTCGCCAACAAGATCGCGCCCAATGGATTGGCGCTGGAAGCGGGTCAGGTGGTGCTCGCGGGATCGTTCATCCGACCTATCGAGACCCGCAAAGGCGACACGATCCAGGCGGATTATGGCGCCTACGGTTCCGTGAGCTGTTACTTCGCTTGATGCCTACCTAATCGCAGGAGACAGGCCATGCCGCACTTCACGATCGAGTATTCCGCCAATCTCGAAGGGCGCGTCGATATCGCCGCGGTCGTGGAGTTGGTCCGCAACGCCGCGGTGCAGACCGGTATCTTCCCGTTGGGCGGCATCCGCGTCCGCGCGATCAAATGCGAGCATTACGCGATTGCCGACGGCCGAAGGAATTACGGCTTCCTCGACATGGTGCTGCGACTTGGCGAAGGGCGCGACCTCCCGACCCGCAAGCAGGCCGGCGAGCATATCTTCAAGACGCTATCGGCCTATCTCGATCCGGTGTTCGCCAACAGCAAGTTCGCGCTGTCGTTCGACATGCAGATCAACGACAAGGAGACGAGCTGGAAGCGCAACAACATCCACGACACCCTGAAAGTGGAGACGACCAATGGATAAGGCCGCGCCAAGATCAGCCGACGTGTTCCAGGCCAATCGCGAGCGCGCCGCGCCTCTGCTCGCCAGATTGAAGGCCGAGGGTATCGGCCACATGATCGATGGCAAGGTCGTGCCGTCGGTCTCCGGCCAAACCTTCGAGACCAGATCACCGATCGATGGCGCGGTGCTGGCCACAGTCGCACGTGGCAATGCGGAGGATATCGATCGCGCGGCGACGGCGGCCAGCCTCGCTTTCAGGTCCTGGCGCGACATGTCGGCCCCGACGCGCAAAAAACTCCTGCACCGCGTGGCGGACGCGATCGAGGACCACGCCGACGACATCGCCGTGCTCGAATGCATCGATACCGGCCAGGCCCATCGCTTCATGGCCAAGGCCGCGATCCGCGCGGCGGAGAATTTCCGCTTCTTCGCCGACAAATGCGCGGAAGCCCGCGACGGCCTCAACATGCCCAGCGAGGAGCATTGGAATATCTCGACCCGCGTGCCGATCGGCCCGGTCGGCGTGATCACGCCCTGGAACACGCCGTTCATGCTCTCGACCTGGAAGATCGCCCCGGCGCTGGCCGCCGGCTGCACGGTCGTACACAAGCCCGCCGAATGGTCGCCGGTCACGGCGGACCTGTTGGCGAAACTAGTGAAGCAGGCCGGCGTGCCGGATGGCGTCCTTAACACCGTGCACGGCATCGGTGAGGAGGCCGGCAAGGCGCTGACCGAGCATCCCGCGATAAAGGCGATCGGCTTCGTCGGCGAAAGCGCGACGGGGTCGGCGATCATGGCGCAGGGCGCGCCGACGCTAAAACGCGTGCATTTCGAGCTCGGCGGCAAGAACCCGGTGATCGTATTCGACGATGCCGATCTCGAGCGCGCGCTCGATGCGGTCGTGTTCATGATCTACTCGCTCAACGGCGAACGCTGCACCTCCTCCAGCCGGCTCCTGGTCCAGCAGGGCATCGCGGAAAAATTCGTCGAAAAGCTCACCGCGCGCGTGGAAGCGCTCAAGGTCGGCCATCCCCTCGATCCATCAACCGAAATCGGGCCGCTGATCCATGAGCGGCATCTGGCAAAGGTCTGCGCCTATTTCGACGTGGCGAGAAAGGACGGCGCCGTGATCGCCGTCGGCGGCAAGCCGCATGACGGCCCCGGCGGCGGGCATTATGTGCAGCCGACGCTCGTCACCGGTGCCCATTCGAGGATGCGCGTGGCTCAGGAAGAAGTGTTCGGCCCGTTCCTGACCGTGATCCCCTTCAAGGACGAGCGCGACGCCATCGAGATCGCCAACGGCGTGCAATATGGCCTGACCGGCTACGTCTGGACCGCGGACATGGGCCGCGCATTGCGCGTGGCGGACGCGCTCGAGGCTGGCATGATCTGGCTCAACTCGGAAAATGTCCGCCATCTGCCCACCCCGTTCGGCGGCATGAAATCCTCCGGCATCGGCCGCGACGGCGGCGACTATTCGTTCGACTTCTACATGGAAACCAAGCACGTCTCGCTCGCCCGCGGGACGCACAGGATTCAGCGACTGGGAATCTAGCAGCACCGTCATTCCGGGGCGCGCAGCGAATCCGGAATATCGAGAACCGGGCTGGTGCTTATGCACCATCCCGGAATAACGACCGCAGGGGAAACCGCATGCCCGTTCCGACGCACATCTTCGATCCGCCGTTCAACATCATCCGCTGCAGCCACGTCGTGCTCGACGTAACGGATCTGAACGCAAGCACCGCGTTTTACGAGACCACCGTCGGCCTGCATGTCGAGGACCGCGACGACAAGGCGGTATACCTGCGCGGCAGCGAGGAGCATCAGCATCATTCGCTGGTGCTGCGCAAGGCGCAGACGGCCGCCTGCAACCGGCTGGGCTTCAAGGTCGGCAACGACGGCGATCTCGACAAGGCCGCCACTTTCTTCTCGGCGAACGGTATCCACTACAGGTTTGCCGAGCAGCCGTTCCAGGGCCGCACGCTGCAGTTTACCGATCCCTTCGGTTTTGAGATCGAGCTCTACGCCTCGATGGAGAAGCGCCCGCATCTGTTGCGGCGCTACGATCTCTACAAGGGTTGCCATCCGCAGCGGCTCGACCATTTCAACGTCTTCGCCGCCGAGGTGCAGGGCACCGTCGACTTCTACGCGCGACTAGGTTTCCGGCTGACCGAATATGGCGAGGAGGACGGACCGAACGGACGCATCGCCGCAGCATGGATGCATCGTAAGGGCAATGTGCACGACTTTGCCATCACCAACGGCAAGGGCCCTCGCCTGCACCATTTTGCCTACTGGGTGCCGACCGCGATGAACGTCCTGCATCTGTGCGACGTGATGGCCTCGAGCGGCTTCCTGAAGAACATCGAGCGTGGCCCTGGCCGCCACGGAATTTCCAACGCGTTCTTCCTCTACATCAGGGATCCCGACGGCCATCGCCTCGAGCTCTACACCAGCGACTATTTTACCGGAGATCATGACCACGAGCCGATGCGCTGGTCGCTCAAGGACCCGCGCCGGCAGACGCTATGGGGCGCGCCGGCGCCTCGTTCCTGGTTCGAGCAGGGCTCGCCTTTCGCGGGCCAGCCGGTACGTGAGCCGCAGTTCGTCGCGGACGTCACGATTGCGGATTGAGGGACCGCTTGATGCCCCCACATCGTCTCGCGACCTATTCCTTCGGCGGTAACACGCGCTACGGCGCCGCGACCGAGACCGGCGTCGTCGATCTCTCCGCGCGTTTTGGCAACGAATACCCGACGCTGCGCGAAGCCATCGCCGCCGGCGCACTGACAAAACTTGCCGAGGATGCCGCGAAGCGCTCGCCGGATCACGCGCTCGAAGAGATCACGTGGCAGCCGCCGATCCCCTCTCCGGAGAAGATCATCTGCATCGGCGTCAACTATCCGGACCGTAACGCCGAATACAAGGACGGCACGGACGCGCCGAAATATCCGAGCATGTTCATGCGCACGCAGCGATCCTTCGTCGGACACAACACGCCGCTGGTGCGGCCGCGCGCGTCCACTCAGCTCGACTACGAGGGCGAGCTGGTGCTCATCATCGGCAAGGCCGGCCGTCACATTCCGGAAGAAACGGCGCTCGATCACATCGCCGCCGTGACGCTATGCAACGAGGGCACCATCCGCGACTGGGTGAGGCACGCGAAATTCAACGTGACGCAGGGCAAGAATTTTGACTCGACCGGCAGCCTCGGGCCCTGGCTGATCCCCTACTCGGATGAATCGCAGATATCGGACATCCGCCTGACCACCCGCGTCAACGGCGAAACGCGGCAGGATGACCGTACCGGGCGATTGATCTTCGGCTTCCGCTATCTCATCAACTACATCTCGACCTTCACCACGCTGGTTCCCGGCGACATGATCGTGACGGGGACGCCGACCGGCGCCGGCGCGCGGTTCGATCCGCCGCGCTACCTGAAGCCCGGCGACGTCATCGAGGTTGAGGCCGAAGGCGTCGGCCTGTTGCGTAACGGCGTGGTCGACGAAATCCCCTAAATCAGCGAGCGAGTGGCAGCGGCATGACCTCAACTTCCGGCGGCGAAGCGATCGTCAATGGCCTCGTCGCGCACGGCGTCGATACCGTGTTCGGCCTGCCCGGCGCGCAGGTCTACGGCCTGTTCGACGCCTTCCACCAGGCGCAGCTAAAAGTCATTGGCGCGCGGCACGAGCAAGCCTGCGGCTACATGGCCTTCGGCTACGCACGCGCCAGCGGCCGGCCCGGCGTGTTCAGCGTGGTGCCCGGCCCTGGCGTGCTCAATGCCGGCGCGGCGCTACTCACGGCATTCGGATGCAACGAGCCGGTGCTGTGCCTCACCGGTCAGGTGCCGACAAATTTCCTCGGCAAGGGCCGTGGCCATCTGCACGAGATGCCGGACCAGCTCGCGACGTTGAAAACCTTCGTCAAATGGGCCGACCGCATCGAATATCCCGATGTCGCGCCGGCCATGGTGTCGCGCGCATTCCAGGAAATGCTGTCGGGCCGCCGCGGGCCGGCTTCGCTGGAAATGCCATGGGACGTGTTCACGCAGCGCACGCAGGTCGCGCCGTCAAAGCCGTTCGATCTGTTGCCCGCCCCGCAACCTGATCCTGACCGGATCAAGGCCGCCGCCGCGCTGATCGCGGCCAGCAAGACGCCGATGATCTTCGTCGGCAGCGGCGCGATCGACGCGGGCGAGGAAATCCTCGAACTGGCCGAAATGATCGATGCGCCGGTGGTGGCGTTCCGCAGCGGGCGCGGCATTGTCTCCAACGCGCATGAGCTTGGGCTGACGATGGCCGCCGCCTACAAGCTGTGGCCGATGACCGATCTGATGATCGGGATCGGGACGCGCATGGAATTGCCGGCGTCCGGATTTCGCTGGCCGTTCCAGCCGCAGGGCCTGAAATCGATCCGGATCGATATCGATCCCGTCGAAATGCGCCGCGTCGTATCCGACGCTGCCGTCGTTGCCGACGCCAAAGCCGGCACCCGCGAGTTGCTCGCGGCAGTGCGCAAGGCCGGCACCGGCAAGATCAGTGGCCGGCGTGCCGCGATCCGCGAGGCCGCCGCGGCGGCCGAGCGGGAGATCCAGGGCGTCCAGCCGCAGATGGCCTATTTGAAAATCTTGCGCGAGGTGCTGCCGGACAATGCGATTGTCACCGACGAGCTGTCGCAGGTGGGCTTTGCCTCCTGGTACGGTTTTCCGGTTTACCAGCCGCGCACCTTCATCACCTCGGGCTATCAGGGCACGCTCGGCTCGGGCTTTCCGACCGCACTCGGCGCCAAGGTCGCGCATCCGGACCGGCAGGTGGTCGCGATCACCGGCGACGGCGGCTTCATGTTCGGCGTGCAGGAACTCTCGACCGCCGTCCAGTTCAAGATCGGCGTGGTGACGCTCGTCTTCAACAACAACGCCTACGGCAATGTGCGGCGCGACCAGCGCGAACGCTTTGACGGCCGCGTGGTGGCGTCCGACCTGGTCAATCCGGATTTCGTGAAGCTCGCGGAGAGCTTTGGCGCCGGCGCCGCGCGCGTCACCTCGCCGGATCATTTCCGGTCCGCACTGGAGAAGGCCCTGGCCGATGGCGGTCCTTACGTGATTTCGGTGGAAGTGCCGACGGATTCCGAAGTCAGCCCCTGGGCCTTCATTCATCCGCCAAAACCGCCGGGCGTCTAAGCGCGGCGCGGTCAATGCGCCTTACGAAAAGTCAGGTTGATGCGCTGGCGGCCCAGCACTGGGTGTTCGCCATCGGCCAGCGGTGCGACGCCGTGGAAGAACAGCCGCGATGGGCCGCCCCATACGACGACGTCGCCATGTGCCAGCCTGTAGCGGCGGGGTTTTTCGCTGCGCTTCAAGCCCCCGAACAGGAAGACCGCCGGCAGGCCCAGCGACACCGAGACGATCGGCGCCCCAAAGTCCTGCTCGTCCTTGTCCTGATGCAGCGACATTTTTGCGCCGGGTTCATAGCGGTTGATCAGGCAGGCGTCGGGCGAGAAGCCACCAAAGCCGGCCTCGGCCGCCGCAGCGAGGGCAAGTTTGCAAAACACCGGCGGCATTGCCGGCCAGGCCTTTCCGGAATCCGGATCGGTACCGTCATAACGATAGCCGGAGCGATCGGTGACCCAGCCATAACCGCCGCAATTGGTCATCGCGACCGACATCTGATGGCCGCCGGGCGTAACCATGCGGCGGAACGGCGCCTGAGCTTCAATCGCGCGCAATGCCGCGATCAGTCCGGCCTCGACCGGCCTGGCAAATCCGCGCAGCAGCACGGCGCCCTCTGCCATCTCCTCGTGCGACGGGCCCGGATCGGCAACGGCTTCGAACAGATCAGCAGTCAAGGGCTCTCACTTCGCATCGTGAAAGATCACGCCAACGGTATGGCGATGACCGGAGCGGATCCGGCTGACGCCATGGCGCAGATTAACGCGATAGGACCCGCGCGTCCCCTGCACCGGACGGTGATGCACAGCAAACGCCACCGCGTCGCCCTGCCTGAGCGGCACCACCTCTGGCCGCGACTGCATCCGCGGCCGCTGTTCCGTCAGCACGAACTCGCCGCCCTCGAAATCGCGACCCGGCTCCGACAGCAGGATCGCAACCTGCAGCGGAAATACGTGCTCGCCATAGAGATCCTGATGCAGGCAGTTGTAATCACCGGCGCCGTATTGCAGCAGCAACGGCGTCGGCCGTATCTGCCCGGCGGCATGACACCTCTTCAGGAATGCCTCATGCGAGGGCGGATAGCTGATATCGATGCTCATCGTCGCGTTCCAGCGATTAGCAATGCCGCAGAGCTGCGCGTAGAGCGCGGGACGCAGTTCCGCGATCGGGTCCGGCAACGGATAGCGGAAATATTTGTACTCGCCGCGGCCAAAACCGTGGCGTCCCATCACGATCCGGCTGCGGAAATGCGTGTCGTCGGAATAGAGCGCTGCGATCGCATCACATTCGTCAGGCGCGAGCAATCCCTTGAGGACGGCACAGCCCTGCGCGTCGAGGTCGGCGGTGGCTATCGTCCAGTCGATGGCATCGACGCGGGCGGCGATGTCGCCGGTTGACGCAGAACGGAGGTCTTTCGCGGTTGCTTTCATGGGCTCAACTTCGCAAATCAGCCCGCGCTGCGCCACCCGATTTCCGAACGACGGCTAGCCCAAAACCGGCAGCGTGATCACATCATAGCCGTGGCGGATGGTCCGCTTCAGCACGGGGTCTTCCAGCTCGAATTCGAACCGGCTCGCCGGCCGGATGCCACCCTTGGCCGCAAAGGTGCCGCCGAACATCGCGCAGCCGTCGGGCAATCCCCTGGGTCCAAAACCGCGGGCGACCAGGTCCTTGACGGGCAGCATGCCGTCGAGCGTGCCTTCCTGGTAGAGCACGCGCGCGCCGTCGATCCAGGCATGAGAGCGCAGGACCATCTGGTCCCAGTGCCCGATGACGTCTTCGAGTTCCCACAGTTCTGACGCGATCGGCTTGTCGCACATCTGCTTTGACACCGTGACGCCGTAGGCCTCGACCTTGCGGTCGGTGTGATCGGAGCCGCAGCCGACGAAAATGCGGCCCTGCCAGCCGATCAGCACGAACTCGACCTCGCCGCTGGAGTTCTCGCCGCAAACCTCGATGGAGTCTTCCACGGTCAGCCGCCGTGCCGAGACGCGGTAATAGATCGGCGTCGTGGCGGGACGCGCGATGCCGATCGCCTCGAGCTCGGCGATATGCTTGTCACGCGCCACCGGATCCCGACCGGTCCAGCCGGCGATCACGGCCTGGTCGATCGGCAGCGTCAGCGGCGTGGGTGCGCCCTTGTCGTCGATGGTGAAGGTCAAATCAAACACGGATGATGCTCTCCATTCCGGCCGCGAGTTCAAAAATGCGGCGATCCGATCCGCCCGCTGCCGCCAGCATCAGGCCGACCGGCACATCGCTTTCGCGATGCGCAGGCAGTGAGATCGCGCAGCCGTCGAGCGTGTTGATCAGCGTGCAATTGCGCAGGGCGCGGAGGTTTTCGGTGGTAAAGGCCTTGTCGTCGGCAAGATCGGCGATTTTCGGCGGGGTGTTGGCAGTGGTCGGCAGCACCAGCGCGTCGTAGGGCGCGATGCGCTTTTCCATCCGCGCTATGAAAGAGCGCCGCATGTTGATGAGATCGATATAGTCGGCAGCGCTGATGCCTTCGCCGCGCAGGATGCGGATGCGGACGCGGGGATCGTAGACGTCGCCCTTTCGCTCGATCAAATAGCGGTGCCAGGCGTAGCTTTCCGAAGCCGCAAAACCGCCCTTGGCATTCATCATGCCGACGTCGAGAAATTCCGGCACCTCGATCCGCTCGATCAGCGCGCCGGCCCGCGACAGCGCAGCCAGCGCGCGGTCGAAGGTGTTGGCGACCGCATCGTCGAGATCGTCGAGCGCGATCGTGGTGGGCACCGCGAGCCGCATGCCCTTCACCGAGCGCGGCTGCAACGGCTGCACGGGTTCGTCGGCGAGCACGGCATCGAGCGCAGCGCAGCAGGCCACCGAGCGCGCAAGCGGGCCGTAGCTGTCGAGCGAAAACGACAGCGGCACGCCGCCGTCGAGCGGAATACGGGCTTGCGTCGGCTTGTAGCCGACGATGCCGTTGAAGGCCGCCGGAATCCGGCACGAGCCGCCGGTATCAGTGCCGAGCGCGCCAAACGCCATGCCGTCGGCGATCGATACCGCAGCACCCGACGACGAGCCGCCGGGCACATGTCCTACACTGCGATTGAAGGCACTCTTCGGCGTGCCGAAATGCGGATTGATGCCGATGCCGGAATAGGCGAATTCGGTCATGTTGGTGCGGCCGATCACAACGAAGCCGGCCGCGCGCAACCGCGCCACCACCGGCGCATCGGCCTCCGCCGGCGCGGAATCCTCCAGCGCGCGCGAACCGGCGCGGGTCACCTGCCCCCTTATGTCGAAGAGATCCTTGATCGAGACCGGAATGCCGGCAAACGGCGACGGCGCCGCTTGGGCCTTGCGTAGCTGGTCCATTGCGTCCGCGGCAGCGATCGCGGCGTCCTTGTCGACGTGAATGAAGGAGCGCGCACCCTCGCCCGCTGGATCGGCAATCCTGGCAAGACATTCCTCCACCAGCTTACGCGCGGTGGTGCGTCCGGCATCGAGATCGGCGGCAAGTGTGGCAAGTGTCGGATGTTTCGGCATGGCTTTCTTTTCCGCTTCCTTTGGCGTCACTTGTTGTCCGAAGCGAGCCTGACGTCGAGAGGCGAACCCGGCAATTTACCGTGACGCGGACTATCTCCGATGACAAGCTGGCATACAAGCGCTCTCGCCTGCAGGAATGCAGCTATGCGAAGCCATCGCTGGACCGTTGACGGGCGATAGTCAATTGTCGCATCAAGATCGCAACGAACGGGCCAATTGGCTCTCGAGGGAGGAGTTGCCGACATGGCGGAGCCAGCGCGCGCGAAACCGAAACCGACGCCGGAAACGCAACATTTCTGGGATGGCACGAACGCCGGCGAATTGCGCCTGCAGCGCTGCGACGCCTGCGCCCACGTCTATTTCCCGCCGCGCCCGTTCTGCCCGTCCTGCGCCTCGCGCAAGGTCACGGAGTTCGCCGCCAGCGGCAGGGGCAAGCTCTACAGCTACGTCATCAACCATCGCCCCGCCGCGCCGGGTTTCACGCCGCCTTACGCCATTGCGGTGGTCGAGCTCGACGAAGGTCCGCGCATGATGAGCAACATCATCGACTGCCCGCAGACACCGGAGGCGCTTGAACTCGACATGAAGCTCGAAGTCGCGTTCGAGAAGCTCGACGACAAGATCACCCTTCCCGTGTTCCGTCCGGCGAAAGGGTAACCATCATGCGCAGGAACCAGGTTGCCGTTGTCGGCGCGGCCGAGACCACCGAACTCGGCGTCATCCCCAACATGTCGCAGATCCAGCTGCATGCGGATGCGGCGCTCAACGCCATCGCGGATGCGGGGCTGAAACTCTCCGACATCGACGGCGTCGCCACCGCGGTGGAAACACCGCAGCAGATCGCCCATTACCTCGGCATCAAGCCGACCTGGGTCGATGGCACTTCGGTCGGCGGCTGCTCGTTCATGCTGCATGTCCGCCATGCCGCGGCGGCGATCGAGGCCGGCCTGTGCAAGACCGTGCTGATCACCCATGCCGAAAGCGGCAAGTCGATGATCGGCAAATTGCCGCGCTCGACGCCGCCGGACAGCCTCAACGGCCAGTTCGAGGCGCCGTTCGGCGTCTACGGGCCGCCCAGCATGTTCCCGATTCCGGTGCTGCGCTACATGAAGACGCACGGCATCACCCATGAGCAGATCGCCATGGTCGCCGTGGTGCAGCGCGAGTGGGCGGCGAAGAATCCGCGCGCGACGATGAAGAAGCCGATCACCGTCGAGGACGTGCTCAACTCGAAAATGATCGCCTACCCGTTCCGCATCCTGCAATGCTGCCTGGTCACCGATGGCGGCGGCGCCTTGATCCTGACCTCGGCCGACCGCGCCAAGGATTTTCCGCAACAAGCCGGTCTACATCCTCGGCACCGGCGAGAGCGTCGAGACGCCGATGGTCAGCCAGATGGAGACGTTCGATTCCTCGCGCGCCTTCCGCACGGCCGGCCCGCTGGCTTTCCAGGAAGCCGGCATCACCCACAAGGACGTCGATCACCTGATGATCTACGACGCCTTCGCGCATCTGCCGCTGTTTGGTCTCGGCGATCTCGGCTTCATGCCGCACGAGGAGACCGGCAAATTCATCGCCGATGGCAACACGCGACCCGGCGGCAAGCTGCCGCTCAACACCAATGGCGGCGGCCTGAGCTACATGCATTCCGGCATGTACGGCATGTACGCGCTGCAGGAGAGCGTGCGGCAGATGCGCGGCATCGCGCCGGCGCAGGTGCCGGGTGCGAAAATCTCGGTCTGTCACGGCGTCGGCGGCATGTTCGCCGCAAGCGGTACGATCATCTTTACCAACGAACGCTAACCACATTCGTCATTCCGGGATGGTCCGCAGGACCAGACCCGGAATCTCGAGATTCCGGGTTCGCTCGCTTTGCTCGCGCCCCGGAATGACGAACACAACGGGAGATACTCAATGGCCAAATCACTGCAGGACAAAGTCATCATCGTCACCGGCGCAGGCCGCGGCATCGGGCGTGAAATCGCGCTGCTCTGCGCGGCCGAGGGCGCCAAGGTCGTGGTCAACGATCCCGGCGTCGCCGCCGACGGCTCGGGCACATCAGCCGCACCGGCCGAGGAAGTGGTCGAGGAAATCAAGAAGCGCGGCGGCACCGCGATCGCGAACTTCGAGAGCGTCGCCGAAGCGATCCCGGCCAGCAAGATCGTCAAGATGGCGACCGATACCTACGGCAAGCTCGACGGCGTGGTGAACAACGCCGGCATTTTGCGCGACATGATCTTCCACCGCATGAGCGTCGACGCCTTCGAACAGGTCATCAAGGTGCACCTGATGGGCTCGTTCTACGTCTCCCACGCCGCCGCCCGGCTGTTCCGCGAGCAGGAAAGCGGCTCGTTCGTCCACTTCACCTCGACCTCGGGCTTGATCGGCAATTTCGGCCAGGCCAATTACGCCGCCGCCAAGCTCGGGATCGTCGGCCTGTCGAAGTCGATCGCGCTCGACATGAACCGCTTCAACGTTCGCTCGAACTGCGTTTCGCCGTTCGCCTGGAGCCGCCTGATCGGCACCATTCCCACCGAGACCGAGGAAGAAAAGGCGCGCGTCGCCAAGATCCAGCAGATGGGACCGGAAAAGATCGCGCCGATCTGCGCCTACCTGCTCAGCGACGCTGCCAAGGAAGTCACCGGGCAGATTTTCGCCGTCCGCATGAACGAGATCTTCCTGATGGGCCAGTCGCGCCCGCTTCGCTCGGTGCAGCGCAGCGAAGGCTGGACGCCGCAGACCATCGCCGAACACGCGATCCCCGCGATGAAGTCGTCATTCTACAAGCTCGACCGCTCGGCCGATATCTTTAGCTGGGATGCGATTTGAGCTGATTTATGAAATGGTCGTCCCGGTTGCGGCCGGGACGACGCGACCTTCGGTTGTTTAATACCGATCTGCCCGCTTTATGCCGGATTGCGGGCCGATGTTTCCCTCCCAAACAAAAACCATGGGAGGAAATCATGACAACCGCGCTGACCTTTCCCGATCCCGAACACAAGGGCGGCGGTTTCGACCGCCGCAAGATGCTGACAGGCGCAGCGGCGCTTGCCGCTTCGGCAGTGACAATGAAGGCGGCCTCTGCGGCTACCGTCGCGCCACTCGGCCAAACGGGCGCTCCAACCACGTCAACTGGGCCGTTGCCTTTGGGGCCACTACCCGGGAGTCGCTATCCGGATTCACACCTCGAGTCCGCCAAGCCCAAACTTTCGTTCGGACCTAATGGTTTTCCGGCCTTCGCCGGCACCATGGCGGTCGAACGCGTCGCGACCGGCTTCCGCTGGGCCGAGGGGCCGGTTTACTTCCCGGCAGGGCGTTACGTGCTGTTCAGCGACATTCCCAACAACCGCATCATGCGCTTTTCAGAAGATGACGGTCACCTCAGCGTATACCGCCAGCCATCGATGAACTCGAACGGCAACACCATCGATCGGGAAGGACGCCTGATCACTTGCGAGCATAGCGGCCGGCGCGTCACAAGGACCGAACACGACGGCTCGATCACGATCATCGCCGACAAGTACAATGGCAAACGGCTGAACTCGCCGAACGACGCGGTCGTCACTGCCGACGGTGCAATCTGGTTTACCGATCCAGTCTACGGCATCGGCGGCTTTTATGAAGGCGTCAAGGCCGAGCCTGAGCAGGAAAAGCACAACGTCTATCGGGCAGATCCGAAATCCGGTGAAGTCAAAGTTATCGTCGATGACTTCGTGGAGCCCAACGGTCTTGCTTTGTCGCCTGACGAGAAGAAGCTCTATGTCATCGACACGGGCTTCACGGACGGGCCAGATAACCCGTCGCATATTCGCGTGTTTGACCTGGACGTGGCGGCCGGAAAGGCGTCGAACAGCAAGGTCTTTGCGGAAATGCCCAAGCCCAGCATTACCGACGGGGTCCGCTGTGACACCGACGGCCGTGTTTGGTGCTCCATGGGTTGGGGCGATCCGAACGAAGACGGCGTGCGCTGCTACACTCCGCAGGGCGACCCGCTCGGCAAGATCCACATACCGGAAACTGTCGCCAACCTGTGCTTCGGCGGCCAGCAACGAAACAGACTGTACATCTGCGGTTCGACGTCGCTCTACGCGGTCTATACGAGTGTGCAGGGCGCCTTGAAGCCATGACCAGCTCCAAGGCATTAACACTAGGCAGCGAGTAGCGAATAGGGAGTGGCGAGTAGCGAATAGGGAAATCCATTCGCTATTCGCCCTCCTCCCTCACCCGCTATTCCTCAACCCCGCGGAAATGCCGTTGATGGTGAGCTGGATGCCGCGCAGCACCTGCTCGTCCGGGTTCTGCGCGCGGTGCTCCTTCAACAGCTCCACCTGTACGTGGTTGAGCGGATCGAGATAAGGGAAGCGGTTGCGGATCGAACGCTCGAGCAGCGGGTTGCCCTGCAGCAGCCGCTCATGGCCCATGATATCCAGCAGCGTTTCGATCACCAGGTGCCATTCGCGGCGGATGCGGCCAAAGATGTTTTCACGCAAGGCCACGTCAGGAACCAGTTCGGCGTAACGCGAGGCGATCGCGATTGAGCTCTTGGCCAACACCATATCCATGTTCGACAGCAGCATGCGGAAGAACGGCCATTCGCGATAGAGTTCCTGCAGGAACGGCATGCCCTGCTCCGGATGTTCCGCGATCCAGCTTTCGACCGCGGTGCCAAAACCATACCAGCCCGGCAGCATCAGGCGGCACTGCGCCCAGCTGAACACCCAGGGAATTGCGCGCAGATCTTCGATCTCACGGGTCTTCTTGCGTGAGGCAGGACGGCTGCCGATGTTCAGCGTCGCGATTTCATTGATGACGGTGGAGCCCCAGAAATAATCCGCAAAGCCCTCCGTCTCGTAGACCAGCCCGCGATAGGCCTTGAACGCCAGCGCGGAGAGCTGATCCATCGCCGTCAGATATTCCTCGCGCGGCGCGCTTTGCCGGGGGTGCAACAGGCTTGCTTCGAGCGTCGCAGCGGCAAGGATCTCGAGATTGTTGCGGCCGACCTCGGCGTTGGAATATTTGCTGGAGATGATCTCGCCCTGCTCGGTGATGCGGATCTGGCCGTTCACCGCGCCACCGGGCTGCGCGATGATCGCGTCATAGCTCGGCCCGCCGCCGCGGCCGACCGAACCGCCGCGGCCGTGGAACAGCCGCAAGCGCGCCCCATGGCGCTCGAACACTTCGACGAGGCCGATCTCGGCCTTGTAGAGCTCCCAGCCCGAGGTGACGAAGCCGCCATCCTTGTTGCTGTCGGAATAGCCGAGCATGACCTCGTGCACCGAGCCGCGGCTATCCACCAATTTGCGATAGTCGTGCAGCGACAGCATCCGGTCCATGATGGCGGATGACGCCTGCAAATCCTCGATGGTCTCGAACAGCGGCACGATGTTGATCGCACTGCGCCCGGAGGGGTTGACGAGCCCAACCTCCTTCAACAGCACCGCTACCTCCAGCATGTCGGACATCCCCTTGCACATCGAGATGATGCATTGGGAAATCACGTCCGCGCCAAACCTGGCGTGCGCCTCGGCCGCTGCGCGGAACACGTCGAGTTCGCCGAGCGTTTCATCGCTGTACTTCACGAAGGCCGAGCTCAGCGGCCTTGCGCTGCGAAGTTCATTCAGCAGCAGATTGACGCGGGCGTCTTCGCTGAGTGCGAGATAGGACATGCCGGGTATGGCGGCATCCAACAATTCGGCCACGGTGCGTTCATGCACCTCGGAATTTTGCCGGATGTCGAGGCGGGCCAGATGGAAGCCGAAGCAGTCGACGGCGCGGCGCAGCAGCCGCAGGCGGCCACGGGCGATCACGCCGGAATTATTCGCGATCAGCGAGCGGTCGAGCACGTCGAGATCGGCCTTGAATTCGTTCACGCTTGCGTAAGGTGCGGCCTCGCCGACCGGTGGCCGGGTGATTTCCACATCCAGCCGCCGCGCGGTTGCGGTCAATCGCGCGTAGATGCCGGAGACTGCCAGCCGGTACGGTTCGCCGCTCCGGTGCGGAGAAGGATCGGGTGATCGCTGGGCGAGCGCCCGCAACTCCGCGGAAATGTCGGCGAGGTGGGCAGCCAGCGACAGTTCGGAGCCGAGTACGTGCAACTCCTCCAGGTAAAAGTTCATGACGCGGCTCGACTGCAGCCGCAGCGTGCCGCGCATGACCTCGGCGGTCACGAAAGGGTTGCCGTCGCGGTCGCCGCCGATCCAGCTTCCCATTTTCAGGAAGGAGGCCAGCTCTTCGTGATCGCCGCAATCTTCCTTGTCGAGTCGATCCTCGATCGCGCAATGCAGCCGCGGCACCTCATGCAGGAAGGTGTAGTCGTAGAACGACAGCCCGTTGGCGACCTCGTCAAGCACGGTGAGCTTGGTCCGGCGCAACAAATTGGTCTGCCACAGGGTCAGCACCTCACGGCGCAATTGCTCGTCGGCGGCCTCGATCTCTTCCGGCGTCAGCTGGACGCGTTCGCGCCGGTCGAGCAGCGCCGCTATCTCCATCTCGCGGTCCATCGTGCTCTTGCGGCGAACCTCGGTCGGGTGCGCAGTCAGAACCGGGCTGACCAGAGCGTCCTTGAAGAAGCTGCGCAGATCGGCCGGGCTGAACCCGGCTGAGCGGGCGTGGGACAGGGTCTGGGCCAGCGTGCTGGCCCGCGGCGCGCCGTTGGCGCTGCCGCGCATCTGGCGGATGTTGTTCTGGTCCTCGGCGATGTTGGCAAGGTGCGAGAAGTAGCTGAAGGCGCGGACGATGCGCACGGTCTCGGAGATCGACATGCTGTCAAGGATGGTTTCGAGCTCGCGCCGCGCCGGCCTGTCCTCGTCGCGGTGGAACCGGATCGAGGTCTGGCGGATGCGCTCGACCAGATCGAACACATCGGCGCCCTCCTGGTCGCGCACGGTATCGCCGAGAATGCGCCCGAGCAGACGGATGTCATTCCGCAGCCGGGCATCTTCCTCAAGCGCCTGCGCGTCTACGGCGCGATTGGCGCGGCTCTCGGTCTCGGAAGGCATGGTCTGGGGAGACATGGCTGGCTACTCCAGAAGCTGCCCGGCATGTCAGGAGTGTGCAACTTTTTTGCCGCAGCGCAAGATGAAGATAGAGGCGGCGCACACGCGCGAAAAGCCAAGCGTTTACCCCCCACTCTCTCCGTCATGGCGGGGCTTGTCCCGGCAATCCACACCTTTCTGCCAGCAAAGGACGTGGATGCCCGGGACATCTGGCGCGAAGACGCGCTTCGCGCTTTTGCCCGGGCATGACGGGCGAGAATCCTAAATCCTCCGCCCAGCCCGCTCCCAATAGGGGTCACGCAGGCGGCGCTTGAAGATCTTGCCGGAATCTTCACGCGGCAGGTTGGCCTGGATTTCGAGGTGTTTTGGCACCTTGTAATCGGCCAGCGAGGTCTTGAGCTGGACGCGGACCGAAGCAATGTCGAGCTCGAC
The DNA here is from genome assembly GCA_963786115.1 of uncultured Alphaproteobacteria bacterium. GTDB lineage: Bacteria > Pseudomonadota > Alphaproteobacteria > Rhizobiales > Xanthobacteraceae > Bradyrhizobium. The sequence continues at coordinate 176,017 of CAWAYC010000029.1, forward strand.
GCCGGGTTGCGGTTCCACCACGGCCATCAGCGCCTCGCCAAACTCCGCGTCGGGAATGCCGAATACCGCGCAATCGTGCACGCCGGGCACCGCATGCAGCACGGCCTCGATCTCGGCGGGATAGATGTTGACGCCGCCCGAGATCACCATGTCGCGCTTGCGGTCGCAGATAAAGACGTAACCGTCCTCGTCGATATAGCCGACATCGCCTGAGGTGACGAACCCGTCGCGATCGATCTCGCTCCGCTTCTCCGGCTTGTTGTGATAGGTGAAGTCGGGATTGCCCGCGATACGCGAATAGATTTCGCCGATCTGCCCCTGCGGCAGCAGCTTTCCGTCATCGCCGATGAAGCGCAACTCGGCGCCCGGCGAGATCTTGCCGACGGTGCCGGGCTTCTTCAGCGCGTCCTCGGAATTGGCGAAGGTGACCGCGCCAGATTCGGTCGAGCCGTAGAATTCATATATTACCGGCCCCCACCATTCGATCATCGCGCGCTTGACGTCGGCCGGACAGGGCGCCGCGGCGTGGATGATGTGACGCAGCGACGACAAGTCATACTTTCTGCGGACCTCCTCCGGCAGCTTCATGAGACGGATGAACATGGTCGGTACCATGAAGATGGTGTCGATCTTTTCATCCTGAATCAGCTGCAGGAATTCCTCCGGATCAAAGCGCGGCATCAGCACCAGCGCGCCGCCGAGGCGACCGGCGCGCAAGCCGAACGAGTTTGGCGCGGAATGATAGAGCGGGCCCGGCAGCAACGCGCGCGCGCCAGGCTTCAGGCCATAGATCATCGCTCGCATGCGTTCGGCATTGGCGGACTGATCCGGCGTCGGCGCGTAGCGGCGCACGCCTTTGGGATGGCCCGTGGTGCCCGAGGTGTAGATCATGTTCGCCGGCTGCGGCACCGCCGGTCCGTCATAGCGCGGATGCTGTTTCAGCCACGTCTCGAAATCGATCGCAAAATCGGGCGTCGCCAGATGCTCGGGATTGATCTTGTAGTTCGCCAAAATCTCCGGCGGCGTCGGAACGCTTAACGCGGTGACCTCAGGCGGAATCGCGTCGCGCAACTGATGCAGCATGTCGGCATGCGCGATCAGCACGGAGGTACCGGAATCCTTCAGCACGTAATTGATCTCTTCCGGCTTGAAGTGCCAGTTCACGGGAACGCCGTAGGCGCCGAGCCGCATCGCGGCATAGGCGGCCTCGATGAAGACGATGTCGTTTCGCATCAGCATGCAGACGCTATCGCCCTGTGCGACGCCGAGCTGCTTTAGCCCGCTGGCGATGCGTTCGACGCGGTCTGCGACTTCTGCATCGCCACGTCGGCGCTGGCCGCTGATGATACCGTGGAAAAGGGGTAAGCTTTCGGTCATTGCCTTGTCCATTATTGGAGCACTGAAAATTTTCGTCATCACCGGGCTTGTCCCGATGATCCACGTCTCACTTCTGTTGTCGCAAAGCAGGACGTGGATGGCCGGGAGAAGCCCGGCCGTGACGGAAAGTGGGTTAGACGTCCGTGAACCGCGGCGCGCGCTTTTCCATATTGGCGCGCACGGCTTCGGTCTGGTTCGGACTGCCCAACAGCTTCTGCTGCTCGACCAACTCCGCAAGCAGCGCCGGAGCAGGATCGACCGAGAGGGTGTTCAGCATGCGCTTGGCGGCGCGGATCGCGTCGGGACTTTTGCCGGCGATCTCGCGGGCGAGATCGAAGGCCGCGGCGCGCGGATCGTCGCAGATCCGGGTCGCCAGCCCATAGCTCAGCGCTTCCTGTGCCGAAAATATCCGCCCGGTGTAGGTCAGCTCGCGCAATATATCGTCGCGCACGAGGCTCGCGAGGATCGGCGTGCCGGCCATATCGGGCACCAGGCCCCATTTGATCTCCATGATCGACATCCGCGCGTCAGGCGCGAGCAGGCGCATGTCTGCGCCCAGCGCAAGCTGAAAGCCGCCGCCGAACGCCACGCCCTGGATCGCGGCGATCACCGGAACCGGGAGTTGCCGCCAGCCCCAAACCGCTTGTTGGGGAAAATTGGCTAGCCCATGGGTGCGAGCGGCCAGGTCACGCTTTTCCCCGCCCGCGATCCCGTTGCCGCCGTTCTCCTTCATGGCGGCGAAGCGGCCCATATCGAGACCGGCGCAGAACGCCCGCCCCTCACCGGACAATACTACCACTCGAACGGCCTTTTCCCCGGAAAGCCGCTCCGTGGCGGCGACCAGCGCGTCAAACATCGCGGCGTCGAGTGCGTTCATCTTGTCCGCCCGCACCAGCCGGACATCGGCGATACCGTCCGAGATCGATATCGAGACGCGTTGTTCCATGGGAATTCTCCTCCGCACTTGTTTCTTGCCGCTTTACAGAAAGGCCGTTGTTCGGTTTTAGTCAATCGACCAATTAACTGACAATCCCTTTGGGTGGAAACAATGTTCAACGATCAGCTTCTCGCCGGGCGGCGCATTCTCGTCACCGGAGGCGGCACCGGCCTCGGCAAGTCCATGGCAGCCCGCTTCCTTCAGTTGGGCGCCGAGGTTCATATCTGCGGCCGGCGCAAAATCGTCTGCGACGAGACCGCAACTGAATTGATGGATATGCACGGCGGGCGCGTGGTGAGCCACGGCGTCGACATCCGCAACGCGCAAGCGGTCGACGAGATGATCGACGCGATCTGGACCGAGGGCCCCCTCACCGATCTCATCAACAACGCCGCCGGCAATTTCATCTCGCGTTCGGAAGAACTTTCGCCCCGCGGTTTTGACGCGGTGGCCAACATCGTGATGCACGGCACTTTCTACGTGACTCACGCGGTGGGGCGGCGATGGATCGCCTCGAAACAGCGCGGCAACGTGGTGTCGATCACCGTGACCTGGGTGCGCAACGGTTCGCCCTATGTGGTGCCATCGGCGATGAGCAAATCCGCGATCCACGCCATGACCATGTCGCTCGCGGTCGAATGGGGCAAATACGGCATCCGCCTCAACACCATCGCACCCGGCGAAATCCCGACCGAGGGCATGAGCAAGCGCATCAAGCCCGGTGATGAGGCCGGCGCGCGCACCCGGGCGCAAAATCCGATGGGCCGCGTCGGCACCATGGAGGAATTGCAGAACCTCGCGGTGTTCCTGATCTCCGGCGGCTGCGACTGGATCAACGGCGAGACCATCGCCATGGACGGCGCCCAGGCGCTCGCCATGGGCGGCAACTTCTATCAGCTGCGCGACTGGAGCGACGACGACTGGACCAAGGCCCGCGACTCGATCAAGGCGCAGAACGAGAAGGACCGCGCTTCGCGAGGGTAACTCCTCTCTGCGGTCGTGCCTGCGAAAGCAGGGACGACGCCGTTGAACATTGAGTACCCCTATTGTCTTTGCTGGCGGATACCGCCAAACTCCGCGCAACAAAAAGCCGTTACGGGAGAAACATGTCCGCTTTACAGCAGCCGGCCAACCTTGCCGAAATAGTGCGCGAGCGCGCGAATAGCCGCGGCAATGCGATTGTCTATGAATTCGAGGGACGCCAGACCAGCTTCGCCGAATTCGATATCAGGACCAACCGCGTCGCCAACGCGCTTGTAGCGCTCGGCGTCAAGCCGGGCGAGCGCATCGCCTATCTCGGCAAGAACAGCGACTTCTATTTCGAGCTGCTGCTTGGCGCGATGAAAGCGGGCGTCGTAATGGCCCCGGTCAACTGGCGGCTGGCGGGCCCCGAGGTCGCCTTCATCGTCGACGACTGCAAGGCGCCGGTGCTGTTCACCGGGCCCGAGTTCATCACGCAGGTCCGCAACATCAAGGCGCAGCTCCCGAGCGTCCGCCACGTCATCACCACCGAAGGCGGCGCGCCGGAATGGCAGGATTTTACGGCCTGGCGGGACGCGCAGAGCAGCAACGATCCAGGGGTGCCGATCAGCCCCGGGGACATTGCGATCCAGCTCTATACGTCCGGCACCACCGGCAAGCCCAAGGGCGCGATGCTGTCGCACGCCAATTTCCTCAATCTGGTGCAAACCGGCAGCGAGGCCGAAAAGCCGGAATGGAACCGATGGTCGACCGACGACGTCTCGCTGGTGGCGATGCCGATCTTCCATATCGGCGGCTCCGGCTGGGGCGTGATGGGGTTCTATCACGGCGCCAGGGGCGTGATCGCGCGCGAGTTCGATCCGACGAAAGTGCTCGATTTCGTCGAACAGTCCGGGATCACAAAGCTGTTCATGGTGCCGGCCGCGATGCAGTTCGTGGTGCGGCAGCCCCGCGCCCGGCAGATCGATTTCTCGCGGCTGAAGTACATGCTCTATGGCGCTTCGCCGATCCCCGCAGCCCTGCTCAAGGAATGTATCGAGGTGTTCAAATGCGGTTTTGTCCAGATGTACGGCATGACCGAGACGACGGGCACCATCGTCGCGTTGCCGCCGGAGGATCATATCGAGGGACTGGACCGCATGCGCTCGGCCGGCAAGGCCCTGCCCGGCATTGAACTCGCGATCCTCGACGCCAACGGCAATCGCCTGCCGCCCGGTGAAGTCGGCGAGATCGCCACCCGCTCCGGTTCCAACATGGCCGGCTACTGGAATTTGCCGGAGGCGACCGCTCGCACCGTCGACAAGGACGGCTGGCTGCGCACCGGCGATGCCGGCTACATGGACAAGGATGGCTACCTCTATATCCACGACCGCATCAAGGACATGATCATCTCCGGCGGCGAGAACATCTATCCCGCCGAGGTCGAGAGCGCGATCTGCGATCACCCTGATGTCGCCGAGGCCGCGGTGATCGGCATCCCCGACGACAAATGGGGCGAGGCGGTGAAGGCCATCGTGGTCATGAAGCCGGGCAAGCAGGCGACGGCGACAGACATGATCAACTTCATCCGCGAACGCATCGCCGGCTTCAAGACGCCGAAGTCCGTCGAATTCATCGACGCGCTACCGCGCAATCCATCTGGAAAGATCTTGCGGCGGCACCTGCGCGATCCCTATTGGGCGGGGAAGGACCGGCAGGTGAATTAGGCCAGCTGTCATCACCCGCGCAAGCGGGTGATCCAGTATTCCAGAGACATCGGTGATCGAACCGAAAAGCCGCGGCGTACTGGATACCCCGCATTCGCGGGGTATGACGGCTGTTTGTGTTGTGGCGCGGCATGCGCCTTACACGCTCAATGCTTCCCCGCCCCCATGTACCCGAACAGGAACCCCGCCACTTTCCGCTTCTGGATCTCTTCGCTGCCCTCGGTGATGCGATAGCGGCGGTGGTGGCGGTAGATGTGCTCGAACGGCTTGTGGCGCGAATAGCCCATGCCGCCATGCACCTGCATGGCGCGGTCGGCGGCGTCGCAGCAGAGACGGTTTGCCCAGTAGTTGCACATCGAGACCTTGTCGGACAGCGTGTGCTCGACCTGCGCCTGGGTGAGCTGGTCCATTTCCCAGGCGGTCTTGCGGATCAATAGCCGCAGCATCTCGGCTTGGGTGGCAAGCTCGACCAACGGCCACTGGATCGCCTGGTTCTCGGCCAGCGCCTTGCCGAACGGCTTTCGCTCTCGGGCGTATTTGACGCTCTCGTTGATGCAATAGACGGCAGCCCCCAGCGAACTCGCCGCCTGCCGGATCCGGTTCTCGTGCACGAAGCATTGCGCCAGCGAGAGGCCGCGGCCGATTTCGCCGAACAGCGCATCATCGGGCACGAACACGTCGGTAAAGCTCACGCGTGGATGGTCGGTCGGCATGTTGAAGGTCCACATGTATTCCTCGACCTTCACGCCGGGGCTCTTGGCCGGCACCAGAAAGCAGGTGATGCCGCGCGCGTCGCCGTCATTTCCGCTGGTGCGAGCGAACAGCGCGCAGTGGGTCGCGACATGCATGCCGGTCGTCCACATCTTCTCGCCGTTGATGAGCCAACCCTTGACGTTGTCGCGGGTGGCCGGCACGGCCCTGGTTTCCATATGGGTGGCGTCCGACCCATGCTCGGGCTCGGTCAGGCCGAAGGTGATGCGGTACTTGCCGGTAATGGAACCGTCGATCATCGCCTTCTGGTCGTCGCGGCCGTAGCGGTCGAGCATGGTCACGATCGGCAGGTTTCCGACGATCGAATGTTCGTTCTGCAGGTCATTGTGCAGGCCGAGGCCCCTGGAGGCAAAATGCTCGCGGATCACGGCCATCCAGAGGTTGGAACCCTCCTTGCCGCCGTAACGCTTCGGGATCGCAAAACGCAGGTGACCGGCGGCATCGGCGAGATTTTTCGCCTTGCGCAGCAGCACTTCCCATTCGTGCCGCGGCAGGCCGCCATTGTCGAAATCGGTGCGCGCCCATTCGCGACGGTGGTCGAAGAAGCGGATGTTGTCATCGGCCGCTTCCAGCGGCTTGATCTCGCGTTCGATGAAGCGATCGAGTTCGTCGAGATAGGCGACGAGGTCGGCCGGCAAGTTGAAATCCAAGGCGTCTCTCCCGGAAAATGACGTTTATTGTGATTTGCGTTCAGGCGCTGCGAGCGCGCCAGTTCGGATCGGATAAGGTGAGAAGACGCCGCCCAAGTCAAGCAAGGCAACAAGGCTTGGCACGCGCGGATGCCTTGCATTATTGCGTGGTACCGGACAGCGGCCACGCGCTAGTATCGCCGCCAATATTCTTCGCCACAGAAAATCACAACGGGAGCAAACATGGATCTGAAATTCGTCAAGGTAATGCGCAAGGGCCCCATTACGATCATCACGCTGTCGCGCCCCGAGGTGTACAACGCGCTGCACATCGACGCGCATTTCGAGCTCAACAAGGTCTTCGACGATTTCTCCGCCGATCCCGAGCAATGGGTGGCGATCGTCACCGGCGCCGGCGACAAGGCGTTCTGCGCCGGCAACGATCTGAAATGGCAGGCCGCGGGCGGAAAGCGCGGCTGGGACAAGGGCGGCTTCGCCGGCCTCACCTCGCGCTTTGACTGCGACAAGCCGATCATCGCCGCCGTCAACGGCGTCGCGATGGGCGGCGGTTTCGAGATCGCGCTGGCCTGCGACCTTATCATCGCCGCGGAGAATGCCACTTTCGCGCTGCCCGAACCGCGCGTCGGCCTTGCGGCGCTGGCCGGCGGCGTGCACCGGCTGCCGCGGCAGATCGGATTGAAGCGCGCCATGGGGATGATCCTCACCGCCCGCCATGTCTCGGCCAAGGAAGGCCTCGAACTCGGCTTCGTCAACGAGGTGGTGCCGCAGGGCGAGGCGCTGGCCGCGGCCGAACGCTGGGCCGCGACCATCTGCAAGAACTCGCCGATGTCGATCCGCGCCTCCAAGCAGGCGATCCAGCGGGGCCTTGAGGTGTCGCTGGAACAGGCAATCGCCGAGCAGCGCGAATACCCGGCGGTGAAGGCGATGGCGGCGTCGCAGGATTATATCGAGGGGCCGAAGGCGTTTTGCGGAGAAGCGTCCGCCGAAATGGCTGGGGCGATAATTGCTGTCTCACCGTCATGGCCGGGCTTGTCCCGGCCATCCACGCCCTCGGCGCTATGGGCAAGAAAGAACGTGGATGCCCGGGACAAGCCCGGGCATGACGACATAACCATCACTTTGTCTTGCTACCCAGTTCCCGCTTGTACGACGCGTAGTTCGGCTGATCGACGGCGAGCTTGTCCATCGTGGTCTGCCAGAGATGCTCCGACAGCCCCGGCGTTTGCAGGTCGACTTCGCCTTTTGCGATCTTTTCCGATAGCGCGCGGTTGAGCTCGTTCAGCGATCCGTCCATTCCAAGCAAATCCCTCAGCCGCGCGGCTTCGGCGGCATCAGCGCCCTGCTCCAGCGCCGCCTGCCGCGTCACCAGGTCGAGCGCGTTGATGCCGACGCGGAGCTTGAAGGCGTTGTGGCCCTTGATGACGGGCGCGATCTCGTTGCGCAAGAAATCCGCGACCGCCTTGATCAACTCGGCGGGTGTCGGTTCGTCCTGCATCTCAGCCTCCTCTCGGCGCGAGCAATCGCAGCAGATCGATTTCCGTTTCCGACGAGCGCCGCCCGATCATGGCGCGCTCCATCGAATGATCGGGACCGAGCGGAACCGCTGCATCATGCCGCAGCACATGATGCCCCAGCGCAGCGTGCCCATGACTTCCCAGAACATCACGCGCGCGGGGTCGGCCTTGCGGCCGGCCTCCTCGTAGCCGGCAAACAACTCCTCGCGCGAGCCAAAGCCGCCGACCGGCTTGTCGATCTCGCCAAAGCGCCAGGAATTGACGCAGATCCAGCCCAGATCCTCCATCGGGTCGCCGAAATGCGCGAGCTCCCAGTCCAGCACCGCACGCACGCCGTCGGGACCGATGATGAGATTGCCATGGCGGAAATCGCCATGCACCAGCGTCACTTCGCTGGACGGCCCGGGATCGTGGTCCCGCAGCCAGCGCAGCGCCAGTTCAAACACCGGACGCGGCCAGTCAAAACTGCGGTATTCGCGCTCAAGATCGGCGATCTCTTTTGTGGCCGTCATCCGGCGCAGGCTTGGCAATTTCGCCGCGGGCAATCCGTGAATGCCGGCGGCGACCCTGCCGAGCTGCCGCGCCAGGATCGGCCGCGCCTTTGCGAACTGCTCGTCGCGCAAAATCTTGCGGGCGATGGTCTCGCCTTCGATCCGCTGCATGATGAAGCCGGTGCCAAGCTGATCCTGCGGCTGCAGCACATGCATCACCTTGGGCGACGGCAGGCCGGCATCGTGCGCGAGCTGCATCAGCGTGGCCTCGGCATCGAGCCCGGCGGCGCGCGAGGGCGAGGCGCCATAACCCGGCGGCGCCCGGCGCAGGATCGCGCCGAAATTGCCGCCGGCGTGCACGATATCGAAGGTCCAGGTCTCCTGGCTGGCGCCGCCGGAAAGCTTTGCGGCGCCAGTGACGCCGGTCGCGCCCGGATACCAGGTCGCGACGCAACGCCCGAGTTCTTCCTCGATCATTTGCCTTTGAACTTCGCCGGGCGCTTCTCGAGGAACGCGGTGACGCCTTCCTTGAAATCTTCGGCAGCGCCGGCCATCCGCTGCGATTCGTATTCGAGGTTGAGCTGGTCCTCGAACGAGTTTTCCGGGCTCTCCCAGTACAGCTTGCGGATCAGCGACAGCGCGATGGTCGGGCCGTTAGCGAGCTCATGCGCGAGCTTCATGGTTTCGTCCATCAGCGCGGCGTCGTCATGGACACGGTTGACGAGGCCCCATTCCAGCGCCTTCTCGGCCGGCAGCCGCTCGCCCATCAGCGACAGTTCGACCGAGCGCGCCTTGCCGATCAGCCGCGGCAACAGCCAGGTCGATCCGCAGTCCGGCACCAGGCCGATGCGGCGGAAGGCCTGCAGGAAATAGGACGAGCGGGCGCAGAGGATCATGTCGCCCATCAATGCAAAGCTCATCCCGGCGCCGGCGGCCGGTCCATTGACGGAGGTCACGATCGGGCAATGCAAATTGCGCAGGCGCCGCAGGAACGGATGAAAGGCGGTTTCCAGCGCCGCCCCGGCGTTGCTCCGGCCCGGCTTCTGGTTGTTGCGGCCCTGCAGATTGGCGCCGGTGCAGAACGCGCGTCCGGCGCCCGTGATGACGAGGCAGCGTACTTCGGCCCGCTTGTCGTCGATCGCATCCAGCGCCTCGCCGAGGCCTCCAAGCATGTCGATCGAGACCGCGTTCATGACCTCCTGATGGTCGAGCTTGAGGATGGCGACCGATCCATCGAAATCGAGCGTGACGTGCTTGAACTGCATTGTTTCCTCACAAGTTGTGCCCGCACCATTGGTAACGCGGTAGGCTGAATTTGCTGCTTCGGCCCATATTTGATTTTTGAGGCGGGCTTGTCCATGGTTGGCCCAGCCCCCTCGGACGCACGATTAACGTGCGCCACACCAAATGGAAACCCCAAAGGAATTCCGAAATGAGCATCTTCGACCTCACCGGCCGCGTCGCCGTCATCACCGGCGGCAATGGCGGCATCGGCCTCGGCATCGCCCAGGCATTGAACTCCGCCGGCTGCAATGTCTCGATCTGGGGCCGCAACGCGGATAAGAACAAGCATGCGGCCGCCACCATGGCTGCCGGCCCGGGCAAGGTCGATACCCGCGTCTGTGACGTCAGCGACACCGCCTCGGTCAAGGAAGCGATGAAGGCGACGCTGGACACCTTCGGTCGCGTCGACGGCTGTTTCGCCAATGCCGGCATCGGCGGCGGCGGACGCCGCGCCTTCATCGACCGCACCGAGGAGGAATGGCGAAAGATGTTCGCGACCAATCTCGACGGCGTGTTCCATGTCTTCCAGGCCGCCGCGCGCCACATGACCGAGCGCGCCGAGGCCGGCGACAAGTTCGGCCGGCTGGTCGCGACCTCGAGCCTCGCCTCGCTGTTCGGCACCGCGCGCAATGAACATTATGCCGGCACCAAAGCCGCGCTCAACGCGCTGTGCCGCGCGCTCGCCGTCGAACTGGCGCGTTACGGCGTCACCGCGAATGCGATCCTGCCCGGCTGGATCAAGAGCGATATGACGGCGGGCATCATGGCCAACGACAAATTCGTCGCCAACGTGATGCCGCGGATTCCGGTACGGCGATTCGGCGAGCCGTCCGATTTCGGCGGCATCGCGGTCTACCTGATGAGCAAGGCGTCGTCCTATCACACCGCCGATTGCTTCGTCATCGACGGCGGGTACACGGCGTTTTGAGGTTGTTCGGGTCAAGCGGGGTGTCGCCGCGCAGAAGCCCGTTATACCACGCGCATGCGGTATCCAGTACGCCGCGGCTTTTCGTTTCCAGCACCGACGTCTCTGGAATACTGGATCACCCGCATGCGCGGGTGATGACGGCGAGCATGTGGTGATTTGCGTCGGCATTTCCGAACATGGCCTCACATCCTCGCGGCATGATTTGCCCGAGGTTTTGCATCGACATTGTCCCTCACTTGAAGAGGGAGCAGGGAAAGCCGGGTGCCCGGAGCACCCGCGGCCCGTGTGCATTGGTAGTAAGCACACGGTAGTCACCACGAGTACCACCGGAGATCACCCGGCTTTCCCCGCGCAATGGTTTTAACGGTTTCCTTCGTGCTCTCCCCGGCGACGAATTCCTTTTTGTCACCGTCGCCAAGCGGATTGACGGCGACCTCACCCGGTTGGGCCGGTTTCGCCTCCGCAAGGCTTAGCATCAGCAACGGATGCCAGGACCACACGACTTCGCCGTACGCAGCGACCTCCACCAACGCTTCGACGGACCATGTGCTGCCCGCGAATTTTGGCGAAGGCGTTGAAGCGCCGTTCGTCTGCGCGCCGGTCGATCGCTCACAGGCAAAGCCTGCCCTGCGACTCCATTTGCGCGCCAACGCTGCCGCGTCCACCGCATCCCATCCCGCGTTCGTGACGACCGCGAAGCGCCCCTCTTGCCGGGAAAGGACGGGGCGAGCTGGTAGAACTGATTTGCCCGACAGAGAAAGCGAAATATTTTTTGCAAGGGGGCTGGACGGGCCAAATCAGCATGGAATCGTTACGATAATTCGCCGATCGCGAAATCACTGATGGCTGCGCTTACTGCTTGGGCTGACCGAAATCCAGCGGTCGATCTCGGGCACTTCGATCTTGATCTTGTCCAGATCGACCTCCAGCGGCGCATCCAGCAAGCGTCACCGTCACCGGGAAAGCGATCACGAGCACGACCATGATCGCCTGCCGCGGAGACTCGGCGGTTGTTGTCAGCAGCATCCTATGACACCATCTGAGTACCGAGTTGTTATGAATTCTAGATGCCTATGCCCCGCCGGAAATATGCTTGGGAAAAGCTATCGGATGAGCAGTTGCTCCAGCAACGCCTCAGTAGTCTGAGGGTTGCGGTCGAAGGCACTTGGCTCGAGGATTGTATCAGCACTCTTTATGAAGAGCTCGAAGAGCGGGGCATCCGGCTGCGGCCACATACATGGATATCGAGCGAATGGTTTAGTCCGGCAGATGTGCCCGGCATTGCCATCCCATTCTATCTCACCCATCCCCGCCTGATGAAGCTCGAGAAGAAAATGATGCTCGACGTCGAGGGCGGCACCTGGTCCGAATGCATGGCCATCCTCCGCCATGAGGCAGGCCATGCCATCCAGCACGGCTATCAGCTGCAGCGCCGCCGGCGTTGGCAGCAGCTGTTCGGCCGGTCCTCAAAACACTACCCGCGCTACTACCGGCCCAATCCGGCCAGCCGGCAATATGTCCAGCATCTTCGGCTCTGGTACGCGCAGAGCCATCCGGACGAGGATTTCGCTGAAACCTTCGCGGTGTGGCTGCGGCCGCGTTCGAACTGGCGGACGCGCTATGCCGGCTGGCCAGCGCTGAAGAAGCTCGAATATGTCGACGAACTGATGGAGGAAATCGCCGGGAAGCGGCCGCTAGTCACGACGCGGGAGCGTGTCGATCCGCTGCATGAACTCAGCCAGACACTCGGCGACCACTATGAAAAGAAGCAGGCGTTCTACGCCTTCAGGCCACCGAAGACTTATGACCGCGACCTCTCCCGGCTCTTTTCCGCCGATCCACGGCATCGCCGGGGGCAGCCGGCTTCTGCATTCATCAGGCGGCACCGCGCCCACATCAGGCAGCTGGTTGCGCGGTGGACGGGCGAGAACCAACTTACGCTTGATGCTGTACTTGACGACATGATCTCCCGCTGCCGAGAGCTCAATCTGCGCGCTGTCGGCTCCGATCGGAAGCTTGTGGCTGACTTCACCGTCCTGTTGACCGCCAAGACCATGCACGCGCTGTTCGGTCCTTCGCGGCGAAAATGGATCGCGCTATGAGACGCCTGCGCGTTCTGGTGCTCATGCATCCGGACTTCATGCCCCCGGACTCCACCGACGGATACACCGCGCGGCAAATCAACGAATGGAAAACAGAATACGACGTCGTGAGCACCTTGCGTGCGGCCGGCCATGATGTTCGCCCGCTCGGTGCGCAGGAGGAAATCAAGCCGGTGCGCGAGGAGATCGAAAGTTTCAAGCCGCACGTGGTATTCACGTTGCTGGAGCAGTTTCACAACGAGCCCACGTATGACCAGCACGTCGCAAGCTATCTCGAACTGATGCAGATCCCGTATACCGGGTGTAACCCGCGTGGTCTGATCTTGGCGCGCGGCAAGGATCTGTCCAAGACATTGGTGCACCATCGCCGGATCGCGGTGCCGGCCTTCGCCGTATTCCCGATGCGCCGAAAGGTCAAACGCCCGGCGCGTCTTGCGCTGCCGTTGATCGTCAAGAGCCTGAACGAGGATGGATCCCGGGGTATCTCGCAGGCATCCGTCGTCGATACGGACGAGAAGCTCGCAGAGCGCGTCGCCTTCGTCCACGAGCGGATCGGAACCGCCGCGATCGCCGAGCAATATATCGAGGGACGTGAGCTTTATGTCGGCGTGCTCGGCAACAATCGGTTGCGAGTGTTGCCGGTTTGGGAATTGAAATTCGGCACCATGGGCGGCCAGGCCATAGCCACCGAGAAGGTCAAACACGATCCCGATTATCAGGAGCGCGTGGGAATTGTAGATGGGCCGGCCAAGAACCTTGCGCCGGAGGTACGCGCCCGCATTCAGCGAACAGCGAAACGCATCTACCGAACACTGGGGCTCGATGGATACGCGCGCATCGACTTTCGCCTCTCTGCCGACGGCACCCTGTATTTCATTGAAGCGAACCCCAATCCCGAAATCGCGAAGAGCCAAGAGTTCGCTACAGCGGCCCGGCATGACGGACTTGATTACCCGGGCCTGTTGCATCGCATTCTGGCGCTCGGAATAAGCCGGGCAAACGCCGGCGCATCCGTAGGCTGAGACGGGTATGCGGAAGAGAGATTCCCATGCCCGATTCATCTATGTCCGGCTGTTTTGGTCTGCTCGAAGACTCGCAGTCCTGAGGATATTTTAGCTTCTGATCCGACAGCCCAAATTGAGCCCGTTAGGGTCGATTGGGCCAATTAGCCGGGATACAACCGCCTAACTACGGTCTCCTCGATAGGAGGCTTTTTCCTTTCGGATGTCGCCTGTTGGCACTTTTTGCGAAGTGGCGGCCGACATCGAAGACGTGAGTTCCGCAAGGGCAGAACGACGCGAATGCCCCCGAGCGGACCTCGGTCAGACGCTTGCTTACTCACGCCCTAACCAGTCATGCTGTTGACGCAATTCCTGTCTTAGTCGGTGAGAACTAAGAACATCTGTGCGAGGACCACCCTGGTTCCCACAACGGTTCCGTCGCCAGGATTGGCACGAATCCGCAAAAATTGGCGCGAGTTCGTAACGCATCCGCGTTTGCTTGACCATGTTTTGCGGCATCGGGAACCGAACGATCTAGAAAATCAGTCGAGGAGTTATGATGTTGTTTCGCTCGAGCGCCGCAATTTGCGGCGCCGTAGTTGCGCTGGGCATTTCTGTTACCGTTGCTCGAAGTGAAATCGGTGCAGTTCATTCAAGCGCCGTCGTCGATGCCGCTTCTGGGGATACGATCGTTGGCGCAGCATCCACGTACAATCCGTTCCGGCCCGGATGGCGGGAGGGCGGCCCGAACACAGCCTCCGGCGAGCGCTATGATCCCTCTGTCTGGGCGGCTGCCATCAAGACGAATTTGCGCCGGAAATTTGGTGGGGTCAAATATGGCGCGAGGCCGAAGTATGCCCTCGTTGAGGCTGTAGGCAAGAAGATCATCGTCAAGATAAATGACGTGGGGCCACTAACCCCTGGCCGAGTCATTGACCTCAATGAGCGGGCGATGCGCCATTTCGATCCAAGCCTTCAGCTCGGGGTAATTTATGGCGTAAGAGTTAGGCCGCTTGCCGGCGACTATTGGATCCCCGGACCGGTTGCCTGAACATCGCACGCGAAAGAAGTCGAGCACGGCCCTCCGAACGATTGCGCGATCCGCCGTATATCCGCCTGCGGCGACATCCTCGACCCGGATGGCGACGACATCACAGCCTCGAAGTTTGCTGTCGATTGCCAAATTGAACATGGCGAGATCGCGCGCGCGACCTTCGATCTGGAGTTTCGTTCGGATCGACCAAACATGTTTGGGTCGCAGCGGCGGCTTTGCCCCGGTTAGCTTGCCGTTGTTCCACGGCACTCGCTTGGGCGCTTGGGTCGCATTCTCTTGATCCTGCATGGCCATACTCCTCGGCTCGGTTACAGAGGCGAGAGCATGTGCCACCGGATGAAGCGTTGGAATCAGTTCGGTTCTCTGGCCAAAGCGGACTCCGGGGCCGCCCCAGCGGCAAACGCCCTGTAGCGAATGACCCGCAGCGGTCCTCAGCCACCCGTTTGCATTTTGGCCGTCCGGAGCCCTGGGAGGGCCGCCTGGCGGCCCTTTTTGGTTTCCAGGGATGTACTCACAAAGGCGCAGATGTCGGCTTGTGGGGATAAGCTGAAATTTGCTGCTCGATCGGTGCATTACCGGCTTTGACCCTTACACGGCCAATCTCGACCATGCACACGGCCAAGACCGAAAGCGTTCGCCAGCCACAACGGAACCGTTTCCTCTTGAGACCCATAGCTTATTACCGGCACTACGGGCCCGCCGCATGGATCGACCCGGTCGTCCTCAGGGCGATAACGATATCGTGGAACAATATAGTAATCCCAGTAAGGAGTTGTCCTTACCACGGGCACCCTGATGATAGGCCTTTCCCGTGGTTCACGAACGACGTTGGCCTTCTGCGCATGCGCTGCGACACTAAACGTCCCCAGGTTACACAACACCAGGGCCGTTCCGAGAGCGAACGCTACGGTCATTATCCTCATGCCTTGGCCTCCTTGCCACACACAGCCTAGACCCAACTCGGACATCCGGCGACGTTCGACTTCGCGCCGCTGTTGAGGGTATATCGGACATCAAAGGCACCGGATCCGCAACGTCTCATTTTATGAAGACTAGCGGCCCATCTGGCTTGGCGAAGCCGCGCGGCCCTGGGGCGCCTTGCCGCCGACGCTCCAGCGCATTGCTCGCGAATGACCCTGGCTGTGTAAAAACTCAAAAAAAGCGAAACGCGACGAGAATGATATTTTTCAGTTCGACTTCTAAGTTGAATTCGCTTGCAAGTTGGACGACTAAAGCGGTCTTACTCCGGCGGGCATCACGCGCCCCTCTCCGGCGGCCTGGCGGGGCAGGAAAACCCGAAGCTGGTTCTAGCCCCCTATCAAAGTACCCCTTCGTCCAGATATGATGCTTCGGACGCGAGCAGCAAAGATGAAGCATTTCACCAGACGTAGCCGGGTCCGGGAAGTATTTCGATCGGCGGGTCTATCGCTGGGCATCGCGCTCGCGACGTTGGCCGCGCTGGAAATCGTTCTTCGCGTTGCCGACTTTCGAGAGCTGCGCGAAGGCTTGAGCGAACGGTCGCTCAGTTACGCTTATGACGCCGAGCTCGGCTGGGCGCCGGTGCCGAATTCCTCATCTCTCATCACGACCTTTCGCACGACACACTTCAAACACAATAGCCTCGGTCTGCGTGACGAAGAGTTCAGCCTGGACGCCAAGCCGACGATCATGTTCCTGGGAGACTCCTTTGTCTGGGGCCTCGATTCCGAAGCAGACGAGCGCTTCACCGAGGTATTGAAGGCAAAGATCCCCGACTACAAGATCCTGGCGGCGGGCGTTGCGGGGTACGGCACCGATCAGGAGTATCTGCTGCTGAAGCGGTTGTGGCCGAAGGTCAAGCCGGCTGCCGTCGTGCTGATCTTTTGCGCGCAAAACGACCGGTTGGATAACAGCGCCAATGTCCGCTACGACAGCTATCGGAAACCTTACTTCGCCACCCAACCGGACGGGTCGGTGGTCCTGATGGGACAGCCAGTCCCGAGATCTCAACTGCTATACATCAAGGACGATTGGCTGGTGCGAAACCTTTGGCTGGCGCGGCTGGCGACGAACATCTATGTGCGGCTCAGGTATCCGCCGCTGTCCGTGCCGGACCCCACCGAAAAACTGATAGGGAATATCCGCGAATTCGTCGAAGGGAACGGCGCCAAATTCCTGGTTGGGATCCAGCATCACGACGAAGCGCTGGTCCGCTATCTGGAGGCGAACCGGATCCCGTTCGCGAAACTCTATGGAGCCGCGTTCTACACGAGTGGGTTCGGCCCTCATTGGACGCCCGAGGGCCATAGATTTGTCGCGGAACGCCTTCTGGGCCTGCTGTCCGCAAATAACATCGTTCACCATGACGCCGCCGCGCAAAATAATTAGTGCATCGCCAGTCACACACCGAGAGTAAATTCGCGGGAAAACAAGAACCCGGTTGAAGATGAAGCAGTCGACTCACGAGGTCTTTTACCGCGACGACAAGGTCGTGGTCGGGTCCGATCGTTCGTTCGGGGTCGTGATGGCCGTTGCTCTGGCGGCCATTACTTTGCTGAATGCGTGGCATTCCGGCCGGCTGTGGCCATGGACCGGCGGACTGGCCGCGCTGTTTCTCGGGGCGGCATTGTTGCGGCCCTCGATCCTCCATCCGCTCAATCTGATATGGTCGAGGTTCGGCCTGCTGCTTCACAAGGTGGTCAACCCGATCGTGATGGCGTTGCTGTTCTACGGCACGGTCTTGCCGACCGGCCTTGTCATGCGGATGATGGGACGCGATCTGTTGCGGCTCAAACGGCAGCCGGACGCGGACAGCTACTGGGTCGTGCGACAGCCTGCAGGACCATCGCCCGAGACGATGAAGGATCAGTTCTAGAGTATTATTTGCAAAAGTGAGGCCGGCTTTCCGAAAGGATCAAACTCAAACAGGGAACCGACCTCATGATTCGATTCAATCCGATCGGTCCATGATCTAGAGGACAAAGAATGGATTTCGTGGCTGAGATTTGGCGGTTCATGCGTGTCCGGAAGAAATTCTGGCTGTTGCCTGTACTCATCATGATGGTGGTGTTCGGCGGCCTCGTGGTGCTTACCCAAGGCTCCGCGATTGCTCCGTTCATCTACACGCTTTTCTAGACCGCGCGATGCGGATCCTCGGTATTTCCGCATTCTATCATGACAGCGCGGCAGCGCTGATCGATGACGGCCGGATCGTCGCCGCCGCGCAGGAGGAGCGTTTTAGCCGCCGAAAGCATGACGCCGCGTTTCCGCACAACGCCATTGCCTTTTGCCTTGCAGAAGCCGGCGTTGCGGCCGGCGAGCTTGATCACGTCGTGTTCTACGACAAGCCGTTCCTCAAATTCGAGCGGCTGCTGGAGACCTACGTCGCGCTTGCCCCGCGCGGATTCCGCTCCTTCAAGATGTCGATCCCGCTCTGGCTGCGGGAGAAACTATTTCAGAAGAACCTGCTGCGCGACGAGCTTGAGAAATTCTCCGGGGATTTCGACACGGGTCGGCTGCTGTTTTGCGAACATCATCTGAGCCACGCAGCGTCGGCCTTCTTCCCCTCGCCATTCGAGAACGCCGCCGTGCTCACCATGGACGGCGTCGGCGAATGGGCCACGACGTCGGCGGCCATTGGCAACGGCAATCGTCTCGAAATATTCCAGGAGATCCATTTTCCGCATTCGCTCGGGCTGCTTTATTCGGCGCTGACCTATTACATCGGCTTCAAGGTCAACTCCGGCGAATACAAGGTGATGGGCCTGGCGCCTTACGGCGAGCCGAAATACGCCAGGCTCATTCTCGATCATCTGATCGATCTGAAACCGGACGGCTCGTTCTGGCTCGACATGTCCTACTTCGACTATTGCACCGGCTTGACCATGACCAACAATCGCTTTGCCGAATTGTTTGGCCAACCCGTGCGAAGCCCGGACCAACCACTGACGCCCTTCCACATGGATGTAGCCGCCTCCATCCAATCGGTGCTGGATGAGGCCGTGCTGCGGCTGACGCGCAGCCTCGGCAAGCAAACCGGGTCTCGAAATCTTTGCCTTGCCGGCGGCGTGGCGCTCAATTGCGTCGCCAATGGAAAGGTCTTGCGGGACGGCTGCTTCGACAACATCTGGATTCAGCCAGCCGCGGGCGATGCCGGCGGCGCTGTCGGAGCCGCGCTCGGAGCCTACCATCTCTTCAAGAACCGACCGCGCAAGATCGACGGCAGGGACGGAATGTCCGGTGGGTATCTGGGTCCCAGCTTCCCTCAAGCGGAGATCGAGCGGCGACTGACCGCGGCGGGGGCAAAGTTCGCCGTACTCGGCGAGGACGAAATGATCGAGACGACTGCGCGGGCCCTTGCGGCGCAAAAGGCCGTGGGCTGGTTCCAGGGTCGAATGGAGTTCGGTCCGCGCTCGCTCGGCGCGCGCTCGATCCTCGGTGACCCGCGTTCGCCGGACATGCAGAAGAACCTCAACCTGAAGGTCAAATACCGCGAGAGCTTTCGTCCCTTTGCGCCGGCGGTCCTGCGCGAAGACGTCTCGGAGTGGTTCGACCTCACTTCCGACAGCCCGTACATGCTGGTTGTTGCCGATGTCAGGGAAGGCAAGCGGCGCCACATGACAGCCGATGAACAAGCCTTGTTCGGAATCGACAAGCTCAATGTGCCGCGCTCGGAAATTCCGGCCGTGACACACGTCGATTTTTCGGCCCGGATCCAGACCGTACACGGCAATACCAATCCGCTGTTTCACAAGCTGCTCAGCCGATTCAAGGTGCTGACCGGCTGCCCGATCCTGGTCAACACCAGCTTCAACGTTCGCGGCGAACCCATCGTATGCACGCCTGAAGACGCCTTTCGTTGCTTCATGGGCAACGAACTGGACGCGGCTCGTCGTCGGTAACTGCGTGTTGCAGAAAGCCGATCAGGACACCGCTCTCAAAAGTGACTACGGCTTGTCACTCGATCCGGATTGATGCCGCGTTCTACTCAATCACCTCATCGGCGCCGCTGATTAGCGAGGGCGAAAACTCGATGCGGAGGATTTGGCGGCCTTCAGGTTGATGATGAGCTCAACCTTCGTGACCAGTTGGACTGGCAGATCAGAAGGCTTCTCGCCTTGAAGAATCCGTCCGGCATAGATGCCAGCGCGACGATGCGACTGGGCGAAATCTCCTCCGTAGCTCATCAGGCCTCCTGCAATCGGGAAATCGCGAGATTGGGTGATTGCGGGCAAGCTGTATCGCAGGGCGAGCGCGGCAAGCTGCCCGCTGCGAAACGCAAAGTAAGGGTCCGAGGTGAAGACGAGTCCGCCTGCCGGCACCTGAGCGGCGGCGGAGAAAACAGGTTCGAACTCCTGTTCACTGCTGGCGTACAGAACCTGCAGGCGCACCCCCAAGATTTCGGCAGCGGAACGGAGGTTCTCCAATTGTGAATTGACGGTTGGACTTGTAGGGTTAGCGACCACGGCCAGTGTAGCTGCCGTGGGCAACAGTTCGCGCATGAACTCAAGCCGCTTCGGCGACACTTCCACGCTCAAGCTCGAAACCCCCGTGATATTACCACCCGGCCGCGACAAGCTGTCCACCACGCCTAATCGGACTGGGTCGCCACCCATCTCAAAGACGATCGTCTTACTCGCGGTAGAAGCTTTCGCCGCGAGCGCTGCGGGAGCGCCGCCGGCCGCGACGATGACGTCCACATTCCGGGCGACCAGATCTGCAGCCAGGGCCGGTAATCGCTCGTACTGTCCTTCCGCCCATTGATAATCGATTACGACATCGCGGCCTTCGACGAAGCCGGCTTCGCCGAGTCCTTCGTGAAAAGCTTTGAGCCGGCTGGCGAACGGCCCGGGCGACTCCGGGCAAAGATAGCCGATGACCGGCATGGCCCGTCCTTGCGCATGTGACGGAGACGTCCAGGTTGCGGCACCACCCAGCAACGCAAGAAAGTCTCGCCGCCTGATCCGATCGAACGTCCTGGCGCGCCCTGCTGCCTCGAATCCAGTGCTGGCCATGTTTGCACCAACCGGCATCACCTGGTCGCCCGTGAGCGCGGATCCCGTGATGTTCACGTAGTCGCTGAATGCGTCTTGCACGTCGGGTGCAATGCTATTTCCCATCGGCCTGGGTCTTGGATGGCGCATCGAACGAGATTCCAAAGACCGGCATGACCTCATCATAGCCCTTGATCGGACGGTTCCCGAGTCCTTTCAGCGAGCGACTGTCCTTGACGGCTTCGGCGACTTCGGCATCCATCAGGATTTCCCTGTCGGCTGCAGATGCGCACAGGCGGGCTGCGAGATTAACCACGCTGCCAATGGCCGTATAGTCGAACCGGCTTTCGTACCCGATCCGTCCAACCGTTGCCGGGCCACTGGCAAGACCTACCCCGAACCCGATTTGGTACCCTCGCGCTCGCCAGCGGACGATGAGCTCTTGCACGCTCCTCTGCATCTCCACAGCCAGATCGACGGCCGTTAGCGCCGGTTCTTCGACGGGAACGGGTGCGTTGACGAGAACCATCAGGCCATCACCCGAGAAACTGATTAGTGTCGCGGCAAATGTCGTGATGGCCCTGCCGAGCGCCTCATAGTACTCCGAGAGCACGCTCATGACTTGCTCCGGCGCGACTCCCGCAGAAAATGAGGTGAAGCCTCGCAAGTCACAGAATACAACCACCACCTCGGTGCGGCGGCCCTCCAGCACGCTGTCGTCGCCAGTACGATCGACAAGATCGGCGACCTGCGGGGCGAGGAACCGCTTGAAGTTCTCGCAATACGCTCCTGGTGCTCCTGCCCGAGGGCGAGCTCGGCGGCCATCCTGTTGAAACTGTCGGCCAGACGCTGAAGCTCATCGCCCGTCTCGATGGTGATGCGGTGATCGAAAAGTCCAGCTCCGATCCGCTCAGTCCCCTCCTCGAGAAGCCGGATCGGCTCCGTCATCCGATGCGCCAGCACATAGGCGAGCAGGCCTGAGAAGATGGTGCCGACCACGAGAAGCACTGCGGTCCGCCACAAGGCTGCATAGAGCGGCCCGAAAGCTTCGGACAGGGGCTGTTCGACCACAACAGTCCAGTCGGGACCCGCAACGGGAGCAGCGGCAGCGGCAACCTCGTGGCCCCGCACGTCCCGGCCTGTTGCGAAACCCGCTCCCGCGCGACCGATCGCATCGCGTATGGCTTGGAAGGGCTTGGATGTCGCTTCGTCCGCTCCGCGCAGCACCAGGCTGATGTCCGGATGAGCAATGAGCCGACCCGGTCGGTCCAGCACGAAGGCGAAGCCGGTCTTTCCCACTTTGATGGCCGATATCACGTCCCAAATTAGCTTGAGGTTGACTTCGGCGATTACCACGCCGACCGCCGGTCGGTTTCCGGAAATCGCAACCGTCAGGTATGGCTCGGAGCCTCGGTGGTAGCTCACGTCACCAAACCAGATCCGGGCCGAGCGGGCGCCAACAACTGCGGGATCGGTGGATCGGTCAGTGCGGCTGTCAATTCGATTGAGGCCGGTACGCGACACGTAAAGGCGTTCTCGTCCCCTATAGTCGAGGAGTGCGAGACTCACGATGGCAGGGGCCTGGCGAAACAAGCGCAACGCGTCAATCCGCCGCCGCTCGTCGGGGTCGTCAGTCCAGGGAAGCTGGACCAACCAGCCAAGCTCGTTCGTGATGCCGTCGATGAAATCCTGGATCTCGGCTGCGGCGGACGTCGCCTGAACGCCGAGCAGCTGATCGAGTCTCGCACGCTGGTCGCGATAGCCGAGCCAGGCTTCGATGACACCGTTGATCGCGAGCGGAATCGCCACGGCCATAAAGAGCACGAGCAAGTACTTCCGGAAAAGGCCGCGAAAACGTTGCCGGACCATCATGCCCGCGCACCTCAGTCCGATTCCGACAGGACAGACCAGAACTCTGTAGCGGGCGCTGCGCGAGGCGTCCATCTTTCCGCCGCGTCACCCTACCGGTCTGTGACCCTCCGAAGTGGGCTACGCCAAGTCCTTCTCTCCATCCATTTCGAGACCGGGAGATCGCCTGGTCTTGAGGTCCCGGCCTCCCTTCTCGCTCCCGCGGACGAGGTGGTCGAACAGGCTTTGCTGCATCGCATAGGTCCGGAAGTGGCGGCACGATTGAGACATGCCGACGGACACCAGCAATGTCTGTTTATCGGGGGTGACCGGAAGTCGTCGGTAGAGGGTCAGAACGGCGCTTTTGACCCTGAACAGACAAACGAACTAACCAATACGGCTATCGGTTGCCGTACCAACCGCTACTTGCCCTTCTGGCACACCTGCCAACCTTAGACCGCCGTAGATGCGCTCGCGCTGGGCAAGGAAGGTCGCGTTTTTACTCCGCGCCTCGTTGCGAAATCTGGCGACGGTAAAGTTTGGATCGAGTTTGAGGCCGGCGTCCCGCGCTTCCTGGGCCTCGCTAGCGCGGCCGCTCAGGGCCGAAGCTGCGGCCAGGAAGAATTGGAAAAGGGCTACGTGTGGATTGATTTCAACTGATTTCCTCAGCCGGTCCAGGGCTGGCTCGAGCCGGCCGAGGAATAGGTTGGCAACCCCGAGGAGGCCGTACCAGCGGTCCAGCGCGGGATCGCGCGGGCTCAGCCGGATCGCGTTTGTGAGATCGGCTTCTGCCTCTTCCGCGCGCCCAAGTAGCACCTTTATGAAGCCTGCCTCGGCGTGGGCCGAAGCCAGATTGCGGTCCAGCGTGATCGCGAGTTCAAGCTCGCGCAGCGACCGTTCCGTCACGCCCGAGACATGCAGGATGTTGGCACGGACGAAATGGGCCAAGGCGTTGCCCGGAGCAAGCGTCAGCGCCTCGGTGATGGCTTTCTCAGCGATACGCAACTGTTCGTCCCGGTTGGTCGAGGCGAAGATGCGAACGTCATAGGAATGGTAGAAGGCGAGACCGATCAGCGCCTCGACGTTGCGATCGTCGAGTCTGAGCGCCGCGTCAAACAGGTCACACGCCTCGCGACCGCGGCGCAGCGACAAGGCCTGGTTGAGGATTGCCCAGCCGCGCATGGCCAGGTCCACGGCATCCATCTTGTCGGGCCGCTCGCGCTCCGCCCTGCGGCCTTCTGCGGCAATGAGTTCGATGCCTACAGTCCGGGCAAGTCGCGTGGTGATCTCGTCCTGCATCTCGAAGATGTCGCCGCGCGACTTGTCAAAACGCTCGGCCCAGAGGTGCGCGCCGGTTTCCGTGTCGATAAGCTGCGCGTTGACCCGGATGCGGTCGGCGCCGCCCTGCACGCTCCCTTCCATCATGTAGCGCACACCGAGTTCGCGGCCGATCACGCGGGCGTCCACTGGCTTGCCCTTGAAGGTGAAGGCGGTGTTGCGCGCGATGACGAAGGCGCCAGGAATGCGCGACAGGTCGGTTGTGAGGCTTTCGGTGACACCATCGACGAAGTAGTCCTGCTCGCTGTTGCCACCGAGGTTGACGAAGGGCAGGACAATGATGGAGAGCCGCGGTGCGACGGTCGTGTGCGGCGCCGCCGCTGCGGGGTGCGCGGGTGAAGGCGCAAGCGCATACACCTGCACCGGCTCGGCGATGTTCTTCAGGTGCTGCTGGCCGCGATCTTGAGCGGCGATATCAATTTTGCCACGCACCTGGTCATAGGCCGCGCTAGACAGGCAAATACCACCAGGCTCGGCGATCCCCTCCAGTCGCGCCGCCACATTGACGCCGTCGCCCATGAGGTCGCCATCGTCCTCCACGACCACGTCACCGAGATTGATGCCGACGCGGAACTCGATGCGCATGTCCGATGCCAGACAGGCGTTGCTGTCAGCCATAGCTCGCTGCATTTCGACCGCCGAACGCACTGCATCCACAACCGAGGCGAACTCGACTAGGAGGCCATCCCCGGTCGTCTTGACGATGCGCCCGCGATGGGCGGCGATTAATGGATCGATCAGGTCCTTGCGGATGGCCCGGAGGCGCTCGAGCGTACCTTCCTCATCAGCTCCCACAAGCCGACTGTAGCCGGCCGCATCGGCTGCGAGGATCGTCGTCAGCCGTCGGTTTGGCCGCTCGATCGGCAAGTCTTCCTCCTGGATTGGTCGAGGCTAGTCTACGCCTTTAGCCGCTAGTGCCAAGGGATGCCGAAGATGTGTTGGCGCGGTCGACCCATATCCGATCGTGGGCACTTTTGCGAAGTGTCGGCCAACACCGAACATCTCCGATCATCGGGGTAGACCGGAAGGCCGCCTGTCCGAACGACGCCTTTGACCCCAACTGGACGTGGCGCGCCCCAAGGCAGGAACTGTGGTATCCTCCGTCAACCGCGATGGGACGGTTCAATGAAGCGGCAGACCCTCAAATGGCATTTGCTGCTCGTGCTGAGCGTCCTGCGATTGCACACGGATCTGAAGATAGCTCTCCCGGGTATCGAGGAGGACCAACGTCGTGAAGCGGGATTTCGACCTCATCGTCTATGGCGCGACGGGTTACACCGGCCGTCTCATCGCGGAATATCTGGCGACGTCCTACCGCGGCGACGATGCTCCGTCGTGGGCGATCGCGGGACGCTCGACCGACAAGCTCCAGAAGGTGCGTGCCGACATCGGCGCACCAGACGATTTGCCTTTGGTTAAGGCGGATGCCGCCGAGCCGGCCAGCCTGCGTTCGATGTGCGAGCGTGCGGCCGTGATCATCACGACGGTCGGGCCTTATCAGCTCCACGGCCCCGAGCTTGTGGCGGCCTGCGCGGCCACGGGCACGGCCTATGTTGATCTGTGCGGCGAACCGGCCTGGATGCGGCGCATGATCGATGCCCATCACGAAGAGGCGAAACGGACCGGCGCGCGCATCGTCTTCTCCTGCGGCTTCGATTCCATCCCGTTCGATCTCGGCGTGCTCACGTTGCAGGAGAAGGCGCGCGAGAAATTCGGACGCCCGGCGCGGCGGGTCAAAGCCCGCCTGCGCAAGGTGAAAGGCGGCATGTCTGGCGGCACCGCGGCGAGCGCTCAGGCCACGTTGGCCGCCGCCGCGCGCGACCCGGCCCTGATCCGGCTGCTGACCGATCCCTTCGCGTTGACGCCGGGGTTCACCGGGCCGTCTCAGCCGTCGGGCCTCATCCCCGCATACGACCCGGGCATGAACGTGTGGCTCGTGCCGTTCCCGATGGCGCCGATCAACACCAAGAACGTGCACCGCACGAATTTCCTGTTGGGTCATCCCTACGGCACGGACTTCGTTTACGACGAGATGATGGTCGCGCCGGGATTTGGGGAAATCGCTCGCGTGTCGACGGAGACGTTCGCCACGATGGTTTCCTTGTTCAGGACCGGCGGTCTCAAACCCGGCGCAGGCCCGACTCGGGAAGAGCGCGAGAAGGGCTTCTACGACATCCTCTTCCTGGGCGAGCTGCCGGATGGCGGACGGGTCGAGGCGGTAGTCACGGGCGACCGCGATCCGGGCTACGGCTCGACCAGCAAGATGATCGCCGAGAGCGCTCTCTGCCTCGTGCGCGACGTGCAGGGCGACGGCGGCACCTGGACGCCGGGCGCGCTGATGGGTCCGGCGTTGCGCAAGCGTCTGAAGGAGCGCGCCGGCCTCACCTTCAGCGCGCGTTGAGGTAACGCTCAGAACTGCAGCGGCGTGCTGGATTACGTGGATCGTAACCAACGAAAGCGCGGCTTGGCGAGCGCGAGCCTCAAATCCGGTTCAATGTCACTCGTCTGAACCATGCGTCTGCCGTCGTACATGTTGACGGTCAAGCACCAGGGCTAAAACACGCACAACTATGTTGACTAGCGCATCTGGTGCCGAAGGACGTTCGTCCGGGTCGAATGCGAGTCCAATGACGGCATTCTGGCCTTCGGCCGTCTCCACAGGCCAAAAGTCAAAGCGCGAGGCCAGATCCGGGTAAACGCCGCTGCGCACTACAGTTCCAGTCGCCAAGGACGATCGCGCCGCCTCTAATTCGGCCTCCTGGGGTTCTACGTCGCCGACTTGCTCGAGGGAAACCACCCTGTCCTCCGTAACGAGCATCACGACGACAGGAACCTGGAAGAGTGCTGCAAGAGCTTGGGAAGTGATTGAGACGATCGCGTTCGTATTATCGGCCGCGACGACGTCACGGCTGTAGCCTTGCAGCACAGTCGCCTGCCTTCTTAACAGTGCCGCCTCGGTCGCCCTCTGGCGGGAGGTGAAGGCAACGCCACTCACGATGAGACCGACGACAAACAGCAGTCCAATCGCCCAGATGTTCGCCGGGTCGTCGACGGCCAGTGTGTAGCGAGGCTCGGTAAGGAAAAAATTGAAGGCTAGAGCGCCAAGTATCGCCGAACAGAGTGACGGACCCAAGCCGAGGCTAACGCCCGCGATGATCACTGGAACTACAAATACCAGGGATAGGTTGGGGATGGTCACCTTGCTGTCGACACCGACAGCCACGACCGTCGCGACGGCGGTCATTGCAATTGAAGCAAGGTAGCGCACCAACTCCGATGCTACCGGGCCAAAAAGGGGATCGGCATCGGGCGCCGGTGTGATGTCCTGCCGCAGCTTCGATTCAACATCGGCCACCGGTTCAACTCCTGCCTGGCACTTAGGCGACAACTCGTTGGCTGAAGAGCAAACCAGCCAAAGCGAGGTCGCGGCTCTGATAAGCTAACCGAGTATACACCGACTTCATTGGCGCGTGAGCCGCATGAAACATAATTCAATGTCTCTCCGGTGGTGCCGTCGATTTCGAACCTTGGGAAGCGAAGAAGGGAATGCGCCGCCTGCGGCGCGACTGAACCTAGTGTCGACCTTGGGGCAAGGCGCGTCCTTCACAGCATCATCTGCAAAAGTCCGGAAATGGCGGTCAGCACCGGACTTGTCGGAACTCATCGGCCCACCTCCAGCTGGTTCTCGTCGTGCTCGCAATCGCGACAAATGAACCGAAAAGGACACACCCACCGCGCAGGAGCGGCGCAATGATCCGTCAAAAAGCGGCCGGCCGACCGAGCAGCGACTGCGAATCCGCTTATGCCACTTTGGCGTTCTTCTTCGCCCGATGCCCTCCGCCAGGTTTCTCCTCGACCTCCGCCGCGTGGTATTTGCGGCGGATGTCCGCTATGTCGACGTGTGTCGGCGGCAACTTCAAGCCCATGTCGTCCATCGTATCGCTGATGATCTCGGATATCGCGAGATTGCGGAACCATTTGTGATTCGAAGGGATAACATACCAGGGTGCGCGCTTCGTGCTTGTCGCCGCCATCGCATCTTCGTATGCCTCCACATATTGCGGCCACAGCTCACGTTCGGAGTAGTCGCTTTCACTGATTTTCCAATGGCGGGATGGATCGTCGAGCCGCTGCTTAAAGCGGGAACGCTGCTCTTCCGGACTGATATGAAGATAGAACTTCAAGACGGTGGTGCCGTTTTGCGACAGCATGGACTCGAAGTCGTTTATGAGGCCATAGCGTTTTGACCATACCGATTGCGGTGCAAGCTCATGTACCCGCACGACGAGGACATCCTCGTAGTATGACCGATTGAACACCACCACTTCGCCCTTCCCCGAAGTTCGCAGGTGGGCACGCCAGAGGAAGTCATGGGCGGCCTCGTATTTGCTCGGCTGCTTGAAGCCGAACACGAACGTTCCCTGCGGATTCATTCCGCTGAACAGGTGGCGAATGACACCGTCTTTGCCGGCGGCATCAAGCGCCTGCAAGACCACCAGAAGGGACTTGCTGCCATTCGCGTAGAGCAGATACTGCAGCTTGTCCATGCGCGCCACATGAGCTTGGATCTCGGGAAGTGCTTTCTCATGCGACTCGTGCTTGCCGGTGTAGGAGGCATCAATTTTCGATAACCGCGGTCTTTCGCCGGCCTCGACCGCAAACTTCTTGCGATAGTCCATGTTCGGTACTCCGTTTACTGACACCACAGCCTTTTCCTTTATCTCCAGAGAGGTGAAATGCCAGCCTTGTCATACGCACGTCATTTAATTCGCAACGCTGATGGATCATATTTCCCATCAGCCGCATCTTGCGATAATCTATCCACGCTGCCGCCGATGCGATTGCTCATGCGCAACCTGGCCAGGTCTTGCCGGTCGCGCTGTATTGGCCGTTAGGCTCAATCTCCGAAGATCACGCGGCGGAAACGGTGCAACGAGAAACCAAAATAGACGCTGCCGATCGCGGCCATCGCGACAAGCCACGGCCAAACGATCGAGAAGTCGGCGCCGCGAAAGAGAACGGCCTGTGAGAAAGCGACGAAGTGTGGCGTCGGACTGACGATCCGCATGACATGCTGGAGCCAGACCGGCATGCTCTCCATTGGCGTCGCGCCGCCAGACAGGAGTTGCATGACGACAAGGACTGGAATTGCAAGCAGTCCGAACTGTCCCATGGACGAGGTTTGCGTCCCGAGCAGGATGCCGAGCGCGGCGACGGTAAAAGCATAAAGCGCGGCTCCCGCCAGAAAAAGGCTCAGCGAGCCCGCGATCGGGACCTTGAGCCACCATTGGATTACGAAGGAAAGTGACAGGCCGGCGGCGATCAGGATGACGAGGCCGTTGGCGATGATCTTCGCCAGCATGATTTCCGCCGGCACGACCGGCATGACAAGCAGATGCTCGACCGTGCCCTGCTCGCGCTCACGGATGAGTGCCGCCCCGGTTAGGATCACCGCAAGCATGGTGATGTTGTTGATAACCTGCATAACCGAGGAAAACCAACTCGTATACAGGTTCGGATTGAACTTGGCATTGATCACGAAACTGACTGGCGTGGGCACTGCCAGTTCGGTTCCGGTCAGGAATTTTGCCACCTCCTGGGCAATGATGCTTTCGACGTAAACGGCGCCGTTCCCGGCCTGCGACATCGCGGTCGCGTCGATGTTCAACTGCAAGGAAGCTTGGCGGTGCGCCAGCAGGTCTTGCTCAAAGCGAGGCGGGATCTCCAGGACGAAGACCAGACGGCCGTCGTCCATGTTGGGATCGATCTCGTTCGCGGTGATGAGAACGGACCGCTTGATGAGCGGCGGGTTCAGCGCGCCCAGCAGGCGGCCCGAGAGGTCCGACTGATCCTCATCGACGACGCCGATGGTCAGGTCTCTCGCTTCCGTTCGAGGCGCCGGTCGCGACCGTATAGACCGCAACGCTGAACGCATAAGCGACCAGAACGAGCATCATCGGGTCGGCGCGGATGCTTCTGAGCTCCTTTATGACCAGGCGATAGACGTTCTGAATGTGGGCTCGCAGACCCGGTGTCTTGCGTTGCGCTGGTGCTGCCTGCGCGCTGTGCGATGCGGTCGACATGTCAAGTCTCCTGCTTGCGCAGAATGAGCTGCGCGGCGACGAGATAGACAACGAAAAATCCCGCGAGCACCAGTACGTTGGGCCAAAGCTGTTCGAAGCCAAGTGCCTTGGTGAAGGCGCCGACGCTGATCGGCTGGTACCACGCCGGGGGAAAGCCCAGGCCCAACAACCGTCCGCCACCGGACAACGACGAAACCGGCACCAATAGTCCGGAAAAATTCACCGCCGGAATGATCGACAGGATGGAGGTGGCGAAAACCGCTGTGACCTGCGTGCGTGTGAAGGTTGAGATCAGTTGTCCGAACGCGGTCGTCGCCGCCACATAGAACAGCGTACCCAGCGTCAGCATGGCCAGAGATCCCTTGACCGGCACCCGGAACAGGAAGACCGCAAGGATCACCAGGAGTACGAAGCTGATCATCGCGACCGCGATGTAAGGCAGCTGCTTACCGAACAGGAACTCGAACTTGGTGATCGGCGTCGAACGGAAGTTGGCGATGGAGCCGGTTTCTTTCTCGCGCACGACCGCGATTGTCGACATGATGGCCGGAATCAAAATCAGCATCAGCATGATCACGCTCGGCACCATCGCATTGACGCTCTCGAATGATTGGTTGTAGCGAAAGCGCGTCTCGAAATTGACGGGGCTCGGCGTTCGGCTGCTAGGGGCGCGTTGCGCGATCAGGTCTTGCATGTATCGCAGGGCGAGCGCTGTGACATAACCCTTCGTCGTCTCGGCACGAAACGGCATGCTGCCATCGAGCCACACCGCGGACCTCAGGCGTGCGGCCGCTCTCGAGGTCGCGGCCGAAGCCGGGCGGGATCTCGACGGCGACTTGAAGCTCGCCGCTGCGAAACCGGCGCTCGAGCTCATCGGGGGCCCCGACCGGCGGCTGTTCCACGAAGTACCGCGGAATTCGACGAGAACGCGTCGACCAACGTTCGGCTCTCGAGCGTTCGATCCTGATCGAAAGCGGCGAAGCGCAGATGCTCGACATCGAGTGAAATTCCATAGCCGAACGCGATCATCAGGATGAGTGGTCCGAAGAAGGCAAACGCCAGCCGGATCGGATCGCGCAGCAGCTCCATGGTCTCACGCCGCGCGTAGGCCCATAACCGGCCAGGGTCGAAGCGACGTGGGCGGCGCGCGGTCTCGGCCTTGGGCGTCGGCGATTTTCTGATCGGGCAGACCCGAGTCCTGGACGGTCGGCGGAGCCTTCTGCCCGAGTTTGATTCCAGCTGCTTCCGCCAGATAGGAGATGAAGGCATCTTCCAGCGACGCGCTTCCACGCTTTTGCACCAGCTCCTGCGGTGTTCCCACTGCCAGCAGCTTGCCGGCGTGCATCAGGGAGATGCGGTCGCAGCGGTCGGCCTCGTTCATGAAGTGCGTGGAAATGAAGATGGTCACACCGTTGTTGCGCGACAGATCGATGAGCGTCTGCCAGAAAGCATCGCGGGCGACCGGGTCCACCCCCGAGGTCGGCTCGTCGAGGATCAGCATCACCGGGCGATGTAAGACCGCGACGGCAAGCTGGAGTTTCTGCTTGATGCCCAGCGGCAGGCTCTCGGGACGCGCGTCGGCGACGGCGTTGAGGTCGTAAACTTTCAGCAGCTCCGCGACGCGACCGTCGATCTCGCCGCGTGGTAGATGGTAGAGCTGCGCGTGGAGCTCCAGATTTTGCCGAATCGTGAGTTCGCTGTAGAGCGAGAAGGCCTGGGACATGTAGCCGACGTTGCGCCGCGCCTCCATGTCGTTGGACCCCATGGGAGCGCCGAACAGTTTCGCCGACCCGCTGGTCGCCGGCAGGAGGCCGGTCAACATCTTCATCGTGGTTGATTTGCCGCAGCCGTTTGAGCCGAGAAAGCCGAAGATCTCACCGCGGGCGATGCGGATGCTGACATGGTCAACGGCGGTGAAGGTGCCGAAGCGACGGGTAAGTCCGTCGGCCTCGATGGCCGGAACGCTGTCGTCGCTGGGCGAGCGCGGACGCATGACCACCTTGTGGTGCTGCGCGCGCTCGGCCTCCGGAAGCAACGCGATGAAGGCGGCATCGAGGTCTTTCTCGCCCGTCTTCTGCAAGATCTGCGGCGTTGTGCCGGTGGCGATGATCTTACCTGCGTCCATGGCAACGAGCCAATCGAAGCGCGCTGCCTCATCCATGTAGGCGGTCGCGACGATCACACTCATCTGCGGACGCCTGGCGCGGATGGTGTTGATGAGATCCCAGAACTGCCCGCGCGAGAGCGGATCCACGCCCGTCGTGGGCTCGTCAAGGATAAGCAAATCCGGATCGTGGATCAGCGCGCAGCACAAGCTGAGCTTCTGCTTCATGCCGCCCGAGAGTTTGCCGGCCGGGCGGCTCATGAACGGGTCAAGGCTCGTCGCTTTGAACAACTCTTCGATGCGACGCCTCCGCTCCGCCTCCGGTTGACCAAATAGTCGTCCGTGAAAATCGATGTTTTCAAAGCAGCTCAACGTGGGATACAGGTTCCGCCCGAGGCCCTGCGGCATATAGGCGATACGCGCACCCTGTGCGGTTCGATGTGCTCTGTCGGCCATATCGCCGCCGAAGACCGTAACGCGGCCCTGCTGAATGATCCGAACACCGGCGATCAGCCCTAGCAATGTCGACTTGCCGACGCCGTCCGGACCGATCAAGCCGATCATGCGACGGGCCGGGATCTCAATGCTCACGTCGTCGAGCGCGACCGTCGCCCCGTAGTGATGGATGACGTGCTCGACTTCGGCTATGGTAGCCTGCGTGGTCATTTCGGAAGCTTCACCGCGAGATCCTGTGGCCAGGGAACAGAGGAGTTGGTGCGCGCGAAACCCATCCCGCGCACGCCGGTCTTCACCTGGCTGTGGTATTGCTCGAGCACTTTCGGATCGACCTGAAGCTTGACGCGGAACATCAGCTTCTCGCGCTCTTCGGCGGTCTCAACGCTTTTCGGTGTGAACTGAGACTTGGTCGCAACGAAGCTTATCGACGCAGGGACCACATATTGCGGGAGCGGATCAATGATGATGCGCGCCTCGTCTCCGAGCGCCAGCTGTCCGGCCTGAGCGGCCGACAGGTAGATCGTCATGTAGACGTCGTGCAAATCAAGAAGCGTAACGATGCGTGTGCCCGCATTGACGACCTCTCCGGCTTGCGAAATCTTGTATTGCACGCGGCCGCTGCGTGGGGCCACGAGCTTCAAGTCGACCAGAATAGCCTCGATTCGATCGACTTCAGCCTGCGCGGTCGTGATCGCAAATTGTGCTTGATCGCGCGCTGCTTGGGCGGCGTGAAGCAGCGCGTCCGTCGCCTGAGCTTTGTTCACCCGCTGATCGAAGACCTGTTTGGCCATCCATCCCTTTTCGACCAGATCCTGGCCTCGTTGCAGGTCATTCTTGGCCGCGATTTGATCGCTCTGGCGTTCGGCGATCATCGCCTCCGCCTCGGCGAGAGCCTGCTTCGCCTTGAGCACCTGTGCTTGCGCGCCACGTAGCTGCGCTTCATATTCGGGCGACGATATCACCGCTATTATTTGCCCGGCGCCGACCTCGTCACCTTCTTGAACCATCACGCTCTCGAGCCGACCGGGATATTTGGCGGCAACGTCGACCTGGGTTGCCTCGATACGCCCGTTCGTTTTGACAACGCCGGCAGGCATGTCCGCGCCGCGCAGTTTGTCGATCAGCGTATGTAGTTTCGACTGAAGTTCAGACTGAGCTTGCGCAACGGAGAAGCGCGGGCTGTCGTTTGCGGCCGCCGGCCAGCCGCCAACCGTGACGACCAATATGATGGTGAGGATGAGAGTGAGCGCACGAGCTTCAATCATGTTTCCCTCCTACCTCGCTGTGGTGTAGGCGACCGTACAATGCATCAGTCACAGTCACGGCCGCACCAGCGTCAGCGTGTACCGCCACGACCTTGATGCCGGCTATCTTGGATTCCAACCAGGTGATCACGAACTGCAAGGCTGTCTTGTGATTGATCGCCTGGCCCTCGCCCCACGCTTGGACGTCCAAAGGCTTGTCATTCTTGTCCATGGCGACGAAGTGCGGATCGCCTCGCATGCTGTCAATCTGGCCGCGGCAGAGGCGTGGCAGCGTATTCGTTGCATCGACACCGTAGGCGCCGAGCTTCATGCTGGTAGATCCGGCGTTAGGCACAATGACAGCGTCGGTCATGGCGAGTAACTCCGCCGCCTCGCTCAACACGCGGTCCGGATCGCGCGCCAGCGCTTCCGCGTAAAGCACGCGGCAGCGGCCGACAAACGGCGCGACGCGGCAGTATCCGCCCGGCACTGGTCAAAGATAATTGGCACCCGCGCGCCAACCACCGCTCCGGCGGCATCAGCGTCGGCCAGGAACGCAAGGTTACTGTATATCATGTTGACAACCTCGTAAATCATATTGCCTCGATGTTCGGCACCGCCACCACGTCCGCCGCGCCCGCCACCGGCGAGTTGATGTGTTTGATCCGCGCCGCTGCAGGGTCCACCGCAGCGTCGAGGTCGAGCGGCCAGTCGACAATCACTAAAGGGCCTCAGCAAAAATGGCTTGCACGTCCTTGCGGTAATCTCTGTGCTTGCCGAGACCCCGCTGACGTACGGCCATCACTCTTGTGATCGCCCGATTGAAACTGCTCACGTGCCGACGAGGTGATCGAATAGGGCTTACTTGCTGCGCTGCATGAGTTCTGAAAATGGCACTACACGGATATGCCGCCGCCGTCCTAGCATGTCCGCTATCGGGGGATCAGCGGAGCGGACCTTGCCCAGACGCGCGCCGAGGTCTGAGTTTGACCACTTTTCGGACATGGCGCGATGTCCGGCCTGAGTCTCGCAATCGCTTCAAAGCGGATATCGGCCGACCGATCCAAATTTATCGGTTCACGCCTGGTTCACGACCGGCGCGTGCGGCTTGAACAGACGGCCCTTCTCGACCACCAGCACGACGCCGAGAGCGGCGAGCGTGCAAAGGAAGAAGCCTGTCGCGAACGGCAGCAGCGTGCCGTCATAGTCCCGGCCGATCGCCATGCCGATGCCCATCGCGAGCAGCGTGGTGATCGATCCGTAAAGCGATGAAGCGGTTCTGGCGATATGGCCCTGCGGCTCCATCGCCAGCGCGGTGAAGTTCGAAAAACATCATCCCGAACGCAAACATCATCAGAGGCAGAGAGCGCCATGAACGGCGCCAGCGGCAGCATCTGTAATTTTGCCGCAACGAGTATGATGCCGCCAACGGCCACGAATCCGACCAGCGCGCTGTGCGAAATCAGTGCGCATGCCGAGGCGGCCGACCAGCCTGGCATTGAGAAATCCCGCGACCGCGACACCGATCGCGATCGCCGCGAACGCCAGCGGAAAATAATGCCCGAGGTGATAGATTTCGGTGAACAGATTGCTGCGACGAGAAGACATAGGCGAACAGCACGCCCTGCACGCCGCCGGCCGCCAGCGCGTACCCGAAGGTCTGGCGGTTGGTGATGGTCTGGCGGAAGGTGCCCAGCACCTCGCCGAGCTTGAGCGACCTGCGTTCGGAAACCGGCAGGGTCTCCGGCATCCGTACCGCGCTCCAGATCAAGGCGAGCACGCCATAGATCATTAGCACGATGAAGATGCCGCGCCATTGCGTCAGCAGCATTACCGCCTGACCGAACGAAGGCGCGATGACCGGCACGGCGATGAAAACCATCGTGGCCAGCGACACCACGCTCGCCATCCGGCGTCCGGCATAGCAATCGCGAACGATCGAAGTGGCAATGACGCGCGTGGCGGATGTCCCAACGCCCTGCAGCGCGCGCGCCAGCAGCAGCGTTTCGAATGACGGCGCCGCGATCGCGAGCAGGCTGGCAACGCAGTAGACCGCCATGCCGCCGAGCAGGATCGGCCGGCGGCCGAAACGGTCGGACAAGGGTCCCATCACGAACTGACCGACGCCGAAGCCGAGCAGGAAGATCGACAGCACCATTTGCGGACGGTTGGCGGCGGCGATGTGGAACGCAGTCCCGATGTTCGGCAGTGCCGGCAGCATCATGTCCATGGCCAGCGGGTTAAGCGCCATGATCGATGCAATCACGATGACGAATTCGGGGAAGCCCATGGGACGGTGGCTTGAAGACACCCAGGCCGGGGCATTCATATCGGACACGTAGTCTCCTGAAAGCGGGTCAGGTCCTTCTACGGTCTATGCTGCATTGCACAATCGACAATCGGGGATGGCAGCCCGACGGTAAAGGACGGACTCCAGCGACGTTGCTTCGGGATTGCTGTCGCGAAAGGCATATGCCTTAGATCAAAAGCAGGCAGGGCGTCGGCATCGTGCCGAATTGCCTACTCGAGAGCCGCCTTGGTGGCTTTTCGTTACCCTACGCTAAAGGGCTGTCGGAAAGGCGAGCCTGCATCTGCTCGCTGGAGAAACTGGGAAGGAAGTTAAATATGTTTTCGCACGTCATGATCGGAACCAATAACCTGGAAAAAGCCAAGGCGTTCTATGACGCCTTGCTCGGCACGCTCGACGTCCGGCCCGCGAAGGTCGACGGCCATCGCATTTTCTATATTACGAAGACCGGCGTGTTTTCGGTGTCGAAGCCGATCAACGGCGAACCCGCGACACCGGCCAATGGCGGCACCATCGGCTTTGCCTGCAGTTCACCCGAGCAGGCCGACGCCTGGCATGCGGCCGGCATCGCCAACGGCGCAAAGTCGTGCGAGAATCCCCCGGGCGTCCGCGAGGGGGCTGGAGGCAAACTGTATCTCGCCTATCTCCGCGATCCCGACGGCAACAAGATCTGCGCGATGCACCGGATGGGCTGAGACAACAGGTCGGTCCGGACGCGTTTTTTCGCTTCCCGCGAGGCGGAAAAACGCGAGCCGGTCGGCCTGCTTGTACAAAGCGCGAGCCGCCGTCTACAGTGCCGGCAACGAGCAGAGCGCGCGCCCCGGTGAGGGTTAAGAACAGTCTGCACGAACGGGAGAACCACATGAAACACGCTTACGTGCCGCGCACGACCACCTACACCCTCAACCCGGACGATGAACTCAACGATCTCAGGATGTCGGAGAAGGTTCGGCCGCTCTACGACCATGTGAAGAAATTTATTCGGGAAACGGTCGAGCCCATGTCGGTGGAGTTTTACCGGCACGGCGAAAAGAAAACCGATCGCTGGAGCTTTACCGATAGCCAGCTAGAGGTGCTGCAAAAGGCCAAGGACAAGGCCAAGCAGGAAGGCCTGTGGAATTTCTTCCTGCCCGACGCCGAAACCGGCGAAGGCCTGAACAATCTCGATTACGCCTATATCGCCGCCGAGCTCGGCAAGAGCCCGCTGGCCTCGGAGAGCATGAACTGCTCGGCGCCGGATACCGGCAACATGGAAGTGCTGGAGCGCGTCGGCACCAAGGCGCAGAAGGAGAAGTGGCTGAAGCCGCTGCTCAATGGCGAAATCCGCTCCGCCTATGCGATGACCGAGCCCAATGTCGCCTCGTCGGATGCCAAGAACATTTCGACCACGGCAAAGCTCGTCGGCGACGAATGGGTGATCAACGGCGAGAAATATTACATCTCCGGCCTCGGCGATCCCCGCTGCAAGATCATGATCGTGATGGTAAAGACCAATCCGGACGCAGCCCCGAGCAAGCAGCAGTCGCAGATCCTGGTGCCGAAGGACACCCCCGGCGTCGAGATAC
Source organism: uncultured Alphaproteobacteria bacterium (assembly GCA_963786115.1). Classification (GTDB taxonomy): domain Bacteria; phylum Pseudomonadota; class Alphaproteobacteria; order Rhizobiales; family Xanthobacteraceae; genus Bradyrhizobium. The sequence continues at coordinate 213,731 of CAWAYC010000029.1, forward strand.
TCGGTCCGATGCACGTGTTCGGGCACGACCATGCGCCGCGCGGGCACATGCATCTTCGCTTCAACAACGTTCGGGTGCCGAAGGAGAACATGCTGCTCGGCGAGGGCCGCGGCTTCGAGATCTCGCAAGTGCGCCTCGGCCCTGGCCGCATCCATCACTGCATGCGCACGATCGGCAAGGCGGAAAAGGCGCTCGACCTGATGGTGTCGCGCGGACTTACCCGCGAGGCCTTCGGCAAGAAGATCGCGCATCTCGGCGGAAACCTGCAGATCATCGCGCAAGCGCGCTGCGAGATCGAGGCGATGCGGCTGATGGTGCTGAAGGCGGCGAAGGCGATGGACGTGCTCGGCAACAAGGAAGCCCGCGTCTGGGTCAGCATGGTCAAGGCCATGGTGCCGGAGCGCGCCTGCAAGGTCATCGACCAGGCGATCCAGATGCACGGCGCCACCGGCATCTCGCAATGGACTCCGCTTGCCGAAATGTACCAGGACGTCCGCCACCTCCGTTTCGCCGACGGCCCCGACGAGGTGCACTGGATGGTGGTCGGCCGGCACGAACTGAGCATGCCGTAGGTTCTCGATAATGGATGCGGACGGCGCCCTTCTCGAAAAAGCTCATGACGGCTCCTCCCTGCCCGGTGACTCAATCGTCTCCCTCTCCCCGTTCTTACGGGGAGAGGGTCGGGGTGAGGGGCTGCTGCCGCGAGTTCGACAAGCAGTGAGTTCGCAGAGGCTCCCCTCACCCGGATTGCATCTCCGATGCAACATAGCCGAAGCTTCGCTTCGGCGTCCCCTTCTTAAGAACGGCCGCCGAAGGCGGCCTACGCCTCTCCCCGCAGGCGGGGCGAGGTCAACAACCCGCACTGTCCATCACTTGGCGGGCTCGCCAATCTTGTCCTGCGTCCTGGTGTCGAAATCGGAGGCCGCGTGGCGCTCGTGCAATTGGCTCGCGGGATCGCCGGAGATGCGGTTGACCATGCGTCCGCGCTTCACGGCCGGGCGTTTTGCGATCGCGTCGGTCCAGCGCTGCACGTTCTTGTATTCGTGCACGGACAGGAATTCGCCCGCGCCATAGACCAGGCCCTTCGCCAGCGCGCCGTACCACGGCCAGGTGGCCATGTCGGCGATGGTATAATCGGAGCCTGCGAGATATTCGTTATCGGCAAGGCGGCGGTCGAGCACGTCGAGCTGGCGCTTCACCTCCATGGCGTAGCGGTCGATCGCATATTCGATCTTGGTGGGCGCGTAGGCGTAGAAATGACCGAAGCCTCCGCCGAGAAACGGCGCGCTGCCCATCTGCCACATCAGCCACGACAGGCATTCGGCCCGCGCCTGGCCGCCGCTCGGCAGGAACGCGCCGAATTTTTCGGCGAGATGCAGCAGTATCGCGCCGGACTCGAACACCCGGATCGGCGTCGGCCCGCTGCGGTCCATCAGCGCCGGTATCTTGGAGTTCGGATTGACGGCGACAAAGCCGCTGCCGAACTGGTTGCCGTCGATCTTGATCAGCCAGGCGTCGTATTCCGCACCGCTATGGCCGGCCGCCAGCAACTCCTCGAACATGACCGTGACCTTCACGCCATTCGGCGTGGCCAGCGAATAAAGCTGAAACGGATGGCGGCCGACCGGCAGCTCCTTGTCATGCGTGGGACCCGCGATCGGGCGGTTGATGCTGGCAAACCGGCCGCCGCTCTCCTTGTTCCAGGTCCAGACTTTCGGCGGCTCGTAGGTGGATGCTTCGGGTACGGGTGCGTCGGTCATGCGCTCTCGCTCTTCTTATCGCCTGGTGTGATCCATTCGCGTCATGGCCGGGCAAAAGCGCGAAGCGCGTCTTCGCGCCAGATGACCCGGCCATCCACGTCTATCCTGATACAATTAAGAACGTGGATGCCCGTGACAAGCCCGGGCATGACACCGCACGCGAGATTTGTAGGGTGGGCAAAGGCGCGCTTGCGCCGTGCCCACCACAATTTTGCGCTGATACGAGTTGGTGGGCACGCGGAGCCTGTCATCGGGCGCGCATTCGCGCGACCCGTTGGCTTTACCCACCCTACAACGATGCCGCCGCCTTCCGCGGCGCCTCTGCACCCGTCATGACAAACCCCTCATAGCCTTTCGCGGCGACGTCATTGCAGATTTTCCGGTAGGGTCCGACGCCGCCGATGTAGGGCATGAAGATGCGCGGCTTGCCGGGGATGTTGGCGCCCATGTACCAGGAATTGGCCTGCGGATAGAGCGTGGCGTAGGCGACCTCATTGACATGCGCCACCCATTTGTCCTCGGCGTCCATCTGCGCTTCCATGGTGTCGAGGCCGCGCTCGCGCATGTAGCCAAGGCAGTCGGCGATCCAGTCGACATGCTGCTCGATCGAGACGATCATGTTCGACAGCACCGACGGGCTGCCGGGGCCGGTGATGACGAACAAATTGGGAAAACCCGCGCTCATCAGGCCCAGATAGGTGCGCGGTCCCTCGGCCCATTTCTGGTTCAGCGTCCGCCCGTCCCGGCCGCGGATGTCGATTTTCGCGACCGAACCCGTCATCGCGTCAAAACCGGTCGCCAGCACCAGCGCGTCGATCTCGTAATCCTTCCCGCCGACGCGCACGGCATTCTCCGTGATCTCCTCGATCGGGTTGGAGCGGATGTCGGCCAGCGTCACGTTCGGACGGTTGAAGGCGGCGTAGTAGTCGGTATCGATGCAGATGCGTTTTGAGCCGATCGGATGGTCGTTCGGCTGCAGCCGCTTTGCGGTTTCGGGATCCTTGACGATTTCGGTGATTTTTTCGCGGACGAAATTCGCGGCGGTGTCGTTCGCCGCCTGGTCGAACGCGAGATTGTTGTAGACCGACAGGAAGGTGAGGCCGCCGCGCTGCCAGCGCGATTCATATTTGGCGCGACGCTCGTTGTCGCCGTCGTCGAGCGCGCCGCGATCGGGCAGTTCGGTATAGATGCCGTTGCGGGCCACCTCGCGCGCAAACCGCCTGATCTCGGGGTATCTTGCGCGAAACGCCTGCCGCTCTTCCGTCGGTCAGCGCGGCGTTGCGTGCGGGAATCGAGAAATTCGCGGTGCGCTGAAACACCGTGAGGTGCCTCGCCTGCTCGGCGATCACGGGCACGGACTGGATCGATGACGATCCCGTGCCGATCACGCCGACGCGCAGGCCTGTAAAATCCACCGGCTCGTGCGGCCAGTTGCCGGTGTGGTAGACCTTGCCCCTGAAGCGATCGAGCCCCTTGATGTCGGGCTTGCGCGCATTCGAGAGGCAGCCGGTGGCGAGCACGACATATTTCGCGGTGACGGTCTGGCCGTCGGAGACGGTGACCGACCACAGGTTGGTGTCCTCGTCAAATTCCGCACGCTCGACCCTTGTGTCGAACTGGATGTCCCGGCGGAGATCGAAACGGTCGGCGACGTGGTTGGCGTATTTCAGTATCTCGGGCTGCGGCGCGTAACGCTCGCTCCAGTCCCATTCCTGCTGCAGTTCGTCCGAGAACGAATAGGAATACTGCATGCTCTCGACGTCGCAGCGCGCGCCGGGATAGCGGTTCCAGTACCAGGTGCCGCCGACGCCTGAGCCCTGCTCGTAGACACGCGCCGTCATGCCCTGCCCGCGCAATCGGTGCAGCATGTACATACCGGCAAAGCCGGCGCCGACCACGACGACGTCGTAGCTTTCCGCGCCGGCGCGGTGGAACGATTGCAAGGCGGACATCCTGAGAGGCTCCCTGATTCTTGTTGATTTGCGCCGTCAGCATTCTACCCACGTCGCCAAAGCGCAAGGGACAAATCGGCCGGTGCCGGCATGCATATTTTGCGAGGCGGAATGCGCCGCGAACGACGTCTGCGCGCAAGATCGGGCCAGCGAAACCTGCTTGGCATTGCCGACCGTGATGGGCTAGCGTCGCCGGAGCATTCGCCTTAGCTATTTCGTCGGTCAGGGCGTTGGGCTAATCGATAGCGTGAAATCAGCCAGCGCCGTGGTTCAGGAGTTCAAGGAAGATTTTGCCGAGGCCGTCGAGCACATGAACGCGCTGGTGGCGGAGTGATGCCACACAGGCCGCCATCGTAGGGTGGGCTAAGCGCAGCGTGCCCACCGCCGCGGGCAAGGCGGAGGATGGTGGGCACGGCGCTGGCGCGCCTTTGCCCACCCTACGAAGCTCGCGATGATTGATGCATCAACCCACAGTTCGAAGGTGAAACAAGAAGAAATGTCTGGATCATCTATCCCCGAAGACCGCATTCCCGTCATCGTCGGCGTCGGCGAAATCGTCGATCGTCCGAAAGACATCGCGGCTGGCCTCGAGCCGCTCACGCTGCTCGAGGAAGCGCTGAAGCGCGCCGAGGCTGACAGCGGCGGCAAACTACTTGGCGATATCGGCTCGCTCGACGTCGTCAATTTCCTGAGCTGGCGCTACCGCGATCCGGAAAAGCAGCTTGCCGGACGGCTCGGCATCAAACCGGCGCATCTCTATTACGGGCCGGTCGGCGGCGAAAGCCCGATCCGCTATTTGCATGAGGCGGCCCAGCGCATCGCGCGCGGCGAATGCAGCGTCGCCGCGGTCTGCGGCGCCGAGGCGCAATCGACCGCGACCAAGGCGCAACGTGGCGGCATCGAATTGCCGTGGACGCCGTTCGCGGATGACGTGGAAGAGCCGAAGCGCAGCGCGGTGTTCCAGAAACCGCTTGCGGTAACGCTCGGCGTGTTCCGGCCGATCACGGTCTATCCGCTGTACGAAACGGCGACCTCGGCGCATTGGGGCCAGACGCCGCGCGAGGCGCTGAAGGAATCCGGCGAGCTCTGGTCGACCTTTTCGAAGGTAGCTTCAGAGAATCCCAATTCGTGGCTGAAGAGGCGTTTTGCGCCGGAGGAAATCACCACGCCAACGCCGGAGAACCGTATGATCTCCTGGCCCTACACAAAGCTGATGGTGGCCAATCCGACCGTGAATATGGGCGGGGCGATCCTGCTAACAAGCCTCGCAAAAGCGCGTGCCGCCGGGATTGCCGAGGACCGCCTGATCTATCCTTTAGGCGGCGCGTCGGCCGAAGAGCCGCGCGATTACCTGGCCCGCGATCAGTTTTTCGAGAGCCATCCGCAGAATGCGGTGCTGAAAGCCGCGATGGACCTCGTCGAGGGCGACGGCAAGAAATTCGACGCGATCGAGTTGTACAGCTGCTTTCCCTGCGTGCCCAAGATGGCGCGACGGACGCTGGGGCTTGGCGCGGACGTGCAGCCGACGGTCACCGGCGGGCTGACTTTCTTCGGCGCGCCGCTTAACACCTACATGACGCATGCGGCCTGCGGGATGGTGCGCAAGCTGCGGGGCGGCGGCAAGCTTGGCCTGCTCTACGGCCAGGGCGGTTTTGTCACCAAACATCACGCGCTGGTGCTGTCGCGGCAGCCGCCCAAGGAAGCGCTCAAGCAGGACACAAGTGTGCAGGCCGAAGCCGACCGCAACCGCCGCCAGGTGCCGGAATTCGTCTCCGAGGCCTCAGGCAAGGGCAAGGTCGAAAGCTATACCGTGATCTATCGCGGCAATGGCGAGGTCGAGCACGGCGTGGTGATGCTGCGAACGGCGGACGACAGGCGCACGCTGGGCCGCGTTCCCGCCACCGACGAGAAAACACTGGCGCATCTTAGGAACATGGATCGCACGCCGGTAGGCACGCTGAGCGACATCGTCACTGCGGATGACAGCGTGCCGGAGTGGCGGGTAGGTTAAATCGTAGGGTGGGCAAAGCGAAGCGTGCCCACCATTCAAGATACGGTCTCGAGATAGATGGTGGGCACGGCGCAAGAGCGCCTTTGCCCACCCTACGAATTTGCGAAGACCGAAAGAAAGTAAGACGTGGATGCCCGGGGACAAGCCTGGGCATGACGAAGGAGAGAGATAACCGCCCCTACCCCTTCACATCCTGCTTTTCCGACGCGGTCGCCGGCTTCGCGCCTTTCGCACCGACAACGCGGACCTGGTCGCCATCGGCGATGCCGTCGGGCGGGGCGATGATGATGCGGTCGTCGGGCGCAAGGCCGGAAGCGATCTCGATCTCCTTGCCGAGGTCGCGGGCGATCGTCACCGTCTTGAACAGCACCTTGTCGTCGGCGCTGACGGTCGCGACCCGCAGGCCGTTGCGGTTGAAGATCAGCGCGCTGGCGGGGATGTGCAGCGGGTCAGCGTCGCGCTGCAGCGTCAGCCGCACATTGGCGTAGCCGCCCGGCATCAATTCGCCGGAGGAATTATCCAGCGCCAGCTGCATTCGCGTCGTGCCTGAGGAGACATCGACCGCCTGCGACGAGGCCTCTACCGTCGCAGCAAAGGTGCGGTTCGGATATTCCGGCATCGTGATCATGGCCTTGGCGCCGATCTTGATCGATGGCACGAAGGTCTGGGGCACGTTGACGTAAACGCGCAGCTTGGTGATGTCGGAGACCACGAACATCGCAGGTCCCGTGCCGCCGCCGGCATTGATCAACGCGCCGACGTCGGTGTCGCGCGCGGTGACGACGCCGTCGAAGGGAACGGTGATCTTCTTGTAGCCGGCCAGCGCTTCCAGCCGCTCGACATTGGCCTGCCCGGAATTGACCGCAGCTTTCTTGTTGGAGAGGTCGGCAGTGCGCTCGTCGATCTCCTGCATCGAGACGAAGTTCGAGGCGAGCAGCGACTTGCGCCGCGTCAGCGTCGCCTCCGACAATTTCGCGCTGGCCTCCTGGCTGGCGAGATCGGCGCGCGCCTGCAGCAATTGCTGGTCGAGGTCGGGCGCCTCGATCTCGGCGATCACCTGCCCTGCCTTGACCTTGGCGCCGATGTCGGCGTTCCAGTTCTTCAAGTAGCCGGAGACGCGCGCGAAGATTGGCGCACGAGAATAGGCCTCCAGCCGGCCGGGCAGGTCGATCGTGGGATTGAGCGCCTTGGGGTTTGGAAGCGCGACGGCGACCGTCGGAATGGCCTGGTTATCGGTCCATTCCTTGAGCTTTACGTCCGACTCCTCGCGGGCCCGGATGCCGGTGGCGACGATGAGCCCCGCCCCGATCAGCACCACGACGCCAAAAATGCCCAGCTTCCGGCGCGAGACCGTCGGGGGCTGTTCAGTGGGCATGCGGCATCTCCGGTGCGGCGGCGGCCTTGGCGCCTTGTTTCTTGTGTACCATGCTAAATACCACGGGCACAAACATCAGCGTGGCGATCGTTGCAAAGATCAGGCCGCCGATCACGGCCCGCCCCAGCGGGGCGTTCTGTTCGCCGCCTTCGCCCAGGCCCAAAGCCATCGGCGCCATACCGATGATCATGGCGAGCGCCGTCATCAATACCGGGCGGAAGCGGACGAAACCGGCTTCCAGCGCCGCGGCGACGGGATCACCCAGCTCCTCGTAGCGCTCGCGGGCAAAGCTGATCACCAGCACGCTGTTGGCGGTGGCGACGCCCATGCACATGATGGCGCCGGTCAGCGCCGGCACCGACAGTGTGGTCTGCGTCGTGAACAGCATCCAGACGATGCCGGCGAGCGCTGCCGGCAGCGCGGTGATGATCACGAACGGATCGGACCAGGACTGGAAGTTCACCACGATCAGGAAATAGATCAGCACGACCGCGGCCAACAGCCCGAACAGCAGCCCGGAGAACGCACTGTTCATGGTCTGCACCTGGCCGAGCAGAACGACCGACGAGCCTTTCGGCACTTCCTTGGCGGTGTCCGCGATCACCGCCCTGACGTCAGCCGCGACCGCGCCGAGGTCGCGCCCTTCCGGCGTCGCGTAGATCTGCACCAAGGACTGGATATCGTATTGCGAAACGACCGCGCTCGAGGTCGAACGCTTGACGTCGGCAATGCCGCCTAGAATCGGCGACTGCGGATTGCCCGTCGCCGTGATCGGCAGCGCCTGCAGGGCACTGAGCGAATCGATCTGATATTGCGGCGTCTGCATCACGATCGAATAGGACACGCCGTTGTCCGGGTTCAGGTAGTACGTCGGCGCGACCTGCGAGCTGCCTGCGAGATTGACGACCAGGCTGTTGGTGACGTCGCGCTCGGTCAACCCGACATATTGCGCGCGGGTGCGGTCGACGTCGATGTTGAAGGTCGGATTGTTGGGCGATTGCTGGATGCGCGCATCGGCGATGCCGGGAATGCGGCGGATCTTGCTGAGCAGCTTGTTGGCGTAGGCGAAATTGGCCTCCAGATTGGCGCCGCGGATCTGCAGGTCGATCGGTGCCGGCGCGCCAAAGTTCAGGATCTGGCTGACAATGTCGGCTGGCAGGAAGGCGAAGCTCATACCGGGAAACAGACGCGGTAACTGCTCACGCAGCGCCCGGACGTATTCGGCGGTGGGGCGGTGACCTTCCTTCAGCTTGATCTGGACGTCGCCGTCCTGCGGGCCGATCACGCCGGTATTGTTGTAGGTCATGTTGATGCCGGAGATCGGCATGCCGATGTTATCCGCCAGCGTGTCGATCTCGCCGGGCGGGATGATCTTGCGGATCGCCTTCTGCACGTCGGCGAGCTGGTTGGCGGTTTCCTCGACGCGGGTGCCGACCTGGGTGCGGACATGCATCAGGATGTTGCCGGCATCGACATTGGGGAAGAAGTTGCGACCGAGGAACGGCACCAGCAGGAACGACGCCGCGACAACGCCGAGGAACCCGATCACGAACAGCGGCCGCCGTCCCAGCGCCATCGACAGCAGATCGTGGTAGCCGGCGCGGATGCGCTCGAACCGCGCCTCAAAGCCACGCTGGAAGCGCACCAACGGATTGCGCGACGGCGGCGCGCCGCCTTCATGATGCACATGCGGCTTCAAGAGGTACTTCGCCATCGTCGGCACCAGCGTGCGCGACAGGATGAACGACCAGATCATCGCGAACATCACGGCTTCGGCCATCGGCACGAACAAAAAGCGCGCGACGCCGGACAGGAAGAACATCGGCACGAACACGATGCAGATGCAGAGCAGCGACACGAAGGCCGGCGTCACGATCTGGTTGGCGCCGTCCAGGATCGATTGCTCGACCGGCTTGCCCTGCTCCAGATGGTAGTTGATGTTCTCGATCGTCACCGTGGCGTCGTCGACGAGAATGCCGACCGCGAGCGCCAGTCCGCCGAGCGTCATGATGTTGAGCGTCTCGCCGATCACCGACAGCATGATGATGGCGCCGAGCACCGAGAGCGGGATCGAGACCGCGATGATGACGGTCGAGCGCCAGCTTCCCAGAAACAGCAGGATCATCACGCTCGTCAACAGCGCGGCGATCACGCCCTCGTTGGCGACACCGGTGATGGCACCGCGAACGAACAGCGACTGGTCGCCGATGAAGCCGATCTTGAGCGCGTCCGGAAGCTGGTCCTTGACGTCGATGACCTTCTGCTTGATGCCGGCGATGATATCGAGCGTCGAGATCGCGCCGGCCTTGAGCACCATCATCAGCACCGAGCGGTTGCCGTCGACGTGAACGATGTTGGTTTGCGGAGGGTTGCCGTCGCGGACAGTGGCGACGTCGCGAACATAGACCATCGCGCCATTGACGGTTTTGATCGGCAGATCGGCGAGATCTTCCATCTTCAGCGGCGAGTTATTGAGCTGGATGTTGTACTCGAACTCGCCGATCTTCTGGGTGCCGACGGGCGTGATCAGGTTTTGTGCGGCAAGCGCATTGGCGACGTCCTGCCCGGACAGCCCGCGGGCCTGCAACGCCGTCGAGTTAAGATCGATCTGGACCTGGCGCTGCTTGCCGCCGAAGGGATAGGGGATCGCGGCGCCGGGCACGGTAACCAGCGGCGTGCGCAATTGGTTGATGCCGATGTCAGCCAGATTCTGCTCGGTCAGCCCCTCGCCTGACAGCGCGACCTGGATGATCGGGACGGTGGAGGCACTGTAATTGAGGATCAAGGGCGGCGTCGCGCCGGGCGGCATCTGCTTGAGCAGCGTCTGCGAGATCGCGGTAACCTGGGCGTTGGCGGTACGGATATCGACGTTCGGCTGGAAGAAAATCTTGATGATACCGAAGCCGTTATAGGAATTGGCGACGATATGCTCGATGTCGTTGACCGTGGTGGTCAGAGCCCGCTGAAACGGCGTGGTGATGCGTCCGGACATCTGGTCCGGCGGCAGGCCGGTATACTGCCAGACCACGCCGATCACGGGGATACGGATGTCAGGGAAGATGTCGGTCGGCGTGCGTAGCGCGGCGAGCGGCCCGATGATCAGAAGCAGCAACGCGAGCACAACAAACGTATACGGCCGGCTCAGCGCGATACGGACCAGTGCGATCATAAACTAGGCAATCCCTGGAAATACGGATTTGGCGCCCCAAGAAGGCCAATTCGGTGGGGTATTTATCCGAACCCCGCCGAAAAGGCCACGCGGCAAACGCAGCCTGCCTTCACATCAGCGGCATAGCTGCCCGCGGCCGGAACCGCTGATAGCCCCAGGTCAGGCTGCCCTGACCGTTTGGAGGAATTTGCCCACCTCGAGCTTGAGGCGGTTGCTGTCGCCGGAAAGCGACTGCGCGGCGGACAGAACCTGCGCCGAGGCCGAGCCGGTCTCGCTGGCGCCACGCTGCACGTCGGTGATGTTGGTGGAGACCTGCTGGGTGCCGTGGGCCGCCTGCTGAACGTTGCGGGAGATTTCCTGGGTGGCAGCGCCCTGCTCCTCCACCGCGGCCGCGATGGTCGAGGAGATCTCCGATAGCCTTTCGATAGTGCCTGAGATTTCCTTGATCGCGCTTACCGACTCCTGTGTCGCCGCCTGCATCCCGGTGATCTGCTGGCCGATCTCGCCGGTAGCTTTGGAAGTCTGCTCGGCCAACGCCTTTACTTCCGACGCCACGACAGCAAATCCACGGCCTGCCTCACCGGCACGCGCTGCCTCGATGGTGGCGTTGAGGGCGAGAAGGTTGGTCTGCTCCGCGATCGTGTTGATCAATTCGACGACGTCGCCGATACGGGCAGCCGCCTTCGTGAGCTCGCTGACCCGCTCGTTGGTGATACGGGCCTGGCCGACGGCGTCGGTCGCCATCCGGGCCAATTCCTGGACCTGACGGCTGATCTCGTTGACGGACGAAGACAGTTCCTCGGTTGCCGACGCCACCGACTGGACGTTGGTGGAGGCTTCCTCGGAAGCCGAGGCGACCATCGTGGTCAGTTCCTGCGAGCGTTCGGCAGTCGCGCTCAATGTGCCGGCGGAAGCTTCGAGTTCGGTCGAGGCGGAGGACACGGTATCGACGATTTCGCCGACCGCGCTTTCGAATTGATCGGCGAGCTTGACCATGTCCGCCTTGCGCTGCTGCGCCACGATTTCGTCCTGCCTGACCTTGGTTTCGGCCTCGGCGCGGGCCTTTTGTTCGGCGTTCTCGCGAATGATCGTGACGGTCTTGGCGAGGTCGCCGATCTCGTCGCCGCGATTGGCGCCGGGGATCACGACATCGAGATTGCCGCCGGCCATCTCGCCGAGCGCGGCATTCAAGCGCGTCATCGGGCGCGCGATGCCGAGGAAGGAGAATGTCACCGAGGCGATCAGCGCAATCACCACCACGATCGCCAGTGTCAGGCTTATCCAGTTCGCTTGCGCGGTCGCGGCGGCAACCTCCTCCTTCGACTCGTTCCTGTTCTTCTGTGCGTTCGAGACGGCGGCTTCCATCAATTCGCCGGCTTCGTTCACGACTTTTACGGTGCGCTCGGCGAGAATTTCGGCCTTCAAGTCCTCGGTTTTGACCGCCGCTTGGTTGGCGGCAAGGAGCTTTTTGACGATGGCTTCCATCGCATCGATGCTGCCGTGGAATTCCTTGTCGCTGGTCTCCTTCCGCGCGGCCTTCAGCGTGTCCGCGAGCGTTCCTTCGGCAACCGCAATCTCCCCAAGCATTTCGACGTCACCGGTAGCTCCAAAGCGCCAGACCGAGGCCAGCATGGCGTTGAGGCTCGCATCCGCCTGATGCAGCAGCTTTTCGACATCCAGCCGGTTCGGCAGGCGCTCCAGCATCGGGGATGACAACTGCGCGTCGATAGCCTTCGTCCACTCGCCCGAGATCGCGGACCGCTTGGCGAGCTGCGCGAGAAGATCGCTTTGGGCTTTCGCAAGCTCCTCCGTTCCGGCGGTGTAGCTTTCCATCAGCGTCTTTATCTTTTGCAGGCGTTCCCTGGTGTCCGGCCTCAGAGCGATCGCTAACGCGGCTTCGATGTCCTTCGCTTCAAGCTTCGCGAACTGGCGCGCCTCGGCGGCGCCCTTCTCGACTTCGAATTGGCTCCTTGCCAATCTGACGCCGCGGGCCGCGAGCTGCATTTGCCGCAAATTGAGCTGCGCCGCGAGCGTGCTATCGGCCACCCGTTGCGATCGGTCAGCGCGGTCGTTCGCCGCCCCTACCGTGGATTCCGTCGTGATCTGGTTGACCATCATGCCGACGGCCAACAAAACGCCCACCGCTCCCGCCAGACCCAACTTGTTTCCGATGCGATTGAGCTTGATCATGTTGTCAGACCTTCAACGTGCGACGATTGAAACAGCGTGCGCCTGCGCGCAAACGTTACGGGAGCGTAGAACTACGAGTGTTAATTTCGGGTTCCGTGAAATTGCGGGCCACCCTGCCGGATTTCCGTCCGCCGGAAAGTAATGGGCCCGTCGTCCTTGGCTAACTGCTTCGCAATCGGTCGTCCTTATGCCGCCCTCACGGAATCTTCCCACCTCCAGCTTGAGGCGGCGGCTGTCACCGGATAGCGAATGCGCAGCGGACAGCAAAAAGCCCGGCCCTTTTCAGGGCCGGGCTTCGATGGCTTCCGGTTATTCGCTTGTCAGGCTGCGCGGACAGATTCCAGGAACTTGCCGACCTCGTGCTTGAGGCGGTTGCTGTCGCCGGACAGGAGCTGCGCCGCGGAGAGAACCTGCGAGGAGGCCGATCCGGTCTCGGTCGCGCCACGCTGCACGTCGGTAATGTTGGCGGAGACCTGCTGAGTCCCTTGTGCGGCCTGCTGGACGTTGCGGGAGATTTCCTGCGTCGCGGCGCCCTGCTCTTCAACCGCGGCCGCGATGGTCGAGGAGATCTCCGACAGTTTTTCGATGGTGCCCGAGATTTCCTTGATGGCGTTCACCAACTCCTGGGTCGCTGCCTGGATACCGGTGATCTGCTGGCCGATCTCGCCGGTGGCCTTGGCGGTCTGCTCCGCCAGCGCCTTCACTTCCGATGCCACGACCGCAAAGCCGCGCCCGGCTTCTCCGGCGCGCGCCGCCTCGATGGTCGCATTTAGCGCCAGGAGGTTGGTTTGTCCGGCAATGGTGCTGATGAGCTCGACGACATCACCGATGCGGCTCGCCGCCTTCGACAATTCGCTGACCCGGTCGTTGGTGACGCGGGCCTGGCCGACGGCGTCGGTCGCCATCCGCGCCAATTCCTGCACCTGACGGCTGATCTCGTTGACCGACGAGGACAGCTCTTCGGTCGCCGAAGCCACCGACTGCACGTTGGTCGAAGCTTCTTCCGAAGCCGCAGCGACCGTTGTGGTCAATTGCTGCGAGCGCTCGGCAGTCGACGACAGCGTGCCGGCGGAGGCTTCGAGCTGCGTCGAAGCCGACGACACCGTCTGCACGATCTCGCCGATCATGGCTTCGAAACTGCTGGTAATGGCGTCGACCCGGCGGCCGCGCTCGATCTTGGCTTCCGCGTCCGCGGCGGCAGCCTCGTCGGCGGCCTTCTTGGCGATCAGCGCTTCCTTGAACACCTGCAGGGTGTCGGCCATGGCGCCGATTTCAGTCTTCGCGCCCTGATGCGGCACTTCCGCGCCGAGGTCGCCCTTGCCCAGCGCCTGCATCGTGGTGACGATGGAAGCGATGGCGGACGAAACGTCGCGCACCAGATAGAAGCTGATGGCAATGCCCATGATCACGGCGATGCCGAGGATGACCGCGAGCATGATGAAGGCCGAGGCGTAACTGTCGGCGGCGGCGCGGGCAACCTTGTCGGCGCCGGCATTGTTGAGATCGATATCCTTCTTCAGGATATCGTCGGCCTCGAGCCCGATCTTGTTGACGGTCTTGGTATTCAGTTCGTGTGCGTCGTGCGCCATCTGGCCGGCGGCCTTGCGCGACAGCGCCATGACTTCCTGCGTGCCCTTCTTGTAGGCATCCCAGGTCTTGGACCACTCGGCATAAAGAGCCCGTTCTTCCGGCGAAGTGATCATCGTTTCGTAGATCTGGCGAAGCTTGGTGTTGCCTTCGACGACGGTGGCCAGCGTCTTTTCCGCAGCCTCCTTTTCAGCAAGCGTCTCGGACAACATGTGCTCGCGGATCACGTTGCGATAGGTGATGACGCCGGCGCGCAGTTCGCCGAGCACGCGAACGCTCGGCAGCCAGTTGGTGGTGATATCCACCGTGTTGGCATTGATGGCCCGCATGTCCCCGACTGCCAGCAACCCCATGCCCGACATCATGACGAGCAGTAGCGCGACAACGGCGATGATTTTGGAGCGGATCGAGAACTTGGCGAACATGGCGTGAGGTCTCTTGGTGTTGGACGGATTTGAGTCCGCCGGATTGTGACAATCGAAAGTTGGTTGAACAGAGGATGCCCGCCGGCATCAGACCTCGGTCGCCCCTGAGGTTGCGTTAACTTGCCACCCCGTAGGATTACGGTAACCAACAGGCGTCACCAAGAAATGAACGCGAGAGCGTTCAGCGCATCAACTTCAGCGCGTCGGAGAAAAATTCCGGGCCACCGAAGTTGCCTGATTTCAGTGCAAGCAACATCTCGCCGCTGTCAGCACCGACCGCGCGCAATACAGGCACGCCCGCGGCGATCTCTGCGCCGACCAGAAAGCCCGGAATTTTCAGGCGATCCACGACGGCGCCTGAAGTTTCACCGCCCGCAACCACCAGTCGCCGGACGCCCGCCTTGACCAGGCCTTCAGCGATATCGGCCATCGCCTGCTCGATCGCATGTCCGGCTGCATCGCGGCCATGACGAGATTGCAGAGCTGCGACTTCATCCGGCGTCGAACTGCTCGCGATAAGAATCGGCCCCTGACTGATTCGTTCGCTCGCCCAGGCCAGCGCCCGCCGTGCTTCCTCCTTGCCCGCGACCACGCGATCGGGATCGAGATGCAGCACCGGCATCGCCTTTTCGGCGTTGGCGATCTGCTGCAGCGTCGCCTGCGAACAGCTGCCGGCCAGGCACGCCGCCGGTCCGCCGACCGGCGCATCGGGAATAGCGGTAACTGAATCCGGTTTGACGTTGGCCGTGGCGACCAGCGCCCGCGCAATACCGAGCCCGATGCCGGAGGCGCCGACCGAAAGACGATGATCCAGCGCCACCACGCCGATCGTCTCCAGATCGCGGTCGAATACGGCATCGACGATGGCGGCGCCAAACCCCTTACCGGCGAGATCGGCGAGATGCCCGCGGACGGCATCCGCGCCGCGCGCCAATACCGCGAGGTCGACGAGCCCTACCCTGGTCTTGCTCTGGCGCGCCAGCACCCGCACCAAATTGGAATCGTGCATGGGGTTGAGCGGATGATCCTTCAGCGGGCTTTCGTTCAACGGCACGGCGCCGACGAACAGATTGCCCTGATAGACGGTGCGCCCGGTTTCGGGAAAAGCCGGCGTCACCAGCACGATCGCTTCGCCGGAATCCGCCCGCAACGCATCCATCACCGGGCCGATGTTGCCGGCGTCGGTGGAATCGAAGGTCGAGCAGATCTTGAACAGCACATGGCCGGCGCCGCGGCCACGCAGCCATTTTTCGGCCGCGTGCGAGCGCGTCACCGCAAGGCCCGCATCGATCGAACGGCTTTTCAGGGAGACCACCACCGCATCGACCTCGGGCAGCGCGAGATCGCCGGCAGGCACGCCGATGGTCTGCACCGTGCGCAGACCGGCGCGCGTCAGCGTATTGGCGAGGTCGGAAGCACCGGTGTAATCGTCAGCGATACAACCCAGCGCCAGCGTCATGGCTTTGCTCCGGCATAGGACTTGAACCAGCCAAGGCCATCGGTGGTCTTGCCGCGCGGGTTGTATTCGCAGCCGACAAAACCGCCATAGCCGAGCCGGTCGAGCTCATTGAACAGGAACGGATAGTTCAATTCCTCCCCGTCGGGCTCGTTGCGCGAAGGAATACTGGCGATCTGGATATGACCGATGATCGGCATCATCTCGCGCAGCCGCATGGTCACGTCGCCATGGATGATCTGGCAGTGGTAGATGTCGAACTGCAACTTCAGGTTCGGGATTTTCAGCTCATTGATCAGGTCGCGCGCAAAGATAAAATCATTGAGGAAATAGCCCGGCACGTTGCGCGAATTGATGGGCTCGATCACGACATCAAGGCCGTGCGGCGCGAAGAATTCCGCCGCCCACGCCACCGACTTGTAAAACGCCTCCAACGCCTTGGCGTCGCTGCGATCGGCGATGCCCGCCATCAAATGCAGCCGCTTGACGGCGGTCGCCTGCGCGTAAGGCAGCGCGGTGTCGAGGCTCTTCTTGAGGTCGTCGAAACGTTTCGGCAGGGCCGCAAAGCCTTTTTCGCCGGCCGCCCAATCGCCCGGCGGCAGGTTGAACAGCGCCTGGGTCAAGCCATTGCCGTGCAGCCGCTTGCCGACCTCTTCAGCCGGGTGATCGTAGGGAAACAGGAATTCCACGGCGGTAAAGCCGGCTTTCGCTGCAGCGTCGAACCGGTCGAGGAACGGAACCTCACTGAACATCATCGAAAGATTGGCGGCGAAACGGGGCATGGTATGTCCTCTTGCTCGCTGGCTTACTTCGGCTCGCCGGGCAACTTGGTGCCGGTGACGCGGGCATACATCCGCGCCACCGAAGCATCGTCATCGTGGCCCATGCCTGATGCCGCCGTCATCAGAAACATCTGCAGCGCGGCGGCCGCGACCGGCACCGGGAATTTGGCCGAGCGTGCCATGTCCTGGATGATGCCGAGGTCTTTCACGAAGATCTCCACCGCGCTGCGCGGCGTGTAGTCGCCGTCGAGCACATGCGGCATCCGGTTCTCGAACATCCAGGAATTGCCGGCGGAGGCGGTGATTACTTCATAGACCTTGCGGATATCCAGCCCTTGCTTGGCGGCAAACGCGATCGCTTCGGAGGCCGCCGCAATATGCACGCCGGCGAGCAATTGGTTGATCATCTTGAACGCGGCGCCCTGGCCGGCGGCGTCGCCGAGTTCATAGAGTTTTGCCGCCATGGCATCGAGCGCGGGGCGCGCTTTGGCGAAAGCCGCTGAGCTGCCGGACGCCAGAATGGTGAGTTCGCCTTGCGCCGCACGCTGCGCGCCACCGGAGATCGGCGCGTCCAGATAATGCCGGCCGGTGGCCTCCAGTTGCCTGGCGAGCCGCCGCGCGATGTCGGGATCCATGGTGGCGGAGGAGACGAAGACCGCGCCCTTGGGAAGCGTTTCCGCGACGCCATCGGCGCCGAACAGGATGGTTTCAGTCTGCGCGGCGTTGACCACGACGCTGACGACGATATCGGCTGCCCTGGCGGCCTCCGCCGGCGTCTCGGCGCCCTTGCCGCCGTCCTTGACGAAGCGCGCCACGCTATCGGCCGAGACATCGCAGCCCGTCACCTCGAAGCCGGCGCGCCTGAGCGAGGTCGCCATGCCAAATCCCATCGAGCCCAGTCCGATCACGGCTATCAGCGGTTTTGCTGCTTCAGGCATGTGGCGGTTCCTCAAGCTTCTGTTTCGGCTTTGCCCTTGGGTAACACGGCTTGGCCACGCTGCCAAAGCATGAGAAAACGCGAAGAGTAAGGATATGGCGATGGGCGAAACCAAGCTTCGTGAGGACATCTGCCGCTTCGGCCGCTCGCTGTTCGAGCGCGGCCTGACGCCGGGTTCGTCGGGCAATATCAGCGTCCGCCTCGACGACGGCGGCTGGCTGGTGACGCCGACCAACGCCTCGCTCGGCTTCCTCGACCCGG
>CAWAYC010000030.1:0-74850 GCA_963786115.1 uncultured Alphaproteobacteria bacterium
TTGGAAACCAATTCGCAGAGATCAAGCCGATCCACCCGCACGTTCGTTTGAACCTTCAGCCTTCCGGCGCTACTTACCCACAAGAGGCAATCTATGGGAGGCCGTCATGACGTACTGGCGCGATACCATGGTGGATCAACCGGAAACGGAGGGTTCGGCTTACGTGACAGGTTGGACCATCAGTGGCCTGGCCGTGCTCGCCACCATTGTCGCCGTTTGGGTCCTCGGCATCTAGCCGCGCCCCAAAACGCGATCGATCAATTGAAAAATGGTCGGAGCGAGAGGATTTGGCCAACGTCGCAAACCCGGCCATGCGTAGCGCCCGACAGGGACCGCCGCTCTGCCCCGGGGGCGACGGCCCGCCTAGATAGGCAGTGTGCGACAGAACCGGCGTCGTGCCGGCAGTTGCGGAATGAGCCATCCGGTGATCGCCCGGACGGCTTGTTCTGTCGGGCGGGCGCGAACAGCGTCACTCGGAAAATTCGAACGCCTCGAGCAATGAAAGCCCGATATCGTGCCCGCGATTGGTTTCAACTCAATGGCACGCGCAACCCACTGGTTCAGCACAAGTCCGCATGCCGCGAGCTGGCCGAGAGGTCGGTCACGAGCCTGGTAAGGAAACCCGGCTGCGCTTTAGCTAGACCGAGAGCGCCGCTCGCCGGCTGCGGAGGCGGGTACAATCGATACGATCCGCCCACCGTGGACACGCGCAACTCGGCTTCGTCGACAAATGGAGCGCCCCAGATTCACCGATTAAGCGCTCGTTTGAAGACCGCCTCTTCTGGATTGCTCAAGGCAGAAAGAATATTTTCTGCGACCTTTTCAATTAGCTTCTCGCCCCAAAATGGATCGCTGACATTGTAGTAGATGACGCGAATATGTTTTAGGTCGAAGGGCACGTCGTCCTCGTTAGAAGAAACGAGCACGACTGGTTTATCAAGGGCGTGCGCCAAGCCCAATTCGTAAAACACGTTGGGATTTCTGCTCGTCAGTTCGGCAACAAGCACCTTCGCTACATTGATGCCGTCCCAGATTTGATCGATGATTTTGCCCGTTCCGAAGATATCTGCATCCGCTCTCATAGGACGCAGACCAGCCTTCCTGATCGCCGGCTCATAGATTTGCTGATAATAGTCGCCGACTGGCGGGCCGAAGGGCATTAGGACGAAGCAGCTATCGCTTGCGCTGACTTTGGCCGCGGTGCTCAGCTTCTTGATTGTGGAGGTGCCTTCCTCGGTAGCACCCTTGGTATCTAAGATGCGATACTTGTCGTCCTTTTTCTCGACAAGCTGGGCGCTTTGCAGCGATGCGAGAAATACCTCTTTGAATTCGGCTACCTTCTCAGCGGGGATCGAAAATTTATCCTCAAGCGCATGCTCGAAGAATCCATCGTCCGGAAGGTATTCGCCGCGATAGTGAGTGTAGACCTCGGAGATTTCCGGCGCGTCAAGAACAGCCTGCCGGAACGCTTCGACGTCATCACCCGCTTTTTGCGGGCGGATCGCTTGGCGCGCTCTATCAGTCACGATTATCCGACCGGGACCAGTACGCTCTAGAAAACCATATTTAATGGAAGAACTGACTTCTACCTTGTAGGGCCCATTATAGCCGACACCGACGAACTCGGCGCTCTCGGCGTCAGTACATTCGTGCCCCGCGTTTTGGTCGATGATCGCTTTGGGAATACGCAGCGCTTTCTCAACGCTATGACGAGGAAATTTTGCCGTGCCCCCGCTCGCTTTAGTCTTGCTCTTGGCGGCCTTCTTTGCGCGCTTAGGTTTATTCTTGGCGGCCTTCTTTTTCGAGGTTGCCGCTATCGGCTCACCCCCATCCTCCGTGCTCATTTGCTCTCCTCTGCCCTTGCCCACAATTTACGCGGGTAGGCCCAGAGTCCCAATAGGTGAGCGCGTATCGTTCCCAGATATCAACGTGCCTAGCGAGAGCGGAATATTAATATTGATGTTGCCCAGATCAGAGCTGCAACCAAAGTACGACCACTCGTTACCTGGACTAGCGGTCTTCGAAAGAATCAGGATTTCCGCGTTTAGGCGCCCGTTTTTCGGGCCTAAAGTGAATTCTCACGTCGAAAAGAAACATCGAGAGAGCCTTCCCGCCATTGCGGGGACTTTTCGGGGACTTTTACCGTCCACCACGCCTGTTTGGGCTATTTCGTTCCTATTTCATTTCGTATCTGGGACCGGGAAGCCCCAAAATGCAAAAAGCCCTGCAATTGCAGGGCTTTCTTGGTCGGAGCGAGAGGATTTGAACCTCCGACCCCTAGTCTCCCAGACTAGTGCGCTAACCGGGCTGCGCCACGCTCCGATGCCGTTCCATTAGCTGCGATCAGGCCGCCGCGCAAGGCGGGAGAAGCGCCCGCGAACCATCTGCTGGCCTTCCCTTTCCGCTCCGGCCGGCCCTTTCGCTGTCTCATCCACAACTCCCCGGCTCTGGATCAGGTTCTGCCCGTGCCCTCCGATCGGTCGGCGACGTCACGTCGCGGCCTGGTCGCAATTGAGCGAAATCAAACCGCGGTTCCCATCCATGCCGTAGCAACAATAACGCTGGTCTTTCCGATGCTTGGCCGCGGCCCATGGCGCGGATGATCCGGCCTGGCAGAGATCCAAAACCTGCTTTCAGCGTAGAAGAACAAGAGGCGAACGGGACGTGCGGACATTCTACTTCGATATGAGGGATGGAGTTCCCGTCCGCGACCGGGTTGGAAAGCAGTTTCGATTGGATTCCGAAGCAATCGAGCACAGCAAACTCCTCGCGGCGCGCTTTCGAAACGAGGGTCGCGACGAGCCGGATCTCGCGATCGTAGTCCTCAACGAGTTCAGGCCGCGAGATTCATCGCGAACCGGTGCACCTGCCAACCTCGACCCAGCCGTAAACCGCGAAGTCGGGGCTCAGCCATCCTTCAGCGCGGCATCGAGCGATTGCCGGCAGACAATGAGATCCTGAAGCACGCGTTCGAGGCGCTCGCGATCGGCGCTCGCGAGCCCCCGCGCTGGGGCGGGAGCGGCCGCTTGAGCTCTGGAAGCCGTCCGGCGCTTGCCGAACGACGCCAAAATGCCGTCTTCATCGGGCTCGACGAAACGATAATCGATGCCCTGCTCTTCTCCATCAAAATCATCGTCGTCGGATTCGACGGTCGGGGTCTCGGCCTCATCGGGCTCGTTGAGGCTCTTTCCGATCGCCTCCTCGACGGCGCCGAACGACACCGCGGCGCTCTGGTCGGCAACACCCTGCACAGCCTTGATGCCGTGTTCCTTCAGGATCCGCTGCACACCGCGAATGGTGTAGCCCTCGCCATACAAGAGGCGGCGGATGCCCCGCAACAGATCGACATCGTCCGGGCGGTAATACCGCCGCCCGCCGCTTCGCTTCATCGGTTTGATCTGGGCGAACCGCGTCTCCCAAAACCGCAGGACATGCTGGGGGATGTCGAGATCGTCGGCGACCTCGCTGATGGTACGGAATGCATCCGGCGCCTTGTCCAAATGCCGCTCCTCTCAGCTGAGCTTGTTGCAGAGCCTATTCAGACTTGCCCTCGCCATTGCTGGGCGCATGACCATTGATCCGCTGCTTCAGAATAGCCGACGGCTTGAACACCATCACACGACGCGGCGAGATCGGCACCTCGGTACCGGTCTTCGGATTGCGGCCGATACGCTGGCCCTTCTTGCGCACCATGAAGGAACCGAACGACGACAGCTTCACTGTCTCGCCCTTCTCCAGACAATCGGTAATCTCTTTCAGGACGAGTTCCACGAACGCCGAGGATTCGGTGCGCGACAGCCCCACCTTCTGGTAGACTGCCTCGCACAAATCAACCCGCGTCACTGTTTTGCCGGTTCCGTTGGTCATCGCCTGCCCCACACTCTCGGCGAACAATTTATTCCCTGAAATTAGGAGGTTAGCACACGATGGTCAACAGTGACCATCATGCAACCGCATGAAACACGCCGTTAAATTGCATCGAATTTGTGCGCGTTCTCTCACCAGCGCACGAGCGCCGAACCCCAGGTAAATCCGCCGCCCATCGCCTCCAGAAGCACGAGATCGCCCTTCTTGATGCGTCCATCCCTGACCGCGACCGACAGCGCCAGCGGTATCGATGCCGCCGAGGTGTTGCCGTGAAGGTCGACGGTCAGCACCACCTTTTGCGGTGCAATATGGAGCTTGTGCGCGGAAGCGTCGATGATTCGCTTGTTGGCCTGATGCGGCACGAACCAGTCGATGTCCTCGGCGGTCGCCCCTGTCGCCTTGAACGCATCCACGATCACGTCCGTGATCATGCCGACCGCGTGCTTGAAGACCTCACGGCCTTCCATCCGCAGGTGGCCAACGGATTGGGTCGAGGACGGTCCGCCGTCGACAAACAGTTTCGACTTGTGGCGGCCGTCGGAGCGCAGATGCGTCGTCAACACGCCGCGGTCGGACGGCTTGCCCGACTGCTCCTGCGCCTCCAGTACCACCGCGCCCGCGCCGTCGCCGAAAAGCACGCAGGTGCCGCGGTCGGTCCAGTCGAGAATTCGCGAAAACGTCTCGGCGCCGATCACCAGCGCGCGCTTGTGGGTGCCCAGGCGCAGGAAATTGTCAGCGGTCGCGAGCGCGTAGACGAAGCCGGTACAGACGGCCTGCAGGTCAAAGGCCGCGCCGTGACGGATGCCAAGCTCGTTCTGAACCGCGACCGCGGTAGCGGGAAAGGTATTGTCGGGCGTCGAGGTCCCCAGCACGATCAGATCGATCGACTGGGCGTCAACACCGGCATCGGCCAGCGCCGCCCGTGCCGCATTGATCGCCAGATGCGAGGTGAACTCGCCCTCGGCGGCGATATGGCGCTCGCGGATGCCGGTCCGCTGTACGATCCATTCGTCCGATGTATCGATCTTGGCCGCCAGTTCGGCATTGGTCAGCACCCGCTGCGGCAAATAAGAGCCGCAGCCGAGCACGACCGAACGTATCGCAGTCACGAGACAGCCTCCTGCGAGGTCTGCGCCTGATTGAGCGCGCTGCCGTCGCGATTAAGCATTTGATTGATCTTGGTGAGCAGATCGTAGTGGACCATCTCATAGCCATAATCGACCGCATAGGCAAAGCCTTCGGCGTCGGTTCCACCATGGCTCTTGACCACCACGCCCTTCAGGCCGAGCAGCACACCGCCATTGGACTTGGAGGGGTCCATCTTGTCGCGCAGCGCCTTGAAGGCGTCCCGGGCGAACAGGTAGCCGATGCGCGAGAGCCAGCTGCGCGACATGGCGTTGCGCAACAGCTCCGATATCTGGCGCGCGGTTCCCTCGGCCGCCTTCAGCGCGATATTGCCGCTGAAGCCTTCGGTGACAATCACGTCGGCGAGTCCCTTGCCGATACCGTCGCCCTCGACGAAGCCGACATAATTGAGCTGCGGCAGGTTCATCGCGCGCAGCAACTCGGCGGCCTCGCGGATTTCCTCATGGCCCTTGATTTCCTCGACGCCGATATTGAGCAGGCCGACGCTGGGACGTTCGAGATTGAACAGCACGCTTGCCATCGCGCTGCCCATGACGGCAAGCGCGACCAGATGGTGCGCGTCGCCGCCGATGGTGGCGCCGAGATCCAGCACCACGGAATCGCCGCGCAGGGTCGGCCACACCGCCGCAATCGCCGGGCGATCGATGCCAGGCAGCGTGCGCAAATTGAACCGCGCCATCGCCATCAGCGCGCCGGTATTGCCGGCGGAGACCACGACGTCGGCCTCGCCCTTTTTGACCGCGTCGATCGCGAGCCACATCGAGGAGGTCTTGCGGCCGCGCCGCAGCGCCTGACTCGGCTTGTCCTCCATACTGACCGTAACGTCGGTGTGGAAGACCCGCGAGGCCGCCTTCAGCGCTGGATGCCTGGCGAGTTCCGGCTCGATGCGCGCGCGGTCGCCGAATAGCAGGAATTCAGTGTCGGGATGCCGGCTCAATGCAATAGCGGCGCCGGGAACGACGACCGATGCGCCGGCATCGCCACCCATGGCGTCAAGCGCGATTCGAACCTTTTGCGGCATGAACGTCCCGGAAACCTGATCTCTGACGGCCTTCAAAGAACCTGGCCGCTCGCTGGAAGCCACCGCCGTCGGCGGGGCTCGGCCGGGTGCAACGCCACACCCCCGCCGGGCCGCGACAATAGCGTGTCCCCGTCCTGACACAACTCTTGACCGATGTCGGCGGCAAGCCGGAATCGACACGATCGGGAAGCGAGCCAAATCAAATAATCGATTTATCTCAGATACTTATCTGTCATTTCTGATGAGACACCGCAATCACTTGATATGCCATGCAAACCTACCGATTTGTATTTAACTTCATCGCACTTGCCCTGGCTCACTTGCCTTTGGGCTTCTTGGCGGTGGGCTTCTGCGCGTCGGCCTTCAGCGCCTTGAGCGCGGCAAATGGATGATCCTCGGGATCGGCGGCCTCGACGACAGTTTCAAAAACCGCATCCGGCTTGCGCGGATACGGATCGATCGCGAGAAACAGCGCGTCGGTGGCGAGGCGGCCGAGATCGATGATGCCGTCAACGATCGGCTCCGGCGGATCCGGCGTGTCCTCGTCGCTCTCCTCGGCATTATCGACCAGATCGGCCATTTGGGGAATCTGGTCTGGCGGCGCGAAGATCAGGTCGATCGGCTCGTCGAGCTCGTTCTCGATCTCCTCCAGCGTCACCACGCAGGTCTGTCCGACCCGCGCCCGCACCTGCCCGGCCACGTGAAAGCGCCCGCCGCTCTTCGGCGTCACGTCGAAGGAGGCCTGCGCCGAGACGACTTCGCGCAATCCGGCCACGTCGGCCATCGCCGCGCGCACGGCCATGTCGGCCTCGATGTCGCGATGCAGGCCGGTTTCCGGCACTTGCGCGACGGTGACAGGTACACGCCAGGGGTCCGGTTTTTCGGTCATGCCAGTCCTGCTCATTGCTGTGCGCTCGCTTGATCCGGCCGGGGAAATTTCGCTGCCCCGCCCAATAACGCCGCGTCGTCGGCCCCGGCCAGGCTGGCGATCGCATCTTCGGCATAGCTGGCGAGATGTCGCGCTTTTTCGATGTTTGCGCCGTTGAGGATATTTTTGCAAAACGCCTGCGCAAGCGCCTCATGGCCGGCGGTCAGAGCCAGATCGTAGGCCGCGGTGCGACCGTAAAATGCTTCGCCGAAGGCCTGCATCCGCTTGGGTACTGTAAGGTCGCCAACGCCCATTTCGCGCAGATTGTCGTCCATATCGTTGCAGAAATGGTCGAACAGGGCCTGCGACAGGTCCAAACCGCCCTCTGCTGACTTCAGACGGCGCAACATCAGCCACAAATGCACCAAAAGCAGGTCAAAACGCCCGTTAACCGTATCCGGTACGCCCAAGTCCCGATAAAACGACGGTTCTCGCACCTGCGCCACGATCATGCCATAGATGGTCTCAATGGTGCCGCGCGGACGAAGCCGGGGTTTCCTGAAGTGATTGAACGGCCAGAGCATTGTGGGTTCCGCATGCGAGCCCTTGCGGCTCGCGCATGTTGCAATTCGTATGCGTGCCCGGTACGTCAACGCCTCGCGCGATGCAAGGGGACGGACCAGTTCCGCAAATGACCAAACTCAGCCAAACATGCTCCCGCGTGCCCTCGCCGCGCGGCGTGATTGCGCGCTGGCGCAGCCTTGCCGCCATCGGCCTGGTTTGCGCGATCCTCGGCGCCTGCACCGGCGAGCAATTCCAGAAGGGCTACATCCTGCCCGTCGGCGCGCTCGAACAGATTCCGATCGGCGCGAGCCAGGACCAGGTGCTAATCGTGATGGGCACGCCCTCCACGGTCGCGACCCTCGATGGCGAAGTCTTCTATTACATCTCCCAGCGCTCCGAGCGTCCGGTCGCCTTCATGAACCAGAAGGTTGTCGACCAGCGCGTGATCGCGATCTATTTCGACAAGAACCGCCAGGTGCGGCGGCTTGCCAATTACGGCCTGCAGGACGGCAGGATCTTCGACTTCATCAGCCGTACAACGCAGACCTCCGGCCAGGAGTTGAGCTACCTGACGCCGCTGTTCAAACTACTCAGCTTTAACTAGCCCGTTTTTGAGCGAAGTGGACGCCGGTCCACGCTAGGAAAACGCGTCAAAAATAAAGTCTCCCTGCGCCAAGTCGTTGGCTTGCCGGACTGCCTCGCCGTCCCTACGCTGTCGTCAAAACAGAAGCCAAGCAGGGGAGCGAAGACGTGACAAAAGCATTTTCCCGCCGCCGCGTGCTGACCGGCGCGGCCGCCGTTTCGGCCGCGGCCGTCCTGCCGCGCGCGAGCCTTGGCGCAGGCGACTGGCGACCCACCGAAACCGTCCGCCTGATCGTGCCGGCGGCAGCCGGCGGCTCTAGCGACGTGATGGGCCGGCTGCTGGCGGCGCATCTGCAGACCGTCTGGGGTCAATCCGCGATCGTGGAGAACCGGTCGGGCGCCGGCGGTACCATCGGCACGTCGGAGGTCGCGCGCAACAAGGGCGACGGGCACACCATCCTGATCGGCAACCCCGGCCCGAACGCGATCGCCTACAGCATCTTCAAGAACCTGAATTACAAGCCGGAGCAATTGCAGCCGGTCTCCAACATGATCCGGATCCCGAACATCGTTTCCGCGCATCCCTCGACCGGGATCAAATCGATCCCGGAATTGGTCGCCTACCTCAAGGCCAATCCGGACAAGCTCACCTACGGCTCCTCCGGCACCGGCCAGAGCCCTCACCTTACCGGCGCCTGGTTCCTGCAGCTCACCGGGCTGAAGATGACGCACGTACCGTTCCGCGGCGCGGGCCCCGCACTGCAGGCCGGGCTTGCCGGCGACATCCAGATCCTGTTCGACAATCTCTACCCGTCGCTGCCGCAGGTGCTGGATGGCACGCTCAACGGGCTCTGCGTCACCACGCCCGAGCGCAGCGGCTCGGCGCCAAAACTGCCGACCATGCGCGAGGCCGCGCCGGAGCTGGCAAAATTCGACGTTTCCTCGTGGTTCGCCGTGTTCCTGCCGAAGTCGACACCGCCGGCGGTCGTCGATGAGCTCAACAAGCAGGTGAAGGCGATGCTGGAGCGCGACGACATCAAGAAGAACATCGCCGCGATGGGCGCCCGCGCCGACTGGGCAACGCCGCAGCAATTTTCCGAATTCGTCGACGCCGAGACCAGAAAGTTCGCGGCCATCATCGAGAAGGAAGGCCTGCAGATGGAGGTGAAGTAGTAACCACCGTCATTGCGAGGAGCGCACGCGACGAAGCAATCAGACCATTTCCGCATTGGAATTGCGCGTTGCTTCGCTGAGTCTGTCATCGCACGCATTCGCCCGACCCGTTGGCCGGGGTAGCCGTCCAGGCAAACACTACGAAGACTTGTTGATCTTCTTGACCTTGGCGTCGGTGGCCTCAATTGACATCGCCAATTCGAGGATCGCCTTCGACAGCAGCTCGATGGCCTCCTTCTGGTCCTGCGACTTGGAGGCGCGGAGCGCATAGTTCCGGGCGGATGAAAGCGACATCGATTGATCTCCGTGTTGTTCGCGTCTGGTTCTCAGCGGACATCGTTGGCGGAAGCCGATCAATTCGGCAAGCACACCGAACGACGTCAATGCAAAACAAAAACCCCGCGGCTCGCACCGCGGGGTTTTGCATTTTACCAGACCTGCGCCAGATCAGTGCGCCAGGATCGCCAGCAGCAGGAGCGCCACGATGTTGGTGATCTTGATCATCGGGTTTACCGCGGGACCGGCCGTATCCTTGTAGGGATCGCCAACGGTGTCGCCGGTGACCGCCGCCTTGTGCGCGTCGGAGCCCTTGCCGCCGTAGTGGCCGTCCTCGATGTACTTCTTGGCGTTGTCCCAGGCGCCGCCGCCCGAGGTCATGGAGATCGCGACGAACAGACCGGTCACGATCACGCCCAAGAGCATCGCGCCGACGGCCGAGAACGCCGCCGACTTGCCGGCCGCGCCGCCGCCCGCGATCGTGTAGATCGCGAAGTAGACGAAGATCGGCGACAGCACGGGCAACAGCGACGGGATGATCATTTCCTTGATCGCCGCCTTGGTGAGCAGATCGACCGCCTTGCCGTAATCAGGCTTGTCGGTGCCCTGCATGATGCCGGGCTTTTCGCGGAACTGGCGTCGCACTTCCTCGACGATCGCGCCAGCCGCGCGGCCGACCGCGGTCATGCCCATCGCGCCAAACAGATATGGCAAGAGGCCACCGAACAGCAGACCGACGACGACGTAAGGGTTGTTCAGCGAGAAGTCCGGATTGACGCCCTTGAAATAGGCGTGGTTCGCGGGGTCGGCGATGAAGAACTTGAGGTCCTCATTGTAGGCCGCAAACAGCACCAGCGCGCCGAGACCGGCGGAGCCGATCGCGTAGCCCTTGGTGACCGCCTTGGTGGTGTTGCCGACCGCATCCAGCGCGTCGGTCGACTTGCGAACTTCCTTCGGCAGGCCGGCCATTTCGGCGATGCCGCCGGCGTTGTCGGTGACCGGGCCGAAGGCGTCGAGCGCCACGATCATGCCGGCCAGCGCCAGCATCGTGGTGGTCGCAATCGCGATACCGAACAGGCCGGCCAGGCTGTAGGTGACGAGGATGCCGGCAATGATGACGATCGCGGGCAACGCGGTCGCTTCCATCGAGATCGCCAGCCCCTGGATCACGTTGGTGCCGTGACCGGTAACGGACGACGCCGCAATCGACTTCACCGGGCGGTAGTCGGTGCCGGTGTAGTATTCGGTGATCCAGATGATCAGACCGGTAACGACGAGGCCGACGATGCCGCATTCGAACAGCGCCATACCGGTATACTCGACGCCCGCGGCAGATTTCACACCGAGCGGACCGAAGCCAATCAGCCAATAGATGGCGCCGGCGACGCCGATCAGCGACAGGATGCCGGTGGCGATCAGGCCCTTGTAGAGAGCGCCCATGATCGACTGGCTGGCGCCTAGCTTGACGAAGAAGGTGCCGATGATCGAGGTGATGATGCAGATGCCTCCGATGGCGAGCGGCAGCGTCATCATGTTCACCAGCAGCGGCGACTTGGCAAAGAAGATCGCGGCCAGCACCATGGTGGCGACCGCGGTCACCGCATAGGTCTCGAACAGGTCGGCCGCCATGCCGGCGCAGTCGCCGACATTGTCGCCGACGTTGTCGGCGATCGTGGCGGGATTGCGCGGATCGTCCTCGGGAATGCCGGCCTCGACCTTGCCGACGAGGTCGCCGCCAACGTCGGCGCCCTTGGTGAAGATGCCGCCGCCGAGACGGGCAAAGATCGAGATCAGCGAGGCACCGAAGCCAAGCGCGACCATGGCGTCGACGACCGTGCGGCTGTTCGCGGCAAGGCCCATGAAGTGGGTGAGAAAGGCGAAATAGATCGTGACGCCGAGCAGAGCGAGACCAGCCACCAGCATGCCGGTGATGGCGCCGGCCTTGAAGGCCAGCTCAAGCCCACCCGCCAGCGACGTCGTCGCCGCCTGCGCGGTACGGACGTTGGCGCGAACCGACACGTTCATGCCGATGAAGCCGGCCGCGCCCGACAGGATCGCGCCGATCGCGAAACCGACCGCAACCAGCATGCCGAGGAAGTAGGCGAGCAATGCGAAGATCACGATGCCGACCATGCCGATCGTGGTGTATTGGCGGCGAAGATAGGCCTGCGCGCCTTCGCGAACAGCCGCCGCGATTTCCTGCATCCGCGGATTGCCGGCGTCCGCTTTTAGAACCGATGTCGTAGCCCAGATCGCGTAAACAATCGAAAGCGCTCCGCAGAGCACGATCACCCATAGTGCTGACATTGAATTTGCCTCAGATCTTGATGTTCCCCCACGCCCTCACCGCGACGCGGAGGAGCGCTTAAAAAATAGGCCTTTCCCTCGTGAGAGGGTGGCCTAAATCGGGCGGGACCTTGCCAAAATCATCTCCCGGGCGCAACGCCATGGGAGCCAAAAAACGATCGATTTAGGCAGGTATTTAGCCGGCCAATCCAGGACTTCGGCTGGAATGCTAGAAATGGCTGTAGGACAAGCGCTTCAGAGCCAGTTGCCTGCCCTCTTCATCCAGAAAGACCGGTGCCGCCACGCCTGCGACAATGGTCCCGATCGAGGTCGCGGGAATACCGACCTGCCGCGCCTGATGCATAAACACCTCGAAGTGGCGCTCCGATAGCGCACACAGGATCTCGTAATCGTCGCCGCCGGACAAGAGCGTCTCGATGCCGACGACATGGCGCTCCAGCAACGTCGCAGCCGCCGGCGATAGCGGGATGCGCGCCACATCGATGGCCGCCGACACTCCTGACGCTGCGCAGAGTTTTGCAAGATCGCCGGCGAGGCCGTCGGATACGTCCATCGCTGCGCTGGCGTGGTCGCGCACCGCCTTTGCCAGCGCGTTGCGCGGCTGCGGCACGCGGTAACGCCCCGCGAGCATTTCTCTGACCGCGGCATCACCCACAAGCGCGGCTGCGACCGCCCCGCCCTTAAGCACGTCGAGGCCCAGCGCGGCATCGCCTATCGTCCCCGTCACCACCACGCGGTCGCCGGGCTTTGCCCCGCTGCGATGGACCATCCTGCCCGGCGCCACGCGCCCGAACGCCGTGATCGACACCATCAGCGGCCCCGGCGTCGAGACCGTGTCGCCGCCGAGCAACGGGCAGCCAAACTCCGCGGCATCCTCGCCGAGCGCTTTCGCGAACGGCGAAAGCCATCCTTCGTCCGCATTGCGCAACGCCAGCGTCAGGACGAAGCCCGCCGGCGTTGCGCCCTTGGCCGCGAGATCGGAAAGGTTCACCCGCAGCGCCTTGCGCGCCAGCGTGTCGGGCGGATCGTCAGGCAGGAAGTGCACGCCTTCGACGATGGCATCCGTCGTCACCACGATGTCGCCGCCGGATGGTTTTAGGGCCGCAGCGTCGTCGTCGAGATTGAAGGCGCCCGGGTCGGTCGCCATCGGCCGAAAATAGCGCGCGATCAGCGAGTTTTCGCCGGAGGGATTTGGTTGACGACCTGCCATGACGCGCAACGCCCCTTCACTCGTCATCGCCCCGCTTGACCGGGCGACCCAGTATTCCAGAGACGCCGGTGATAAATCGAGACGCCTCGGCCTACTGGATCACCCGCCTTCGCGGGTGATGACAGCAGAATGTCCAGCTAGCCCCGTGCAAACTCATCGCCGCGGAACTGGCGGGCGATCTGGTCGAGCACCGCATTGACCATGCCCGTCTCGTCCTTTTCGACGAAGGCATGCGCGACGTCGACATATTCCGACACCACGACCCGGCCCGGCACGTCCTTGCGGTGCTCCAGCTCATAGGAGCCCGCGCGCAACACCGCGCGCAGGATCGCGTCGATCCGCTTCAGCGGCCAGCCTTTTGACAGCGCGTCGTCGATCAACGGATCGAGCTTGGCCTGATCGCGCACCACGCCGGAGACGACGTCGCGAAAGAACGCCGCCTCGGCCGGCAGATATGTCTCGCCCTCGACCTCGTTGCCGAGCCAGTAGCTCTCGAACTCCGCGAAGATGTCGTCGAGTCCCGCGCCGGCAATGTCCATCTGGTAGAGCGCCTGCACCGCGGCGAGCCGCGCCGCGCCGCGGCGGTTGGCCTTCTTGTCGCCGCCCTTCTTGTCCGGTGCTTTGGCCGGCTTCCTGCTGTCTGCCATGATCAGGCCTTTGTCAGCCGCCGTTTGATGCGCAGCATCGCGAGCGCCGCGCGCGCGGCGTCGCCGCCCTTGTTCAATTCGCTGGCCCGCGCCCGCGCCCAGGCCTGCGCCTCGGTGTTGACGGTGATGATGCCGTTGCCGAGCGGAAATTTTCTCGCGATCGCCAGGTCCATCAGCCCGCGCGAGGATTCCATCGAGACGATCTCGAAATGGATGGTGTCACCGCGCACCACGCAGCCCAGCGCAATCGCGGCGTCGTACGGCTTGCCGTTCTGTTCGGCAGCGTCGAGCGCAATGGCGATCGCGGCCGGAACTTCCAGCGCGCCGGGCACCGTGATGACGTCATGGCTGACGCCGGCGGCCTTCAGCTCGGCCACAGCGCCTTCCATCAGCGCATCCTGGATGTCGTCATAGAACCGCGCCTCGACAATCAGCGCGCGCGCGCCGGCAATATCGGTCTGGTCCTTCAGGGGTGCGCGCCGCGCGTCTGCCATTACATTACCAATCGAATTTGTGCGTCAGTTGTGCCGGGTTTTAGGCGCAGCGGCCCCTAAAGCCAAGGGCCGCCGTTACTTCATTTCCGACAGCCGCGCCGCATAGCGGGCCATCAGATCGACCTCGATATTCACCTCGCTGCCGGCGCGCCAGCCACCGATCGTCGTCACCGTGAGCGTGTGCGGAATGATGAGCACCGAAAAGTCGACATCATCCACGGTGTTCACGGTCAGAGATGCGCCGTCCAGCGTGATCGAGCCCTTCACCGCGATGAAACGCGCGAGCTCCCGCGTCGTGCGCAGCACGAACCGCGCCATATCGGGCAAATCGTCGCGCAACACGATGGAGGCGATGCCGTCGGCATGCCCCGCCACGATATGCCCCCCGAGTTCATCGCCGATCTTCAGCGCGCGCTCGAGATTGAGCTTGGTTCCGACGCCCCAGTATTTTGCGGTGGTCATGCCGAGGGTTTCGGCGGCGGCATCGACATCGAACCAGGTCCTGCCCTGCTCGACGCCGGAACCGACCACGGTCAGGCAGACACCGTTGCAGGCGATCGAGGCGCCGTCGGCGATGCCAGCCCGATCGTAGCGGCAGGCAATGCGCAGGCGGTGCAACTGGCCCTGTGCCGTCGGCGTCAGGCTGACGATTTCGCCGACATCGGTGACTATTCCCGTAAACATCAAATCCTTCCCGATTCACCGCTGTCATGGCCGGGCTTGTCCCGGCCATCCACGATCTTCTTGCAGCGCCAGCGGCCAAGACGTGGATGCCCGGGACAAGCCCGGGCATGACGACCCTACGAACGATCGTAGATTGTCAGAACGTCTCTGCCGAGGGCCTCGCTAGCACGAACCTCGAAGTCCGGCGACTGCGTGATGGCGGCGAGCGGCAATGCGTCCAGCGCGGGGACGCCGTCGGCGCCGACCGCATCCGGCCCGCGCAGTAGCCAGATTTGATCAACGAGGCCTGCCGCAACGAATGAACTCGCCACCCGCGCGCCGCCTTCCACCATCAGCCTGGTGATGCCTTTTTCGGAAAGCGCGTGCAGCACGGCCGACAGATCCAGCCCTGGCGGCGAAGTCGTGGACGCGACGCGCATCACCTGCGCACCGGCCGCGCCGAGCTTCATCGCGGCCGGCGCCTCGGCAAAATCCGATGTCATCACCCACAGCGGCGTCTGGCGCGCCGAATGAACCAGGCGGGAGTTGCCGGGCATGCGCAACGCACGATCCAGCACCACCCGCACCGGCGAGCGCGCTTCCATGCCGGGCAACCGGCAGGTGAGCAGCGGATCGTCCGCCAGCACGGTGCCGATCCCGACCAGGATGGCGTCGCATTGCGCGCGCAACAGATGCACCCGCGTCCTCGCGGCCTCTCCCGTAATCGCGACCGGATTGCGGCCGCGGGCGCCGATCTTGTCGTCGGAAGACACCGCGAGCTTCAGGATCACCTGCGGGCGCTTGTCTCTGATGCGGTGAAAATGCCCGGCGTGGTCGCGCGCCGCTTCGTCCGCGCACAGGCCGATATCGACTGATATGCCGGCGGCACGCAGCCTTGCATGGCCCTGCCCGGCCACTTCCGGATTGGGGTCCTCGATCGCCGACACGACGCGCGCAATGCCGGCAGCAATCACGGCATCCGCGCAGGGCGGCGAGCGACCGAAATGCGAACAGGGCTCCAGCGTCACATAGAGCGTCGCGCCGCGGGCGGCCTCGCCGGCGCGCTTCAAGGCCTCCGGCTCCCCATGCGGCCGGCCGCCCGGCTGCGTCCAGCCCCGCCCGACGATGACGCCATTCTTGACCACGACCGCGCCAACGGCCGGATTGGGCCAGGTGCGGCCCTGCCCGCGCCGGCCGAGCGTCAAAGCGAGCTGCATGAAGCGCTGGTCGGCTGCCTTCTGGTCTTTCAGCTTTTGGCCGAGCTGGTCTTCCAGAATGCGGAAGATCATTTGCGTAACGTCGCGACCCGCGGATCCTCGTCGCCCGAGAGTTCGCCGAGCACGGCCTCGAAATCCTTGGCCTCGCGGAAATTGCGATAGACCGAGGCGAAGCGGACATAGGCTACGTCATCGAGCTGACGCAGATGCTCCATCACGATCTCGCCGATGGCCTCCGAGGACACCTCGGCCTCGCCGCCGCTTTCGAGCTCGCGCACGATGGCCGAGACCATCTTTTCCACCCGTTCGGAATCTACCGGGCGCTTGCGCAACGATATCTGTAGCGAGCGGACCAGCTTGTCACGGTCGAAAGGCACCCGGCGGCCATTGCGCTTGATCACCGTGAGCTCGCGCAGCTGCACGCGCTCGAAGGTGGTGAAGCGGAAATTGCAGGTGATGCACACCCGCCGCCGCCGGATCACGGCGGAATCCTCGGTTGGACGCGAGTCCTTCACCTGCGTATCGAGACTGTTGCAGCTGGGACAACGCATCCTGCGAGACCTCTATTGATAGATCGGGAAGCGGTCGGTCAGCGCCTTCACACGTTCCTTGATCGCGGCTTCGACGAGCAGCGCCTTGCCGTCCTGCGACTGCGCGATGGCGTTCAGCACTTCGGCGATCATGCCCGCGACCTGCTGGAACTCGGCGACGCCAAAACCGCGCGTGGTCGCCGCCGGCGTGCCGAGACGCAGACCGGAAGTGACGAACGGCTTTTCCGGATCGAAGGGGATGCCGTTCTTGTTGCAGGTGATCGCCGCGCGGACCAGCGCCTTCTCCGACACATTGCCCTTCAGGCCCTTGGGCCGGAGATCGACCAGCATCAGGTGGTTGTCGGTGCCGCCGGAGACGATATCAAAGCCGTGCGCGCGCATGGCTTCCGCCAGCGCTTTCGCGTTCTCCACCACGTTCCTGGCGTAGACCTTGAAGTCCGGCCGCAACGCTTCGGCGAACGCCACCGCCTTGGCCGCGATCACATGCATCAGCGGGCCGCCCTGCAGGCCCGGGAAGATCGCCGAATTCAGTTTCTTGGCGATCGCCTCGTCGTTGCAGAGGATCAGGCCGCCGCGGGGGCCACGCAGCGATTTATGCGTGGTGGTCGTGGTGACATGCGCATGCGGCACCGGCGACGCATGCACGCCGCCGGCGACGAGGCCGGCGAAATGCGCCATGTCGACCATGAAATAGGCGCCGACGCTGTCGGCGATCTCGCGAAAACGCTTGAAATCCCAGGAACGCGAATAGGCCGATCCGCCGGCGATGATCAGCTTTGGCCGCACCTCTTCCGCCTGCTTCGCCACCGCGTCCATATCGATGATCTGATCCTCGCGCCGCACCGTGTAGTGCGAGGCCTTGAACCACTTGCCGGACATATTGACGGGCGAGCCGTGGGTGAGATGGCCGCCTGCGGCGAGATCGAGGCCCATAAAGGTGTCGCCGGGCTGCAGCAGCGCCAGAAATACCGCCTGGTTCATCTGGCTGCCGGAATTCGCTTGCACGTTGGCAAACTGCGCGCCAAACAGCTTTATGGCGCGCTCGATCGCCAGCGTCTCCGCGACATCGACCCATTCGCAGCCGCCATAGTAGCGGTTGCCCGGATAGCCTTCGGCGTATTTGTTGGTCATCACCGAGCCCTGCGCTTCCAGGACAGCACGGCTGACGATGTTTTCGGAGGCGATCAGTTCGACCTCATGGCGCTGCCGGCCTAGCTCGCCCTTGATCGCGGCGGCGATTTCGGGGTCGGCCTCGGCCAGGGTCGCCGTGAAAAACGAATCGGGCGTGTTGGCGGGCTTCGCGCTGGAGCTGGTCGGAGGGGTCATCGGCGAAATATCTCCACCGCCGCAGGCCATTAGGCGGGGGTGCGGACGGTCACGTGTGGCGGTCGAAAGAAGCGCTTGCGGGATATCACATCGGCCCGAAATGGCCAAGCACTTGCGGTACAGGCTTGATATTTATGCAAGATATGGTGGGGGTGGCGGGAACCAGGAGGGCTGCCTACGGACCACCGTAGCCCTAGCCCCGGGTCCGTCATTCCGGGATGCGCCGCAAGGCGCAGACCCGGAATCTCGAGATTCCCCGATGCGCAATTGCGCATCTGAGGTTCGATGCTCCGCATCGCCCCCGACGATGGGGTCATTTCGCAAAACGGTACGCCCCGCCCTTCTCGACCGAGCGCTGAAACGCCGGCCGCGCATGCATGCGCGACAGCCACGCCTTCAGGTTCGGATACGGACCGAGCTTTTCGAACGCTTTTGCCATTTCCCCGACAAAGCTCATCTGGATATCGGCGCCGGTCAGCGACGGGCCGACGAAGAACTCGCGGCCGTCCAGCGCGCCATCGATATAGCCGAGATGGTTGGCGATCTCGCTGTCGATGCGCGGATGCAGCGGCGCTCCGGCCTCTTTCAAACGCGACACGTAGAGGTTCAGCATCAAGGGGAGCATCGCCGATCCCTCCGAATAGTGCAGCCACTCGTTATAGGCTTCGTATTCGGCACCATTCGGGGCCGGCATCATCGCCCCCTTGCCATACCGGCGGATGACGTAGTCGACGATCGCGCCTGATTCCGCGATCCTGATCTCACCATCGGTGATGATCGGCGACTTGCCGAGCGGATGTATCTGCTTGAGCTCCGGCGGCGCCAGCCGCGTCTCCGCATTGCGCTGGTATCGCCTCATCTCATAGGGCGTGCCGAGTTCTTCCAGCAGCCACCAAATCCGCTGCGAGCGCGAGTCGTTGAGATGATGGAGCGTGAGCATGCGCGTTTCCTCAGCGGTTTTTGTAGGCGAAGATTTATCAGGTCATTGCGAGCGAAGCGATGCAATCCATTGAGCGTCACTCTCTAGTGTCGTCGCCCGACTTGATCGGGCGATCCAGTATTCCAGAGACAGCAGTGCTTGAGCCGAGAAGCCGCGGCGTACTGGATGCCCCGCCCCAGTGCGCAATTGCGCACAAGGCGGGGCAGGCCAGCGCAGCTCCTTGGGCGATGATCGCACGGTTGATGTCCGTGCGGTCAGGCCTGAAGCAGTAACCGACTTCGCGACGCCAAGTCTTCTCGCCAGTCAAGACGCAGGTCAGGTCGCCTGTGGTGTTGTCGTAACCCACGATGGCCATCATGGCACGGCGCGCTTCCTCGCCTATCACGGTACCCCTTTCGGCGGCGTCCACTCCTTTTAGCCTGACGTGGGTACTGCCGATGGCAATCGTGTCGCCGTCGATCACTCGGGCATGGCCGCTGACAGTTAGCTGATCAGCAGCGGCTGTGCCGATGGTGTACTGAAAGATCAATCCGACAATGGTGTCATATCGCCTTCTCTATGTCCTGAAATCGACCACATAGCAGCCGACCGGGCGCGGTTCGTCTCCACTGCCTCCCCATGCGGAAGCGAAGATCACCCGACCGCCGTCCGGCGAGTGCGAGGCTTGAGTCTGCGCCACATAATCTACTGTCTTCGGAACATGGGTGTGACATAGGCGGTAGACCGCGGAGCCGTCCAGATCGCACATGATCAATTCGCCGTTGTAAGGCGGGTAGTTGTCGCCTTCGTCTCCGGCGTCGGCGATGGCCCAGCGATGGGTCTTTTGCGCCCGGGCCGAGGTGTGCGAGCACCATCCCCCCTTGCTCAGTCCGGTGCGCTGGCCGTCGCGCAGCCGGTACTTGGATATCAGGCCGGACTCCCCTTGTCCCACATCGCCGCTGTTCACCCGGCCGACGATCACTTCCTCGCCGTCGGCGTCGGTGACAACATCAAAATGCGAGATGTAATTGTTGGGCAGCGTGGTGATTTCCTCGCCCTGCAGATCGGTGACCACGAGCTTGTCCGGCGAAAATTGCCAGACCAGATAGGTGCCCTTTGGCGAAATCCGTACCGAGCCCATCGCAGCCTTGTCCACGCTGCTGGCTTTGATGTCCGGGCTCTTCTCGTCGGTGCTGACCTTGTAGGCAAACCCGGTGACCGCTCCGGCTTTCTCGCAACTGATGGCTACCATGTCGCCGTCGGTGGAGAACGACCCTTCCCACGGACCGAACGTCATGTTGCTGTAGGCGCTGCCGAAATTTCGAATAATCTTCTGCTCCCCGGTCTTCGGAGTCCATGTTCCCAATTTACTGCCGCTGACAAAGTTGAGCACGGCAGGATCGGTGGCGTGCCAGCGGATGTCGGCACTACTCGGAATGTTCTTAGGTCCGAACAAGGGCTCGTAAGTTTCGCCATCCAGGAATACACCGGAAGCCCCGCCGCCATTATTAAGGTCCAGATAGATCAGCGACTGGTCGCAATTCCACGCTTGGTCGCTGCTGTAATGGTGACGCGCCTGGTCGCCCCAGCGCGCACCGGAGATGTTCCTGATCGATGATCCAGGATCGCCGGTCACGCGGATGATCTTGGTCTTGAACACCGGGTCGGTGAAAGGAGTCAGATAACCCGGTTTCGACACATCAGGAGTTGACTCAGACCGGCTGTCGGTCCGCAAGTAGTTCGGCGGCTGCCAAGTTCCACCGCCGCCGTCAGGAGGAGGCTCCGGTGGATTAATCGGTGCCGTCTCGGTGATGTTGACGCTGCCGGTGAAATCGCCGACGGTTTTTCCGCTCTCGTCCTTTACAGGACCACTGATTTTATAGACGGCCATTTGACTAGCCTCCTTTGTACGGAAATATCACTTCGACATCGTCATCGGTAGTCAAGCCGAAGTCCAGCGCAACTAGACCCCCTCCAGGCTGATCTGTTGGTGGTTTTACGGTCAAGCCATCGGCCGATAAGGTCTAGCCCATGGCTCGGTGATGATCGGCGACTTGCCGAGCCGATGTATCTGCTTGAGCTCCGGCGGCGCCAGCCGCGTCTCCGCATTGCGCTGGTATCGCTTCATCTCATAAGGCGTGCCGAGTCCTTCCAGCAGCCACAAAATCTGCTGCGAGCGGGAGTCGTTGAGATGATGGAGCGTGAGCATGCGCGTTTCCTCGGCGGTTTTTGTAGGCGGAGATTTATCATGTCATTGCGAGCGAAGCGATGCGATCCATGGAGCGTCACTCTCTCGTGTCTTCGCCCGGCTTGACCGGGCGATCCAGTATTCCAGAGACAGCAGGGATAGAGCCGAGAAGCCGCGGCGTACTGGATGCCCCGCATTCGCGGGGCATGACAACGGAGGAAGACATGCATCAGCATTCTCGCGGCATGATTCACCCGAGGTTTTCATTTCGTCGTCCCTCGAAATCAGAGGGAGCAGGGAATGCCGGGTGCGCGCTGCACCCGCGGTCTCGTGTGCAAGTATGTGCAAAGAAACGCACACGAGCATACAGGTTCAGCGGAGGCAGTCCGGCATTCCCTGCGCAGTGGCTTTACGGCTTATGCCCTGCTCTCCCCGGCGACGAATTCGTCTTGTCACCGTCGCTGCCGGCTTGATGGCTGATCGGATCCGGTTGGATCGAGATCACCACCGACAGCTTGGCACCAGCAACGGGTGTCGGGACCACACGGTTTTGCCGTACGCAGATAGCGTCGTTCGTCCTGCGCGCCGCAGTTCACTCACGGGAGACCGCCCTGTGAACGCTCTTGCGCGCCGACGCTGCCGCGTCCACCGCATCCCCTCCCGCGTTCGTGACGACGCGCGATCCGCCCCTCTTGCCGGGAAAAGACGGGGCGAGCTGGTAGAACTGATTTGCCCGACGGCGAAAGCGATATATTTTTTGCGGGAGGGCTGGACGACCCAAATCAGTTTGAAATCATTGCGTTAAATCGTGGCTTGCGAAGGGCCTTCTCGACCCGACCAAAGCGAAATGGCCGGGCAAGGCCCGGCCATGACGAATAATGCAACAATGCGCGCTTTGGTTACAGCCCCGTATAGCCCGCCTTCACATGATCGGTGCTGCCGTCGAGCTGGCGCAAATACGTCAATCCGCACACGGTCAACCGGTGCGTGTCCTTCTCGCCCGCCTCGAACAGTGTGGTGACATATTCGGTCACCTTGGCGCGGGCCTCTTCGCTCGCGGCCGCGCTGCGGTTCAACAACAGGTCATAGGTCAGCATGATGCGGTCGATCGCGGCTTCCATGTAGTTCTCCGGTGGTGATGATCAGAGATCGAGAGTGGCGGCTTCGAATTGGGCGATCGCCTTGTTGGCAAGCCTGATCTTGTTGAATTCGCCGCGCTCGAACAGCTGCACGATGATGGTGATCAACTGCTCGTTGGTTACAAGGTTATCGGCCAGGGCGCCGCTCCTGCGCAGATAGTTCGACGCGATGGCATAGGCTTCGCCGATCGCCTCGACATTCATCACCTGCAATCCACGCTCGACCAGCATGCCCTGGGTTCTCCGTGCATCCGATAAACCCGCCGGCGGGCAGAAGTTCCGTGCCGCATCCCTATTTTTTGCACTGCAGAAGAAACAAAAACGCACCGGCCGGGCACGGCCGATGCGCATTTGGAGGTGTTTTGGCTGCCGATCTTGTTAAAATGCCGGCTTGGCCGTTGTGACGAAGGGGATAT
This sequence comes from uncultured Alphaproteobacteria bacterium, assembly GCA_963786115.1. Lineage (GTDB taxonomy): Bacteria > Pseudomonadota > Alphaproteobacteria > Rhizobiales > Xanthobacteraceae > Bradyrhizobium. The sequence continues at coordinate 22,575 of CAWAYC010000030.1, forward strand.
CAGAGCCGATACAGGATCTGGTCGCTCCAGAAACGCTCGAGCCGGTGCAGCGACTTGTTCAGCGTCGCAAATTCCTCGTTGGAGATGCCGCCGACCTGTTCCACGGTCTTGACATGCTTCTGGTACAGCGCATCGACGATGCGGCGGATTTCCTGGCCCTGCGGGGTCAGGCGGATGCGCACCGAGCGGCGATCGACGCGCGAACGCTGGTGATCGAGGAAGCCGAGCTCGACAAGCTTCTTGAGGTTGTAGGAGACGTTGGAGCCGAGGTAGTAGCCGCGCGTACGCAGCTCGCCGGCCGTCAATTCCTTGTCGCCGATGTTGTAGAGCAACAGGGCCTGCACAGAATTGATGTCGGCGCGGCCGCGGCGATCGAATTCGTCCTTGATTACGTCGAGCAGGCGACGATGCAGCCGCTCTACCAAAGTCAATGCTTCAAGATAGAGCGGCTGCACCGGAGCTTGACCGGCGGCGCGATCAGCGGTTTCCACCGCCGTTGCAACGGCTTTCATCATGACACTTCCCCTGTTGTCGTTTTTATCGACTTATTCGACGAAACTTGTGTTCCGTCTGATAGCTTCAACTTAAGGGGAGCGTTTGAAGATCAGCTTAAATAAGACAATAAAGAGATCATGAATTTAAGACGGTGAATCGTCGATTAAGCCCATGGATAAAGGACTTTTTGCAATACTTCATTGACGGTGCAACGCCGTTGTTCACGCTTCGTCTCACCCTCCTGTCGCATTCGGAAACAGCTTCGTTCGAATTCGAAACGTCCGCGTAACAGGTGTGAGGGAACCCTTTACGGTGACCGAAAAGTTACCGCGAAATTTTCTGAAAATTCTATCGGGTGCCGTTCAACTTTTTGCACGCGCATAGGCTAGAGCCCGAACAGCCCTCTTCGCCCGCGCAAGCGATGGAGGTGACCGACAGCAACTGCTGAAACAAATTGCTATGGCGGCCGTTCGCGCGCGGCCATCCAGGCGAGCGCGAGGTAGGCGGCGAGCATCACCGCCTCGAACGCCACCACCGTCAGGCTGCCGCCATAGATCCCCGGAAACATCAGTTCGATGACTGCCATCGACACCACGGTGGTCAGCCACACCACCGCGCCCCACGGCGTCGCGAGCCACAAACCGACAGCCGCGACGAGTTCGATGACGGCGAAATAGACGGTCGCAGTCTGCCAGGCCATCGACTGGTTCTCGAACGCCTCTTCCTCGCCGCCGACGAAGCCGGTGACCTGCGCCCAGTGATAAAGCCCCTTGGCGATCGAGACGACCGCCATGATGCGCAGGAAGAATACCAGCCGTCGCGTCCACGCATTGTCGTCCGGCTCGATGCGGTCGGACGAAATCGCCACCACCGACATGGCGTTGTCCCGCGATTGGTCGCGCGCAGAGGTGTCAGACATTGCGAATTGTCGCTCTTGGGCCGGAAAGGTGGCGTTACGGGGTAGTCTTGGCCCGCCAGAGCCCCAAAATCAATTGCTGTTGCGGCAGATCAAGGGCGCGGTGACGAGACACCTGCAAGGTGTTAGGATTGGAACAGACCAAATCAGCCTCCCGCCTCAGGAGTAGAAGCCAATGGCGATCAAATTCGGGCGCCCGATCGAAATGCGCGACGCACCGCCGCGGCAGACCGCCCTCACCTCGCTCCCGCTCGACCTGGCGATCCGCCCTCGCCGCAACCGAAAAGCCGAATGGGCGCGGCGGCTGGTCCGCGAAAACGTGCTGACCACGGACGATCTGATCTGGCCGCTGTTCGTCGTCGACGGCCACAACGCCCGCACGCCGGTCGCTTCGATGCCCGGTGTCGAGCGGCTCACCGTCGACCAGACGGTGCGCGAGGCCGAGCGCGCGATGAAACTCAACATCCCCTGCATCGCGCTGTTTCCCTATACCGAGCCGTCGCTGCGCGACGAGCACGGCTCGGAGGCGCTGAACGCCGATAACCTCGTCTGCAAATCGGTGCGCGCGATCAAGAAGGAGTTCCCGGGTCTCGGCGTGCTCTGCGACGTCGCGCTCGATCCCTTCACCAGCCACGGACATGATGGATTGATCGAGGATGGGAAAATCCTCAATGACGAGACGGTGGCGGTGCTGGTGAAACAGGCGCTGGTGCAGGCCGAGGCCGGCTGCGACATCATTGCGCCGTCGGACATGATGGACGGCCGCGTCGGCGCGATCCGCGAGGCGCTGGATGATGCCGGCTTCCTCGACGCGCAGATCATGGCCTACGCGGCGAAATACGCCAGCGCCTTCTACGGCCCGTTCCGCGACGCCATCGGCTCGGCGAAGACGCTGACCGGCGACAAGCGCACCTATCAGATGGACAGTTCCAATTCCGATGAAGCGCTGCGCGAGGTCGAGCTCGATATCGCCGAGGGCGCCGACATGGTGATGGTCAAGCCGGGCATGCCCTATCTCGACATCGTGCGGCGGGTGAAGGACACGTTTGCGATGCCGACCTTCGTCTACCAGGTGTCCGGCGAATACGCGATGATCGCCGCGGCCGCCGGCAATGGCTGGATCGACGGCGAACGCGCGATGATGGAAAGCCTCGTCGGATTCAAGCGCGCCGGCGCCGATGGCATTCTGACTTACTTCGCGCCAAAGGCGGCGGAGAAGCTGAGGGCGGAGAAATAACTCCACTGTCGTCCCGGCGAACCGCCGGGACGACGCGGATATCTACCCAACTACCAAGCCCCGAAATCGCCCGATTATTTCAGCTTGTTAATGATGCCGGCCCTTGCGGGCGCGCGGCCGGTTCCCATGTCCTGCCCGTGACATCACGTCGGAGGGCTGATCATGTCTTACAGCGGTTCGGAAAACACCCGCGGCGCCTGGCGCAATGACGGCGGGGTTCCGCCGCACGCGTTCGATCCCTATCTGCAGCCGGAACTGTTTCGCGGCGTGCTGACGCGGCGTGTCTTTGCGTTCCTGATCGACCTCGTCGTGCTGTCGATCCCGGTCATCCTCGGCTACCTCTTCATCGCTGTGTTCGGATTGATCACGCTCGGGCTCGGCTGGGCCTTGTTCTGGCTGGCCTGGCCGGCCACGATCGTCTGGGCGATCGTCTACTACGGCTCATCGATCGGCGGGCCGTACTCGGCAACGCTCGGCATGCGCGTGATGGATCTGGAACTGCGCACCTGGTACGGCGCGCCGGGCTATTTCGTGCTCGGCGCCATGCACGCGGTGCTGTTCTGGGCCTCGACCTCGTTCCTGACACCCCTGGTGCTGCTGGCCGGATTATTCAACGGCCGGCGGCAGCTGCTGCACGACCTCGTGCTGGGAACCGTCGTCGTCAACAGTTCGGCTCGCACTCAGGTAGCGCCATCAGAACAGCGCAGCTATTAGGCGATCAGCAAATCGATTGACCGTCAGCCTCCGAGGCGCGATGCTGGGATTCTCCTTTAGACGCGTTCTTCACGCGAACCGGTGCCCCCTTCGTTCGAAAACGTTATAGTGGACTGCTTCGGAGGCCTGACGATACGACGTGACCCAGCACTCGCGTGATACCCCGCAGTTCTATCTGACGGCGCCTTCGCCCTGCCCCTATCTGCCGGGCCGGCACGAGCGCAAGGTGTTCACGCATCTGGTCGGCGACAAGGCCGGCGATCTCAACGATCTGCTCACCCATGGCGGCTTCCGGCGCAGCCAGTCGATCGCCTACCGTCCGGCCTGCGACCAGTGCCGGGCCTGCGTTTCGGTGCGGGTGATCGCCAACGAATTCCGCCCCTCCCGCAATTTCAGGAAAATTCTGGCGCGCAACGCCGACATCATCGGCGAGCAGCGCAGCGCGGTGCCGACCTCCGAACAATATTCGGTGTTCCGCGCCTATCTCGACAAGCGCCACCGCCACGGCGGCATGGCCGACATGACCGTGCTCGACTACGCCATGATGGTGGAAGACAGCCATGTCGAGACGCGCATCATCGAATACCGCCGGCGCAACGCCGATAGCGGCATCACCGGCCGCGGCAACGAACTGATCGCAGTGGCGTTGACCGACGTGCTCAGCGACGGGCTGTCGATGGTCTATTCGTTCTTCGAGCCGTCGGAGCAAAGCCGCTCGCTCGGCACCTTCATGATCCTCGACCACATCACCCGCGCCCGACGGCTCGGACTACCCTATGTCTATCTCGGGTACTGGATCGAAGGCTCGAAGAAGATGGACTACAAGGGCCGCTTCCTGCCGCAGCAACGATTGGCGCCATCCGGCTGGCTCCGCGTGGATGCATCGGGCGAAGTGCTGTCCGAGCCGCAGGATTAGACGCCGGGCCTCATCACACACACCGCTCGTCGTCACCCGCCTTGTGCGCAATTGCGCACTGGGGCGGGTGATCCAGTACGCCGAGGCCTCTCGATTCATCACTGCTGCCTCTGGAATACTGGATCGCCCGATCAAGTCGGGCGATGACAACGGTGTTTGGCGCCGCTTTCGCCATTCACCCGAACAGCGTGTCGAACAACAGCTTCACGTTCAGGATCACGATGATGCCGGCCACGATCCACGCCACCGCGGCGACTGAGCGGGAGATGGCAAACTTGCCCATCTTTCGCCGGTCGGACACGAACCTCACCAGCGGGATCACGGCGAACGGAAGTTGCATCGACAGCACGACCTGGCTGAACACCAGGAGCTGTGCGGTACCGCGCTCGCCGTAGAATGCGGTGACAGCGACGACGGGAACGATGGCGATGCCGCGGGTGAGCAGCCGTCGCGCCCAGCTCGGCATCCGCAGGTCCAGAAAGCCCTCCATGACGATCTGGCCGGCGAGCGTCGCCGTCACGGTCGAGTTGAGGCCCGAGGCGAGCAGCGCCACGGCGAACAGCGTCGATGCGATGCCGAGGCCGAGCAGTGGCGACAACAGCTCGAATGCCTGATCGATTTCGGCCACGTCGGCATGGCCGCTTTTGTGGAACGTGGCGGCCGCGACGACAAGAATGGCGCCATTGATGAACAGGGCCAGCATCAGCGCGATGGTGGAGTTGGCCGTCGCCCATTTGATCGCGTCCCGGCGGCCTTCGTCGGTGCGGGCGAAGTCGCGGGTCTGAACGATCGAGGAGTGCAGATAGAGATTATGCGGCATCACCGTCGCCCCGATGATGCCGATGGCGATGTAGAGCATCTCGGGATTGGTGAAGATCTCGCTGGACGGCACGAAGCCGCGCAGCATCGCCGCGACCGGCGGCGCCGCGGCTGATATCTGGATCGCAAAGCAGGTCGCGATCACGATCAGGAGCGCGATCACGAACGCTTCGAGGAAGCGAAAGCCCCTGTTCATCAGAAGCAGCAGCAGGAAAGCGTCGAGCGCGGCGATCAACGCGCCACCGATCAGGGGAATGCCGAACAGGAGTTTTAGCGCGATCGCGGTGCCGATGACCTCGGCCAGATCGCAGGCGATGATCGCCGCTTCGCAGGCCAGCCACAGCAGAAGATTGACGGGCCGCGAATAGGTGGCGCGACAGGCCTGCGCCAGATCGCGATCGGTGGCGATGCCGAGCCGCGCCGCGAGCGCCTGCAGCAGGATCGCCATCAGGTTCGACAGCAGGATGACCGACAGCAGCGTGTAACCGAACTTCGAGCCGCCCGCGAGATCGGTCGCCCAGTTGCCCGGATCCATGTAGCCGACCGACACCAGGTAACCGGGGCCGAGGAACGCCAGCAGCCGGCGGGTCCAATGAACGCCGGTGGGGACGAAGATGGTCCGGTTTACCTCGGGCAGGCTTCGCCGGGTGCTGGCCGCGGCGTCCGCGCGCCAGCCGGCGGCGATGGGCTGAACCCCGGACGGGGTCTCGGTGGTCAAATCGGGCGAACGGGCATCCATCCCCGCACAATGACGGAAATTCGTTTTTATTGCAACTCATTTGCAACTGCATCTAGCCGACATGGTTCCCGCCCGGTGCTGGCCGCCTTGTCGGGAAGCGGGTGGGTTCGGCCGTTCTCTGGCGGAATGATGCCGGCCGGACAAATTCTGGGATTCAGCCATGACCGCCGACATCACCCCTCGCCTGCCCGAAACCTTCAACCGCCTGGCCTGGTCCAACCTCGCCGCGCAATCGGCCGAGCAGATCGCGCTGGCCGCGGCCCCGATCGTTGCCGTGCTGCTGCTCGGCGTCGGCGAAGGCCAGACCGGCCTGCTGCAGACCGCGCTGACGCTGCCATTCATCCTGTTTGCGATTCCCGCGGGCCTGCTCGCCGACCGCATCTCGCGACGCTGGCTGATGGCGGGCTCGGAAGCGCTGCGCGCCGCGGCGCTGGCGGCAACGCTGCTCCTGATCTGGCTTGGCGCGATGACGCTGCCGCTGCTGGCGCTGCTCGGCTTCACCGCGGTGTGCGGAACGGTGGCCTATAGCGTGGCCGCGCCGGCGCTGGTTCCGTCGCTGGTGACGCCGGAACTGTTGCCGGCGGCGAACGCGCGGATCGAGCTTGCGCGCACCGTGGCGTTTGCCAGCGGCCCCGCACTCGGCGGCGTGCTGGTCGGATGGGTCGGCGCGGCGCCGGCATTCGGCTTTGCCGCGGCTCTCTCGGTGGTAGCGGTCGTGCTATTGTCCGGCATCTACGAGCCAGCGCGCGCCCTCGCGCCGCGGCGGCATCCGCTGCAGGACATCAAGATAGGCGCCGCCTTCGTGCTGCATCACGCGTTGCTGCGCCCGGTATTCATCACCCAGTTCATCTTCAACACTGCCTCCTTCCTGCTTCTCGCCGTGTTCGTGCCCTATGCGGTGCGCCATCTCGGCCTGTCGGCCACCGGCGTCGGCAGCGTGCTCGCGATGTACGGTGTCGGGATGGTCGTCGGTGCGCTGTTCGCGACCCGGGTGATGCGGCGCCTCGCCTTCGGCACCGTGATCGGGCTCGGCCCGGTGACCGGCTTCGTGGCGGCCACCGTGATGGCGCTGACGACGTGGGTCCCGACGCCATTGCTTGCGGGCGTGAGCTTCTTCCTGCTCGGCGTCGGGCCGATCCTGTGGGTGATCTCGACCACCACCTTGCGGCAATCGGTAACCCCGCCCTCGCTGCTCGGACGTGTCTCCGCCATCAACATCATGAGCTATGGCGCGCGTCCGCTGGGCTCGGCGCTCGGCGCCATCGTCGGCGGATTTTATGGCGCGGAAGCCTGCCTCTATCTCGCGGCCGTCATCTTCGGCGCGCAGGCGCTGGTGATCCTGGCCTCGCCCGCGGTCTCGCTCGCCCGGCAGCCGGAAATGGTCGGGGAACCGGCAAAGGGCCTGCGAGCCTGCTGATCCAGGAAAACCCGGCTTGATTGACGTCTGCCCGGGCTGGTCCCGGGCATCCGCGTATTTACATCATGGAGAAAGGAAGGCGTGGATGGCGGGTCGAGCCCGGCCATCACGAACGAGGGGCTTTCGCGTCTCGTTTTACATGATATGGATCATCCCATACCAGCGCGGGAGTTCCCATGGCCGACCAGACCGTAGCGATCGAGGCGGCACCGCCGCAGTCAACTTCCTCCACCGCGCTGCAGATCGCTGTGCTCGCCGCGCTGGCCGCGACGGGAACGCTCGCGACCAGCATCCTGCTGCCCTCGCTGCCGCAGATAGCGGTCTCGCTGAACGTCACCACTGCAGCGGTCACATCAGCCATCACGATCTTCCTGGCGGTGTTCGCGTTGGGCCAGCTCGTGGTCGGGCCGATCTCGGACCGCTATGGCCGCCGCTGGCCGGTACTGGCAGGCTTTGCCGTGTTCTTCGCCGGCAGTGTCTGGTGCGGGCTCGCCGCCGATCTGCAAAACCTTCTGATCGGCCGCGTCATCCAGGCCGCGGGCGCCTGTGCGACCTCGGTGCTGTCGCGCGCGATCGCCCGCGATATGTTCTCCGGCGCCGCGCTGGCACGCGCAATGGCGCTGATCATGATCGCGATGGCGGCAGCGCCCGGCTTCTCGCCGCTGCTCGGCGGCGCACTCGATCACTATCTCGGCTGGCGCTCCGAATTCGCCCTCGTCGCGGCCTTTGCCGCGCTGGGCGCGATTGCCTATGGCACGGTGCTCGGAGAAACCCATAGCTCGACGCCGATCCCGCTCCATCCATTCGCGATCACGAAGACCTATATCGGCCTGATCGCCGATCGCCGCTTCGTCGTTCCGGCCGCAACCGTCAGCCTGATCATGGGCGGGTTGTTCGCCATGTTTTCGGCGGCGCCCAGCGTCCTGATCGAGGGGCTGCATTTTTCGCCGATCGAGCTCGGCCTGTTCTTCGCGGGCACCGTTCTGATCGTGTTCGCCGCCGGCATGCTGGCGACAAGACTGGCGCCGCGCTATGGGCTCGACCGCTCGATCCGGGGCGGATTGCTGGCGGCGGGAACAGGCGGCGTCGCGATCCTCCTCGTCTCGATCTATAATCCAACCTTCCTGCCATTTGTCGGCGCGATCAGCGTGTTCCTGCTCGGCATGGGCATCGTCAATCCGCTCGGCACCGCGCAGGCGCTCTCCCCGTTCGGCGAGAAGGCCGGCGCGGCTTCGGCGCTGCTGGGCTTCTGGCAGATGATGAATGCCGCGATCGGTGTATGGCTCGCCGCGACCGTTTCACGCGAGGCGATGTTTTCGCTCAGCCTGGTGCTGGCGGTGTCTTCCGTGATCGCGGTCGGGCTCTATGCACTTCGGGCCAGAACTATTTCACCCAAAGCTTGAGTGGAACCGCCTGTCGACCCGGACAGCTCATCGTCCCGGTGTAGGAGTCCAACAACCGTCCGCTGTAGGTGCATTCGATTCCGGCGACCGATAGGGTCGCATTCAATAGGGCTGGTGCGGCCGATATCTGAAAACGCATCTCGCCGGTCTTCTCCTCCGGGCCGTCCTGCGTGCACAGACCAATATGCTTCATCGTCAATGGCCCGGAGTATTCCTTTACTCGGCTCGAAGCAGTTTCGGTGACGGTGGCAGTCAACTCCCATTCGCCGAGATAGCCGGAGTATCCGACGACCTGAAGCGACTGTGCGCTGGCCGGGGCCGCCAGCAGCCCCGGCGCGAGCAGAAGAATGCAGGCTTTCATGACGTGCCTGTACCGGTCGTCACGCATCGTCTCAGTGCTTCTGCATGAAGGCGTGAGCGTCGGCAACCTCGGCCCGGTCCTTGTCGGCCCCCTCGGCGATCGCGATCACCTTGCCGTAATACTCCAGGGCCTTCGCGGATTCTCCGGACTCTTCGGCGGCCATGGCCGCGCCCGCATAGGCGCCCAAGCGGTTGGGCTCCTTCTTCAACGTCGCTTCGAAGGCGACGAGCGCGTCGCTGGCCTTGCCGCTCTCGAGCAGCATGACGCCGTAGAGTTCGCGTGCGGGCTTGGGCACTCCCGGCGTGACCGGATGCTTCTCAGTTTTGTCCTCGGCGTCGGCGGCCGCGCTCATGGCGATCAGCGCCTCGTCGGGCTTGCCCTCGGCATAGAGAACCCACGCGGTCGCGACCTGCCGCTCAATGTCCACCTGCTCAGACCAATAGGCGTCCTTCGCGTCGCGCAGCCTGTCCCGCAACTCCGCTAGTTTGGCGATGTCAACCTTGGCGGCTTCGGGATTGCCTGAGCGGGCCGCCCCGAGCGCGCGGGCAAAATGGGTAATCGCCTGCACGTGGGGCAACGGGCTGGGACGGACCTCGAGTTCCGCCGCAGCCTTCCAGTCACCGCGCTCCACTGCGTAGCGTGCCGGCGAAACGGCCAGTGCGTAAGGCCCGGGCAAATATGTCCCCGTTAAACCCGTGACGGTCGTCATCTCGTCGATGATGGCCTTGGCTTTTTCGTCCTGTCCAAGCTGCAAATACGCATAGACCAGGTAGTCCATGGCGTGCAGCTGGTCATGGAGGTCTCCCGCCTCCTTCGCGACCCGCGCAGCTTCGACGTTCGATGCGATCGATTCAGTCCAGTATCCGACCCGCGTGAAAATGTGTGACGGCATATGCTGGGCGTGGGCCGCCGCCGGCGCGATCTTGGCATAGCGGCGCGCGGCATTAAGGCCTTTCTCCGCAATCGGCGGGTAGTCGTAGAGATGGATCAGGTAATGCGACACGCCGGGATGCTCCGGCTGACGTATTGCGATCGGCTCCAGAATCGCCGCGCCCTTGAGCTGGTTGGCGTAAGTCTTGTCGGTCGGCGAAGCCGAGGTATTGAGCGCCAGCGCATAGTGGATCTGGGCCTCGTCGTCTCCGGGATAACGCTGGGCGAGTTGTTCCATGGCCTTCGCGTAGGCTTGAATGCGGGTACGATGATCGACCTTCTCGTAGTCGGCGTACATGACACCGAGGGCGTCCAGATAGTCCCGCTCCCGTTGGGTCTTGGCGCCGACGCTCTTTCCCTTTGCGATCGTGGCGGCGCCCTCGAAAAGGTTCTTCGCGGGCGGCGAGGTATGTGGATTCCAGAGCAGGCTTAGCGCGATGCCCCAATAGGCAATGCCGCACTCGGGATCGGCCTTCAACGCATCCTCGAACACCTGTTGCGACGCGCGATACCAGAACGAGTGCTGGTACAGCATCGCGCGGTTGAAAAGCTTTTGTGCTTCCGGATTGCACGACGTTTCGAAATTCACCGTGCCGAGCTTGCTATCGTCCGATTGCGCCATCGCCGGCTGGACGAGCGAAAGGACTGTCACGGCAGTAGCAGCGATTGCGAATGATGATTTGATCATAATGAAGCTCCACGCCAGTATGAATTTCCGACAGAGCACTGTGGAGACTAGGCTGATTTCTGTGTGGAGTCATGTCAGCAAGGCTGACGCTTAGCGAAGCGATTATAGCAAGTAATGGCGTCGTCTCATGCTACATATGGATTAGTCGCGCGGGGGATCTTTCGGGGTGGTGCACGAAGCGCTCGATCAACGGCAACTACTTCTGGCAACTCTGCCGCCATCCCAGCTGCAGACTCGATTGGCAAGCGGCATCGTCGTGACCATGCTCGTCTTATTCGTCGTCACGCTGAGGTATGTGAATGTTCAGCTCCCGCGCGTTGACGCCTTCATTCCAATTCATGCAGTCACAACCCTCATCAACGATCTCATTACCGCGATTTTGTTATTTTCTATGTACAGCATTGTGCGCCGGAGAGCACTGTTGGTCCTTGCCAGCGGGTATTTGTTTACGTCATTAATAGTCATTCCGTGGGCGCTCACATTTCCAGGATTATTCTCGCCCACCGGTCTTCTCGGCCCTGGGTTACAGACCACGGCATGGCTCTATACTTCCTGGCACATAGGGTCACCGCTAATTCTGATTGTCGCGGTTCTCCTAAAGGATTCGGATAGCAAACCAAGCGAATCTCGGCGCTCTCCGGTCGCAGCCGTCGGTCTGAGTATAGCTGTCGCTGCCGCGACGGTGTGCGGGCTGACCTGGATTACGATCGCAGGAGAACGGTTTCTGCCAAGAATAGTCCTACCTGACGGCATTCACTTGAACCAAAGTCTCGCTTCTTCACTTAGTGGTTTGATCATGGTGCTGGCTGGCGGCGCACTGGCGCTGTTATGGATTAGGCGACGCTCTGTGCTCGATCTATGGCTGATGGTCGTGTGCTGCGCGTGGTTGCTTGAAACTGCAACCGCCACCCTCTTTGTCGGCGCTCGATACCAACTTGGTTGGTATGCTGGCCGCAGCTTTGGTATCGCCGCAACATTTGTTGTCTTGCTCGTGCTGCTTTCCGAGACGCTCTTACTTTATGCAAGCCTCGCTCGATCAATCATCAGGCAGCGTAACGAACGCCATGCACGGAAGATTGCTATGGACGCCATGGCGGCGTCGATCGTTCACGAGATCAACCAACCTTTAGGGGCGATGATAATAAATGCCGAAACGGGCTTGAGTATGTTGAAGAGCACGACGCCAGACCTGAATGAGGCGTGTTCTGTCTTCGAGGACATCGTGAACGACGGCCGCCGCATGAATGAGATAGTCGGTGGCATCCGGTCCATGTTCAGGAAGGGCGCCCACGGGCAAATCTTGCTAGATGTAAACGAGCTAGTTCGAGAGACGCTCACAATGATCGATCTCGATCTGCGCACTTATGGAATATCGGTCAAAACTGATCTACGCAACGGCGTCCCCCAACTGTTGGGCGATCGAGGCCAATTGCAGCAAGTATTTCTGAATTTAATGTCGAACGCGATCGAAGCAATGAGCTCCGTGACCGATCGTGCCCGCAACTTGCAGGTGCGCACCAATGTCGTCCCGGAGTCCTCCGATGTTGTGGTTACCGTGGAAGACTCTGGTACGGGACTAGGGGGTGAGGACAAGGACCGTATCTTTGAACCGTTTTTTACGACAAAGGCCACCGGGACCGGGGTAGGGCTTACCATTTGTCGGGTGATCATCGAGTCCCATGGCGGAAGCCTCGTAGCGTTAGCAAACAAACCTTACGGAGCGATCTTTGAGGTTACTTTGCCGCGCGGCGACCTATGAATGCAGTCGCCAGTAGATGAGGAACTCCACCTGTGCAATGTCGCTTATTGGCACTTTTGGAACCTCACGCGATGTCCGACTTGAGTCCGGAATGCGCACCAAAGCGGACGTCTGCCGACCACTCTGAATTTATGGATTCGCGCCTTAGCTCGCGAGATAGCGCTCGTATTTCCCGGCCGCGACCTCGTCCGACTCGATATCCGGATCGAGCGTGTAGAGATCCTGCGCGCGGCTGATGCCGCGCAGGACGAAACGGCCGGTCGAGACCAGGTAGTTCCGCCCCGTGGCGTCGAGCCCGACGCGGAAGGCCGATGACGTCAGCAACTCCCGATCGACCGAGCCGCACATCGAGGCGATGCGGCTGACCTCGTTGACGGCGGGCCCGACCACCGTGAAATCCAGCCGGTCCTCGCTGCCGATATTGCCGTAAAAGACCTCGCCGACATGCAGGCCGACATAGGCCGTGGTCACCGGCCGGGCTTCGGCGAGGCGGCGGGAATTAAGTGCATTGATGTTGCGGCGGAGCCGGTGCTCGGCGCGCAACGCCGCGCGTTTGGCCGCCGCCAAGTTCTTCTGCGTGAACATCGCCAGCACGCCGTCGCCGATCAGCTTCAAAACCTCGCCGCCGGCGTCGTGGATGGCGTCGATCGAGGCCTGCGCATAATCATTCAGGAACGGAATGATCTCGTCGGGCCCGATACTCTCGCTGATCGCGGTCGAGCCGCGCACGTCGGAAAACCACAAGACCGCGTTGATGCGCTCGGTGACGCCGCGCGCGATGCGGCCGCGCAGCACCTGTTCGGAGGCATCGCGGCCGAGATAGACGCGGCCGAGCGTGCGCGCGATATCGACCTGCGCCGCGGACTTCACCGCCAGCCCGAGCACCGGCACCAGATCGCGCAACGCGGCGAGCCCCTCCTCGCCAAAGCCGTCCTCGTGCCGGGTCACCCAGTAGGAATAGAAGCAGTCCATCTGGCCGATCGTGCCGGCCTCGCCGAAGCGATGCACGAAGGCGACGAAATGCTTGTGGCCCTTGGCGGCGAGTTCGTCGATCATCGAGAAATCCAACTTCTCGCACTCAGCCAGATCGATACACAGCTCTTCGTGCCCCTGCTCGAGCATGTGGTAGAAGGTCGAGCGTCGCCAGTTTTGCGCGGCGCTGCCCTCGCTGGTCGAGCCGTATTCGAACGTGTCGGCCTCGTTGGTCTCGGTGTCGTTCCAGCGGAAGCCGCGACCTTCGAAGATCGGGTGCAACGTGTCGATGAAGGCGAGCCCGCGCGACAGCGGAAGCCCTGCCGCGCAACAGCGCTCGCAGAAGCCTCGAAGCAGATCGTTTTCGGGCGTACCGGTGAGGCCCTGGTGGACCAGCCAGTTCATCAGGCGCAGGCGGGGCGTGAGTTCCATACGCCATTATGCCGCGCAACCGGCGCGAGGGAAAGACGGGCGGCTATGCCGAGGATTTCCCGCGCCTAACGACTTCGCCATCTTCCTTCACAAAGGCCTCTGCCGGATTCTCCAGGAGATCAAGCACCAGTTCCGACGGCCGGCACAGCCGCACGCCCTTTGGCGTGACGACAATCGGCCGGTTGATCAGGATCGGATGCGCAAGCATGAAGTCGATCAGCTCGTCATCAGTCCATTTGGGATCGGCAAGCCCCAGCTCCGCGTAAGGCGTGCCCTTCCCGCGCAAGAGTTCGCGAACGGAAATTCCCATCGCCTTGATCAATTCCTTCAGCCGCGCCCGGCTCGGGGGATTCTTCACATACTCGATGACCTCGGGCTCTTCGCCGCTCTGCCGGATCATCGCCAGCGTGTTGCGCGAGGTGCCGCAGGATGGGTTGTGATAGATGGTGACGCTCACGTCCGCGCTTCCTTGTTGACAGGGATCGAGGCCCCAGCGGCGGCCTCGTACCAGCCGCGCGATGCCTTTACCAGATATACCACCGAAAGCATCACAGGCACCTCGACCAGCACACCGACCACAGTGGCCAGCGCCGCCCCGGAGTTGAGACCAAACAGACTGATCGCAGCGGCGACCGCAAGTTCGAAAAAGTTGCTGGCGCCGATCAGCGCCGCCGGCGCGGCGACGCACCAGGCGACACCGAAGCGGCGGCTCAGCCAATAGGCAAGCCCGGCATTGAGATAGACCTGAATCAGGATCGGCACTGCCAGCAGCACGATCACCAGCGGCTGTGCGATGATCTGCTCGCCCTGGAAACCGAACAACATGACCAGCGTCGTCAATAGCGCCACCAGCGAGACCGGCTGCAGCACGTGCAGCGTCCGCTGCAACGCCGCGGGGCCCGCCTTGATCAGCGCGTGACGCCATAGCTGCGCCACGATCACCGGCACCACGATATACAACACCACCGAGATCAGCAGGGTATCCCAGGGCACGCTGATCGAAGCAACGCCGAGCAGCAGGCCGACCAGTGGCGCGAATGCAAACACCATGATGACGTCGTTGAGGGCGACCTGGCTCAAGGTGTAATGCGGCTCACCCTCGCAGAGGTTCGACCACACGAAAACCATCGCGGTGCAAGGCGCCGCCGCCAGCAGGATAAGGCCGGCGATATAGGACGGAATTTGTGCGGCGGACAGCCAGGGCGCGAATAGGTGGCCGATGAACAGTGAACCCAGCAACGCCATCGAGAACGGCTTCACCGCCCAGTTGATGAACAGCGTGACGCCAACGCCCCGCCAGTGCTGCCGGACCTCGCCGAGTGCCCCGAAGTCGATCTTCAGGAGCATCGGGATGATCATCAGCCACACCAGTCCGGCAACCGGCAGGTTCACCCGGGCGATCTCCGCGCTGGCAATGGTGGCAAACAGCCCGGGCAAGAGATGACCAAGCGCGACGCCCGCGACGATGCACAAGGCGACCCACAGCGAAAGATAGCGTTCGAACAGGCTCATCGCAGTTATGCCACGTCCGGACGCGATGTGGTCGCGCAGAGGAACAGAACGCCGTAGATACAATCATACATGGGTTTTCCTCTTCGACTTCGGCGGGCAACATGGCGTCAGGTCTTCGATCAGCGGTGCGCAGATTTCCGGCCGCCCGTCGCAGCAATCCCGGAGCATGAACAACATCACGGCCTGAAACGCACCGAGATCGGCGCGATAGACGATCGAGCGGCTGAACCGCTGCGCGGTCACCAGCCCGGCGCGGGACAGGATCGAAAGATGTGACGACATGGTATTTTGCGGGACCGCCAGCGCACGGGCGATGTCGCCCGCGGCAAGGCCATCCGGCTCGTGCTTCACCAGCAGGCGGAATACATCCAGCCGGGTAGATTGGGCCAGCGCAGCCAGCGCGAGAATAGCTTGCTCGGTTTCCATATATCGAGAATTACCGATATATGGTTTGCGGTCAAGCAGAACTGGCAGCTCCAGCCGTCCGACCATATTTCGATACTACTAGAAATACCGTTGACGGCGATAACTGTGCCTGACATCATGTTGAAATGAAACTGGACGATGCCGCCGCACAGCTGGAAGCCCTGGGTAATCCAACCCGGCTCAAGATTTATCGCACGCTGATCCGTGCGGGAGCCGCTGGATTGCCGGTCGGTCGCCTGCAGGAGAGGTTGAAGATCGCGCCCTCCACCCTGTCCCACCACATCAAGGCGTTGGTGGTGGCGGGTCTGGTAACGCAGGTCCGGGAAGCAACCACCCTCGTCTGTCACGCCAACTACGACGTGATGCGCGAGCTCGTCGATTTCCTGGTCGCCGAATGTTGCGCCGATGCTTCTGACAACAAAGGCACCAAAACCGCGGCATAGCTTCTTTAGGCCGTTGAATTTCGATATTTCTGGTTTGATGGGAGAAGGCATGAGCGAAGCAAGGACTGTCGCAATCATCGGAGCCGGCCCGGTCGGCCTCGCCGCAGCCGCTCATGTTGTGGAGCGCGGTCTTCAGCCGATCGTGCTGGAAGCCGGCGGCAGCGCCGGGCACGCGGTGCGCCAATGGGGCCACGTTCAGATGTTCTCGCCGTGGGAATACAACATCGATCGCGCGGCGGCGCGCCTGCTCGAACAAACGGGGTGGAATTCTCCCGAGCCCCAGCAATATCCGACCGGCGCCGAACTGGTTGAACGCTATCTGGAGCCGCTCGCCACCAAAACCGTTCTCGCAAGCCACATCCGCACCTCCAGCCGCGTCACGGACATCAGCCGCGTCGGCTTCGACAAGCTCAAGTCGAAAGGCCGCGAGGCCGCGCCGTTCGAGATTCGATATCAGAATGGGCAAGGCCCGAAGAGCATAAGAGCCGACGCAATCATCGACGCCTCCGGCACCTGGCACGCACCGAATCCGGCGGGCGCAAACGGGCTCCAAGCGATTGGCGAGGCGCGGGAGGCGGAGAGGATTGCCTACGGCATGCCGGACGTGCTGGGAAAGGACCGCGCGCGCTATGCCGGCAAGACCGTCGCGGTGCTGGGCGCCGGACATTCGGCGATCGGAACGCTTTCGGATCTGGCGCAATTGGCGAAGCAGTCGCCGGAAACCCGGCCGGTCTGGTTGTTGCGCGGCAATGATCCGGCCAAGGCTTTTGGCGGCGGCGCCAACGACAAGCTTGCCGCCCGCGGCGCGCTGGGCGCGGGCTTCGCGGCACTGGTCGCAACGGGCCAGATAACGGTGGAAAGCGAATTCCGTGTCACGCATTTGACCGCCGACGGCCCTCGCCTCCTCGTCAGGGCCGGCGCACGGCTTGTTGCGCTCGTCAGGTGGTCGTCGACGAACTGGTCGTGGCGACCGGCTTCCGCCCCGATCTGGATTTCGTCCGCGAACTCCGCATCCGGCTCGATCCCGCGATCGAGTGTCCGGTTGCGCTGGCGCCATTGATCGACCCGAACGAACACAGCTGCGGCACCGTGCGGCCGCACGGCGCGCGGGAATTGGCGCAGGACGAACCGGGCTTCTACTTCGCCGGCATGAAATCCTACGGCCGCGCGCCGACGTTTCTGATGATCACGGGATACGAGCAGGTCCGCTCGATTGCTGCCGATATCGCCGGTGACAAGACCGCAGCGAACCGGGTCGAGCTGGAGCTGCCCGAGACCGGCGTCTGCAATCGATCGACCGTATCAGATGCCAGTAATTGCTGTGGCGGACCGGCAATATCGAATGTTGACGCCTGTTGTGTGGCCGACGCAAATGCCAAGCAACAAGGCACGACGGGATGCGGCTGCGCGTCCTAGAACACCATCCGATTCGGATCATGCTCAAGAGGATACGGTGAGCGATATTTCGGTAGAAGGTAGATCTGTGATCGTCGCGATGTGCGTGGGGCAGCTTGGCAGCCTGCTTCCCCACGTTGTCGTGCCATCGATTCTTGCCGGGTTCCTGATTCCGGAATGGCATCTGACCGGCGCGCAGGCCGGCCTGCTCGCCGGTTCGGGCGCCGCGGGCTACATGTTGACCGTGCCTGTGCTGGCAACGCTCACCGATCGTATCGATGCGCGCAAAATCCTGATCGCAGGGTCCGCGCTGAGCGCTTTCGCCACCTTGCTGTTCGGCGTTTTCGCTTCCGGCCTCTGGTCAGGTGCGTTCTTCAACGCGATCGCCGGCGTCGGGTTTGCCGGCGCCTACATGCCGGGGCTCAAGGCGCTGACCGACCGCCTGACGGCCGGGGACTCCTCCCGCGCGATCACGCTCTACACCTCCAGCTTTTCATTCGGGGTGGGCCTGTCGTTTCTGGTTTCCCAGCTTGTCGCGGAGGCATGGGGCTGGCGGGCCGCTTTCCTCGTGACGGCCATCGGCCCACTTGTGATGCTGTCCGTCTGCCTGCTGTTGAGACCGGTCAAGCCGAAGCCCGCGGAAGGCCGACTGCTGGATTTCGCGCCGGTATTCCGGAATACCAAGGCTATGGGCTTCGTGCTCGGCTATGGCGCGCACTGCTTCGAGCTTTATGGAATCCGAACCTGGATGGTCGCATTCTGGACGTTTGTCGCCGCGAAGGATTCAGCCGGCTCGATGTTGACGCCCATCGTGGTCAGCGTCCTGTTCTCCCTGCTCGCCATGCCCGCCAGCATTCTCGGCAACGAATTTGCCCTCAAGTTCGGCCGGCATCGCGCCATCACGGCCGTGATGCTGTGCTCCGCCGTCGTGGCGCTTCTGATTGGGCTATTTGCCGACAAATCGCCGTGGGTTTTGCTGCCTTTGGTATTGGCCTATGCGATCACCGTGCCTGCCGACTCCGGCGCGCTGACGTCGGGCATGTCGATGTCCGCCGATCCCCGTTATCGGGGGGCGACGATGGCAATGCACTCGACCGTCGGCTTCAGCCTTTCCGCGCTCGGCGCCTGGGTGATCGGCGTCGCGCTCGATGCCGCGGGTGGACCGCACAACGCCGCCGCCTGGACCGCTGCGTTTTCCGTGCTGGCGGCGGGTATTCTGCTTGGGCCGGTGGCGCTCTATTGGTCCCGCAAGACCGCGCACGACACATGAGCCATCGCCAGCTTCCGATCATTCTCGCGCTCGGCACAACGCAAACCCTGGCGTGGGCTTCGAGCTACTACCTGCCGGCGATCCTGGCCGATCCGATCGCACGCGATCTCGGGATCGCGCCGAACTGGATCTTTGCCGCCTTCTCCGCCTCGATGGTGATTTCCGCCCTGCTCGGCCCGCGCATCGGCCGCCAGATCGATCTGGTCGGCGGCAGGTCGGTGCTGTCGATTTCCAATCTGATGCTGGCGGGGGGATTGGTACTGCTCGGCTTCACCCATTCGATCCCGGTGCTGCTGGTCGCATGGCTGTTGCTCGGCGTCGGCATGGGCTACGGCCTGTACGACGCGGCCTTCGGCGCGCTCGGGCGCATTTATGGCGAGGCGGCGCGCCGCTCGATTACCGGCATCACGCTGCTCGCGGGCTTTGCCTCCACCGTCGGCTGGCCGCTGACGGCGCTCGGGCTGGAGAGCATCGGCTGGCGCAACACCTGCTTTGCCTGGGCGGCCGCGCATATCCTGATCGGGCTGCCCATCAACTGGCTGATGCTGCCGCCTGTCGCGGGAGCAAAAGCGGCGGTGGCCAACGCCACGAAACCGCACATTCCGATCGACCGCAGCATGGTGCTGCTGGCCTTTGCCTTTGCCGCGGCCTGGACCGTCACCAGCGCGATGGCGGCGCATTTCCCGCGCATCATGGAAGCGGCCGGCGCGACGCAGGCGCAGGCGATCGCAGCCGGCGCGCTGATCGGCCCGGCGCAGGTCGGGGCTCGAATTTTCGAAGCGGCGCTGCTCAGCCGCTACCACCCGCTGCTGTCGACGCGGCTCGCCTGCCTTACCCATCCGATCGGCGCGGCGATCGTGGCCGTGGCAGGCGGCGGCGCGGCCGGGGTCTTTGCGGTGTTCCACGGCGCCGGCAACGGTGTGCTGACGATTTCGCGGGGCACGCTGCCGCTGGCGATCTTCGGTCCGCAGAATTACGCCTATCGACTCGGCATCATCGGCGCACCGGCGCGGATGGCGCAGGCAGCCGCACCGCTGGCCTTCGGCCTGTTGATCGACAGCATGGGCAGCCGCGTCCTGATCATCTCCTCCGCGCTCAGCCTCGCGGCGCTTGCGGCGCTGTTCCTGCTGCGCGGCGATCGTCAGTTTTCCGGCTGAGCAGCCGCATTTCGCCCTTCCCTTCGGCATCCGTTTCGCGCACAACCCCGCGATGGAAAACGAGACCGGTCCGGCAGCTGATATCCGAGGCTTTCTGCGGTGGGCAATCACGCCGCCGCAATCCTATGCCGTCTACCTCGTTTGTCTCTTCCTCGTTCTCGGGGCGTCGTTTTATGCGGGGACGCTGAAGCCGAAGAAGGCACCGCCGCTTTCGCCGCCGCCCACGTCTGCGCCAGCCGTACCGAGGAGCTGATAGCAATGCGTCATGGCCGGGGCTTGACCCGGCCATCCACGTCATTGACGCCGCGAATTGACTGAAGACGTGGATGCCCGGCACGAAGGCCGGGCATGACGACGGAGAGGATTCCGCATGACAAGTGAAACCCCGCCCTCGATCCGCCGCATCAACCCGCCCGAACTCGGCACACCGCCCGGCTATTCCCAGATCGTCGACGTCACCGCCGGCCGTATCATCTTCATCGCCGGCCAGACCGCGCTGGACAGCGAAGGCAATGTGGTCGGCAGATGCGACTTTGCCGCGCAGGCGGAGCAAGTGTTTCAAAACCTCGCGATCGCCCTGCAGGCCAGCGGATGCACGCCAGCCAACCTGGTGAAGCTCACGGTGTTTCTCACCGACATGAATAATCTCGGCCGCTACCGCGAAGCGCGTAACCGCTTCTTTGCCAGTGTCACGCCGCCGGCCGCCCCCGCCGTGACCCTGGTCGAAGTGTCAAAGCTCTATGGCCCGGATTTCCTGATCGAGATCGAGGCCGATCGCTGCGGAGTGAACCGCACCTTGTCGTGCCCCGCTTCAAGCGGGGCATCCAGTACTCCGCGGCTTCTCGGCTCAACCGTTGAGGTCTCTGGAATACTGGATCGCCCGGTCAAGCCGGGCGATGACGATTGAGCAAGCGGTTCAAGTCGATCGAATTTCTAATCATAAAACTCCGGCGCCATCTTCTGTCCGTCGCGCTGGGCCTTGTCGTGATTGATCCAGAGCTGCGCCTTTTCCTTCGTCAGCGTATCCGCGATCTTCTGCATGGAAGCTGCCGTCTGTTCCTTGTCGGTATTCAACGAGGGTACGCGACGGTTATCCCAGTTCTCCCTGAAATGAACGGCATCGCCGGTCAGCACGATCGCGCCGGTGTTTGGCAGTTTTACCAATAGCGATTGATGGCCGGGCGTATGTCCCGGCGTCGAGAGGATCGTTACGCTGCCGTCGCCGAAGACGTCGTGATCGCCCTCCAGTTTGGTGACGGGATGCTCCGCGTTGAAGCGCGGCTGGTTGTTGGCGCCGGGCCATTCATATTCGGCCTTCTGCACGTAGAGCATGGTCGAAGGAAACATCTCGACATTGCCGATGTGGTCGGGATGGGTGTGCGAGATCGCCATCGCCTTGATGTCGGCCGGCTTCACGCCGAGCTGGTCGAGCTGCGCGGCCAGCGTCTTGGGCCGGCGCCAGAACACCGCCTTGGGATCGGCCGGCGCAAGGCCATTCGGCATCGTCGCGACCGCATCGGGAATGCCGGTGTCCCACAGGAACCAGCCTTGCGCGTGCTTGATCAAATAGCAGCTATCGACAAAATCCATCGACTTGCCTTCGTTGACACCGGGAGACCAGCGCGAGATGTCGCCGGCGGTGCCCTCGCCGCAGTTGAGGATGTAGAGCTTTTCGACGCCCGGCTTCACCGGTTGCGCGTAGCCAGCGTCGATGGCCGAAACGGCCGACAGCAGCAGCACGGATATTCCAATTGCTGGTCTCACGGTGATCCTCCCGATTATCTTGCCCGAGGCGCGACGGGCCGGACCATACTTCATCGCGGCCAACAATGGACGTCGGTTACGGTCTTTTGATCTCCGAAGTCGCGATCCAGATGCCGGCAAAGACGGCGATCAGCCCCAGCACGAGGTTTGGGGTGATGGGCTCGCCGACCAATTGCGTGGCGAGCAATCCGGCCGCGATCGGATTGACGGTCATGGTGTTGGCGACGCGGGTCGGCGTCGCCCGCTCCAGCGCCAAGACCCAGAGGATGAACGCCAGCGCGCCGCCGCCAACTCCCAGATAGATGCCGGCGATCCATTGCGATGCACCGAATTGGCTCAACACCGCGACCCTGCCTGTGAGAATCCCGACCAGGATCAACGCGGACGCGCCTGCCCCCATCCCGACGGTCAGGAATCCGAGCGCGCTGGAGCGTTGAATGAACGGACGGGACAAGACGTTATAGAACGCCATGCACAGCACGGCGGCGGTCATGATCAATTCGCCACGCCATGCCCCTGGCGGCGCTGTTGAAAGACCCGAGGCCAGCGCCGCGACGACACCGAGCACGGCGATGCAGACGCCAATCGACTTCCTTTTCGTCAGCGGCTCGATGCCGAGCAAGGCGCCGACGACCATGGTATGCAGCGGCAGCGTCGCAAGCGCCAGACTTGCGCGCGCCGCGGTCGTGAAGCCGATAGCGATGTTGTAGAAAACGAAGAACACGCCGAAGAAGCAAAAGCCCAGTGCGGCGACCGCGGGCCAATCCTCGCGCTGAGGCCACTTTACCTTGAGCAGGATTGCCGCCGGCAACAGGCAGAGAAAACCTATTCCCCAGCGCAGAATGGCGAGCGTGATCGGATCGGCGCCTGCAGCGAGATAGCGGGTGATCGCCGCCGCCGTTCCGCCGATGCAGCTTGAAACCAAGGCAATCGCGACGCCGACCCACTCACCCACGTTCGTCTCCCTGCCCTGCCATCTGCACTCGTCGCGCGATGGTTGCAAGGGGAGCGCGCACGTCATCGAATCAAATCGCGTCGGATGGCGGCAGCTGTCAGCAGCAACCTGCGCCGCTCGTTGCTCTATCGGCATCGATCGCCGATTCAGCGGCGTCTTGCGTTCACGGCCACCGGGGGCATAGGTTGTCGCGGGGGATATCGCAGCCTCCCCTGAATGGCGATCTCGTTGGAACGCTGCTCGCTTTTTATTGGAGCGGGTACATGGATGGGATCTCTCTCGAACTTCCGCTTTTCATATTGGCAACATTTGCCGGTGCGCTGGTCGCCGGCCTTTCCGGCTTTGCCTTCGGCCTGATCGCGGCCTCGATCTGGCTCTACATCCTAAGCCCGCTGCAGACGGCGACGCTGATCATCGCCTTCGGGCTCATCGTGCAAGGCTATTCGGTCTGGAAACTGCGCCGCGCGCTGGACTGGACACGGCTCTGGCCGTTCCTGCTCGGCGCGGCGCTTGGCGTGCCGGTCGGCGTGACGATCCTGACCTGGGCCAATCCTGCGGAGGTGCGGATCGGCGTCGGCGTACTTCTGGTGCTCTACAGCCTCTATGCGCTGTTTCGCCCACCGATCGCACCGGTGAAAGGCGGCGGCGTGGCCGCCGACGCCGGTGTCGGATTCCTCAACGGCGTGCTGGGGGGCATCACGGGTTTGGCCGGCATTCTCGTGACGATCTGGTGCGGGCTTCGCGGCTGGCCCAAGGATGTGCAGCGCACGGTGTTCCAGCCGGTGGCGGTTGCGATCTTCCTGATGAGCGCGTTGTGGATCGGCGCCAAGGGCGCGGTCACGCCGGATACGATCAAGCTGTTCGTGATCGGTTTGCCTGCGTTGTTCGCCGGCACCTGGCTTGGCCTCAAATTATTCGGCCGCATGGATGAGACGGGGTTCCGCAAGGTCGTGCTGGTGCTACTCCTGCTCTCCGGCGCGGTGCTGATTATCTAGCCTGCTCGGTGCGGATGCGGACAGGTCTCGGCCTCGACCGTCACATGGCTGAGGCCGCGCGGGCCGAGCCGACGCTTTTAGGCCGAAGGCGGCAGCGGAAGATCGGAGACGACCGAGTTCACCGCGGCGCGGTGGCCGGGTCCGACCTGCCACAGACGGAGGTCGGTGACGGAGTCCCCCTGTTGCGTCGCCTCTGCATCTAAACCGCGATCAGTTGCAGGATCAGAACGCAGGCCATCCGCGCGAAGCTGAACATGTGATCGCGGCAGATCGCGCGCGCGAGCCGCGACTGCTCCTCCGCCGGGTCTTTCGCGCTGCCCAGCCTGCGTGCGTTCGGAACGGTGCGGGTCATGGTAGGCACGAAACCGCTGCCCGCCAATAGCAGCGAGCCCCATCCGATCCACCACGGATGTTCGCCCACGACGATCTCGGCACAAATGGCGGCAAGAGTCAGCAGCATGACCAACGCAACCAGGCGATTCATCGGATAGGCCTCGGTGGTGACACGCCGGTAATAGGCCGAGATCGACGTCAGCACTTCAGGTGGCAGCACCTCACCGGTGTGCTTGCGCGTCTGCACGTCGAACATCAGGTCGAACCACAACACGGCGAGCAGAAAACCGGCGCCCGCGGCAGCGAATGTGTGCATCTCAAAGCCCCCCTGTTGTGCTCATCCCAATTCGTCGCGGGTACTCCCCGGTGCCGCAGCGACTATTGGGGAAGCCAACGCAATCGATGCCGACATCAACGTCAGATTGCAAGGCCCTCGAGAGTGATCCTCACACCTTCGTGCGGTTTCCGCCCTCAAGGACGATTGGCAGCAGCCGGGAGGTTCGCTGTACCAAGCTGTTCGCGATCGGTCTGCCTGCGTTGTTCGCCGGCGCGGTGCTGGTTATCCAGCCTGCTCGTGCGGATGCGGACAGGTCTCTACCTCGACCGTCACATGGCTGAGTCCGCGCAGGCCGCCGAGCCGGCGCTTGTAGGTCGAAGGCGGCAGCGGATGATCGGAGACGACCGAGATCACCGCGGCGCGATGGCCGGGTCCGACCTGCCACAGATGGAGGTCGGTGACGCGGTCACCCTTGGTCTCGATGCGGTCGCGGATGACCGTTTCGAGTTTCTTGTCCGGATTGACGTCGAGCAGTACGGCGCCGGAAGCCCGCAGCAATCCATAGGCCCAGCTCGCGATCACGACGCTGCCGACGATGCCGACCACAGGATCGGCCCACACCCATTGCGAAACCATCGCGACCACCAGTGCGGCGATGGCCAGCACCGAGGTCGCGGCATCGGCCACCACATGCACATAGGCCGCGCGCAAATTGTTGTCGCGGTGGTGATGGTGCCCGTGGGAATGCGCATGATCGTGGTCATGGTCATGCGTATCGCGCAGCAGCCACGCGCTGGTGAGATTGACGGCGAGGCCGAGCACCGCAACCGCGATCGCCTCGCCATAGGCGATCGGAACCGGGTGGATCAGCCGGTGCGCGCTTTCGTACGCGATCTGAACCGCGATCAGTGCGAGGATGATGGCGCTGGCAAACGCGGCGAGGTCGCCGAACTTGCCGGTGCCGAAGGCGAAGTGCGAATTGCGCGCCTGCTGCCGCGCAAACAGATAGGCCAGCGCGGCGATCCCAAGGGCCGCGGCGTGAGTTGCCATGTGCCAGCCGTCGGCCAATAGCGCCATCGATCCGAAGATCGATCCGGCCACGATCTCGCCGACCATCATCGCCGCCGTCAGGGCCACCACGAACGAGGTGCGGCGCTGGTTATGGGCATGCCGGGAACCGAGGAAGACGTGGTCGTGGGTCCACTGGTCAATTGAATGTGAGTGCATGGCGGATTCCTGGGAACATCGTGCGATACCACCGCTGGAATATAGGCCTTTCGCCCGAAAACGCTAAGCCGTCGCGAATGGCAGACGCGCTGATGCGTTGACAGTCCGGGACGAGGTGGCTGTAATACAGCCATTGGGGGCTTTGCGATCTCCCCACGAGGCGACATGCCCAAGTATCGCGTCCCGTTTTCACCGTGGGCGCATACACATGTCCGAAATCCATCCCGTCATCCTGCATCAACAGCGGCCGCGCGACGGCGTGCATCGCCGGAATAACGCTGCGCGTGGTCCAATCATCCGGGGCGCATCAAGGAGCAAGCCATGAAACACTCTCTCGCACTGCTCGCGCTCGGCGCCGCGCTGGTGTCCCTGCCCGCCCGCGCTGCCGAGATCGACTGGAAGAAGGTCGATGCCGCCCTTGGCAAGACCGCCGCCGTCAGCGGCGAGGTCCATCGTTACGGGCTGCCGCGATCCGATCTGCATGTCACGCTCGATGGCATCGCGATCAAGCCGGCCCTGGCGTTGGGCGGATGGGTCGCCTTCGCGCCGATGCATGGCGAGGCCATGGTGATGGGCGACCTCGTGCTGCTCGATGCCGAGATCACGCCTGTCATGACCAGGCTGTTGGATAGCGGGCTCGAGATCACCGCGATCCACAACCATATCCTGCGCGCCTCGCCCGCGACCTTCTACATGCACGTTGGCGGCCACGGCGATCCCGAAAAGATGGCGGCGGCGATCCGCGCCGCGCTCTCTTCGGTCAGCAAGACGCCGTTCGATCCGCCGGCGACCAGCGCGGCCGCGACGCCTCCGATCGATCTCGACACCGCAAAGATCGACGAAGCGATGGGCGCCAAGGGCACCGCCAATGGCGGCGTCTACCAGTTCGGCATCCCGCGCCGCGAGCCGGCCAAGGAAGGCGGGATGCAGGTCAACCCCGCGCTCGGCGGCGCCAACGCCATCAACTTCCAGCCGACCGGCGGCGGCAAGGCCGCTATCACCGGCGATTTCCTGGTGACCGGCAATGAGGTCAATCCCCTGATCCGCGCGCTGCGCGCCGGCGACATCGAGGTGACGGCGATCCACAGTCACATGCTCGACGAGGAGCCGCGGATGTTCTTCATCCATTTCTGGGCCAATGACGATGCGGTGAAACTGGCGCGGAACGTACGGTCGGCGCTCGACAAGACGGCGGCGGTCGCAGCACTGCACTGAGAACTGCGCAGGATGGCCGGCGCGAAGCGATACCCATCAACTCGCAATCGGCGACGATGATGGGTTTTGCGAAGCGCTCGATCGATCCTGCGCACCGGCACAGTTGACAGCCGACGCGGCAGGCGGTTTATTTGGCGCATGGGGACTAGGCGATCTCCCCACGAGGCGACAAGCCCAAGTATCGCGCCCGTTTCTTCCTTGCGAGGGCGCAACCATGTCATCCTATGGCACTATATCTCCAGACAAGCTGTCCCGACTGATCGGTACAGCCAACACCCCTGCCCTGATCGACGTCCGTACCGACGAGGATTTCGCCGCCGACCAGCGGCTGATCCCCGGCGCGGTCAGGCGTAACTTCGAGCACGCGGACGATTGGGGCGAAGAGTTTGCCGGACGTTCGGCCATCGTCGTCTGCCTGCGCGGCGAGAAGCTCGCGCAGGGTACCGCGGCGTGGCTGCGGAACGTCCACGTATCGGCGGAGTCGCTGGAAGGCGGCTTTGAAGGCTGGAAGGAGGCAAAACTTCCGCTGATCGACGCGTCAAAGCTGCCACCGCACGATGCGCGGGGGCGCACAGTGTGGGTGACCCGGGCGCGGCCGAAGATCGACCGCATCGCCTGCCCCTGGCTGATCCGGCGCTTCGTCGACCCGAACGCGGCGTTCCTGTTCGTGGTGCCATCGCAAGTCGTTGGCGTCGGCGAGCGCTTCAATGCAGCACCGTTCGACATCGAGAACGTGTTCTGGAGTCACCGCGGCGAGCTCTGCACATTCGACGTGATGATCGAGGAGTTCGGGCTCGCCACTCCGCCGCTGCTGCGGCTCGCCACCATGGTGCGCGGTGCCGATACCGCGCGGCTCGACCTGTCGCCGGAAGCGCCTGGACTGCTCGCGGCGTCGCTCGGCCTGTCACGGATGTACGATGACGATCTCGAACAGCTCGAGGCCGGCATGTTGCTGTACGACGCATTCTATCGCTGGTGCCGCGACGCATCGGGCGAAACCCACAACTGGCCGACCAACAAGGCAAAATCGTAGATGCATTCGGCGATGAGCAAGCAAGCCGAAGCCGACGTCGGTCACGGCATCAGCTTCGGCGAAGCCTTTCGCGTCTGGTTTCGGGTCGCCGTGCTGAGCTTCGGCGGCCCCGCCGGCCAGATCGCCGTGATGCATCGCATCCTGGTCGAGGAGAAGAACTGGATTTCGGAAGGCCGCTTTCTGCACGCGCTGAACTACTGCATGCTGCTGCCAGGGCCGGAAGCGCAGCAGCTCGCGACCTACATAGGCTGGTTGCTGCACCGGACCGCGGGCGGCATCATGGCGGGCGGCCTGTTCATCCTTCCCGGCATCATCGCCATCATGGGCTTGAGCTATATCTACGCGGCCTACGGCAATGTCGGCTTCGTCGAGGCGCTGTTCTTCGGGCTGAAAACGGCCGTGCTCGCGATTGTGGTGCAGGCCGTGGTCCGCGTCGGAAAGCGCGCGCTGCGCAACCGCATCATGATCGCGCTGGCGGCGATCGCGTTCATCGCGATTTTCCTTTTTGCCGTACCGTTCCCGATCATCATCATCGCGGCCGGCGTGATCGGCTATTTCGGCGCCCGAAGTGGCCGCCCCGAATTTGCCGCGGTCGAGCACGGCGGCGACGGCAAGAAGGCCGCGGTCGACAGCATGCTCGACGATGAACTGCCCGACCATGTCCGCCCAAGCATGCCGCGCGCGCTGAAAGTCAGCGCCATCTGGCTGTTGCTGTGGCTGGTGCCGGTCGCGGCTCTCCTGATCGCGTTCGGCCAGGCCAATGTGTTCAGCCAGATCGCGCTGTTCTTCTCGAAGATGGCGCTGGTGACGTTCGGCGGCGCCTATGCGGTGCTGGCCTATGTCGCGCAGCAGGCCGTCGAGCATTATCACTGGCTGCAGCCGCGCGAGATGCTCGATGGCCTCGGCATGGCCGAGACCACGCCGGGCCCGCTGATCATGGTGTTGCAATTCGTGGGCTTCATGGCCGCCTTCCGCGACCCCGGCTCGCTCTCGCCGATGCTCGCCGGCACGCTCGGCGGGCTGCTCGCGACATGGGTCACCTTCACGCCCTGCTTCCTCTGGATCTTTCTCGGCGCACCCTTCGTCGAGACCTTGCGTGGCAACAAGGGGCTTGCCGGCGCGCTGACCGCGATCACCGCCGCCGTGGTCGGCGTGATCCTCAATCTGTCGATCTGGTTCGCGCTGCATACGCTGTTCCGGGAGACCATTCCGGTTCGCGCCTTTCCGCTCGCGTTCGACATGCCCGTGATCTCGAGTGTCGATATTCCCGCGCTGGTGCTTTCTATCGCAGCCGCCACCGCGATCTTCCGCTTCAACGTCGGAATGCTCTGGGTGCTCGCAGGCTCCTGCGCGGCCGGCGTGTTGCTGCGGCTGGCCGGGATGATTTGAGGGCTTACACCATTTCCGCCGGCGCAAGCTTGCAGGCGTCGCCGTTTGCCTCGACCTGCAGCGTCGCGTGGTGGATGTTGAAGCGATGAGCGAGCTCCGCGCAGACGTGATGCAGGAACGCGTCGTCGTGGCCGCCGGGACGCACCAGATGCACGGTGAGTGCCGTCTCGTTGGTGCTCATGGCCCAGACGTGAAGGTCGTGCACTTCGCGCACGCCGTCGAGCCCACCGAGATAGTCGCGCACTTCGGCGAGTTCGATGCCTTTCGGCACAGCGTCGAGCGCGAGATTGACGCTGTCGCGCGCCAATCCCCAGCTGCCGGCGAGCACGACGGCGGCAATGCCGAGGCTGATCGCGGGATCGAGCCACAGCCAACCCGTGGCCATGATCAGTAACGCCGCGACGACCACGCCGAGCGAGATACTCGCATCCGCCACCATGTGCAGATAGGCGCCGCGAATATTGAGGTCGCCGTGGCGGCCGCGCATGAACAACAACGCGGTCGCGCCGTTGATCACGACACCGAGAGCGGCAACCCACACGACGGTCCAGCCCGACACCGCCGCCGGCTCGCGCAGCCGGTTGATCGCCTCGACGGCGATGCCGCCGACCGCGACCAGCAGCAGCCCCGCGTTGAACAGCGCAGCGAGGATCGAGGCGCGCCGGTAGCCGTAGGTACGCTTGTCGGTCGGCCGTTTTGCCGCGAGCCACGCCGCGCCCCATGCCAGCAGCAGCGCGGCGACATCGGACAGGTTGTGAACGGCGTCCGAGATCAGCGCCAGCGAATTGGCGACGTAGCCGAAGAACAGCTCCGCGACCACGAACGCGCTGTTGAGGATCGCACCGATAGCGAACGCCCGGCCGAAATCATCTGGTGCGTGGCTGTGCCCGGCGTGATCGTGGGCGTGGGAGTGATCGTGATGATGCGCCATGGCGGTGACAACGATTGCCGGATCGATCGGTTTCGATGGCGACCGTTATAGCGCGCGGGAATTCGAATACTATTACAGTGGTTCCACAATTTCCCCTGTCGTCCGGGCCTTGAGCCGGGACCCATACTCCGTGACGTCCATTGTGGAAAAGGACAGAGTAACCGGCAGCGCGCAAAACAACCGGCGCCTGTGGTTATGGGCCCCGGCTCGAGGCCGGGGCGACAACCGTCTTATTCGACCCCGCGATTGAAGCGGTTCGACTTCGGCAGGCCATGCGCGAGGCGGCCGGCGTCGGCGCGGCTGCCGCGCCAGTCGGAGAGCTCCTTCAAGCTCATGCTGTGTTCGCGGCCGGCGGAATCCTTCCAGGTCAGGCCCGCCTTGGAATCGAACACCGCGACATCGGACAGCGAGGCGCTGGTGTATTTCTGCAAACGCACGCCGCGGCCGCGCGCCATTTCCGGCACCTGATCGAGCGGGAACAGCACCATCTTGTGGTTGCTGCCGATCACCGCAACGGTATCGCCCGCCACTGTCGCGATCGCGCGAGCCTCGTTCGGCATATCGACGTTGAGGACCTGCTTGCCCTTGCGGGTGTTGCCGACGCAATCCTCTTCCTTGACGATGAAACCCTGCCCTTCGCTGCTCGCGATCAGGAATTTGCGCTCGCCCTTGTTGACGAACAGCGCGATGATCGCGGCGTCCTGCTCCAGGTCGATGAACATGCGGATCGGCTCGCCATGGCCGCGGCCGCCCGGCAGCTTCGCCACGTCGAGCGAATAGAATTTGCCGTTGGTGGCGAACAGCAGGAGTTTTGAGGTGGTCTCGGCGAAGAAAGCGTGGTCGAGCTTGTCGTCGGTCTTGAAGGTGAGCCCCGAGAGGTCTGCGCCATGGCCTTTCAGCGTGCGCACCCAGCCCTTTTCGGAGATCACCACGGTGACCGGCTCGCGCTCGACGAAAGCCTCCTCGATCGCGGCGAGATCATGCTCGGGCGCATCGGCGAAGGTCGTGCGGCGCTTGCCGAGCGGCGTCTTCGGCCCAAATATGTCGCGGACCTTTCGGACCTGGTCACCGACCCTGGCCCATTGCTCGGTCTCGGAGCCGAGCAGGCTCTCGATGCCCTTCAACTCGCCGCGGAGGTTCTTGTCCTCGGTCCTGATCTCCATTTCCTCGAGCTTGCGCAGGCTGCGCAGGCGCATGTTGAGGATGGCCTCGGCCTGGACCTCCGTGAGCTTGAACGCCTTGATCAGCGCCGGCTTCGGTTCATCCTCGGTGCGGATGATCTTGATCACCTTGTCGATGTTCAGATAGGCGATCAGGAAGCCGCCAAGCACTTCCAGCCGATGCTCGATCTGCTCCTTCCGGTAGTTGGAGCGCCGGAGCAGCACGTCGCGCAGATGGTCGAGCCATTCGCGCAGGCATTCGGCAAGCCCAAGCACCTTCGGGATGCGGCCCTTCACCAGCACGTTGAGGTTCAACGGGATCTTGCTTTCCAGCTCGGTCAGCCGGAACAGCGATTCCATCATCAACGCGGGGTCGACCGTGCGGGATTTCGGCTCGATGACGAGACGGATGTCCTCGGCGGACTCGTCGCGGACGTCGCCGACCAGCGGCAATTTCTTTTCGTTGAGCAGCTCGGCGATCTTTTCGACCAGGCGCGACTTCTGCACCAGCCACGGGATCTCGGTAATGACGACGACCCAGGTGCCGCGGGCCCCCTCTTCCTGCTTCCAGCGGGCGCGGGTGCGGAACGAGCCGCGGCCGGTCGTGTAGGCTTCGGCGATCGCCTCCTTGGAATCGACAATGATGCCGCCGGTCGGGAAGTCCGGGCCCTTGACCCACTTCAGCAGCGACTTCGACTTGGCGTCGGGCTTGTCGATCAGATGCAGCGCGGCGTCGCAGAGTTCGGCGGCATTGTGCGGCGGGATCGAGGTCGCCATACCGACCGCGATGCCCTGGGCGCCGTTGGCCAGCAGGTTCGGAAACCCGCCGGGCAGCACGATCGGCTCTTTCGATTGCCCGTCATAGTTGGCGCGGAATTCGACACCGTCCTCGTCGATGCCCTCCAGCAACAGCCGCGCGACATCGGTCATGCGCGCTTCGGTGTAGCGGTAGGCAGCCGCGTTATCGCCGTCGATATTGCCGAAATTGCCCTGGCCGTCGACCAGTGGATAGCGCGACGCAAAATCCTGCGCCAGGCGGACCATGGCGTCGTAGATCGCCTGGTCGCCATGCGGATGGAATGAGCCCATCACGTCGCCGACGATTTTGGCGGATTTCTTGAACGGGGTGCCCGGTTCGAGCCGCAGCAGCCGCATGCCGTAAAGGATGCGCCGGTGCACCGGCTTCAGGCCGTCGCGGGCGTCCGGCAACGCGCGATGCATGATGGTCGAAAGCGCGTAGGCGAGATAGCGCTCTTCCAGCGCATCGCGCAGCGGTACGTCGTGGATTTCGGCCGGCTCGTCAGGCGGTAACTGTCGTTTTCCCATGGGGAGGCGTTAAACTTTTGCGATGAATCGGGCAAGACGCGAATCGGAGGGAATTTAGGCCTCCGAGCACCGTCACGGAACCGCGATTCGCGCCCGATGCCGGGTCACCGCGTTGATAAACCCGTCCCTTGCGTCGGAATGGGCCTGCCCGCGCGGTTCCAGCACGTGGCGCAGCAGGAATAATCCGGTCAGCCGGAAACCATCCTGCAGATCCTGGTCGGTCCAGCTGTTGGAGCCGCCCTCACCTTCGCGCAGGAACGCCGGCAGCCGCAGCAGCCGGTCGCGATAAGGCTCGCCGGCCGCCCGCGACACCGCGCCTCCGGATTTCGGCGAGACGTAGATCAGGTCCGATGTCGCGCCGGTCGCGGCGCAGTTTTCGAGATCGAGCCCGAAGCCGAGTTCGGCGAGCATCGCGAGTTCGAACCGGACCAGATGCACCGCGGCCTCGCCGACATCCTCGAAATCGTCGAGCGTACGGTCGAGCATCTCGTAGATGTCTTCATGCGGATCGCGCTCCGGCAGCAGCCGCGCCAGCGCGGCGAGATGGGTCACGCCGTAGACCGCGTGCGAGGATGTCGAGCAAGGACGCCGCCCGCAGCCGCGTGCCCTCGATCGCGTAGGTGCCGAGATGCTCGTCCAGCCGAGCCCGCCACACCGCGGTCACGCTGTTGCCCGGCTGCAGCAACGGCCGCATCCGCGAAGAGGCGCCGCCGCGAACGAGACCGAGATGGCGGCCGTGCCCACGCGTCAGGAGCTCGGCGATGGCGGAGGATTCGCCATGCCGCCGCACCCCGAGCACGATGCCCTCGTCGGTCCATTCCATGGAAAAGAGTTTATCACGTAGAGGGCAAAGCGTAAGCGTGCGCACCCATACAGTCGCCCTCCCTACGCGGTCACAGCTCTCACGCGTTGAACCAGCCCTGGGCGTCGCCGGTGAAGGAGAAATACAGCCCCGCCGCAGTCAGCGCGCAGGAGACGACTTCGATGCAGCTGTCGAGCTGGAGGCCATTGTCGCCAATCGCCTGCACCAGCGAAATCAGTGACAGCACCAAGTACGGCGCCAAGCACCCAGCGCGGCCAGTTCTTGCGCCGCTGTGCCGCGAGCCGGACGAAATAGACCAGAAGCAGGATCACGACCGCCGACATCACGGTCGCGACCGTGATCATCTGCTCGGTCATCGCAGCCGTCGGCGTGCGGTCCTGGAACGCGACCGACAGCGCATCGAGCGTCAGCGAGAGATACAGAAGCACCTCAAACCACCATACGTTTTTGGGGACGTTCATCGGAGGCCGGTCGTTCCTTGGTTATTGCTTGACTATTCCCTGGGGAATTCCAGTCCCATTTCCCTGTAGCGGTCGGGATCGTCACCCCAGTTTTCGCGCACCTTGACGAACAGGAACAGATGCACTGGCACGCCCATGATCTCCGCAATCTCCTTGCGCGAGTCGGCGCCGATCGACTTGATGGTGGCGCCGCCTTTGCCGAGCACGATCTTGCGCTGGCTCTCGCGCTCGACAAAAATCGTCTGCTCGATCCGGATCGACTTGTCCTTGCGCTCGGTCCAGCTGTCGGTCTCGACGGTGGATTGATACGGCAATTCCTGGTGCAGCTGCCGGTAGATTTTTTCCCGGGTAATCTCGGCCGCCAGATGCCGCATCGGCGCGTCCGACATCTGGTCCTCAGGATAATGAAACGGTCCCGCCGGCACCATTTTCGCCAGCGTGCCGCGCAGATCGTCGACGCCGTCGCCTGACAGCGCCGAGATCATGAAGGTGTTTTCGAACTTCATCCGCTCGTTGGCGGCTTTCGCCAGCGCCAGCAGTTTCTCGCGCGCGATCAGATCAATCTTGTTCAGCACCAGGATTTTCGGATGCGCGACGGTCGCAAGCCTGGTGAGGATGGCGTCCGCCTCGTCGTCGATGCCGGCCTTGGCATCGAGCAGCACGCAGACGAGATCGGCATCATGCGCCCCGCTCCAGGCGGTGGAGACCATGGCGCGGTCGAGCCGCCGCTTTGGCGCAAAAATGCCGGGCGTATCGACCAGGATGATCTGCGCGTTGTCCTCGATCACGATACCCCGGATCAGCGCCCGCGTCGTCTGCACCTTGCGCGAGACGATGGTGACCTTGGAGCCAACCAGCGCGTTGACGAGGGTGGACTTGCCGACGTTGGGCGCGCCGATCAGCGCGACGAAGCCGCAGCGCGTCGCGGCCGCCGCAGTTGATGGCTTGGATTCATCCGTCATTGCTGCCTACGCCTTCACGCTCAATCATGACAGATGCCGCGACCTTCTCGGCCGCGCGCTTGCTGCCGCCGACGCCCTCGGCCGGAGCCAGGCCCGGCAAGTCGACCGCCACGCGGAACTGCGGATCATGGTGCGGCCCGGTCCGCGCGACCTCGCGATAGACCGGCGTGGGCAATCCCTTGCCTTGCGCCCATTCCTGCAACACGGTCTTGGGATCGCGCAGCGGCCGCCGCGTCTTGCGCATCCGCTCGCTCCAATTGCGCTCGACGAACTGGGACGCCGCGGCGTAACCGCCGTCGAGATAGATCGCCCCGATCACGGCCTCGCAGACGTCGCCGAGCACGGATTTGCGCAGGCGGGCATCCGCACCGGCGCCGATCTGGCCTAGCTTGACGTCATCGAACAGCCCGAGCGACTTCGCCACGTCGGCGCAGCTTTCCTTGCGCACGAGGTCGGCCAGCCGCTTCGACAATTCGCCTTCGTCCGCCCGCGGATAGGCGCGATACAGCATGTCGGAGACGATCAGGCCGAGCACGTGATCGCCGAGAAACTCCAGCCGCTGGTAGCTGTCGGCGCGGTGGCGGGTGGCGGGCTTCAGCGCCGACACATGGGTAAAGGCGGTCGTAAGCAGCGCCGGATCGGTGAATTGGTACCCGATACGCTGCTCGGTCGCCGCGAATGCGGCCTTGGCCTCCGCAGCCTTGGTGGCCTTGCTGCGCTTCTTCTTCGGCGCAGTCTCGCCGCCGGCGTCAGGCTTTTGGCTCGGCTCGCCGGAAATCGGGGAATTCTGGATGACGGTGTCGTCGTTCATCGCACAATTGTGAACAGGCGATTCCAGCGCACCGCGGTCGGCCAGCGCCAGAACATCCAGGCGTGTTCGCCCTCGGCAATCGAGAAGAAGATCATTTGCGCCCGGCCGACGATGTTCTCGAACGGCACGTAGCCCACCGCCGACAGCACCCGGCTGTCGGTCGAGTTGTCGCGGTTGTCCCCCATCATGAAGAAGTGGCCGGCCGGCACGGTGTAGACGTTGGTATTGTCGTAAAAGCCATTGTCGACGCAATCGAGCGTCTCATAGCTGACCCCGTTCGGCAGCGTCTCCTTCCAGCGCTTCACCCGCGCGGTGGCGTCGGAGCCGCAGGGATCTTCACCGATGAAATCGCTCAGGCGCTCGCGCTTGACCGGCACGTCGTTGATGTGGAGCAGCCCCTCCTTCATCTGGATGCGGTCGCCCGGCAGGCCGATCACGCGCTTGATGTAGTCGGTGGAATCGTCCTTCGGCAGGCGGAACACCACGATGTCGCCGCGGTTCGGCTCCGAGCCGAAGATGCGCCCCGAGAACAGCGGCGGCGACAAGGGAATCGAATAGTGGCTGTAGCCGTACGAATATTTCGAGACGAACAGATAGTCGCCGACCAGGAGCGTTGCCTTCATCGATCCCGAGGGGATGTTGAAGGGCTGGAACAGGAAGGTGCGAATCACGAGTGCGATCAGGAGAGCGTGGATGACGACCCGGATGGTCTCACCCAGGCCGCTTTCGGATTTGGTCCCAGTTGTCACGCTCATCGCTTTCCCAATTCCCGCAGAACTCTTGCCCGCGCGGTGGCAGAACGTTTTCTTCACGCGCAGCGTTCGCCGTGCGCGTCAAGAAAACGGCCTTGATTCTGATGTTGAGAGCAAATTCCGGCGTAGACCTGATTCTGCTCTGGCTCGATACCCTGCGGCGTTTTAGACGGTTGTTCGCGGCCGCGCAATCAAGCGCCGTATCAAAACTTTATAATCCATTGATAAATCAAAGATTTTTAGTTTTGTCCCGACCGTCGGACGCTGACACCCATCCTGCTCAGGGTTTGGCCGGAACGACCGCCGAAATTATGACGAAAGCCTGCGCCAGCGGCCAATCGTCGGTGATGGAAAGGTCGATCTGCGCCTCAAGGCCGTCAGGGGTAATTTGCTGGAGGCGGGCCAGCGCCCCGCCGGTCAGCCGCATGGTAGGCCGGCCGCCCGGAAGGTTGACCACCCCCATGTCCCGCCACCAGACGCCGCGCATGATGCCGGTTCCCAGCGCCTTGGAGCAGGCTTCCTTGGCGGCAAACCGCTTGGCGTAGGTCGCCACCACCATCTTCTCGTTGTTGGCCCGGCGGGCTGCCTTGGCGCGTTCGACGTCGGTGAAGATGCGGTCGAGGAAACGCTCGCCATGGCGTTCGATGACCTTGGCAATGCGGGTGATGTCGATCAGGTCGGAGCCGATGCCGATGATCATGCTCTGCCCGCGTTCTCGAGCTTTTTGCGGCCGCGCTCCATCGCGGAACGCATGGCGCGGACGGTCTCACCAAGTCCGACGAAGATCGCCTCGCCGAGCATGAAATAGCCGATGTTCAGCTCGGCGATTTCCGGCAGGCCGGAAATGGTTTCCGCCGTCTCGTAATCAAGTCCATGACCGGCATGGACCTCGAGCCCGGCCGAGCGCGCCAGCCGCGCACCTTCCACGATACGCTGCCATTCGGCATCGGCCTTTGCGGCATGACCATCGACCACAGCATCGCACCAGCCGCCAGTATGGATCTCGATAACGGGCGCGCGCAGTTTCGCGGCCATTTCGATCTGGCGGGGATCGGCGGCGATGAACAGCGATACCCGGACGCCGGCGTCATTCAGCCGCGCGATGAAGGGCGCCAGCGCATTGTGCTGGCCGACCACGTCGAGGCCGCCTTCGGTGGTGAGCTCCTGGCGCCGCTCCGGCACGAGACATACGGCATGCGGCTTCGTCGCCAGCGAAATCCGCAGCATGTCGTCGGTCGCGGCCATCTCGAAATTGAGGGGTTTTGATATCTCGGCTTTCAGCCGCGCCATATCCTCGTCACGAATATGGCGGCGGTCTTCGCGCAGGTGCGCCGTGATGCCGTCGGCTCCGGCCTCGATTGCGGCAAGCGCCGCCCGTACCGGGTCCGGGCGCGCCCCGCTCCGCGCGTTGCGCAAGGTAGCGACGTGATCGACATTGACTCCAAGGCGGAGCGGCGGAGCTTTCGGCATGAATTGAACTCGCGGGATCTGCGGCTGGACTTACCCGTTGACGCGTTCGACCCGTGCGACGACGGCCTTGGCGCGCAACTGGGCGATAATAGCGCTGAGATGCTTCAGGTCATAGACCTCGAGGTCGATGGTGAGTTCGGTGAAGTCCGGCGAGCGGCGCGACATGTTGATGTTGTCGATATTGCCGTCATGCTCGGCGATCACGGTGGCGACCTGGGCGAGGCTGCCGGGTTCGTTGACGTTGTGGACGAGGATCCGCGCCGGGAAACGCTGCGGCATCGTCTCGTCGATGTCCCAGCGCACGTCGAGCCAGCGCTCGGGCTCCTCCTCGAAATCCTTCAGCGCCGGCGCCTGGATCGGATAGATCGTGATCCCCTCGCCCGGCGTGACGATACCGACGATGCGGTCGCCCGGCACCGCACCGCCGTTGGGCGCAAACTTGACCGGCAGGTCGGAGTTGATGCCGCGCACCGGGATCACCGAGGCGGCGCGCGCCGGATGCGGCGGCGATTGCAGCTTCAGCTTGCCGGCAAGGGTCTTCTTGCCGCCATAGCGTATCAGCCGTTCCTCCTTGTAGTCGGGATACATGGCGCGGGCGACGTCGGAGGCTTTCAATTCGCCGCGTCCGACCGACGCCATCACTTCCTCGATCGAGGTGCGCGCCAGCCGCGGCAAGGCCCCCTTCAGCTTGTCGTCGGCATATTCGATCTTGGCGCGGGCGAACAGGCGGTCAACGATGCGGCGGCCGAGGCCCGCATATTGATCGCGCACCGCGGTGCGCGTGGCGCGACGGATCGCGGCTCGTGCCTTGCCGGTGACCGCGAGCGCTTCCCACGCCGACGGCGGCGCCGACTGGGCCTGCGAGGTCAGGACCTCGACCTCGTCGCCGTTCTGCAGCTCGGACGACAGCGGCGCGAACTTGCCGTTGATCTTGCAGCCGACCGCCGAGTTGCCGACGTCGGTGTGCACGGCATAGGCAAAGTCGATCACATTGGCCTGGCGCGGCAGTGCGATCAGCTTGCCCTTCGGCGTGAAGCAGAACACCTGGTCGTGGAACAGTTCGAGCTTGGTGTGCTCGAGAAATTCTTCCGGATTGGCGCTTTCCGACAGGATACCGATGGTGTGGCGGAGCCAGGCGAAAGCGTTGGATTCGTGCTTCAGCCGTTCGGTCGGCGATTCCGCCCCGTCCTTGTAGAAGGCATGCGCGGCGATGCCGAATTCCGCGATCTGGTTCATTTCCTCTGTGCGGATCTGCAGCTCGACGCGCTGCTGGCCGGGACCGATCACGGTGGTGTGGAGCGAACGATAGTCGTTCTGCTTCGGAGTCGAGATGTAATCCTTGAAGCGCCCCGGCACCACTGGCCAGGTGGTGTGCACCACGCCCAGCGCGCGGTAGCAGGCGCCGACGTCGTCGAGGATGACGCGGAAGCCGTAGATGTCGGACAATTGCTCGAAGCCGATCGATTTGCGTTCCATCTTGGTCCAGATTGAAAACGGCCGCTTGCGGCGGCCATAGACGCGCGCGGTGATGCCGTTCTTCTGCAGGTTCCTGGAAAGCTGGGTTTCGATCTCGCCGATCAGGTTGCGGTTGCGTTCGGCCAGCGCATCCAGCCGCTGCTTCACCACCGCATAGGCTTCCGGGTCCAGCACGTGGAAGGACAGATCCTCCAGCTCCTCCCGCATCTCCTGCATACCCATGCGGCCGGCGAGCGGCGCATAGATGTCCAGTGTCTCCTCCGCAATGCGGCGGCGGGACGCCGGCGGCACGAATTCCAGCGTGCGCATATTGTGCAGGCGGTCGGCGAGCTTGATCAGCAGCACGCGGACATCGTCGGCGATCGCCAGCAGGAGCTTGCGCAGGTTCTCGGCCTGCTTGGCTTCGCGCGAGACGAGTTCCAGCCGCTTCAGCTTGGTGAGGCCCTCCACCAGCGCGCCGATCTCGTGGCCGAAGACGGTGTCGATTTCGGCCCGCGTCGCCTCGGTATCCTCGATGGTATCGTGCAACAGCGCCGCGACGATGGTGGCATCGTCGAGCTTGAGGTTGGTGAGGATCGCGGCGACCTCGAGCGGGTGCGAGAAATAGGGATCGCCCGATGCGCGGGTCTGCGTGCCGTGCGCCTTCATGGCGTAGACGTAGGCGCGGTTCAAAAGGTCTTCGTTGGTATCGGGATTGTAGGAGCGGACGCGCTCGACCAGATCATATTGCCGCATCATGCGGGCACGGGGCTTGGCCGGCCTTTGCGCCACGGGCGAAGCCGGCGCCACGGCGACCGTTTCGGTCGCGGCCTGCATTTGCCGGGGAGTGCGGCGCCAATACGCCATCAAATTACTTGCCTCCTGCACGAGCGAACGCGCTCGCTCACCAATAATCTAGTGTGCTTTCGAACCAAGCAGCAGCCCGTTCGAACCGGAAAGCGTTCACTTTCGCGCTTCCCGGCAGGGACGCATTGTAACCGCAAAATTGTCAACAAAAGCAAAGGCCCGGACGAATGTCCGGGCCTTTGGCAAATCGCGGTGTTTTGAACGCCCGTTCGGACCTATTCGTCCTCTTCGGGCTGCTCTTCCGGCGGCGCCAGACCTTCGAGGCCCTTCAGGAGCTCCTCTTCGGTCATCCGCTCGACCGCCACCTCGGTGTCGTCAGCGTCGACGCTGGCGCCGGCGGAGCCGATCAAGGGCACGGTGTCGGGCTCGGGCTCGTCGACTTCGACGAACTTCTGCAGGGAATGAACCAGTTCCTCACGGAGATCTTCCGGGGAAATCGTCTGGTCGGCGATTTCCCGCAGCGATACGACCGGGTTCTTGTCGTTATCGCGATCAACCGTGAGTTGCGATCCAGACGAGATCATGCGGGCGCGGTGCGCCGCCAGCAGCACCAGATCGAACCGGTTGTCGACTTTATCAATGCAATCTTCGACGGTGACGCGCGCCATCTGCTGTCGCTCCGTTAAATGGGACCGAATATGTTGATTATTCAAGGGTTAGTTATAGGGACCGAGGGCGTTTCGCAAGGCCAAATTTGTGATTTGCCTTCCCGGCGGGCTCTGCTAACCCGTCCATGGGGCCAGAAGGCCGGAGCGTCGGGACACACGGGTAGAGTGTAGTCCGAGACAAGTAAATCTCTCTATTGCATCGTCAAAAGACTAGGTTTTTTGCCCTCGCCTCACCATAATTGCGGTGGTGACTGCGTTGGGGAATGATTCACCGAACTTTAGACTGCATGACCGGAAGTGCGCGCGGTCCGACCGTCCGCTGCGCGAAACGCTAACAACAACGCGAGTAAACTTTGATGTCGTCACCTGCTTCCAACAAGATCGCGCTCTTCATCGATGGCGCCAACCTTTATGCGACCGCGAAGACTCTGGGCTTCGACATCGATTACAAGCGCCTTCTCAAGGAATTCCAGAGCCGCGGCACGCTTTTGCGCGCGTTCTATTACACCGCGATCATCGAAGATCAGGAGTATTCGTCGATCCGTCCGCTGATCGACTGGCTGGATTACAACGGCTACACCGTCGTCACCAAGGCGACCAAGGAATTCATCGACGCCTCCGGCCGCCGCAAGGTGAAGGGCAATATGGACATCGAGCTCGCGGTCGATGCCATGGAACTCGCCGAGCATGTCGACCAGATCGTGCTGTTCTCGGGCGACGGCGATTTCCGTTCGCTGGTCGAAGCGGTGCAGCGTCGCGGCGTCCGGGTGACTGTGGTCTCGACGATTTCGAGCCAGCCGCCGATGATTGCCGACGAATTACGCCGTCAGGCTGACGTCTTTACCGACCTCGTGGAACTGCAATCCAAGCTCGGCCGCGACCCGTCCGAGCGTCCGGCCCCGCGCGAGCCGCGTCATCACGCGCCGCAATTCCTGCAGCGGGCCACCACCATGGCGCCAAGGGCCGGTGACG
The DNA here is from genome assembly GCA_963786115.1 of uncultured Alphaproteobacteria bacterium. Taxonomy (GTDB): domain Bacteria; phylum Pseudomonadota; class Alphaproteobacteria; order Rhizobiales; family Xanthobacteraceae; genus Bradyrhizobium. The sequence continues at coordinate 64,362 of CAWAYC010000030.1, forward strand.
AAGATTTCGACGAGTAGCCTCGTTCCTGCCGCCACCGAAGCCGCCCCCGATTGCCCGCTCTGTCCGCGGCTGGCGGACTTTCGTGCGGAAGCGCGCGCGCGCCAGCCCGATTGGTTCAATTCACCGGTTCCCTCCTTCGGCGGCGCCGGTGCAAGGCTTCTGATCGTCGGGCTGGCACCGGGCCTGCAGGGCGCCAATCGCACCGGACGCCCCTTCACCGGCGACTACGCCGGTGACCTGCTCTATGCCACCTTGCTGGAATACGGCTTTGCCAAGGGCGTCTATCAGGCGCGGCCTGACGACGGACTTAAGCTGGTCGATTGCCGAATCAGCAATGCGGTGCGCTGCGTGCCGCCGCAGAACAAGCCGCTGCCGATCGAGATCAATACCTGCCGACAGTTCCTGGCGGCCACCATCGCCACGATGCCGAAACTTCGCGCCATAGTGGCGCTCGGCCGAATCGCGCATGAATCGACTGTGAAAGCGCTCGGCCTGCGCAACGCCGCCGCGCCTTTTGCGCACGGCTCCGTGCATATTGCGGGCCATCTCAGGATGTACGACAGCTATCACTGCTCCCGTTACAACACGAACACCCGTGTATTGACGCCAAAAATGTTTCGCGAAGTGTTTGCCAGGGTGCGGAAGGATCTCGGCTGAGGGCTAGCCCTCCCCTGCTCCCTGATCGACCAGCGACAGGCGCTTCACGATCGTCGCCGGTACTAGAATTGCACCTGGCGCGACGACGGCGTTAGCGCCGATCCTTGTGTGGTCGCCAACCAAGGCGCCAAACTTTTCCACTCCCGTCTCAAACTTTTTGCCGTTGTGGAAAAACGAAATCTCCGGACTGGCCCATTCGTTTCGGCAATTCGCGATGATCGACCCAGCCTCAAGATTGACCCCGCAGCCGAGAAGACTGTCTCCGACGAAATTGAAATGCGCAAGCTTTGACCCTCTAAATACAAACGAGGACTTCAGCTCGGCTCCGGGCCCAAGAATACAGTTGGCCTCCAACCAGCAGCCGCCGCGAACGTAAGCGCCCGCTGCGATGAAGCAACCAGGCCCAATGACGGCCGGGCCCTTGATGACCGCCCCATTCTCTATGGTTGAAGAGAGATGCACGGCAACACCGTCTCCGACTGCGTAGCCTTCGCACAATCCATCCAGAAGTCGCTCGACGATTCCGATCGAGCCGAGCGTCAGCTGCCATGGCATGCTGCCAGAGAACTCTCCGAGTGCGGACGAGCTAAATCCAGCAATGTACTCGTCAATCACTGGCGCTCCTGATTTCTACTGAACCCGGTTATCCGTCAGCCAGGCCAGCACGTCGCCGGCGTTTCGATCCGGCGGAAACACCGGATAGAACACGTGCGTGATGCGGCCATCATCGACAATCAGCGCGAGTCGCTTGATCAGCGTCAGTCCCGCAACCTCCATCGTCGGCAGACGGAGCGCGCGGGTCAGCGCCAGCTTCTCGTCCGACAGCACCGCGAACGGCAGATGCAGCCGCGATGCCATTTCTGTCTGGTAGACGTTATCTTGCGTTGACAGGCCGAACACGTGTTTGGCGCCCGCGCCCTTAAGTTCGGCAAACAGATCGCGGAACGCGCAGGTCTGCGGCGTGCAGCCGCGCGCGCCGGGAATCATGTCCCAATCGTCGACGAGCGCGATCTTGCCCGGCTCGCCGGTGCGGGGATAGGCGAAGACCACGGTGCGGCCGGGAAGCGCCGACAGCGTCACCGAGGTGTCGTCGGTGGCAATGAGAGAGATCGGCGGGATCGTCATGCCGACAAGATGCGCCGCAGCGCCGTCATCCTCCGGCGCCGGGATCTTGCTCCAGTCGACTTCGAGCAGGTTTCTCTGATTCATCGCCAACTCCTCCATAGGTCGTCATTGCGAGGAGCGTAGCGACGAAGCATTCCATCCTTCCTTGCGGCTCCATGGATTGCTTCGCTTCGCCGGCAATGACGTAGGGCATAGGGGCGATCGCTACCCCCGCGCCCGCATCAGGCGGCCCTTCTCGCGGCCCCAGTCGCGCTTCTTTTCGGTCTCGCGCTTGTCGTGCAGCTTCTTGCCCTTGGCGATCGCCAGCAGGAGTTTGGCGCGGCCGCGCTCATTGAAATAGAGCTTGAGCGGAATGAGCGTCATGCCCTCGCGGTCGACCGCGCCCATCAACTTGTTGATCTGCTTCCTGTGCAGGAGCAGCTTGCGCGGCCGTTTCGGCTCGTGGTTGAAGCGGTTGGCCTGCAGGTATTCGGGGATATTGGCGTTGATCAGCCAGATCTCGCCGTCCTTGGAATCCGCATAGGACTCCGCGATGGTGGTTTTGCCGTTGCGGATCGACTTCACCTCGGTGCCGGTCAGCGCGATGCCGGCCTCGACCGTGTCCTCGATCGCGTAGTTGAACCGAGCCTTGCGATTCTCGGCAACGACCTTGATCGGACGTTCGTTCTTCTCGGCCACATCAAGCCTTTTTCAGCAGGTCGCGGATTTCGGTCAGCAGTTCGACCTCGCGCGTCGGCTTCGGCGGCGCGGGCGCGGCTTCGTCCTTGCGCTTAAACTGATTGATGGCACGGATAACGATGAACAGCACAAAGGCGACGATGAGGAAATTCAGCGTCAAGGTCAGAAAATTGCCCCAGGCCAGCACCGCGCCCTGCTTCTTCGCGTCAGCCAGGTTGGTGGCGGTGACCGACTTCGAAAGCCCGGTATAATAGTTGGAGAAGTCGAGCCCGCCGGTGATCGCGCCGATAATCGGCATGATGATGTCGCCGACCAGCGACGTCACGATGGAGCCGAACGCGGCGCCGATGATGACGCCGACCGCGAGGTCGACGACATTACCTTTCATCGCGAATTCCTGGAACTCCTTGAGCATGCCCGACTTCCCGCTTGTTTTACTCGGCTAGTGCAGCCGCGGCTCAGTTGATCAGGCCGGCATGCACCATGGCGCTGCGCACCGCGGCCCGCGTCGGTTCAGACACCGGCACCATCGGCAGCCGCAGCTTCTCGTCCATCTTGCCGAGCAGCGACATCGCGTACTTGATCGGCGCCGGATTGCTTTCGATGAACAGGTTGGTGTGCAGCGGCATCAGCTTGTCGTGCAGCTTGAGCGCGGTGGCGACGTCGCCCTTTTGCCAGGCGGCGTGGAATTCCGAGCACAGCCGCGGCGCGACGTTGGATGTCACCGAGATGCAGCCGTGGCCGCCATGCGCCATATAGCCGAGCACGGTGGCGTCTTCGCCCGACAATTGATTGAAGTCCTCACCCATCGCCGCGCGCTGCTGCGAAACCCGCACCATGCTGGCGGTCGCATCCTTCACGCCGGCGATGTTCTTCAATTCGAACAGCCGCTTCATGGTGTCGACCGACATGTCGATAACCGAGCGCGGCGGGATGTTGTAGATGATGATCGGAATGCCAATCGCGTCGTTGATCGCCTTGAAGTGCTGGTACATGCCTTCCTGGGTCGGCTTGTTGTAGTACGGCGTCACGATCAGCACCGCGTCCGCACCGGCCTTCTCGGCGTGCTGGGAGAGTTCGATGGCTTCCTTGGTCGAGTTGGAGCCGGCGCCGGCAATCACCGGCACCCGGCCCTTGGCTTCCTCAACGCACCATTCGACCACCTGCTTGTGCTCGTCATGACTGACGGTCGGACTCTCGCCGGTCGTGCCCACCGGAACCAGACCGTTGGTGCCCTCGGTGATCTGCCAGTTGACCAGCGAGCGGAAAGCAGCCTCGTCGAGCGAACCATTCTTGAAGGGCGTGACCAAGGCGGTGAACGAACCCCGGAATTTTGTCTTGGCTGCCATGGATTTCCTCCAAACGCACGATTTTCGGTACAACCGATGAACTTGGTTTTGACGCTTCTTCTTGACGCGAACCGGTGCCCGCTTCGCTCGAAAACGCCATGTAACGCAATTCATATCGGGTCTGGTGACCCGGCGAAAGGGCCGTAACCGGCAACTCCCAGCCCCGATTTTGCCGCGGTGATGGCGCAGACAGCGTTGCCGCGACAAAATTTAGCATTTTGTCCACATATTCAATCAAATAGACCTAAGGCTTCAGCGATCAGATGATTCGCCGCCGCAGAGGAAAGCCGTGAGATCTTCCGACCGCGCAGCCGCGTTGCGAACGACCGCACTGGCCACGAGTTTGGCGCTGGCAGTCGGGCTGTATGCCATGGCGGCCTCGGCCCAAGTTCCGCTGCCAAAACCGCGGCCGATCGCCCGCAACGTCGTTCCAAAGAGCAAGCCGGAGATCACGCCCGCGACGACCACGGCGGCCAGGAATTCCGCCCCCGCCGAAACCGCGCTGCCCGCGACCCCTGCCCGGGCCCCCGCGCTGACGCCGGCAACGCGACAGCATGCCGCTTTGCCTCCCCCGGCACGCAGGCCGACCGTAGCCGCAGCGGTCGCCGCGACGTCATCGACCTCACAAAGCGACAAGGACGCGCTGGAGAACGTCGTCGAACTGATCCGCAAGCGCAAGCCTGCGGACGCAACACAGGTTGAAGCGACGATTTCGGATCCGGTGGCGCGAAAACTTGCGGAATGGCTGATCCTGCGCAGCGACGACAACGGCGCTTCGATGGAGCGCTATCGCGCTTTCCTGTCGGCCAATCCGAGTTGGCCGTCTCAGACCTTCCTGCGCCGGCGGATCGAAGCAGCCCTTTGGGACGACCGTCGCGATGACGCTGCCGTGTGGTCGTGGTTTGAAAATGAATCGCCGATCTCGGCCAAGGGACGCTTCTCGCTCGCCAAGGTGATGATCGCGCGCGGCGACCGCGCCAATGCGGAGCGCCTGGTGCGCGAGGCCTGGCGCAGCGATCCGATGTCCGAGGACACCGAAACCGCGGCGCTGGATCTGTTCGGCGCGCTGCTCACGGGAGGCGACCACAAGACGCGAATGGACACCCTGCTGTACGGCACCGAGCAGGAAGCAGCGGGCATGCGCGCTGCCAAACGTCTGGGTTCGGGCTATGTCGCGCTGGCGAAGGCGCGCATCGCGGCCAACAAGAAGGCCTCGAATCTCAGGGCGTTGCTCGATGCAGTGCCGCGTGAATTGTACGGCGACACCGGCTATCTCTTCGCCAAAATCCAGCTGCTTCGCCGCGAGGAGAAATTCGCCGACGCCGCACAATTGATGCTGAGCGCGCCGAAGGATCCGGGACGCCTGCGCAATGTCGACGAATGGTGGATCGAGCGGCGGCTGTTGGCGCGCAAGATGCTCGACGCCGGCGAGCACCGCACGGCCTATCTGATCGCGCGGGACGCCGCGCTTCCCGCCCGCGACATCTACAAGACCGAGCAGGAATTCACTTCGGGCTGGATCGCGCTGCGCTTCCTCAACGATCCCTCGACCGCCGCCCAGCATTTTGCCCGCATTGGCGTCGGCAGCGTCAACCCGACCGCGCTGGCGCGTGCCGGCTACTGGCAGGGCCGCGCCGCTGAAGCGGCGGGCCGCGCGCAGGAGGCCCGTGCGGCCTATACACGGGCGGCCGAGCAATCCACCAGCTATTATGGTCAACTGGCGCGCGCCAAACTCGGACTGCCGCAGATCGACCTGAATGGCGCCCCGCGCGGACGCGGCGCGGAGCGGCTGGAGGTCGTACGCGCGGCGCAACTGCTCTATGAACTCGGTGAGCGCGAGATCGCCATTCCGATGCTGGCCGACGCGGGCGAAAATGGCGATCCCGACGCTCTCGTCGGGCTTGGCGAACTGGCGGCGCGCTATAGCGACGCCCGCGGAATGTTGCTGATGGGCAAGGCCGCACTCAATCGCGGGCTGCCGTTCGATCACTATGCCTACCCCGTCAACGGCATCCCTTCGTTCCAGCCGATCGGGCCTGAGGTGGAAAAGAGCGTGGTCTACGCCATCGCCCGGCAGGAAAGCGCTTTCAATCAGGCTGTGGTCTCGCCGGCGCAGGCCTATGGGCTGATGCAGGTGACGCCGGACGCCGGCCGCTACGTCTCCAAGCGCGCCGGAGTCGGCTTCGACCTCTCTCGGATGAAGACCGACCCGGTCTATAACGCGGCACTCGGCGCGGCCGAACTCGGCGGGTTGCTCGAGGACTACCGCGGCTCCTACATCCTGACCTTCGCGGCCTATAACGCCGGTCGCGGCAGCGTCAAGAAATGGATCGAGCGTTATGGCGACCCGCGTGATCCCAAGGTCGACGCGGTCGACTGGGTCGAACAAATCCCGTTCTCCGAGACGCGCAACTACGTGCAGCGGATCATTGAGAATTTACAGGTTTATCGCGCACAATTCGGCGGCGGAACGCGGCTGCAGATCGAGGCCGACCTGCATCGCGGCGCCAGCGTCGAGTAAGTCGACGAAGCAAGCCCGGTAGCCGCGCCGCTACCGGCCGCGGAGCGCCCGAACCGAAGGGTCGAGGACGGCCGCCGACACCGCCCCTCTTCTGGTACCAAGGACTTGAACAAAGGAGGAACGCATACGGCGCCGATTGGCGGCAGCTTTGGCTTTTTTAGATCCCGGTTCCGCTGTGCGCCTTTGAGTCGTCAGGAATGGGCGTCTGCTCTGCGTTATGGCCATCTTCGCTTGGTAGCGAGGCCGCACGTTTCGCATTCAAACGGGAAGATGCCCGGCTCAACGCGAGATGCAAATTTTCGAATTAGGTGGTTCGTTCAACTTTCAGGAGTGGCGGAGAGGAAGTCCGCTGAACTCAGTTCTTATTCCAACTCACGCCATTGCATAAATCATTGCAAAACTTGAATAAACTGACTATTCCTTTCTCAGAAGCTCTCATTGCATTGCATGGAATTGCAGGCAGCGGGGCCAGTCAAAGGGCCAGTCAGATTTCATGCCACAGCGCCTCAATCTCCTCACCGACCGCCGCATTCGGGCAATCAAAGAGCCCGGCCGCTACACCGACGGCGGCGGCCTCGTCCTCCAGTGCGGACCGAGCGGCGCGAAGTCATGGTTGTTTGTGTGGAAGCGGTCCGGACGTCGGACGGTCATGGGGCTGGGCGGGATTGCTTCGGTCAGCTTGGCCGAGGCTCGGCAGAAGGCCCTGGCTTGCCGGAAAGCTGTAGCCGAGGGCTGCAATCCGCTTACCGAGCGGCGCAGCAAGGAAGAGATCCCAACCTTTTCGGAAACGGTCGCGAGTTTCCTCGACGACCACCGGCTTGCGGCCTGGCGGAATGCCAAGCACCGCGAGCAGTGGAAAATGACCCTTGGCCCAGCCTATTGTCGGCCGATCCTCGATCTCAAAGTCGACGAGATCAAAACAGCCGACATCGTCGCCGTGCTAAGGCCGATATGGGCGACCAAATCGGAAACCGCCTCGCGCCTTCGCGGCCGCATCGAGCGGGTCCTCGCCTTCGCCGAGGTGCGGGGATGGCGGCCGGAGGGGAAGAACCCGGCGCAGTGGCGCGGGCACCTGGACACCATCCTGCCGCCGGCCCGCAAGCTGACGGCGCGTGGACATCACGTCGCGATGGCGTATCGCGACGTCCCAGCCTTCATCGATCGGCTCGACGCCGCGCCGGGGATGGCGGCGCTCTGCCTCAAGTTCCTGATCCTGACGGCGGCCCGCAGCGGCGAAGCCATCGCCGCCCGCTGGGACGAGATCGACATGGAGCAAGCGGATCTGGACTGTTCCGGGATCGCGAATGAAGGCGGGAAGCGAGCATCGCGTTCCGCTCTCGGATGGCGCGCTGGAGGTTCTCAAAGTTCTGGAGCCGCTCAGGCAAGGCGAGTTCGTCTTCCACGGACGCGACGCGACGAAGCCGCTCAGCGCCGGCGCCCTCGAGATGCTGATGCGTCGGCTCAAAGTTAAGTCCGCGACGACTGGCGGACCGACGGTGCACGGCTTCAGGTCGGCCTTCCGCGATTGGGCGGGCGACTGCACGAACTTCCCGCGCGAGATCGCAGAGGCTGCACTTGCGCACCGCGTGGGCGACGCGGTGGAGAGGGCCTATCGCCGCTCGGATGCGCTCGAGCGCCGCAGATCCTTGATGGTGGCGTGGGACGAGTATTGCGCGGGCAACGATGACAGAAAGGTGGTGGAACTTGCCACCCGAAGATAAGGACGACGATCTGAAGACTGGATCGGTATCGGCGTGGGGTGGGGGCCCGACCCGAAAACGGGGCCCCAGTCGCGGCGGTAACTGGGACCCCTCAAGCGCGCGGGCGCGCCAAACCATTAGGGCCCCACCCCACCAAGAGAAAAGGGGCCCCGCGTAAGGCAAAGTGGGTACCCGTTAAAAAACGGGGGATGCTGAAGATCCCCAGTGCAAAGGACCTGTTCGGATGAAGATCATAACCGACGCCCTTAGCGCGCGCGGCCCTGATTGGAAACGCAAGCGAGCGTAATGGTCACGCCGCCGCGGAAGCCAGGCGAAACGAACCCGGTCCTTCGGGCGTCGATCGAAAGGACATTCGACACATTTGGCATGGATGGGAAGCCGAATTCGAACCCCCTAGAGCGGTTGGAAGAAATTCTGCGCCGCTTGGGTCCTCGCCCTGAAGGCCGATGAAATCAGGGAATGTTGAAGGAAATCCAATCGCCCACGCGCGGTCGCCCGGCGCGCCGTGACGGGCTTTCACTCCGGATCGCGCGCGAAGTTGCCGACCGACGGAACACAGCTGCCGGGCGGAAATCCAGACGAAAGATGAAGGAAATCTATGGAGAGGTCGCGAAGCGCAACGCGCTCTCCGATATGACTGTCCGCGACTACTACCTCAAGCATCGTGACATCGCCGACCTTCTCGCGAAGCCTCGTAGTTAAAAGCCCGACGAATTTCGACTACGCAATATTGCTGGCGCCACGCGCTTCTGCGTGTGAATAGTGGAGACCGCTTCGATTTAGGAAAGGCGGCACTCCATGGGACGGCGACCAAATCCAGATGGACGGCAACGACGCCTAGTCACGCGCGTTTATCCCGGACAGCAGTCGTTCAGCATCGCGCAAGCCGCCGCGCTCACTGGGCGCCACCCATCCACCATCCATAGGCTCATCGACGCCGGGGCTATTCATTCGGCGGAAACGCCTCTCGGCCATCGTCTCACTCGCGCTGAGATCGAACGTCTTATAGGCGGCCCCCTCGACGACGAGCGGCTCGGATCGCTCCTTCAGCAGATCCTAGCTTAAACGGCTGAGTGGGTTGACTGCGATGGGCATCATCCAGGACATCAAAAAGGCGGTAGTGCCGGACGGAGATTATGTCATCGAGATTGTGCCGGGCTCCGCGGTCGAGAGTTTCGACCGCGCCGGCGAAAGCGTGAGGTTCGAAATCGAAATCGTCGATGGAGACCGCCGCGGAGTGCGTATTCCCATCCGATTCCTTCTGCGCGGCAACGAAAGAACTGCCGGCATCGCGGGCCGCGACGGCAGCGTTTTTCTCAAGTGGGCTGATTGCCTCGGTGTTGAGGACGCCGAAACGCCAACAGACGCCATAAAGCTGTTTTGGAAGGCGCAGCGCAGCCGTGGGCTGCGGCTCGTTGCAACGCTTCGCACGGTGATCAGCCCATCGACTGGATGGCGAGGTGTTATCGTTACGGACGTTCAACTGGAGCAGCCACAGTGACAGGCGTCGCCCACGGTTTTGCTTTCACCACCGCTGTCGCGGCTCAAAACGGTCTAGCGACAAAAACAATCGAATTGACCGCCGGTGGACTAGTAAAGTCGCCATACCCAAACGTATCGCGCTGGATGTTCAACAGGCGTCAAGTCGCAGATCTAGGCGAGATGTCTCACGAACTCGCCGTGATGTCTGATTTTCCAAGTATCATGATCGTTCGCGGCGAGCCGCTCCCGCACATCGACCTCGGCAAGCCGCAGTTGCGGCGATCAAACAACTCAAAGCCGGAGACGAACACGCTTAAGGACGTGCCGCGGTCGTGGCTCGTCGTTGACGTCGACGACTGCGCGGTGCCCGCGCCTCTGGGGCTTGCAGACCATCGTCGAGGCGGGCGGGCACGTCCGCACGTTGCTTCCCGTCGAGTTCCACGACGCGGCCTGCATCGTTTCTGCGTCGCCGTCGACGGGCTATCCGGACCGGCATTGGCGCGCTTGAGGCTTTGGTTTCTTTGGATCGGCCGATCGCATGCGCCGACCTCCATCGCTGGGCGCGCGGCGCGAGGGCGACCCGGCATCCGTGGATCCTCAGGTGTGCCTCCCTGCGCAGCCGATCTTCGTCGCGCGGCCGCTGTTTGTCGGCATGACGGACCCGCTCCCGCCGTCTTTGAGCGCAACGCACATCGAAGGCTGAGTTGTCTCGAGTTTCTCTCAAGCGGGATCGGTTCGAGCAAGAATTGGTTGCAATCGAGCGCTCGATCTCCACGCGACATTGGCATCGGGGGAGCGACTGGCGACGCTTTCTCGATCGCACGCTGGGCAGCGAACTGGGCTACTTCGAGCCGCTCAAGCGCGGAATCGGGCTCGCGACACGGCAAGGCGCAACCGTCGACGACGTCCATCGAGTCGTTTCGGATCTTCTCGTCGGAGGGCGGATCCCGGCCGCC
>CAWAYC010000031.1:0-85456 GCA_963786115.1 uncultured Alphaproteobacteria bacterium
CAGAGACGAATCACGGCGGGCTTTTTGCGTTGCGGGATGTGGCGAGAGCAAGATTTCGTGCGGCGGCACGGGAGCGATTCCGAGGCGATTCCGCGCTAATTTCATGGCGAAAAAGAACCGTTCCTGCCGCATTGCGGCCGCAGGCATTAACTGCGATTTTCGAAGCCGGAAACGCAGAGCAAGAAGAGGAAGTCAAAATGCCCTATGCCGTCACCAGGGATAATGTTCGCCTCTATTTCGAGGAGGCTGGGAGCGGAACGCCGATCCTCTTCCTGCACGAATTCGCGGCCGACCACACCAATTGGGAGCCGCAGATGCGCTACTTCTCCCGCGGCCACCGCTGCATCGCCTATTCGGCGCGCGGCTATACGCCTTCCGACGTGCCGCCGAGGGCCGATGTTTACACCTACAAGCATTTCTATACCGACGCGCTCGCGGTGCTCGATCATCTCGAGATCGACGGGGCGCACTTCGTCGGCCTGTCGATGGGCTCCTATTCCTCGCTGCAGATCGGCCTCAACGCGCCCGAGCGCGCGCTGTCGATGACGCTGGCCGCCGTCGGCTCCGGCTCCAGCCTGGAAAACCTCGACGCCTTCCGCGCCCAGTGCCGGGCCAATGCCGAGCAATATGAGGCGATCGGTTCGGTGGAAGTCGCGAAGCTAACGCGCGAGGCGCCGAGCCGGATTCCGTTTCTGTTGAAGGATCCGCGCGGACATGCCGATTTCTATGCCGCGCTGGCGCGCCATGATGCCAGGGGTTCCGCCAATACCATGCGCAGTTTTCAAGGCGGCCGCCCCTCGATCTACACCTTGAGCGACGCGATCCGAAAAGTGCCGACGCCGGCACTGATCCTGTGCGGCGACGAGGACGACAATTGCATCGAGCCGAGCCTGTTCCTGAAGAAATATCTGCCGGCCGCGGGGCTTGCGTTCTTCCCGAAGTCCGGCCACGTGCTCAATCTCGAGGAGCCGGCGCTGTTCAACGAAATGGTCGAGCGGTTTATCGCACTGGTCGAGGCCGGCCGCTGGCCGCCGCGCGATGCCGAGGTCGATCGCAGCGGGGTAAAGGCCCCGGAGTACAGCAACCTCCGGGCCCACCTCTTCCATTGGGAAGAGGTCGACGCCCAAGCGTCAACCGCAATCGTTCAACGCCGTCCCAGCTGAGCAATGGCCAGGAATGTGTCCTGGCTAATGGCTGCTCCGGACCCGTTCAGGATGGCGAGTGCGGGTGACGTTGTTGGAGCGTTTTTCTTCAAGTCATACATCGCTGTGAAGCGGCTCAGCAGCTTTCCGACCTTCGCCGGATCGGTGAGATCCTTCAAGTTGAGGTATTTTTCCACGACCTTCGCTTGCCGGTCGACATCCATGTTGGCGAACGAGTTCGGCAGGCCGTATGTGGTCCGGAACACTTCCGCCAGAGCCTTGTCGCCCAGCAGGTCGTAGGCGGACGTGATATTTCCGGCTTTTCGCTGGAAATAGAGCGCCAGACGAACACCGGCGTTGGCGTCCCCCTGCTGCGTTTCCAGGTTTTGCTGGACATAGTTGCTCTGGGTTTCGAGCAGTTGATCGCGTTTCTGCGGCCCTATTGGAACGAGACGAGCGACGTTGCCATCCTTGTCAAAGTTGAACGACGCGGCGATCGCGGCAAAGCGAGGGTCGCTCTCGGTATTCGCGAAGCTCTTTGGATCGCTCAGATCGGATTTGAATATCTTCTTGAGATAGTCGTCGGTTACCTTCGCAGGGTCCAAACCCTTTGAGACAAGAAGGATATTGACCGCTTTCCTGTCGGAGAGCAGCTCGGAAACGCTTCCTATGCCCGCAATCGCGTCCTGGTAATACTTGGCGTCCTTTTCGGCCTGCGCCCGAAGTGCAGCTGTTTCCGTGGCGCTTGCAAATTTCGTCTTGGCAATGATGTAGCCCTTCGCAACCTGCGTGACTTCAGCCGTGTCCTGCGCCACCAGGGGCGTCGTCAGGTGGCCTTTGCTGTCGAAGTTGAAAGCGCGCGCGAGTTGGAGGTATCTGTCATCTTTAAGGGTATGGACGAAGCTCTTCGGGTCGTTCGGGTCGCTCTCGAGTACTGCTTTGAGCGTGGCCACGGAGACGTCTTTCGGGTCGAGGCCAACGGCCTTGAGCGCGAAATTATAGACGTTCGGCGTCGATACGAAGCTATCGATTGACTTTACGCTGGAAAGGCCCGCCTTGAACTGCTTGATTGCCACAGTCTCGTTATCCGGGTCCGCCGCGAGATAGGTTGCCCCCTTGGTGGCAACAAACGCGTCGTTCGTGGCCTGGCGATTTGCAGTGGTCTGAGCGGGTGTGCCGGCGGGAAGCGTTCCATCGGACGAGAACTCAAATGCACTGGCCAGATTGGCATATTTGCCGACGGTGGCGATGGCATCATTGTAACTGGTTATCGCGCTGTTGCTTGCCGTCAGCCGGCTGTTTTGGGCCGAGATCTTTGCTCTCAAGTCCGCCATATCGGCGCCAGGCAGCGATAGTTGCGCCGTATAACCCGCTATCTTTGAAGTGGCGTCGCTGGCATTCGCCTGGGCCTCGGTAAGCTTGTCATTCAGGTCATTCAGTTGCGGCGCCAGCACGGTGGTGACGTAGTTGTTCGGATCAGATGGATCGCTGCTCAAGACTTTCTGCATCGTGTCACGCGACCAATGACTCTCGTCAACTCCGAACGCCTGAAACACATAGGTGCGAAGCCGGTCGTCGTTCAGAAGGTCATTGACGTTATTCACGCTGCCGATCTTGGCGTTGTAGTAGGCCGTGTCTTCGTCGATTGCGTCGACCTTTTGCTTTACCGTTGCCGTGTACAAGCCGATCATGTCGTCGGTCTGGTGTGCCGATTGCGCAACGGCCTTATCGGAACTCGTGAAGGAAAAAGCCGCGGCAAAATCTCGATAACGCTTGTCCGTCAGTTTGTTGGCGAAGCTGTTGGCATCGGTGGGATTGCTCTCCAGCACCTTCTTCATGAAGGCCTTGGCATAGATCATGTCCTCCAGCCCATATGCCTTCATGGCATACTGGTAGAGACGATCGTTCTTCAGAAACTCGTCAACCGTCTTCACCTTGCCGATGTTTTCCTTGTAATAGGCGGCGTTTCGCGCCACGTCGGGCTGTTGCGCAACCCGCGTCAAGGACAACTTCAGATTGCGAGCCACGTTATCGTAGCTGAAGTAGGTTGAGACCATTGGGACTTCCTTCCGGAACTTCCCACTTGGAATACCGCACCTTAGTTGCGTGAAGCTGAACAAATTCGGGACCGTTTGCGGTATCTCGGGCAAAAAGGGGCGCGCAGCCGCGACGATAAGGCAAAGGCGGTGGCTCCGGGCCGCGCGCAGGGCGCCGCGGCCTCTTCGCACGTGAGAGGTAAAATAGCACCTCGCGGCGCGGCTCGCAAAGTCGCTATCGCGCCTTCCCGCCCCGGCTCAGCAGGAACACGCCCTGTTCGCCGAACATGTTCCAGAACCACCAGGGCGCGCTTAGCCGCAACGGACGGCCGTAGAGATCGAGCGCGACCGCGCGCTCCATCTTGACGTCGATCTCGTCGCAAAGCTGCACGAAATCCTTGATGGTACAGAAATGGATGTTCGGCGTGTCGTACCAGGTCGCGGGCAGGTTTTCGGTGCGCGGCATGTGGCCGCCGATCAGGAGCTGCAGCCGCATCCGCCAGAAGCCGAAATTCGGGAATGAGACGATGGCACGCTGTCCGATACGCAGCAGGTTTTCCAGCACCACGCGCGGCTGCCGCGTCGCCTGCAGCGTTTGCGACAGGATCACATAGTCGAACGCGTCATCGGGATAGTTGACGAGATCGGTGTCGGCGTCGCCCTGCACCACCGCCAGCCCCTTGGCGACACAGCGGTTGACGCCCTCGCGCGACAGCTCGATGCCGCGGCCGTCGATGCCGCGGCTTTCCAGCAGCTGCAGCAGATCGCCGTCGCCGCAGCCGACGTCGAGCACGCGCGAGCCGCGCTCGACCATCTCGGCGACCAGGAGATGATCGCTGCGATAGTTCCCGGTGGTGTGAGGCCCGACGGCCGGCAATGGCAAGGCCTGTTCCTGAAGCGCCATCAGCCAGCTCCGTTACCGAGGCCGCGCGCGATGCCGCCGGATTGCAGGAAGGCGCGGGAGATGTCGAAGAGTTCGGGCACGTCGAGCAGGAAGGCGTCGTGGCCGCGGTCGGTTTCGATCTCGGCAAATGATACCCGCGCGCTCGATGCATTCAGCGCGTGCACCAGCGCGCGCGATTCCGAGGTCGGGAACAGCCAGTCAGAGGTGAACGACACCACGCAGAACCGCGTCTTGATGCCGCGAAACGCCTGCGCCAGGACCCCATCATGGTCGGCGGCGATGTCGAAATAATCCATCGCCCTTGTCAGATAGAGATAGCTGTTGGCGTCAAACCGCTCGACGAAGGACGAACCCTGATAACGCAGATAGCTCTCGACCTGGAAATCGGCGTCGAACGAGAATGTCGGCAGCTCGCGGTCCTGCATCCGCCGCCCGAACTTGCGATGCAGCGCGGCGTCCGAGAGATAGGTGATGTGTCCTGCCATCCGCGCCACGGCAAGACCGCGATGCGGATGGGTGCCGCGTTCGAAATAGCGTCCGTGGTGCCAGTCCGGATCGGCCATCACGGCCTGCCGGCCGAGTTCGTGAAACGCAATGTTCTGCGCCGAATGGCGTGTGCTACAGGCGACCGGCAGTGCCGAGAACACGCGCTCGGGATAAGCGGCCGTCCATTGCAGCACCTGCATGCCGCCCATTGAACCGCCGACGACGCACAACAGCGTTTCGACGCCGAGACGATCGAGCAGCATGGTCTGCGCGCGGACCATGTCGGGGATCGTGACGATTGGAAAGTCCAGTCCCCACACCTTGCCGGTAGCTGGATTGGTCGAGGCCGGACCGGTCGACCCCATGCAACCGCCGATCACATTCGAGCAGATGATGAAATATCTGTCGGTGTCGAGCGGACGGCCGGGACCGACCATGATTTCCCACCAACCGGACTTGCCGGTCAGCGGATGCGAATTGGCGACATGCTGATCCCCGGTCAGCGCGTGGCAGACCAGGATGGCGTTGGAGCGGTCGGCGTTGAGTTCGCCATAAGTCTGGTAGGCAATCTGGAACGGCGCCAGATCGACGCCGCAATCGAGCCGCAAGGGCTGGTCCATGCCGAATTTCGCCACCGGCGAAGTGGGATGATCTACCTCTTGCGCGCGGTCCTCGCTATGGATCGCGGGACTGGGTATCGGCTGCACGTTGGTCATCGCGGCACCAGCCTCCTCACGGAGGGTTTCGAACAGAAATCAAGCCATAAAAAAACCCGGCCTGAACTAGGGTTCGGCCGGGATCAACTCTGTCCCCGGCCTGTTTAGCGAATTGTTTAACGTGGCTGCAAGCCGGCCGGCTCAAATGACCACGGAATGACCCAAAACTAGTCCCTGGCGGGCTTTTCGTCAAGGCAAGCGCATGGTTAACCGGATCGGGAATACCTCATGGACACGCGGCGGCCTTGCGCCGTCCGGAACCATGAGGGAGAAACGGGCTTCGTCCTTCGAGACGTGGCGCAAGTGCCGCTGCTCAGAAGGCGAAAAGCTCTCGCCAGGTTTTTAGAGAATGTCAAAAGCCCCCCCGGCGCCACCCTCGCTGCAGGAACTGCGCAAAGAGATCGACGCGATCGACGACCAGGTTCACCGTCTCTTGATGGCGCGCGGCGACATCATCGATCGGCTGATCCAGGTGAAGCAGACCCAGGAGGTCGGCTCGGCGTTCCGCCCGGCGCGTGAAGCCAGCATGATGCGGCAGCTCGTCGAGCGCCATCGCGGAATCCTGCCGCTCGACACCATCGAAAGCATCTGGCGCGTCATCATCTCGACGTTCACTTACGTACAGGCGCCGTTCTCGGTGCATGCGGATATCTCGGTCGGCGAATCCATGATGCGGGATTCGGCGCGGTTTCATTTCGGCTTCGTCGTGCCCTATGTCTCGCATTTCAACGCGCAGGCGGCTGTCGAGGCGGTGGCGAAGTCCAAGGGCGATCTGGCGCTGGTCTCCGCCATCTCCAGCCGTACGCCCTGGTGGAACGAGCTTGAGGCCAGCGGTGCGCCGAAGATCATCGCGCGGCTGCCGTTCCTCGAGCGCGCCGATCACCCGGCGGCCCTCCCGGTGTTCGTGATCTCGCGCGTCGCCGACGACGCGATGGTGACCGAGGTCGAGATGTGGAGCGTCCGTGTCTCCGGCTGGAACGCCGATACCGCACGCGCCCTGGCGCCGCTCGCCGAGATCGTGGCGGTGCCCGATACCGCGTTCGACGGCGCGGCCCTGCTGATATCGGTGGCGGGCACCGGGTTCGAGAAGATCAAGCTGGCCCTGATCGAGGCCGGGGCGTCGGTGCGCTCATCGGCCCTCGTCGGCAGCCACGCAACGCGCTATAGGGTGCCCCCGAACGGGGCAGCCAAGACCTAAAGCCCCTGATTATCCGGAGTTGACGATGTCCCGCCCCGTGCCGAACCCCGGCATTCTCGATATTGCGCCCTACACGCCCGGCAAGAGCCCGGTGCAGGAGCCGGGCCGCAAGGTGTTCAAGCTGTCCGCCAACGAGACGCCGTTTGGGCCCTCGCCGAAGGCGATCGCGGCCTACAAGGGCGCGGCCGATCACCTGGAGGACTATCCGGAAGGCACCTCGCGGGTGCTGCGCGAAGCGATCGGCCGCGCCTTTGGCCTCGATCCGGACCGCATCATCTGCGGCGCCGGGTCGGACGAAATCCTCAATCTGCTGGCGCACACCTATCTCGGCCACGGGGACGAAGCGATCTCCACCACCCACGGCTTCCTGGTCTACCCGATCGCGACCATGGCGAACGGGGCGAAGAACGTGGTCGCCCCCGAGACCGACTACACCGCCAATGTCGATGCGATCCTGAAACTGGTGTCGCCGCGCACCAAGCTGGTTTGGCTTGCCAATCCGAACAATCCGACCGGCACCTATCTGCCGTTCGACGAGGTCAAGCGGCTGCGCGCCGGCCTGCCGCCGCACGTTCTTTTGGTGCTCGACGCCGCCTATTCCGACTACGTGTCGCGCAACGATTACGAGCTCGGCCTCGAGCTGGTGGCGACGACCGAGAACACGGTGATGACGCATACGTTCTCGAAGATCCACGGGCTGGCGGCGCTGCGCATCGGCTGGATGTTCGGCCCGGCCCACATCATCGACGCCGTCAACCGCATCCGCGGCCCCTTCAACGTCTCGACGCCGGCGATGCTGGCGGCGGTGGCGGCGATCGAGGACACCGCGCATGTCCAGATGTCGAAAGTGCACACCGAGAAATGGCGCAACTGGCTGACGGAAGAAATTCAGAAGCTCGGGCTGAAGGTGACGCCGAGCGTGGCGAATTTCGTCCTCATCCATTTCCCGCTCCAGAAGGGGAAGACCTCGGCCGAGGCGGACGCGTTCCTCACCAGGCGCGGCCTGGTGCTGCGTGGCCTCAACAATTACGGCCTGCCGCATGCACTGCGCTTGACCATCGGCACCGAGGAGGCCAATCGCCTTGTAGTCGACGGCCTGCGCGACTTCATGGCCGGCAAGTGAACGATCAAGTGAAGGCCCCGATCTTCAAGCGCGTCGCGCTGATCGGCTTCGGCCTGATCGGCGGCTCGATCGCGCGCGGTGCAAAGCTGCAGGGGCTCGCCGACGAGATCGTCACCACCGCGCGGTCGGAGAAGACCCGCGCGCGCGTTGCCGAGCTCGGCATCGTCGATCGCGTGATGGAGAGCAATGCGGAAGCGGCAGGGATGCCGATCTCGTCATCCTCTGCATTCCCGTCGGCGCCTGCGGCCCGGTCATGCAGGAGATCGCGCCGTTCCTGAAACCGGGCGCGATCGTCTCCGACGTCGGCTCGGTGAAGGGTGCGATCGTCCGTGAGATGGGCGCCGCATATTCCGCAAGCCGCGCACTTCGTGCCGGCGCACCCGGTGGCGGGCACCGAACACTCCGGCCCCGATTCCGGTTTCGCCGAATTGTTCATCAACCGATGGTGCATTCTCACGCCACCTGAAGCCACCGATCCCGACGCCGTCGAAAAGCTGCGCACATTCTGGGCCGGCCTTGGAGCCAGGGTCGAGATCATGACGCCGGACCATCATGACCTCGTGCTCGCGATCACCAGCCATCTGCCGCATCTGATCGCCTACACCATCGTCGGCACCGCCGACGAACTCGAAGAGGTGACGTCGTCGGAGGTCATCAAATTCTCCGCCGGCGGCTTTCGCGATTTCACCCGCATCGCGGCCTCCGATCCGACGATGTGGCGCGACGTGTTCCTGAACAACAAGGATGCGGTGCTGGAAATGCTCGGTACCTTCAACGAGGACCTCTCAAAGCTCACCCGTGCGATCCGCCGCAATGACGGCGAAGCGCTGTTCGAGCATTTTACCCGCACCCGCGCGATCCGCCGCGGCATTGTCGAGATCGGCCAGGATTCCGCGGCGCCCGACTTCGGCCGACCGCATGAGCACCTGGCGAAGAAGGATTGACCCGTCAGAACGGAGCGGGCTCCGGAAGAAACCGAGCCCGCTTCGATTGCTGATATCACTTGCTGGGTTTCGCGCGCGGCGCGGGCAGCGGTTGACGCATGATAAGCTGCGGGCTCGGCGCTTGCGCTCTGATCGCCGGCCACGGCGATCCGATGCCGAGATCGCTGTTGGGGTGCACAAAGGCTTCCATCCCCGGCTCGGAGACCACCGGCTGCGCCGTCGCCGGCGCCGCGATCAGTGCCGACAGAACAGCAGCAGCGGAAATCAATTTCAAACTGGTCATCGATGTTCTCCCTCTCATGGCCCGCAGCGGATGTGCAGGCCTTCGGATGGAGAGAGCGGATTTGATACGCCGACATTCCCGCCGCGCGATTACGCTTCGGCGATCAGGTGGTTACCTCGGCGGGTCCCGGCTCAGGCCGGGACGACGAGCTAACGCGTGGGCTCATAAGCTCGCAGCCGGATGCTCGATGATGCCGCAACACTCATGTCCCATCTCCGAGATTACCCTGCAACCGGACATGACGCGGACATGCCAAAATCGACGCAAGTGCCCCGAAGCCGACATTCGCAGTCCAGATTTACCCGAGATAGCCGGACACGCCGTCCCACAACAGTTTCAACGCTGTCACGACCAGCAATCCGTAGCAGGCACGATAAATCTGACGCTGGTCCAGCCTTCCGTGAAGCCGCCAACCAAGCCATACCCCGGTGGGGATGGCGAGCAGGCAGGTTGCCATCAATATCCAGACGTTGCCTGTCGGTTTCACCAGCAGCAACCACGGCACCGCCTTGGTCGCGTTGCCAACAGTGAAGAACAAACTCGTCGTTCCCGCATAGACTTCCTTGCTGAGGCCGAGCGGCAGCAGATACATCGCAAGCGGCGGTCCGCCGGAATGCGCTACCATGGTGGTAATTCCCGAGGCGAGACCGCCAGCGATCGCCTTCGGCGACGAACGCGGACTGATCTTCACCTCCGGGCCTCCGGCAAGCCATAGGCCGACAAAGATCAAGGTGACCGCCGCCATCATGATCGCTACGGCACGATGGTCCAGCACGCGGAACAGCAGATAGCCGAGCGCTATGCCGGTCACGAGCCCAGGCAACAGCAACGCAAGGTCCGGTTTCGACCACGTCGAGGGCTTCCAGTAGCGAAGTGCGAACAGGTCCATCGCGATAAACAATGGCGCGAGAAAGCCGCCGGCCGTCACCGGGTCCATCACGAACGACAGCAGCGGAATGCCGACAATGGAGAACCCGCCGCCGAACGCGCCCTTCATGAAGCAGATCAGGAACACGCCGGCAAAAGCAATCAGGACTGTGGTGACCGTCAGCTCCATGGGTTCCTCCTCACGATGCCGCGCGCCCGGCGCCTCCGCGCGCGGGGTCGATCGCGGCGTGCAATCGGATTGATGCAGGCAGAATGCTCCGATAAATGTCTCGGTTCAATCAAAACATTGCACTCGGTACAATTTGGACCGATCGTCCGGCTCCATTCGGAAATGCCGTTAAATTTCTCGACCGCGGCGTTAGTCGCACGCTGGCCAGGATCCGGCCTGCACTGCCCGGCATGCGAGCCGCCGTGAGGCGCTTGGCCCGCCTTGGGCGCCAAGCACCTCGACGGTCGCGGTGGCTCCGGCAACGAGTTCGCTTCGCTCGGCGCGATCAAGAGCGACCCGGACCGGAACACGTTGGGCCAACCGCACCGCGACGCTTTCGACTGTCGGTGGAGTTGAGGGAGGTCACGGTATCATTGCTGTGGCACGGGTCTTGCGATCACGATCCGGCTCACGCCTGGTTACGAGAGCTGGTGACCGAAGTGGCAGCCGAGCTGTGAGCCGGCATGTGACGGGCGCGCACCGCCGTGCGGCTCCTTCATGATCCCTATGCGGGCGCAAGATTCCGATCGTACTAAGCTGTCGGCTTTTGGCACATCACAAGCGTCGCTTCGCCCCATGCAACGATGCGTCGGCTATTGGCGACATGACGAACCTTGCCGTCCGGCACATTGACGGGTTCATGGCCTAGAACAGCGGTGGAACCTGTCCCACCTTGATCGGGCCGAGAAACACCGCACCATCGGCGAAGCGCAGCGGGAAGGATCGCGCTTTCCTGCCTTCCAGCACCGCTTCCTTGCCGAGCGAATTGATGCCGGCGGCGACGCCGACATTGGCGTTCTGCTTGACGACCTTGCCGAGACCGGGAATCGCACGATCGAGCGCACCGAACAGATTATTGATATCCTGCGTTTTGACGCCGGGTGCCACGCGGTCGAGCGTCGCCTGCGGCACGCCCTCTTCCAGCATTTTCTCGATGCCGAGCGCCGGGATCACCTTCTCGATACCGGCGACCGTCATCTGCAGTTCGCCCTCGATCCGGCCGCCAGCGTTGAGGCTCAGGGTGCCGGCGGAAACCGCAATCAGATCGCCCTGTTGAATTCGCGACTGCACGATTTCGACATGGCCGCCCGCAGCCTGGATCTCGCGGAATTGCTCGGGCCAGGGTTTTGGCGAAAAATCCTTCAAGCCGGTCAATTTGGTGCGGACGTCGGCATCGAATGGCGCGGCCAATACCGGATGCACCTCCTGCACGCTGCCGCCATTGATCTGCAGCACGGTTTCGATCACCGGATTTTCGGTTGGTGAGCCTTCGGCAAGGCGTCCGTGCAGTTCGACGTGGCTGGCGCGCGCCAGCGGCGTCTGCGTCGATCCGTTGATGCGATCGATCGAGGGATCGTCGAACACGATCGAGGCGCGCTGCGGCACGGCGGGCAGGCCGACCACGCTGCTGCGACCGAGCCGCCAGTTCACCATCAGCGACGGCGGGGCGCCGCGATCGGAAATCGTCGCCGGTGCCTTGAACTCCGCGATCAGCAGTTTCGGATCGTAGACCTGCGCCACCACCAGGATCTCGCCGAGCCGCGCGGTGAATGTTTCCTGCGCCGCGGCGGTCTGCGAAACCAGCGACACGCTGGCGCCCTCGCAACGCACCTCGAACCGGAACGGGAAGCCGGCGACCGAGCGATTGGCGCAATCGTAGACCCGGCCGGACTTCGCCTCCTGCGCGCGCCACGCATCGGCGCGCACGCCGACCTCGGAGGCGGCATAGAACCAGAAACCGCTCCATGCCAGCGCGGCGACCAGGACAAGAGCCGGCACGATGAAAAGGCGCCAAAGCGGGCGCCGGCGCGGCGCAGGGGTCATGTCAGGCATGCAGGGACCTTTGGCTGACGATTTTGTCAAATGTAAGCGGCGAATCCGCGTGGCAAAAGACGTCGAATCAGCTTCGCTTGGCCCCGCTGTTTTGCTAGCCGTTCTCCGGAAATGTCAAAAAACCTTCCCCAACCGGAATTGTCCGAAAACGACCTCTGGGTGTTCGGCTACGGCTCGCTGATGTGGAAGCCGGGCTTCGAATTCATCGAACAGGTGCCGGCGCGGCTGATCGGCGAACATCGCGCGCTCTGCGTCTATTCGTTCGACCATCGCGGCACGCCGGAAAAGCCCGGCCTGGTGCTCGGGCTCGACCGCGGCGGGGCCTGCCGGGGCATCGCCTTCCGCGTCCCCGCCAGGCAGCGCGAGGAGACCATCGCCTATTTGCGCGGCCGCGAGCAGACCACGAATGTCTATCGCGAGGTGATGCGCTCGGTCTGGCTCGAGAATGAAGCGCGGCAGCGGGTAGCCGCGCTGACCTACGTGGTCGATCGTGGCCACGTGCAATATGCCGGACGGCTGTCAATGGCCGACCAGCTCCGTTATGTACAGCAGGGCCACGGCCGTTCCGGCAACAACCGCGACTACGTGCTGTCGACGGTGCTGTCGATCGAGAAGCAGGGCTTTCAGGATGCGCAATTGCACCAATTGGCAATGATGCTGCATGACGCGCATCGGGTCGACCTGCCGCTGCAGGAAGGTACCTAGATCCAGAGATCGGTTCTGATTGAATCAGAATTGAAGCTCTGGATTCTCGTTTGACGCGTTTTCTTCACGCGAACCGGTAAAGTCGCCTCGCGACGCACCATGTCGGGGTCGTCGATGAGACGCGTAGGACTTGTCGACATCACGGTAGGCAACGCGACGCGCCTCGGCGCCTCGTAACGTTCCACCACGCGACGCTGCGCGTCGCAACATATCGCTACGCAACGCTTGAGCCGCTGGGGAAGCCCGGCGGCTCGCGCGCGTTTAGCGCGGACGCTCCCCTCAATCGCCTGTGGCTCCGAGACGCCTACCGCAGCCAGCCGGAGGCTGAAACCGGGGAGATCTGACAACGGGGGCGCAAGCAGTCCCGCGCGTCCACCCCGGTTCAAGTCCGGGCAGGCTTTCGCTCGACAAACGCCTTGAAGCCAGCGTCCAAGGCCCTTGGACTTCATGGGGTCTTCAAACGCGGCAAAGCTCGTAAGTACCTGATTGCAGACGGCGCATTCAAACGTTTGCAAGTCGACGCCCCGGGCGCGTGCTGGCTCGATGCTAACGAGCATCATCTGGGCCTTGCACTTCGGACAGGCGGGGCGCTCAATTGCAGCGAATGGAATGACGGACGAGAGGCGTTGAGATTGGGGCATGATGCTTCCCTCGAACAGGCGGGAGCGCAACACTCTCTGTCACCGGAATGCCTAGGAGGCGGAGCGGTGATTGCGTCGAGTATGCGCCTGAGGGATCTCAAACGCGAGTTAATTCGCAGATATCTGGAAGGAAGGTAAGCGCGCCGCGGAAATTGCGAAACCGGAAGCGCCCGCCCGATGTGGTGAGCGTCCGTCGCCAATTGCCAGTCGGGGCCTGTGGCAACGGCGCGGGGAAATGAAACGGGAGAGTTCTGTCCATGATCGCGGGGATCAGCGCGGTTACACTCGCCACCCACGAAATGCCACGAGCCGTCCGAATTCCACCGCACGTTGGGGTTTTGGGGTCCTGCATGCGGCGAAGATTCGTCATTCACAGGTCGGGGTGCTGAATTGCCCGAACCTTAGGGGCCAACGACGAACGCGAGCTATTGTTCTGACGACAGGTGGACTATCCGGCGCCCGCCATTCATCGCCTTGAGACTGTTGACGTATTCCTCAGGACGCTGCCAGCGGTGAGGAACTTTCAATCCCATAAAATCTGCGATGCTACCGATAAACGAAGTGCAATTGGATGTTTCGGCGTTCCAGAGCGGTGTACTCGCCTGTAACTTCTTGATGTATGCGAAAACCCTTTTTGCATCCGGCTCATTCAAGTAGACGCGGTAATTAGCGGTCAAGTACTGCGGATCAAGATCGCCGTAGCTTGCCCCGGTCTCGGACGGCACCCACATAATATGACCAAGTACATAAGGTAGCGTGTCTCCCGCAGGGGTAAGGCCCGCGACTTCAACTGCTCGCTCGCTTGTCTTCCCAAACCAGACGAAAGCGTGACCCCAGCTCGCCGCCGTTCGGGCTCTGAAATCAACGTAGTATGGACCCTTTGCCGATCCCGACCCTGGCTTTCGAGTTCGCCTTTTGCGCCGGTTGCGATTCAATGGGTGCAAGCGCATTCGCGTCGGCGGTACGCTTGCGAACCTCCCGTGTCTGGGAAATGAAACGTTCCGAACCGGCGCGAGTGTCGATCTCGTGTGCAGAAGCTGACTGGATTTTGCACTGGAGCAAAACTGCGAGTGTGAATCCCGCAAGCAAGCACAGTCCCAATCTCTGCGGCCTATTTGCCACGCTTCGCCCTTCGACGATAAAGGTCAGATTCAACGCGACCTGAGTCAATGCCACGTATTAGTAGGTCCGCGTCGCGTAGGGCGTCTTGCCGATCGGGGTCTTCCCATATGGGGTCTTGCCAATCGGCATCTTGCCGACTGGAGCCTGCTGATAGACGGGCTGTGGGCGCGGGATGTCGGCCGCGCCTGCGGCAGTCACCAGGGCAAGCGTCGCACCCGCTATAATCACAAATTTCATCACGGCACTTCTCCTCCAGGTTAGAAGAAACAAGGCAACAGCCCGCTGAGCGCTAACCCGCTGAGCGTTCTCCTCTGACACGCCTTGAGCATGAACGTCGGAATACGTCTACAGTGCGGCAGACGGAACTCGTTCGAGGAATAGGTCTTCAATGCGGCAGATATGACACATGCGGGAGCCTCCACCCCTATTGGGTAAATGGCCTTCAACGACCTGCTACAACCACGTCGTTCGTTGGCAAACGGCCGGCATCTGATAACCGGTAGTCCACTTTCCGGATGATGCGCTAAACCTTCGCCCGCGCTGAATCCGGCACCCTGCCGAACAATTGCGCCTGCTCAACGCGCGCGGCGTCAACGATGCGGTTGGTCGCCTCTTCGATCGCGGTGCGGAGACGGACAAGAAACTCGTCGCGCGGCAGCCCGGGCGGCAACGGATCGAGGAATTCCACCACCAGCGTCCCGGGATAGCGCATGAACGTCCGGCGCGGCCAGAACAGCCCGGAATTCAGCGCCACCGGCAGGCACGGCGCCGCGCTGGCGACATAGATCTGGGCAACCCCGGCCTTGTAGTGCGGCGGCGCGCCGACGGGGGTGCGTGTACCTTCGGGAAAGACTATGAGCTGACGGCCGTTCCGCACTTCCGCGCCTGCCCGGCGAAGCGTCTTCAGCAGCGAGCGCGGGCCGCCGCCGCGCTCCACCGAGATCATGCCCGCCTTCTTCAGGAACTGGCCGAACACCGGTATCCACGTGAGTTCACGCTTGAGGATGAAGAGCGGATGCTCGAAGAAGGCGAAGCAGCGCGAACGTCTCCCACATCGACTGGTGCTTCGAGGCGACAAGCAGCGGGCCGCGCGGAATCTTTTCCAGCCCCCTGAACTCGACCTTGATGTTGCAGACCACGCGCATCAGGAACAGGCTCGCCCCCTCCCACCATCCGGCCACCGTCATGATCGCCGCGCGCGGCATCAGGAAGGTCGGGATGCCGACGATGATCAGGATCACCAGCACCAGATAGAACAGGATGTTGAAGAGAAGCGAGCGCAGGAAGATCGAAACCATCGCAATCCTGGTTCAGTTGGCTTGAGCGGTCGCCGGCCGGCGCGGCGTCAGCCAGCCGCTCGGCTGCTCGGAAAGCTCGGGCGTCAGGTCGAGGCCGATATCGGCCAGCCGCACCCGCACCTCCGCGGCGACATATTTGGCATACTCCGATAGCAGCAGGCGGAAGGTCGCGCCACTCGTCCACCACGGCTCGTCACGCCATTTGTCGCCCACGACCGCGAACGGAATGAGATCGATGTCCGGCATCGCGTGCGACAGTTCCACGATAGCACGCGGCATATGGTAGTTCGATGTCACCACGATCAGCGACTTGAACCCGCGCTCGCGCGCCCAGCGCCGGGTCTCGGCGGCGTTGCTCCTGGTGTTGACGGCGGAGCGGTCGAGATCCACGCAGCAGCCGAGCAGTGACTGGTTGTCGGGCAGCGAGCGGGAAATGTCGCTCGCCGCATTGGTCGGGTGCACGCCCGAGATCAGAAGACGCTTGCCATAGCCGGCCGCCAGTAATTCCATCGCGTCGGAGACGCGCGACGAACCGCCGGTCAACACCACGATGCCGTCGGCGTTGCGCTCGGGCCTGGTTTCCACCCCACGGAGTTGCGCGAGGAAGCCGACGAAGCCGACCGCCGCGCCGACGAACAGGATCGCCAGCGGCACGACGATAATCGCGCGCAGCCATCCCCGTGGCCGCGTAACGCGCGCATTCGGCGATTGATCGTCGGACCGCAGATACATCCTGTGTGGTTGTCCTTCCCCAACGCCAATTCTATAGCGTTTTCGAGCGAAGTGGATACCGGTTCGCATTAAGAAAACGTGGCAAAACAGCCAACCACGGCGTTCTCTCCGGCGATGTCGCGACAGCGCTGGCACCGTCAATCGATGTCATCCAGCGTCGCGAACAGCGTCCGCCGCGAGGCCCAGGCGGTGATGGCCGCGATCAGCAGGGCCTGCGCCGCAAGCGCCAGATAGCCGGACGGACGCAAGGAGAACGTCCCGAGCAGCGCCGCGAACTGGTCGCCGACCGGCGTGCCCGAGAACCAGCCGGCGATCGATTCGGAGAAGCCGAAGCCCAGCATCGCGACGCCGCCGCCGATCAGCCCGCCTTCGAGACCCAGCCTGAGGAAATGCCGCAGGAAGCGGTTGGCGATGTAGCTGTCGCCGGCGCCGACAAAATGCAGCACCTCGACGATCGGCCGGTTCGCCGCCATCGCGCCGCGGGTCGCGAACGACACCGAAATGATGGTCGCGATGATCACCAGCGCAAGAATGCCGACGCCGAGGAACACGGTGGCACCGGTCATCGAGCGCATGCGCTCGATCCAGGCGCGATGATCGTCGACGCTAGCCGACGGCGCGACCTGCGTCACCCGCGCGCGCAAGGCTGAAAGATCCACCGACGTGCCGGGCTGCACCCGCGCGACGATGACGCGCGGCACCGGCAGTTCCTCGATCGAAAGCCCGGTGCCGAGCCACGGCTCCAGCAGTTTGGCCGATTCTTCCTTGCTGAAGGGACGGACCTGGAGAATACCGGGCTGCGTCCGCATCGCTTCCACCACTGCGGCCGCGTCGCGGTCGAGATCGCGCCCGGCTTGCGGCCGCACCTGGACGGTGATTTCGCTTGCGACTTCCGACTGCCATTCGGCCGCCGACGCGCTCACCAGCAGCACTGTGCCGGTCGTGATCGAGGCGAGGAACGTCATGATCGCCACGACCGCGACCAGCGCGCGGCCGGCAATCGAGGCGCGCGGCACGATCGGCGACATGTTGCGCGCCTTGGCCGGCACCTGCGGGCGCTCATGCCCGAGGTCCACCAGGGGGCCATGCTCGTTGCCGGGCCTATTCATAGATGTGCAACCGTCCTTGATGCAGCACCAGCCGCCGCGCCTCGTATTGATCCATCAACGTGATGTCGTGGGTCGCAATAATAACGGCAGTGCCGGATTTGTTGAGCTCGATGAACAGCCGCAACAGACGCCGCCCGAGCGTCGGATCGACGCTTCCGGTCGGCTCGTCCGCTAGCAACAATTGCGGCCGCGAGATCACGGCACGCGCGATCGCCGCCCGCTGCTTCTCGCCGCCGGAAAGAATTGGCGGCAGCGCATCCATCCGCTCGCCGAGACCGACCCATTTCAGAAGATCGATCACTTCCCGCCGGTAACTCGATTCCTCCCGGCCCATCACGCGGAACGGCAACGCGACGTTCTCGTAGGTGGTCAGGTGGTCGAGCAGGCGGAAATCCTGCAGCACGATCCCGATCCGCTTGCGCAGGTCGGCGATCTGATCCTTGTCGAGCAGCGAGACGTCCTTGCCGAACAGATTGACCAGTCCGCGCGTCGGCCGCAGCGATCCGAACAGCAATCGGAGCAGCGACGTCTTGCCCGCGCCGGAAGGCCCGGTCAGGAACTGAAAGGAATGCGCCGGGATCATGAAGGAGAGGTCGCGCAAAATCTCCGGGCCGAGCCCGTAACGCAATCCGACATTTTCGAACCGAACCAAGCTCAGCTCCGTTCGACATGGGCCGCCGTGGCCGGGAACCCAAACCTCGGGCGCGCGGCCCGTTGGTTGAGCTACGAACCGGCCAAAACGGTTTTGCGTCGGTTATGGTTTCCGATTCGTTAACGGTCGCCTTGTAGCATCCAAAGCCGTTCCATTGTGGATATTGGGCTCTCCATGCACATCGTTTGCCCCCATTGTACAACATCCTACGCCATCAATCTGGCCACGCTGGGTGCCGCCGGGCGCACGGTGCGTTGTTCCCGCTGCAAGGAGGTCTGGCTGGCTCGGCCGGAGGATGCGGTCGAGGAGGCTGCCGCCCCGGTGCCGGCGATGGCGGCGGCGGGCCACGCCTCCGCCAATGCGGCGGCCGAATGGGAGACGATGACGCGCGAGGAGGAGGCCCAGGAAACCCCTGTGGTCGACAGCCCCTCGATCTCCGCCGACTGGCCCGCCGAGAACGAAGCCGCATCCGACAGTAACGACTGGCCGTCCGTCGTCCGTGAAGACGCCGAGGCCCACGACGGGATCAAGCGCACGACACATCGCGAGCGTTTGGCCCGCCTTTTCAGGCTGCCCGCCCTGCCCCGCATGGCCGGCAAAACGTCCGCTCTGACCACCGCTTGCGCCGCGATGGGAGCACTGGTCCTGGCGCTGATCATCTGGCGCGCCGACGTCGTGCGCCTGCTGCCGCAGACCGCGCTATTCTACAAGATGGTCGGACTCGATGTGAATTTGCGCGGGCTCGCGTTCAAGGACATCAAGATCACCAACGAAACGGTGGACGGCAAACCGGTGCTGGTGATCGAAGGCATGATCGTCGGCAAGACGCGCAGGCCGGTCGAACTGCCGCGCTTGCGTTTCTCGGTGCGCGATGCGCAGGGCGCGGAGATCTACGCGTGGAATACCGTGCTGGACCAGCCCGTGCTCAAGCCCGGCGAGCGCGCCTCGTTCAAGTCGCGGCTGGCGTCGCCGCCGCCCGAAGGCCGCAATATCGACGTACGCTTCTTCAACAAGCGGGATCTGACCGGCGGCCGCGCCTGATCCTGGCCGGCGTCAGCCCCCCTTGAGCATGATCGGTTCTGATTGAATCGGAACCGAAGCTCCAGATTTTTGTTTTGACGCGTTTTCTTCACGCGAACCGGTATCCAATCCGCTCGAAAACGCTATGATGAGCTTATCCAATGCCACGTGTCCTGATTGCCGATGACGAAGATTCCATGCGCAGCCTGGTGGCGCGCGCAATCGCCATGGACGGTCATGAGACCCTCACCGCGGCGGACGGCGCCGAGGCGCTGGAAATCCTGATCCGCGAACAGGGCGCGTTCGACCTGCTGCTCACTGACATCCAGATGCCCGTGATGGACGGCATTGCGCTGGCATTGGCCACCGCGCGCGATTTTCCCGACCTGAAAATTCTGCTGATGACGGGATTTGCCGACCAGCGCGAACGCGCCTCCGGGCTGAACGCCATCGTGCACGACGTCGTGACGAAGCCGTTTTCGGTAGCGGATATCCGCACGGCGGTAGCGGACGCGCTGTCGGCGAGGAAGACGGGCTAACCGGCCACACTAAAGGCCGTCGTCCCCCGCGCATGCGGGGGATCCAGTACGCCGAGGCTTCTCGGTTTGATTACAGGCGGCTCTGGAATACTGGATCGCCCGCATGCGCGGGCGATGACAGTCTGAGTGCTTGGGGAGCTCAGTAATCCTTCAACAGCCGCTCGATGTAATCGAGCTCGATCTGCGGGCGAGCCGGATCGGCAAGCCGCCGGCGCAATTCTTCCAGAATCCGGCGCACCCGCTGGACGTCGATTTCGCCGGGGATTTTTACCGAAAAATCGTCCGTGAACTCGTTGTGGCGCATCGGCCGCCCAAGCGGATCGGTTCCGTTGGCCGCGCCCTGCTGCCGGCCGGCGCGGTTACCCGGGCCGTCGCCCGGCTGATCGCCGTCGCCCTGCTGCATGGCCTCGGCAAGGCTCTGGGCGCCCTTGCGGAGCGCCTCGAGCGCGCGGCCCTGGGAATCCACCGCGCCGTCGGCGTTGCCCTCGCCCAGCCTGCCGCTGGCGTCGCCCATCGCGGAATCTGCCTGCTCCAGGCCGTCCTCGCCGTCGCCCTGGTCGCCTTGCTCACCCTGACCCTGTTGGCCCTGTTCACCTTGCTGGCCCTTCTCGCCGCGCTGGCTTGGTCCCATGCCGCGCCTGGCGAGTTCATCCTGCAGCTTCTTCAGCCGGTCGCGCAGGCCCTGCTGGTCCTGCTGCAGGTCGCCCATGCTCTGGTCGCCCTGCTTGCCGCGCATGCGGTCGCGCCGCGAATCCTGGCCCTGCTTGAAGGTCTTGTCGCGCAACTGCTGCTGCTTGCGGATCATGTCGCCAAGCTCGTTCAGCGCCTGCTCCATCTCGTTGTCGCCGGACTGGCCGGGCTGCGCCATCTGCAGATTTTCCAGCATCTGCTGCAGCTGCTCGAGCAATT
The DNA here is from genome assembly GCA_963786115.1 of uncultured Alphaproteobacteria bacterium. Lineage (GTDB taxonomy): Bacteria > Pseudomonadota > Alphaproteobacteria > Rhizobiales > Xanthobacteraceae > Bradyrhizobium. The sequence continues at coordinate 20,489 of CAWAYC010000031.1, forward strand.
GCTTCGCCGCATCCTTGTCGCCGGAGCGCGACATGCGCTCCATGCGGTCGATCATGTTCTTCAGATCCTGCTGGCTCAGCATTCTGGTGTTGGGATCGAGCGGGCGCGCCAATTGCTGCGGATTGTTGCGAAGCTGCTCGGCGAGCTGGCGCAGGAAATTGTCCAGCGCCGCACGCAGATTTTCCGTCAGCTTCTTGATCTCTTCGTCGGTGGCACCGCGGTCCAGCGCCTGCTTGAGTGCTTCCTGCGCGGCACGCAGCGCCTTGTCGACGTCGCTGATATTACCGTCCTCGATCGTGACCGCGAGCGCCCACAGGCTGGCGACGACCTCGCGCTTGGCATCGTCGGTATGCGCGGCTTCTAATTGACGAGCCACGCTGTAGAGGCCGAGATAGTAACCGGCTTCCGGCGTGAACAATTCCGGCGCGATCATCAGCGCATCGAGCGCGGCATAAACCTGGGCGTTCTGATTGGCATCGAGCGCAAGGATGCGGCGCTGTTCGATCAGGGCCCGTGCCAGGGGCTTGGTGAACAGCCGCTCCGGCAGGCGCATGTTGAAGGGCTCGCTCCTGCCCTCATTGCCGGCTTCGTCCTTTGCGGTCAGCGTCAACGTGACGTCGGCGCCGGCATAGGGATCTTCGCTGAGATCCTTCACGGTCTGGCCGACGCCGTTGCGGGTGCGCGCGTTCGGCAGCACCAGCGCAAACTGGGGCGCGTCGAACAAGGGCCGCGGCTCGGCGCGCTTGGTCGTATCCTTGCTCGGCTCCCGCCCCGATTCCTTCGCATCGCCCGGGCGCGCGACGAATTGCGCGCGAGCTTCGGTGACGCCGTAATCGTCCTCGAGCTTGTAGGACATCTGCAGCGAACCGCGGGCCTGACGTTCCGGATCCTTGGCGAGCGAAATCGTCGGGGCACGGTCGGGGATCGCGGCAAATTTCCACAGCGGCTGGCCCGCGGGCGCGCGAACATGCGCGGTTCCATCGCCGGCGATCTTGAAGTGCCGCTCATTGGTGCCCTGGGGCGCCTGCTCGTTTGGCGCGACCTCGGTGACGCCGCCGCCGACGACCACATCGATGGAGCCGCCGCTGGAACGAACCAGCAGGGTGCTGCCGGCGGGAACGGCCAAGGGGGCGCTATCGACGGCTGCGGCTTCCCTGTTCGTCGCCGACAGGATGATCGGGGGCTTGCCGGTATAATTTGGCGGCGTCACCCAGGCATCGACCCGGACATTGGCCGGCGCCAGCACCCCGTTCCAGTCGAAGGCCGAAGCGACGCGCATGGCGCGCTCATCGCCCGCGGCGACATAGGTTGCGACCATCATCACGATGACCAGCGCCCGCAACGCCCAGGGGTCATGAATCACCAGCCGCGGCGACGGCAGGCCGGCGCGAATGCGCTTGAGCGAGGCCAGCGTACGTTCGCGCTGCGCCTGCCACAGCGCCAGCGCCACCGGATCCTGGGTAGCCAGCGTATCGGTCAACGCGGTCGCCGGGCGATGGCGGATGCCGGTGCCGCGGTCGAGCCGGCTCAGGCCCTCTTCACGGGTCGGCCAGCGAAAGCGAACCAGCGGAAACAGCGCCCCGAGCCCCAGCAGCGCGAACAGTCCGATACCGACCACCCGCGCCATGAAGGGCAGCGCCAGCCACAACCCGACCCAGGACACCACCAGGAACAACCCGACGACGGTCAACAACCGCGCAAGATGCGGCCAGGCGCGCTCCCAGGCGATCGCATATTTGGCCCGCTGCAGCGCCTGTGTCAGCTGCAGGCGAGCGATGGCATCGCCCTCGCGCGGGGGTTCCGACGGGTCAGGATTGGCGCCGTTCAATAAAATCTCCGGGTTGGCGAAACATCAGCCTACCACAGGGGCGGCAATGAGGCACCCGTTTCAATCCGGCAACCCACACGTAGGAATAAGCATAACACGAAGGCGTGACTGCGCCCGGGCGACCCCGTAACGTCGCGCCAGATGGAAAACCGCACAAGGACCAAAGGCGCATCATGGAAATCGGATTTATCGGCCTCGGCAAGATGGGCCTTCCAATGGCCCGCCGCCTGATCGAGGCGGGACATCAGCTCGTCGTCTTCGACACCCGCAAGGAGGCCGTCGACAAGCTGGTCGCGCTCGGCGCGCAGGCCGCTTCATCGCCGAAGGAAATCGCCGACCGCGTGGAGACCGTCATGGCAAGCCTGCCCTCGCTGCAGGCTTCGCTCGACGTCGCGACCGGAGCCGGCGGCGTGATCGAGGGCAAGCGGGTCAAACGCTTCGTCGATCTTTCCACCGTCGGCTCGCAAATGGCGGTCAGGATTCACGATCTCCTGGCCAGGAAGCACATCGTGCAGATCGACAGCCCGGTGAGCGGCGGCGTCGGCGGCGCCGAGAAGGGAACGCTTGCGGTGATGGTGTCGGGCCCGAAGGCTGACTTCGAAGTGCTGAAGGGCGCGCTCGACGTGATCGGCAAGGTGTTCTTCATCGGCGAAAAGCCCGGCTCGGGCCAGACCATGAAGCTCGCCAACAATTTCCTGTCGGCAACCGCCATGGTCGCGACGTCGGAAGCCGTGGTGATGGGGGTCAAATCAGGGCTCGATCCCGCCGTGATGATCGACGTGATCAACGCAGGATCAGGGCTGAACACCGCAAGCCGCGACAAGTTTCCGCGCTCGGTGCTGCCGCGCACTTTCGATTTCGGTTTTGCCACCGGATTGATGGTGAAGGACGTCCGGCTCTGTCTCGAAGAGATGAAGTCGCTCGGGCTGTCGATGGAAGTCGCCGAAGCGGTCGGGCGCCTGTGGGAAGTCGTGATCCGCGACATGGGCGCGGAATCGGACTTCACGTCGGCGATCAAGCCGATCGAGAAGGCCGCGGGCGTGGTGGTGGGCAGCACGAAAGGTGTCCACGCGGCGAAGTGAAGCGGCCGTACTGATCGTCGTCGCGGACAAGCGAAGCGCGATCCGGGATCCACAAATATCTGTATTGCACGACGCTGAAGCCACAGCGCGGCATGATCACCAGCAACAGTGGCTAGGGTCCCCGCGTTCCGCGGGGACGACAGCGGTGAACGTCCTCACAACCACGGCGCCGGCTTGTCCATCGCGATCAGCGCTTCGACATCGACGCGCGGACGCACCACGGCGTATTGATCGTCCTTGACCAGTACCTCCGGCACCAGCGGCCGGGTGTTGTAGCTGCCGGCCTGCACCGCACCGTAGGCGCCGGCGGTCATGATCGCCAGCAGGTCGCCGGGCTTCGGCTCCGGCAGCGTGCGATCGAGCGCAAGGTAATCGCCGCTTTCGCAGACCGGGCCGACCACGTCCGCTACCATCGTGCGCGCGTCCTTCGCGGCTTCACGAATCGGCAGGATGTCGTGATGCGCTTCGTACAGCGTCGGCCGGATCAGATCGTTCATCGCGGCATCGATGATGACGAAATTCTTGGCCTCGCCATGCTTCACATAGATCACGCGGGTAACCAGGATGCCGGCATTGCCGACGATCAAGCGGCCCGGCTCGAACATCAGCGTGCAGCCGAGATTATGCGTGACGCGCTTGACCATGGCGGCATAGGCGTCCGGCGCCGGCGGCGCCTCGCGGTCCATGTAATAGGGAATGCCGAGGCCCCCGCCGAAATCGATGTGCGAGATGGTATGACCGTCGGCGCGCAGGGTCTGCACGAATTCGGCGAGAATCCGGAACGCGATTTCCATCTTGCCGAGATCGGTGATCTGGCTGCCGATATGCATGTCGGCGCCGGTCACCTCGATCCCCGGCAGTTTCGCCGCGCGTGCATAGACCTCGCGCGCCCTCGCGATCGGGATGCCGAACTTGTTTTCGGACTTGCCGGTGGAGATCTTGGCATGGGTGCCGGCATCGACGTCGGGATTGACCCGCACCGAGATCCGCGCGGTCTTGCCGCTCTCCGCCGCCAGCCGCGACAGCAGTTCGAGTTCAGGCTCGGATTCGATGTTGATGCAGAGAATGTCGGCGGCGAGCGCGGCGCGCAGCTCGGGCTCGGTCTTGCCGACGCCCGAGAACAGGATCTTCTGCGGCGGAATGCCGGCGGCCAGCGCCCGCTTCAGTTCGCCGCCGGAGACGACGTCGGCGCCGGCGCCGAGTTTGGCCAGCGTGCGCAGCACCGACTGGTTGGAATTCGCCTTCATGGCGTAGCAGATGACGGCCTTCTCGCCGGCAAACGCCTCGGTGAATACCCGATAATGACGCTCCAGCGTCGCGGTCGAATAACAATAGAACGGCGTGCCCACGGCATCCGCGAGTTCGGACAGATTGACCGCCTCGGCGTGGAGCACGCCGTTGCGATAGTCGAAATGATTCATGGCGAACTCAGTTACCCAGCAACGGGTCGAGGATGAAAGGTTTCTTGCTGCCTTTCGGCGCGGTCGGGCCGGCCTCCGATCCGTAGGTCGGATTGAACACCCCGGGCTGGTTCGCCCGTTCAGTGTCGGAATCGGCTGCGACGGCCGGCGACGGCCCGGCGGCCGTCGGCGGCAGATCAAGCGGACCCTTGCGCCCGCAGCCGCCAAGCGCGAGTGCGGTCGCGCAGAGCATAACGATGGCCCATCCCGACCGGGTCAGGCGGTAATTATTCGTCACGACGAAATCCCCAATGCGGGCCGCACCATACAAAGATTGCTGTGCTCTGGCGAGACCCGGATAACCATGAGATTGCAGCGAAATTTTCGGCCTCAGCCCAATTTTCGCTCTTTTTCCAGCCGCTTCGCCCAGGCTTTCGCCTGCGCCATCACGTTCTTCGGCGCCGTGCCGCCATAGCTGGTCCGGCTTTTCACCGAAGACTCCACCGACAGCACCTTCAGGGCCTCGGCCGTAATTTTCGGCTCGACGTCCTGCATCGCCTTCAGCGGCAATTCATGCAGCGCCACGCCCTGTTTCGAGGCGAGCCCGACGATCCGCCCGGTGACGTGATGGGCATCGCGGAACGGCATCTTCAGCGTTCGTACCAGCCAGTCGGCGAGATCTGTGGCGGTGGCGTAGCCCTCGCCCGCGGCGGCCTTCATCCGCGCCTCGTCCGGCACGAGGTCTTCGACCATGCCGGTCATCGCGCGGATCGCGAGCGACAGCGCGCCGAACGCCTCCATCGCGCCCTGCTTGTCTTCCTGCATGTCCTTTTGATAGGCGAGCGGCAGACCCTTCATGACGATCAGGAGCCCGGTGAGCGCGCCGATCACCCGACCGGTCTTGGCGCGTACCAGTTCGGCCGCATCGGGATTCCGCTTCTGGGGCATGATCGAGGATCCCGTGGTGAACTTGTCGCTCAGGCGAACCAGGCCCACCAGCGGCGAGGTCCAGACCACGATTTCTTCCGCGAAGCGCGACAGATGCACCGCCGCGATCGCCGCCGCCGACAGGGTTTCCAGCACGAAGTCGCGGTCGGAGACCGCGTCGAGCGAATTGGCCATCGGGCGGTCGAAGCCGAGCGCTTTCGCGGTCGCCGTCCGATCGATCGGAAACGAGGTGCCGGCCAACGCCGCGGCGCCGAGCGGCAATTCGTTCAGCCGCTTGCGCGCGTCCGCAAAACGGCCGCGATCGCGCGCGGCCATCTCGACATAGGCAAGCAGATGATGCCCGAACGTCACCGGCTGCGCGGTCTGCAGATGGGTGAAGCCCGGCATCACGGTTCCGGCGTGCTCCAGCGCACGGGCGACCAGCGCCTGCTGGAACGCGGCCAGCGCCGCGTCGGTCTCGTCGATCGTGTCGCGGACAAAGAGGCGGAAGTCGGTCGCGACCTGGTCGTTGCGCGAGCGCGCCGTGTGCAACCGGCCCGCAGCCGGCCCGATCAGCTCTGAAAGCCTGCTCTCGACATTCATGTGAATGTCTTCGAGCGCGCGCTTGAAATCGAACGATCCCTTGTCGATTTCTGACAAAATCGTGTCTAGACCCTTGCCGATATTTTTCGCATCACTTCCGGTGATAATGCCTTGCGCTGCGAGCATCGCGGCGTGGGCCTTGGACGCGGCGATGTCCTGGGCATAAAGGTGACGATCGACGTCGATGGAGACGTTGATTTCCTCCATGATCGCATCGGGACGCTCGGAGAACCGGCCGCCCCACATCTTGTTGCTCATGACTTCCTGCTCACGTCTTGCTCTTGATCGCCCGCACCGACGAAACGCCGTGCCGGTTCCGACCGTAGTAATCGGCACTGCATAGCCGTATCTGATACAGGATGACAAACGATATGCCTGAAACGTCCCCGCCCCGATCGGCCGCCACGCGGCGGATTCCGCTTGCTGTTGGCGCTGTCCTGGTCGGGGGACTGATCGGATTTGCCGGAGTTTACGGGATCGGCGGGCTGAAGCGCGGCGCGGGCGGCGATTCCGCCTGCAGCGGCGCGGTCGATCTCGCCCGCAGGATCGCGCCGCTGGCGCATGGCGAGGTCGCAGCGCTGACGATGGCAACCAGGCCGTTGCGGCTCCCGGACCTCGCTTTCGAGGACGCCGACGGCAACCCGAAAAAGCTCTCCGACTGGCGCGGCAAGACCGTGCTGTTGAACCTTTGGGCGACGTGGTGCGTGCCGTGCCGCAAGGAAATGCCGGCGCTGGACGATCTGCAAGCCAGGCTCGGCGGCAAGGATTTTGAGGTGGTCGCCGTTAACATCGACACCCGCGATCCCGAAAAGCCGAAAAATTTCCTGAAAGAGAGCAATCTGACCCGGCTCAGCTACTTTACCGACCAAAAAGCCAAGGTTTTTCAGGATCTTAAGACTATAGGCAAGGCGTTGGGCATGCCGACCTCAATCCTGATCGACGCCAACGGCTGCGAGATAGCCAATATTGCCGGCCCGGCCGAATGGGCCAGCGACGACGCCATCAAGCTGGTCAAGGCTGCGGTGCAGCCGGCAGCGGCGGGCTTATAGGATTTCTGCTTAGGCGGTGACGTTGAGATTGCCGCCGACGCCGGGTTCGAGATTGGCGGTCGATGGCGCGCTTTGGCCGCCCAGCAGCGTCAGGACCGCGGACTTCTCCGCGTCGGCATTGGATTTCAGGATCGAGGTCGCGACCTGCATCTGCGTGTTCCCCGCCTGCATGGCGAGAAGACTCGAGACCATACTCATCATATCCATACGCAACGCCCCCAAACAGGGCGACCCTATCCGGCAGGGGTTAACGAATGCTGGAGATCAGGGGTCAGCGCGTTGGAACCGGCTTGTCGCCGCGGTAGTCGTAGAAACCGCGCTGGGTCTTGCGGCCGAGCCAGCCGGCCTCGACATATTTTACCAAAAGTGGGCACGGCCTGTACTTGGAGTCCGCCAGCCCCTCATGCAGCACCTGCATGATCGACAGACAGGTGTCGAGCCCGATGAAATCGGCCAATTCCAGCGGCCCCATCGGATGGTGCGCACCGAGCTTCATGGCCGCGTCGATTGCCTCGACGTTGCCGACGCCTTCATAGAGCGTGTAGATCGCCTCGTTGATCATCGGCAGCAGGATGCGGTTGACGATGAAGGCCGGAAAATCCTCCGACACCGCGATTTGCTTGCCGAGCTTCGTGACGAACTCCTTCGCGGTATCGAAGGTGGTATCGTCGGTGGCGATGCCGCGGATCAGTTCGACCAGTTCCATCAGCGGCACCGGATTCATGAAATGAATGCCGATGAAGCGTTCGGGACGGTCTGTTGAGGCGGCGAGCCGCGTGATCGAGATCGACGAGGAGTTGGAAGCGATGATCGCTTCGGGCTTCAGAACCGCGCAGAGGTCGTGAAATATCTTGCGCTTGATTTCTTCCTTCTCGACGGCGGTCTCGATCACCAGGTCGCAGTCCGCCAGGCCATCGAGGGTCTCCGCCGAACTGATCCGGCCGAGAGCCTGCTTTCGCGCGTCTTCGGTGATGATTTTCTTCGCGACCTGGCGCGAGAGGTTGCCGTTGATGGTCGCCATCCCCGATTTCAACCGGTCGGCGGACACATCGTTGAGCACCACGTCGAAGCCGGCGAGCGCCGCCACATGCGCGATGCCGTTGCCCATCTGGCCCGAGCCGATCACGCCGACCTTGTTGATTGCCACCGTCATCCTGTCATCCACCGGAACAGCGCGCACATCGCGCCTGTTCAAACGCCCCTGAAAGCCAACACCGGCCGGAGTTTAACCATCCGGCCGATGTTCTCACGGTTTATTTTCCGAGCTTGCCGAGGGCCTCGGTCAGTTCCGGAACCGCCTGATAGAGATCCGCAACCAGGCCGTAATCGGCGACCTGGAAGATCGGCGCGTCCTCATCCTTGTTGATGGCGACGATCACCTTGGAATCCTTCATGCCGGCGAGATGCTGGATCGCACCGGAAATGCCGATCGCGACATAGAGCTCCGGCGCCACCACCTTGCCGGTCTGGCCGACCTGCCAGTCGTTCGGGGCGTAGCCGGCATCGACGGCGGCACGCGAGGCGCCGACGCCGGCGCCGAGCTTGTCGGCGAGCGGCTCGATATATTTGGCGAAGTTCTCCCGGCTCTGCATGGCGCGGCCGCCGGAGACGATGATCTTCGCCGACGTCAGTTCCGGACGATCGCTTTTTGCGACTTCCTCGCCGACGAAGCTGGAGAGACCGGGGTCGGCCGCGGACGCGGCGTTTTCCACCGTCGCGCTGCCGCCTTCGCCTGCCGCGGCAAAGGTCGAGGTGCGCACCGTGATCACCTTCTTGGCATCCTTCGACTTCACGGTCTGGATCGCGTTGCCGGCATAGATCGGCCGCTCGAAGGTGTCGGGCGCGACCACCTTGATGATCTCGGAGACCTGCATCACGTCGAGAAGCGCAGCGACGCGCGGCATCACGTTCTTGAAGCGCGAGGTCGCGGGCGCCACGAAGGCGTCATAGCCGGGGGCCAGCGCGACGATCAGCGCAGCCAGCGGCTCGGCAAGATCGTGGGCGTAGGCGGCACCGTCCGCGAGCAGCACCTTTTTGACACCGGCGAGCTTGGCCGCGGCGTCCGCAGCCGCCTTGGCGTTTTCGCCGGCGACCAGCACATGCACTTCAGCGCCCAAAGCGGCAGCGGCGGTCAGCGCCTTGTTGGTGGAGTCCTTGATCGACGCATTGTCGTGTTCGGCAATCAACAAAGTAGTCATCAGAGAACCCCGGCTTCGGTCTTGAGCTTCGATACCAGTTCGGCGACGTCCTTGACCTTGACGCCGCCCTTGCGGCCCGGCGGCTCCGATGTCTTGAGCACTTCGAGATGCGGCGTGAGATCGACGCCGTAATCGGATGCGCTCTTGTCGTCGATCGGCTTCTTCTTCGCCTTCATGATGTTGGGCAACGAGGCATAGCGCGGTTCGTTCAATCGCAAGTCCGTGGTTACGATCGCCGGCCCCTTCAGCTTCACCGTCTGCAGGCCGCCGTCGACTTCGCGCGTCACCTTGAAGTCGGAACCTTCGACCTCGAGCTTGGAGGCAAAGGTCGCCTGCGACCATCCGAGCAGCGCGGCCAGCATCTGGCCGGTCTGGTTAAAGTCGTCGTCGATCGCCTGCTTGCCCAGAATGACAAGGCCGGGCTTCTCCGCATCGACCACCGATTTGAGAATCTTGGCGACCGCCAGCGGTTCCACAATGCCTTCGGCCTTGACCAGAATTCCGCGGTCGGCGCCCATCGCAAGCCCGGTACGGATGGTTTCCGAGGCCTGCGCCGGGCCGATCGATACCACCACGACTTCGGTTGCCTTGCCGGCCTCCTTCAGGCGCAGGGCCTCCTCGACGGCGATTTCATCGAAGGGGTTCATCGACATCTTGACGTTGGCGAGCTCCACGCCCGACCCGTCGCTTTTGACGCGGACCTTGACGTTGTAGTCGACGACCCGCTTTACCGGTACAAGAACCTTCATCGATCCTCTTTCGCTGAATTTCATGGTTGAATGGCTGGCGCGGAACCTAAAGGTCCCGCTATCGGCGGTCAACGCGCGAAAGCCAAAAATCGGCGCCCTCCTTCATGGCGCGTTTACCGGTTCTGGCCGGGCACCCATAATACGTCCGAGGCGCCCTTGTTGTTCTGGAAGCGACTGGCAACGAACAGGAAATCCGACAGGCGGTTCATGTACTGGATGCCGGCCTCGTTGACCGGCTCCTCGGGCTTGGCCGCGAGTTCCACCATCATGCGTTCCGCCCGGCGACATATCGTGCGTGCAAGGTGCAGATAGGCTGCCTCCGGGGTGCCCCCGGGGAGAACAAAAGAGGTCAGCGGCGCCAGTTCGGCATTGAGGGTATCGATGTCGCGTTCAAGCCGCTCGACCTGGCTCGACAGCATCCGCAGGCGCTCCGCCTTGCCGTCGCGCTGGGGCACGGCGAGATCGGCGCCGAGATCGAACAAATCGTTCTGGATGCGCCCCAGCATCGCATCCAGTTCGGTCGCATCGGCCAGATGCACCCGCACAACACCGATCGCGGAGTTGGTCTCGTCCACGGAGCCATAGGCGGCAACGCGCAAATCATATTTCGGACGGCGTTCGCCGCTGCCGAGCGCGGTGGAGCCGTCATCGCCGGTTCGTGTGTAGATCCGATTGAGCACGACCATTGTCTATTTCCTCTAGGGTTTGCGCATGATCTCTTCGGAAAACCGGTTTCCACTTTTCCGGATCATGCGCTAGCGCCCCATCGCCCAGACCGCGGCCATGGCGATAACGATGGCGACGAATTGCAAGAGCACCCTGAGCCGCATCAGCTTCTGCGACGTGTGCGGCGAGCCGCCCCGCATCATGTTGACGAGGCCGAGCAGCAGCACAACCGCAACGGCGCCGACCGCGATGGGGAGGATGATCGAAGTGAGAAAGGATGTCATCGGCGCTACATAACACCGCACAGCCCGAAGTTCTACACGTCAACAGCGTGCGCAACATCTGGCTTTTGCCGCCATAATATCAGAAGCTGGGCTACTTTTCGGTCCGAACTGCCCCTGGCCAGCTCAAGGTGGAATGTGAGACAGCTTCGTTACGTCTATCATGTCGTGATGGATGCGTTCTACACGTTCCTGGCCGACGATGGCTGGGCGATCGCGAGCCATATCGCGCTGTCGACCCTGATGGCGCTGTTTCCATTCCTGATCGTGCTGACCTCGCTCGCCGGCTTTTTCGGCTCCAAGGAACTCGCAGACCAGGCCGCGGGACTGTTGCTGCAGATCTGGCCCCAGCAGGTTACGGACGCGCTGTCCGGCGAAATCCACGACGTGCTGACCACGACGCGCGGCGACATCCTGACCATCGGCGCGGTGCTCGCGGTGTATTTTGCCTCCAACGGCGTCGAGGCGCTACGCGTGGCACTGAACCGCGCCTATGCGGTGATCGAGCCGCGGCGCTGGTACTGGCTGCGGCTGGAGTCGATCGGCTACACGCTGGTCGCGGCGGTTTCGTCGCTTGCGATGGCCTTCCTGATCGTGCTTGGTCCGCTGATCCTGGAAGCAGCGCGGCACCACATTCCATTCTTTGTCGCGACGAACGAACATTTCCTGAACGTGGCCCGTTACGGCATCACCATCGCCGCGCTGACCGTGGCGCTGTTCGTCCTGCATGCCTGGTTGCCGTCCGGCCGCCGCAGTTTTCTGCAGATACTCCCCGGCATCATCTTCACCCTGATCGCTTCACTGATATCCGGCATCGTGTTCGGCCAGTATCTGGCGCGGTTCGCCAACAACTACGTCACGATGTATGCCGGGCTTGCCTCGGTCATCATCGCGCTGGTGTTTCTGTATTTCCTCGCCGCGATCTTCGTCTATGGCGGCGAACTGAATGCAGCGATCATCAAGTCGCAGCTGCCCCATGGTGTGTCGCTTCATGCAGCGCAATCGCTAAGGCGCGCGGACTCACAGGCTTGAGCAGGAAGGCGTTGGCGCCGGCGGTCCGCGACGGCGCCTCGTCCTCGCCGCGCCCCGATATGCCGATGATCGGAATGAGCCCGAACGGCGGCGCCAACGCGCGAATTCGCCTGATCGCCTCGACGCCGTTGATGCCCGGCAACACCATGTCCATCAGCACCGCGTCGAACGCTCCTTGCGAAAGCCGCTCAGGCGCCGCCTCGCCCTGGCCGACGAATTCCGCGTGATGGCCGAGTTCGGTCAGGATAGCGTTGAGCACCACGCGGCCGAACGGGTTGTCCTCGACGCTAAGCAGGCGCAGCGGTTGCGCGGTCGACAGATCGCTGTCGTCGCCGGTTGCGATCGTCATCACCCCCTTGGGCGGCGACATCGCCACGGTCAGGGTGAAGGTGGCGCCGCCGCCGGGGCGTTGCGTCACGGCGATGTCGCCGCCCATGGCGCGCGCGACCTGCTTGACCGAGGACAGTCCGAGCCCGGCGCCCCCAAAGCGCGCGGCGATCGAGACATTGGCCTGCGAGAACGGCCGGAACAGCCGCTTGATCTCGGCGAGTGTCAGTCCGATGCCGGAGTCGGAAATCGCAAAGGCGACTCCGATCTTGCCCTTGGTGGCGCGCACCGGCATGACCTGCAGGGCGACGCCGCCCTGCTCGGTGAATTTCACGGCGTTGTCGATCAGGTTTTCCAGCGCGGCGCGCAGCCGAACCGGATCGCCCACCGCAAACGTCGACAGCTTTTCCGATATCTCGACCGAGGACTGCAGTCCCTTGGCCGCGGCCCGCCCGGTGAGCGAATCGCCGGCGTTGCGGGCGAGCGTGCGCAAATCGAAAAAATCCTCCCGGACCGTCAGCCCGGGACCATTGCTTCTTGCCGCATCGACAAACAGCGTCGCCAGACTCGCCAGATGTTCGGCGCCGGCCTTGATGGTGTCGACCCAGCGCCGCTCGCGCTCATCGAGGTCGGAAGTGGCGAGCAGGTTGCTGATCGCCAGAATACCGGTCAGCGGCGTGCGCACCTCATGGGCAAAAGCCGCAAGCGCGGCTTCGACCATGCCGGCTGCCGGCTTAGCAGGTCCCTTGGCAGGGGAACGCGTGCGGCGCACCTTCGGCGCAGCCTTGGAAATACGCTTCTTTGGCGGCCGTTTAGGGGGCCGCGTGGTGCGCCGTGCGCGCAATTTTATCGCCATCGTTCAACCCCGCCCCAATCACAATGGCATGCCGGGACCACAGGAGTCACGGCGGCCTTTTGGTGGAGAACTGCCAAGATAACTGCCAAAATAAGATTAAGGCAGGCCGACGAGGCGGCGGATATCGGCCGGCGTGGCGCCCTCGGCGCGAAGCTCCCGCAACGCGGTCGACCTGGTCGATTTCGACAGCTTCTGCCCGGTGGAATCGAGGATCAGGCGGTGATGCCGGTAGGCCGGTTGCGGGATACCGAGCAGATCCTGCAACAACCGGTGCACGCTCGTCGACCAGAACAGGTCCTGCCCCCGCACCACCTCGGTGACGCCCTGCAGGGCATCGTCGATCACGACCGACAGATGGTAGCTGGTCGGCGTCTCCTTGCGCGCCAGGATGACGTCGCCCCAGGCTTCCGGCCGGGCCGTCACCGCGCCGGTTTCGCCGGCGGGCCCTTCGCCATGCTCGATCCAGGTGAGATTCCTGGTCCGCGCGCGGGCCGCCGCCATGTCCAGCCGCAGCGCGTAAGGCGCGCCCGAATCGATCAGCCGCGCGCGCTCTTCCGCAGACAGAGACAGGGCTGCGCCCGGATAAAGCGGCGCGCCGTCGGGGTCGCGCGGCCACGTTCCCCCGGTCTCGCGTTGTGCAACCAGGCGCGCGATCTCGGCGCGGCTTTCAAAGCTCGGATAGACCAGGCCCTGTGCCGACAATTTCTCGAGCACCTCTCGATAGCCAGCAAGATGCGCCGATTGCCGCCGCACCGGCGTTTCCCAGGAAAGGCCGAGCCAGGCGAGGTCTTCATAGATCGCCGCCTCGAATTCCGGTCGGCACCGCGTGACGTCGATATCCTCGATGCGCAGCAGAAATCGCGCGCCCGCCTGACGCGCCAGGTCGAAATTCAACAGCGCCGAATAGGCGTGGCCGAGATGGAGATAGCCATTCGGACTCGGCGCAAAACGGAAAACGGGTGGCGGCATGTCTCAACACTCGTCATTGCCGGGCATAGTCGTCCGAAGGACGGCGTCGCTTCCGCTCGCCTATGACCCGGCAATCCATCGATTAAGCAAATCCTTCGTTCGAGACTCTGTTACGATAGAAGATGGATGCGCGGGTCAAGCCCGCGCATGACGAATTGAAATCACCTTCCATGACCATTCACCTCAACACTCAGACCGATCTCGAAGACGCCATCCACGTGCTCATCAAGCAGGACCCGCGTCTTCGACCGATACTCGACCTCACGGGCATGCCGGCCTTGCGGCAGCGCGAGCCCGGTTTTGCCGGCCTTGCCGCGATCGTCTGCGGCCAGCAACTCTCCACGGCAAGCGCGGCGGCAATCTGGGACCGCGTCAGCAAGGCGTTCGATCCGTTTCATCATGAAACGATCCGCAAGGCGCGAGCCGATCGGCTCGGCCGGCTGGGCCTGTCGGCAGCCAAGATCAAGACGCTGAAAAGTATCGCGCGCGAACTCACCGCGGAGCGGTTGAACCTGGATGTGCTGGCGGAGGAAGACGCCGACGCCGCGCACAATACCCTGACAGCGCTGCACGGCATCGGTCCATGGACCGCCGATGTCTACCTGCTGTTCTGCCTCGGGCATGGCGACACCTGGCCCGCGGGCGACCTCGCGGTGCAGGAAGCGGTCAAAACCGGGCTCGGCCTGAAGACGCGCCCGACCGTAAAGCAGATGGCGCCGCTGGCCGAGCCATGGCGCCCCGTGCGCGGCGCCGCCGCGCATCTGTGGTGGGCCTATTATCGCGTGCTGAAGCAGCGTGAGGGCGTGATCAAATAGTTCAACCACGCAGCCTCGCCCGGTCGGCGCGGGCGCAGTCGGCGACGAAATCGATGACCGCGCGCACCGCGGGGAGCTCGACGAGGTCGGGATGCGCAAGCAGCCAGATGTCGGCCACGCTGAGCAGCTTCTGCGGGGCGACGCGGACGAGATCCGGATAGCTCTCGGCGACGAAGCAGGACAGCGCCGATATCCCAAGCCCGGCCCTGACAGCGGCGAGCATATCGCCCTGCGACGAACAGCGCATCACCACCGCCCCCTGTCGCGTAATGACATCGCTCCAGCGCGCGAGACGTTCATTTGACGCGCGATCGGCAAAACCGATGACGCAGTGCCCCTTCCATTCGTCGCGCCGCTCAGGCAGCCGCCGTCCCGACGCGTAGTCGCGCGAGGCGTAAAAGCCGGTGCCGAGCCGGCCGATCCTGCGGCCGACCAGATTCTCTTCGCCGCTGTCGACCGGGCGCAGCACCACATCGGCTTCACGGCGGCGCACGCTGGCCGGAAACGGATGGGTGATGATCTCCAGTTGAATGTGGTCATGCGCGCGCAGGAACGGCCCCAGCCGCGGCATCAGCCAGTGTGAAGCCAGCGTCGCGCCGATCGACAGCTTGACCACGCCACGCGCGCTCCGGCCGGTCGCGGAAACCGCGGTTTCCGCACGCAGCGCCGCGGCGGCCATCGCCTCGGCATGCTCCTGAAATTTTCGCCCGTGCGAGGTCAGCGCAAGCCCGTCGGCAGAACGCGCAAACAGCTTTGTGCCAAGTTGCGCCTCCAGCGCCGCGATCTTGCGGCCGACCGTCGGATGGCTGGCGCGCAGCCGGCGCGCCGCGCCGCTAAAACTGCGGGTTTCGGCGACCGCGACGAAAGTCTTGCATAGGTCCCAGTCCATACTCCGCCTCCCGGGGCCAACGGCGCGACTGTACATTATTGGATAGCCGTATGTTCAATAATGAACGATCGGGTGCCGGCGTCCAGCTTTATAATGAGGCGAGCAACACCCCCGCCTTCGCGCGGCTGCTCGCAAATCAAACTAACCAACGCCCGCGATCGACCATCGGCCGATCGGCGGGACCCGCTGGAGGAACACGACTATGGCGCTGCCCGCACTGCTCGCGAACCGGCTCGAACTGCCGGTACTTGGATCGCCATTGTTCATCGTATCCGGACCCGAGCTGGTGATCGCCCAGTGCAAGGCTGGCATTATCGGCTCGTTCCCGGCGCTGAACGCCCGCCCCGTCGAGAAGCTCGATGAATGGCTGACCCGGATCGAAAACGAACTCGGCGAGTACCAGGCGGCGCATCCGGAGAAGAGGGTCGCGCCCTACGCGGTCAACCAGATCTGCCATACCTCCAACGACCGGTTGATGAAGGACATGGAGACCTGTGTAAAACACCAGGTTCCGATCATCATCACCTCGCTGCGCCCGCCGTCCGAAATCGTCGAGGCCGCCCATTCCTACGGCGGCGTGGTGTTTCACGACGTCATCAACGTCAAGCATGCGCGCAAGGCCGCCGAGCAGGGCGTCGACGGCCTGATCCTGGTTTGCGCCGGAGCCGGCGGGCACGCCGGCACGCTGTCGCCGTTCGCGCTGGTGCGCGAGGTCAAGCAATGGTTCAAGGGCACCATCCTGTTGTCGGGAGCGATCTCCGATGGCTGGAGCATCGCGTCGGCAATCGCGCTCGGCGCCGACCTGGCCTATATGGGCACGCGCTTCATTGCGACCGCCGAAGCCAATGCCGATCCGGCCTACAAGAACGCGCTGGTCGCGCACGCGGCCCACGACATCGTCTATTCCAATTTGTTCACGGGCGTGCACGGCAATTATCTGGGGCCGTCGATCGCGGCCGCGGGCCTCGATCCCGACAATCTGCCGGTCGCCGACAAATCGAAGATGAATTTCGGCTCCGGCGGCAACACCAAGTCCAAGGCGTGGCGCGATATCTGGGGCTCCGGCCAGGGCATTGGCCAGATCGCCGACGCGCCGCCGGTCGCGGAACTGGTGGAGCGATTGAAGACCGAATTCGCCGAGGCGAGCGGTGATTTTCTCGAGCGGGCGCGCGCCTAAGCGCGGTCGGCAAGAAACAGACGGACGGAGGAAATGATGAAATTATCGCGGCATGCGTTGGCCGTCGTGTTTGCCTGGTGCGGAATCGCGACCGCAACCGCCGGTGACGAGGGCGCGAAACAGGAGATCCGGATCGGTCAGACCTTGCCGTACAGCGGCCCGGTGTCGGGATTCGGCATCATCGGACGGGCGCAGGAAGCTTTCTTCGAAAAGATCAACGCCGATGGCGGCATCAACGGCCACAAGGTGAAATTCATCACCCTCGACGACGCCTACTCGCCGCCGAAGACGGTCGAGCAGACCCGAAAACTGGTCGAACAGGAAGAAGTGTTGATGATGTTCGGTTCGCTCGGAACCGCCACCAACACCGCCGTGCATCGCTACCTGAACGGCAAGAAAACGCCCCAGCTATTCGTACTGAGCGGCGCGACCAAATGGGCCGATCCGAAAGGCTTCCCCTGGACGATGCCGGGCATGGCGGCCTACGAATCCGAAGGCGTGGTCTATGCCAAATATATCCTGCAGACCAAGCCGGACGCGAAAATCGCCATCCTGTCGCAAAACGACGATTTCGGCCGCGACTACGTCGCGGGCTTCAAGCGCGCGCTCGGACCCAAGGCCGCGAGCATGATCGTCTCCGAAGCGAGCTATGAGACCAGCGCGCCGACGATCAGTTCGCAGCTCGCGACGTTGAAGGCGTCCGGGGCCAACGTCATG
The DNA here is from genome assembly GCA_963786115.1 of uncultured Alphaproteobacteria bacterium. Taxonomy (GTDB): domain Bacteria; phylum Pseudomonadota; class Alphaproteobacteria; order Rhizobiales; family Xanthobacteraceae; genus Bradyrhizobium. Next base: position 38,054 of record CAWAYC010000031.1, read on the forward strand.
TTCGGCGTCGTGCTGGGGAAGTTTACCTCGCAGATGATCAAGGGCGTGGCGGAGCTCGGCTGGAAGCCCGATCTGTTCTTCGTGCCGACCTCGGCCTCGTCGATCTCGTTCCTGGAGCCCGCCGGCCTTGAAAACGCGGTAGGCCTGATTTCATCCAGCAATCAAAAGGACACGATGGACGGTCAATGGGCTGATGATGCGGGCGTGAAGGAGTATTTGGCGTTCATGAAGCAGTATCTTCCCAATGCCGATCTGAACAATTCGAACTATGCGGCGGGCTACCACTATGCGACGCTCCTGATGAAGGTGCTGACGGCCTGCAAGGACGACTTCAGCCGCGAGAACATCATGCGGCAGGCGGCCTCGCTTCGTGAGGTTCCGCTACCGCTGCTGCTGCCGGGGATGACGGTATCGACCGCGGCAGATGATTATCTGCCGTTCCAGCAATTGCGGCTGCGGCGCTTCGACGGCAAGAGCTGGGTCGGTTTTGGCGATATCCTCGACGACCGCTAGACAACAGGGATGGCCGAGGACACGACCATGATCATCAGCGGCGAACGCCAAATCGGCTATCCGGATATCCAAACCCGCGTCGCCCGGGCGGCCACGGGATTTCGCACCCTCGGCCTGCGCGTCGGCGCACCCGTCGCCATGATGCTGCGCAACGATTTTGCGCTGTTCGAGGTTTCCGGTGGCGCCGCGGCACTGGGAAGCCCGGTGGTGCCGATCAACTGGCACCTCAAGGCCGAGGAGGTCGCCTACATCCTTGCCGACAGCGGTGCCGATATTCTCGTCTGCCACGCCGATCTGCTGCCGCAGATCGAAAGTGGCTTGCCGAAAGGCCTGCGGCTGTTGGTGGCGGCGACGCCGCCGGAAATCGCCGCGGCATACGAGGTTGCGCCGGCGCTGACGCAGGTGCCGCGCGGGATGACCGGCTGGGACGCCTGGCGCGACAGCCACGAACCTTCGCAAGAACCGCCGGGCCGCAGCGCGCCGATGTTCTATACGTCAGGCACGACGGGCATGCCGAAGGGCGTGCGCCGCCAGCCGATGCGCCCCGAGCAGGTCGCCGCATCGGAGCGCGTCGGCGGCATCGCCTACGGCGTCAAGCCGAACGAGGACCAGGTCATCCTGATGAACGGGCCGATGTACCATTCGGCGCCGAATTCCTATGGCATGCTCGCCTTCCGCAGCCGCTGCACCATCGTGCTCGAACCGCGCTTCGAGCCCGAGGACATGCTGCAGCTCATCGAGCGTCACCGCGTCACCCATATGCACATGGTGCCAACGATGTTCGTGCGCCTGCTGCGGCTACCTGACAAGATCAAACGCCGCTACGACCTCTCCTCGCTGCGCTTCGTGGTGCATGGCGCGGCGCCCTGCCCGCCGCAGGTCAAGCGCGCGATGATCGACTGGTGGGGGCCGGTGATCCACGAATATTTCGGTTCGACCGAAACCGGCATCCCGGTGTGGCATTCGGCGGAGGAAGCGCTGAAGAAGCCCGGCACCGTCGGACGCGCCATCGAAGGCGGCATCGTAAAGATATTTCGTCCCGACGGCAGCCTGTGCGCGGCCAACGAACCCGGCGAAATCTTCATGCGGCAGACCTCCGTGCCGGATTTCGACTATCACGGCAAGGCCGAGGCGCGCGCGGAAGCCGGCCGCGAGGGCCTCGTCAGCGTCGGCGACGTTGGCTACCTCGACGAGGACGGCTACCTGTTCCTGTGCGACCGCAAGCGCGACATGGTGATCTCGGGCGGCGTCAACATCTATCCCGCCGAAATCGAGAACACGCTGATCGCGATGCCCGGCGTGCGCGACTGCGCGGTGTTCGGCATTCCCGACGACGAGTATGGCGAGCGGCTGTGCGCCTGCATCGAACCGGAGCCCGACGCGGCGCTATCGGCCGCCTCCGTGCAGGATTTCCTGCGCGGACGGCTCGCGAATTTCAAGGTGCCCAAGCACGTCGAATTCCACGATGCTCTGCCGCGGGAGGCCACCGGCAAGATCTTCAAGCGCAAATTGCGCGATCCCCATTGGCAAGGCCACATTCGGGCGGGCGTATGAGCGCGAAGCGAATCTAACGCTGTTTTAAACAATATTGCTGTTGCAAAACGGTCATCGGCCGCAGCAATGATCACGGCGCGCAAACAGCCGGGATCGCGAACATGAAATCGACCGACTTCGTCGTTGCCCGCAACAACCTGCAGCAATGCAAACTGATCGAGACGCATCTGCCCGACCCGGTCACGCTGCCGGATGACGCGCTGCTGGTCAAAGTCGTCAGCTTCGCTTTCACGGCCAACAACATCACCTACGCCGTACTTGGCGATCAGCTGAAATACTGGCAGCTGTTTCCGGCGCCCGATGGTTTTGGCAACATTCCGGTGTGGGGCTTCGGCGAGGTGATCGCCTCGAAACACCAAAACGTCGCCGAAGGCGAAAGGCTGTTCGGTTACTTCCCGATGGCGACGCACCTCGTGATCGAAGCCGCCGATGTCACCAAACGCGGCTTGCGCGATGGCGCCGCGCATCGGCAAGGCGTCGCGCCGGTCTATAACGCCTACGCGCGCGTCACAGATGATCCCGCCTTTGCGGGACGGCGTGGCGATTATCAGGCGTTGCTGCGGCCGCTGTTCATGCTGTCGTTCCTTGCGGATGACTTCCTCGCCGAGCACGCGTTTTACGGCGCGCGAAGCGTGATGCTCTCCTCCGCCTCCAGCAAGACCGCATTCGGCCTCGCCCATCTCCTGCATGCGAGAGGCAATGGCATCAAGGTGATCGGGCTGACGTCGCCGGCGAATACCGGTTTCGTCGAATCGCTCGGCTGCTACGACGAGGTCGTCACCTATGATCGCGTCACCTCGCTGCCTGCGGACACGCCGGTGGCGTTCGTCGATATGGCGGGCAACAGCGGCTTGCGCGAAACGCTGCATCGCCACTTCGGCGACCGAATGAAGTATTCGGGCCGCGTCGGCCTTACCCATCGCGGTACCACGCCGGACGAGCCGGAACTGCCGGGCGCGAAACCGGTTTGGTTCTTCGCGCCCGACCAGATCCGCAAACGCGCGAAGGAGTGGGGACCGGGCGGGATCGATACGCGCTTCAGCGCGGCCTGGGCCGGTTTCGCTCCGAAGCTCGCGCAGTGGCTTGAGGTCATCGAAGGCCGCGGGCCGGCCGCGGTGCAGCAGGCCTATCTCGATACCCTCAACGGCCGCGTGCCGCCGGAACAGGGGCATATCCTGTCGCTATAGAGCGTTTTCGCGGAAGCAGGAGCCTCAGCGGCTGCGGCTCCAGCGAATAGGCGGCATCTCGTCACGGCCTTTCTGCGCGATCCCGAATGGGTATAGGGTTCGCGAACAGGGAAAACGCCGCAAAGACGGCAGGTGAGAGAAGCGCGCATGCTCGACAAGACGGACGATATTTCGGTTGCCTCCGACAATTGGCTTGCCCAATTCGAGGACGCGCTGGCGAGGCCCCATGACGGCCTTTTGGAATCCCTGTTTCATCCCGACAGCTATTGGCGCGACGTACTGGCGCTGAGCTGGAACATCCAGACCGTCAACGGCGTGGACGGGATCCTGAAAGAGTTGAAGGCCCGCGCCCCCGGCGCTGCGCCAGGCGGATTTGCGGTCGATCCGGATCGAAGAGCGCCGCGCAAGACGATGCGCGCCGGCACCAACGCTATCGAAGCGATCTTCAAGTTCGAGACCGCGGTCGGGCGCGGCAGCGGCATCGTCCGGCTGGTTCCGGATGCCGATGACGGCAACCGGCTGAAAGCCTGGACGCTGCTGACCGAGCTCGGCGAGCTCAAGGGTTTTGAAGAGCAGCTTGGCGTTCAGCGACCGCGCGGCAACGCCTACTCGCGCGATTTTCGCGGACCCAACTGGCTCGATCTGCGCAAGGCGTCAGCCGCCTATGAGGACCACGATCCGGCCGTGCTCGTGATCGGCGGCGGCCAATCCGGCCTCTGCATCGCCGCGCGGCTGAAGCAATTGCAGGTCGATACGCTGATCGTCGATCGCGAAAATCGCATCGGCGACAACTGGCGCAAGCGCTATCACGCGCTGACGCTGCATAACCAGGTGCAGGTCAATCACCTGCCCTATATGCCCTTCCCGCCGAACTGGCCGACCTATATCCCGAAAGACAAGCTCGCCAACTGGTTCGAGTCCTATGTCGAAAGCCTCGAGCTGAACTTCTGGACCGGCACCGAATTTGAAGGCGGCAGCTACGACGAAAAGCAAGGGCGCTGGACCGTGACGCTGCGCCGCGCCGACGGCTCCAGACGCGTCATGCAGCCGCGCCACGTGGTGCTGGCGACCGGCGTCAGCGGCATTCCGAGCCTGCCCGACATTCCAGGCTTGAAGAATTTCACCGGCACGGCGATGCATTCCAGCCAATATGACGACGGCGAAAACTGGAAGGGCAAGCGCGCCATCGTCGTTGGAACCGGCAACAGCGGCCACGACATCGCGCAGGATCTGTATTCGAGCGGCGCGCAAGTAACGCTGGTGCAACGCAGCCCGACGCTGGTCGTCAGCATCGAACCCTCGGCGCAACTGGTCTACGCGCCCTACAACGAGGGCACACTCGAGGATAACGACCTGATCGCGACCTCGATGCCGCTGAAACTGGCGCGCAAAAGCCACGCGCTGGTGACGGAGAAATCGAAGGAGCTCGACAAGGAATTGCTCGAAGGCCTGGCGCAGGTGGGCTTCAGGCTCGACTTCGGCGAGGACAATACCGGCTGGCAATTCAAATACCTCACGCGTGGCGGAGGCTATTACTTCAATGTCGGCTGCTCCGATTTGATTGCGAAGGGCGCCATCGCGCTGCAGCAGTTTTCGGACATCGAAAGCTTCGTTGCCGAGGGCGCGCGGACGAAAGACGGCGAAACCATCGCCGCCGACCTGATCGTGCTCGCGACCGGCTACAAGCGGCAGGAAGAGCTGGTGCGAAAATTGTTCGGCGACGCCGTGGAAAAACGCGTCGGCCCCATCTGGGGATTCGGCGAGGAGCAGGAATTGCGCAACATGTACACCCGCACCGGCCAGCCCGGCCTGTGGTTCATCGCCGGCGGCCTCGCGCAATGCCGGATCGGCTCAAAGCACCTCGCTTTGCAGATCAAGGCGATCGAGGAAGGGCTGCTGCCGCGAGATGTTGGGCCGCGCGCCGCGCTTGCCTGAAAGAACACGCCATTCCGGGGCGCGAAGCGAACCCGGAATCTCGAGATTCCGGGTCTGCGCTTTGCGCATCCCGGAATGACAACAGTTCGGGGGGAGAGCGCACATGTCCACCATTCTCGGCTCGGGCGAGCATCGCTACCGCGTGGTGGAAAACTGGGGGAAACTGCCGGCGGGCTGGCAACTCACCGATGTGGCGTCCGTCGCGGTCGACGGCAAGGACCGCATCTACGTCTTCAATCGCGGCGAACACCCGATGGTGGTGCTCGATCGCGAGGGAAATTTCATCACAAGCTGGGGCGAAGGCCTGTTCAATCGCGCGCATGGCCTGCATATCGACGCCGACGACAATCTCTATTGCACCGACGACGGCGACCACACCGTGCGCAAGTGCTCGACCGACGGCAAGGTGCTGCTGACCATCGGCATCCCGAACAAGCCGGCGCCGTTCATGAGCGGGGAACCGTTCCATCGCTGCACCCACACCGCGCTGTCGCCGAAGGGCGAGATTTACGTCTCGGACGGCTACGGCAACGCCTGCGTCCACAAATACACGCCCGACGGCAGACTGATGAAGACCTGGGGCGAGCCGGGCACCGACCCCGGCCAGTTCAACATCGTCCATAACATCGCAACCGATGCCGACGGCTGGGTCTATGTCGCCGACCGCGAGAACCACCGTGTCCAGGTGTTCGATGGCAACGGGAGATACGAGACGCAGTGGAACAATCTGCACCGCCCCTGCGCGCTGCATTGCTGCGGCGGCAAGCATCCGAATTTCATCATCGGCGAGCTCGGTCCCGGCATGCAAGTCAACCGCAAGGTGCCCAATCTCGGCCCGCGCCTGTCGATCGTCGATGCCAAAGGCAAGCGCATCGCCCGGCTCGGCGGGGAGAATGGTCCAGGCGTCGAGACCGGCAAATTCCTCGCGCCGCACGGCATCGCGCTGGATTCGAGAGGCGACATCTATGTCGGCGAAGTCGGCGTCACCGACTGGAGGACCAGCTTTTCGGACACGCCGATGCCGCCGACGGTGAAGGTGACGCGCTGCCTGCAGAAGCTGGAGAAGGTCTCCAGCTAGACCGTCATTGCGAGAAGCGGAGCGACGAAGCAATCCATACTGTTTCATCGGCACGATGGATTGCTTCGCTTGCGCTCGCTATGACGGTGAGAGCTCCCTCACTCCGGCTTGATGCCTGATCAAATCTCGCCGATGGCCTCCCGCCTTCGCTGCTCTGATTCTTCCGCATAGCGCCGCATCGCGTGCGCCTCGGTAAGAATGCCGATCGGCCGCCGCTCACCGCCGGCTTCCACCACGATCAGCGATTCCGCTTCCGCGGCGTCGAACACGGCGATGGCCTCCCGGATATTCATGGCGGGATGCAGCACCACGTCGCGGTGATGCAGCAGCCCACTCAGGCCTTTGGCCGCGTCGATATCCGGCGCGTGCACGTCGGCCACCAGCACCAGGCCGACGTAGCGGCCCTGGGAGTCGACGGCGACCACCTGGGTCTTCGAGCCCAGGGGAAATTGCTTGCGGAAGTCCTCGATTTCCATGCTGGCGTTCACCGTGACGAGGTCCGGCCGCATCAGTCTCCGCACCGTCAGATCGCGGATCCAGCCGACGTCAGCCGCGGAGCGGATGGTCTCGCCGCGCAAGTGCAATCGCCACGTTGCGAACGAATAGCCGAAAAGTTCGCGGGTGATCTGGGACGAGATCATCACCGCGACCAGCACGGCGGTGGTGAGCCAGAGATTGCCGGTGGATTCCAGCGCGATGAACGACATCGTCAGGGGGCCGCCGATCACGGAGGCGGAGAGCGCGCTCATGCCGATGATCGCGTAGACGTTCGGATTGAGGTGGAGACCCGGCCACACCAGATCAAAGCCGGCCGCGAACAGATGGCCGCCGAGCGCGCCGAGAAACAGCGCGGCGAAGAACAGTCCGCCGCGAAAGCCCGTGCCAAGCGAGATCACGGAGGCGACCGCCTTCAGGACGAACATCGTGGCGACCACGGTCAACGGGATCGTGGCAAATCCGGCAAAATGCAGCGCGCCGTGCCCCGACGACATCACCTGCGGCGTCAACAGGGCAAGCAGGCCAACCCCAAGGCCGCCCAGCGCCGGCCGCAAGGGCGGCCAGAGCGGGGCCTTCGACAGCAGCTTCTCGCACAGCGCCACCCCGCGCATGATGGCGATGCCGAACAGCGCCGCCACCCCTCCGAGCAGCGCGGCGATGGCAAGGTCACGTCCGAGGACGTCGCCGACCGGGCCGACGCCGACGCCGAGCGACGGCTCGGTGAAGCCATGGGCGACAAAATAGCCCGCCACCGCGGCGACGCCGACCGGCGTCAGGCTGGCCGGGGTATATCCGCCGATCACCAGTTCGAAAGCGTAGAACGCGCCGGCGAGAGGTGCCCCGAATGCGCCGGCGATCGCGGCGGCGGCGCCGCATCCGACCATCACGCGCTGATCGGCCCGGCGCAGATGAAATCCGCGGCCGAGCGAGGCGGCCAGGCCGCTGGCGAGCTGGGTATATCCCGCTTCCAGTCCGACCGAAGCGCCGACGCCGGAGGACCAGACCGTTTGCAGCGCGACGATCACGCTGCCACGAAATGACATCCGCCCGCCATGCAGGGCGTTAGCCTCGATCGGATCGATCTCGCGCGCCGGGCGCCACCGCGCCAGCCACAGGAACGCCACGCCCAAGACCAGCCCGCCGAGGCTCGGAACCAGCAGCGCTCGCAGCGGCTCGATGCTGAACTGGCTGGAAAGGCGCTCCCCCATATCAAGGTTGAACAGCAGGACGTGGAGGCCCTCGACCGCCGCACTCATGGCAACGACCACCAGGCCGCCGACGGTTCCGACCAGGGCCGCCAGGACCACCAGGCTCGATTCGTACGCACGGACGAGTGTGCGCAGCCGTCGCGGCGCCTCAAGATACGCTGTCGCAGGGGCCATTTTCGGGTCCATCCGCGGCCGGAAGGAAGGGCCGTCCGCCCGGTTTAGCGGGATTGCCGCCACCGATGCAATCGCGGCGGGACGGTGGCGGCGAAATGGCGGATAAGCCGCTCAACGCCCTTCACAATCCCGTCACGCTGCCTGTAGTATGCAGGCATGTGCTGCTTCGCAGCGTGTATGGAGGCCAGGAGCGTTACTTGAACGCACATGTCTCGCAAGGCGGTTGGCCGGTACTGGTGCTGAACGCGGATTTCCGGCCGCTCAGTTACTATCCGCTGTCTCTCTGGTCGTGGCAGGACGCGATCAAGGCGGTGTTCCTCGACCGCGTCAATATCGTCGAGCATTACGACCGCGCGGTACGCAGCCCGACTTTCGAGATCCAGCTGCCAAGCGTCGTTTCGCTAAAATCCTTCGTCAAGCCGAGCACGCACCCCGCCTTCACCCGGTTCAACGTTTTCCTGCGCGACCGCTTCGCCTGCCAGTACTGCACAGCGAACGACGACCTGACCTTCGACCACATCATTCCGCGCAGCAAAGGCGGCCAGACCACCTGGGAAAACGTCGTCGCGGCCTGTTCGCCGTGTAACCTGAGGAAGGGCAATCTGACGCCGCAGCAGGCCAAGATGTTTCCAAGGCAGGCGCCGTTCGCGCCCACGGTGCACCAGCTGCACCGCAACGGCCGCCTGTTTCCGCCGAACTATTTGCACGACAGCTGGCTCGATTATTTATACTGGGATACCGAGCTCGATCCATAGGACCGAATCCGCCGCTATTGCCGCTAGGCCCAGGCGACGCCGTGAATGGCGGTATAGTCGTCGTCCCCGCTCCTGTCTCTGCTGGTCGTCTTTCGACTTTTCGCGCCGCCCTCGCGACGATGGCGGAAATCCAGTCTCTTCATGCCGGCCAGCAGGCTTCTCGCGAGTCTTGACGGCATGCTCGGCCGCCTGCTTCAGGATGAACAAAATGGTTGCGGCGCGGCTCATGATGCCGAGCAGGAAGATCACCGAGAAAATATCGATGTAGGCAAGCACGTCGCCGACCAGCATCAATTCGGAGGAATAAGGAGTAGAAAAAAGAGAAAGTCTGACGGCATGCTCGGCCGCCTGCTTCAGGATGAACAAAATGGTTGCGGCGCGGCTCATGATGCCGAGCAGGAAGATCACCGAGAAAATATCGATGTAGGCAAGCACGTCGCCGACCAGCATCAATTCGGGAGGAATTGGGATGCTGTGAGCGTAGGCCAGGACAAGAATGAGGACAGGAATGAACGCGATGACCTGTCTCAGCGTCAGCCGGTCCAGGAAGGCGGCCAGCTGGACGACAAAGACGTCCCAGAGCCAATCCCCGAAAGCCGCAGGCTTATCGAGGGTCCACTTCTTGCAAAGCTGCTTCCACATCGGTCCCGACATCTCCCCTTCGCCTGCTCTGTGAGGTCTGGGAAAACGCAGTGATATTCCTTCGCCGCCCTGTGTCAGGGGTGACCTACCTCAAACGCGAGCAGCACGTTGCCGGCAATGCCGCTCCATTGTGCGTAGCCTGAATTGACGTAGAGCATACCATCCACGATTACCGGACCGGGTCCATCGATTGCGCCGCCGTGTCCCGAGACGCCATTCACCGTGGCGTAGTCACGCGCCGTATCAAACTCCCAAAGCAGGCGCGCGTCGTCTGTCGCATAGGCTCGCAGAAAGCCGCTTACGCCTCCCGAAAAAACGACACCGGGAATGACACTGACCGCTGCAGAGAGCGCCGGGCTGCATTGATCGCGGCCACCACAGGAGACCGGCGGCACCTCCATCGTGATTTTCCCGTCCGACAGGTTGAGCGCGAAGAGACCCCCGCCCGCAGCAGGATCGAGCCGGCGGGTGCCGTCCCGAAGAAACCGCACGTCCGAGTTCGCGACGTAGATGCGATCCTGGTCCGCGGCGGAGCCCCACTCGCTCCCGCCCAACGGCCCACCTTTGCCTATCCGCGTTTGCCAGAGGGGCCTGCCCTCCTGGTCGGGATCGAACGCGTGAACCACGCCGGATTTCTGCCCGATCGCCAGCACCCGTTGGCCGTCTTGCAACCCCACCAGTATCGGCGACTGGCCAAAGTCATGGTCCGGACCATGGTCTTGCGGACAGTTGGTCTGATCGGCACCGTAACAAGCGACGACGTAGCTGTCGTTGGGTGTCGCCTGCCGGTGCCACAACATTCGACCGGTCTTCAGATCGAATGCGAGGACGGCATCGCTCGAATCCGCCGGCGGGTTCGAATAGGAATTGCTGGTTGCGACATAGAGCGCCTGGCGCTGCGCATCGATCGTAGGCGACGACCAGACCGCCGCACCCGACGGTCCGTAAAGCTGGGTGCCGGAGGCATTCTTGTTCGTGGGGCGTGGGGCTTCGGGAATGGTGTACGCCTTCCAGATTTCCCGGCCGGTCGCACCATCCAGCGCCACCACGCTTCCGCGAAAGGTGCAGCATTCGTAAGAGGGGCGCGATCCCGTCACTTCCTCGATAGAGGAAACCGGCACGTAGACGATGCCGGAAAACAAGGTTGGCGTCCCGGTGACCCTGGCCGCCGGATGATCCTCCACCTTTGTCTTCCAAACCAATGCGCCTGTCGTCGCATTCAGTGCGTAGGCGTTGGCGCTCACATCGCCGAAGAACACAGCAAACTGATCCGTGCCGGGGATCGGACCAAAAGTCACCGCGGTCCGGACCGGCGCTTCCGTCGCGTAGGTCCAGATCGTGCAGCCACTCTTCGCGTCGAGTGCGTGCAGTTTGCGATCCGCGCCCCCAACGAACAGCACTCCGCCGACGACGGCAGGCTGGGCGTTGGCGGCGGAAGCCCCCGGAAATCCAAACGCCCATTTCAACTGCAATCCCGGCACCTGGTCCGGTGTCAGCCGCGCCATCTCCGCCCGCTGAAAGCGGCTGTTGTTGAGATCCGCGCCCCAGCCGTTCCACCGCGGTCGCTCGAACGCCCCGGCAAATGTGAGCAGCCGTTCGGCGCAGTTCCCTGAAGCTTGGCTTGCAGCAGCCGGAGGAGGACCTTTCGAAACTGGGCCCGTGATGAAGGAGGCGATTGCCTTGCGCTCGTCATCGGACCGCTCTTTGGCCATGTCTGCCATGCTGCCCGATGTGATTGTTCGGAGAACATGCTCAAACGACATCGACTGCAGCGCGCTCCGGCTCGGTACCCGGCTTTGCTGGTCGCCCGCGTCGTGGCACTGCGCGCAAGATTGGGCGTAAAGCACGGCACCGCTCTGCTGCGCTATTGCAGGAAAACTTGACCAGATCAGCAAACAGGCAGTGGCAACGCTCAACCTCATGGGCTTTCCCCAAATAACGAAGAGTGTCACTCAAGGCATTCCACAACCTCAAATGATAGCGTAGCCTCAAGGCTTCGACCAGCCGTGCCGGTGGGTCGCGCACCTCAAAAGAGGCGTCAATCCAGCGGAACCCAAGAGGTTGAAAGTTCGTTCAGACCTGGCGCAGGTCGGATTAAACTCTGCACGGCAGGAATAAGCCTGATCGGCCCTCATGAAATATACAACGGAGGTTCTCCATGCCCACGACCGCTGAGAGCGACCATGTTTACAAGATCATGGACCTTGTAGGATCTTCCGAAAAAAGTATCGAAGACGCGATTCAAAACGCCATAACGCGCGCAGCGAAGACCATTCGCGAAATGAAATGGTTCGAAGTCGTGCAAACGAGAGGCCATATCGAGAAGGGTTCTGTGCGCCATTACCAGGTCACGTTGCGGGTGGGATTTACGCTGGAGGAGTGATCCGCGCCGCCGTCCGATGGAAATTTAAGCGAGGTCGGGATCGCGAACCGGAGCATTCTCCGCAAGGCGGCGGCAGCCTTGGGCAACCGCGTGCTCCGGGCCGAACCGCGCGGCTGGCTGAATGCCGCAGCTAGGACCGCAGCAGCGGCGGTCAGGCACGATTACGAGGAGTAGCGGAGCTGACGTCTTGCATCCACGGCAATATGGACGCCGCGCCCGTCTTGAGTCACAACAATCCAACAAGCTGAGGCAGGCGCGGGTGATCGATATGCGCCTTTGCGTTCGCAGCACAACAACGGCGTCAAAAGCCGGATAGTGGAGGACAACCATGCTGATGCCGATGGCCGACGTGCCGCGCTGGTATGCCGAACGCAAACCGGCGGATGCCATCGCGGTCAGTCATGGCGAGGACGCGCTCACCTGGGAGCAACTCGAGCGCAACGCCAACCGGCGGGCCCGCGCCTTTGCCGCCAAGGGCGTCAAGCCCGGAGATTTCGTCGCCATCGGCCTGCCCAACAGCAACGCCTTTTTCGAAACGACCTTTGCGGTATGGAAGTGCGGCGCGACGCCGACGTCGCTGACCTGGCGGCTGCCGCGCGGCGAGGCCGCCGCGGTGCTCGATATCCTCAAGCCTTCACTGGTGGTCGGCGGCCAGCCCGACTGGAATGCGCCCAATTCGCTGCCCGCCGATTTCGTGCCGGAAGGCTTTTCGGATGAATCCTTGAACAACCCGGTGGCGCGCTACTGGAAAGCCATGACCAGCGGCGGCTCGACCGGACGGCCGAAGGTGATCCTCGATCACCAGCCCGCGGTAGTAGACACGGCTTCCGTCTCGGCCCTCGGAATTCCGCAGAACGCGTCGCTGCTCAATCCCGGCCCGCTCTATCACAACGCACCGTTCATCGTGTCGCACACCGCCTTGTGCAACGGCGGACGCGTGAGCGGACTGGTCAAGTTCGACGCCGAGGAATGCCTGCGTCTGATCGAGGCCAACCGGGTGCAATGGGTCAACTTCGTGCCGACCATGATGCATCGCATCTGGGCGCTGCCGGACGCCGTGCGCAACGCCTACGATCTGTCGAGCCTCCAGATCGTGTTTCACATGGCCGCGCCCATGCCGCCGTGGCTGAAGGAAAAATGGATCGAGTGGCTCGGGCCCGAGCGCATCTACGAACTCTATGGCGGCACCGAACGGCAGGGCGCCACGGTCATTTCCGGCGTCGAGTGGCTCGCGCACAAAGGCTCCGTCGGAAAGATCGGCGAAACCGCTCGCCTGAGGATCATCGGCGAGGACGGCAATGACGTCGCGCCAGGAGAAACCGGCGAGATCTATTTCCTTCCCAATGACGGCCCCGGCAGCACCTACCATTATCTCGGCGCCGAGCCGAAGCGCCGCCCCGACGGCTGGGAATCGCTGGGCGACATCGGCAGGCTCGATGCCGAGGGCTACCTCTATCTCGGCGACCGACTCGCCGACATGATCCTGCGCGGCGGCGCCAATATCTATCCGGCCGAGGTGGAGGCCGCGGTATCCGCGCATCCGGACGTACGCTCCTGCGTCGTGGTCGGCCTTCCCGATCCGGAGTTCGGCCAGCGCGTGCATGCGATCGTCGAACTTGATCCCGCCGCCAATGCGCAAGCGATCGCCGACGCCATGGGCGATTTCCTCTCCGACCGGCTGAGCCGCTACAAGCATCCGGAAAGTTTCGAGATCGTCAGCGTCAGCCTGCGCGACGATTCCGGCAAGGTGCGCCGAACCCTGTTGCGCGACGAGCGCGCGGCGTGGCTGAAGGAAGACCGTGCGTTCCAGATCATGTCCGCCCGGGCGCGGGCGAAGGCTGGTTGAGGCTTAACGGGACAGCAACTCCAGCGTCCTGCGGTCGCCCTCGCCGCCGTGGTACTTGTCGATGGCCGCGGAGAATAGCGGATCGGAAGATACCGCTCCGAACAGAGTCATTGACGAGCGGAATTTCAGATCGTCGGGACTGCCGAGAATTTCACGGATGGTCTTGCCCGCTACGGCGTTGACGAGCGCCGTGCATTCGCGAAGCCGCGGTCCCAGGATGTCGTGTTCGAGATAGGCTACGGCTTCCTCGCGGGAGCGAAGCGCAAAGCGTTGCGCCATCGGACTGTGCCCGAGGCCGGCAAGTTGCGGAAAGATGAACCACATCCAGTGACTCTGCTTCGCACCACGGCCCAGCTCGGCAACAACGCGCTGATACACCGGCGCCTGCGCATCAACAAAGCGCGTGAGATCGAACGGATCAGTCATGGCGCCGGCTTCCTTCCTGATAGACCGACACGCTCAGCGAGCCGGTCGAGCAAGGGCCGCTGGCCTTCGATAATCTTCGAATGCGCGACAGCCAGCTCGAACCATTCAGCCCGATCGATTTCCGGAAAGCTTTGCATCTTTTCGCTCCCCGGCGGCCATTCGATTTCGAAGGTATTGCTCCGGATGGAGCGAACGTCGATGTCGCCTTCGACAGCGAAAGCGATCACCCGCTTGCCGGCACGCTGGCGAATCTCGCCGAGCGGTTCGAGCGGCGCCACGGCGAGAACCACGCCAGTCTCCTCCGCGAACTCGCGGCGGGCCGCATCGCCCGCGTCCTCGTCGGCATCCATTTCGCCTTTCGGAATGGACCACGCGCCGTCGTCCTTGCGCTGCCAGTAAGGTCCGCCCGGGTGCACCAGCAGGACCTCCAACCCTCGGCCAACGACCCGGTACATCAGGATGCCCGCACTCGAGGCGGCCCGGCGTGCGGATTTCAAGGGACTTCGCATACTCCTCCCAAACTGCATTGCGACGCGGAAACGGAAGCCCGCCATCATCGTTCCCTTCGCCGCCATTTTCAACCTGGCGGTTCACGGCTGACAAGCAGCGCCTTCTTCACGGGGATGTCTGGAGACGCTCAAGCGTTCGATCTTTAACCGTTACAAATTGCCGCGAGAGACTTTCAAGGACGCGGTTTGCAACATAGGTTATGACAAATTGGATCATGACAAATTGCGCGCGACGGGTCGTCAGATCGGCGTGCCGCAGGCCAGGAGATTCTCCATGCCCTCGTTGACCGAATGGAAAGTTCCGCCGGCCTACCAGCCCCGCTCGGCGGATTACAGCTTTGACCTCGACCGTGCGCTGTCGTCGGTGGTCGGGCTGCATTCGATCATTCCGCCCGACGCCTTCAGCGCGGAGACGCTGGGCACCGAGCGCGCCGGCAATGGCGTGTTGATCGACGACGGGCTGGTGCTGACCATCGGTTATCTCATCACCGAAGCGGAAGCCGTCTGGCTGCATCTAGGCGACGGCCGCGTCGTGGAAGGACACACACTCGGCTTCGATTTCGAGTCCGGCTTCGGGCTGGTACAGGCGCTTGGCCGGCTCGACCTCGATCCGCTGCCGATCGGCTCGTCCGCTGCGGCGCGGATCGGCGACAATGTGGTGGTCGGCGGCGCCGGCGGACGCACGCGCTCGGTGGCGAGCCAGATCGCGGCAAAACAGGAATTCGCCGGCTATTGGGAATATCTGCTGGACGAGGCGATCTTCACCCATCCCGCGCATCCGAACTGGGGCGGCACCGGTCTGATTTCCAGTCGGGGCGAATTGATCGGCATCGGCTCGCTGCAGCTCGAGCGCGAGCGCGCCGGCAAATCCGAGCACGTCAACATGATCGTGCCGATCGACCTGCTCAAGCCGGTGCTCGACGACATCCGAAGGTTCGGCCGTGTCAACAAGCCGGCGCGGCCGTGGCTCGGCATGTACTCGACCGAGATCGACAATCGCGTCGTGGTGGTCGGCATCGCCAGCAAGGGTCCCGCTGCCCGGGCCGAGCTCAAGACCGGTGACGTCATCCTTGCGGTGAACGGCGAAAAGGTGACCAGCCAGACCGGCTTCTACCGCACGCTCTGGTCGCTCGGGCCGGCCGGCGTCGACGTGCCGCTCACTGTCTACCACGAGGGCGTCACCTTTGACGTGGTTCTGACCTCGACCGATCGCGCCAAGCTGCTGAAGGCGCCGCGGCTCCACTAGGCGGCTGATTAATTTCAAAGCGGGGACGCCAGCGATGAGCGAGGCCGTGGTGGACGACGTCGTGGCCGTGTTGCCGCCGCTGCTTCAATCGCTGGAAGCGCTCGGCTTTATCGGGCGCCATCTCAATCCGCCGGATTTCGAGTCTGTGATGGAGGCCGCGGGCACGCCGGATGAGGCATTGAGCGCCGTTCGTCCACGGCTGGCGGATTGGCCGGAGGAGTTCGCCGGCATCAGGGCCTCGCTCGAAGCCGCCAGCGACGCGGCGCTGGCGGCGTATCAGGGCCTGCGCGCGGTCCAGAAAGGCAACGGCGATCTCGTCAGCGTGTTTCGCGCGCTGCGCTACGCACCGCGGGCGCAGGAGGCGCTCTATCCGCTGGCCGCAAAGTTGCCGCCGGTCAGCGAGTTCTTCCTCGATCCATCCTTGCGCGACGACGCCGACCTGCAGACCCGTCTGGCCAAACCCGCCAACGAAAACACCGGCCTTCTTCACAGTGGCAACGAGCCGGGCAGCCGCGGCGGTTTCTCGCTTTACGTGCCGGAATATTACACGCCGGATCGTGCGTGGCCGCTGGTGATGGCACTGCATGGCGGCAGCGGCAACGGCCGCGGCTTTCTCTGGAGCTGGCTGCGCGACGCGCGCAGCCGCGGCGCTATCCTGGTTGCGCCCACCGCGACCGGCAACACTTCAAGCAAGAGCACATGGGCGCTGATGGGCGACGACACCGATACACCCAACCTTGCCCGCATTCTCGATCTCGTGCGATCGCGCTGGAATATCGATTCGAAGCAGATGCTGCTGACCGGCATGAGCGACGGCGGCACATTCTGCTACGTGACGGGATTTGAGAGAACTTCGCCCTTTACGCACCTCGCGCCGGTATCGGCCACCTTCCATCCGCTGATGGTGGAGATGGCCGACGCGGAAAGATTGCGCGGTCTGCCAGTCCACATCGTGCATGGCCGGCTCGACTGGATGTTCCCGGTGCAGGTGGCGCGGCAGACGCGGGATGCGCTGTCGGCCGTCGGTGCCAACGTCACCTACCGCGAGCTTGAAGATCTCAGCCATACCTATCCACGCGAGATGAATGCGCCGATTCTGGAATGGCTAAACGGCAAATGACCGAGCCGACGGCGCCTCGCGCGCCGCCGGCTCAGGATAATGTAGCGTTTTCGAGCGAAGTGGATACCGGTTCGCGTGAAGGAAACGCGTCAAAACAAGGATCTGGAGCTTCGGTTCTGATTCAATCAGAACCGATCAAGCTCTAGCCGTTGTCTCTGGGGTGCAGCACGTCGGAAAATCCGACACGATGCAGCATCTCGTTACGGACGCGGTCGATGACGGCGAAGGCGACGTCGGCGCCGTCTTGCGTCGGATCGACATGAACGCGGAACGGCCGCTTGCCGAATGGCGTGTCGACCACTTTGACGATGGCATCGGCCACGGAGGAGGCGTCGGCCTCCGGCGGCACGATCGCGGCGAACGCGTTCTGGATCTGCTCTCCGAACCCGGCATAGGGACCCGCTTCATATTCCGCGACACGCTCCCGGTCGGCCGGCGAACCCGAATGCGCGAAGTGATTGGTGCCGCCAGTGAACGCGCCCGGCACGATGATCGAGGTTTCGATGCCCCAGCGCGTGAGTTCGCGCGCATAAACCACCGCCATCGCATCCATGCCGGCCTTCGCGGCGAAATAGGGTGCAAGATAGGGAGGAGTGCCGCCGGCAGAGCTGCTGCTGGACACCCACACCAGCAATCCCCTGCCCTGCTTCCGCAGTTGCGGCAGTGCCGCGCGATTGACACGCTGGGTACTCAGCACATCGATGTCATAGAGCTCCGCGAGCTGCTCGGGCATAAACGCTTCCGCCGGTCCGAACGCCATGTGGCCGGCATTGTGCATCACGACGTCGAGGCGTCCCTGCTCGGCAACGATCTCGGCGATGGCCGCGTCGGCCGAGGCTTGCGAACCGACGTCGAGTTCGATTGCGCGCAGATCGACGTTATTTGCCGTTGCGTATTTATCGACATCGGCGACCGCCGCCGCATTGCGGCCTGTCGTCCCGCGCATCGACGCGTAGACCGTATGGCCCGCCTTGGCGAGCGCGTTGGCGGACAGCCGGCCAAAGCCGCTGGAAGCACCGGTGATGACGATAACCTGTTTCACGACACGTATCCTTTTCTGCGATCGGGGAGGTTGATGAGTTGGGAATGATTCAGACCAGTCCGCCGTTGGCGCGCAGTGTCTGACCGTTGATCCAGGAGCCGTCCGGGCCGGCGAGGAAAGCGACACTCGAAGCGATGTCTCCGGGCGTGCCGAGCCGCTCCAGCGGGTTCATTTTGGCAAAGCGCTCGATCAGCTCCGGCGATTTGCCGTGAAGGAACAGGTCGGTCGCGACAGGGCCAGGCGCCACGGCGTTGACGGTGATCGAGCGACCGCGCAGTTCCTTCGAGAGGATCGCCGTCATCGTCTCCACCGCGGATTTCGTTGCGGCATAGACCCCGTAGGTTTCAAGCTTGGTGCCGACGACGCTGGTCGAGAAATTGATGATCCGGCCGCCGTCGCGCAGCCGCTTGGCGGCTTCACGCATCGCATTGAAACTGCCCTTGAGGTTGATCGCGATCTGCTGGTCGAACAGCGCGTCGTCGCTGTCGGCGATCTTGGCGAGTTTCATGATGCCGGCATTGTTGACGAGAACATCGACGCCGCCGAAGGCGGCTTCTGCCGCGTCGAACATACCGCGCACCGCGTTGGGATTGCTGACATCGGCCTTCGCGGACAGCGCCCGGCCGCCGCCGGCTTCGATCTTCTGCGCCAGCGCCTCGGCGGATTTGGAGTCGGCGGAATAGTTGATGACGACGGTAAAGCCGTCCTTGCCGAGACGCTCGGCCACCGCCGCGCCGATCCCGCGAGAGGCGCCCGTAACGATTGCTACCTTATTGGAATTGTTTGCCATTTTTCGTTCTCCTCGTGGTTGGAGCGGTCTGCCCGCGTCCGATGGGAGAAACCTAATCGCTTCATTTCCGGATAATCATGCATTAGGCATCAGAATTCGATAAGGCGAACAATCTATGGATCGTTTCGACGCGATGCGGGTGTTCACGCGGGTCGTGGAGCGGCGCAGCTTTTCGCTGGCCGCCGAGGATCTCGGCCTGCCGCGCTCGACCGTGACCGACGCCGTGAAGGCGCTGGAGGCACGTCTCGGCGTGCGCCTGCTGGAACGCACCACGAGGCAGGTGCGCCCGACACTCGACGGCGAGGCGCACTACCGGCGCTGCCTGTCGCTGATCGCCGATCTCGAAGATGCCGAGGGCGCGTTCGGCGGCGCCAAGCCGAAGGGATTGTTGCGGCTCGAGGTGCAGGGCACGCTGGCGCGTCACTTCCTGCTGCCGAACCTGCCGGGCTTTTTCGCGCAATATCCGGACATCGAGATCAACATGAGCGAAAGCGACCGCTGGATCGACCCGATCCGGGAAGGCGTCGATTGCATGCTGCGCTTCGGCCATTTGCCGGACAGCGACATGATCGCGCGCCCGGTGGTAACGCTGGAGCGGCTGACCTGCGCGGCACCGAGCTATCTTGCCCGCTACGGCACACCCACCGATCCGGATGACCTCGATGGGCATTGTATGATCGGCCTGCGTTCGCTCACCACGGGGCGATTGCGGCCGATGCAATTTTTGATCGACGGCACGCTGCGCGAGATCCCGCTGCCGGTCATCATGTCGGTGACCGGTCCGGAAAGCTACCTCGCCACCGCCCGGCTCGGCCTCGGCCTGTTTCAGGTGCCGCGCTTTCACGCCGAATCTGACCTCGCGAACGGCACGCTGGTCCAGGTGCTGTCAGATTGGCCGACGCCTTCGGTGCCGGTATCGCTGCTCTATCCGCGAAACCGCCAGCTCTCGCCGCGCGTCCGCGTCTTCATCGACTATGTGATGCGGGCATTCGGGCGGGCCTGACCGATGGCGCCGCTTGCGAGGCCTATTTGCCAGCCTTCGCCTTGCGTGCGTCCGCGATCGCCATCTCGAACTCGGCCATGGTGAGGATCCCCGGAACGCGGAACTTGCCGACGATGAAGGCTGGCGTGCCGCGGAAGCCGAACGCTTGCGCCTGATCGTTGTTGCGGGCGAGGATGGCGTCGATCACCTTTTCATTGGCCTTGAGGTCGCGGTTGAGCCGATCCATGTCGATGCCGGCGCCGGCCAGCAATTCGCGAGCCCGCGGCTCGGTCAGCTTTGAACTGACGCCGATCATCGCCTCATGCGCGGGCAGGAACTTGTCCTGATATTTGGCGGCCAGCGCCATCCGCGCCGCGATCTTGGAGACCTCCCCTAGGATCGGCCAATCCTTCAGCACCAGGCGGACCTTGCCGTCATCCTGCACCACCTGGCGAAGCTCGGGCTCGATCTTGCGGCAATAGGGGCAATTGTAGTCGAACCATTCGACGATGGTGATGTCGCCATCCGGGTTCCCGGCTGCGGGAATTTCGGGGTCGCGCAGCACCAGCGCTTCCGTCAGTACCTTTTCTTCCTCTTCCGCGCGCGCACGTCCTGCACCGAGCATGGCCGCGGCAGCACCCAGCAGCGCGAGAGCTTCGCGCCGGGTCCGGCCAGAATTGATGCCGGCTTTCTTGATTGATCGGTTCATTTTGCTCTCGCGCCTGCCTTTGCCTGTCTACGCTCAGGATAGGGATATGTTACGCGCCAGCATATAGAGCGCGACCGCAATAATGACGATGGCGAACACGATGTTGAGGGCGCCGCGCCGCTCCGCGAGGTGCCGCGCCGAGCGCGTTCCCGCGAGGCCGCCGGCGAGGCCGCCCGCAACGAACAATCCCGCTAGCGCCCACGAGACGAGGCCGGACCAGGCATAGCTGGCAGCCGTGGTCAGGCCGAAGGCGGTCACGGCCACCAGCGAGGAACTAACGGCGTTCATGATCGGCATCCCCGTCGCCAGCATCAAGGCCGGCACGATCAAGAAGCCCCCGCCGATGCCGAAGAAGCCCGACATGGTTCCGGTGACGAGACCAAGGCCGACGATCGCGGGCATATTGGACCAGTTCATCTTGACGTCGGGCACGCCGACGCGCGCGCGCGTCTTCAGCATCAGCGCGGCGATCACCAGCATGATCAGGGCGAACAATGCCAGCAGTTTTTGTCCATCAAGCATCTTGCCGAGGATCGAACCGCCGAGGGCACCGATCATTCCGGCTGCCGCGAACGGCAGCGCGCAGGACCACACCACGGTGCCGC
Organism: uncultured Alphaproteobacteria bacterium; assembly: GCA_963786115.1. Taxonomy (GTDB): domain Bacteria; phylum Pseudomonadota; class Alphaproteobacteria; order Rhizobiales; family Xanthobacteraceae; genus Bradyrhizobium. The sequence goes on from CAWAYC010000031.1 coordinate 59,256, forward strand.
CGCGCGCATGGTTGGACAGGTTGACCGCGGCATTCGCCGCCACGGCGATCGCGCTGGTGCCGATCGCGAGATGGGGTTCGGGTACGCCGACCACATAGACCATCAGCGGCACCGCGAGGATCGATCCGCCGCCGCCGACCAGGCCAAGGGAAAATCCGACCAGCATCCCCGACACCAGCCCGAGCACGCTTTGCGTCGCGGAGATGATCAAGACAAGAGACCCAATTGCACGCGCGCGATTGCTTCTGGTTGCCTGGTTTTGTTCACGTGAACCGGTCTCCTCTCGCTCGGAAAGCTATAGAGAAGAAAATTCTCCAAGTCACCATCGCCGCAGCACAAGGCTGCACTGCGCCGGCCCGCGCACAATGATCCACGCGATCAAGCCCCCGCATCAGGTCGCCACGGCGCAGGCTTGTCAATGTGCCCGCTCAGGCGGGCGGCGATACTTCCTCGCGTTTGGCCGGCTCGCGGCGCGGCAGCGCCATCATCGTCGCGGTCATGGTTGCGATCAGGGTTTCGACGCCGTCATGGACCGCATAGGCCCTGCCCTCGCATATCGTGAGCGTGCGGCCGGGCTTTACGACGGCAGCACGGAACGCAAAGCGCTCGCCTCTGGCGGGCGCCAGAAGGTTGGTCTTGAATTCCACGGTCAGGATGTCGGTACCAGCCGGCATCAGCGTGAATGCGGCGATGCCGCAGGCACTGTCGAGAGCTGCGGTGATGACGCCGGCATGAACGAAGCCGTTCTGCTGGGTCAGCTCGGGCGAATAGGCCATCGCCAGGTCGACCTCGCCCGGCTCCATTCGCGCGATCGAGATGCCGAGCGTGTGCATCGCACGCTGCCGTTCGAACGTATCGGTCGCGATCGCTCGAAACTTCGGATTCTTCGGCTCAAAATGCGGCATGCTTCGTCTCAGGCGTTGATTGATACGGTAGCGTATCACGGGTACGAAAGGGTAGCAATACGGCACCGTATCGGGGAACAGCGAGGGGCCAGAATGACCGGCGGCAAGGGCGATAGCTGGATCGAGGCCGGGTTTTCGGAATTGGCGCGTTCCGGGGTCGAAGGCGTGCGGGTAGAGGTGCTGGCCAAAGACCTCGGCGTCACCAAGGGCGGCTTCTACCGCCGCTTTCGGGATCGCGCGGCGCTTCTGGAAGCCATGCTGCAGAGCTGGCGCGACGGGCGCATCGCCGCGATCGAAAAGCAGACCGGCCTCGACGGCGCGACCGCGCGCGAGCGGCTGAAGGCGCTGATCGAGCTTTATTCGCAGCGGATGAACCCGCAGGCCATGGCGATCGAACTCGCGATCCGGCAATGGGCGCGCGCCGACGAAGCCGCAGCCGGCGCAGTCGCCGGCGTCGATGCCGCGCGCCTGAAGAATGTCGGACATCTCTATCGCGCGACGGGCCTGCCGGCGGAGCAGGCCGACGCCCAGGCGTTCCTGTTCTATTGCTTCATCTTCGGCCAGAGCCTGCTGTTTCTCGAACGCGGCCCGCGCAAGCGCGCGCAATTGATCGCCAGGTCGGCCGAAAAACTGATCGAAAACGACGGATGATCCGCCCAAGCCTGTGCGGTTTGGCGACAAGATCGTGCGCAAAAGATGGATACTCAGGCGCGGCCGGGGTATCTCCGGCCGCGCCTGGAAAGATCGCCTCAGGCCGCGCCCTTCAGCTTCTTGGTGCATTCGCTGTAGTAGCCGCCGCCCTTTTGAATCCACTTCAGGCCGCCATTGCCGTTGCTGGCCTTGTTGGAGTTGTACTGATCGACACAGGTGTGCATGCGCGCCTTGCCGGGGCTCTCCTTGGCGTATTTCGGATCGACCGCGTTCGGATAGACTGCAGGTCCGGCCGGTACCGCGGGAGCAGCGGCCGGCGCGGCGGCTTCCTTCTTCGCGGCCGGTGCGGGCGCGGCTGCCGTCGGAGCGGCAGGGGCCGCGGGCGCAGCGGCGGGCGTGGCGTCGGCGCCGCATTGGGCCTTGCGGAAGTCGTTCCACTTCTGCCCGGCGAGCGTACCGGCCGCCTTGGCGGCCTGATATTTGGCGCTGCATTCTTGCGTGGTCAGCGCCTGCGCCGGCGCGGATAACGCGAACGCGGCAAAGCCCGACGCCGCAAGGGCGCACAACAGTTTGGCTTGAATATTCATCCTTAGTCTTCCTCTTCATCATTTGGGGGCGTTGACGAACCGAAGGTCTCCATCCTAGCGCAACCGGAACTTGCGACAACGAACTCCTACATGACCCCGTCAAAATATTGTGCGGACGAAAGCACTGAATGTTCATCAACGGTTCAGCATCGCCGGGCAAGCGTCGGTCTCCTTTCATTTCGAGGTGCCCCATGACGAAGCTTTCTTCGCTCGCGACCGTAACCGCCCTTGCCGCCGCTCTGCTGATGGGCGCCGCGTTCGCGCAAACCCCGGCTCCGGCCGCCAAGGACGCGACAAAGACGGAGGCGCCGAAAGCAGACACCAAGGCGGACGCCAAGTCGCCCGCGCGAACTGCCGCCTCTCTCGAATGCTCCAAGCAGGCCGACGCTAAGGGGCTGAAGGGCAAGGATCGCAAGAAATTCCGGCGCGAATGCAAGAAGGAAGCAGCCGATAAAGCGGCGAAATAGGCTTTCCCACCACCCTCCCCTTTCAGGGGAGGGACATCGCCAATCGTGCCGCGCTGCGCATTGCTGCAATCGCGTAGCGCGATTGTGCGCGGTTTGCGGATTTGCGATAAGGCGGCGTGAACTTGACCCGCATATCGGCAAGCCTGCCCTTTCCCAGCCGCGCCAGGATCCTCAATGCGATCGAGACGCTCGTCATCGGCGCCGCCGGTGGCCTGCTCTTTTTGTGGGCAAACCTGCCGGGCGGGCTGATCTCCGGTGCGATGATCGCGGTCGGCATTGCCGCAATCGCGGGGCGGCCGCTCGCACTGCCCCCGATCCTGACCCAGAGCGTGCTGCTGCTGCTCGGGATTTCGCTGGGATCGCTGGTGTCGCGGCAGCTGATCCAGCATATGAGCTCCTATCCGCTCACCATTTCGCTCCTGGCGCTCGCGACTTTCTGCTCGACCTTCGGCAGCAGCCTTTACCTTCAGCGCTTCCATGGCTGGGACCGGACCTCGGCGTTGCTCGCCGGCAGCCCCGGCGCGCTGTCGCAGATCACGATTCTCGCCGCCGAGAAGGGCGCCGACGTACCGGCGATTGCGGTGGTGCAGACCATGCGCGTGATCGTTTTGACGGCCGCGCTGCCGCTGTTGCTGGCGCTGACCGGCATCGCACCGTCGGCGCCGCCGGCGATCGCCGCGGCGATCGCCTCGCCGTTTGAACTGGCGATCCTGATCGCGGCGTCGGTTGCGGTCGCGCTGTCGCTGCACTGGATGAACTTTCCGGCGAGCTGGATGTTCGGCGCGATGATCGCGTCCAGCGTGCTGCATGGCACCGGCGTCATTGAAGGCGGCTTGCCGCCCTGGGTACGCGGCGTGGCACTGGTCGGCATCGGCGCCCTGATCGGCGCGCGGTTCGCACGGATGCAGATCAAGACGCTGCTCAGCCACGTCAATGCGGCGCTCGGTTCGTTTGCCGTCGCGATCCTGATCTCGGCAATTTTCGTCGCTGTCATCGTGCTGACCACGCATGTGCGCTTTGCCGACGTCATCGTTGCGTTCGCGCCGGGCGCGATGGACGCCATGCTCGCGCTGGCGCTGACATTGCATATCGACCCGATCTTCGTCGGCGCCCATCATCTGTCACGCTTCGTGTTCGTCAGCATCACCACACCCGGCATCGTGCATTTGTTCGGCCGGCCGCAGGACGACGTGGACGATTGAGGCGCGATCATCTGTCCACCCGTCGTCCCGGCCGTGAGATTCAAATTTCAAAAAGCCACTCTCCGTTGGTCGTCGCCCGGTTCGCCGCCTTCGCTAAGGCTTCGGCGCGCGCAAAACAAAAAGCCGTCATACCCCGCGCATGCGGGTATCCAGTACGCCGCGGCTTCTCGTTTCCAGCACAGCCGTCTCTGGAATACTGGATGCCCCGCATTCGCGGGGCATGACGACTGGTTTGTGATCGGCATTGATGCACGCGCACCTTCGCCTTCTCGCGGCTTGATTTGCCCGAGGTATGAACTTCGCTTGTCCCCCACTTGAAGAGGGAGCAGGGAAAGCCGGGTGCCCGGAGCACCCGCGGCCCGTGTGCATTGGTAGTAAGCACACGGTAGTCACCACGAGTACCACCGGAAATCACCCGGCTTTCCCCGCGCAATGGTTTTAACGGTTTCCTTCGTGCTCTCCCCGGCGACGAATTCCTTTTTGTCACCGTCGCCAAGCGGATTGACGGCGACCTCACCCGGTTGGGCCGGTTTCGCCTCCGCAAGGCTTGGCATCAGCAACGGATGCCAGGACCACACGACTTCGCCGTACGCAGCGACCTCAGCCAACGCTTCGACCGGACCATGTGCTGCCGGTCAGAATTTTGGCGAAGGCGTTGAAGCACCGTTCGTCTGCGCGCCGGTCGATCGCTCACAGGCAAAGCCTGCCCTGCGACTCCATTTGCGCGCCAACGCTGCCGCGTCCACCGCATCCCATCCCGCGTTCGTGACGACCGCGAAGCGCCCCTCTTGCCGGGAAAGGACGGGGCGAGCTGGTAGAACTGATTTGCCCGACGGCGAAAGCGAAATATTTTTTGCGAAGGGGCTGGACGACCCAAATCAAATTGAAATCGCTATGTTAAATCGTCTTTCGAGCAATCCCAAACGGAGTTTCGTAGGGTGGACAAAGGCGCGCTTGCGCCGTGCCCACCATCGCGAGCACGTCGTGGATTGTGGGCACGCTTCGCTTTGCCCACCCTACGCAACCGCTTCCGCGAATTCGAAAGCGAGTGAATTCGCTGGACAGGTTTTTGTCGCGAAGACTGATTTGCCCCTCGGGTCATGCCGATCAGGGCCGGGCTTGACGGAGATATTTGAGCCCTTCCACGGCGAGACTATTTTCATCCTCCACATCGGCGGTGGCCAGGAATGCGGCGACCTTTTCGCGCGCGTTCCGCTCTTCGTCAGGCGTGAGGTTCACCATCATTCCATAAGCCTGCATCACGCGATCGATCGGTAGCTGCATATCCTGCTCTCCGTTAGCAAGCCCAACGCGCCATCGGAACAAAAGTTCCGCAATCCGCCTCGGGGGAAGAATTAGCGATCGGGCGTACCAATACCCATTCGCGAGCGATCCATCTGTCCAGGCAATGAGAGAATGGATTTGCTTCCGCCTTCGCTCTCCGAGCTACGGCGGACAAGTCGCAGCGAGAGGTCGTGTATTCATAAATCCGGAATGCGCCGGGCTGGCGGTGTACGCCCCTCCTAGGAAGCAGACATCCGGGCTGGCCTTCAGCACGTCTGCCATGTGTGCCGAGAGGCGACATTATGCTCGCTTATTCGATCCCCTTTGATGACCTCCGATCTTCAATTTCCTGCGGTTACGGACGCAATGACGGATCGGTACCTGAACCACCCCTGTCACTACCAGCGATCGGAAGCTGCCAACCGTTTCTGATGGCGAGGACGCGCAGCCCGAAGCAGAGAGCCGCTCCCACAAGCGCGGCAGCACCGGAAGACAGTTCCAGCGTGTTTGCGATTACGACGACCGCCGCACCAACCAAGGCTGCCACGGCATACAGGTCCGCTCGCAAGACGGTCGGAATCTCCGCCAACAGAAGATCGCGCGCCATGCCGCCGCCAATCCCAGTCAACATGCCGAGCAAGGTGGCCATGACCGGGTTCAGTCCATAAACTAACGCCTTATGTGCGCCGGAGACAGCGAACAGCGCTAGTCCCGCAGCATCAAACAGCAGCACCGGGTTCCATCGCTGCATGATCGCAGAGGGAAAATAGAACGTGATGATTCCTGCAACGAGCGACACACCCAGATATCGCCAATCGTTGATCGCTCCCGGTGGAACAGCCCCGATGAGAATATCCCGGGTGATTCCGCCGGCGTTCGCCGCGACAAAGGACAGCACCAAAACGCCAAACACATCCAACTTTCGCTTGACGCCTGCCATCGCACCGCTGAGTGCAAAGACGAGAGTACCGGCAAGATCAAGCAGATATGGAATCGACTCCATGAAAGCGTTTCCTCGTGGCAACTGAGGGCAGGTCGTTTCACGATAGCCCAACCCGTCCGCTGCGCCTTTCCCTAAGCCGATAGCCACGCCAGTGTCGCGACGACCAAGGCCTCCACTCCGGTTCGCAAGGTGGGATGGATGACCGGCGCAAACTTCGGACTGTGGTTGACAGGAAGTTCATTGAGCCGATTGGCTTCCTTTGCCTTAGCGTAAACTTCTGGATCGGTGCCGCCCACGAACCAAAAGACCGATGGAGAGTGCCACTCGGAACCGAATGATCCGAAATCCTCGCTCGCTGGCGCAGGCCCCGTCTCACGGACACGCTCTACGCCGAAATAGTCCCGGAATGCATCGACCACCCGCTTGCTAGCATCGCGATCGTTCACGTTGAGCGGGTAGTGATCCATTGTCGTAATCTCGGGATGGCGAGGGGCACCGGAGGCTTCAGCCTCGGCATTGACGATGCGCTCGATCGCGGCCAGCACGCGCTTACGCACGCCGGCATCGAAGGTGCGCACGTTCAGTTTGATGATAGCCTCGTCGGGAATGACATTCTCTTTGGTGCCCGCTTGCAGTGCGCCCACTGTGACGACGGCCGCCTCGGCGGCCGCTACCTCGCGGGAGACGATGGTTTGAAGCCGCATTACGGTTGCCGCCGCCATGACGACCGGGTCAATGCTCGCCTGCGGCATTGATCCATGCGCGCCGCGTCCGAACAGACGAATCTGCAGGCTGTCGGCAGCCGAGGTAATGGCCCCCGCCCGCCCGGCAACGGTCCCGGCAGGACCTACCATTACGTGCTGGCCAAGGACTACATCGGGTTTCGGGAAACGCTTAAAAAGTCCGGCATCGATCATCGCCTGCGCACCTTCCGCCGTTTCTTCCCCTGGCTGGAAGACCGCCATCAAGGTACCACTCCATGTCGTTCGTGCCTCGGCGAGCAATTTTGTGGCGCCCGCGAGCCATGTGATGTGCATGTCATGGCCACACATATGCGAGACCGGCACGGTGTTGCTCTCGCGATCGGTGACCGTCACCTTGCTGGCATAGGGCAGGCCAGTTGCCTCTTCGACGGGCAGCGCATCCATATCGGCTCGCAGCATTACAGTTGGCCCCTCGCCATTGCGTAGCAGGCCAACGACACCAGTTTTACCGACGCCCGTCGTTACGTCATAACCGCCCGCACGCAGACGATCTGCTGCAAGACCTGCCGTACGTATCTCCTGCATCGAGAGCTCGGGATGCGAATGCACGTCCTTATAGAGTCCCTCCAAGTCCGGAAGCAGACCATCGAGGTTACGCAGGATCGGGGTGTAGGAACTAGCATGCTCTTGCTTCATGAAGCTGATCCTTCCCTTGCGAGGGTCGCTAGCCTGCTCCGTCAATCGAAGTTGAAATGCATTTATTTTCTGCGAGCCTTGCGCTGAATCAGACTTGGGGCAACCGGCCTTGAGTATCCTCAAGCGAAGTTGATACTTGATCATGAGGGCGACTGACCGGCGATGGTGCGTCAAGGCCACGTTCAGCCGCACATGGAAGAGGGACGGTTCGTTCTGGTTCTCTCGGATTGCTAACCAGCGTTACAGGCGAACTGCTGCCAACCCTCTACTGTATTCCCGAGGATTCTCGGTACTGAAAACGGACAACCTGTTCGCGCCTCCAGACATGGATGAATGTAAGCCGACATCTCTCGCATTATGAGTACACGCCGCAAGCGCGCAGCAATGACAGGCTGTTAAAGATCCACCACCACGTAATCGCTCTCCACCGAGACCTTGAGGGTCTCCGCGATATACGGGCCCTTCACCACGGCCGTGCCCGGCTCGACATTGACCGGATAGGCTCGCGCGCGAAAGCGCTTCGGGTCGCAATAGGACTGGCCGGTGCGGATGTCGAATTCCCAGCCGTGCCAGGGGCAGCGGATGATCTCGCCCAGCCTGGTGTATTCGATCTCGCCGGGATCGGAGGATTGCGCGAGCCCGATCAGCGGCCCCTCGCACAGCGCCGCGCCCTGATGGGGGCAGCGGTTCAACAGGCCGAAGAACTCGCCCTTGATGTTGAAGACCGCGATCGGCCGTCCGTCGATCTCAAGGAATTTTCGGGTGCCCGGCGGCAGCTCGTCCACCGGGGCGATCACATGTCTCGTCATCTTGTTGTCGCATGATCTGTTTTGAAAAACCGGCGTCCACTGTGTCGGATCATGCGACGCCGTAAACCTTCTTCGCATTGTCGAGATAGAACGCCTGCTTGTTGGCGTCGCTGACACCGGCCGGCAGCACGCGCGACGGCTCGTCATAATCCCAATGCGGGTAGTCGGTCGCGAACAGCAATTTGTCCCAGCCGATCCATTCGATCAGCTGGAACAGGTGCTCGCGCCGTTCAGGATCCTCCATCGGCTGCGTGGTCCACCAGATGTGATCGCGGATGTATTCCGACGGTTTGCGCTTCAGATGCGGCACCTCGCTATGCAGTCGTGAAAACACCTTGTCCAGCCGCCACGCCAGCGATGGAGCCCAGCCGAAACCGGCCTCGACCATCACCATGTTCAGTTTCGGAAAGCGCTCGAACACGCCTTCCAGCACCAGGCTTGCGAGCGCGGTCTGCTGGCACTGCGAATGTCCGACCATCTCCTCGATGTAAAAGCTCGGCCAGCCCGACGCGGTGATCGGGTTGCCGCCGAAGCCGAAGGCGTGGACGCCGACCGGAAGCCCGGCCTCCTCCGCCGCCTCGTAGATCGGCCAGTAGCGGCGCTGGCCGAGCGGCTCGACGTTGCGGCTCAGCAGCAGCACCTGCACGAAATTCCTGTCGCCGGCGCGTTTGCGGATTTCGGCGGCGGCGGCCTGCCCGTCCTCGTTGGCGACGACGACGGAAGCCTTCAGCCGCGAATCCTGGCTGGTCCATTTCTCGATCTGCCAATCGTTGATCGCCGAACAGATCGCGGCAGCGAGGTCCTGGTTGCGGATGCCCTGCCCGGTATTGAGCGGATTGAGCACGCCGAGCGCGACGTTGTTCGGATCGAGATGCTGCTTCTGCATGAACGACAGCGACGACCCCTGCGGGCCGCCTTCCGGCGGCCAGGCGTCGCGGCGCGAGGCGTTCGGCTGCGCCTTCGGATAGGGCGGGCCTTCCATCATGCCCTGATAGGGATGCTTGCCGTAGGTCTCGATGTGCGCATGCCAGCGTTTGTCGAGATAGGGATAGAGTTCGGTCGCCGTCGCGCGCGCCGGGTGGATATCGCAATCGGCGATCGCGGTCTTTACGCTGCCGGACGAGGCTGGCTCCGGACGGTCACGAAGCTGAATATTCATGGCGTCGTCTCCTTGGCCACCGGCTGCTTCAGACGAGTATAGGTGGCGTACGGGTTGTCGATCATGATCTTGCGGACCAGATCTTGCGAAATACCCTCGGGCAGCACCTCGTCGCCGTCGAATTGCCAGTGCGGATAGTCTGTCGAGAATAGGAGCAATTCGTCCGACTGCATATGGTCGAACAGGCGATTTAGCGTCTCGCCATCCGGCGGCGCGTCGACCGGCTGCAGCGAAAAGCGGATGTTGCTACGCACAATCTCCATCGGCGCGCGATCGACCCACGGGGTTTCCATGCGCACGCCGCGCCAGAACTTGTGCAGCCGCCACAAATAGGCCGGCAGCCAGGTGAAGCCCGATTCCAGCATCACCATTTTCAAGTTCGGATGCCGCGCGAACACGCCTTCGACGATCAGGCTGGTCAGTTGGGTCTGAAATGCCTGCGCCTGCGCGACATAATCCTCGATGTGATAGGAGCCCCAGCCGACCGAGGTCGGCGGGTTGTGATAGGCGCTGCCGGCGTGAATGCCGATCGGCAGACCGAGGCGCTCAGCGGCGGCGTAGATCGGCCAGTAGGCGCGTTTTCCGAGCGGAATGTCGCCCATGACCAGCATCAGCACCTGGACGAAGCGATTATCCCTGGCGCAACGCTCGATCTCCGCGACCGATTTTTCGACGCTCTGCACGGGAATCACGATCGAGCCGCGCAGGCGCGCGTCCTTGTCGAGCCATTCCCTTGCAAGCCAATCGTTCAGCGCGCGGCAGAACGCGTCTGCCATGTCCTCGGAAAACACCATCTGCACGCCATACAGCGGATTGCAGATGCCACAGGCTGTGCCGAAGCGATCGAGCGCCTGGCTTTGCATATCGGCCAGGCTCGAGCCCGGCTTGCCCTGCGCCGGCCGCCAATCCGGCCGCGCCGAGATCGGCGAATTGACCGGATAGGATTGCGAGATGAGGTCGGTCATGCCGCGCGTCGTCACCTGGTCGCGCCAGTAATCGTTCAGGTAGGGCAACAGGCTGGTCAGATGGGGAACTGCGGGATGCAGGTCGCAATCCACGCCATCAGCGATCGGCGACGTCATGGGGTTTCCTCTGCTCGGGGCGCATGTCTTCGACCGCGCCGCCAGGTTCTTTGAGTTGCATTCAAGCAGGCCGACCCGATGCCCGCAACTCGGCAGGCGCCGGCACCTGTGCTAGGAGCACATGGCGCCGGGGAGATTTGTCATGGCTTGGACGTGGCAGCCCGGCGGCGAAAAACAAGCAGGAAAGACAACGAGGGGCAGCCAATGAAAGAGCTCGTGACCACAGCCGAAAAAATCGCCGCAAAACTGATCGAGCGGAAACAGACGATCGCGGTCGCGGAATCCTCGACCGGCGGGCTGATCTCGGCCGCGCTGCTCGCGGTGCCCGGCGCGTCGGCTTATTTCATCGGTGGCGGCGTGATCTATACCCGCGACGCCCGGCGGGTGCTGATGGAGATTCCCGATGACGCGATGAAGGGCATCCGCTCGGCGTCCGAGCCCTACGCCAGACTGCTCGCCAGCCAGATCCGAAAGCGCTGCGCGACCGATTGGGGCCTGTCGGAGACCGGCGCGACCGGTCCGACCGGCAACCGCTACGGCGATGCCGCTGGCCACAGCTGCATGGCGGTGGCGGGCCCGGCCGAGGCGGCGATCACGCTGGAGACCGGCAGCAACGACAGGCCCGCGAACATGCAGGCATTCGCAAAAGCGGCGCTGGAATTGCTGCTGCAGAATTTATCGCTAGTCCAGGGCGTGAACCCATAACCTCAGATTGGTCGGCGGACGTCCGCTTTGGTGCGCATTCCGGAATCAAGTCGGACATCGAGTGAGGTCCGCTTGGTGCCCAATAGGCGACAAAAAACCGGGAACGGAATGCTAGAGTTTTAGGCAATCCGAAGGGATCTGACGAGCATCAATTTAGGCTATTTGGAATACCTTTGATATCCGACGAGACGTTGAACGTGAGAACGGTTTCAAACGGATGTACGACACTTCCAAAAGACAGGACGCTGCTACCAAAGCCGAGCGGCTAGCTGCCGAAACGCATCGGGAAAATCCCGATAGTACGCCATGAGCCCTACGGCCACGACAAGATCGCGTTCGGCGCAGACATGCGTATCGGTGTCGTCGCGTCGGAGGAGGCCGCGCATGTCAGCGGTGCGGCGCTGGTCGTCGTTGCTGGATGACGGTGGCACAGCCTTACCGGCCGGTTCGTACCAGCCGCACGGCCAATGGTGTGGTTCGGAGAAAATTCCACGTTGGCATGCCGGTCCGGAAGAACACGATCCAGGCATAGGACGGCCCGCTTGACGTGCTCGTCCAATATTGAACCGATTCCGTTCCAGGAAACACGGTCTCGTTGATCGCAGGCCTCTTGCAATTGTGTGCGACTATGCTTTGCAATTCGTCCCTCTGCGGAAGCCGCCAGGCGGGACCACCTTGCGATTGCAGGCCCATCGCGCTGTCCCAGTCCAGGAGCTTGACCGAGCCGGAGCACCCGCTGCCTTCGATCCACTGCTGTCCGTAACTGCAACGCGTCCACGTCAGGTCAGTACGCTTGTCATAGACAGTGTCGCCGTGGATTTCGAACCGTGATGCAACGGGCTCACCGGGATTGGCGAGATCGCATTCGCCCCGCGCTATATTGGGACGAGCGACGAGACTCGCACCCACTATCGCACCCACGATAAGGCGACAGCGCGATCTCATGCATCACCGTTTATGGTTGCCCAAACAGCTTCTCCAAGTTTCAGGATAGCATAAATTTCGCCCGGCAAGCTATCGAGCGCCGGCGGTAGACGCGTCTCCTTGCCGGGCGTCAGCCACTGCCGCCAATCTTCTCCGAGACGATCTTGCGCGCGGCAACGTCAGGATCGGCAAACGGGCGGGCGTTGACGAATTTCACCAGTGCAGTCCCTTGGATTGCGCGGCGTAGATATGGCCGCGCTGCTCTCGGTACCCGGCGCGTCGGCTTATTTCATCGGTGGCGGCGTGATCTATACCCGCGAAGCCCGGCGGGTGCTGATGGAGATTCCCGATGAGGCGATGAAGGGCATCCGCTCGGCGTCCGAGCCCTATGCCAAGCTGCTCGCCGGCCAGATCCGAAAGCGCTGCGCGACCGACTGGGGCCTGTCGGAGACCGGCGCGACCGGTCCGACCGGCAACCGCTACGGCGACGCCGCCGGCCATGGCGGTCGCGGGGACCGGCCGAGGCGGTGATCACGCTGGAGACCGGCAGCAACGACAGGCCCGCGAACATGCAGGCATTCGCAAAAGCGGCGCTGGAATTGCTGCTGCAGAATTTGTCGCCAGTCCAGGGCGTGAACCCATAACCTCAGATTGCTCGGCGGACGTCCGCTTTGGTGCCATTCCGGACTCAAGTCGGACATCGAGTGAGGTCCGCTTGGTGCCCGTCGCGGACGAGTAACGCGGACATACCGCCGAGGCGAGAAAGTCTCTATGCGTCGTTCCATGTAACAAGCGACAAGACTTCGACTCATTGACCACAAGACGAGGCCGCCGTTCGGACGAACCTCGTCTTGGTCGCTCGTCGGATGTTTGCGGCACCACGTGCTGAAATCGACGCAAGCCCGCTACTTTTCGACTTCGACGACGTACCTCCGTATTACCTTGACTGCCTTGTCACGCTCAGGCGCGAGGTCTGCCCAGGCTTTCGACTTGTAGAATGCCACTGCGTCATCCAAGCTGTCCCACTCGACGATCGCTACACTCTTGGGAGCAGGCGCACCGTCTATCTGAACAACCCGTCCGGCGGTGGTGCGTAAAGGGCGACCATGGGCTGCTGCTATCGCCTTCCGCGCGGTAGGCAAGTATGCGGCTTGGGCAGATGCATTGACGATTTCATTCTCGCCGATGGAGTACGCTTTCGGCTTGGCTCCTTGAGCATAGAGACCCTGGATCGCGGTCGCTCCGATCGCAACGCCTATGAGCAAAGCCATCATTTGACTTTTCATGACTTCCTCCTGTTTGCCTGCCAGTTGCCCCGCAGTCGACAGTATCAACATTTCGAGACCGTGCGGTGAACAATCTGAGACCTGGCTTACGAACTACGCCAGCACTTGGCGCTGGCGAAAATTGCCGTCTCGGATCAGACTCGGAAGTCGGGGATGAGGCAATCGACGTTGGGTTTTCCTCAGGAAGCCGACATCGCAACCGTTTTGGCGCTGGTCGGCTTTGGGGTCATTTGCTACCGACATGGAGTGTCCGCAGCATGTCCGGTTAGGGGGTCCAATAACGGACACCATTGCGCCGGGTTTGTTTTGGTTGGTCTCTTCCGACGCCCTCACTACTGGTGTATTGTCCATTCATTGCCTTGGGGAGCTGCCATCGGGACGTGCCGAGGTCCCGAATTTTTTAGCGGCAGCGTCGGAGCCGTCGGCAGGCATCGCACCTAAATCGACCGACGCATTTTTTTGGCCCGGTGTTACCAGCACTCGCACGGTCGCGCGCATTCGCGGACGCGATGGTTCTTGCAATGATCAGGGAGGAGAGCCATGAAAACCCAATACACAGTGACATTGGCAATGCTCGCGGGCTTCGGACTTGGCGCGGTCGCGGTTCAGGGGCTTCACGCCCAAGCCAAGCCGCCCGTCTACCAGGTCGTCGAAATCGATATGTCGGACCCGCAAGCGTATTTGAAGGATTACCTTCCAAAGGCCCAGGCAGCGATCAAGGCGGCTGGCGGAAAATTCCTTGCCGCCGGAGGCAAGACCACCACGATTGAAGGAGCGCCGCCGAAATCGCGCGTGGTCATTCAACAGTGGGACAGCCTTGAAAAAGTCCAAGCCTACCGTGATTCAGCGGCCTTCAAGGACCTCCTACCGCTCCGAAACAAGCTGGCGAAATTCCGCAGCTTCGTCGTCGAGGGGGTTCCGCAGTAGCGGATCGAATCCCCAAGGATCGCTCTTTTTTGTCGGACTCATATCCGCGAAGTGCAATTCATTCGCGCGAGACAAGTTGCACGTCCGTACGCTCTCAACGAATTCGGGAGGACACCATGAAACGTGCTCTGATGTCAGCAGTAGTTTTTGCTTTCCTTTTGATGTTGCTCGAGCCGTTAGCGGCTCAGGATTTGGCGTCATCGATTGTCGGAACTTGGAAGCTGACGAGCTTCGCTCGCAAGGAAGTGGCGACGGGCAATACTTTCACCACCTACGGGGAGCACCCCTCGGGGTACGCCTACTACACGAAGGGTGGCCACTTCCTTATCTTCGCGGTGGCGCAAGACCGCAAAAAGAACGAGAAGGTGGCGGCCCCCACGGACGCGGAACGTGTTGAACTTTTCAAGAGCATGTTCGCGTGGGGCGGTACATATAAGACCGAAGGCAACAAGGTCATCTTCGACGTTGATATCGCCTGGGTCCAGTCGTGGGTCGGCACAACCCGGACTTATCAAGTGGAAATGGCGAGCAATAAGTTGACGGTGACAACGCCGCCATTCAAAAGCACTTTAGATGGCCAAGATATCGTGGTTGTCACTACTTACGAACGGGCCGAGTAGCATTGCGTAGAATGCGCCGACGTCCGTTTTGGTGCGCATTCCAAACTCAAGTCGGACGACGAGCGAGGTCCGCTTGGTGCCGCCGAGCGGACGTTCACCGAAAAGCCGACTTCCGAAAAGCGCCACGAACGGACTAACTCTAACCTGACTGCTGTGGGAGCGAATGCTCGAGGAAGAAACGCAGCATTTCCCTCGTTGCGTCCGGTCCCCGCGGATCAGTGTAGGAGCCCGCAGGGCTGCCTCCCGACCATGCGTGTCCAGCTCCGTGGATATTCCAGTGTTCAAAGAATTCCGCACCCACTCGCGTCGGTATGGATCGTGCGGGTATAGGCATGTCCTCCAGCTACCTGCCCGCGATGCACCTGCTTTTGTGTGCTCGTCGTTCTGATAGACTGCTCAAGAATTTGATCGCCGTTGTTCGGATGCACCGTAATGTCCCGATCGCCGTGAAAAACAATGGTCGGGATAGGTGGCCCGTCACCTGGAATTACCTTGTCATTGGACCCGCCACCCTGCCGCATGGCGACAAACGCAGACGGAAGGTCAATGGCGGCCCCACAGGCGAGGCCAGAATGTACACCGATTGCGGCGTACAGATCGTTATACGTTGCTCCCATGATAGCAGCTGCCGCCGCTCCGGCCGACAGTCCACCAATGTAGACGCGCTTTGGATCAACCGAATAGTCGCGCATGATTTGGCGAGTGATGCCCGCGATGAGCGAAGGTTCGCCTCTGCCTCGCTGCTGGTCGGCTGTACGAAACCAGTTCCAGCATTTCGCCTGGTTTGCCTCGCTGCGCTGTGCAGGATAGACCACGAGGCACGTTTGTTCTTCTGCGATAAAGTTCATCCTCGTACCGGCGGCGAAATCATCTGGCGATTGGGTACAGCCGTGTAGCATGACGACCAAAGGAAGCGGTTGCCCCTGATAGCGGCTGGGGATGAAGAGCCTGTAGGCACGGCTTCCCGCAGGATTGCTGTAGGTACCGTCGATGAACCTTGCGCCCTCCGGCACGATGTCCCGCGTGGACAGCGGGGCGCGCTTAATCCCACCTCGCATTCCGAGCCCGGAGCGCTCCCTTGTGCGATCGAGCAACGCGCGGGGCATGCGCGGTTGAGCGGTTGTGACCCGCGCCAAGTGCGCACTGTCCGTCTCCTCAATAGTATTGGCCTTCGCGTCAATGATTGGCGGCTCGGGTCCTGTAAGAGCGATGCGACCGGTGGTGCGAGATGTCGCGTCTGGCGCGCTCTCACCGCGAAGCATGCGCTGAAGGAGTGCGGTGGCCTCGACGAGTTGACCCGCGCGCGTGAGGCGTGTGGCTTCGCGAACTATGTCCTGTTTAAGCATCGCCTTCACCGCGTCCTGTCAGCGAGAGCGGCCTTGACCGCCGGACTGGCATGCAAAGCTCCCAGCACGGAGACTGAGGCAATGGTAGCGCGAGCAAGCTCGGGCGTGACGTCTTGGGCGATACTAGCGAGGCCCAGAACATTGATGTGCAGCATCTCACCGGCTCGCCGCGCCGCTTCGAGATCCTCGCGGCTGTAGTTTCGCAGACCGAGGTCTAGACTTTTTCGGGCCGTGGACTGTTCGACGACGTCCGCGCGACGTTCGAGCTGGTTATGGATCCAGGCTCGAGGCCGGGATGACAAGGGGTTCGATCAGCGGCGTACGGCAACTTCTCCCTGAACGCGCGCATCAGCTGGTCGCTCAACGGCTTCATCAGGTACGACAGCATGGTGCGGTCGCCGGTTTGCACGAAGGCTTCGACCGGCATGCCGGGGATGATCTTCACGTCTTCGCCGAGACGCGCGACTTCCTTCGGCGGCAACGAGACGCGGATCGTGTAATAGCTCTGCCCGGTGCGCTGGTCGGTGGTGACATCGGCGGAGACGCGGGTGACGACGCCGTTCAGTTCCGGCGTGGTGCGCTGGTTGAAGGCCGACAGCCGCAGCAAGGTCTTCTGGCCGATCTGCAACTTGTCGATATCCACCGGATTGACCTTGGCCTCGACCGAGAGAGCATCGGCCTGCGGCACGATCATCATGATGGCATCGCCCGCGGTGATCACGCCGCCGACGGTATGCACCGTCGACTGCAGCACCATGCCGTCCTGCGGCGCGCGAATGTCGATGCGGCGCAACTGGTCTTCGGCGGTGACCTTGCGCTCGACGAATTCGCCGATCTTGTCGTTGGTCTCGCGCAGGTCCTTGGAGACCTCGCTGACCATGTCCTTGTCGACCTGGATGATCTGCAATTCGGTTTCGGTGATCTTGCCCTTGGCCTGGGCACGGGAAGCGATGTATTGCGCCCGCTCGCCGGAAAGCCGCGCCGCATCGCGCTCCAGCGTGGTCAGCCGCGTGATCTGCACCAGATGCTGGTCATAGAGCTGGCGGACGCCGACCAGCTCCTTTTCCACCAGCGCGATTTCCTTGTCCTTGGCGGCTTCCTGCGCCTGGAGGCCGGAGATTTCCTCGTTCAGCTGGGTGACCCGCTCGCGCAATTGCGCCTTCTGGCCGCTTCTGCCGTTGACGCGGACGTCGAACAATTTGGTCTCGCTCGCCATCACGTCCCGGACGTCGGGGTCTTCGGCGCGGTCGGTCAGCATCGCCGGAAATACGATCCGGTCGGTGCCGCGCTGCTCGGCCTCGAGCCGCGCCGCGCGGGCCCACAATCCATTGAGCGTCTTGACCACGATCGCAAGGCTCGCCCGCACCACCGTCTCGTCGAGACGCACGACGATGTCGCCCGCCTTGACCACGTCGCCGTCGCGCACGCGGACTTCACCGACCACGCCGCCGGTCGGGTGCTGTACCTTCTTGACGTTGGAATCGACGACTACCGATCCGGGCGCGATCAGCGCGCCGGAGATCGGCACCGTCGCGGCCCAGCCGCCGAAGCCGCCGGCCAGCACCAGGACGACGACAAGGCCGGTGATCAGATGCAGCCGGATCGAGCGGCGCGCGCTGCCCATTTCGTCCTTCTTGTCTTGACTAGTCATGATTTGCCTCCCGCGTCGGAGACGATCTTGATCGGCGGCGGCGGGCCCGGAACCCGCTGCAGCACCTGACCGAGCACCTGCTCCTTCGGTCCGAACGCCTGCATGCGGCCGTCTTTCAGCACCAGGAGCTGGTCGACCGCCTCGATGCCGATCGGCCGATGCGCCACCACCACCACGATGGCGCCACGTTCACGCGCCGCGCGTACCGCGCGGGTCAGTGCCTCGTCGCCCTCGCTGTCGAGGTTGGAATTAGGCTCGTCGAGCACGATCAGGAAGGGATTGCCGTACAGCGCCCGCGCCAGCGCGACCCGCTGCGCCTGGCCGGCCGACAGCGCCGTGCCCTGCTCGCCGATCTGGGTGTCGTAGCCCTCGCGCATCTTGATGATCATCTCGTGCACGCCGGCCTGTTTCGCGGCGTCGATGATGGCGTCGGACGTGGCCTCGGGATCGAAACGAGAGATGTTTTGCGCGACGCTGCCCGCGAACAATTCGACGTCCTGCGGCAGATAGCCGACATAGCGGCCGAGCACGTCCGACGACCATTGATCGAGCGCCGCGCCGTCCAGCCGCACCTTGCCGCGGACCGGCATCCAGACGCCGACCAGCGCACGCACCAGCGAGGATTTGCCGGAGCCGCTCGGCCCGATCACGCCGACGCCGCTGCCGGCCTCGACCGCGAAGGTGACGTCCTGCACGATCACGCGCTGGTCGCCCGGCGGCACGATGCTGACGCCCTCGACCGACAGCCGTTGCGACGGCGCCTGCAGCAGCGTCTGCGCGTTCGATGCCGGCATCTGCTGCAGCAGCTTGTTGAGGCGGTGCCAGCTCTGCCGCGCGGCGACAAAGCCTTTCCAGTGCGCGATCGCCAGATCGACCGGCGCAAGCGCCCGCGCGCTCAGGATCGAACCCGCGATGATGATGCCGCCGGTGGCTTCCTGGTGGATCACGAGATAAGCGCCGACCGCCAGCACGAAGGATTGCAGCATCATGCGCAGGACTTTTGCGACCGCGCCGAGGCCGCCGGTCACGTCGCTGGCGCGCTGATTGCCCGCCAGGTAGCTTTCATTGGCCTTGCCCCAGCGCTTGCCGAGCCGTCCCGACATTCCCATCGCGACCAGCACTTCGGCATTGCGGCGGCCGGCGGCCGCCAGATCGTTGCGCCGCGCCGCCAGACCCATGGCTTCGCGGGCCGGCGCGCGCGACATGAACTCGGTGATCAGGGTGAGCGTCACAAGGATGACGGCGCCGATCAGCGCGGTGACGCCGAGCAGCCAATGGAAGGCGAAGCAGATCGCCATGTAGAAGGGCAGCCACGGCAGGTCGAAGAACGCGCCCGGCCCCATGCTGCCGAGGAACGAGCGCACATTGTCGAGATCGCGCAACGGCTGCAGACCCTCGTTGCGGCCGCCGACCACAAGCGGCAGCCGGACGACGGTCTCGAACACGCGGGCGTTGATGGCCTCATCGAGCGAGGTTCCGACCCGCCCGAGGATCCGTCCCCGCAGCAAATCGAGCACGCCCTGAGCGATGTATAGTCCGCCGGCGAGGATGACGAGACCGACCAGCGTCGCCACGCTGCGGCTCGGCAGCACCCGGTCATAGACCTCCAGCATGAAGATCGACCCCGTCAGGTACAACAGGTTGATCATGCAACTCATGAGGCCGACGCCGATGAACGCGCTGCGGCAGGCCCGCAGCGCTTCACCGAGTTCGGACCGCCGGACGCCGGGAGCGGCTGCTGCCATGAATTCAGTTCTCTTCAAAAGGGCTACGTGAGCGCGATCGTCACGTTTTACCGTTGTTTGTAGGCACCGTCCATTCAAGTCGCGTTAACATGGACACTGTTCCGATGGCGCAACCTCAGGCCGACGGCCCGTTAGCACCACTAATAGGATCGGGATGACGGTTTTGAGACCGATTCTGTCCTGAGAAAGGCAATAGAATCAGCGTCACATAGCCCTCCTCATGACCGCAGGCGGGTGGCGGAATAAAGCCCTCCATGGGTTAGAACCGGCCGCCGGTCCGCACCAGCCGCACGATCTGCGCAGTTTCGCGTCGCGGGAAACGTGGCTGCTAACGACAGGGGTGACGACAGGAATCCGGAAGAAGATTACGTCCCGATGGCGGCCGGAGCCTGCTCGGCCAGGATGCAGCGCGCGATCCGGGTCCGGGACGATATCTGCACGTTGGGCGGCAATTGCTCGACGCAGCGCGGCTGTTGCAAAGCTGCAGCGCGGCGCGAACGAACAGTTCACCGGCGCGTGATCGAGGCGAAGGGGGCGTGCCCGGGATGGTTTCGAGCCGCTGGCCGCGCCTGGCGCCGTGCACGGTGGAAGCCAGCAGTCCACGGCGCATAGGGATGCACCGGCGAGCGTTGATCTGGGCGAGCGTGCCCTGCTCGACGATCTGGCCGGCATACATCACCGCGACGCGGTCGCAGATCTCGATCGCCACGCCGATGTCATGGGTCACGAAGATGACGGACATGCCGAACTCGCGCTGCAATTCGCGCAGGAGCAACAGGATCTGGATCTGCACGGTGGCGTCGAGCGCGGTGGTCGGCTCGTCGGCAAGGAGGATTTTCGGCTTGCAGGCCAGCGCCAGCGCGATCATCGCGCGCTGTCGCATGCCGCCGGACATTTCGTGCGGATAGGCATCCAGCCGGCGTTTTGCGGATGGGATGCGCACCACCTCGAGCATTTCCAGCGCCCGCGCGGTGGCCTCCTTCTCGCTCTTGCCCTCGTGGCGCATCACGGTTTCGGCGATCTGCGCCCCGATGGTGTAGACCGGATCGAGCGCCAGCGCCGGCTCCTGGAAGATCATCGAGACGGTCTGGCCGCGAAACGCCGACAGTTGCTCGTCATTCAGTGCCAGCACGTCGCGCCCGAGCACGTTGACGCTGCCCGAGATCTGCGTCCGCTTCGGCAACAGCCGCATCAGCGCGCGCAAGGTCACGCTCTTGCCGGAGCCGGAATTTCCCGAGCAGGCCGAGCACCTCGCCCTCGCCGAGGGAGAGCGAGAGATCGTTCACGGCGTGCACCGTGCGCTCGCCGGGGTGGGGGATGTTGAGGTCGCGGATCTCGACGAGGTTGGTCATGCGAGCCTGGGCACTCTTGCGTGGAAATCGGTCAGGCGCTACGCACGCCGATCTGCGGGCAGCATCGCTTCATCGAAGGCGCGGCCGATCAGTTGCATGCCGACGGGAAGCCCGCTGCGGGTGAAGCCCGTGGGTATCGAAAGCGACGGCAGGCCGAGATAGTTGATCGGACGGGTGAAGCGCGTCAGCCGCTGGATGACGGCTTCGGCGTTGAGGCTGTTGCCGACGTCGCTTTCGGCAAGGGTCGGCGCCGGAACCGGCGCGACCGGTGCGATCACCGCATCGGTGCCGGCGACCGCGGCGAGATAGCCAGCCAGCGCGGGTCCTCGCCAGCGCATCGCCTTGAGATAGGAGATGGCGGGAATGGCGAGGCCGTTCTGCAGCCGCATCAATACTTGCGGGCCGTAATCCTGCGGACGCTCGATCATCCATCGCTTGTGGAAGGCCGCCGCTTCCACCGCGAGCACGAGCTGGCAGGCGGCGGTGAGCTGGCGCTGGTCGGGCAGCTCGACCTTGACGATCTCGGCGCCTTCTTTCCTGAAGACGGCGATGGTCTCGTCGAGGATACCGGCGACTTCGGGATCGAGATCGTCGATGAAACGCCGAGGGCACGCCGATCCTGAGGCCTTGATCGGGCCGTTGGTCCCAGGCGATGTAATTTGGCACCGGCAGCGCCGATCTGGTGGGCATCCTCGGGGTCGGTGCCCGCCATCAATTCCAGCAGCAGCGCGCAGTCTTCCACGGTCTGCGCCAGCGGCCCGACGGTGTCGAGCGATTGTGACAGCGGCATCGCGCCGGCGCGGGCCGACGTGGCCGACGGTCGTCTTCAATCCGGTGACGCCGCAGAAATGCGCGCGGGCATCCGGATCGATCCGCCGGTATCCGATCCCAGCGCCGCGAAGGTCAGGCGCGCGGCGACCGCGAAGCCGAACCGGACGACGAGCCGCCGGTGATGTGATCGACGTCGAGGATTATGCACCGCGCCGTAGTGCACGTTCGTGGCGGTCGGCCCGTAGGTGAATTCCACCATCTGCAACGAGCCGAGCTGGATCTGGCCGTCCTCCTTCAGGTGCTGCAGCGCGGTCGAGGTCGTGGTGGCGACGAAATCGTGGTGGACCTTGGAGCCGCAGGTCACGACCTTGCTGGTGTCGTAATACATGTCCTTGTGCGCCAGCGGCACGCCGTGCAGCGCGCCGTGAACGCCGCCTTTTGCCAATGCCGTGTCGGCCTGATCGTGGTGGCAAGTGCAGCGTCGCTCTCGATCTCCATGAAGGCGTTGAGCTTCGGCTGCCACTGCGGTGATGCACCCAGCAGGATTGCGGTGACTTCGTGGATGACTCTTCTGGTGATCGCCTTGGCGACCGTGATCAGCGACATCAAGGCGGGCTCGCTGCTCATTTCGACACCTTTGTGGTTGCGCGCGCAGCAGGAGCTTGTGGGGGTCGAGGTCGAACGGCAGGGTGCTGGCGACCGCGGGCAAACCCTTCGAACGCCGGGCCGATCGAATTGGCGATGCGCTCGGCGACGTCGGCGTCGACGGGCACGCCCGCAACAGCGGCCATCGCATGGACTTCCTTGGGGCTCGGTTTGGTCATGGTGCGTCTGCCTCCTTTGTCTTTGTCTTTGCCGGCGCGCGGGCGGTGCCGGAGCCCGGAATGGCCATGTAGCACGCCGCCTGATGACCCATAGTATCGAGCGCGGTGAGTTCGGAGAGCGTTTGCGCAGAGCGGCTCCGCAAACGGACAGCGGGTATGAAAGCGGCAGCCGGGCGGCGGATCGATCGGATTGGGCGGATCGCCGGAGATCGGCGGCGTCTCGGTACGACGATCCGGATCCGACGACGGCATCGCGGCCAACAGCGCCCGCGTGTAGGGATGCGCCGGCGTGTCCCAGACCTGATCGACCGGACCGAGCTCGACCACCTCGCCGAGATACATCACCAGGATGTGATCGCTGAAGTACTCGACGACGTTCAGCTCGTGCGAAATGAAAACATAGGTCAGGTCGAGCTCCTGCTTCAGCGACTGGAGGAGCATCAGAATCTGCACCTCGACCGATTTGTCGAGCACCGAGACGGCCTCGTCGAGGATCACCAGCCGAGGCTCGAGCGCGAGCGCCCGAGCGATGTTCACCCGCTGCCGTTGTCCGCCCGAGAGTTCGTGCGGATATCGCTCGGCGAACTGGACCGGAGATAGCCCCACCCGATCGAGCAAGTCGCGCGCCCGCGCCTCCGCCCTGCCGCGCGACAGACCATGCATGCGCGGCACAAATGCGATGCTGTCCACAATCGTCGATCCGCGGATTGAGCGACGAGAAGCTGTCCTGAAAGACCATCTGCATTTGCCGCCGAAGTTTCTTTAGCGACAGTCCTCCGCGCCCGACCGTCTCGCCATCAAAGAAGAGCCTCCCGTGGTCCGGACGCACGAGGTGCATTAAGCAGCCTGGCGGTCGTTGATTTGCCACATCCGCTCTCCCCGACAATTCCGAGGATCTCGCCCTTCATCACCGAAAACGAGACGTCGTCGATGGCATGCACCGTCGCATGTACGCGATTGGTGAGGCCACCCCGGATCGGAAAGTACTTCTTCAGGCCTTCAACCGCGAGAAGCGGAGGCAGGCCAGCCCTGCGGCATCGTTGTGACAACGTTCGGACCTAGACATCCATGGCGCTCCTGAATCCGTCGCTGATCAGATTAAAGCAGAGGGACGTCACAAAGATCATGATGCCGGGGAGCGCCGCCAGCCAGGGCTGCACATAGATCGATTGGCGAAGCGCGTTGAGCATCTGGCCCCATTCGGGCTGTGGCGGGGGCACGCCAAGCCCGAGGAAACTCAGCCCGGCGGCGACAAACGATCGAGAGACTGGTCAGGCTCGCCGCATACACCAGAACCGGTCCGAGCACGTTTCTGAGAACGTGGTGCTGAATGATCTTCAGCGTCGAGACACCGCTCGCCCGAGCTGCGTCAATGAAATCCATATTGCGAACCCGCGTGCTGACGCTCTCGGCGATCCGCACCATTGGCGGTATGAAAACAATCCCCAGTGCAAGCACAGTGTTGATCAGCCCGCTCCCCGCGACGGCGGCGATGGCGACCGCAAGCAGCACCGACGGAAACGCATAGAACACGTCCATCGTCCGCATGATCAGAGTATTGAGCCAGCCGCCCACATAGCCGGCCAGCACGCCGAGACTGCCCCCAATCGCAAGCGCAAACGCGACTGGCAAGATACCGACGAGCATTGAGAGCCGGCCGCCATAGGCCAGCCGCGCCCAAAGGTCGCGGCCGATCTCGTCGGTACCGAGAGGATGCCCAGATGTGCCAATCGGCTTCAGGCGCTGGAGCGCGCTGCCGCTGTAGGGGTCGCCGTTCGTCAGCCAGGGGGCGAAAAGAGCCATCAAGACAATGGCGGCAAGGACTACAAACGCCGCCAGAGTGACTTTGTCGCGCGACAGGCGGGCAAGCACACGCCGCCAATAGCGGCTCGAGCCTGCAGCCACTATCGTCGAGCGCGAGAGGACCTGGCTATTGGCAACGCCTTCGCTGGGCATTGGCGTGGGCTATCGTCGCATTCTCGGGTCGAGTGCTGCCTGTACGACGTCGACCACCAGGTTGACCACCACGAACAGGAACGCCAGCACTAGAACGATTGCCTGAAATCACGGGCGCGTCACGACGAAAGATCGCCGAGGTTCAGGAGGTTGCCAGTGCCGGGCCAGTTGAAGACCGTCTGAATCAGGATGGAGCCGCCCAGCATGTAACCGAACTGCAATCCCATCACCGCCAGCGCGGTGGGCGCGGCGTCTTCTGACCACGTGGCGGAACACTTCAGTCTCGCGCAGACCCTTTGCGCGCAGCGCCTCGACAAAGTCCTGGCTCAGGATATCGCCCGTAAGCGCGCGCACGGTGCGGGTGACGATGCCCATGGGGATCACCGAGGTCGTGATCGCCGGCAGGATCAGATAGCGGAAATGCTCCCAGTCCCAGGCCCAGGCGCCGGAACTGCTGGGACCGTGCCTACCGCTGGCAGCCAGTTCAGCTGCACCTAGAAAACGATAACCAGCACCATGCCGAGCCAGTATGTGGCGCCGAAACGCCGGCGATCGCGAACGAGGTCGCAAGCTTGTCGATCCAGGTGTCGCGGAAATAGCCGGCGATCAGCCCGAACAACAGCCCGAGCGTGTATTCGAATAACGCGGCCGCAATCGCCAGCGTCACAGCGTCGCCGACCGCGCGCATCACCTCGCTCAGCACGGGTCGTCCCGTGGCGATGGAATTGCCGAGATCGCTGTTGACGGCGCGCCACATCCACATCCCGAACTGCACGGGGAGCGGACGGTCAAAGCCGTAGGCGACACGAAGCTGCTGGGCGAGTTCCTGCGACGCATCGGCCGGCAGCACGGCAACCAGCGGATCGCCGGGCGTGATGTGCACCAGCAGGAAGCACACCAGCGCCACGCTGATGATGATCGGGATGACGTAGACGATACGTCGGGCGATAGGAGCACGGGATCGCCCCCAGGTCAGGAGGCACTTGATCTGGTGGTGTCCTGGCCATCCACGTCCTTGTGACGAGCAAGAAGGGCGTGGATGCCCGGGTCAAGCCCGGGGACGACCACTCAACCAGTTCCGCCGGTCACGGCGTCATGGAGACCGACGAGAAGTCCACGAACCAGCTCTTCGGCTGCACGAAACCCTTGACCTTCGGGCTCATCGCGCGCGGCGCGACGTCGTGGGCGACGTAAAGGAACGCCGCGTCGTCGACGGAGGCCGCATGCAGTTCGGCGAGCGCGGCATCGCGCGCAGCGGGGTCGAAGGTCTGACGCGCCTTGGTCACCAACTCGTCGAATTTGGGGTTGTTGATAAAGCCCCAATTGTTCGAAACCGGCGGCGCCATCGACGACTGCAGGAAGCGCACCATGGCGAAGAACGGATCCATCGCCGCATAGGTGACGTTGGTGGCGTTGGAGCCGTTGGCCGAAGGATCCTTCACGCCGCGCCGCCAATTGGTGAACAGCGTGTTCCATTCGATGACGTCGAGCTGCACATCGAAATAGCACTCGGCCAGCGCCTGCTGCAGATACTCGTTCATCGGCAGCGGCAGCATCTGGCCCATTCGACGCCGAGGTCGACCTTGATGGTCAATTTCTTGTTCG
>CAWAYC010000032.1:0-80270 GCA_963786115.1 uncultured Alphaproteobacteria bacterium
GGAATTCGTCGCCGGGGAGATCACGGCATAAGCCGTAAAACCATTGCGCAGGGAATGCCGGACTGCCTCCGCTGAACCTGTATGCTCGTGTGCGCTTTTCTTTGTGCAACCTTGCACACGAGACCGCGGGTGCAGCGCGCACCCGGCATTCCCTGCTCCCTCTGTTTGGGAGGGAGAGAAATTGAGCAAAGCTCGGGCGCTGTCGCGCCGCGAGAACGCGAAGCCGCATCCACTAATTGGAAGTCGCATCTACCAATTGAAAATTAAATCGCAACCACACATTCGGTGTCGTCCCGGCCTCGAGCCGGGACCCATATCCACAAATGTCCGTGTTACGCTACGCTGCGGCCGCAATCCCGTTCACGATCAAGATCGGTGGCTATGGGTCCGGGCGTTCGCCGGGACGACGAAGCGAAGCGTTACGCTTTCCTCTGCATCTACAACGCCGCGCGCACACCTTGAGAATGCCGCCGCCTTACGCCACCAGCGAAGCCGTCGATGCGAGAGCGACCCCGGCTTGCGCTTCCAGCAGGCTGACGATCTCGGCATTGGGCCGGGCACGGCTGAACAAAAATCCCTGGCCTTCGTGGCAGCCTTCGGCGCGCAGGCAGCTCAATTCGGCTTCGGTCTCGACGCCTTCGGCGGTGATGGTGACGCCAAGGCCCTTGCCGAGGCTGATGATCGAGCGAACGATCGCCTGCGCGTCGCGATTGGCGCCGAGGCCGCGCACGAAGGACTGGTCGATCTTGATCTTGTCGAATGGAAAACTGCGCAGATAGCTCAAGCTCGAATAGCCGGTGCCGAAATCGTCCATCGAGATGCGGACGCCGAGCGCGCGCAGCGCATGCAGCGTGGCCAGCACCTGGCTGCTCTTTTCCAGAAGCAGGGTCTCGGTGATCTCGAGCTCCAGCCTTCTGGCCGGCAGGCCGGAGTGCTTCAGCGCATCCATCACCAGCGACAGCAGATTGCCGACGCGAAATTGCAGCGGCGACAGATTGACCGCGACGCGGACATCGTCGGGCCATTGCGCCGCGTCCATGCAGGCGCGCCGCAGCATCAGCCCGCCGAGCGGATTGATCAGTCCGGTTTCCTCGGCCACCGGAATGAACTCCGCCGGCGAGATCATGCCGCGTTCGGGATGCGGCCAGCGCACCAGCGCCTCGATGCCGGTGATGCGGCCGGTCGAAAGGTCGACCAGCGGCTGATAATGGGGCCGCAGACCGTCATTCTCGATCGCGCTCCGCAGATCGATCTCGATCTTGCGGCGGGTCTGGGCCCGCGCATCCATCTCGGCCTCGAAGAACGAGAAGGTGCCGCGGAATTCGGTCTTGGCGCGGGACAGCGCCATGCCGGCGCTCTTGAGCAGCTTCTCGGATTCCGCGCCGTCGCCGGGCGACATCGCGATGCCGATGCTGGCGCCGATAACGACGGAATGGCCGTCGAGCAGATAGGGTTCGCCGATCGCTTCCAGCAGGCGCCGCGCCAGCAGCACCGCATCCTCCGGCCGCCCCACGCCGCCCTGCACGATCGCGAATTCGCCGGAGTTGAGGCGGCCCAGCGCGTCTTCCTCGCGCAGCGTCGATCGCAGCCGATTGGCGACCCCGCGCAACAGCTTGTCGCCGACGGCATGGCCGAGCGTGTCGTTGATCGCCTTGAAATTATCGAGGCCGAGCACGAGCACGGCGACCTTTTCTGCGCTGCGGCGGCCATGCAGCAGGATTTCGTCCATCTGCTGGCGCAGCAAGTTGCGATTCGGCAATCCGGTCAAACCGTCATGCTGGGCCATGAAGGCCAGCCGCGCCTCGGCGCGCTTGCGCTCGGTGATGTCCATCAGCGCCAGCAGCACCGCCGGCTGGCCGCCATGGACGAGCTGGCGCGAATAGATCGCAAGGTCGATCAGCGTGCCGTCGGCCCTGACATGCTTCCAGGTCCGGGCGGCCTGCTCGTCGCGGGAGCGGTCGCCGGTCCACGGCAATTCGGCGCCGAAGGCCTGCAGGCCCCTGATCGTCAGCTTCTCGAATTCAGCCCGGCTGTAGCCGTAATGCTGGATCGCGGCATCGTTGACGGCAAGGATGCGCTCGCCGTCCAGCGCGCAGACGATCATCGGCACCGGATTGCCGTCGAACAGCAGCCGGAACGAAGTTTCGCGCTGCTTGAGCTCGGTGATATCGACGCGCAGGCCGATGATGCCGCCGTCCGATGTCAGCCGTTCCTCGATCAGAACGACGCGGCCGTCGGCCAGGACCTGCTCATGGCGCTCGCCGGGCTGATAGAGCTTCTTGACCCGTTCGGCGATCCATTCTTCCTCGCGGCCGGCCGCTTCCGGATAATCGCCGCGCGCGACGCCGACGCGGATGGTGTCCTCGAGCCGCGCGCCCGGCTCGAACAGATCCGAGCTGCGGCTGTAGATCTCGGAATACTTCTTGTTCCAGAGAATGTAGCGGCCCTCGGGATCGAGGAACACGATGCCTTGCGGCAGGATGTCGATCGCCTCGCGCAGCCGCTCGTGCGACCTGCGTGCGTCCGCAACGGCGGCCTCGGCCTCGGCGCGCCTGCGCACCATCTCGCCGATTTCGCCCGCGACGCGCCGGTTGCGGTTTGCAACCTTTGGACTGGCTTTGACCGGACGGCCGGGAATTCGGGGGATCGCCGCGTGCTTCAGCTTCTTTTGTTTTCTTGGCCGCATGTTCGGCATCAGTACGCCCTACTCGCATTCCCGCGAGTCCCAGTTATGTGATAAGTGTCTGAAAAAATGGTATCTTTCCGATTTTTCCCAGTCTCCTGCACAGGCTCGGCGTGCCTCTTTAGGAGGCGGAAACGGCCAACCGGTATCAGCGCCCTGACGAATCAACCATGCGCGCAGCAATCCCAAAGGCGAATTGCCGATGCGCGAGGACAAAATCCTGATCGCGTATACAATTGGCGACGCGCAATGCACGCTTTCGCGCCGCGCGCACGAAATTGCGCCAATGATACGCAGGGTTATCGAACGCTTAAGACCGGACGGTCAGGTTGCGATGGGTCCGTGTCGCAGCCGCCCCGTTCCATGTTAGCCTATGGCCATTCGAGTGATCCCATCATGCCCCGCCCCATGCTGGTCCTGCTGATTCTCCTGAGCATTTTGCTCAGCGCCGGCCCGGCGTCGGCGCAGGACAAGGGCAGCGTCAATGCGAAACCGCTGCCGCCTTTGGCCAATCCCAATGACCCCAAACTCGGCGCCAAGGAATTATTCGCGCGAAAGGTGCTGCCGGCGGCGATGCCGACGCGGGCGATCGGCTCCTACGGCAAGGGCTGCCTCGCGGGTGCGGAGCAGATGCCAATGAATGGCAACAGTTGGCAGGTGATGCGGCTGTCGCGCAACCGCTACTGGGGGCACCCGGACATGATCGCGCTGTTGAAGCGGTTCGCGGCCAGGGCCCGCAAGGATACCGGCTGGCCCGGTATCCTGGTCGGCGACATCGGGCAGCCGCGCGGCGGCCCGGCGCTGACCGGCCACGCCAGCCACCAGATCGGCCTCGATGCCGACATCTGGCTGACGCCGATGCCCGATCGCCGGTTGTCGCGAGAAGATCGCGAGGAGATGT
The DNA here is from genome assembly GCA_963786115.1 of uncultured Alphaproteobacteria bacterium. GTDB lineage: Bacteria > Pseudomonadota > Alphaproteobacteria > Rhizobiales > Xanthobacteraceae > Bradyrhizobium. The sequence goes on from CAWAYC010000032.1 coordinate 3,585, forward strand.
CGGCGGTCATGATGGTGCGCGATGACAGGCTCGACGTCGATCCGAGGGTCTTCACGCCGGGTCATGTCCTCCTGCTCCGCGACGCCGCGCAGGAGCCGGCCGTGCAGCGGATATTCGTCAATGCCGCGATCAAGAAGGCGTTATGCCGCGAGGCCAAAGGCGACCGCAGCTGGCTTGCCAAGATCAGGCCGTGGTGGGGGCACGACTATCACTTCCACATCCGCATGAGGTGCCCGCCCGGCAATCCCGAATGCGTGGGGCAGCCATCGCAATCCGAGGACGAAGGCTGCAAGCCGGCCGATCTCGCTTACTGGTTCTCGGACTCGGTCCTGCATCCAAAACCGCCGCCCACACCGCCGAAGCCGAAGCCGCCGATGACGCTGGCGCAGCTACCTGCGGCCTGCAAGGCGGTGCTGCACGCGCCGGATGCAAAGCAATAACATCTTCGTCATCCCGGCTGGTCCCGTGGAGCCGAAATGAGCTACTATCGCGTGTGCGAGAAATGATCGCGTACGCCACACATTGCGAGGATTCACCATGCGCCTCAGTGCACGTAACCAGATCAAGGGTACCGTCGTCGAAGTGACGAAGGGCGCGACCACGTCTCATGTCCGCGTCGACATCGGCGGCACGGTCATGATGTCCTCTATCACCAACGAAGCCGTCGACGACCTCGGCATCAAGGTGGGTGGCAAGGTCATCGTCGTGGTCAAGGCCTCCGATGTCATGATTGCCGTGGATTGATCATGCGCAAGCCTCTCCTCGTCGCGTTGCTGCTGCTCGGTGCCGCACCCGCCTGGGCGGCGGAAGAGCCGAGCGGCTGCGACAAGTTCAAATGGCCGATCGAGCGCGAGCGCGCGGCGCTGACCGCGCCGGATCGCGCCAAACTCGCGTCGGGGAGCGAACAGGCGGCGTTGCCGCTATCGGGCATCACGCTGGCGCTGGTCGCGCCAGCGGATGCCAGGCTTCCGTCGCCGCCCGAACGGGCGCCGAAGGAAGGCACCTTTGCCGGCTTCACCAGCTTCAAGACCGCGCCGAAGGCAGGCCTCTACACGATCAGTCTGTCAGCCGGCGGCTGGGTCGACGTGGTGCAGGATGGACATTCCCTGAAACCCAGGGCGTTCAGCGGCGCCACCGATTGCGACGGCATCCGCAAGACGATGAAATACGAGCTTTCGGCAAGCCCGTTCGTACTGCAAATTAGCGGGAGCAGGGAGAATGCGGTCTCGATCGCAATCCTGCCGACGGAATAGCGTGTCAAATAGACCGGCGGTCGCCTTTACCCGGCCGGCCAGCCTGTTATTGTTGGGAACCGCGATATCCCGATCGACCGTAAGTCCGTCGGGTTTACCGGAACAGCGCTTCCGTCCGTCGCATTCCTAGAACCAACCAACGCATGATTTGCGCGCGAATAACGCGGCCCGCAAATATGCACGGAGCGCTTCCATGTACCGCCTCACCGGACTGTTCACTGCCTTCATCATCATGCTCGGGGCATCCCATTCGACGGCCGCGGCGCAGGACAAGGCCCTCACCGTGTTCGCCGCCGCCTCGATGAAGAACGCGCTCGACGACATCGACGCTGCTTATACCGCAAAGACCGGCGTCAAGGTCACCGTGAGCTACGCTGCCAGCTCGGCCCTGGCGAAGCAGATCGAACAGGGGGCGCCGGCCGACGTGTTCATCTCCGCCGACACCGACTGGATGGACTACGCCACGGACAGGAAGAACATCAACGAGCCGACCCGGGTCAATCTGCTCGGCAACAGCATCGTGCTGATCGCGCCGAAAGATTCCAAGATCGACAACGTGAATATCGGCCCCGGCTTCGACCTCGCCAAGCTCGCCGGTGACGGCAAGATCGCGACCGGCGACGTCAAGGCGGTGCCGGTCGGCAAATACGCCAAGGCGGCGCTGGAAAAACTCGGCGCCTGGCAGGCCGCCGAGCCGAAATTCGCGATGGCCGAAAGCGTGCGCGCCGCGTTGACGCTGGTGGCGCGTGGCGAAGCGGCGCTCGGCATCGTCTATTCGACCGACGCCAAGGTCGAGCCCGGCGTCAAGATCGTCGGTACCTTCCCGGCCGATTCGCATCCGGCAATCATCTATCCCGTGGCGGCGACGACGACCGCGAAGCCGGAAGCATCCGATTATCTCGCGTTCCTGCGTTCGTCGGCGGCCAAGACCATTTTGGAAAAGTACGGCTTCAAATTCCTGGTCAGTCCGACGACTTAAACGCTCGTGTTCGAGATTTCACCGGCCGAATGGACAGCAATCCTGCTGTCGTTGCGGGTCGCCATCGTCGCAACGCTGTTCGCGACCCCGTTCGGGATCGCGCTGGCGTGGCTGCTGGCGCGGCGGGATTTTTGGGGCAAATCCATCCTCGACGCGACGGTCCATCTGCCGCTGGTGCTGCCGCCGGTCGTCACCGGCTATCTCCTGCTGTTGACTTTCGGCCGCCGCGGCCTGATCGGGGCGTGGCTCGCCGATCACCTGGGTATCGTGTTCGCGTTTCGCTGGACCGGCGCGGCGCTCGCCTGCGGCGTGATGTCGTTTCCGCTCCTGGTGCGCCCGATCCGGCTGTCGATCGAGGCGATCGACCGCCGACTGGAACAGGCCGCGAGCACGCTCGGCGCCGCGCCCTGGCGGGTGTTTGCCACCGTGACACTGCCGCTGGCGCTGCCCGGCGTGCTCGCCGGCATGGTGCTCGGATTCGCAAAAGCGATCGGCGAGTTCGGCGCCACGATTACCTTCGTGTCCAACATCCCCGGTGAAACCCAGACCATCTCGTCTGCAATCTATTCGCTGATCCAGACGCCTGACGGCGACGCCGCCGCGGGACGGTTGGTGATCATTTCCATCGTGATCGCGATGACCGCCTTGATCGCCTCGGAATGGTTCGCTCGGCGCGCGTTGCAGCGCCTGCATGGAAACTGACATGCTGCGGGTCGACGTCACAAAACAGCTCGGCGAATTCTCGCTCGAAGCGTCCTTCACCAGCGAGGGGCGCGTCACCGGACTGTTCGGCGCCTCCGGAGCCGGCAAGACTTCGCTGATCAACATGATCGCGGGTCTGCTGAGACCCGATCGCGGGGTCATTTCGCTTGACAGCGAGACGCTCGACGACACCGCTGCACGCGTGCACGTCGCGCCGCACCGGCGGCGCATCGGCTATGTATTCCAGGACGCACGGCTGTTTCCGCATTTGGACGTGCGGCAGAATCTCGACTACGGCCGGCGCATGAACGGCCTTGCCGACGATCCCGCACAACGCAGCCGCGTCACCGAACTTCTCGATATCGGCGGCCTGCTTGATCGCCGTCCCGGAAAGCTCTCCGGCGGCGAGCGCCAGCGCGTCGCGCTCGGCCGCGCGCTGTTGTCAAAGCCGAGATTGCTGCTGCTCGACGAGCCGCTCGGCTCGCTCGACGAGGGGCGCAAGGTCGAGATCCTGCCCTATCTGGTGCGGCTGCGCGACGAGGCTGGGATTCCCATGGTCTATGTCAGCCACGACGCGGCGGAACTGCGCCAGCTCGCCACCCAGATCGTGATGCTTCGCCGTGGCCGGGTGACCGCGCTCGGCGGTGTCAAGGTGCTGACGGCAGTACCCTAACCCGCAATCAAACTTGAGATTTTCCCGTCGAGGTCCACAATTATCCGCACTGGAAGGGTATTAGCCATCCCGAAACGGGGAGGACTGCGCCATTCGGCGCAAGGGAAAGGCGAGCTGTGCGGATTGTTGGCTGGATTCTACTGATCGGAGGATTGTTGCTGTGCGTCTCGGTCGCCTGGGCCGCACTCGGTTTTCTGTTGATGGCGGTCGGCCTGATAGCGTTGCAGGTCGCCGAGAAAAAGCAAAAGCGGGCGCGGAACCCGGCCGTGGGCGGCAAGGCTCTCGATACGCTTCCGCGCGCAACCCCGGTAATCCAGCCAGCGCAGGCCGTGGCCGGTCCGCAAATCGCACCAGTTCCGGCGCGCGGGGCTCCTCGATACGCAAGCCCTGGCACGTCGTCCTACGACAAGGAGGCCTGGCGCCGCCTGGTCGAGAGCGATCCCGAGCTTCAGCAGCTGGCCTCGGTGCTGGCCAGGTACGGGCAGCAATATGTCGATCAGTTCGCAAGCAGCTATCTGGCGGCGCCCGAAAAGGACCGCATTGCCACAATCGTCGACGAGATTATCGCGAAAGCGCGGACCATCGATCAGGCGCCGATCGCAGGAACATCGGAGCATGATCGGCAATTGATCGACCGGATGCCAACAGCAAGGAATCTCCGGAACGAACCGACGCGCAATCGCCTCCTGGAGACGGAACGGACTGATGCAACGCCGCCGGTCGCATCGAAGATCCTCACCAACGAGGCTGTCCCGCCGGTGGTATCGGAGATTGTCACAAACGAAGCTGTCCCGTCGGGGACCGTCCAGCCGCCCAGCAGTGTTGAAATGCCGAGCGCCGAGTTGACCAATGAGCCGCCGAAGCCGGATCAGGAACCCGGGCATACGCCCACGACATCCACGGACGACCCTCTGATTGAGTTGATCAAGAAATTCGCGCCGGATTCGAATTTCTTGCGCAAGGGATAGTCACGTTCAGACCACAAGCCCTGCATTGAGGATGTTTGAATCGTCGCGGTTCGAGGCGCATGCCGACGCCAACGGTATTTCGTGCTGGAGCATCCCCGGACGGAAAGCTCCCGAAAATCGGTCCATAGGCGCATCCATTTCGGCCTGTTTGCCGATATTTTAAGCGAGCTGGCGCTGACCATTGATCATGTCCCGCTCAACGGCGTCACGCATCGAAGCGATCTTGCCGAAGCTTTGAGCAGGCTGCAAAACGCGCTTGGCAAGGCGCCCGCAAACTGAAACCATTCATCCAACTTGCATGATTCAATATCGCGGGGGCGCGATGCAGTTTGCCGGCGATATGCCGCGATGATGTGGCAATCCATCCTGACCGACTGGGGAAGTCTGATCTTTCGATGGTTGCACATCGTGGCGGCCATCGCATGGATCGGCAGCTCGTTCTATTTCATTCACCTCGATCTCAGCCTGAAGCCGGGCGGCGATCTTCCTGACGGCGTCCAGGGCGGCGCCTGGCAGGTCCATGGCGGCGGCTTCTACCGGATCATCAAATATCTGGTCGCGCCGAAGGCGATGCCCGACGAGCTGACCTGGTTCAAATGGGAGGCTTATACGACGTGGCTGTCCGGCTTCGTCCTGATGGTCATCGTCTATTATCTCGATGCCGAGCTGTTCCTGATCGACAAGTCGGTCTTCGACCTCACGCCGCTGCAGGCGGCCTCCTTCAGCTTCGGAAGTCTCGTGATCGCGTGGCTGCTTTACGATGCCGCCTGCAAGAGCGGCCTGGCCAAACATGAACTGCCGCTCTCCGTCGGAGGCTATCTGTTTCTGGTCGGACTGACCTACGCTTTCACGCATGTCCTGAGCGGACGCGGCGCGTTGAACCAGATCGGGGCCATTATCGGAACCATCATGGTCGCCAACGTGTTCCTCATCATCATTCCCAACCAGAAGAAGATCGTCGCCGCACTGTTGGCCGGACAGTCTCCCGATCCCGCGCTCGGCAAGGCCGGCAAGCTTCGTTCGGTGCACAACAACTACCTGACCTTGCCGGTGATTGCGCTGATGATGAGCAATCATTACCCGCTGATTTTCGCGACGCGCTTCAACTGGCTGATCGTGGCGATCCTGCTGCTGCTGGGCCCGGTCATCCGGCATTTTTTCAATACGCGGCACGCCGGCGGCAAATCGCCGTGGTGGGTATGGGCGGTCGCCGCGGCAGGAATGTTCGCGATCGCGTGGCTCTCGGCCGCGGGTCCGACGGCGGTCTCGACCGGATCGCTGCCAGCCGCAACGCCGACCTTTGCGCAAATCGAAGAGATCGTGGCGACACGCTGCAGCATGTGCCACGCCCGCGATCCGGTCTGGGGCACCATCGCGACGGCGCCGAAGAATATCCTGCTCGACCAGCCTGCACAGATTCATCGCCACGCGAAACTGATCGGGAAATTCGCGGCCTGGTCGAGCGCAATGCCGCCGGGTAACGTGACTGAAATGACCGGCGAGGAACGTTCCACGATTGCCGCATGGCTTGCCGCCGGCGCCGCGAATAATTGATCACCCCTCCGCGACCGAAGACCAGATCTCCGCAAGCTTGCGCTTCAGTCTCTCGACACGCGTCAGCGACACGCTCTCTTCGTCGTCCTCCGGCAGTCGAAGGCCGACCACATTGACCCTGCCGCCGCCGATGCTGCGCGCCACCAGGACGATGGTGTCGAGCGGAAGCTCCGCGCCTTCCTTCGGGGCACGGTCCAGATGAATATCGAAATAGTCCGCCAGCGTCAGCTTCGCCTGCTCTTCATCGACTTTCACGCCGTAGATCTCGGCAAGTTCGCCAAGCGTATGCTCGCCGGAGACGACGAAATCGCCGAGCAGATGCGGATCGGGTGCCGTGCTCGGCGCCATGTCGACAAAGAAGCGGTCCAGCGCCTCTGCCTTTTCCGGCGGCGCAAGCAGGTAGATGTAGTCCCCGGCCGCGATCGGATCCGCCTCGTTCGGCGAGAGGATGCGCTGGTCGCGGATCACCAGCGTGGGCTTCGACCAGGACGGGATCAGGCCGCGCCGGAAATACAGGCTTTTCGGACGCACGGGATAGCCGACCAGCTGCTGCTCGAGTTGCCCGGGCAGATCCAGCTCGACCCGGCGCGGGCCGCGGTCCGCACGCGGCAGCGCCACGTGCAGCCGCCGCGCCGCCGGCGCCAGCGTCCATCCCTGCAGCAACAATGAGATGATGACGACGACAAAGGCGACGTCGAAATAGAGATGGGCCTTCGGCAGGGCGACCAGCATCGGGATCGAGGCCAGGAAGATCGCGACCGCGCCGCGCAGGCCAGTCCAGGCGATGAAGAGTTTTTCGCGCCAGTTGAACCTGAATGGCGAAAGACACAGGAACACCGCAAGCGGCCGGGCCAGCAGCATCAGCGCCAGCGCCACGATGATGGCGGCGCCAAGGCTCCCGAGCAGGCGCTGCGGCGACACCAGCAGCCCGAGAAGGACGAACATCACGATCTGCGCCAGCCAGGTCGCCGCGTCCAGGAACGCCACCACCGAATTATGCGCGCGCGTCGGCCGGTTGCCGATGATGATGCCGGCGAGATAGACCGCGAGAAAGCCGGAGCCATGCGCAATCTGTGCCGCGCCGAAAATCACCAGCGCCGCTGTGGTGACGAACGGCGCGTGCAGGCCCTGCGGCAGCGCCACGCGATTGAGCGCCAGCACGACGAGGCGGCCGCCAATCACGCCGACGAGCACGCCGAGCAGGGCCTCGCGGGTAAATTCCAGCAGGATATGCGCGGGCGAGCTTTCCCCGCTCGTGATGAATTCGACCAGCATCAAGGTGAGGAAGATCGCGAACGGATCGTTGGTGCCGGATTCCGCCTCCAGCGTCGCGCCGACGCGCGGGCGCAACCGCAGGCCCTGGGTATGAACCAGCAGGAAGACGGCGGCGGCGTCGGTCGATGCCACCACCGCGCCGACCAACAGCGCCTCGGCCCAGCTCAGGTCCAGCGCAAGCCTGGCGATCGGCGCGGTCACCAGTGCGGTCACCAGCACCCCAACCGTCGCCAGCACCATCGACGGCGCCAGCACGGTGCGGATGCTTTGAAATCGGGTCTTCAGGCCGCCATCGAACAGGATCAGCGCCAGTGCCACCGATCCCACGAGATAGGTGCTGCGGACGTCGCTGAACTGCAGCTGGCCCGGACCGGCATCGCCGGCCAGCATGCCGATGAACAGGAATACCAGCAGCAGCGGCGCGCCGAAGCGCAGCGCAAGCAGGCTCGACAGGATCCCGGCCATCACCAGAACCGCGCCGAGAAGAATGGCTATGCTGACCTGATCAAGAGAAGCCATACGCCTCCGTGGGCCAAAGAAATAGTTGCAATGGCATCCTTATCGTCGCCATAGTTGGACGCCAACCCCATTTCTGAAGATAGCGGCAAAGTGCCCGATTTTACGGCCTTACTCGCGTTGAGCGCATGCCGTATCCATAGCGCCTGAACCCCGATTATGGGAATCTGCCGGACATTCGAATCAACTTTGTCTGATGGGGCAGATCGGCCTCGAATGAGAATTGCCCATGGATTTTGATCTGAAGGACATCGCCGAATATCTGCTTTCTGCCGCGAGATCGGTTGGTGCCGAGGTCACCTCACCCTGGTTCTACCTGCAGTTCGGCCTGATGCTGGCCGGCGCCGGAATCGCCTACGCGGCGGATGCCACGATTCACGCGCGTGTCGACACGACTTCGCTCGCAACGCGCTGGCCGCTGCCAATGCGGCACTTCGTCCGCGTGCTGGTCTCCAGCGCATCCACCGCGGTGTTCGCCGTCTTGATGATCATCGCGCGCGTCGTCATGTATCATTCGACCTGGCCGAGCCGCAGCTATCTGCTCGTGGTTGCCGCCAAGCTGGCGGTGGCGTGGCTTGTCATCCGGCTTGTGACATCAGTCATCCGCAACGCCTTCATCGTGAGGGTGGTGTCGTTCTCGGCCTGGCTTGTCGCAGCGTTGAGCATCGTCGGTCAGCTCGATGCCGCGGTGGAGGCACTGGATTCGATTTCGGTCGTGCTCGGCGGATTGCGGCTCACACCCCTGCTCCTGATCAAGCTTGGCGCACTCCTGGTCGTCGCGCTGTGGTTGACCAATATCGCCAGCAATTTTGCCGAGAGCCGGATCAACCGCTCCGCCGACCTGACGCCGTCAATCCAGGTGCTGCTGGTCAAGATGATCCGCATGGGCCTGATGGCCGTGGCAATCGTGATCGCGCTGAGTGCGGTCGGCATCAACCTGTCGGCGCTCGCGGTGTTCTCCGGCGCGGTCGGCGTCGGTATCGGTATCGGCCTGCAGAAGATCGTCGCCAACTTCATCTCGGGTATTATCCTGCTCGCCGACAAGTCGGTGAAACCGGGCGACCTCGTCACCATCGGCGACAGTTCGGGCCGGATCAGCGCGATGAAGACGCGCTACATTTCGGTCGCCGCCGGCGACGGCCGGGAGTTCCTGATCCCGAACGAGGACCTGGTAACGCAAAAGGTCGTCAACTGGACCTATACCGACAAGAACACGCTGGTGAAGATCGCGTTCGGCACCAATTACGACGCCGATCCCAGGCTGGTCTGCAAGCTCGCCATTGAAACCGCGGCGGCGGCGCCGCGCGCGCTGAAGAGCAAGCCGCCGAACTGCACCCTGGTCGAGTTCGCCGAGGCCGGCATGAAATTCTCCCTGACCTTCTGGATCGCCGACCCCGACGGCATGGACAATGTGAAAAGCGACGTGATGCTGGCGCTGTGGGACGTGTTCAAGCGCGAGGGCATCCGTGTTCCCTACCCCGTCCGCGAAATCCGCATCCGGGGCGGCGCGCTGCCGGTCGAGACCACGGTCGAGGTCCCGGGCTGAGGCCGCATTTTGGGCCATCGGCGGCCAAGCGCTGCTTGCGCTGGACGCAGCGATCATTAGATTATAGGGCTGCAAATCAGCCGTTTAGGTACCTTTCCCCCCGCCAGGAACCGCCCAAGAACCCGACATGAGCTATATCGAAGCATCAGATACCTCCTTACGCAAAACCGGCCAGATCAAGTTGCATGGGCAAAGCGGCTTTGCCGGCATGCGCAAGGCCGGCGCGCTGGTTGCCAAATGCCTCGACGAACTCACCGACATCGTCAAGCCGGGCTTACCGACCTCGGAGATCGACGAGTTCGTGCGCGAGTTCGCCTTCAGCCATGGCGCCTATCCGGCGACGCTGATGTATCGCGGCTATCGCTATTCGACCTGCACCTCGATCAATCACGTCGTCTGCCACGGCATGCCCGGCGACCGCGCGCTGAAGGAAGGCGATATCGTCAATATCGACGTCACCTTCATCGTCGATGGCTGGTACGGAGATTCCAGCCGCATGTATGCGATCGGCCCGATCGCCCGCAAGGCCGAGCGGCTGATCGAGGTGACCTATGAAGCGATGATGCGCGGTATCGCCGCGGTCAAGCCCGGCGCCACCACCGGCGACATCGGCCACGCCATCCAGAGCTTCGTCGAGCCGCAGGGCATGAGCGTGGTGCGCGACTTCTGCGGCCATGGCCTGGGCCGCATGTTCCACGACGAGCCGAACATCATCCACATCGGCCGGCCCGGCGAAGGCGTGACGCTGAAGCCCGGCATGTTCTTCACCATCGAGCCGATGATCAATCTCGGCAAGCCGCATGTCAAAATTCTCTCCGACGGGTGGACCGCGGTGACCCGCGACCGCTCGCTTTCGGCACAGTTCGAGCACTCGGTCGGCGTGACCGCTACCGGAGTCGAGATTTTCACGCTGTCGGAACGGCACGGCGAGAGGCTCTAGCCCCAACCAGATTGGGCCGGGGGCGCAATATCCGCCGGCCGGACCCCGGATATCCCCGCAATTCGTGATTGCAAAACCTGCCGGGCACGGCATGTTTAATGCCGATGCCCGCGAAGACCAGCAAGCCCGCAGATGAGCCAGCCGAAACGCCGCATTATCACGGCCATCGCGAACGGCTGCGCGAACGCTTTCACACGGCCGGACCGGATGCGCTGAGCGATTATGAACTGCTGGAGCTCGCATTGTTTCCGGCCCTGCCGCGCCGCGACACCAAGCCGCTGGCGAAGTCGCTGCTCAAGACATTCGGCTCGTTCGCCGAGGTCATTCATGCGCCGGTCGCGCGCTTGCGCGAGATCGACGGCATCGGCGACGCTTCGATCAACCAGCTGAAGTTGATTGCGGCTGCCGTGAGCCGGGTTGCAAAAGGCGAAGTGAAACAGCGCACCGCGCTATCGTCCTGGAACGACGTGATCGACTATTGCCGCACCAGCATGGCGTTCGCCGACAAGGAGCAGTTTCGCCTGTTGTTTCTCGACAAGCGCAACCGGCTGATCGCGGATGAGGTACAGCAGACAGGCACTGTCGACCACACGCCGGTGTATCCCCGCGAGGTGATCAAGCGCGCGCTGGAATTATCCGCAACCGCCTTGATCCTGGTGCACAACCACCCCTCCGGCGATCCGACGCCCTCGCAGGCGGACATCCAGATGACCAAGGCGATCATCGAAATCGCCACCCCGCTCGGCATCTCCGTGCACGACCACATCATCGTCGGCAGGAATGGACATTCGAGCCTGAAGGGGATGCGGCTGATATGACAGCGACACGCAGCCTAGAGTAGTTCCGATCGAACTGGAACGGAGGCCCTTTTTGACGCGTTTTCTTCACGCGAACCGGTATCCACTCGCTGGAAGACGCTCAAGCGGCACCCGCGCTCCCTCGCTGACAAGCACCGCTTTGCGCACCCTTGAAACGTCAGGCCACGATTGTTCATTGGTGAAGATTGAAGATGTGCAGCTTGGTCAGCCAGGCCCCGTCGGGCTGGTGCTCGAAGATTCGGACGGTGTTCCCCGACACTTTCGTCGGCTCGCCGGTCTTGTTGATGATGTTGAGCGTCCAGCGGGCCTCCTGATAGGCATACTGGCCATCTTGCCGAATACTGACGATCTCGAACGTATGATCCTTCCGGTTGCCCGGCTTGAGGCGGTCTTCCCAGAACTTTCCGATTGCTTGCTGTCCGTTGACAGGCTGGGCCCCTGGCGGCAGCACAACCGCGTCATTCGTGTACATCGCGGGAAACGCAGCGGGGTCGTTGGTATTGTACGCGGCAAGCCAGCGGGCATTGTCCGCCTCCATGACGGCACGCAGATCCTCGGCCCTCGCGCTTCCGACCGCGGCGAGCGCAACCAGCAACACTGCACAGAGCGCATACTTCGCTTTCATGGCTAGACCCTCCCAGGAAAATGGAGTCCGATATAACGAGCCTCCAACAAATCCCAGGTTAGACAAACGAGCGAGACGCGAAATCCCGCGAATACGGAAACGTATCCTCCAAACATGGGATGCGCTCTCTTGCCACGGTTTAGGAAACCGGTAGCAGGAGGTTGAGGGTCGTGCCGGCGGCGGATGGCTGGATGTCGAGTCGGCCGCCAATGACTTTCGCACGGTGCCTCATGCTGGCGATGCCACGGCCGGTGCGCTCGCCACAGAAGCCTGTGCCGTTGTCACGCACGCGGATATAGACGTGCTCGCCCGCGGCGTCCAATCCGGTTTCCACCCGTATGCTGGTCGCGTGAGCGTGCTTCACGATGTTGGTGAAGGCCTCCTGCAGGATGCGTAGAATGTGCAGCACGTTCTGTGGCGTCAGGCAAGAGAGCCCTGGCACCTCACTCACCCGCCAATCGAGTTCGATGCCTTGTTTGCGCAGACGTCCGTCGAGCCGGTAGCGTAGATTCCCCATCACCGGCAGGAGATCGTTTTCGGTCGGCTCCAGCGAATTGATGGTGAGTCTCAGGTCGTCCAGGCATTCGCGCAATGCGGCGGCGACCTGCGTTGCGGGCAACTCGCCGTGCTCGACCAGGCTCAAGGCAGAGATCAACTGCGCACCGATGCCGTCGTGCATGTCGCGCATGATGCGGCTGCGTTCTTCGACAATCGCCTGCTGGCGTTCCATCATCTGCATGCGCTGGTAGTTACGTGCCAGCTCGGCGTGCTTTTCGGCGACACGCTGTTCCAGTTCCGCGTTGAGTTTTTCGGAGTCGTTGAGCGATCTTACGAAACGGTCGATAAGCATCCACCCTATCATGATGAACATCGGCAAGTAAGCAAACGGTTGGTATCGCGGCAGGTCTATCGGATAAGACAAGAGGCGCTCGTTGGCGGAGATCACAAGCTTGAATGACCCCGCAATGGCAAGGCCAAGCGTCTCCAGTGTCCTTCGTTGCCAGGCAAGCGTCCAAAAAACCGCGACATAGACGATGGTCAGCACGAAGGTCATGAGCCACCATTGCTGGGTGACCCATCCCCCGAGGCCGACAAAGGACGCGTAGTCGAGAAACGGCGAGGCGACGAGATAAGCCCACAACCAACGTTCCAGGCGCGGCCAACGCCACCCGCCGTAGCGCAGTGCAAAAAGGCACATGAAGACGATGTAAGCTTCCAATCCAGCCCAGACCAGTACGCCCCAGTACGGGAATGGAATGGGTGGCTCGGCTATCACAAATCGACCCGCAACAAAGAGAGCGAACGCGAGAGCCGTTAGTGCAGCGTAGCCGTACATAGTCTCGTGGCGGCGGCGCAGCCACATGAGCAGAATGAACAATCCGAAACCGGCTGAAAAGACAACAATCATCTGCGGGCCGGTCACCGAGACCCAAACACGCCGCTCGTACAGGGCGCGCACCAAGGGCTCTGGACCGATCGTCATGCGGGACAAAGCTCCGCGCGTACCGCTCTTGACCCATAACCTCAGATGGACCGTGTTGGGCCCTGCATGCAGAAGGTCGTGGCGGATGGAAAACAGCTGAGGGGGATGCCCAAGCAGAACCGGCGGAGCGCCGGGCACAAAGGGCGGAGATGGTTGCTCAGTGCGCGAGGTTCGCTCAAGCTCAAGGGGCCCCGTCTGTCCCACGTAAACGCCGTTCACGTACAAGGCCCCAAAGGTCTGGAGCAAAGGGACATAGGCTGCATAGAGTTTATCCGGCTCGACGGGCAAAACAATGTGCAGTCGATACCAGCCGTAGCCCCAGACACCGGGGCGCGAAACGAGCCAGTTGTCGGGCAAAATCTGCCGCCGCCAAGCCGCGGAATCCGACGGCGGCTCAGACGAGTCGCTGAGGATGAACTCGGCTTGATCGAGTTGCAGCAGCGGCTCGCCGGTAGCTCCGATGGACGGAATCGGCGCGAGCACCGGCTCGAGAACGAGCGCGAGTACACCGAGAAGCAGTAGCCCGAGCGAATTTCGTGGCGACCTTAGGACTGTTGCGGCGACAAACCTAGATAAGCCCCATCTTTCCGGCTTCATAGACGGCCTCCCCGCGGGAATGCACGGCGAGCTTCTGATAGATTTTCTTCACATGCGAAACGACGGTATGCTGCGACAGGCCGAGCAATCGGGCGATCTCGCCGAAACTGAAGCCCTTGGCAATGAAAGCCAGCACCTCCGACTCCCGCACCGACAGCGCCGTCTCCGGTTTCGCCTCCGCCGCTGCGGCCGCAGGCTTTAGCCGCCTCAGCAACTGCCGGGCGATCACCGGGCTGATGGGAGAGCCCCCGGCGCGCAGTTGTTTGATCAGATGGACGAACTCCTGGGGCAAGCTGTCCTTGAGGATGTACCCGGTCGCCCCTGCCTCTATGCTGGCGAGCACATGGTCTTCGTCGCCGAAAACCGTGATGACCATGATGTCCGTGTCGGGGTAGCGGCGCGCTGTTTCCCGGATCAGGTCGATGCCGCTGCCGTCGGGCAGTCCGAGATCCGTCAGCAATACGTCAGGTGTCGCCTTGCTCATCGCCTGCCGGGCGGAGGCGACGTCAGCCACCGCGGCGAAGAGTTCGAGTTCCGCGTCAGAGGCCACAATCTTGCAGAACCGAGTGAGAAACGCCGGGTCGTCCTCGACTACCATTACGGTCGTCATGATGCCCTCCTCGGGCAGGGGCCGCTACCTGCGAGGATAGGGGATAATTGCCATTTTGGGCATACCGCGAACACGGGATAACTGCCGTGCTGGCACGTCGGCGAAGTTGGTCGACGATGCGCGATAACCGCTAAGCGGCCCAGCGCGGACTTGGTCTCAGAGGAGATTTGACGACCTACCGTGCCGCTGAAGTACACCAAGAGACCGAGATTGACCCGACAGGATAGCCACGAACAGACACCACCTACCGCCCCCAATGAGCGACCCCTGTCCTTGCATACGCGGTAACAACGCCAACGCTATCAACATGATACGCCCCATTGTGCGCAACCATCCCTCCGGGGATCCGACGCCCTCGCAGGCGCACATCCAGATGACCAAGGCGATCATCGAGAGCGCCACCCCGCCCGGCATCTCCGTGCACGACCACATCATCGTCGGCAGGACGGGCATGCGAGCCTGAAGGGGATGCGGCTGATCCAGGGCACGATCGGTTCTGATTGAATCAGAACCGAAGCTCTAGATTCTTGTTTTGACGCGTTTTCTTCACACGAACCGGTATCCACCCCGGATCAAGTCCGGGGGCAGGCTTTCGCTCGAAAACGCTACAGCCGCGGCATCAAGGCTCGACCCATCGACGCACGGCCTCAACGGTATCGGCCGGCGTGGTGTTGAAGCAGATCCTCGCTTTCGGCGCGAGCGTGTGGACGAGATTGATGACCTTCTCGAACAATGGCAACCGTAGCGGTGGCTCCCGAAGCCCGGCGCCGATCACGACGCAGTCGAAGCCCTTGGATTGAAGCGCCGTCGTCGCCACCTCCTCGGCGGTGTCGCCGAGATCGATCAGGCAGCGATCGGCGTCAAATCCCTCGGCTCGCAGCTGCTCGATTTGCGCATCGATGTAGTTGCGGACCAGCTCAGGTGTAAGATGCGGAAAGGCCGTAAGATCCGCAAAGGCGGATCGATTCCGATCGCGAGGACGCTCGTATTCGCCATAGTTCATCCTCTTGATCGAAATGCCGCGCCCGAAGCGGGACAAACGCGAGACTCGTGAAGGCCGTTCCGCGCCGCTCGCGCAAGTTCATCCGAATTCAGCCAGGCCGCAGTGTCACCGGGGGCCAATACATCGACGCGAAACCCGACGGCGAACAAGTCCGCTTGTTCTCTCTTTACGGGTGAAAAACCTGCGTCGGCTTGCCGCGCCGCTATCCCAACTCGAGGTTATCGAGAGACCGATTCCGGCTTGCGCATGGCGAACCTGGATGCTCACGTCGCGCCATACTCATGCTATCTCTTCCCGCGAGCTTCTTTCATCCTCATGCCTTTGCTTGATCTGCTGACGGAGTTGTCAGCCCTCAGACTGTGCCAGTCTCCTGACATCGATCGTTTTCGTCGCATCGAGAACCTGTCGGAAGCGCAAAGCATTCCGCTTGACCTGAGCCAGTTTGATACGGCATTCGCCGAGGTCGCGCTGAAGTCCTGTTCGGTATTCCTGCAGCGCACTTTTCCCCGGATCCTGCAGGCCAACTATCGGACCAGTGGCGCTATCCTGGCCTTCGCGATGGATGATGCAGATGTCGCCGTCGTGAACGGCGTGGAGGCCCGGGCACCGATGATATTGCTCGTGTGCGGCTCAGCTCTCTGCGATGTCGTGGAGCCGCGCGCGAACGAAATTGCCTTTATCAATTTTGCTGCAGTGGGCGATCGCGGCTGGCCACTGGTCGAAGACAGCGCGCAATTGATCTGGTCGCATCCGGCGCCGTTCCGCGCGCTTCAGGCCATCACCCGAGACGTCCTGCTGTTTGCGGCGAACCAGCACGAGCGATTTCCCGGCGCGGCCATGGCGATGGAGGAATCCATCCTGGAGGCGATTGACACTATCTTCAATGCAAAGGAATGGGCCGTCACCCCTTGGCGCCGAAATATGTCCGGCTACCTCGCGCTGGTGCGCAGGCTCGACGAACTCCTGGCGCAGAATGCCCAGAACGCGGTCTACAGCAGCGATGTCGCACGACAACTGGGCGTCTCCATACGCACGGTGCACAACGCAGTCGTCGCCATTCGCGGCATGAGTCTGCACCGCTATTCCCGCCTGCGGCGGCTCTGGAACGTCCGTCACCAGCTTCTGCTTGGTGATGTCACCAGGATCAAGGTGGCCGCGTTCGCGAACGGCTTTTGGCACATGGGCGAGTTCGCGCGACACTATCGCGCAGCCTTCGGCGAGACGCCGCAGCAAACACAGCAGCGGCGTTCCTGATCCCTGCGCGGGACGGTCTATGCAAACGAACCGGCATCCGACTTTAGCGCAACACCGCAACTGATCTTCGCGTTCGGGAGAGACAGGCTACCTGAGATCGCGCTCGCGCGTTGATCAATCCCGCAAGTTGCCAGATCGACCAGTCATGATGCCCGCGAAGCAGATTTCGACGCCGTCCAACGCGGCATCAAAGTGAATCGGAATTCGGCAATCTGCGGCGCGCCGGGGTCTTGGTTAAGAAATGCTTCACGCGATCGTTCAATTCATCACGCGGTCAAGCCGACCCTCGTCCAATGCGGCACGGGAATACTCGATCGGCGACATTGCCGTCGCCGATTGCAAATTTAAGGAAACAAAATGTTTGGAAGACTGAGACTGCGCGCCAACGATGACGCCAGAATTGCCGCCGACACAATTACCGCCAACGTGATGGTCGCGGACGCTGCACTGACGATCACCTACATGAACCGCGCAGTGAAGCAACTTCTCTCCGAGGCCGAAACCGACATCCGCAAGGAACTTCCGAATTTTTCAGTCGCGAAGCTGATCGGCAGCAATATCGACGCCTTTCACAAGAAGCCGAGCCATCAACGACAGATGCTCGAAACACTAAGCTCGGTTCACAGGGCCAGCATCAAGCTCGGCGTCCGCACGTTCGATCTCGTCGTCACGCCGCTGGCGGCGGACGATGGGCGGCGAATCGGCTTCGCGGTCGAGTGGTTCGATGCCTCGCTCCGGCTGCAAAACCGGGTATTCGCAGCACAGGCGGAAGCCATCAGCCGCGTTCAGGCGGTGATTGAATTCAATCTCGATGGAACGATCATCACGGCCAATGACAACCTACTCAAGGCGTTCGGATACTCACTTCCGGAAATCCAGGGCAAGCATCACAGCATGTTCGTGGAGCCGACCGTCCGTGAAGGCACCGCGTATCGGGAGTTTTGGCAGAAGCTGAACCGCGGCGAGTTTGAGGCGGGCGAGTTCAAGCGGATCGGCAAGGGCGGCAAGGAAGTCTGGATTCTAGCTTCCTACAATCCGGTGCTCGACGAGAAAGGTACCCCGTTCAAGGTGGTTAAATTCGCGACCGACGTGACCGAGCAGAAACTGCGCAACGCCGATTTCGCCGGCCAGATCGAGGCAATCGGGAAGTCGCAGGCGGTGATCGAGTTCGCGATGGACGGCACCATCAGGACGGCCAACGCGAATTTCCTCGACGCGCTGGGCTATGCCCTGCGCGACATCCAGGGCCATCATCACAGCATGTTCGTCGATGCCGCGGAACGCGACAGCGTCGCCTATCGCGAGTTCTGGGCGGCGTTGAACCGCGGCGAATATCAGGCGGGTGAATTTCGCCGGATCGGCGCCGGCGGACGCGCGATCTGGATTCAGGCCTCCTACAATCCGATCCTGGATCTGAACGGCAAGCCGTTCAAGGTGGTCAAGTACGCGTCCGACGTCACGGCGCAGGTCATCGCGCGGATGAAGAGCGAGCGCGTCCGCAGCATGATGGAGTCGGTCGCGGCCGGCGCGGAGGAACTGAACGCCTCGGTTCGCGAGATCTCGGAGGCGATGGTCAAGTCGAAGGAAACCGCCGCCGAAGCAGGCGATCGCGTCCAGTCCGCCGACCGCGAGACCCAGCGGCTGACCGCGGCCGCGGCGGCGATGAGCGGCATCGTCGAAATGATCGGCGACATCACCGGCCAGATCAATCTTCTGGCGTTGAACGCCACGATCGAATCGGCCCGTGCCGGCGAAGCCGGCCGCGGCTTTGCGGTAGTGGCCGCCGAGGTGAAGAACCTCGCCAACCAGGCCAAGCAGGCGACCGACAAGATCGGTAGCGAGATCGAGAGCCTCAACGGAATTTCCGGCGACGTCGTCGCGGCGCTTAACACGGTCAGGCAATCGATCCAGAGCGTCGCTGAATATGTGACGTCAACGGCGGCAGCGGTGGAAGAGCAGAGCGTCGTCACCAACGAGATGTCGTCAAGCATGCAGCGCGCCGCGGCCGAAGCGGCAAGCGGATGATAAGCAAGGCGGCTTCTCACGCGGGGGCTTCAAGCCTCCGCGTGAGTCGCTCGGCGAAGACGGCTATTGCATCCCGGCGGCCTCCGCCGCGCGCCGCTTCAGCAAATCACGTTCGCGCTTGTTGCCGGTGAGGTCGGCCGCGGCTTCGAAAGCCAGACGTGCTTCCTCAAACCGGCCGAGTTTTTGCAGGAGATCGCCGCGGACGCTCGGCAGGAAGTGATAGGATTTCAGCGCAGGTTCATCCGCAAGTCGCTCGACGATGGCGAGCCCGGCTTGCGGGCCTTCGGCCATGCCGACCGCCACCGCGCGGTTGAGTTCGATGACCGGCGACCGCACCAGCGCCGCGAGGTCCGCGTAGAGCGCTGATATACGCGGCCAGTCGGTCTCCTCGGGCATTTCAGCCGTGGCATGGCAAGCGACGATCGCCGCCTGCAGGGCATAGAAGCCGCCGGCGCCGCCAAGCTCGCGCGCCCGGCCGAGCGCCAGCATGCCGCGCCGGATCTGCAAGCGGTCCCACAATGCGCGGTTCTGATCCGGCAGCAAAACGGGATCGCCGGCGGCATCGGTGCGCGCCGCGATCCGCGAGGCGTTCAGCTCCATCAGCGCCAGCAGGCTATGCGCTTCCGGCTCGCGGGCCGCGATCGAGACCAGCACGCGGCCCATGCGCAGCGCGTCGTTGCAAAGCTGCGGCCGCAGCCATTCGTCGCCGCGCGCCGCGGTATAGCCTTCGTTGAAGATGAGATAGACGACCTCCAGCACCGACGCGAGCCGCTGCGATAATTCCTCGCCGCGTGGGGTCTCATAGGCCAACCCGGAATCCGAGAGCGTCCGCTTGGCGCGTACGATGCGCTGGGCAATCGTCGCCTCCGGCTGCAGGAAGGCCCGCGCGATCTCTTCCGTCGTCAATCCGCAGATCATCCGCAGCGCCAGTGCCGCGCGGGCTTCGCGCGACAGGCGCGGGTGACAGGCGGTGAAGATCAGGCGCAGCAATTCGTCGCCGATATCGTCATCCAGCGCGGAGTCGAAATCAGGCATGGCCTGCTGCTCCTGCTCCAGATCCCGCACGATCATCTCGTTCTTGCACGCCAGCATCCGCCGGCGGCGCAGATGATCCAGCGCGCGGCGCTTGGCGGTGGCGAGCAGCCATGCGCCGGGGTTTGCCGGAACGCCCGTGGCCGGCCAGTGCTGGAGGGCGGCCACCAGCGCGTCCTGCGTCAGGTCCTCGGCCAGCGGAACGTCGCGCAGCATCCGCGACAGGCTCGTGATCAGGCGCGGCTGCTCGATCCGCCAGACCGCGAGGATGGTGCGGTGGATTTCGGCGGCCGTCACGGCCGCCGACACTGCCCGCGGCGCTGCCGCCTCAAGAGGCGACCCGCGCATCGACCTGGCAGGCCCCTTCCATGTCCGGCGTCGCGAACGAGCGCACCTCGCACGTTCCTTCCCAGCCCGGCATGTGATCGAGGTGCAACTGCATGAATTCCCTTGCGGCCGCCACAGCCTCTTCCTTGTCGCGCAGCTCGAATATCGCGTAGCCGCCGATCAGCTCCTTGCTTTCTACAAACGGGCCATCGACGACGCTGAGCTTGCCGTCCGTTATTTTGACCTGCGCGCCCATCTGGACCGGCATCAGTCCGCCGCTATCGAGCATGCGACCCGCCTTGATCTCCCGATCGGCGAGCTTGCCCATCGCCTCCATGAGGGCCGGCGTCGGACCTCGGTTGGGCTGGGACGAGGTAACGATATACATGAAGCGCATCGCAAAACTCCCGTTGAGGCGAGCCGCCGGCAGGGATTGCCCGCAAAACTGTCTCGCTATTCGGGACGACGAACCAGCCGGCGGCGTATCGACATGCGCGTTGGAAATATTTGCGATCCCGGCCTTGGCAAACCGGACCATCCGGGCCTACTGCCCGCGCAGCATCATCAGGGGATCGGCGCTATCGGGCACCTTCCGCCACTGCGCGTTGTCGTCGGCCTCGAACTGCCAGGTTTCGCCCTTGGCCGACATCAGAAGCATCTGGCCATGGTCGAGCCGCCACAGCGTCGGCCCGAAAGCCGCGATCGCAGGATCGCATTTCGGCTTCAGGAATACCTGGAAATTGTCCTGGCCGGCTTCGGTGTTGGTCAGCGTCAGGCTGCAGATCGCCTCGCCGTTGCCACGCACCATCGACCAGTCGCCGATCATCTGGTCCATCGATTTGGCGAGCGAGCGGGCAGCGACGAGATTTTGCAGGATGTAGACGCCCTCACCGGTTCGGAGCCCCTCGAAGATGCCGCTCTCGACTTCGGTAAAGTCGATCACCGCCTCGCCGGCGGCGTTCTGCAGCCGGACGATATCGAGCCCCCTGATATTCCAGGCGGTAATCTCCTTGGTGAAGGGCAGCGCCGCCGCACAGCCCGGCTCCAGCTCAAGCTTGAGGCCTTGCGGGCCCAAATCGCCTTTCAGCGTGACGACGCAGGTCTTGCTGCGTTCCGTGGTCGCAAGCTCCCACTGGCCGATCATGTCCTTCTTCAGGGTGGAAGCGTCCTGCGCCGGTGCCGGCGACAAACCCGCGACCAGCAACATGAGCGCGGCAAGCGCGATATCGGGACGGCGAGACTGCATCAACGGCCCTTTACAGGAGTCTCCGCAACCGGCGTCAACGGCGGCTTGCCGGCGAACCAGCTTTTCAAATTGTCGACCACGAGTTGGTCCATGGCGTTGCGGGTTACCACCGAAGCCGAGCCGATATGTGGCAGCAGCACCACATTCTGCATCGCCTTCAGTTCGTCCGGCACACTCGGCTCGGCCGCGAACACGTCCAGTCCGGCCGCCAAAATGGCCCCGGAATTCAGCGCCGCGATCAAGGCCGGCTCGTCGACCACGGAGCCGCGCGCGACGTTGATCAAGACCCCGCGCGGACCGAGCGCCTTCAATACGTCGGCATTGATCATCTTCGCGGTCGCGGCGCCGCCGGGCACGATGACGATCAGCGTATCCACCGCCTTCGCCATCTCGATCAGATCCGGATAGTGCTTGTAGGCGACGCCCTCGGCCGGCTTGCGCGAGTGGTAGAAGACGGGAACGCGCGAGGCCTCGAGCCGGCGCCCGACCGCCTGCCCGATCCGCCCCATGCCGACGATGCCGACCTTGCGGTCGCGCAACGAGCCGACGCTCAGGGGATAATTCTGCGACTGCCAGAGACCGGAGCGCACGTAGCGGTCGGCCTTGATGAACTCGCGCAGCGTTGCGATCAGAAGCCCCATCGCGACGTCCGCGACTTCCTCGGTCAGCACGTCGGGCGTGTTGGTGACGACGATGTTGTGATCGCGCGCGTAGGCGGAATCGACATGATCGTAGCCGACACCGAAACTCGAAGCGATTTCGAGCTTCGGAAATTTCGACAGCGCGGTCTTGTCGGCCCGCACCGTGTGATAGGTGACGGCCATGCCGCGGATCTTCGCGACCGTATCCGGCGTCAACCGCTCCAGATCGGCGGTGGTTTCGGCCGTATGCAGCACGAACTGGTCGGGAAAGCCGTTTACGAGAATCGGCCTGATCGGTCCGTAAACCAGAAGGTCGATCTTTTCCGATGAGATAGTTCCGGTCATCAGCCTTCCTTTCCAAGCGCGCTCTCGTGCCAGCGCCGCAATACCAGGTGCGAAACTAGCGCCAGCACCCCATAAATGACAATCCCGGCGAGAGAGAGCAACAACAACGCCGCGAACATTCGAGGAATATTGAGGCGATAGCCGGACTCGGCGATGCGGAACGCAAGGCCGGAACCTGCGCCGGCCGTGCCGGCAGCGATTTCGGCAGCCACGGCGCCGATCAACGACAGCCCGCCCGCAATGCGCAATCCGCCGAGGATGAAGGGCAGCGCTGACGGAAATTTGAGATAGCGCAGCGTCTGCATCCGCGTCGCGCCATAGAGCTGAAACAGCCCCGCCAGGTTGCGATCGACCGAATTCAGCCCGAGCGTGGTATTCGACAGCACCGGAAAGAACGCAACGATCCAGGCGCATACGATCACCGCGGTCTGCTGCTGCAGATAGATCAGAAGCAACGGCGCGACCGCGATCACAGGCGTGACCTGCAGAATGATCGCATAGGGAAGCAGCGAATCTTCGAGCCATTTCGATTGATTGAACAATAACGCCAGCGCGACGCCGCCGATCGCGGCGGCGATGAAGCCTTCGAGCGTGGTCAGCAGGGTTACACCGAGGGATTGCGACAGCACCGGCCAGTCGCTGACGAGTGTCCGGAACACCGCCGACGGTCCCGGCAGAACATAGGGCGGGATATCGTTGACGAGCACCAGGAATTCCCACAGCGCGACGCCCAGGGCCAGCACCACGACGGGAAGCAGGATTCGGGCGAGCCGCAGCGGAGAAATCATGCGCCTGGCTGTCCGGCGTAGGAAGGCGCCAGCGCGTTCGAAACCGCGCGGCAGAAAGAGGCATATTCGGCGGAGGTACGGAATTCCTCGCCTCGCGGTTCCGACGCCTCGATGCGAAACTCCGCGCCGATCCGTCCGGGCCGCTCCGTCATCACGATTACCCGCTGCGACAGGTAGACCGACTCGAACACCGAATGCGTCACGAAGATCACGGTCTTGCGCAGGTTGCGCCACAGCGACAACAGGTCATTGTTGAGCCGAAAGCGGGTAATTTCGTCCAGCGCCGCGAACGGCTCGTCCATCAGCAAGATATCGGGATCGGTAACCAGCGCGCGCGCCAGCGAGACGCGCATCTTCATGCCGCCGGACAATTCGCGCGGATAGGCATCGGCGAATTCCGCCAACCCGACCTGCGCCAGCGCCTCGCTGACGCGACCATCGGCCTCCACCACCGGCGCATGCGCGAGCTTCAGCGGCAAGCGGACGTTTTCCCGCACGCTGGCCCATGGCATCAGTGTCGGCTCCTGAAACACAAAGCCGATCGAATGCTGACCGCGCGCAACGTCGGCACGATGGGAAACACTGACTGTGCCCGAACTCGGTGCGCTAAGGCCGGCGATCAGGCGAAGCGCGGTGGACTTCCCGCAGCCCGACGGCCCGGCCAGCGAGACGAACTCGCCTCTGCGAACATCGAGATCGAGCGGGCCGAGCGCCGTCACGCCGTTGTCATAGATCTTGGTGACGCCGCGCAGGCTGACGGCGAGCCCCGCCCCGCGCACGTCCACCTCGGACAAGGCGGGCTCGGCCATCAATTCTTCGGCCGCAGATTGAGCCCGACGCCCTTGTTGGCGAAGCGCAGCGTGTACCCTTGGCGGTAATCGATGTCGCGGCGCACGACACCGGCCCGCACCATCTTGTCGAAGAAGCTCGCGATCCGTTCGTCGCTCATGGCGCCGATACCGTTCTTCAGGGATTCTCCGGAATCGACGATGCCATATTCCTTCATCTTGGCAATCGAATAGGAAAGCAACTCGTCGGTCATTTCCGGATTGAGCTTCTTGATCATCGCGTTGGCGGCGGCATTGTTGCCGTAAAGATAGTTGTACCAGCCGATGATGGAGGCGTCGACGAAGCGCTGCACGAGGTCCGGCTTCTTGTCGATCAGTTCGCGACGGGTCTCGATCAAGGTGGAGTAGGTATTGAAGCCGTAATCCGCCAGCAGGGTGACGTTTGGCTTGAATCCGGCGGCTTTCTCTACCGCAAACGGCTCGGAGGTCACATAGCCCTGCATCGCACTTTGCTTGTTTACGATGAACGGCTGCGGATTGAAGTTATAGGGCTTCACCTTGCTCTCGCTAAAGCCGTATTCGGACTTCAGCCACTGGAAGTAGGTCGTCATTCCTTCCTTCGACACCAAGAGCGTCAGCGGCTTCAAGTCCTCGATTTTCGCGACCTTCACTTCCGGATGGGTCAGCAGCACCTCCGGATCCTTCTGGAACATGGCGGCGACCGCCACCAGCGGCACGTTGTTGGCGACCGCGTCGAACGACTGGAGGGTGTTGGCGGTGATGGAGAAGTCAAGCTTGCCGGCGGTCAGCAGCATGCGGTTGTTGGTGTTGGGCCCGCCGGGCTGGATGGTGACGTCGAGCCCGTAAGCCTTGTAGGTGCCATCGGCCAGCGCCTGGAAAAATCCGCCATGCTCGGCTTCCGCGACCCAGTTGGTTCCAAACGACACCTTGTCCAGGGTCTGGGCGCCGGCCGGCACCGGCAGCGCCAGGATCACCAAAAATCCCGCGATTAACGCTCGCAGCAAAAAGGCCGGGTTCATGGTTGGACTCCGTCGATCGTTCTGGCCCATGATGGGAGGCAATGGACGTGGATCACGCCCGGAAAGGTGATAATCCAAGGCGCGGGTTAACGTCCCCGGAATGACCAACAAACTACCTTGCAAATCCATCCAATGAAACGCTTCGCTTGATGAGTTCGCTGCCGCCCCGCGACTGGACCGATATCCACTGGCCCGATCTCCCCGGAAGCGCGCCCGCGCGCTGGATCGCGGTGCTGCCGCTGGCGGCTACTGAACAGCACGGTCCGCATCTGCCCCTCGGCACCGATGTCATGATCGCGGAGGCCTATCTGGCGCGGGTACGCGAGCTGCTGCCTGACAGCGTCCCGGCGACGTTCCTGCCGCTGCAGCCGGTTGGCATCTCTACCGAGCATATCGATTATCCGGGCACGCTCACGCTGCCGACGGACGTCGCACTGGGGAGCTGGATGGCGCTTGGCGAGAGCGTCGTGCGCGCCGGCGTCAAAAAGCTCGTGATGGTGACGAGCCACGGCGGTAACAGCGCAGCCATGACGCTGGTGGCGCAGGATCTGCGCGCGCGGCATGGGCTACTTGCGGTCACCACAAGCTGGTCGCGCCTCAGCGCGGCCGAGGGACTGTTCTCCGCCGAGGAATTGCGTCACGGCATCCACGGCGGCGCGGTCGAAACCTCGATCATGCTGGCGCGATATCCGAAAAGCGTGCGCAGAGAGGCAATCGCGAGTTTTCCTTCCTCGAGCATCGCAATGGAAAGGGATTATCGCTGGCTCTCCACGCAGCGGCCCGCGCCATTTGCCTGGCAGGCGCAGGATCTGCATCCGGCTGGCGCGGTCGGCGATGCAACGAAGGCCTCCGCCGAGAACGGCGAAAAACTCATCGACCAGGGCGCCCGCGCGTTCTGCGAGCTGCTCGCCGAGATCGATAATTTCGACGTGAAGAAGCTGGCAATCCGTTCCGACCCGTCGGCCAAGTAATTGTAATATCATCGTAATAACAGCCAGCCGAAGCCGCCCGGGTTCTATTCGAACCGGAATCGAAAAGCCTCCGTCCAAAGGTGCACGCGGACCACAACGGTACGCCTTAACCGGATGGAGTTTATCATGTCGATCAAGACCAGGATTGCCGCACTCGCCCTTGCCGCGCTCGCCGTTACCGGCACGATCGCGACCACCACCAACCAAGCTCAGGCCAAGCCGCTCGGCTGGGGCTGGGGCGTTGGCGCCGGCCTCGTCGGAGCCGCGATCGTCGGCAGCGCGATCGCCGCCAACGACGGCTACTACTACGATGGTTATCGCCGCTGCGGCTGGGTTCGCCAGTTCGACACGTTCGGCAATTACATCGGCCGCGTGCGCACCTGCAACTACTGATGCTCGATTGAGTGGTGCCTGGTTTGACGCGCGTTCCTGAGGAGAACCGGTACCCCATCCCGCGATCCAAATTGGGGATTGGTTCTCGCTCGAAAGCGTCCTGATTGGGGAGTCCTGCGTCCGGCACAGGCGCCTCATCCACCCCGTGCCAAATCGACCCGCCCCGTTGGCCCACCGGGCGGGTCACTTTTTTCGTCCTGACCTCGTCTTGTTCACCGGCCAATGTCTTCGATCCGAGACCCCGTGTTGCACGCGCGTCACGTGCCGATGCGATCCAGTAGGCATCTCTCACTCTTACTTGCTATTGCGACTTAATCGCAATAAGACCAGACGCTATTGCGAATTAATCGCAATAATATTGGGAATGAAGTGGGAATTTCGGTGATGTGGCTTTGGGCGGGAGAATCGGTGAAATCTGGCGGGGCGGGATGCGATGGCTCTATTTCCTGGGCACAGCGGCAAGTTGCCGGGGATGGCGGGAAACAGCACCAAAATGTTCGCGCCGGATATATCCTCGCCATGATGTACGATCGCCGACCATGGGACCGCGCTCTTGCCGGCGTCACACTCGCCGCGCTCGCGCTCAGCCCTGCCGCGGCGGCCGATATCAAATTGCCGGTCAAGGCCCCCTACTTGCAGCCGGTGTTCGACTGGACCGGATTTTATATCGGCGCCCATACGGGCTACAGCCACGGCTCATCGAGCGCGATGTTGACCGATCCCGCCGTGACCACAACCAGCAACGTATTCAGCGGCGTGATCGGCGGCGTCCAGGCCGGCTACAATGTATGGCTGCCTTCCGGGCTGCTGGTTGGCGTAGAGGCCGATCTGACGTTCCCAAACTACTTGACCTCGAATTCGATCGTGTCGTCGCTCGTGAGCCCGCGCTCCGACTTCGCCGAGCAGTGGGACTATGTCGGCACCGCGCGCGGCCGCATTGGCTACACCCGAGGGCCGTGGCTTGCCTACGCCACCGGCGGCGTCGCCTGGGCCGGCGAACGGTTCCTCAACACGCCCCTGGTCGGCAGCGACGAAAAGGATATCAACGTCCGTTTCGGCTGGGCAGCCGGCGCCGGACTGGAATATGCCTTTGCGCCGCACTGGACCGCGCGCCTGGAATATCTCTACAGCCAGTTCGGCAAGGCCGACATTCGCTTCCCATCGGGAACGCAATTCAATTCGTCACTGGATTTCCAACAACTGCGGATCGGCCTCAACCGCAAGATCGATCTTCCGGGATCGGCGGGCTCGACGCCGAAGACCGACCTGACCGACACCGAATCCGACCGTTGGGAAATCCACGGTCAGACGACGTTCTTGCCGCAGGGCTATCCGGCATTCCGCGCGCCCTATAGCGGCCCGAACAGCCTGACGCCTGCGCCGCAAGTCCAGCAGACCTGGAGCAACAGCCTCTATTTGAACGCCCGGCTTTGGGAAGGCGGCGAGGTCTATTTCAACCCCGAACTGCTGCAGGGTTTTGGGCTGAACGACACTTTGGGAGTCGCCGGATTTCCGAGCGGCGAAGCGCAGAAATCCAACTTCCCCTACCCGCATTACAACACGTCGCGGCTGTACCTGCGCCAGACTTTTGGATTTGGCGGCGAGCAGGAGGAGCTTGCCAGCGGACAGCAGCAGCTCGCGGACAAGGTCGACGTGTCGCGCCTGACGCTGCAGGCCGGCAAGTTCGCCGTCGTCGACGTGTTCGACGGCAATGCCTACGCCAAGGATACCCGCAAGGATTTCATGAACTGGTCGATGTGGGCACCCGGCGCCTTCGATTATGCGGCCGACAAGCTTGGACTGACCTACGGTATGACGGCCGAGCTCAACCAGAAACAATGGGCTTTGCGCGGCGGCTATTTCCTGATCGACGCGGAATCGAATTCGAATAATTTCGACACGCAGGTTTTCCGCCGCGGCCAGTATGTGGCCGAACTGGAGACGCGTTATCAGCTCTTCTCGCAGCCGGGCAAACTGCGCACCATGGCCTGGATCACCAGCGCAAACTCCGGCAGCTATCGCGAGACGCTGAACAATCCGGCGCTCGATCTGGACATAGCGCTGACCCGTACGGGCCGCATCAAGTACGGCTATGGTATCAACCTGGAACAGGCACTAACCGACGATATCGGCCTGTTCGGCCGCTGGAGCTGGAACGACGGCAAGACCGAGATCATGGCGTTTACCGACATCGACGCCTCGCTGTCGATGGGCACCTCGATCAAGGGCACCAAATGGGGCCGGCCCGACGACGTGATCGGGATCGGCGGCGCGATCAACGCGCTGTCGAACGACCATCGCGACTTCATTGCCGCCGGCGGCCTTGGTCCTCTGATCGGCGACGGCGCGCTCAACTATCGGAAGGAGCGCATCCTCGAAACCTATTACGCCTACGCACTTACCCAGCAGATCACGCTGACCGCGGACTATCAGTTCGTCACCAATCCCGCCTACAATGCCGACCGCGGCCCGGTCCATGTCTTCTCGGGGAGGCTGCACGCGGAGTTCTGATCCAACCTTCTGATACCTGCTGCCGGCGATGCCGAGGGCCGGCATAGCCTTCTGGCCCAGCCTCACCTCAAGCTGCGCGGTCGCGACCGTCCTTTACTTCATCACTACCTGGGTGCTCGCCCAACTCGGCATCAATCTTTAAAGGTGTCGCTCCGGTTGAGAGCCCTGTCATAGCTCCCGCACCAACAAGACGGTAGAGCGCCGGCAACACGAACAGCGTCAACAACGTCGCGGTAATCAGGCCGCCGATCACGACGGTTGCCAGCGGCTTCTGAACTTCCGCGCCGGTGCCGGTCGCCAGTGCCATCGGAATGAAGCCGACGGAAGCGACCAGAGCCGTCATCACAACCGGCCTCAGCCGGGTGACGGCGCCCTCGACAATCGCTTCCCATTGCGCCCGGCCCGTTGCGATCAGCTGCTTGATGAAGGTCAGCATCACCAACCCGTTCAACACGGCGACACCCGATAGCGCAATGAAGCCGACCGCGGCGGAGACCGAGAACGGCATGCCGCGCAACCAGAGCGCAACGATGCCGCCCGACAGCGCCAGTGGCACCGCACTGAAAACCAGCAGCGCATCACGCCCGGAGCCCAGTGCTGCGAACAGGATCAAAAATATCATCGCAAAGCACGCAGGCACGACGATGGTCAGCCGTTGCCGCGCCGAGGTGAGGTTTTCGAACTGCCCGCCCCAGGTAATCCAGTATCCCGGCGGAAGTTTTACGTGCTCGGATATCTTCTGCTGGGCCTCCTGAACGACCGACCCTATATCCCGGCCGCGCACATTCGCCGTCACGACGACCCGGCGTTTTCCGTTCTCGCGGCTGACCTGATTGGGCCCCTCGGTAAACGTGAGCGACGCAACATCCCGCAGCGGGATCGTCATGCGCGATGGCAATCCGCCTTCGGCCGGCAGCGGCACCGGAAGATTGAGAATCGTGTCCGTGTTCGCCCGCAGCGCATCGGAAAGCCGGACCACGATCTGGAAGCGGCGGTCGCCCTCGAACACCAGCCCGGCATCTCGCCCGCCGATCGCTGCGCCGATAACATCCTGCACCGCGGCAGTGCTCAGGCCCCGGCGCGATATCTCCTTCTTGTCGATGCTGATTTCGATGAACGGCAGCCCGGCGGCTTCCTCCACCCTGACGTCCTGGGCGCCGTGGATGCTTCTGAGCACACCGGCCACCTCGTTCGCCGATTTCAGCATCGGCTCAAACTCGTCACCGAAGATCTTGATCGCGACATCCTCGCGAACGCCGGCGATCAGCTCGTTGAAGCGCATCTGGATCGGCTGGGAGAAGCTGACATAGCTGCCCGGCAGCTTCTGCAATTCCGTCTCGATCCGCTCGATCAGCTCCGGTTTGGTCAATGACGGGTCAGGCCATTGCTCCTGCGGCTTCAAAATGACGTATGCGTCCGCGGCATTCGGCGGCATCGGGTCGGCAGCGATATCCGGCGTGCCGGAGCGCGAGAAGACGAACGCCACCTCCGGAAACTTCGAAACCGCCCGTTCGAGATCAAATTGCATGCTTTGCGATTGCGCAAGCGAAGTGCTCGGGATGCGCCGCAACTCGATCACGATGTTCTTTTCGTCGAGCGTCGGGTTGAACTCCTGCCCGAGCGACAGGAACGCGGTGATGCTCAACGCAAAGATCGCCGCCCCGGCGCCGACCACGGTGCCTGGCACTTTCAGGGCCCGAACAAGCGCCGGCCGGTAGAGATCGGTCAGGCCGCGAACGAGCCGGTTTGGCTTTTCCTGCACCCGGCCGGTAACCGCGATCGCGATCATGGCCGGAACGAAGGTGAGCGAAAGCACGAAGGCCGACAACAAAGCGAAGATGACGGTCAGCGCCATCGGCTCGAACATCTTGCCTTCCACGCCGGAGAACGTCAGTAGCGGGATGTAGACCAGGATGATCACGGCCTGCCCGTAGACCGAAGGGGCGACCATCTCCTTTGCGGCAATCCGCACGGTTTCGAGCCGCTCAGGAAGATCGAGCTGACGGCCGAGCTGATGCTGCCGCGCCGCCAGATGCCGGAGGCAGTTTTCAGTGATGATGACCGCCCCGTCGACGATCAGCCCGAAGTCGATGGCGCCGAGGCTCATCAGGTTGGCGCTGACCTTGGCTTGCAGCATTCCCGTAACCGTCAGCAACATCGCGGCCGGGATCACCAGCGCCGTGATCAGCGCCGCGCGGAGATTGCCGAGCAGGGCGAACAGGATGACGATGACGAGCAACGCGCCTTCCGACAGATTTTTGGCGACGGTCGAGATCGTGGCGTCGACAAGTTGCGTCCGGTTGAGCACGGTCTTTGCGACAATACCCGGCGGCAGCGCCGTCTTGATCTGATCGATCTTTGCAGCGGCAGCGGCGGACACAGTACGGCTGTTGCCGCCGATCAGCATCAGCGCGGTGCCGAGCACGACCTCGCGGCCGTCAAGGCTGGCGCTGCCGGTGCGAAGCTCACGCCCGATCGAGACGTCCGCGAGATCCTTCACCCGCAGCGGCGTATCCCCGCGTGTGGCGACGACGATCTCGCCGATCTCCGAAATGTCTTCGATCCGCCCGGCGGCGCGCACAACGTAATTCTCGCCGTTACGCTGGACATAGTTCGCACCGCGGCTGTCGTTGTTGGCCTGGACGGCTTTGACGATGTCGTCAAACGAGATGCCATACGCCACCGATTTCGCCGGATCTGGTGCGATCTGGTATTGCTTGACGTAGCCGCCGACGGCATCAGCGCCGGCGATACCCGGCACCATCCGCATTTGCGGACGGATGATCCAGTCCTGAACCGTGCGCAGGTAAACCGCGCGCTCGAAATCATCGCGCAGATAGCGGCCTTCCGGAGTCAGATAGCTGCCGTCGCTCTGCCAGCCCGGCTTGCCGTCAGCCGCCGGCGCGTCTTTATCCGGCTTCTGGTACTCGACCGCCCACCAAAACACCTCACCCAACCCGGTCGAGATCGGACCGAGTTTGACTTCGGCGCCCGATGGAAGTGACTGCCGGATCTCCTGCAGGCGTTCATTCACCTGCTGCCGCGCGAAGTAGATGTTGGTCTTGTCGCTGAAGACCGCCGTCACCTGGGCGAAGCCGTTGCGCGAAAACGATCTTGTGTGCTCGAGCGTCGGCGTGCCCGCCAGGATGTTCTCGATCTGGAAGGTGACCTGCTTTTCCATCTCCACCGGCGTCAGCGCCGGCGCAATGGCGTTGATCTGGACCTGGTTGTTGGTCACGTCAGGCACGGCGTCGATCGGCAGCTTGATCAGCGACCAGGCGCCGAGAGCGCAGGCGATGCCGGTCAACAGCACGACGAACCAGCGGTTGCGGACCGAAAGGTCGAGGATTTTCTCGATCATCACTCGTCCGCCTTTGGTTTTCCGAGTTCGGACTTCAGCACGAACGTGTTGAGGACGGCGACAATCTCCCCCGGCTTGAGACCGGCCACCACCTCGACGGCCTCTTCCGTCACGGTTCCGGTTTGCACCGCGCGGGCGTCAAATCCTTCCGGCGTGCGAACAAAGACGGTCGGCTTTCCATCGATCATCTGCAACGAGCTTCTCGGCAGCAGCAATCCGACCGCGCGCTGCTCCAGCGGAATATTTGCGCTGACAAATGATCCCGGCCGCCAGCGTCCATCGACGCTGTCGAGCGAAACGATCACCCGCGTGGTACGGGTGTCCTTGCTCACCATAGGGCTGATGAAGATCGTCTTGCCGACAGCTTTCGTGTGCGTCGAGTCCTCGATCGCGATGCTGTCGCCCTCCTTCAGGAGCGCGAGATCCGGCGCCGAGGCGATGAGTTCGACCCACACCGACGACAGATCGGCGATTACGTAGACTTCCTTTTCCTGCTGGTCCCCGCCGACCGGCGCACCGAGATCCACTCTCCGCTCGATCACGCGGCCGCCGGTCGGCGAGCGCAGCGCATAGCGCCGCAAATTCGCGACCGGCTGTTTCGGAAGCTCGGCGATTTCGCCTTCGTCGACATCGAGCGCGGAGAGTTTTTGGCGAGCCAGATCGTAACGCAATTTTGAAACCGCAAAGGCGTTCTCCGCACGCAGAAACTGCTGCTCCGCGGATATCTTCTTTTCGAACAGCGTCCGCTCGCGCTCGAACAGGTTGGTTTGAAGTTCGAGATTGGAACCTGCCGTCAGGAATTCGCTTTTGGCTTCGGCGACCTCGCGGCTTTCCAGATAGGCAACGATTTCGCCCTTCTGCACCGTATCGCCCAGACGTTTGCGCAACTCGATGACGGTCCCGATGACCTTTGCCGGCACATGACCGATCCGATCGGGATCCATCATGACATTGCCGGGGACACGGACCGTCCGCAGCAGATCGCCGGGGCCGGCCGGCGCCACCTCGATATGCGCGACCGCGATTTGCTCCGCCGAGAGTTTGACGGTTTCAACGCGGCCGGGGGCGCCCGCGATGGTTTCAGGCCCGGCCGCACGAGCCGGTTGCACGCATGCCAGGCCGAGCCCCAGGGCAAGGGCTGATAACTTCGTTGGTATCGACATTTGGATCGTTCCTGCGAGAAGGGCCGCGCCAGGCGGCGTGCGGCCTCGGCTCTCAGGCCGATGACCGACGCGGCGCGTGGACGCCGTTCGAATCTGTCCGCAGGCGCCAAAGCGCCTGCCGCACTAGATGCAGGTGGTTCTTGGCGGGCGTTCGGGGGTCGGCTGCTTCAGCCCGTCAACGACAAGGCACGACGGCAATGGAACGCTTTCCGTCAGCCAGCCGACGCACCGTTACCGGAGTATCGACGGCGGGCAGACCAATCAGGCCGATATCGGACGTGTGGAGATGCGGCACGACATTATTCTCGTCGTGATCGGGCAATCCGCATGACCGATCATCGCCTACGCAGATAATGGTCTCGCTTGGTGAGGCCGCTTTTGCGACTTCCACTTCGTGATGAGCACTCGCGCTCGCGGACACAGCCGCGCTCACGCCGAACGACAAGGTCAGCGCGATACAGAATATAGCCAAAAAGCGTGACCGCAGACCGGCCAGCCTCGGCTTCTTCGTGAGGCCGCTCATGTCCGCTATATAGATAATTGGTCTGCAGCGGACAACCGCCGATCGCCGCAGGCGATGCGACAATCTGGGCTCATCTTCCGATGAGCTATCCGCGTCATCCCCTTCTTGCGAATGATACGCAGAGGCGCCCTACCCCGCCGGCTGAAACGAATCCGCGCGCGCCATTGCCCAGGCGTCGCGGTAGCGCGGGTCCTCGGTGCCCTCAAGCAATTCGCCCGGGCGAAGCGCCTGATAGAGTTGCGCGAACGTACGAACCTCGGTCGTCGACGACCGCTGCGAGAAATGGATCGGGCGCAGATCCTTCGGATGCTCCAGACCCGCGGCGGCGATCAGTTCCGACAACGCGTGCAAGGTGGCATGATGATAATTATAGACACGCTCGATCTTGTGCGGAACCACCAGCGCCCGAGCGCGCGTAGGATCCTGCGTGGTTACGCCGGTCGGACAGCGGTCAGTGTGACAGCTCAGCGACTGGATGCAGCCGAGCGAAAACATGAAACCCCGTGCCGAATTGCACCAGTCGGCGCCGATCGCCATCGCGCGCGCCATATCGAAGGCGGTCGCGATCTTGCCGGCAGCGCCGATCTTGATGCGGTCGCGCGCATTGATGCCGACCAGCGCGTTGTGGACGAAGTTGACGCCCTCGCGCATCGGCATGCCCAGATGGTCCATGAACTCCAGCGGCGCGGCGCCGGTGCCACCTTCATTGCCGTCGACGACGATGAAGTCCGGATAGATGCCGCTTTCGAGCATCGCCTTGCAGATCGCGAGAAACTCCCAGGGGTGACCGATGCAGAGCTTGAATCCGGCCGGCTTGCCGCCGGATAGCCGGCGCATTTCGGCGATGAAGGCCATCATCTGCAGCGGCGTCGAAAACGCCCGGTGATAGGCCGGCGAGATGCAATCCTCGCCCATCGCGACGCCCCTGATCTTGGAGATCTCTTCCGAGACCTTCGCCGCTGGCAGCACGCCGCCGTGGCCGGGCTTGGCGCCCTGACTGATCTTGAGCTCGACCATCTTGATCTGATCGTCGGTAGCGACGCGCGCGAATTCTTCCGGATTGAACGATCCGTCGCGATTGCGACAGCCGAAATAGCCGGAGCCGACCTCCCAGATAATGTCGCCGCCGTTCTCGCGATGATAGGGACTGACGCCGCCCTCGCCGGTGTCATGGGCGAAGCCGCCCTTTTTCGCGCCCGCGTTCAACGCCCGCACCGCGTTCGGGCTAAGCGCGCCAAAGCTCATGGCGGAGATATTGAAGACCGAGGCCGAATAGGGCCTCTTGCAGTCGGGGCCGCCGATGGTGATGCGGAATTGCTCCTCGGCACGCGGCTTCGGCGCCATCGAATGGTGCATCCATTCATAGCCGTCGCGATAGACGTCTTCCTGGGTGCCGAACGGCCGCTTGTCGAGCACCATCTTGGCGCGCTGATACACCAGCGCGCGGGTGTCCCGGCTGAACGGCATGCCGTCCTTCTCGCTCTCGAAGAAATACTGCCGCATCTCCGGCCGGATTTCTTCGAGCAGGAAGCGGATATGCGCGGAGATCGGGTAGTTGCGCAGCACCGCGTGGCCCTTCTGCAGGAGGTCGCGAATGCCGAGCAGCGTGAGCGCGCCGAAGATGATGGTCGGGACGAGCACCACCTCCCACGCCTTCGGATTGTGGTCGAAGATCCCGACGCCGAGCAGCAGCGCCGTGATGACTGCGCAGATCGTCAAGACGATGTAGCGTGGCGAGAACGGAAGCAGCAGCGTTTCCATAAAACCCCTCAACGAATTCTGCCGGACAGGAGCGCGATGACTTTTGTTCGAATTTTAATCACGCCCAATCTTCTTCGCGCATGATCCTTTCGGAACGGACCCAGTTTCCCGGACCATGCGCTCGTCGGGCGCAGCCTAATCCAACCCGCGGAACAAACGATATACGATATATTAGATTCGTCTCGGGTTCACAGATGTGACACCGGTCGCCGCGAGGTCCCGCCACCGCCGCGGGCACGCTATTTTGCATTGCAACGTAGGCGCGCCGGGGCCGGCTCAATGAGCGTGCGGCCGCATTTCGTGGGGGATCATGCCCTGCGCCAGCCCGTTTTGCGCCAGCCAGGCATCGGTGGTCCGGGTCGCGCGCTCGATATGATCTGACGTGCGCGAGAAGTCGTAAGGTGATCCCACCAGCGGGCAAAGCGGCGGCACCACGAAATATTCGATGGCGGGGTCGAGGTTTTCCAATTCGCTGACCAATTGCCGCGCGATCAACAGTGTCAGCGCATGCAGCGCATTGGCGAGCGCACCGACCGGCGGCGTCTGGTTCGCGCAGGCATGTCCGGTCGGCAGAATAATCAACCGTGTCGCGCCCTGCTTGACCGCGACCCGGATCGGCGTGTTGCTCGAGATCGCGCCATCGGCGAGATAGTGGTCCCGGTAGCGGATCGGCGCGAATGCGCCGGGGATCGCGGTGCTCGCCACGATCGCTTCCGCGGTGGAGCCTTCCGACAGCACGATGCTGTCACCCGAGATGATGTCGGTCGTGACGATATGCACCGGCAGCCTGGCATCCTGCAGGTTGCGGAACGGAATATGATCGTCGACCAATTTGCGGATGCCGTCATGCGTGATCAGGAAATCCCGCCGCAAGACAAAGCCCAACAGCGTCCTCCAGGTCAGTGGAAAGACATCTTGCCGCTGCAAGCCGCGCCAGATGGCGGCCAGTCGACGCACACCCTCGAACGTCGGATCGCCCGCATAGAACGCGCCGTTGAGTGCGCCGACACTGGAGCCGACCACCATGTCCGCGGTAATTCCGTGCGCCGCCAGCGACTGCAGCATGCCGACCTGAACGGCGCCAAAACTGCCGCCGCCGGCGAACACAAAAGCCGTCTTGGCAGAGCCCTGATCGAATACCGACAACTCCCGGCCGCTCCCTTCGCCGCGACGGCAACGGCCGCGCGAGATTCGACGGGCCTTATAGCAGAGGGTGAACGGGAGGTGCTACTGCCGCGTCCGCGCCTGGTGCGCCATTGCGCAAAGGGCGCGGGGCCCCGCAACCACAGACATCGTTGCTACTCCCACCTGCTCAAAACGAGCCATCCGCGGTTAATGGGTCCCGGCTCCTGATGCGCGATGGCGCAAGGGCCGGGACGACAGATGGAGTGAGCAGGGAAATCAGCGCTCGACGAACGCCTTTTCGATCACGAAATGGCCGGGCTCGGTGTGGCTGCCTTCGAGGAAGCCGCGCGC
The DNA here is from genome assembly GCA_963786115.1 of uncultured Alphaproteobacteria bacterium. Classification (GTDB taxonomy): domain Bacteria; phylum Pseudomonadota; class Alphaproteobacteria; order Rhizobiales; family Xanthobacteraceae; genus Bradyrhizobium. Next base: position 40,772 of record CAWAYC010000032.1, read on the forward strand.
CTCGAACAGCTGGCGCAGGTCTTCCAGCATCGCCGGGCTGCCGCACATCATGATGCGGTCGGTTGCGATATCGAGCGGCGCTTGATTGATGTCGTTGAACAGCTGCTCGGAGGTGATCAGATCCGTGATGCGGCCGCGGTTGCGGAACGGCTCGCGCGTGACGGTGGGATAATAAAGAAGCTTTTCCGCCAGCAGCGGCCCGAACAATTCATCGTCGCGCAGCTTCGCCACCAGCTGTTCGCCATAAGCAAGCTCGGAAACCTGTCGGCAGCCATGGACAAGCACGATGGTCTCGTAGCGCTCGTAGACGTCGGGGTCCTTGATCAGGCTCGCGAACGGCGCAAGCCCCGTGCCGGTCGAGAGCAGCAACAGCCGCTCGCCCGCGATAAGGTTATCGGCGATCAGCGTGCCGGTCGCCTTGCGCCCGACCAGGATGGTATCGCCCTCCTGGATCTTCTGCAGCTTCGAGGTCAACGGCCCATCCGCGACCTTGATCGAAAAGAACTCGAGCTCTTCCTCATGATTGGCGCTCGCCATGCTGTAGGCGCGCAAGAGCGGCCTGCCGTCGACCTCGAGGCCGATCATCGCGAATTGGCCGTTCTGGAATCGGAAGCCGGAATCTCGGGTAGCTCTGAAGCTGAAAAGCGTATCGGTCCAGTGCCGGACAGCAAGAACCTTCTCTCGATAGAACGCGCTCATGGGATTTTGTTCTTCCGATTGACCAGATGCAGAAAAGATCGAATTAAGGGCTATTTACGTGGCTTTCGACCGCGCGAAAGTGACGGAAATCGTTGAATATCTCGCGTGTCCATTGCGCGCATGACAGAGATAGTCAAGATGACTTGCCGTGCAATTGAGAACTCTGCATGGCAGTCGATCAATTTCGTAAAAAGGTTCGAAAGCGACATCGTTAAGATGCGGCGGCTCGCGCAATTAACTTGCTGAGATCGGGGCTGATCTGGCAATTAATTGCTACGGAGCGGCGGGCGAAGGGAAAATGATTGAGTGGTCCTTACCAGCCAACAAATCTTCTTAGAAACCATCAAAAAATATTGCCTCGATCATTCCATCTCGATCGAGGTGAGATCGGGCGGCTGGCTGATCGTCATGCAGCGCGGATCGCGGCGTCGTCTTGCCTTTGGATATGACGTCGGGCTGAACAGCGCCGCCGCGCACCAGATCGCCAGCGACAAAGCGGCGGCCGCGGAAGTTCTGCAGCTTGCCGGCGTGCCCTGCATCCCGCACACGCTGTTTTTGGGAGCGAAACTGAGCGAGCATGTCCCTGGATCGGGATCGCGGGATGCGATGCTTGGTCTGCTGAACGCGCATCCCGACGGGATCGTAGTCAAGCCCAATGAAGGAACGTCAGGCGAATCCGTCTTCCTTGTGAAGACGCCTCCGGCACTCGAACGCGCCGTTGCCAAGATCTTCGCCGCCTACCCGAGCCTCGCCATTTCGCCTTACGTCGAGATCGAGGACGAGGTACGCGTGGTGTTGCTGGATGATCGTGCGCTCATTGTCTACAGCAAGCAGCGGCCGTCGGTCACGGGCGACGGCAAGCGTTCGCTGCGCGAGCTTGCGCCTGGAGCGGCACCGGCCGAGCAAGGATCGGCCGCGCGGGACGGCATCGCGGACGACACCGATCTCGACGCGATCCTGCCCGCGGGCCAACGCCGCGTCCTGGACTGGCGCCATAATCTCGATCTGGGTGCGCAGCCTGTTCTGTTGAACGAGGGAGACGTCCACAGCGCCTGCGTTCAGCTTGCGATCCGAGCCGCGCAGGCGATCGGCATCCGCTTCGGATCGATCGACGTGGTCCGCGTCGGTGACGTCTGGCAAATCCTCGAAGTGAATTCAGGGGTGAAGATGGAAGCACTTGGCCGGCTCCATCCGGAGCTGGTGCATGCGGCGTACAGTGCCGCGCTGGACAAGGTGTTTGGTTGAAGGGCCTGCGCGACTCAGGTCTTGTCGTCCCGGCCGTAGCGAAGCGCGAGCCGGCATCCATAACCACCAATGTGCGTTGTTGGAGCCGCTATCAGGTCCACAATCAACATTGGTGGTTATGGGCCCCCGCTTTCGCGGGGGCGACGGACGAACAGGGACTAGTTGCTCGTCCCCTGCGTGTCGTCGAGCGCCTTGAAGGCTTCCTCGAGCTGCGGCGAGATGGGGACGTTGAGCCGCTCGCCGGTCGGCAGGCGCGAGACGAACCATTTGTTATAGAGCGGGATCAGATCGCGGTTCGAACCGAGCTTGCGGAAGGTACGCTCCACCACCGCGGTGAGCTGCGGCTCGCCCTTACGGAACATGATGCCGTAGGGATCGTAGGACAGATATTCGCCAGCCACCTTGAACTTGTCCTGCGACTTGTGCCGCGCGATCAGGCCATAGAGCAGGATGTCGTCGGTCGCGAACGCGTCGGCCTTGCCGTCGACCAGCATCTGGTAGGACTGTTCGTGGTCGCCGGCGGTGACGATGTTGAGACCGAGCGAGAACTTCCTGTCGGCATTGTGCATCGCCTGCTCGTTGGTGGTGCCCTTGGTCACCACCACCGTCTTGCCCTTCAGATCCGTCACCGCCGAGACCTGCGAGCTCTTCGGCACCATCAGCTTGGTGCCGGCGACGAACATCAGGGGTGAGAACGCCACCTGCTTGGCGCGCTCGGCGTTTGCCGTGGTCGATCCGCATTCGAGGTCGATCTTGTTCTGCGTCACCGCTGGAATGCGGTCGTCCGAGGTGACCTTGACGTAGTCGATCCTGAGATTGGGATCGTCGACCTCAACGCCGATCTCCTCGACGATCGCCTCGCACAGTTCGAGGCTGTAGCCGATCGGCCGGTTGGCCTGATCGAGGAACGAAAACGGCGGCGAGCTCTCGCGATAGCCGAGCCGCACGGTATGGCTGTTCTTGATATTGGCGAGCGTGGGGCTAAGCCCCTCGCCGCCGGTCGTCTGCGCTGGCGCCGCCGTTGCCAGCAGACATGCAGCCAGCAACAAACCGCCCGCCAATATCGGCTTCCGCGGAGATCGATGCATGCATCTCTCCTGTCAATGGCCAGCCAATACAGCACCCGCAACCGCATCGGAGGGAACGGCGTCGTCGGGCCCGAGCTCATGCTCGGCCTTCAGCTCGCCCTCCCACTTCGCGACCACGGCTGTCGCCAGCGAGTTGCCGATCACGTTGGTGGCGCTGCGGCCCATGTCGAGGAAGGTGTCGATGCCCATGATCATCAACAGCCCCGCCTCGGGGATGCCGAACTGGCTGAGCGTCGAGGCGATCACCACCAGCGACGCACGGGGCACGCCGGCGACACCCTTCGAGGTGACCATCAGCGTCGCCAGCATCGCGAGCTGCGTGGCGAGCGACATTTCGATGTGATAGGTCTGCGCGATGAAGATGCTTGCAAAGGTGCAGTACATCATCGTGCCGTCGAGGTTGAAGGAATAGCCGAGCGGCAGGACGAAGGCCGAGATCCGCGACGAGGCGCCGAACTTGTTGAGTCCTTCCAGGGTCTTCGGATACGCCGCCTCCGAAGACGCCGTCGAGAACGCGATCATCAGCGGCTCGCGGATCAGGCGCAGCAAATGGGCGTATCTCGGCCCGATCACGATGAAGCCGACAACAACGAGGATGCCCCACAGGATCATCAGCGACAGATAGAAGCCGCCCATGAACTGGATCAGCTTCCACAGCACCAGAAGGCCATTCTTGGCTACGGTCGCCGTGATTGCCGCCCACACCGCGATCGGCGCAAACAGCATCACGTAGCTGGTGACCTTGAGCATGATATGGGCGAGATCGTCGATCAGGGACATGATCGGCTTCGACCGCTCCGGCATCGCGCCCAGGGCGACAGCGAAGAACACCGCGAACACCACGATCTGCAGGATCTCGTTCTGCGCCATCGCATCCGCGATCGAGGTCGGAATCAAATGGGTCAGGAATTTTTCGACCGAGAACGCTGACACCGGCAAGCCGGTCGCCTGCGCCTTGTCGGGCAGCGTGCCCGGGAAATTGGCGCCGGGCTGCAGCAGATTGACCATCATGAGGCCGAGCAGCAGCGAGACGAATGAGGCGCTCACGAACCAGCCCATGGTCTTGGCGAAGATGCGGCCGAGCTTGGCGCCAGAGCCCATATGGGCGATGCCGCCGACCAGCGTGGCGAACACGAGCGGTGCGATGATCATCTTGATCAGGCGCAAGAACAGCATCGCGATCAGGTTTATGTCGGCCGCGATCTCGACCCGGCTGTCGGGCAGGAAGTTGAAAATCAGTGAGCCCATCACGATGCCAAGCGCCATCGCGAACAGGATGTATTGCGTAAACCTATTGGACATTTTTCTTACCCCCGTAGGTTCCCGGTGAGGTAGAGTGTGGCAGATTTGTGCCCCTATGCAACTCGGTTTAGCCTTGGCCGCTGTACCGAAATGGTCCCGTTGTGGAATGCCAGGATGCCAGCTAGCGTTCGCGCAGCGCACAATGTGTGCAGCTGCGTGCTTCCCGCGCGCTGAATTGCCTACGGAACGAACAGATGGAGGGGAGACAACGCCATGAACGACAGCGTCAATCGTCAGATCCTGCTGGTGGAAAAGCCGACCGGTAAACTCGCGCCCGAGCATTTCAAATTATCCAGGGGCAATGTCCCGGAGCCGAAGGACGGCGAGGCGCTGGTGCGGACGCGCTACATTTCGCTTGACGCCGCCAACCGGGCCTGGATGCACGGTGCCACCTATCGCGCAGCCGTCGAGGCCAACACGGTGATGGCCGGCGGCGCTATTGCCGAAGTCGTATCGTCGAAGGCTCCCGGCCTCAAGGCAGGCGATATCGTGTTCGGCGACACCGGCTGGCAGGATTACGCGGCGTTGCCGGCGAAGCATCTCACCAGGATGCCGAAGATGGAACCGATGACGCACCTGCTCAGCGTTTACGGCATCGCCGGCCTCACCGCGTATTTCGGATTGCTTCATGTCGGCAAGCCGAAGCAAGGCGAGACCGTCGTGGTATCCGCCGCGGCCGGTTCAGTCGGTTCGATCGTCGGCCAGATCGCCAGGATCAAGGGATGCCATGTCGTCGGCATCGCAGGCGGCAAGGAAAAGTGTGACTGGCTCACCCGCGAACTCGGCTTCGATGCCGCGGTCGATTACAAGGACGGCCAGACCTACAAGGCGCTGCGCGCCGCCGCGCCAAAGGGCATCGATGTTTATTTCGACAATGTCGGCGGCGACATTCTCGAGGCCTGTCTTGCCCAGATGAACAATCGCGGGCGCATCGCCTGCTGCGGTGCGATCTCGCAATATGACGGCGTGCCGTCCGCACACGGCCCGCGCGGCGTGCCCGGCCTGATCGTGGTGAAGCGGCTGATCATGCAGGGCTTCATCGTGATGGACTACATGGACGAGCGCGATGCCGCGCTCACCGAGCTGCAGTCCTGGGTCGCATCGGGCAAATTGAAGGTGCAGGAGGACGTGATCGACGGCCTAGAGAACACGCCAAACGCGCTGATCGGGCTGTTGCACGGCGAGAACCGCGGCAAGCGAATGGTGAGGGTGTAGGCCAAACTCTCTCAATTCGTCGTCCCCCGCGAAAGCGGGGAACCATAGCCACCGGTGTTCGTGATTACGGCCGGCCGGGGCTCCAGCCTTGCCCAACAATTGATGCTCGAGGTTATGCGTCCCGGATCGTGCTTCGCTTGTCCGGGACGACAGGGATAGAATATCGCCCGGCTACGGCGACACGCTCGGCGCCTGCGTAATCGTTTGCGGCTCGGGCGTTTCCTGCTTCCGCGCCTTCAGCCAGTTCTCAAAGCGCTGGACCACGACGAAGAACGTCGGAACGAACAGCACGGCGAGACACGTCGAAGCGATCATGCCGGAGAACACCGTGATGCCGATCGACTTGCGGGCGTTGGCGCCGGCACCTGTCGCCAGCACAAGCGGCACCACGCCGAGGATGAAGGCGAATGAAGTCATCAGGATCGGGCGGAAGCGCGCACGTGCCGCACCCACCGCCGATTCCAGCAGCGGCTTGCCGTCGCGCAGATGGAGCTCCAGCGCGACTTCGACGATCAGGATCGCGTTCTTCGCCGACAGCGCGATCAGCAGGATAATGCCGATCTGGGTATAGAGATTGTTCTCTATCCTGAGCCCTGACAGCACGATGACCGGGCCGAGCAGCGAGAGCGGCACTGCCAAGATTATCGAAATCGGCGCGTACCAGCTCTCATATTGGCCGGCCAGCACGAGATAGACCAGCAGCAGGGCGAGCCCGAACGCCAGGTAGATCTGACCGCCGACCACCTTCTCCTGGTATGACATTGCCGTCCACTCGAAGCCGGCCCCCGGCGGCAGGGTCTTGCCGGCGATCTGCTCCATCAGGTTCATCGATTGGCCCGAGCTATAGCCCGAGGCCGGCAGTCCGATGATGCTCGCGGACGGATAGAGATTATAAAGGCTGATCAGCGATGGCCCTACCGCCGGCGTGACCTTCGCCACCGTGCCGAGCGGGATCATATCGCCCTGGCTGTTGCGCACGACCAGCCGTTCGATATCGCTCACGGTGAGGCGAAATTGCGAATCGGCCTGCACATAGACCTGGAAGGTGCGGCCGAACTTGTTGAATTGATTGACGAAGGCGGACCCCATGTAGGACGACAGCGTCGAGAAGATCTGGTTCGTCGTGACATGCAGCGTCTCCGTCTTGGTCCGGTCCACCTCGACGTCGAACTGCGGCACCATCGAACGGAACGAGGAGCTGACGTGCTGCAGGGCGCTTTGGGTCTCTGCATTATTCACGACTGCCGATGCGATGGCCTGCAATTTTTCGAAATCGAAATTGCCGTCGCGGAGCTGGACCTGCATGGCGAAGCCGGCGGCGTTGCCGATGCCCTGGATCGGCGGCGGCGGGATCACCAGGATCTGCGCTTCCAGGATCGTCGCCATCTTCTCGTTCAATCTGACGAACAGCGATTGCAAATCCTCCCCCGGGCCCCGCTCGCTCCATGGTTTCAGGATCAGATAGGCGACGCCGGCATTGGCGAGGCTCGACGAATTGTCGAGCGCCGAGATGCCGGAGATTGAGACCACTTGCTCGACGCCCGGGGTGTTGCCGGCGATTTCCGAGATCTGATCCATCACGTGTTGAGTGCGGTCGAGCGCCGCGCCGTCGGGCAGTTGCGCGGCGATCAGGAGATAGCCCTGGTCCTCGATCGGAATGAAGCCGGTCGGCACCCGCGACAGGCCGTAACCGGCGATGCCGATCAGGATGAGGGCAAATATCACCGACAAATTGCTGTGCGCGACCAGGCTGGTGATCAGCCTTGCATATCCCAGCTCGAGGCGATTATAGGCCGCGTTGAAGCCGCGATAGAAGAAGTTGCGCTGTTCCGGCGGTATCGGTCGGCGCAGCCACAAGGCGCACTGCGTCGGCTTCAGAGTCGCGGCGTTGATGGCGCTCAACAGCGCGGTCGCGGCGATGACCAGCGCGAATTGCGCATACATCCGTCCCGTCAGTCCCGGCAGGAAGGCCGCTGGCAGGAACACCGAGACCAGCACCAGGGTGATGCCGATGATCGGCGCGAACAGCGCGTCCATGGCGCTGATCGCGGCGTCGTGGCTGGACATCCCGCGCTCGATATTATGGGCGGCGCCCTCCACGACCACGATGGCGTCGTCCACCACGATGCCGATTGCCAGCACGATCGCAAACAGGGTCGAGATATTGACGGTGAAGCCGAGCGCCGCCATCGCGGCGAAGGCGCCGATGATGGTCACCGGAACGGTGGTCGCCGGCACCAGCATCGCGCGCCAGTCCTGGAGGAAGACCAGGATCACGACGAGGACCAGCAGCCCCGCCTCGATCAGCGTCTTGTAGACTTCCTTGATCGATTCCGAGACGAACTTCGTGGTGTCGAACGGCGTGTCGTACTTGATGTCCTGCGGAAACCCCTTGGCCAGCGCCGCCATCTTCTTCTGCACGGCCTGCTCGACCTCGAGCGCGTTGGCGCCGGGCGACTGGAACACGGCGATGCCGGTCGCGGGCTTCCTGTTCTGCGAAAACGCCTGGCTGTAGGTCTGGGCGCCGAGTTCGACCGAGCCGACGTCGCGTACGCGGGTGACAGCGCCATTGTCGCCGGTCTTGACGATGATGTTCTCGAACTGATCCTTGTCGCTGAGTCGCCCCTGGACGTTCAACGTGTACTGGAACGCCTGTCCCGGAGGCGTCGGCGGCATGCCGACCTGTCCCGCGGTCACCTGCTGGCTCTGCTCCTGGATCGCGGAGATCACGTCCTGCGGCATCAGCGAGCGCACGTGCAGCTTGTTCGGGTCGAGCCAGACCCGCATCGAATATTCGCCGGCGCCGAACACGGTGACGTTGCCGACGCCGGGCAATCGCGACAGCTCGTCGCGAATATTGATGGTGGCGTAATTGGAGAGGAACAGACTGTCATAGGTCGCGTTCGGCGAGGTCAGCGTCACGAACAGGAGGATCGCGGTGGACCTCTTCTGCACAGTGACGCCCTGGGCCTGCACCGACTGGGGGAGCTGCGACAGCGCGCTCGATACCCGGTTCTGCACCAGCACCTGCGCGAAGTTGAGGTCGACGCCGATCTTGAAGGTGACCGTCAGCGAATAGGTGCCGTCGGCGCCGCTATAGGACTGCATGTAGAGCATGTCCTCGACGCCGTTGACCTGCTGCTCGATAGGCAGCGCGACGGTATCGACCAGGGTCTTGGCGCTGGCGCCGGGATAGCGCGTCGTCACCTGAACGGTCGGCGGCACGACGTCGGGATATTGCGCGACCGCAAGGCGGAACAGGCACACGCCGCCGATCAGGACCATCAGGATCGCGATGACGTTGGAAAGGACGGGACGTTCGATGAAGAATTTCGAAATCATGGCCAGCTCCTACTTGGCCGATGCCGATGGCGATTCGATCTTCTTGAGCTGCGGATCGACCTTCTGGCCGGGGATCGCGCGCAACAGGCCGGCGGTGACGACGCGCTCATCGGCCTTCAGGCCGCTCTCGATCACGCGCAATTCGCCATCCAACGGCCCAGTCTGCACCTTGCGCTGCTCGACGACATTCTCGCCGTTCACGACCAGCACGTAGCGTCCCGCCTGGTCGCTGCCGAGCGCGACAGCGGGCACCAATAGCGCATTCTCCTCCTGTTCGTAGGGAACCCGGACGCGGACAAAAAATCCGGGCAGCAATACGCGGTCGGGGTTGGGCAGAATGCCGCGCACGGCGAGTGTTCCGGTCGACTGGTTGAGGGTCGACGCGACATAATCGAGCTGGCCCGTGTGCGGAAAACCGCTGTCGGTCTGCAGGCCCACATCGATCGGCAGATGCCTGACATCGTTGAGCGTCAAGCCGCGCCGGCGGGCTTCTGCGCGGATCCGCAGCACGTCCTGTTCGTTGACGTTGAAATTCACATAGATCGGATCGATCTGCACAATGGTCGCAAGATGGGTCGGCGATGCCGCGCCGACCAGTTCGCCGATCGAGACCAGATGCGCGGAGACGATGCCGTCGAACGGCGCAGCCACCTTGGTATAGCCGTAATTGACCGCGGCGAGCCTGGTGTTGACCTCGGCCTGCTGCAGATTGGCCTGGGCGTTGTCGCGCGTCGCGGTCGCTTGATCCAGCGTCGCTTGCGAGACGGCCTGCCGCTGCACCAGTTCGGACTGACGCTTGAAATCGAGTTCGGCCTGTCTCAGGGATGCCTGCGCGCCGGCTTCGGCGGCCTGCGCCTGTTCGAGCCTCAATTTGTAGGTCTCGGGCTCGATCGTGAACAGCGTGGTGCCTTCCTTCACGAAGGTGCCGTCCTGGTAATCGATCGATTGCAGGAAGCCCTGCACGCGCGCGACCAGATCGACGCTCTTGATCGGGGCAGCGTTGCCGGTCGCATCGAGAAAGCGCGTGATCGGGCGCTGCACCGGCAGCGCGACGTCCACCTTCGACAGCGGCGGCGGGACAAAGGTGTTTTGTTCGCAGCCGCATAAGGCAACCATCGCAACAACGGCGAAAGACACCCGGCCGGCGGCAATAACTCGTTGTCTACCGGCGCCTTGTCGTCTGCTGCGTGATGGCCAAGGCGTAGGCTGCATGCATGTGCCTATCGTGTTCTGGAACCGGTTTCCTATTCAGAAAGCAGCTTTCGACCATCCCATGAAAATAGCAACATAGCTCTTGCAGTGGGACCCGAAACCGAAAATGATGCCGGGAACTTGGATTATTTTGCGATCGTCCCTTTCGACCAAAAGGATTTTTTTAAATGATCAACACGTTGAAGCGCGCGATAGCGCGCGGCGCGTTGCTGGTGACGGCATTCTTCGCGACTGCAGCGCTCGCGCAGGCGCCGAGCGAGGCGCAGCGCGCCGCGATCAAATCGCAGTGCCGGTCCGACTATATGGCGCATTGCGCGAGCATCCCGCCCGGCGGCGAAGCTTCCCTGCAATGCCTGCAGAAGAACATGTCGAGCCTTTCCGCGAGCTGCGCGAGCGCCGTGCGTGCCGTCGAACCGCCGGCTGCGCCCAAGGCTGAATCCGCGCCGGTCGCTCCGAAGGCTGAATCAGCGCCGGCCGCGCCGAGGACGGAGACGGCTCCCGCCGCAGCGACCGCGAAGCTCGCCGCTGAGCCTGCCGCACCCAAGGCCGCCGCAAGCGCGCCGGCGAAACAACCCTCCAGCGCGCAGACATCTGCGATCCGCAGCGCCTGCCGCTCCGATTACCCGAAAGTCTGCTCTGGCGTTCCGACGGGCGGCGCGCCCGCCCTGCAATGCCTGGAAAAGAACAAGGCAAAACTCTCGGCGGCCTGCGCAACGGCCGTCGGAGCGGCCAGTGGCAGTGCGCCCGCGGCAGGCGCAGTTCCCGCCGCGGCGACCGCGGCTCCCACGATCATGGTATTGCGGCCGATGCGCCCCCGTGAAGAATTGTTCGTGCTGCGGTCGGCCTGCGGCGCCGATGTCCGCTCGATTTGCGGCGGCGTTGCGCCCGGGGGCGGCCGGATCGTGCAGTGCCTGGCTACCAACGCGGCATCGCTTTCGCCGACGTGCAAGGAAGTGCTGGGCCAGTTCGCCGCGCAGTAGCTGAGTTACCGGCCCCCGTCGCTTTGCAGGCGCTGTCCGAGGGAATTTTTGCAGTAGCGCCGCGACGCGACGGGGATTAGTCTGTTGCCCAATCGTAAGTATACTGTCGATCCGGGAGGAAGACCGTGCGTATCGCCGTGCTCGGCGGAGGCCCTGGCGGCCTCTATTTCGCCTATCTCTGGAAGCGGCGCCATCCGGATGCCATCGTCGAGCTGTTCGAGCAGAACCCGGCCGGCGCGACATGGGGCTTCGGCGTGGTGTTCTCCGACCAGGCGCTGGAATTTCTGCGCGCCGACGACCCCGAGACGGTGGACGCGATCACGCCGCGGATGGAGAGCTGGACCAACATCACGCTCAATCTGCGCGGCGAGAGCGCCGAGATCGACGGCGTCGGCTTTTCCTCGATCGGGCGGCTCGCGCTGTTGAGCATGTTGCAGGAGCGCGTGCGGGCCGCGGGCGTCACCGTGCAGTACGAGACGCAAATCGAATCAGTCGACCAGTTGACGGGATACGACCTGATCGTCGCGGCTGACGGACTGAACTCGCTGGTGCGTCGCAGTTTCGAGGGCGATTTCGGCAGCTCGCTCGCCTATTCATCGAACAAGTTCGCCTGGTACGGCACCTCCAAGCGGTTCGAGACGCTGTCGCAGACCTTCGTCAAGACCGAACGCGGTGCCTTCAATGCGCATCACTACCGCTATTCACCCGACATGAGCACGTTCCTCGTCGAGTGCGATCGCGCGACCTGGCAAGCCTACGGCTTTGCCTACAAGGACGCCGAGCAATCCAGGGCGATTTGCGAGGAGGTATTTGCGGAAACCCTCGGCGGGCGCCCGCTGGTCTCGAACAAATCGGTGTGGCGCAATTTCCCCTGGATCTGGAACGAGCACTGGTCGTTCAAGAACATGGTCCTGATCGGCGATGCCCTGCACTCCGCGCACTTCTCGATCGGCTCCGGCACGCGGCTTGCGATCGAGGACGCCATCGCGCTCACCAAGGCACTCGAGGTCGAGGCGCATGTATCGACGGCGCTCGCCCGCTACGAAGCCGAACGCAAGCCGATCGTGAAGAAGCTGGTGACGGCGGCGCGCACCAGCGCCGATTGGTACGAACATTTTTCCGAACACATGAAGCTCGATTTGATGGATTTCGCCTATAGCTACATCACCCGCTCGGGGCGGATCGACGACGCGCGCCTGCGCGCGATGTCGCCGGCCTTCATGGCGCGCTATGAGGCGTCGAGGAGCGAGCCATGACCCGCCTGATCACGGATCAGGTGCCGTCCGATTGTCCCGGCGCGCGGGAGATCGGCTTTGCGATGCCGCAATCCTACAACGCCAGCCGCATCCTGTTCGATAATCTCATCCATGGCCGCGGCGAACGGCAGGCGCTGACGGGTCCCGCCGGGACGCGCAGCTACAGGGAGCTCTGCGCCGACGCCTCGCGCTGGGGCCACGGTTTTGCCTCCCTCGGCCTGCGGCGCGGCGACCGCATCCTGATGTTCCTCGATGACACGCCGGCCTATCCTGCGGCGTTCTTCGGCGCGGTGCGAGCAGGCTTCGTGCCGCTGTTGATCAACACGCTGACACCACCGGATCTGCTGCAGTTCTATCTCTCGGACGCCGGCGCATCGGTCGCCGTCGCCGATGCCGAATTCTGCTCGCGCTTCGACGCCGTCGCCTGCAAGGACACACCGCTGCGCACGCTGATCGTCGTCAACGGCGACGCGCGCGATCACGCCGTGCCGCACGCGATCGCGGCGGAACCATGGCTGCATGATTTCTCCACCGAGCTTGCAGAGGCCGACACCGACCGCGATGAGATGGCATTCTGGATGTATTCGTCGGGCTCGACCGGTCGGCCCAAGGGCATCGTGCATCTGCAGCACGACATGGCCTATAGCGAGGCGGCGTTCGCACGCAATGTGCTGAAGCTCAAGGAAGACGACATCTGCTTCTCGGTACCAAAGATCTTCTTCGCCTACGGCTTCGGCAATTCCATCACCTTCCCGTTCTCGATCGGCGCCGCCACGCTGCTGCTGCCGGGCCAGCCGAAGCCTGCTGTTATCTTCGAGGCCATCGAGAAGTATCGTCCCACGGTGTTCTTCGGATTGCCGACGCTCTACACCTCCCTGACCGGGGCCGACGGCGCCGTCGGCACCGACTTTTCCTCATTGCGGATGGCGCTGTCCGCCGCCGAGGTGCTGTCGGCCGATGTATTCAGCGGCTGGAAGACGCTGACAGGCCTCGAAATCATCGAGGGGTTGGGCTCCACGGAAGCCCTGCACATCTATCTCTCCAACCGGCCGGAGAAGAAGAAGCTTGGTGCCGCCGGCCAGCGCGTCCCCGGCTACGAGATCCTGCTGAAGGACAAGGAGGGCCGGGAAGTCGGTGACGACGAGGAAGGAATTTTGTGGGTGCGCGGCGATTCCAATACGCCATTGTACTGGAACCGGCCGGACAAAACCGCGGAGACCATCCGCGACGGCGGATGGATCTACACCGGCGACCGCTTTGTCCGCGACCGCGACGGCTTCCATTTCTTCCGCGGCCGCGCCGACGATCTGATCAAGATTTCCGGCCAGTGGGTTTACCCGCTCGAAGTCGAGCTCTGCCTCGCCGATCATCCTGATGTCAGGGAATGCGCGGTGTTCGCGGCCGAACTGCCGGACCGGCGCATGACCTTGAAGGCCGTCGTGGTGATGAATGGACGCGGATTCGAAGCCGCTGATGCGACGAAGCGGCTGCAGGACTACGTCAAGGCAAAATTGCTGCCGTACAAGTATCCGCGCGAGATCATTTTCATCGAGGAATTGCCGAAGACCGGTACCGGCAAGATCGATCGGCAAGCGGTGATGAAGATGTAGCCCGGACGAGGATGTAGCGAGGAGCGCTTCCACCCGCCCGATGTCGTCCCCGCGAAAGCGGGGACCCATAATCACCGATGTTGATTATTACACGAGTTGGCGGCCCCAGCTTTCTCCAAAACAAACATATGTGGTTATAGGTCCCGGCTCGAGGCCGGGACGACGGTGGAATTTGTGGCGCTAGCTCAACCCCGTCCCGCCATACAGCCACGCCAGATCGCCGTAATAATCCTCCGAGCTCTTCGCGCCCATGATGGCGTTGCGGAGGCGGGCGTGGTCACCTGACGGGTGATAGATGTGCTCGCCGATGGCGCGGGATAACAGCTGCACGCGCGCGGTGCGCGGGAATCGCTGGGCGCGGTAGTGCTCGAGCGCGACGGCGTGATCGTCATGGTGCGACAGCATGTGCGACAGGCACACCGCATCCTCCATCGCCTGGCAGGCGCCTTGCGCGAAATATTGCAGCATCGGATGCGCGGCATCGCCGAGCAGCGCGACACGGCCGTCGACCCAGCGCTCCACCGGATCTCGGTCGCACAGTACCCAGAGCTTCCAGTTCTTGCCGTGGCGGATGATGTTCTGCGCGCGCTCATGCACGTGGCGAAAGCCCTGCATGACTTCTTCTTCCGGGACCGGTTTGCCGGCGACCGGCTCAGGCGCGTCGTTGTGATAGGTGACGACGAGGTTGAACACTTTCCAGCCGGACAACGGGTAATGCACGATGTGGCATTTCGGTCCGGCCCACAGCGTCGCCGCGTTCCAGCGCAAATCCTCCGGCATCTCTTCGGTCGGAATCACCGAGCGATAGGTGGTATGGCCGGACACGCGTGGCGGCCCATCCGCGATGACCTGCTTGCGGATGTTCGACCATAATCCGTCGGCGCCGATCAGGAGCCGGCCCGTAACACGCTCCCCGCTGCCGAGCCGCGCCGTCACCGACGAGCCATCCTGATCGTAGCCGATGACCTCGCTGCTCACCCGCAGATCGATCAGTTCATGCCGCTCGCAGGCGCGCAGGAACACGCCGTGCAGATCGCCGCGATGCACCACCGCATAGGGATTGCCGAACCGCGCGCGAAACCCCTCGCGCAGATCGACATGGGTGATCTCCTCGGCGGTCAGCGCATCCATCAGCCGAAGCTGGTCGATGTAGACGGCCATGCCGCGCGCCGCTTCGCCGACGCCCAGATAATCGAAGGCGTGGAAGGCATTCGGCCCGAGCTGGATGCCGGCGCCGATCTCGCCAAGCGCGGCGGCTTTCTCCAGCAGGATGGAACGGATGCCCTTTTGCGCAAGGCCGAGCGCGGCGGCAAGGCCGCCGATGCCGCCGCCCGCGATCAGGACCGGCCTGACATCCGCGGCGGCCATCAGCTCGATTTCCCCAAATGTTCGAGCGCTTCCTCGGCGCGCAGCGGCACCCGGGAAGCCTCGTTGTTGAGATCGACCAGCTGCGTCAGCAGCGCCATCAGTTTCTTTCGGTCGGCCGGGTCCAGCGGCTGCAGCATCCGCGCCTGCGCCCGTTCGACCGAGGGCTTGATGTCGCGCAGCAGCGCGACGCCCGATTTGGTGAGATAGAGCAGCTTGACGCGCTTGTCGTCGGGCGCCGGCTTGCGCTCGATCAGCGATTTGATTTGCAGCCGCTCGATCACGCTGCCGAGCGTCGAGCGATCGAAGGCGATCACCGCCGATAGCCGCGTCGCGTCGATGCCGGGATGGGTGTGGATCGCCACCATTGCCGCGTATTGCACCGGCGTCAGATCATACTCCTTGCACTCCTCGACGAAGAGCGCGACCGCGATCTGCTGCATGCGGCGGAACAGGTAACCGGGCGCGGTATAGACCGCGTCCATGGTGATCGGGGCCGGCTTGCTACTCGGCATCGGGCTGCTTGTCCGGGGCGGCGTCGGCGAACGCCTTCATTTCCTTTGCCGCGGCCTCCGCCTCGAGCAATCGCGGATAGGCTGAGACATCGACGCCGAAGCGCCGCGCATTGGCAAGCTGCGGCACCAGGCAGAGATCGGCGATGGTCGGCATGGCGCCGAAGCAGAATGGCCCGGACTCATCCGCGATCAGCGCCTCACAGGCGGCGAGCCCCTCGCCGTTGACCCAGGCCGCCCACTCCGTCACTTTTTCCTCCGGCAACCCAAGCTGCCGCAGCCGCGCCAGCACCTTGAGGTTCTGCACCGGGTGGATATCGCAGGCGACCGCCAGCGCGAAGGCGCGCACCTTGGCGCGGCGCAGCGGATCCTTTGGCAACAGCGGCGGCTCGGGATGGGTCTCGTCCAGCCATTCGATGATGGCGAGCGACTGGGTCAGGATCGCGCCCGCCTCGTTCTCCAGCGTCGGCACCAGCCCTTGCGGATTGATCGCGAGATAAGAGGGGGCGCATTGTTCGCCCTTGCGAAGGTGATGCGGCAGGTGCTCGGCGGCGAGACCCTTCAGGTTCAGCGCGATCCGGACCCGGTATGCCGCGCTGCTGCGGAAATAGCCGTGCAGCCTCATCGGAACCTCCCTCGAATGTTCTCGTTGGCCAATTTCTCGTTATCTTGGCGGGCCGATGTTGACGCTACCCATATCGTAAGTATGCTGTCAATCTACCGCGCCAACAAGAACACGACGGGAGGCTTGACCATGGAAGCCGTGCAGAAGACCCCGGAACGCGAAGCGTTCTACAAGAAGATCGACGGCGAAAGCCTTTCCGCGCTCTGGAACGTGATGGGCGACCTGATCACGCCGGAGCCGAAGAGCGCATGCCGGCCCCATTTGTGGAAGTTCGATTCGATCCGCGACTACATGACGGAAGCGGGTAAGCTGATCACGGCCAAGGAAGCCGAGCGGCGGGTGCTGGTGCTGGAAAATCCCGGCCTGCGCGGCCAGTCGAAGATCACGACCTCGCTCTTCGCCGGCGTGCAGATGGTGGTGCCCGGCGACATCGCCCCCGCCCACCGGCACAGCCAGTCGGCGCTGCGCTTCGTGCTCGAGGGCAGCGGCGCCTATACCGCTGTCGATGGCGAGCGCACCGCGATGCAGCCCGGCGATTTCGTCATCACGCCGTCGATGACCTGGCACGACCATTCCAACGAAACCAGCGAGCCGATGTTCTGGCTCGACGGGCTCGATATCCCGATGGTGCAGTTCTTCGACGCCTCGTTTGCCGAGGGATCGAATGAGGATCAACAGAAGATCACCCGCCCTGCCGGCGACAGCTTTGCCCGCTACGGCCACAACCTGCTTCCGGTCGACCAGAAGCGCACGTCGAGGACATCGCCGATCTTCAACTATCCCTATCATTACACCCGCGAGGCGCTCGAGCAGGCCAAGGCTCGCGACGAGTGGGACGCCTGCCACGGCCTGAAACTGAAATTCTCCAACCCCGAGACCGGCGACTTCGCGATGCCGACCATCGGCACCTTCATCCAGTTGCTGCCGAAGGGTTTCAAGACCGCGCGCTACCGCGCCACCGACGCCACGGTGTTCGCCGCCATCGAAGGCAAGGGCCGCACCCGGATCGGCGACCAGACCTTCGAATGGGGCCCGCGCGATCTGTTCGTGGTGCCGAGCTGGCACTGGGTCACCCACGAGGCCGACACGGATTCCGTGCTGTTCAGTTTTTCGGACCGCCCGGTGCAGCAGAAGCTCGATCTGTTCCGCGAAGATCGCGGCAACGCGTAATTTGATGTCGCCCCGGCCTTGATGGATCGTAGGGTGGGCAAAGGAGCGTTAGCGACGTGCCCACCATTCCTGGGGAGATCGACTTGGTGGGCACGCTTCGCTTTGCCCACCCTACAATCCGGCGGCATTCAAAGAAGTGGATGGCCGGGCATAGGCGAGCGGAAGCGACGCCGTCCTTCGGACGGCTATGCCCGGCCATGACGGAGAGACGGAAAAGCCTCAGCGCCAGTGCAACAACCGCGCTTCCGCCAAATTGATCAGCTTCCCCACGGCGAGCCCGAACAGCGACAATATCACGACGCCGGCGAGCAGCTGATCGGTCTGCATCAGATTGCCGGCCTGCAGCACGAAGGCACCGATGCCGAATTCGGCTCCGATCATCTCGGCGCTGACGACGAGCAGCAACGCGACGGACGCCGTGATGCGAAAGCCCGCGAGGATCGAGGGCAGCGCGCCGGGCCAGATCACCCTGCGGACGATGGCGTGGAACGGCACGTTGAAACTCTGCGCCATCCGGATCAGGTTGCGCGGCACCGCATCGACACCGCTGTAGACCGATATCGCGGTGGAGAAGAATACGCCGAGCGCAATGGTCGCGATCTTCGGCTCCTCGCCGATCCCGAGCCACAGGATCAACAGCGGCAATAGTGCGATCTTCGGAATCGGAAACAGCGCGGAGATGAAGGTGATGCCGACGCCGCGCGCCAGCGTGAAGAGGCCGATCGCGAAGCCTATGATCACGCCCGCGACTGTGCCGAGGATCCATCCGGCGCCGATCCGCATGATCGACCAGGACAGATGATGCCAGAGCGCGCCTGACATCGCGAGCTTGTAGATCGCGAGCGCAATCGCCGACGGCGGCGGCAGGAACAGCGGGTTCACCCAGCCGGCGCTCCCGGCCAGTTGCCAAAGCGCAATGACCAGCGCGAGCGCGATCCAGCCGGAGGTGCGTCCCGCGCGTGGCGTGAAGCCGGCGCCGCGAAAACCCACCGGCCGCCTGTCGGCAAGATCGTCCGTCCGTGCATCATCCGGAGGCGCGCGGTCAAGCATGCTGGACCTCGCGCTCGGCGTCGATCGCCTCTTCGCGGATCAGCGACCACAGCTCGTTCTGCAACGTCAGCAACCTGCCGCGCGCATTGGCGTCGCCGCGCTCGCTCCGCGTCATCGGGATGGTAACCGTCTCCCTGATACGGCCGGGACGGCGCGACAGCACCACGATGCGGTCGGCGAGGCGCACTGCCTCTTCCAGGTTGTGCGTGACATAGACCGCCCCCATCGCGCCGTCGGCGAGCAGGCGGATAAAATCCTCCATCAGCAGTTCGCGGGTTTGCGAATCCAGCGCCGACAACGGCTCGTCCATCAACAGGATCGCGGGCCGCACCGCCAGCGCGCGGGCGATGCCGACGCGCTGGCGCATGCCGCCGGACAGTTGCTTGGGATAGGCGCCGCGAAAATCGGACAACCCCGTTCGGCGCAACGCGTCGTCGATGACCGCGCGGCGCTCGGCCGCGCTCAGGCCGGTGTGTTGAAGCGGAAATTCCACGTTATCTTCCACCGTGCACCACGGCAGCAGCGCGAAATCCTGGAACACAAAGGTCAGCGGATTGAGACTGTCCGCCGGCGGCGCGCCGCGCAGCTCCGCGGCGCCGGCGCTCGGCTGCAGCAGGCCACCCAGGATCGAGAGCAGCGTGCTCTTGCCACAGCCCGAGGGACCTACGATCGCCACCACCTCGCCGGAGGCGACCTGGAACGACACGTCGTCGAGCACGTCGAGCGCGCCGAAGCGGTGGCTGATATGGTCGGCGATCAGGTGCATCTGGTACTCTTGCGTACTTCCTTCCGCAGGCGATTTTAGCTCGTCATGCCCGGGCTTGTCCCGGGCATCCACGTCTTACATTCGTTTATCCCGCAAAGGACGTGGATGGCCGGGACAAGCCCGGCCATGACGGCGAACCGATATCAATCCACCTTCACATAATCCTTCGCGATGATCGCATCCGCCGCAAATCCCTTGTCGACAAAACCCTGTTCCTGCAGCCAGCTGATCTGGTTGGCGACGTTCTTTACATCCAGCTTGCCGTCGGGATCGATGTAGGCACAATTACCGACGACCTGCTCGACCGGCAGATTGGTGTATTTTGCGATGATGTCGAGCAGCGGTTTTGTCTTCTCGTTGATATCGGCCTTACCGTCCTTGACGGCTGACAGGACCACGTCGTGATATTCACGGTCCGCGCGCGCCAGCGCAGCCAACAGCTTTGTCACCAGCGCGCCATTCGTGAGCGTCTTTGGCGAAGCGAACACTGCACCCAGCTGCCATGGCGTCTCGTCGCCGACCCAGCCCAGGAATTTGGCACCGCCCGACTCCATCAGCGGGCGCGCGGTCGAAACCGGGAGCAATGCAGCGTCGACGGTTTCGCCCTTCAGCGCGGCCGCCGCATTCGACAGCGACTGCAGCGGCAGTACTTTTACCTCGCCCAGTTTAAAGCCGTATTTGTCGGCGAGCAGCCCGAGCGAATAATGGAAGCTTGAGCCCACCTGCGTCACCGCCACGCGTTTGCCGGCGAGATCCTTTGGCGTCTTCAGGCCCGCAGCGTAGGCATTGTTGCTGGCGAAATAACCGATCAGGGGATAGCCGGCCTTCTCGCGGCTCATGCCGCCGATCACCTTCAGCGTGCCCTTGCCGGCCAGATTGTAGAGACCGGCGGTGAACGCGGTGACGCCAAAATCGACGTCGCCGGACGTGGTTGCGACCGCAATCGGCTGCGCCGCGTCGAAGAATTTCAGTTCGACATCGAGCCCGGCCTCGCGGAAATAGCCCTTGTCCTGCGCGATGAAAACCGGCGCCGACGAGGACAGCCGCAGCACGCCGATCTTTGCCTTCAGCACGTCGTCGGCCCGCGCAACCCCGCTTAACCCAACCGCCAGCACACCCGCCAGCGCGAGCCGCACAAATCCCTTCATCCGGTTTCCTCCGTCTTACAGTCCTGCTGGGACTGCCTGGTCCCGCCCGATAAACGCGCCCTGCGCTGTGAGCGCTTGTTGCAACTTTTCCACCGCGATGTCGCGCACAATCGTATTGCCCGACAGTGCCAGCGCCGCGGCGGCGCCGGCCGCCTCCCCCATCGCAAAGCAAGCGCCGGAAACGCGCGCGGCCGACTGGCCGTCATGGGTCATCGAGGCGCAGCGCCCGGCCATCAGGAGATTGTCGACGCCCTCGGGAACCAGCATGCGATAGGGCAGCTCGTTGAAGCCGCGCGATCCCGGGATGTCAGGGAATTTGAAGATCACATCCCCGGCAATATGCGATTCCATCGGCCAGCCATTGACTCCGATCGAGTCGTCGAACGAGGCGCAGCCAAGCACGTCCTCGCCGGAGAGCATATAGCCGCCGACCACGCGACGCGTTTCGCGGATGCCGAGCTGCGGAGGCAGGTCGACGATATAGGACTTCTCGAAGCCGGGCACCGTGCGCAGGAATTCGAACGCCGCGATCGCCTGACGACGCCCGTCGATCTCGCCACGCGTGAGATCGTCGGGCTCGAGCCCGTTGATGGCGCTGCCATCTTCGCGCGCGAGCTGGGTAAAGTTAACCCGCCATTCGATCTGCGAGCGCTGCGGCCGCACGATTGCGGCCTTGCGCGGAAAGCGATGCGTTCCGGCGGCTTCGGCCTCTTCCATCAGCGCCGGGATCGTTCGCCAGGCCTCGCCGGCCCGGTCCGGATCGATGCCGTTGAGGCGGAACATCATCGAGGGATACAACATGCTGCCGGCGTTATCGCCGACCTCGAACGGCGCGCCCGCCCAGGCCGCGAGATCGCCGTCGCCAGAGCAATCGATGAAGATTTTTGCGCGCACAGCCTGGCGCCCGGCTTTCGTTTCCACCATCAGCACGTTGATGCGCTTGTTATCCTGCATCACCACGCCGGCGCCCAATGCGTGGAAGAGGATATCGACCTTGTGGGTAGCCAGCAGATCATCCGCCGCGATCTTGTAAGCTGCGGTGTCATAGGCCTGCGCCAGGATCTTGCCGAGCACCAGATGCGGGTCGTTCAGACCGCCGAGCCGATCGATCCTTTCAAGCAGATCGGAGGCGACGCCCTGCACCACCCGATGCATTTCGCCATGAACATTGGCGTGCAGCCCGCAGAAGTTCGTTACCCCCGCCGCCGTACCCATGCCGCCGAGGAAGCCGTAACGTTCGATCAGCAGCGTGCGCCTCCCGGCCCGCGCGGCGGCGACCGCAGCCGCAATGCCGGCCGGCCCGCCGCCCAGGACCGCGACTTCATATTCGCCGTAGATCGGGATTTGGCGTGCAGGTTCTTCGATGGTTTTCAGGGCCACGTCAGGGCTCCCGGCATGGTGGATGGGCACCATGCCTTACCGCATGTCGGCTATCGGACCAATTACGTTTTGCGCACCCAGTTCGCCGCCCGCTTCTCCGCAAACGACGCGAGGCCTTCCGACGCTTCGGCGGTCTGGCGCTTGGCCGCATGTGTCCGCACCAGGCGCGCGTAAGTCTCGTCATCGACGCTCATGCCGCCGAATGAACTCTCCATGGCCAGTGCCTTCGTTTCGGCCAACGCCTCGGGACCGTTGGCCAGCAATTGCTCGACGACCTTGCCGCCGGCGGCTTCCAGTTCACCCAGCGGCACCACCTCGTGCACGAGGCCGATGCGGCGCGCATCCTCCGCGCCAAAACGCTCGCCGGTCAGCGCGTAGCGGCGGACCTGACGCACGCCGATGGCATCGCACAGTTGCGGGATGATGATTGCCGCCGTCAGCCCCCAGCGGACTTCGGTAATCGAGAACAGCGCGTTGTCGGCCGCGATCACCACATCGCATGCCGAAATGACGCCGGTGCCGCCACCGAAGCAGCCGCCCTGCACCAGCGCCACCGTCGGAATCGGCAATGTGTTGAGCCGCTGCACGGCTTCGAAGGTCGCCCGCGACACTGCCTCGTTGTCCGCAGGCGATTGCGGCCGGACCGCGTTGATCCATTTCAGGTCGGCGCCGGCCTGAAAATGCTTGCCATTGCCTTTGAGGACAACGACGCGAAGCTGGGGCTTCCTGCCCAGTTCATCGATCGCCGCCAGCACGCCATGGATGAGACCGGCATCGTAGGCGTTGTTCACCTCGGGACAATTCAGCGTGACCGTCGCGACGCCGCGATCATCGAGATTCCACAGAACTGGGCTGGCAGGCATCGGCGATTCCTTTGTTCGGCATTTTTGTTATGCCGGACAATAGGCCGAGATTGCGGGCATTGTCACCGGCGCGCCGGGTTATCTCCGGCTGCGTCTTTCGGCCCGATCCGCATAGGCCGTCCGCCGCGGACCAATCGCCTCGAACTGCGCTTTCTGCTCGTCGCTCAGCGTCGCATAGAAATTATCCAGCGCAGAGCGCACCAGCTTGACGGCCTCCAGCATGGTGTCGAGCCGCTTGCCGGCGGCGGCGAGCCGCGCCGGTGGCGTGGCCGCCTCGTCCGCAGGGCACGAGGTAGCGAGCATATCGGCTACCGCATCATTCGCGTCCTTCAGGGCGACTAGTTCGCTGCGTTGCGCCTCGGTCGGGCGCAGCCTGGCCTCGACCTCCTCTGCCGGCCATTTCAATATCGAGGGCTGGACCGCGTCGCAGCTCTGCACAAAACGCGTACTGCCGCGCCTCGTGGCTCTCTTGCGCTGGTCCTCGGCAAGCGCATTCAGCCGTGCCTTCTGCTCATCGTCCAGGAGAGCGTAGAATTTGTCGAGCGCGGGCCGCACGATGGCGACCGCCGCAACCATCGCCTCTATGCGCTGCTGCATGGCGGCAAGGCGGCTTGGTGCGGTCAGCGAAATCTGTGTCGGGCACGCTGCGCGGATATTTTGCGCGGCGCTGACCGAGGCGTTGGCGAGTTCGTCGAGGGCGCCGCGTTGCGCGTCGGTGGGCTCGATCACCTGCTGAATGAGGTCGATCGGCAGGCCGGCGACATCGCGGCTGTCTTCGCCGCACAATTGCGCCAGCCTGTCGGGCGCATCACTTGCGCCGGATGCGCCGCGCGGCGGCAGGTAACCTGCAAGGTCGTCATAGTCATAAGGCGCGAACAGACCAGCATAGATATCGTCGTAACCGTAGCCCCAGAACGGCCCGCCGGCGCCTCTGCCCCACAGCGCGTAATCATAAATGTCGTAATAGCCGAACGGCCAGAACAGCGGCCCAACCCAGCCGTATCCACCATTACCGTGCTGCCACCAGCCGCCGGCGTGGCCGAAATGCCAACCGGCAAGCGCGGCGCCCGCGGTGATCCTGGCCCGGGCACCAGGATCATGCAGCGCGCCGGCATGACGATAAGAGCGGGCAAGCGCATGGGCGTTGAGCGCAGACGATCTCATGCCGTGGCTGACGAAAGCATGTCTGCCGCCGAACGAATGGAAATGCGCGGATCGGCCACCAAAGTGTGCGCCGCCGAAGTGACGGCCGCCAAAGTGGCCACCGCCGTGATGCCAACCGCCGAAATGCGCGTGGCCGCCTCCGTGACCGCCTCCATGGCCACCGCCGTGACCGCCTCCATGGCCGCCACCTCTCGCAAAGGCATATCCGGCCGCCATCAGCGCGGTCGCCAGTACAATGATGGCAATCCCTGGTCCGAGTTTTGGCATGGCACGCACAAGCTCCCTCCGAGCCAAGGACCCACGGCAATTTACCAAAACGCCGGCCAGGCATGATGGTTCCCTCTCGGAAACCAGCCGCACGAGGCGGCCTGCATGAGAGGTTGCCTTGCAGCGAAAGCTGTGAAGACTGGCCGTCAGTTATCGCTCCCTACCAGGATCTCATCCCCATGCGCATCTGTATCTTCGGCGCGGGCGCCGTCGGCGGCCATTTTGCGGTGCGGCTCGCACTGGCCGGGCATGAGGTGTCCTGCGTGATGCGTGGGCCGCATCTGGAAGCCGTGAAGGCGAGCGGCCTTGCGCTTCGCGTCGGTGACGTCGAGTTCGCCGCAGACGTCAAGGCATCAGACGATCCGGCGGCGCTTGGCCCGCAGGATGTCGTCGTCAGCACGCTCAAGGCCACCGGTGTCGGCACACTCGCAACCGGCCTGGCTCCGCTGCTCGGCGACGACACCGCCGTGGTGCTCGCCCAGAACGGCATTCCCTGGTGGTACGACATCGGGCTTTCGAAAGATCATCCACCGCCACCCAACCTCTCCTTTCTCGATCCCGGCGGCCGGCTGCGCGCCGCGATCCCGAAAGCGCGGATCATCGGCGGCGTGATCTTTTCGTCGAACGAGGTGATCGCGCCCGGCAAGGTCGCCAATCTCTCGCCCGATCGCAACATGCTCCTGATCGGCGAATGCGACGACCGCCGCAGCGAGCGGATCGAAAAGCTGCGCGCTGTCCTGACCGGCGCTTCGATCAACTCGCCGCCGGTGTCGCGGATCAGGGAGACGATCTGGTCCAAGCTTTTGACCAACATGTCGATGTCGGTCTTGTGCCTGTTGACCGGGCAGACCGCGCGCGCCGTGCGGGACGATCCTGACTTGCACGATGTCATCCCGCGTTTGCTCGACGAGGCCAACAGCATTGCCCAAAGCTGTATCCCCGAGGTCAAGCGCGTCACCCGAAGCGGACCCGCGCCTGACCACAAGCCGTCGATCCTGCAGGACTACGAGCTCGGCCGCGCCATGGAGATCGACGTGCTGGTCCGCGCGCCCGCCGCGTTCGCACGCACCGCGGGGCTGGATACGCCGATGCTCGATTTGATGGCGGCGCTCGCTATCCAGAAAGCACGCGACAAGGGACTGTATTCGGGTTGAACCACGGCGAAGATATCGATGTAATCCAGATCGTCATTCAAGAGCGGGATGCAACATGCACATCAAGGATAAAGTCTGCGTGGTGACGGGAGCGGCGAGCGGAATCGGCGAGGCGGTCGCACGCGCCTACGCCGGGGCCGGCGCGCGCGGCGTCGTGGTCGCCGACCTCAAGACGTCGCGCGATCGTCTCGCCGGCGTCGCCGGGGACATCGACGGGCTCGCGGTGACCGCCGACGTCGGATTGGAAGAGGATATCAAGGCGCTGATATCCGCCGCCGAAGCCAAATACGGCCCGGTCGACGTGTTCTTCTCCAACGCCGGCCTGTCGCGCAAGGGACAGGAAGCCGCGTCCGACGCCGATTGGGACGTGAGCTGGCGCGTGCACGTCATGAGCCACGTGTTCGCGGCTCGCGCGCTGGTGCCCGGCATGCTCGCGCGCGGCTCCGGCTATCTCCTGAACACCGCGTCCGCGGCAGGTCTGCTCGCCTCGCTCAATTCCATGCCGTATGGCGTAACCAAGAGCGCCGCGGTGGCGCTCGCGGAACATCTCGCCATTCAATATGGCGACCGCGGCATCCGCGTCTCCGTGCTGTGCCCGCAGTCGGTGCAGACCGGCATGACCACCCCGGGCCCGAGCGCCGCGCGGGTCGACGGCGTGATGCAGCCGGCGGAAATCGCGCGCATGGTGATCGAGGCGATGGAGCAGGAGCGCTTCCTTATCCTCTCGCATCCGCAGGTCGCGGAATACATGCAGCGCAAAGCTTCCAGCAGCGACCGCTGGCTCACCGGCATGCGGCGGCTGCGCGACAAGATCTATGGAACGGCGCCGTCAGCCTGACGCCTTTGGCGCGAATGACGCGAGCATGCCGGCGTATTCTTTCACGGCGGGCCGTGCGTATGAACCGCGCCGGGAGGTCGTAAGTTTCAAGCCAACCAACGCCTCGGCCTGTTTTACCGCGGCTGCCACGCCATCGACGACGGGAACAGCGAATTTTTGCGACAACGCTGCCGCGAGATCAGCCATGCCCGCGCAGCCGAGCACAATCGCCTCCGCGCCGTTGTCGAGCGCGCGGGCAATCTCGGTGTCGAGCTTCTCCGCAGCGCCCGAACCCGGCCTTTCGAGGTCGAGCACGGCGACATTGCACGCCGTCACCACTGCTCGCTCGGCAAAGCCATAGCGGCGCACCAACTCTTCGAGCGGCACGATCGAGCGCGGAAGCGTCGTAATCACCGCGATGCGTTTTGCCAGTTGCCCCGCGGTCACCAGCGCCGCTTCGCAAATCCCGACCACCGGGAAAGGCACGGCGGAACGCGCCGCATCGAGACCGGTGTCATCGAAACAGGCGATAATGCCGGCATCGGCATCGGGGGTATCCAGAAACGCCCGGATCAATCCCGGCACGGCAAACGCTTCGTCATAGAACCCTTCGATCGAGGCCGGCCCCATCGATGATGTTACCGCCGTTATTTTCGTGCCCGAGGCGGCAACGGCCCGCGCCGCAACACCAATGGTTTCGGTCATCGATGAGGTCGTGTTGGGATTGACGATCATGATATTTGTCATGGACGCATCGTAGCCCGGATGAAGCGAAGCGCAATCATCCTCGCGGGTGCCGGCCCGCGATCCCGTCGATCCACGCTGCCAGCGCATCGAGCACTTCGTCCAGGACTTCGCGATCATTGCGTCCCGAGCGCACCAGCACATGGAAGGAATGATCGGCCTCCTTCACCAGATGCAGCATCGCGTTTTGACCGAGGCTCCTGACGACGGGCTCCAACAATTTCAATTCCGCGAGCGCGTCGCGCGTGCCCTGCAGGAACAGCATGGGAACCTCGACATCGGCGAGGTGTTTGGCGCGATCGCTGGATGGTTTTCCGGCCGGATGCAGCGGGAAGCCAAGAAACGCCAGCCCGCGCACACCCGCCAATGGCGCAAGCGCCTGCGCCTGCGACGTCATGCGGCCGCCGAACGACCTTCCGCCGGCGAAAAGCGGCAGTCCCTCGCAGCATCGCGCGGCCTCGGCGACGGCGGCGCGCACCGCGGCATGGGCGACCGCGGGCGGGTCGGGCCGCTTGCTGCCCTTTTCCATATAGGGAAACTGATAGCGCAGCGTCGCGATGCCGCGTTCGCAGAGCCCTGCGGCTGTCGCTTCCATCGAGGGATGCGTCATGCCGGCACCCGCGCCATGCGCCAGCACATAGCAGGCGCGCGCCTGCGGCGGCCGCAGCAGGAGCGCGGAGACCGACGCGTCGTTCGGCATGCCGATGGTGAGCTGTTGCGTGCTGACGGTCTTCAACCCGGCGGTCCCAAAATGATCCGATTGCTCCGCGTTCTACATTTCCGATGCGGGCCGCGCAAATCCGCTTCTGCCGGTTCAGGCAACCGGTGGGGTCAAGGGCACGCTCTGCGCGTGGTGGAATACGTTTTCCGGATCGGATTGCTGCTTCACCGCCACCAGGCGGTCAAGATTGTCGCCCCAATAGGCGGTCGCAAAATCCTGCAGATCGAGATCGCAATAATTCACGTAGGACGCCCCGGGCATATGCGGCCGCATCGCGGCGTACACGCTTGCGACTTGCGCGAGATGAGCCGGCGTATCGGCCGCGCGGGTCCAGCTCGAAAAATACTGGATGCAATATTGCGTGCCGGCCCGTCGCGGAAACGCAGTGGCATCGGCGGCCATTTCGGCAATCTTGCCGCCATAGGAATCGCACAACAGCACGATGCCGCTGGCGGCCCCGACGGCCGCCATCAGGTCGTCGATGGCGGCTGAATCCAGCGGTGTCAGCACATAGTCGGACTTGGCTTTCATCAAGATGGATTCGTAATCGAGCGGCCCGGCAAAATGCTTCACCGCGTCGAGGAAGCCGAGCGACTGCACCTTCAGCGGCGATGACGGTGTCTCCAGTGCCACCAGCGGCTGCAGCTGGTTGCGCAGCTCGTTCTCGGTGCCGACCGACTGGCCGATGCAGCGCATCGAGATCTGCCCGCCTGCTGCGGGCCCGACCTTCATGATCGAGGTGATCGTGGCGGGCGCATTCGGCGCCCAGGCCTGCCACGCCGAGAAAATCTGCGCGGCATGCGACTGCGACAGCTTCCAGGATACGCCGAACACCCGCGCGGTTTGAAGCGGAAACGCGCTGATCCTGAACTGGGTCGCAATGCCGAAGCTTCCGCCGCCGCCCCCGCGGCACGCCCAGTAGAGATCAGGTTCGGACGCTGCGTTGGCCTGCAGCGTGCGCCCCTCACTGTCGATCATGGTTACCTGCTGGAGGCCGTCGCAGGTCAGGCCATGCGATCGCGCCAACAGGCCATGGCCGCCGCCCATCAGATGGCCGGAGATGCCGACGGTGGGGCAGCTTCCAGCCTGCAGCGCCGACCCCTGCGCGGCCAGCGCTTGATAGATCTGGAACAGCGAAACGCCGGAGCCCACCGTGACAAGGCCCGCGGTCTTGTCGACGACAATCTTGTCCAGGCCGCGCACGTCGATCGCGACGTCGGCGGTTTGCGAAAACCCCTCATAGGAATGGCCGCCGCACCTCACCGCGAAATTCAGATTGTTGCTGCGGACCCAGTCGACCATGACCGCCACCGCATGCTCGGTGTTGCAGACCGCGCGCAGGCGCGGGCTCAACTGCTTGCGCTTGCTGGCTGCCGGAAGAAAATCGGCGTAATGCCGGTCCGAGGGCGTCAGGAAAGTCACGTCGCTGGCGGCAAGATTCGGCAGCGGTGGCAGCGGCGCCATTGCCGCCTCGGCAGGCGGCGAATCCAGCGCGGGTCCGGCCCCCGCGGCTTGCGGCAGCTCGGAGGGAGAATATTCTTCGACGCGAAGCGGATGTTCCATTGCAATCACTCCGGCGATGTCCACGCCGCCGTTGGCGGCCATCCTCACGGCAATTCCCTGAACGTCAGGCCACCGGGATCGTCGGATTGACCACCGGCGCATGGTCGGGATGGTGGATATGGATGTCGGGCAGCGGCATCGGCGGCGCCTTTCCGAACAGCGACTTCATGTGATCGACGAGCCCCTGACACACCGACTTGTCGACCGTCTCATTGTTCACGCCGACTTCGAAGGTCCCGCCGATCACGACGTGGTCGCTGCGCGGGAACAGGTAGCCGTCCTGGCCGTACAGATATTGCAGCGCGGGTTGCGGCGGCAGCATCGCCAACTGACCCTTGATCGGGACCATTTTCGGGTCGCTCCACAGCGTCATCGATCCGAGCCCGGTGCAATTGACCACGATATTTTCGGGCACCGAGGCAAAGACATCGGACCTGTTGACAAACTTTTTCGACACGAAGGTCACGCCACGCGCGGTCAGATCCGCCTTGAGCCGGGCGAGAAAGATCGGCGGCTCGATCAGCAGGGTCTGGTACTCGAAGCCGGGCTTGGTATGTCCCTCGAAAGGCAATCGCCGAAGCGACACGCGCGGCGGAATGAGGCCCGGCGCGAGCTGAATGACGGCGTCGAGATTGTGTGACGGCGAGGCGGTGAAGTTTGGCCGCTCGGACACCCCGAAGCCCTTGCCGATACTCGCCTTGAAGGTGGCATGGGCGATCTTGATGATGTCGGTGAGTTCCTGCTTTTTGCCCTGGAATTCGACCACCGAGACGGCCCACTGGCCGCCGGCCCTGGATGACGTCGTCTCGCTCGTCGGACGATCCGAATAGATGGTCACCGTCAGCGCGGGATTGAGATCGAGCAGCATGGTGGCGGCGGTCAGGCCCATCACGCCGGCGCCCAGCACGGCCACTTTTGTTTCGTGCGAGCCGACCAGATGGCTCTTGACGATGTCGCGCACCTTGGCCGCGCAACCCCAGCTCAACGTGATGCCGGCGCCGCCGTGTCCGTAATTGTGGACGATGAACTTGTGCGAGACCGTCTCGGCATCGAGCCGATAGGAGCCATTGCGAAAGGGCCGCACGCCGGCAATGCAGGCCCCCGGCAAATCGGGATTGAAAGTGAAATCGGGCGTCGGCAGACTGGGCGTCGTCGGCATATCCATTTCCCCGAAAAGGATTCGAACAATTGGCCGAAGCGAAACGGTAACTTAAAGTTGACGTTGAAATGTTTGATGCCGCTGATTGTACGCCTCCTTTCCGAAAAAGAAAAGCGCCGCTGCATCAAGCGCCCGTCATGGCGAACATGACGGGGAGAATGGCGATCCCGGGAAGACTCGAACTTCCGACCTGCGGTTTAGGAAACCGTCGCTTTATCCGGCCGAGCTACGGGACCGCGAACCAGAAGCGCGTCATTGTCTGTAGGCTCGCCAAGAGGGGTGCAAGCGATCGCGCTGCCGCGCACGGCCTCGATGAAAGCGTCGAAAAGCTTGCGCATCGCTACCTGCTTGTAAGGGTAGATCCCCGCGCTATCCATGTTGTGGACGACCATAGCCACATCGACTTCAAAGACCAGCAGACGGCCATCCGGCAGTTCGGCACAGTCGATACCAAAATAATCGAGGTCGATATGACGATGGAGCGCCGCGAAGGCCTCGGCATGTCGGACAGCGAAATCCGTGTCGAAGTTCTCCATCCACGCCTGCTCAACGGCGCGCTTGGCGGCGCTCTGGCTCATTCCGGCGCTCAAATAATGGACGATCCAATGATCCGAGAGAGCCATGTGGCTGGCAAACGCCTTCCCCTTGATGAAGACAATTCTCTGCTTGTTGTAAAGCAAGTCCGGACCGCGAAAATCGATAAAGGGCGCGACGTAGAGCTCCGGAGCCGTCTCGTCCTCGAGCCACGCAGCTAGTTCGGCGGCCGTTGCAACCCGTTCCATGCCATTTCCGGCATGTGTGCTGACCGGACGGACGACGAGCGGAAATGACAAGTCGGGTGCGGCGTCGCTCAGGTTTTTGTCACCGGAAGCGATGGCTTCCAGTTCCGCGCGTGAGAAGCGCAGGGTCCGCGGTGAAAGAATCGACGGCTCGCCGGCGAGCATCGCGCTCACCCCGTCGCGCGTCAGATTCCGGATCAACTCGGGATCGTTGTTCAGGACAGGTCGCGGGAAGTCGGCGAGCAATGCCTTAATACGGTTCAGAACAGGCACATTCTCGGTTAATTCTCCGATTGCCATAAAGGCCACGTCATGCGCAGGCAGGTCGCCAAGGCTGGTCGTGTCCGCATCGACGTAATGCAGCCAAAGAACACAATCGCTGTCTGCCAGCAGGAAATCCAGCGGCGTGTTGGCCATGAAATCGCCAGGCGTGACAAATGCCAGCAACCGAAGTCCCTGACCGTTGCCGTGCACGATGCAAAAGTCGCGTCTCAAGGATACGGCACCGCGGAGAACCTGACGTGCTTCCTCCGTGCGGCCGACAGTATGCAGGATCGTTGCAAGATCGAGCATCGCGGCGGCATCGGTGCCGTCCTGGGTGACCCTTTGCATCAATTCGTTCCAGAGCGGGGTGATGTCGCGATCGGCGAAGAGGTGCGAGACGATCGCCTGCATCCCCACAACCCGACTTCTTTCGTCCATTTGGACACCGCTGCCGCCGGCAGCGATAAAAGGCATTAACATGCGGCAAGTTCCTCTTGCAGCCCAAAGGCCAGGACGCCTTTCAGGAGGGCATCGATATCCGTTTCGTCCGTGCGATGATTGACGATGGCGGCGCGGATGGCCGGTCGGCCGTGCACATAGGTGAGGGACGGTGCGACGCGACCGTCTGCATGCAGTCGCTCGACGATTCGCATATTGACCGTATCGGATGCGCCGCCGTCACGCCCCACATAGGCAAAGCAGACGATGTTGAGGGCGACAGGCGACAGGAGCCGCAAAGCCGGCTCGCGCTCGATCCGCTGGCCAAGTCCGCGTGCAAGGACGCAATTGGCCGCCATCGAATCCCCCAATGCCTTGAGGCCGTACGTCTTCAGCGTGAACCAGGTCTTCAACGCGCGAAAGCTGCGTGAAAGATCGGGGCCGTGGTCGCAGGGCCACCAGTCGCCGCCGGCAAGTCCGGTAGCGGCGCGGGTGAGGTAGGCGGCTTCCGAGGCAAAGGTTTGATATTGCAGCGTCTCGTCGCGCACCAGCAGGAAGCCGGCGTCGTAGGGCACCTGCCCCCATTTGTGGAAGTCGAATGCCAGGGAATCGCAGGTATCTATGCCCGCCAGGAGCGCGGACAATTCGTTAGACAGAATGCCCAGCGCGCCGAGTGCGCCATCGACATGAAAGTGAAGATCGTGGGTATTTGCGACGTTTCGCAGGGCGCGGAGATCATCGATTGCACCCGTATTGACCGTTCCGGCCGTGCCGACGACCATGAATGGCCTGTATCCATCTACCCTGTCCTGGACAATTTGATTTTGCAGGAGACGCAAGTCCATTCGGCCGTGCGGATCGACGGGAATGCGTCGAAGAAAATCGGTTCCCACGCCCGCCATCTCGACTGCACGCGGAACGCAGCCATGAACTTCCGTCGATGCGTAGGCGACAAGGCGCGTCTCCTGCGGCATGCCCTGCGCGCGTGTGGCCGAGCCCAGCGCCTTCGTCTTCGCAAGCAGGACGGCGACAAAATTTGCCTGCGACGCCCCGGTCAGGAATAATCCGCCTGCGGTTGCCGGAAATGAGAAGAGCTCTCTCATCCATCTCGTGATCTGCCGCTCGACTTCGATCGGCATATGGTCGCGTCCGCCGAGATTGGCGTTCAGGCCGGCGGCGAGCATGTCCGCCAGCATACCGGTCACCGTGCCGCCTCCCTGCACCCAACCCATGAAGCCGGGATGGATATTCCCGCTGCCATAGGGGAGGATATTGTCGCGAAAGGTGGCATATACGCCCGCCAGATCCGTCGGCTCGTTCGGCAGCGGTGCATTGAACAAGGCGCGGGCCGATGCGGGCGCCGATTGCCAGAGCGGCTTATCGCGTATGGTCTGGAGATGATCGAGCATATCGTCGAGCATGCGGTGGCTTTGTTCGCGCAATGCCGGCCAGTTGTCTGGATCAATATCCGTCGATTGCCCTTGTTCGTCCTCCTGCCACCTGCGCGCCCGCAGATTTGTGGTACTTGGTCCCGCTGTCGGGATTAGACGGCCCCGATCGGGCCAACGCGCGGCCGGCATTGCTATTTTGATCCATCCTGTCCGGAAGCAGGTTAAGCAATGCAAGGTGGCGCGAGGCTGACCTGTCGATGTGAGCCCATATTTCAGGGTGCGAGCAGCGGGATACGCGCGTCGGCAATTGCATGACGGGGAGCGCATCGGCTGCCGGAAACCGTCATTTCCCGCGCCTTACGGCATTTTTGCAGTTGGCGACCCCGGGAAGACTCGAACTTCCGACCTACGGTTTAGGAAACCGTCTTCATATTCGATAAGTCAAGCACTTACCTGGCGGAACCAGTTCGTCGAACCTGTTGCCCAGGCGTCTATTGCGCCGCCAAAGCCACCGACTTGTCGGTCAGCATCGCTTCGATGTCATCCTTGCCGAAGCCCAGCTCAGCGAGAATATCCGAGGTGTGCTCGCCGATCAGGGGCGCCCTGGAGCGGCCGATGTTTTGGCTCGCGACCTGCGGCGTACCCGGTATTTGCGCGATGGCGATCGTGCCGACGCCCGGATGCTCGACATAGTCGACCGCTTTCATTGCCTTGGTTTGTCTATGACCGAGAAAATCGCCATAGGTCTGCACGGGTGCGTTCATGACGCCGGCCGCCGTTAACTTGGCCGCCCAATAACCGGTCGGCTGCTTTGCGAACTCCGCACGAAGGATGGCGAGCAACGGTGCTTCATTCCGAATCCGCTGCTCGCGGCCCTGATAGGCAGGATCGGCCGCCATTTCAGGCCGCCCTATTACGTCACACAAGGCCGCGAAGTGCTGCTCTCTCATTGCTGTGACATTTAAATAGCCATCGCTGGTACGGAGCGTGGCGACCGGAGAATAGAGCGGTTGAGGCTCGCCGCCTTCGAGATGGTATTCCATGATTTTTGCAGCCTGGAATGCCGCGGCCGACTGCATCAGGCTGGCCTCGATGTAGCTGCCTTTTCCGAACCGAAACTTTCGCGTAAGCGCCGTGGAAAGCGCCTGAAACGCGTAGAGGCCGGTGACGACGTCAACCGGGATCATGGTGAGGCGGTTGGGGACACCGTCACTTGATCGGCTGACGGTCATCAGTCCCGAGAAGGCCTGGATCACGGCGTCCGTGACAGGCAGCATGTGATCAGGGCCCTCACTTCCGAACCCATTGATGGACAGGTAGATGATCTCCGGATTTTCGGCCTTCGCGTCCTCGTAGGCCAGCCCGTATTTAGCCATGACGCCGGGCCGAAACGCCTCGATGACGACGTCGCTTTGCTTCATCAAAAGCTGCGCGACTTCAAGCCCGCGTGGTTTGGTCAGGTCGAGGGCGATCGACCGCTTTCCCCGGTTGAACGCGATCGAGTGTGCGGTGTTTTGGCCATAGGGCCGACCGAGGGTACGACCCCAATCTCCTGTAATCGGCTCCGCCTTGACGACGTCGGCGCCATGCTGCGCAAGCAACATCGCGCTATGAGGACCTGCGATACCCTGACTGAGATCCAGGACTCGAATTCCACTAAAAGCTTCTTTGTCGGTCACGATCCGTTCCGCCTGCCGTGGGAGGAGTTTGCTTCAGACGGCTGCTTGCGCTTACTCGAGGGGCACATTGGCGGCCTTCACCACAGCGGCCCATTTCTTGATTTCGGCTTCCACAAAACGACCGAAATCAGGACCTGTCAGCTTGCCGGGCACAACCCCTTGCGTCGCAAACTTCTCACCTGCTGCCGGCGAGGCAAGAATTTCCTTCACCGCTTCGACCAACCGAGTGTACGCAGGATTGCCATTGGCCGCCGGCATATAGAGCCCAAACCAGGCCGTCGCCTCGAAGCCTTTGACACCGGATTCGTCCAGTGTCGGAACGTCAGGAAGCGACGCAGCTCGCGTTGTGCTCGTGACGGCAAGGACTCGAATGTTTCCGGCCGAGGCCATCGGAAGCACCGTCGGCAGCGTATCGAACATGATGGGGATGTGGCCGCCGAGCAGATCGTTCATCGCGGGCGCAGCGCCCTTGTACGGTATGTGAACGATGTCAACGCCCGCCATTTGCTTGAACAACTCGCCTGACAGGTGATTGGCGCCCCCTATCCCGGCAGAGCCGAACGACAGCTTGCCCGGCTCCTTTTTGGCCATAGCGATGAGCTCGGCGACGTTCTTTGCCGGGAAGTCCTTGGCGACTACGAGTGCGTTCGGTGCGCTCGCGACCACGGCAATGGGCGAGAATCCGCTTTCGGTGTCATATGGCAGCTTCCGGAACAGGCTCGGATTGATGACGTGATGTGTTGCGGTAAGCAACAGGACGCTGCCATCGGCCGGGGATTTCGCCACCATTTCGGACCCGATGATGCCCGACGCGCCGGGGCGGTTTTCGACGATAGTCGAGACCCCCAACTTCTCCCCGAGGGACTGCGCAATGAAGCGCGCGAGAATGTCTGTCGTGCCGCCCGCCGGAAATGGAACGACGATCTTTATCTGGCCGGGCGGGAACTGCTGGGCGCCTGCCGGGACGACAGCGGCCATGAACGATATGAGCGCCAAACCCATCGCAACCCGCAACGTTCTCATCTTTTCAGCCCAGTTCATGTGTTCTCCTCTGAAGTCCGGAAGACGGTCGCATCCCTGAAACTCGTCATGGCTGCCGTAGAAGCTTGGCGCGATCGACGAGGGAACGCTCCGATACATAGAATTCCCGCGCCCATTGCTCGTACTCGCTCGGCGACCGATGCCATTCCGTCTGCTTCAACGTTTCGAGCAACTTGCGATACTCGTCGCTTTCCGCCGCGGTTTTGAACGCCTGGTAAAGCTTGTCAACGATCGGCGCGGGCATGTCCTTCGGACCTACAAGTCCGTAAGGCGCAGGATAGACGAGGTCGTAACCCAAGCTTCTCGCCGTCGGTATTCCCGGCAGCCATTCCATGGGTTGCGCATCAAAAGAAAGCAGCACTCGCATCTTGCCTGACTCTACGTAGGGCAAGATCGTACCGACCGCATCCACCGTGGCCATGGTATGACCACCGAGCACGGAGGTGCCAGCTTCGCTGCTTCCCCTGTATCCGACATGCGTGATCTCCATACCCGCCATACCGGCAAGAGCCTCCGCGAGCAGATGCATGGTGGTGCCAGCGCCCGCGGTGGCGATCGTGACCTTGCCCGGGTTCTCCTTGGCGTAGGCGATCAAATCACTGACATTCTTTAATGGTGAGTTCGCATTGACCGCGAGCGCAAAGCTGTAACCACCAAGACCGGCGATCCAGGTGAAGTCCTTGACAGGGTCCCAATCGACCTTCTGCATATAGGGATAGCGCAGCAATCCGGCCGTGGCGGCCGCGATCGTGTAGCCGTCCGGCTTTTCCGTTTTTGCCATGGTGGAAGGCGCGAGGGTGGCGCCTGCGCCAGGCTTGTTCTCGATGATGATCGGCTGGCCAAGTTGCTTCGATGCAAGCTCGCCGAGTTTCCTGAAGGTGACGTCGGTGGCTCCGCCCGCAGCGAATCCAACAAGCAATCTGATGGATCGGACCGGGTAGGCTTCCTGCGCCATGGCGAATTGATAGTTCGCTGCAAGCAGTCCGGCAGCAAGCATCCCATGAAGCAGCGCAGCCCTGAGTGAGTTCATCCGTGCACCTCTTGTCAAATCAAGCTCTATCCGTCTGACCACTGCTGCGCCGCTGCGCATTCCAGGATTTACGATTGTTCAACTCGTCGACGTCGAATCCGGCAAGCCGCCTGTAGCCGCGCTCAGCGTCCTGAAGTTCAGCCGCCGCATCTCCGTGAGCGCCGCGTCGCGCCATTGCGCTTACCTTTGCCATGACATTCCCGGCCTGACGCCTGTTGGCCAGTTGCACGCCGCTGGCGAGCGGGCGTCGATGCGCTTCATAGCCCTGCAGCGCCTCGTCAATATTGCCGGCGGTAGCCATCTCGTAGGCGAACACTCGCGCATCGAGAATTGCCTGTGAGGCGCCATTGGATCCGAAGGGATACATCGCGTGGGCGGAGTTGCCGAGCAGCGCGCAGCGGCCAAAAACCCAGCGCGGCAGCGGGTCGATGTCGGCCATCGGATACTCGTATGCTTCCGATGCCGAGCCTATCAAACCATGAATGTCGAGCCAGTCGAACCGGTACTGTTCGGCGAACGAGGCCACGATATGCGGCGCAACGCTCACATTCCAGTTTCCAAGCTCGGTATCCGCAGCCGGGCCTCGCGGGCGCACCAGGAGCCAATTGATGACGCCCGGGGCGATCGGATAGACCACGACCCGCTGGGTCTCGTCGCCCAGAATAATCATCGTGCCGCCCGTGAGGAACGGCTCGGCGCGCGTGGTTCCCCGATACATCAACCAGCCATTCGATGCGAGCGGCGTCACGCCGCCCTTCAAGCAGTCTCTAACCGCCGAGCGGATACCGTCGGCCGCCACGACGACGTCGGCTGCATAGGACACGGATCGACCCGAGAACTGGTCCACTGCTTCGATGTGGACCTGCCCCGCGTTTTCCTGATTTACCCTGATGGCGCGCTGTCCGGTCTTGATGGCCGACTTGCCCAGGCGTTTGCACACCGCGTCTACAAGAATCCGCTGTAGTTGACCTCGATGAATAGAGTATTGCGGCCAGCGATATCCGGCATCGAGACCGCGTGGCTCGGCCAAAATCAGCTCCCCTGCCGGATCGTAGTAAGCCAGCTCCTTTGTAGGCAGTCCCGACCGCGCGAGTTCCTCTTCAAGGCCCAATTCGCTCAGCTCGCGGACGGCGTGGGGCGGAAGATTGATCCCAACGCCGACATCGCGAATTTCGCGTGCCGCCTCAAGTAGAACGACGTCTTGATAGCCCGCCGCATGCAGGCTGAGCGCCGCGGTCAGGCCGCCGACGCCGGCGCCTACGATTGCGATCGTCATCGGCTCACCCGGTCAGGCCGCAACAGACCCGGACGCGGGAAATTCGATCATGGCTTCGCCGATCGCGACTTGCTCGTCGTTTTGATTTCTGACCATCACATCGATCAGCACCCAACGCGACTTCTGCGTGGTCTGCTTGGCCTTCACGACACCCATCGGCCGAATTGTGTCACCAGGCTTTACCGGTTTTAGCCAGCGTGTTTCCAATCGGCGGTGAATAGCTCCGGCTGGATAAGCCCAGTCCGTCAACATGCGGGTGATCAGTCCAAAGTTGTTCATCCCATGCATGATGATGCCGCCGAAGTTCGTCTTTCCAAAACTGTTCTTCATGTAGTCATCGTCAAGGTGCAGCGGGTTGTAATCGAGCGATCCGTCGCAAAACAAACGGATCGATTTCCGCGAGACGGCGAATTTCGGACCGCTGATCGTATCGCCAATAG
The DNA here is from genome assembly GCA_963786115.1 of uncultured Alphaproteobacteria bacterium. Lineage (GTDB taxonomy): Bacteria > Pseudomonadota > Alphaproteobacteria > Rhizobiales > Xanthobacteraceae > Bradyrhizobium. The sequence continues at coordinate 79,527 of CAWAYC010000032.1, forward strand.
CCAGGTTCTCGAAGCTGGTGGTCATGGTGTGTTTCCTTTTTCTTTCCGCGATCAGGCAGGTCTGATGGTCTGGCCGCGGCCGGAACAGATGACCTCGCCATGCTGATTGAAGAACACGTTGTCGTGCACGACGAAGAGACGCTCGCGCTTGATGAATTTGTCCAGCGCGCGGGCTTGCAGGGTAATGGTGTCGCCCGGCCGCGCAGGCTTGTTGTAACTCCATGACTGGCCGGCATTTACGGTGCCCGGCGTGCGCATCCAGTCGTCCGTAGGCGTACAGGCGAACATCAGCAGAATGTGGATCGACGGAGGCGCAATCAAACCGCCGTAGGGCGTGGTCCTGGCATAGGCCTCGTCGAAGTAGAGCGGATGATCTTCTCCGACCGAGCGGCAATAGAGCTGGATGGCCTCCAGAGTCAGCTTGTAGGGGATCGTCTTGCGCGGCTCACCGGGCACGATGTCATCCCATACCTTTCGCAGATTGGCGTCTTTCCAGAAGTCGGTTTCGAATGGCTGCGCTTGCATGATCGGGGACCCTCACATAATGTTCGCCTAGCGAACTATTTAGCCGCGTTGCGAACACTATGCGCAAGGCGACACGGTTGCGCAAGGGCGATTGGAAACAGCCATGCCGAAAGAGAGTGACGGATACGTGCGCGCGATCGCGCGAGGTTTCGCGCTGATTGAAGCGCTCGGCCGCGCCCCGGGACGGCACACGCTATCAGAGGCCGCAGCCCACTCAGG
>CAWAYC010000033.1:0-134173 GCA_963786115.1 uncultured Alphaproteobacteria bacterium
TTTAGATCAAACCACGCCGGGTATTGAGACAGCGTGGTGCGAAGAACCCAAGTGAGACTCTACGGTCATCGGGAGCCAATCACCACGCGGCAATTTATCTCTCGCACAGGTCAGGCATCAATGTCGGATGATCCCCAAGACGTGATTGAATTCGCCATTCGTTCGGCCTTTGTCGGTTACCCAAAGGAAGACGACCCGGACTGGAGAAATCCACAGTGGATCAAGCCGGACGAATGCACACATTTGGCCAAGCTCGTAATACTCGAGTTGCAGGCCAAGGGGTTCCAGATCGTGAAGAGAGCAACCTGATCCTCAGCCCCTTTTTGCGCGTCTCAAGAGAGCATCGACGGGCCTTGCATGGTCACCTTCCGCGTCCATGCCGTGCGCCGGTCGCGCCTGAGCCCGCTCGTGTAGCGAGTGTCGGCCTGAAGCTCTCACTGCCGCTTGCCGCTACGGTAGGCAGAACGATTTCAAAAGTGCAGCCTTTTCGACTTGTCTCGGCGAGCCGCAACTCACCGCCATGATCCTCGATGATCCGCCGGGAAAGGGAAAGCCCCAATCCCATTCCGGAAGCTTTCGTCGTAAAGAACGGATCGAAGATGCTGGTCTCGCTTGTGGGAGCTATTCCGGGTCCGGTGTCCTGGACATAAAGCGAGACGGTCGAATTCCCGTCATGGGTCGTCACCAGTCGGATAGCTTTCATGGCGACTGACCCGCTCGCCAACGCCTCGATCGCATTCTTGATCAAGTTCAGGATTACTTGCTGCAGCTGGGTGGGGTCGCCCATTATTTGCGGAACGTCCTGCAATTCCGTTGAAACAGATACTTCGTGAACATGCAGGTCGTGATCAACCATCCTCAGCACCTCCCGAACCAGACGATTGACGTCAACCATCGTCCTGTGACCGGCGGCCGATTTAAACAGCGCGCGGACACTTACGACTATTTCGTTCGCGCGGCTGATAGCATCCATCACGTCCGTTAAACATGAACGTACTTCTTCGAAGTCAGGCGGCGTTGCCTTGAGACACTCCAAGGCCGCCTCGCAATTGAGCGACATTGCGCTCAGCGGTTGCTTGATTTCATGTGCGATAGCGGCTGTCGCCTCGTCCACGCTCATCAGGCGATGGGCACGCTCGCGCCGATGCAAGATCGTCGCGCTGGCAAGCCGCGCATAGAGCGCGGTCGTTTCCACGAGCAATACAACCAGCACCGTACAGCTGGCGATCAGTGTAAAACTGCGCGCCGTGTACCAGCCGATAGAGTAACGAAGGACGGGATAGAAGAACGACAATGAAAAGTCGGGGAATGACAAAATGAGCGTCACGCTCAGCCATATATCGAGAACAGTCCGCATGCGAGCCAACAGCAGCACGAGTGCCGCAGCATTGAGTAGCCACATCGCACCGGCCAGGTATTGATTAAAGGGAGTCTGTCGCGTTCTGTCGACCAGCAGACTTGGCAGGTGTTCTACGCCTGCGGTGCCGAGCCACGTCAGTGCAGCGGTCATCGCGAGCACGCAGGCTACCGTAATGGCGATAACCCGGATCGGGTCGCGCTTTACGTATCGGCTGGCGGTTTCATTCGCGTCCTTCAACAGCACATAGCTGATGACAGCGAGGGCGAATGTTATGCGCCAGAAAGAAAACAGCCACGCCGCGCCACTCGGTCCGCCACCGAGAAGACCCGTCGCACTGTAGGCTCCCGGAAAGTCAAGCGTTTGCAGGAATGCGAACAGGCCGCTGAATATAAAGCCGCTTGCAAGAGCGAGAAGGGCACGCTGAGGCTGGACTGAATATTGGGCAAACAGAAAAACTGCCGTAATGAGGTCGGCAAAGCATATTATGGATTGAACAACCGGGATAAAAACATCAAGTCGCGCCACCTGCAAAGGCGCAAACGGGATGACAATGGCGAACACGACCGAAAGGAAACCAACAACGGCTAACGCAGCCCGGCGGTGTTGCGCGCTGGCGGGTATACTCGCAATTAGGGCAGGAGCCTCTTTCTCGTCGCGAGCTAATTCTCTTGACGTTTCCTTGTTCATTGGACGCCAACGCTGCACAGACGCTCTGGCTAAACGTACACTCCCCTAAGGGAGAGGTCGAGGCCCCTGCTGCGCTGCATCAAGCTGCTGCCCGATCTGACGGCAGCGAGGCACTATTGGCAAGCCACCGCTGAGCACAAGCGATTGAGATTTCCGGACAGGCGACTGGCTCGCCTGTTCGCCATCACGAGTCCATCATCCTGCGTCTTGAACCTTCGTATGATCGGCGCAGCAGCGCGAACAGGCTGCCGCCCGTCGCAGCGCCCAGAAGGTAGGAGATGGCAACCAACAGTGCGAGCGGCACGCGTGCATTGAAGCCGAGAACAGACACTGTGACAATTTCGAAGTTCTGCAGCGCGAAGATGATCGTCGCTGCTGCGAACAGAATGATAATGGCAAGGTAGATCCAGCGCATCGGCGGCTCCATCGTCGGTCAATCGCTCTATAGGTTAGCAGCGAAAGCGGAACCGAAGCCAGTCGACAGTTCGATCCGTGGCTGCGGTTGTTATGAGAGAGGCAAGTTGCCCGTCGATCTAAAACCCCGGGACGGCAAACGGCAGGTGTCGAATGCACGGCGGCCCCTCACCGGGTGCGCAAAAGGGCGACCAACATGCCCACGAGCATGGCCGCTACTCGGCAGAGGCGAGGCCCGGCGACGTGAGATATCGGCCCTGATCCGAGCAGGCCGGACGTCAGGCGGAAAGACCGTGGTTTAATCGCTTCCGAAGGTCCGCACCGACGGTAACGCACTTCACGGTAATCTGAGACTCCGTCGCGGAGCGTTAGTGCTAGGTTGTATCGAGGCAAGTCTGCGTCTTGTGCGGTCCAAGGGCATGCCGGATAAACCAAGAAAGCTGCGCAGCTTTACCGGGAGCGGCTCGCTGATTGCGCTAGCGATCGCGGCGGTGATGGTGCTCGGCATTGTCGGACCGTCCTCGGCGCAGTTTTTCAATTTCGGCGGAACTCAGCAGCGGCCGCAGCCGTACCGCGGTGGCGGCGGGTTCGGCGGTGGATTCGGTGGCGGGTTCGGTGGTGGCTGGTTTGGCAACGACAGGTTTGAGCCGTTCCAGCGGCGCGCGCCCCAGCCACGTTGGCAGTATCGGCAATCGCTGGCGCCCGCGCGCGAGGATTTTTCAAAGGCGCCGCCGCCCGAGAAACGCGAAACCACACCGGAGCGCCACATTCTGGTGCTCGGTGATGCCATGGCGGACTGGCTGGCTTATGGCCTCGAGGACGCCTATGCCGAGCAGCCGGAAATGGGTGTGATCCGCAGGCACAAGACGGTTTCCGGACTCATCAAGTATATGCCCAAGGGTGAGCCGGCCGACTGGGCCACCGCGGCCAAGGGCATTCTCGCTACTGAGAAAGCGGACGCCATTGTCGTCATGCTCGGGCTCGATGACCGTGTCGCGATCCGCGAGCCGGCCGCCGATAAACCCGACAACAAATCGCCGGACAAGAAGAGCGACAAGAAGGACGCCAAGAAGGACGACAAGAAGGACGACAAGAAGGACGACAAGGCCAAACCCGATGGCAAGCCTTCAGATGCAAAATCCGCTGCGAAGCCCGACGCCGTCGGAAAGCCGGATGACAAGGCGACGGATTCCGAATTGTCGCCCGACGATGCCGTCGACAATAGCGATGCGCCGCCGGTCATGGCATCGAAGAATAGCGCTCGCTCGCCGAACGGCCTCTACGAGTTTCGCGAGGAACGCTGGGTCGAGCTCTACAGGAAAAAGATCGAAGAGATGATCGGGGTGCTTAAGTCAAAGGGTGTGCCGGTGCTATGGGTCGGTCTGCCGGTGGTATCTGGCTCCAAGGCGACCGCTGACACGCTATTCCTGGATTCGCTCTATCGGGATGTGGCCGGCAAGACCGGCATCACATATGTCGATGTCTGGGACGGCTTTGTCGACGAGGCCGGCCGCTTCGTGCAGAAGGGCCCGGACGTCGAAGGTCAGATCCGACAGCTGCGCTCTTCCGACGGCGTGTATTTCACCAAGGCCGGCGCGCGCAAGCTCGCGCATTATGTCGAGCGCGAAATCACGCGCCTGCTCGCCGCGCGGCCGATCACACTGCCGACCGAGCCTGCGACGCCGGATGCCAACGCCGAGCCCGGTCAGCCCGCGCCGCGGCCCCTCGCAGGACCAATCCTGCCGTTGGTCGCCTCCTCGGTCGGCACCGATCAATTGCTTGGGGGGGCGGGAACGCGACCGGCCGCGGTCGATGCGATCGCCGCACGCACGCTGTTCAAGGGCGAAGCGCTGACGCCGCCCCCCGGCCGCGCCGACGATTTTGCGTGGCCGCGCCGCGAAGTCGGACGCGAAGCGGTCAAGGGTGAGAAGCCAGTGGCATCGACATCGCCCGATGGCAGCGCTGCGGTAAGGGCGCCGACTTCATCGCTAAAGTCGAAAAAGCATCGCCACCAGGGTTGAGACCTGGGCCAAGAGCGGCCGGCGTGCCAGGTCATTTCCCGGATTTCCGCCAACGGCCGACATTACCGCCATCAAGTGGCGCATCAGACCCGCCCTCGGTCGGAGCCGTAACGAGGACACGCTTTGGACTGCGAGCTTTTTTGCCGGATTTGCGTTTGTCGTGTGCCACGTTCTCTTCACCAAACCATGGTGGTTTACGAGTCCGCGCTGGAGGCGCCCGCCGGTACCAAAATATCGGATTGTCGCGGCCGTGATCGATATTGGACCTAGGTCCACTGGATCAGGCCCCTGTCATCCGGAAGTATCGCCCAAGGCAGCCGGTCCTTTCCGCTGCCGTTTGGACATGGAGTCAGCGGATGACAATCTATCTCCTTGGTTCCGGCGGCAGGCTCGCAGCAGGACACGGTTTCGCGGACCTCGTCGAGGACGGCGCGCAGTAGCGCAGTGGTTTCCGCATCCTATGAGCAGGCGCCGGCTAAAATGTCGCCGCGTTTTTCTCCAGCCACTGAGCGATGTTGGCCGCCGCGTCGCCGTAGAAAGTGCGATAGAGATCTTCGGTGACGTAGCCGATGTGCGGCGTAGCCAGGGCGTTGTCCAGCTTCCGGAAGGGGTGAGCGGCGGACAGCGGCTCGGAGTCGAATACATCGACGGCAGCGGCGGCGATCCTGCGCTCATGCAGGGCCTCGATCAGGGCCGCTTCATCGATGATGGGGCCACGTGATGTGTTCACCAGCCTGGCCGTCGGCTTCATCAGGGCGAGCTCGGACGCCCCGATCAGCCCTCTGGTGCGCTTGCTGAGGACAAGATGGACCGTCACGACATCGGCCTCGCGGAATAACGTCTGCTTATCGACGAGGCTTGCGCCGGCGGCGCTGGCCTTCTCCTCGGTCAGATTCTGGCTCCAGGCGATCACCTTCATGCCGAAGGCGAGACCGATGCGCGCGACCTCTTTTCCGATATTGCCCAACCCGACGATCCCGAGGCTTTTGCCCTGGAGGTTCGAGCCGAGGCCCACCTGCCACCCTCCGGCCTTGAGCGAAGCGGCCTCGCGGTCGATGCCCCGCATGCTCGCCAGGATCAGCGACCAGGTGAACTCGATGGTCGGAGTGGAATCATAACCCGTCGCGGTGACAGCGATGCCGAGATCGTTCGCCGCCTGAGTGTCGATGGAGGCGTTTCGCGCTCCTGTCGAAGCGATCAACCTCAGGTTCGGCAGCTGCTGCAGGATCTCCCTTGAAAGCGGGGTGCGTTCGCGCATGACGCATACCACCTCGAATGGCCGCAACCGTTCGACGACTGCCGAGGGATCGGCGACGTGGTCGTTGAACACGGTGATCTCGGCGTGCCGCCGGACGTTAGACCAGTCCGCAAGTCGCAGCGCCACGTTCTGGTAGTCGTCGAGGATCGCAACCTTCATGGCCCCCTCCTTCACTGCTTGGCGGCAAAGAACTCGGCCAGAGCTCCCGCAACGGCTTTGGGATCGTTTTCCATCGGAATGTGGCCTGCCGACTTGATCCGAACAAGCCTCGTCTCCGGAATCTCGCGTGCGTAGCGTTCGGCATAATCAATCGTCTGGAATCCGTCGTCTTCACCCCAGACGAGAAGCTTGGGCGTCTTCGACTGCAGCAGCGCCGGCAGCATCTCCATCGTGTACCGGTGGTCCGCCGCCCCCGCGAGCGCCAGCCAGGACCGGGCGACCCTGGGGTCGGTCCATGGATCGACATATTCCGCGATCTCGGCCTCGCTTGCCGGCCGACCGAGCGCCTTCACGACGGACACGCGACGCGCTGCCAGAACGTCGTCGCGCGTCGTGGCGGCAGCCACCGCCGGATCGCGGAAACGGGCAACGCCGGGTACCGGCCAGGAATCGTACATGATGCCGTTCACCACGGCCACGCGGGGCACCTCCACCTCCTTTGCGAGCATCAGATGCTGCGCCACGCCTCCGCCGATGTCGTGGCCAGCGACCATGACCGGGCCCTTATGCCCGAGCGCCTGGAGGAAACGTAGCAGCCAGGCGGAGAGACGCGGCACCGAAGCCTCGCTTACCGTGAGCTCGCCTCCGGAGCGCCCGAAGCCGGGGAAATCGACGGCCACAGGTCGGAGTCCGGTAGCGGCGATGCCATCGAGCACGGGCTGCCAGACGCGACTCCAATAGGTGCCATGAAGCAGCAGCACCAAGGGGCCGCCCTCGCCGGCCGTGAGATAGCTGATCGGAACGCCGCCTACGTCGACTGTCTCGCGCCTCGTCATCGGACGATCCTCCTGACATGATCCTTGCCGAGCCCGATGGCTTCGTAGTGCCTGATCGCGTGCTCAAGCTTGGTGAAAACGTCTTCGTATCCGAGCGCCTCGCCGTAGGGATCGACGTAGGTGTAGCCGCCGGTCACGTGAAAGAGCGTGGCCATCTCCTTGACGTCGTCCGGAACGACCAAGGTATGCGTCTCGCCGGGCGGCTCGAATGCGTAGTCGCCTGGGGTGGCGATCCAGTCGTGCTCGAGGTAGCGCCATCTTCCGCGCAGCGTGAAGGCATGCACCGGTCCGGAATGGCGGTGGCGCGACAGCACGCCAGAAGACCGAACCCGCAGGATGTTGATGTAATAGCCCTGGCTCACGTTCAGGACGAGCGGCCTGAACGCGACGGTGTCCGACTGCGGGACCCATTCGCGTTCGTCGCCGTCAAGTTCCAATGCGGAGCCGACGAATACATCCGGCACCATGCCCGCGGGCTGAGGTTTCTGGTACGCGATCTTGCTCTGATCGATGGACCGGCGCTCGGACGCCTGCTGTTGCTCCGATGAAGACGTGACCGTCATTTTCTCCTCCATAATGCAATGGGACGTTGGGATATTTCGCGCCACTCTCCCGTCAGGCTACCGGCGCTTTGCCGGCGGTCTGGCCGAACAGGATATTCTTGCCTTCCTCGGTGACTGTGGGGCGGCTTGAGTACGGCTCGCCTCTGGCGTAGGCCCGCTGCGTCCCCGGACGCGCACGCACCTTGTCGAACCAGCGCCGCAGGTTCGGGAAATCGTCCAGATTCTGCTGCTGACGCTTCCACGGAACGACCCAGGGATAGGAAGCCATATCGGCGATGCTGTAGTCGTCGCTGGCGATGAACGTACGGTGTTCGAGATGACGATCGAGCACGCCGTAGAGACGGTTCGTCTCCTTCACGTAGCGGTCAACCGCGTAAGGAATTCTGCTCGGCGCGTAGAGCTCGAAGTGGTGGTTCTGTCCTGCCATCGGTCCCAGCCCACCCACTTGCCAGAACATCCACTCTGTCGCGGTCTTGCGGCCGCGTACGTCCTTCGGCAGGAAGCGACCAGTCTTCTCAGCCAGATACAACAGGATCGCGCCCGACTCGAACACGCTGATTGGTTCGCCGCCGTCGGCCGGCGCGGTATCGATGATCGCCGGCATGCGGTTGTTCGGCGAGATAGCGAGGAAATCGGGCTTGAACTGATCGCCGGCGCTGATGTCGACCGGGCGGATCGTGTAATCCAGTCCCGCTTCCTCCAGGAACATCGTGATCTTGTGGCCGTTCGGCGTAGGCCAGTAGTAGAGGTCGATCATTACGGTCTCCTAGCGCCAACTATGATGCTGCAAACGCCCGCCGCGGGCCAGTCAGGCGGCGGGCCTGAGCTTGCCGGGCGCGGTCCATTCGGCACCTTTCATGAAGGAGTTGTTCGGCGTCTGCGCGAGATGGTTGGTGTAGTTGGAGATGAGTTTCGTCGCGGCAAGCACGAGCACGTCGAGCACCGCCTGATTGTCGTAGCCCGCGGCCTTGAGGGCAGCGACCTCGGCCTCACTCACCACACCGCGCTGGCGCGTGACTTTGGCGGCAAACTGGCGCAACGCCTCGAGCTTTGCATCGGCGATCGGGCGGCCTTCGCGGACTGCCGCGATCGTCGCGTTGTCGACCTTCGCCATGCGCGACAGGTTCGTATGGCCGGCCATGCAATAGGTGCACTCGTTCTCGTAGATAATGGCGAGATAGACGATGTTGCGCTCCTGCGGCGTGAAACTCGTCTTCTCGGCGATACCCCAGAGCGTGCTGTAGGCCTCGAGCGCGGCCGGGCTCTCGGCGAGGACGCGGTGCAGGTTGGGCACGAATCCCCAGGCCTTTTGGACCTCGTTCAGGATGTCGGCAGAAGCCGCTGGCGCGGTGTTCGTGTCGTGAAGCGTGAATCCGTTGATCATTTCTCTTCTCCCTTTTTGAATACCGAACGATGTGGCGACAACATCACCCATTCCCCGACGCTGCGGCAGACGCGACAGAGCGATATGATTTATTCCGCTGTGGAATGGTCCTCTTTGCGGCAACAGACCGCGTCCGCGAAGCGGAAATCCTGGCTGAGGAAGCCGATGCTTCTTCGCACCGAACCTGCACGCCTTCTCGCGCCCGATGCTTGATGCGAACGAATAGGCTGTCAACGCCGTCTGCACGCATGTACGACAGCGCTGCTGCCCTTGCTTCATCTCAGTCGTGCGCAGTTCGCGCGCCTGACGGCAAACGCACCGCATGGGCGCTTTAGCGCACGCGACTGAGGAGTTGTCGGTCGCATCCGCTGCCCACGCAACCGGCCGCGATCGATGCGATCGCCGCACGCACTCTGTTCAAGGGCGAAGCGCTGACGCTGCCCCCCGGCCGCGCCGACGATTTTGCGTGGCCGCGCCGCGAAGTCGGACGCGAAGCGGTCAAGGGTGAGAAGCCAGTGGCATCGACATCGCCCGATGGCAGCGCTGCGGTAAGGGCGCCGGCTTCATCGCTAAAGTCGAAAAGGCATCGCCGCCAAGGTTAGGACCAGGGCCTACCAATAGGCGGCATCGACTGTGCAGTGAATTCACTGCCGGCTCACCGATGACGCGCATGTAGGGAACTTCAGCGGCGCTCGGCTTGCTCAGCTCGCTGCCTTCATCCGAAGTTGCTTCATCGGAAGAATTTCATACCTCGCACCGACATCATCCAGGATTATCGGGTCGGCGGCTGTCAGACGCTCAACCTCCGTTTGGTCCTTTGCAGAAAAGATCGACAGCCCCCACCCACCTTTGGGATCATCTACAGGACCGTGACACACGATCGAACCAACTTCGGTGAGACTCTGAAGGTAGTCGCCGTGAGCCTTCATGATGTTGCTTTCGCTGTCGGTCATCGTTTGTACGAAGTCTGAGCGCGGCAAGATCATTTTGCACAAGAAGTAGGTCATTTGTTGCCTGCTAAAGCAAGGAGGCGGCATTATGCCGACCGGATTATCTAGGACAACAGATCAGTCGGTCCAGGTTGAATACGACAAGGTTCCGATCCCGTTACCCGGGTCGACATATGAGAAGAACGGCTATAAGCCGGATTTCGATAAACTACCCCTCGAAGGAGAATATAGCGCCGCACAGGAGAAGATCCAGGTCAGCACGTCGATCCAGGTCAGCACGTCTCACTTGATCTATTTCAAGACTCGCCCATCTCTAGCTTGGGTTTGATCGATAAGGTTCTCGCACCGGCTAGCACCAATAAGAGACAAGAGACCATTCCCATAGAGTGGCACTGTCATACGGCTAGAGCAAAGTCGAGCGCATCAACCCCCAACTGTCAACGAAAGGACCGTCGGTCGATCCGGCGGTCTTTTTGTTTGCATAAACGGCTTGCCGCCGGTCGCCCCGCAGACCACCGGAACGCCCCTCCGCGGGAGGTGAGCGCTCCGCCCGTCTTCTGTTAGGCCACGAAGTAGACCGATCGCAACTGACCGGGGCTCGCGCCCCTTTAAGTTGAACATGGCTTGATTCTTGAATGTGGAGGACGGGAACAGTAGCCGTTGAAATCAGGAACAAGAGGTGAGGAGGATCTCATGAGTACTGGGGTGTTGCGCGGCATTGTCTTTGCCCTCACCGGCGCGACGGTCATGGCTGTATCGCCGCTCGTCGCCGAACCCGTGGCGCTTCGCGGCTACAATGCCGCCATCGGCGAAAGCTCGATCTCCGGGATATCATCCGGCGCGTTTATGGCGGTCCAGTTCGGAACTGCATGGTCTTCAGTGATTAAAGGCGTAGGCGTAATCGCGGGTGGCCCGTTCTGGTGCGCCAAGGCGGACGCGGACGACTTCATCAATGGCTTCACGCTGCCGATCCTGACAGCGACGGGCTCATGCATGAAAGGTCCGCCGCCGGACCTGAACGTCTTTATCGCCAAGGCTGACGCCAAGGCAGCGTCCGGCGACATTGATCCCTTACAGAACCTGAGCCGGCAAAAGGTCTACCTCTTCCACGGTTACAACGACGCCGTGGTGGCCAAATCGGTCACGGACGCGGCTGCCGACTTCTATCGCCACTATTTGGGCGATGGCAATCGTGGCAATCTGTACTACCAGACTGCAGTGGGGGCCGGACATTCTCTGGTCGTCCGGCAAGAGCCGGGCGTCAGCGGCCTCAACGACTGCAAGGACAATCAAGTTCCGTTTATTGACCAGTGCGGGTACGATCAGGCTGGCATCATCCTGCAGCACATTTACGGCGCATTGAATCCACCGAACCGCGGTCGACTCACGGGGGCGATGCAGCGCTTTGACCAGTCTGTTTATGCCAGGCTGGGCGATGCCAGCGCGCTAAGCCTCGGCGATACCGGCTTTGTTTTCGTCCCCAAAGACTGCGAGGACGGCCAGGCCTGCCGTGTCCACATCGCGCTTCACGGATGCAAGCAGGACGCTGGCGATATCGATCGACGGTTTATCGATGACACCGGGTACAATTCCTGGGCCGATACAAACCATCTCATTGTTCTTTATCCACAGACCCTGTCCAGTTCGTTTGTGCCATTCAATCCCCAAGCATGTTGGGATTGGTGGAGCTACGTCAATCACGAGGACAGCTATGTCACGAAGTCGGGCGCGCAGATCAAGGCGATCAAGGCCATGCTGGATGCTCTTACCGCGCATGCAGCACCCATGTCGGCGACCGCAGCGTCGCCGGATGCAGCACCGACAGCGCTCGCGATTGTCGACACCTCGGACACCAGCGCGGACATGGTTTGGAACCCTGTCGGGGGAGCGACGGTTTACCGCGTCTGGCGCGCAGGCGCTGACGGTCCGTTCGCAGCGATCGGTGATATTGCAGGGCCCAGCTTTGGCGACTCCGGCCTGAAGCCCCACTCGGCTTATCGTTGGCGCGTCTCGGCCGTCGTAAATGGAGTGGAGGGTCCAGTCTCGATCGAGGCCGCTGCCAGCACACTACCTAGTCCTGCGCCTTGCGACACTCCAGGCACCTGCCCGATTGGTAGATGAACGAGATCTTTAGTTCGAGGCCAAACCTAAAGGTCCCAGTGATTCCCCAGGTTCATCGAGCAGAGCAGAGAAAACGCCAAATGCAACTCCGGCCTGCGCAGTGGTGATCGAACCCGGTCTCTACTGGCTGTCTCCCCGAAAACGGGAATATTCGCGGCAATGGCTGGAGACTTTTGACGAATTGTCCTCGCATTTCGCGGATTTAGGAGTCCAGAGACCTTGCCTCCAATTGCAAAAGCCTGCCACCGGCGGGCCATTCTGCCACTATCAGGGCTGGTTTCTCGGACGTCGAGACTGGCTGGCTGGGGTGGCAGGGATTGAACCTTCACGTTCCCTTCTATGTGAAGAGCCTGTCGCGCAACTCGCCGCCAAACTGCTTAAGGGGAATTACGGACGATCTTCGGCAGCGGATGAGGCAAAAATGTAAAACGCCTCTTCCTCGCGCCGGTCCTATTGCAGTAGAAGCGGCAGATTAAGCGGGCCGCGGAAACCGAATCCGTGCCAGCGCACGCTCGCGGGATCAGGCAAGGTCATGTTGGGGAAGCGCTCGAACAGCATCGGCATCAGGATTTCGCCGACAGTTCGCCGCGACACGTGCGCGCCCGCGCAATGATGCGGGCCGTTGCCGAAGGCCTGGTGAGGATTGGGCTCGCGAAGCGCGTTGTAGTTCTCGCCATCTTCGAAGACGTCCTCGTCTCGGTTGGCGGAGGCCTGGATCGTCATCACGGTGTCGCCCTTCGGGATGAAGCAACCGCGAAGCTCCGTGTCCTCCATGACGAGCCGTGAACTCGCCTGGATCGGCGCCACCCACCGCACCCCTTCCTCGAAGGCGGCGCGCCATTTGCCGCCTGCGCGTACGGCGTCGAGTTGATCGGGATTGGTAAGCAGGCCGTAGAGGATCGTCAGCAGGGCGTCGCGCGGCTCGTTGATACCGCCGCCGATCGCGATTTTTACATTGGCGATCATCTGACTTTCCAGAATCGGATTCTTCGCGTTCACCATGAAGGAGAGCGCCGAGGAATCCGGCTCAGCCCGCACCCGCTCGGCGTTGGCGCGGATACATTTGTCCATTTCCGCATTGGCGATGTCGGTCGCCTGGAAAGGCCCCGGCGTCCAGCCGAAATTGCCGGCGCCGTCGATCAGCGTCTGCGACCATCGTTGCATGTCCTCATCGCTCGCGTCCGGAACGCCCATCGCATGCGCCAGCATCCGCGCGGCAAGCGGTCCTGCGAGAGCGGGAAACAGATCGACAACCTCGCCGCGCGGCAGCCGGTCGAGATACGCCGCCGCCAGTTTCGCATACAGCGGCGCCCAGACGGATTCGATCGTCTTCGGCATCAGGGCCGGCATCATCGCCATGCGTTCGGTCCGGTGCTCGTCGTGGTCCTTGCGCATCAGCGTATGCGCGAGAAAGGCTCGCTTCATGGGCGTGTTCGGATCGTCGGAGCTGAACAGCGCCGCGTTGTCCTTCACGTATTTGGTGTCGGCGGCCTTGGTGAGGAACGTGCGGCCCACGGACTTGACGCGCAGTACGGGCGCTTCGCGCCTCAGGCGCTTGTAGATCGGATAGGGATCGCGCGTGAGTTCCGCGATCGTGATCGTCTCGTCCAGGGGACCCAAGGCGGCAGTCGACATGACGGGTGGTCCTGTTGGCCACGCGTCAGTATGAGCCAAGGCGGTGCAAGCGCAATAGGGCCGGCGCGAAACCGCGCAACCCGGGCGTCCGCCGCACCGGCTGGCGCAAGGCCTGCACGGCTCCTCCTCCGCGCCGGAACCGAATGCGAGAAGAATTCAGGACAAAGTCTGATCATACCGGGAGAAAATCCGCCATCGACCGGGACAAACGCGCCGTCGAAGGCAATGCATGCGAGCGACGATAAGCCTGCTCCGTAACGGATTTGAGGTAGAGGCCGTCGCCTTTGGCTATCCTCGCGAGCGCGTGTTCCGGCAGGGCATCCTGCGGCATTTCGATGGACCGCCCGCATATGACGGCGACCCGGGCGTGGTCGACAAATATCAACGCGTTCCGTAGCTGATGCTGATGGAATGGAGATGGTACCTTAAGTCCACTTGAAGGTCGAAGAACGGATGACCAAGCGTTGGGCGGTTGTCGGATATTGCGCCTCTCAATCGTCTTCCTATGATGGAGATGACCTTATTGAAGACGGTTAGGAGATACCCTGGATGGCGACGGAGAAAGTGAAAGGCCCTGCTTCCTACTTTCCTTCCATTGAGAAGTCATATGGCAAGCCAATAAGTCACTGGCTCACGCTTCTCGACGCAATGAAGGACAAGAAGCACATGGAGATGGTTTCCATGCTCAAGTCGGAACACGGTATGGGCCATGGGCATGCCAATGCGCTGGTTGCCTATCATCGGTCGCAGAATGCAACCTAACTACGGTTTGATGACGGATCCAGTCGAACAGGCGCTTGCCCATCTTCGTCAGCAATGTACAGGCGAAACAGACGGCGCATCGTTCCCCATCACCTTGAACTTCCATCCGGATATCGCTGCCGACGGCGAAAACGTCATCGAACTCCTGGCCCGTCACGGCACCTATCGCTCGCAATTCGAGACAGGGACCAGCAGCGGCGGTTTGACAGCCTATCCTGGTGGGGATCGCTGGAGCTGGGAAAGCCGGATTTTCGGGGGGGCCTATGACAACGGAGCCCCTTCGTTCCGGCCGAAATATGGTGCGATGAACCATCGCAATGAGCCGGTGGGAGGCTCGCGTCGCTTCGGTTCAAGCCATATTCGACTACGGCCGCACGTTCGATCCCGGGCTTCGTTCTGCTACCCTGACAGTCATCTGGAGCCGCAAAACTTCGCTGTCGGCGATGTTCGCCCTCTGATCGCCTTGGCCGAAGCAAACGCATCGGGTCTCGATCCCTGGCTGGACAATTATATCGAGGCTCATGTTCACGGTCCGCTGCACATCAGCGAGGACGTCGAGGCCGTCGTTCTCGATCCGTCCTTTCGAAGCACCGCGATAGAGGAATCTGCTGGTTCGCTCGGTTGCCGAGTGGAATGGCACGACGGTTTCCGACTGCCGCTGGATCGGATTGCCGATTGCGAAATGTACCGGGGTCCGGCTGCGGCGAACGCGATCGCACGGATTGCCGAGAAGAAGGTCGTGACACCTGCGATCCTGTGGGGAGCTCGCGATCGCTTGCTCGACTATCAGACGGCGAAATGGGCCTGGCATTGCATCGCGCGATACGGACATGTTTGAGCGAGCGGCGGCTTGGAGTGGAACCGAAGCGCCGTCAAACGTCGTGGAGTGGCACACTAGCCGAAACCTCTGACCCGCCACGTCAACGTCAGCTTATGCACTTGCCCGCCTGAAACCCGACACAGGCAGGGGGCAACCGGGCAACACAGAAGTTCAGCCTGCGAGCATTCTGGATCTTGGCGATCATCGTGTAAGGGGGGCTACCAAGTATCGGGTTATAGCGTAGACCGACAGTGCGCAATGCGGCCTGGTGGTCGTGCGGCGATCGGCGGTTATCGGCGGCGCCAGCGAGCGATAGAGGACAATCGGCGGGCAAATGGCGGAGGGAGAGGAACTGGGATCGAACGTTCTCCAGGAAAAAGCAGATCCCAGGAAACTCTATGGCGCGCGCCTTCAGGCCACTTGGCGGAATCGCCGTAAGTGATACGCCAGATACTGCCATTGCCGTCCTTGCTCACAAACAGCGATCTCGTGTGGTACATCTTGACGCAGTGACAACCTAGCGGCGAGTGCACTAAATTAGTTGGCTCTTTACAGTCAACTGTCGCGAGGTACCCATGGGTACCGGCCGTGCACAAATTGAGTTGACACGCTTTTGCCCTCTTCTGCTTAGCCGGAAGTCGCGTCGTTCGCCGTCCCCCAATTCGGCGATGCGGGTATCTGAAATTTCTGGCATCTCGGATTTCTGGCGCGAGAGTCTGGGGGATCCGTCCGTTTGCGTGGCATTCCTTGACGGACCCGCCGACACCACCCACGAGAGTCTCCGACGGGCGCAACTGAAGCACTTGTACGTTCCGCCCTTTTCACGCTCCCGCGTCGGCGGCTGGTCTCTCAGGCACGGCACTCACGTCGTGAGCATCGTGCTCGGCCAGCACGGCTCACCGGTGCATGGTCTCGCGCCGCGATGTCGGGGACTGGTGGTTCCGATATTCCGAGATGTGGCAGGCCGGCCGGAGTCGGTGTCACAGCTGGACCTTGCACGGGCCATTTTGTATGCGCTGGAGCGGGGAGCTGATGTGATCAACATCAGCGGGGGCGAGCGCGACAACACCGGGCAAGCGAGCAGCTTCTTGGCCGACGCCATCGCCGAGTGTGAACGTCAGGGAACCGTGGTCGTCGCCGCCGCCGGCAATGACGGAAGTGAGTCCCCATACGTTCCAGCGTCCTGCGAAACCGTCCTCGCCGCCGGCGGAATGGATGCCCGCGGGCGACTCATGCCGTTCACGAACTGGGGACCCCAATACAGCCGTCACGGGTTGTTGGCTCCCGCTCAGGATCTCGTCGGTGCGCGGGTCGGGGGCGGGGTCGCGACAGGCACGGGAACGAGTTATGCCGCTGCGGTGGTCTCGGGAGTGGCAGCCCTACTGATCAGTTGGCAGCGCGCTATCGGTGGCGGGCTAGCGCCCGCAGTTCTGCGGAGGGCACTTCTCGGAGAAGATTCAGCGGATCCGACCGCCCCGTTCGATGAGGGCAGCCGTCAACAGCCGTACCGACTCTCTATCAACGCAGCGCGAGCGCGCCTATCGAAAGGAGGACAGCTCATGGGTGATTCCATTGTCGGCTCTGACCGGACCGCCGTACCCGCTGACCGAATCGGTCACCCCCAGCGCACCCGGCCGGGCGTCGTCTCGGCTGGGGTGGCACCCGACGACGTTTCCGACGCTACGGTTCTCATTCCCGAGGCGGGGGATCTCGTCAGCACGGACCAGTCGTCGAGCCCCTCTGTCTCGGCTCTCCGAAGCCTACCCCCCAATTCTTCGGAGCAGGCCCCCAATTCTTCCGAGCAGGAATGTGCAGAGTGCGAGAACGGCGCCTCGACGACCGCGAATTCGGAGACCCAGCTTGTCTACGCGATAGGTCAGCCTGGCTACGACCTCGTGAGCGACACCCGGCGCAGCTCGCTGTCCCAGCACATGGGGAACGACAAGCACGTGGAGGATTCCGGGGATCTGCTCAGCTTCCTCGACGCGAACCCGCCGCAGAGCGAGTCCGTTGAATGGACGTTGAACCTCGGCGCGACGCCCATCTACGTCATTCGACCGCAGGGAGCCTTCGCCCGTGAGGGGTACGATCGCTTGCGCCAGAGCTTGCGAGACTATCTCGACGGCAAGATCGAGAGAATTAGTATCGCGGGCTGGATCACCGGTCAGGCCCGGCTCATCTCGGGCCAAATCGTACCGGTAGTACGACCTGAGCTCCGCTGTTGCTACACTTGGACAACTCAGGCGCTGGTGACCTCAGTGGCGGGACCCGAGCCTAAGGAGTCAGCGAGCCAGAAGGACCGCGACATGCACACAAAACGCGTCGAGGGAGTGCGGAACTTCTTGGAGCGAGCGTACGAGGACTTCCGCAATCTCGGCCTGACACCCCAGGAAAGGGCGCTCAACGCCGCTGCCACTAACGCGATGAACGTTGCCCGCGTCTTCGAGTTGAGCCTTAAAGAGGAGATGCAGCTAGATACGGTCGATGTCTCTCGCAGCCCGATCTGTCCCCCGGGGTCGGACTGTTGGGACGTGGCCCTGACGTTCTTCAACCCTGCGCGGCAGCTCGAGCAGGCACGCAGGGTCTACAAGTTCACGGTGGATGTCAGCGACGTCTGCCCTGTCATGGTCGGCAGCATCCGCTCGTGGTTCGTCCGCTGATCCCAGCGGGCACTCATCGTAGAAGGAGGAGACTGAACATGTTCATGCCAGCGTTGTCGACGGGCGTTTCCACGATGGTGGGCGGCGTAACCAAAGAGACGGGGGTGTCCCCGCTGTTCTGTACTCCCTGCATCCTGGGCAAACAGATATGCGGGCTGCCGTTTTCGCCCCACATCTCGGACTGCGGCGGTGGGGGTGGCTTCTGCACCAATATCGGGCCGTGCATCCCGTTCCTCAACAAGCAGGTGAGGTGTTGCTTCCCCGGCGGCTGCAGCCTGGTCGACTGCTGACGCAAGCCGACAGCCGATCAACAACGCAGCGCTGGGCTTGCCGGTCCAGCGCTGACATTGGCGCCTTGTGACCTACGCGCGAGCCGGAAGGGTAACCTCTGTTCGCGCGCCAGGTCTCTCCATTAGAAGCGAGTCAACTATGACATCCACGTCCGATCCGAGTGAGGGTGATCGCGGTGAGGAGAAGCGCCAGCCCATCCGGCTCCCGAATTTCGGGAACCAACGTGAGATCGGTCTCGGTGACCTGATCAGCAACGTCGCCTCGAGGATGCACGCGCCGCCGTGCGGCGGGTGCCGTCGCCGCGCTGAGCGACTTAACTGCCTAGTGACCTTTGCGCCGCGAACGAAGGCCGGGTGACGAACCGTAGCGGACCTAGCGGCTTTACGGCAAGGTAGGCTGCAGGTCTTCCGCGCCGCTCGACCCGCCGTTTCACGCCGGCGGCCCTTACTTCGGTGCGTGCAAATCGCCTTGAAGCCAGCGTCCAAGGCCCTTGGACTTCATGGGGTCTTCAAACGCGGCAAGGATCGTAAGTACATGATTGCAGATAGCGCATTCAAACGTATGCAAGTCGACGCCCGCGCGTGCTGGCTCGATACTGACGAGCGTCATCGCGGCCTTGCACTTCGGACAGGCGGGGCGCTCAATTGCAGCGAATGGAATGACGGACGAGAGGCGTTGAGATTGGGGCATGATGCTTCCCTCGAACAGGCGGGAGCGCAACACTCTCTGTCACCGATATCGGCCAAGGCGAGGCGGTGATAGCCGAACTAGACACCCTTTATGCCCGGCAGTCGATCCATTTCTTTGCAGTCTCGGACGCACGCGGTTCATTGTCGCAAGCGAGGTACCGAGCGCGCAAATCTTCTATTCGCGGCAGTTTCATGGGATAGCAATAGACACTGACGCTGTGGAGGAATGTCTCAAAAGAGCATCTCGCGAGAAGTACGAAGCTTGCTGCCTATGCATGATGCTGTTTTGATGCAATTTCAAACCGGCTGCGATCTCAACCGTCTACGTTGAGCGTGTCGAGCTGATCATGGGCGACGCTTTCGCCAAATGGTGCCCCTCCGTTAAAGCGCGAATAACGCACGGAGCATTTGCGTCGTAACGGTAGCAAAATCAATGATTGCCGAACGGACCGTCGTTCGTTTGAAAATCGGGCTCTCTCGCCTGCCCGAGAGAAGTGGCCGAACCTCTTTCCACTGAAGCTCATAACGAACTCGAAACGATCGATTTTCGAGAACCGTATCGTATGGGCGGAGTACGGGGGTTCGGAGAGAAACGGGCGTTTCGGAGAACAACAGGGGGATTGTGCTGGTCGGGAGTCCGGAGCTCGAATTAGAAATGCCTACGGCTACTGGGCTCAATTGCCAGCAAGATCGCTTGAAGAACACGGCCTTGGGCAAGCTGGCGGAGGGAGAGGAACTGGGTTCGAACCTTCTCCACGTAGCCCAGCGTGCTCCCGCGAACGCTCGCGGGTGTGGTTTGGCAAAGGGCGCTACCAAGGGCGCCTGGGGCAGCCTATGGCGCCGAGTCCCATTGGGAGCCGTTGCCCTAAGCGAAAGCGACGTGCCTGGACCCCTGGCATCACGTACCTGGCCCTTTTTGTTCAACAACACGCAATCTGTGCACCGTCAAATCATCAACTTCGAGCTCGTTGAAACGTGCTCTCCTGATCACCAGGCGACCGATCGCAAGCCTGCCAATCGCCAGTGCACCGATGGCGATAGCGCCAAACGCCACCGCTCCCACGGCAAGCGCCAACAGGCCAGTTGCGGAGATGGCTCCGGATTGTTTCGTGACTTCGGGAGACATTGAAACCTCCTGCGCTGTTCGGCAATAAAGGCGCTGACGTCTTTGCTTAGCGCCATGTTGGGCATTTTCAGATGAGGCTCAAGCAGGAACGAGACGGCCGAATGCGAAAGCAACGGTGCCGATGACTACTGCCGAAACTACTGAGTATTTCATTGTCGGCCTGGTGGGTAAACGGCCCGGTGCGTAGCGCGCTAGAAGTCGCCAATGGTCAAACGGTTCCGGTATCGATGATGTCCGATGCGACATTATTTCGAGCAACATGAGCAATATTGATCAGAAGGTTCGGGTGACTAGCGCGCATACTGGCAATATCACCACCCTGCCTGCGACACCTGTCGGCGGGAGTTCGGTAGCGCCCCCGCCTCAGGAAGTTCGGGACCGGCGGTCGTCGTTAGCAGCTTCGTGATCTCGGCTCGCTTGTATGGCTCATCGCGTCCAGGGTGGTCATGCGGGTGCCACCACATTCCACTGACGCCGATAAGCGAGGACTATGGAGAATGTTATGGTCACAGGTTATGCATCAACTTTCCTTGCGTGCGGCGGGATCTTCGTTCTCTCGTTCCTTGCAATTTTGGCATTTTGGTTTGCCGAACGGTTGCGGGGAGCGAGCGCTCCGCACTTGTGAAAGCCATGCCTCACGTCGACGCGCTCCTTCCCAAATTGTCCGCGCAAAACTTGGTACTTACGGGTTGAGCAGCTATTTGGCTGCTTCGCGTGGAACATTCCAAGTCTTCGCGACTTCGTTCGCCGAGAGAACGCAATGCTCGAAGACCTATTCTCACGTAGGAGCGTGTCAGAGAGATTGACCTAATGAGTGCCATGTATCCATTGGACGTCCACCGCCGCTTTGAACGAAAGTGGGCTGAACGCGTGAAGTCGCTAAGACACCTCCACGACCAAATTGCTGTTGGGACCGAGCGAACGTCGCAACCCATATTCAACAATGACAATTCAATCCAGGTAGGGGCGATCGTAGCCCAGCAACAACTTGATCAGTCTCGGTCTCGTGATTGATTTTCCAAATCATAGTCATTCATATGATGGCACGCGGCGTGCCCCGTGATTTTGGGCAACCGCTTTGCCCACGACGACCCGGATTCTCCCTCGACATAGGACATTGGTCGGGCGGCGTTTCGGCGGCCTGTCTACCAAACCGCCTCTGGCACTTTCACGCGGAGGATGAATACCCGGCGCATTTCGTTCACCGGCTAACCGCGATTCCTTTTGCGGCAAACTGATCAAGATTATACAGACAGCCACATACGGGCCTGCGATGCTGCCTTGACGCCGAACCCCCGAGGTCGCGTTATGAATATGTCAAGCGAGAGCTTATTGGTCATCTTATTCGTGGGTCTCGTTGCCGGCTGGCTCGCGGGCCAAATCGTACAAGGGACCGGTTTTGGGATCATCGGCGACCTAATTGTAGGGATTCTCGGAGCCTTTATCGGAAGTTGGTTGTTGCCCCGGTTGGGCATTCACCTCGGTACCGGAATGATCAGTGCAATCGTCAACGCTACCATCGGCGCAATTTTGCTACTCTTCATCGTACGGCTCGTTCGTGGCGGCGGACGAGGACCGAGCTGGTGGCGTCCTCGATGAAAGTGCGCCTTACGCGTGGACATGAGCCACGAGTTGCCAACTCAACCTGAGTGTCGTTTACCGTCCAATTTCAGACCTCGACGCCCGCGACCGGCTCTCCCTACCTTAATGTTTACGAAATGGCTGCATCGCGCAGCACTTTATTTCGGACGCCCTCGGCCTGTCATCACGAAGACTGCCATGCTCGCGGAAATTGTTCCAAGCTTGGCTTCATCAGCTACAATGGGAAAATTGACGTCAATAGGTTGACTGCGGTTTTGTACGACAAGCCCGAGATAAGACGGGAATCGTAAAAAGGAAGCTCTCTTGTTGTGTCACGGCGCGGGCGCTGCGCGCTAGAATGGATTTATGAATGTTGGCTTCGGCTCAAAAGCGCCGCTTTGGGCTTCGGCGGTCACCTCCGGTCTGCCCCTATCAACAGACATTCTCGGTGTCCCTCGGCATGTATCAAACGTGCCATAAGCGAGTTTAGCTCATGTGGCGGACCGAGAAGGTTTGAGAACTAGCGTTCCGTACAATTTGTCGGGTCACCTGCGTCCGAACAGTCCGCCCACCACGCCGCCAATCAGTCCACCTGGACCGCCACCATTGCGGTGATGGTGCGCACCACCCCCGCCGCGACGACGGGCCGGACGGTCGTTATCGCTACTGCTGGAACTGGCGTACGCCGCTGCGACGGACTCGGTCTGCAGCGCCTGATGCTGGAGCGCGTTGAGGAAGCCAGTCTTGGGATAGCCGCGCGCCCCCTGCCAGCGCGTGATGACGGCGCGGGTGGACTCATCGAAGCTGCCGTTGACCTTGGTGTCGAAGCCGAGACCAGTCAGCCGGCGCTGCACGTCGCGACGCTTTCGCTTGTCGAGGCCGATCCGATCTTCGGTTTCCTGAGTTGCTTCGTCGGCAAAGATCGCCGGATCGACGGATGTCGAAAGGTCCCGGGTGGCCGTGCTCAGACCGGCTTTGCCAGCATCTGTACTCACGAGAATTCCCAGGACCGACAATGCGAGGATCAAGACACGCATGGACTATTCTCCTCCCCTCCCGTCTCTCGATGATTTCGCTTTCAAAACCGATGTCGGGTCAAATACACCGCCGTGAAACCCAACTTCCGGCTGCGTCTAAATCAAAGGTCAACTCCGGCTTCGTCGCTAGGCAACGGTTGTCGGGATCGCTTGTTCCTTAGCGTGACCGTTCCTTGATCGCCGTCGTCAATTGTTTGGCTCGACGTCGCCAATCAAATTTTCAGAAGTGAGCAATATTGACCAGCAGGCCGCGCTGCCAAGTCGGCATACTCTTGTGATCACCGCCCACCCATCGGTGACAGAGAGTTGGATAATGCTCCCGTCTGATTCCACAGGGGCAGGTTTGCCCGTTTCACAAGCACGGACCCTATCACCTCGCGCGGCGGCGCGGCCTCGTTGTCCCAAATGTCAATCGCGCGCGGAGGTTCGTCACATAGCGGTAGCCCGTGCCGGGTTCGAGCACTGGACCCTGCGGTGTACCAAGTGCGGCCTTATTCATGAGGCGCAGGTAAGCGCCGACCCGATGAAGTCCGATGCTGCCCACTGGGAGCACAGCGATTTGCGACCGCCACAGTAAGAACGATGACGTGACAGAATTGACGCGCAACGATCTCGACAATCACGATTGGGCTGCCCGGGCATCAGAGGCTCTGGCACAGGCAAAACGGTTGCCGCCCGGATCGATGCGATCCGAAGCCATCCGAAAGGCCGGACAACTTCGACTCGCCGCAGACATGAAGTACTTTCTGAGTTGAAAGAGCCCAACGGGGCGATGAAAGTGACTGGCTGACGGCGATCCAATCCATAGGACGCGGCTCAAATCCGGAATCGCGAATTGCCGCCCTATGCCGACCTCAGGCCGATCTTCGATCCGCGTTACAGAATCGTGGACCTTGTCGAGAAACAGCGCGACGTTCTGCGTCTTGCCAGGTCCCTTCCAAGGGGGCCCCAAGCGGAGCCAACTTCGACAGACCGCCGCGTCGCTTCGTACACTCTTTAAGAACTAAGGCTGGTTGGACGCCCACACGTTGGACGGCTGATGGCGGAAAGTTATTCCCCGTCCCGTGACCCGCTCATCGCCGGCCAGCACCCGCATTGCCCAAAATGCGATGCAAGGATGCGTCTAGTGCGTGTTGCGCGGGCCATCCGGCTTCGACGTCCGCACATTTGACTGCACCAAGTGCGATTATGCTCACATCGCGACAGTCGCAACTGATCTGGTGCACGATAGCCGCGGTCTGCGCGCGAAATCGATAGATGCGCTTGAGGACGCGCGGTAGATGCGGCCTGGAGCTCAACGAACTGAGGCGCTCAAAAAGGCGGGTTTTCTCCGTAGAACTGCTGACGATCAGGGGGTAATCTTTGCAAAACGGAGCAGACCCCGTAAACGATGACCAGCTCGGAGCTCAGGGCGACAAGGCCTGGCGCTCGGCCGCCAACCGAAACCGAGCAAGCTCGTTGAGTCAAAGGAGGCTCCCGTGGCGAAGCCAGTCAAGGACACGTTTGCCCCCAAAACGTTTCTCGCCAAGGTGGGGGCGGGG
Source organism: uncultured Alphaproteobacteria bacterium (assembly GCA_963786115.1). Classification (GTDB taxonomy): domain Bacteria; phylum Pseudomonadota; class Alphaproteobacteria; order Rhizobiales; family Xanthobacteraceae; genus Bradyrhizobium. The sequence continues at coordinate 23,896 of CAWAYC010000033.1, forward strand.
AAAACGATGCTCGAATTTCACAAGAACCAGCACGTGTTCGAGCAAGGCGATGTCGCGGACACTGTTTTTTATATTCAAAGTGGTAAGGTCAAGCTTACTGTCGTGTCTGAGCAGGGCAAGGAAGCGGTCGTCGCAATTCTGGAGCCCGGCCAGTTCTTTGGCGAAGGGTGCATGAACGGCCATACGCGGCGCATCTCGACAACAACGGCGATGGAAGACTGCATCATCACCTCGATCACAAAAGCCGCGATGATCGCCGCCATTCATGATGACCCGAAATTCTCGGAGTTGTTCATGGCCTATCTCCTGACCCGAAACAGCCGGATTGAAGAGGACCTGATCGACCAGCTGTTCAATTCGAGCGAGCGACGGCTTGCGCGGCTTCTTTTGCTACTTGCGAACTTCGGCAAGGAAGGCAGCCCGCAGCCGATCACCCCGAACATTAGTCAGGAAACATTGGCTGAGATGGTCGGGACCACACGATCCCGCGTCAGCTATTTCATGAACAAGTTTCGCAAGCTGGGCCTCATCAGCTATAACGGGCATATCGAGGTACACAATTCGCTGTTGAGTGCGGTTTTGCATGAGAAGCCCCTGTTAAAAGAGCGTGACTAGGAGCACGGTCCCAAGGAAACGGCCTCAGCGCGGGGACGAGCTGAGGCCGTCATTTCATCGGATGCTTGGGGCGCATGCATCCGGTAACCCATCACTAAGTCACGCCACGAACATTGGTTCCGAGGGTCAAGTTATCATTGGCCGGGTGAACCTTTTCCACAATCCCACGGACCTATTCTCGTGCTGGGGATTTCAGCGTCCAGCCTAATGCAACGCCGTCAGGGGATCATTTCCGCCTGACGGCGTTTGTGCATCGGGGGCGCTATTGTGCTGCATCGTTGTCAGCGTGATGATCTACCGGCGCCATCACTTCGCGCCCAAAAATGCATCGCGTGGTGCGGCATTTTTGCGGAACAACAGGAAGCAGTGAACCTTACCTATTCAGAGACCGAAAACGATTCCAGCGAGTTGAATCCATGAACATTCTCCCCATTGATCGTGCGCTGAGCATCTACGGTGCTCTCGCAAACCGTTCCGAGACAAAGGGGGCTCGTGAACGGCTTTCCAAGCATCTGATGAAATTGTACATGGAGGGCGAAAATGACGAGCACCGCTTGACGGTGCACGGACTGTCGTACCTTTGCGACCTGGACCGAACAATCAACTCCAGAAACTGAACAAGTATCTGACCAGGGGTTAACGCTTTTGGGCTTGTCGCTGCTTCCACAGGGAACAGCGCCGCATGATTCTTGCTTTTGCGACGCGAACTGCCTCCATCCTTGCTTGTTGCTTTTTGGGTAAGGGCGTCTTCATTCCCTCGCGGAGCGTTGGCACCGTGGCCAGCAGTTGGATTGGCGCGGTCGAGCTATGCTCGATAGGCTGCACGCTCATGGGGCCAGTGGATGGTGATTTGCGGTTAGGCATCAGGGACAACTCGTTGCTACCGAGTTGGTTCAATGGCTCTGAAGGGGGCCATGCTGGCGTAAACCTCAAGCTCACCGGTCCTCTATTGAGCCAGGCGCGCTTGGTCTACGGACAGCCACCGTTCTCAAAAACCGTAAACTCGAACCGTCACGAGCGTTTCCGTTGCCACAGCACATGCAAGCGAGAGGGAGGTACCGCTATTCCCCCTCGAGGAAGTGGCCCAGGGCCTTGAGCGGGCGCAACCTATCACAGATGATCTTCAGGATCGCCAGCATCGGAACGGCCAAGATCGCGCCAAGCACGCCCCACATCCAGAACCAGAACACCAGCGACAGGATGATCAACACCGGGTTTAGCGTGAAGCGCCGTGCCAGCAGCATGGGCGTCAGTGTTTCGCCCTCAACGAGGTGAATGCCAAAGTAGAGCACCGGCGGCAGCAAAGCCCACCATAAGCTCTCGAAACTCAGCATCCCGACAAGCACGAAGATACAGACCCCGAAAAGCGGCCCCAAAATTGGAATGTAATTAAGAAGGAAGGCTGTGGTGCCCCACAACAAGGGGTCTCCCAGGCCGCAAAGATACATCGTGGCCGCCGTCGTGACACCCACCGCGGCATTCATGGCCGTGATTGTCAGCAGATAGGCCGATATGTCCTCCTGGATCTGCTGAGAGATATCGACGGCTTGTCGCTTGTTGCCGAATGTTGGCAGGATCTCAACGGTGCGTCGAAGGAATATGTCACCTGCTACCAAGAGAAAATAGAGCACCAAGACAGTCGTAAACAGGCCATCGAGTACGGAGCGCGTCCCTGCGAAAAGTGCGCCCGTTATGCCAAGATCGCGGCGAACCGAAACGATCGAACCCCGGCCAGGCGGAGCGTCTGCCGCCTGCTCGGCCTGTTGGATGACCTTTTGGAATGCCTGGATTGGCCCGCTTATAACCCGCAGGTGCGCCTCCAGGCGCGGTATGCCCTCGGGCAGCCGCTCAGCCCAGGTCGCGGCCGGTACCGATAACGCCGCCACGAGACCTACAAGCGCACCAATGACCAGGAAGACGGTCAACAGCGCTCCGACAGCGCGGGGTAAATGCACACGCCCCAAGAGACGGACGGCGGGTTGAAGAAGGAGATTCAACACCAAGGCGAGCACGACGGGAAGGATGATCGAGCTTGCCACGTAGAGCGCCGCCAAGACACCCAGCCCGAACAAACCACCGAGAAAGAACGTCCGCGGATCGGACGGCAGTGGCATCTCCGTCTCGTCGGCGGCCTCCGTCACCGCAGCATGTGACTCTGGCGGATCAACATCCAGCGGGAAGGAAGGGCGCTGCGATGGCGGTACGGCGGCAACCATGGCTTCCCCTCTGAATGTGATCGCTTCCGGTGTTAATCATAACCCCTTTTAACGACCCGGGCTCCCTTGGAAGATGCGTGGGCGCAACAAACCTACCAGAGGAATAAATTCGAGAACTGAGCAATATTGACCAGTAGTTGCCGACGCCGGGGTACAAACAACCTCATCACCGCCCCGTGCGTGGCAGCTTTCGCTGACTGAGAGTCCGGTAACGCTCCCGCCCACAACGTCAGGAGGAAGTATCAAGCCCTCTGTCCACCGGTTGCCAACGTTCGAGCAGCGTCACCGCATTGAGGAGTTTATCCAGATAAGGCGCGATATGTTGCGCTATGCTCGCTCATTCCCGCCCGGGGCTGACCGCAATCAGCGCCGACAGATAGCCTTATCACTTCGAGCCCTGTTCAAGAACAAGGTGGCCGGACGCCGATACATGGCAAGGAGCAACGTTGCTCACTGATCGCCCTTCGCCTTCCCCTATGACCAGGGACAACTCCAATACCAACTTTCACAAGATCGTGCCGGCTGCACTGGATGCGGTTCGTCAATGATCCTTGCGAAAATCCAGCCCAGCGAAACGAGCTATGACCGCTTTGGACCGAGCCCGTGCCATCATGCGGTCAACCTCAATCGCTACTGCCGCTGCGGCATCACAATGATGAATTCGAGCGATGGAGCTTTTCTCTGCTCTGTAGGCAGCGCAATCAAGCGGAGCACGAAGCCCACTTAAATGGCAACGAGGAAGGTTGTGCCGGCATTGCACTTTGCGCATTCAAAGGTGCGCAGATCAAAGCCAGGCTTGTCCGGCTCAACGCAGGCCAACCTCATCGGCTTGCCGCATCTTGAGCAGTTCAGAATTCCAATCTCAGCAACACTAAAAATCGGATTGGGTTGAATGGACAGCATGATACTCCCCTTAAGACCAGGCGGGAGCGCGACACTCTCAGTCACCGATCGTCGCCGATGATGGGGCGGTGATCGAACGAACATACGCTTTGGGTTCCATCCACGCTGGTCAATATTGCTCGCTTTCAAGAATTAGCACTCTTCGCGAAGAGGACAATTGGGTCCACCCCGCGGCGATTGGCTCAGAAAATAAGGGCGGCATTTAAGCCGCCCTCTGGTTTGCCTGTCGTTTTGCTGGGCGATTTCGCTTAACCTTCGATGATGTAAACGATCTCGTGGGTTTGCGGGCGAAGAATGACGTACTTGCCGTGCACAAGGATAAAATCGTATCCACGCCATTCCGGATAGATTTCCACGATCCGTGACGGCATCGGGTGATAGCGGATACCCGCCGGGACAGCCGTTCCGATTGAGACATTGAAGTTCACGTTTGTAACTTCCTCGACCTTCTCTTGCTTGATCGCCGAGGTTATCTGGGTGCGCTTTTCGGCGGGAGGCGCGGCTGTCGCCGCGGTTGCGGCATTGCCGGTCGTCTTGCTTTCGGGGGTCGCAGGCCTGGTTTCGGCCGTCGGAGTTCTTACGTCCTTTGAGGTGGTCGTCGAATCAGGCGCTTTCGTTTTGCCGTCGGCTTTCGTCTCGCTGGTCGCCTTGCTGTCAGAAGGCGACTTCGTTTCGGCGGTCGGATTCTTCATCTCCTTCGAAGTGGTGGTCGGAGTGGTTGATTCTGAAGCCTTTGACTTGCCATCAGCCTTCATGTCGCCGGTCGCTTTAGCATCCGGCTTGTCCTGCGCATGTTGAGGCATCGCCTCTTTTGACCCAGCGCCGGGTGTTGCGGTCTCGGCGCCCTTTGCTGCGGGTGCATTCATCGGCGCCGCCGTATCACCTTTAGGCGAAGCGGCAGTCGGAGACTCCTTCGCTGCTCCTTGATTAACACCTTGAGCCGTCGCAAGCCCGGTCGCGGCCAACAAGGCCGCAACGGCCACAGAAACCATCAATGTCGTTCTCATACAATTTTCCAATTCAAATTGATTCTATGCCGACGAAGGTCGGCCATGGAGTGGAACGGCACCAACAGCCTATAGTTCCGCTTCTATCTTGGGTTGGGAGATGTATTAGAAAAGGTACGCGCGAATTGCTTCGGCCAGCAGCCTTGGCCGGTGCCTTCAACCGGACGTCGAGCGTCTGTTTGTGCGGCAGCCGAACCAGATGAAGGAACCTTTAGTCAGCCAGTCTATTGTTTGTCCAGCGGCGGAACTGGGAAACCGGCAGTCGCATTTGAAAGCCGCTCGGAGTAATGCCCGGCGGCTTTTTCTTCGGCTGAATTGCCATCGGGATGATCCAGAGATGGTCGATCAATCTCCAATTAGAAGGTGGATCCTCCCGTGTGTCGATGGCCGAGGATTAGAACTGTAAGGACTACGAATCGGAGCGAGGTGCGGGCCGTCCAGAAAGACGGCCCTGTATTGTTATTCGACGATCTCAACGATGCGGCGCGATCGAGGTTCGACCAAAACCGTGCGACCATTCACCACTGTGTATCGATATTCGTGTACACCGTACTCCGGCGGTACATCGTAATAGGTGACACCTTCTTCCGGGAGAACCGCCCCAACTCTCAGATCTTCGCGATACTGATACGACGGGCGTCTTTGTTCGACGACATAAGAACGGAAGCGAGGACGCTCATCGACCCCGAGGACGCCGGCGACACCGCCAACGACCCCGCCGACCACGCCACCAACAACCGCCCCGACCGGACCAGCCGCCCTTTCACCATCGCGGGCACCCCGCTCAACGCCACCAGGAACACCTTGGGCTTGGCTTGCAACGGGAAGGAATACCGCGACAATAATGGCAGCGGCTCCGACAAAACGGCGGTTCATGATAACTCCTTGGATGAGATCTAGGTGAGGACACAAGCTGCCAGCGGAGGATAGGTTCCCAATGAAAACTCTGGCGGCGTCATTTGCCCAGCCGCGCGAAACAGGCGTGCCGGCCGGGTCAAGTTGGCATTCGTGCTTTCCACAATCGGATGGTGACGTTTCAACCCAAAGACGGCTAGTGGGCTTGCGAGCCTCGACGCTCAGCGCGATTGCCAAGAAAGCTTCTTTCGCTTCTGCGCAGCCATGAATTCGAGGACATATCTTTGAACAGCGTGCTTGGCATTGAAGCTCCAGCGACGCATGAGTTGCCATGCCAGCAGAGATATGACCCAGTCCTGGCCTTGACAAAACTTGTCGTAGCACCAAGCGAAAACAGGAATTGACATAAGCTTATCGCGGCTAACTCTGAAGAGACGTTCAATAAGCAAGAGCTTGAGAAGCTCGCCAACGATGAGGACCATAAGCCCGCCAACGATGTGGCCTGTCGCCGTCAAGTAAGCCGCAACAGGCTTAACAGGCTCGAGCGAAATAACCGGGACTATGAACAGCGCCAGAGTCGGATACGGGCGAAGGGATACAATCCACGCTCGCGCGCCTTCGAAAACCCAGTAATCCGCCAGCCGGCGAAGAATGGGCTTAAAGAGAGTGAAAAAGACGGCGTCCACCAGGAAGTAGATGGCGGCTATCAGGAACACAAAGGGTTTGAATATGCTGCTCAAACTAGTTCTCCAACGAACCAATGCGCGAACCCATCGTTAAGTTCACGAGCCAAAGCGGCGAATTACAAGATCACAATGGAACCTTTGCTCGGACCCCCACACCGGCGTGATTACGACGACGTTGTTTCTGACAAGGCCGCACATTGTCAGCGCCTGCCGGCCGCGTCGAGGTCGCCGGGACGATTGATCCCAAGACGCAGCGTCTGCGTCTGAAGTGGACTGAGAAGAGCGGCCCCGCGGTTCAGGCACCAAAGAAAAGGCCGCGCTTCGGCAACGAACGCATCAAGACCGATGCAAGTCCATGGTTTCGCAGGCGATAGGTGAGATGTTCCCTTCACCGCTGAACGATTTCGCGGCAATACGAGCGCGACAATCATTATAAGTGCGCAAAGGTTGTTGCTATCGGGCGCTAGAGTAGCCACCTGATCAGATAGCGCGCACCGATGCTGCTTCAGCGCCTGTCCCATACGCGACGCTCTAGCTAAGCCAAATCTTATCGACAGTATCGACCAACGGCATGTCGCTTCGATATGCGCGTCGGGGGTGGCGCGCGTCATTCGTTCACTGTGTTCACTGTTAAAACAAACAACGAAAAGTCAAAAATGTCGAATACAAATCAGAGCCACTCGAATCAGAATTTTGAACACCAACAGAACGATAACGAACAAATCGAAACAGGGACCGTGTCATCTAGCGCTTTTCCCGGCGGCCTCCTGGCAATTGCCACTGCTTACGGTGATTACACGAAGAAGTCGTTTGAAGACATAAAGCTGTTCGTTGAGAAGCTCTCTGGCGTGAAGTCGTTCGACAAGGCGATTGAAGTTCAAATCGAATTCACGAGGACTGCCTACGAGACCTTCGTTACGGAGTCACGGAAGATTGGCGTGCTGTACAGCGATCTTGCCAAGCAGTCCCACAAGCCGTTCGGTGACTTTGTTGCGAAGATGACCTCGACAAATCGATAAATCTTACCCCGCGGGGTCAGAGCACAAGTGCCCTGCTCATCGCGAGGCGTTTTCCGATCATCATTCAATTCATCTAGCCCCGGTAATTGAGCTTGCGCTGGCCGCCTGCCACGAGGAGCGTCATGTCCAATCTTAATCCGCTTTTCCAAGATTTGTCCTTTGACCCAGAGGAGGTAATCGCCATGAACCAAGCATACGACCTAGCATGTCGAACGCTTCAAAATATCGGTCAGCTAGAGGTAGATCGCGAAATCATTGCTAGGGGAATTCTCCAGGCTGCAGGCAGCGGCGAGCGGGACGCCAACAAACTTTGTGAGCTCGCCATCCATGGATTGACCGCGCTCGACTATCGGCAGCATGGCACCTAAAACAACCAACAAAGCGAGTGGTTTCGGGTTCGACGACCGAGACATCGGCCTGCCAATCATGAAGCGAGGATGACGCTCTTGATGCCGAGACCGCCGGGTCGACCCGACAGGGCTTGGTCCCACCTCCGCCGTGTTGCAGCGGCTGCATGATGAAGCACCAGCGAACCATTTCACCCTAGCCTGGCTGATGCATAGCCTGCGCAAGCGATCCTTCGGAATCATCATGCTCCTGCTCGCGCTGGTCGCGATCGCACCGGGGCTTTCGATCGTAGCTGGCCCGCTGCTCATGATTCCCGCGTTCCAGATGATCGCGGGCAAACCCGCTCCGGTCTTCCCAAGTCGCATCGCCACTCGTTTCCTTGCCGACGAAACACCTCGCTGCTGTGGTGCAGCAATCCCTACCGGTGCTCAGACATCTTGAGAAGGTAGTTCATCCACGCTGCCACACCCCGCTGGAGGCAACCAAGCGCCCGGTCGGCACCATCGTCGTGGTACTGAGCGCCACCCTGGTGTTCAGTACCCCTGAGCAAACGTCGTTCCCGCTTCGGTGATTGCGTTGATCTCCCTAGCCTATCTTGAGGAGGATGGGATCCTGCTCTCGATCGCCTTGCTGGCCGCCGTCATTGTGTTGGCAGTCGCGACGACGGCAGTCTGGCAGATGGTCGGCGGCGCAAAATGGATCATCGGTCTCTGGTAACGAACTGTGCCCGGAAGTGAGCTTTTGGCCGGGCGTTTGCTTGCCCGCGCAAACGATACTTGCGTTGCTTCTGTCCGAAGACCGCCTGAAGCCGCAACCATAAACAGCAGCAGCCCGCTTCGCTCGACCACACCACCGACATAGCTACGGGACCGTAGCGCGAAAGTATCTTGCCGCGGGAGCAACTTTTCCTTTAGATCGATGTTGTCATTCCAGCAACTGAACCGGGTCAACTGGCGGTTGGTCGAAAAGCCGCTCGGGGTAATGCCCGGGCGGCTTTTTCTTTTAGCGTGGGAGGGTGACATGCCGAATGATAAGCCCCTCAAGCCCGACGACTTCCCGGTAGAGGTTGAGGGCGAGGAATTAGTGACTGCAGACGGCAAGCCAATCGCCAAGGCGAAAACGCCAGCCATCGCAGAGGATATTGCAGACCGTCTCAACGAGGACGATCAGCGCAAAGAGGAGGACAGATGGTCGGCTTGATTTAGCGCGTGGTCGCGGCGATGCATGCCGCTCACAAGCCGCAGCAGTGTCATACCTTGCAGCCAATGAAGGGCTCGCCGTAGAAAATCCGGGACTTACCGTGATTGGTCCGGATGAAGGGCGGCCTTCTGCGCCTCCAATCGAACAATCAGCTCGTTGATCCCATCTATCGTGAACTGATCTGTGATCGACCAACTGATCCGTTGATAGTGCTGGATCGTGTTGTCGATTTCTTTGCACTTGTCACACATTCGGAAACACGCCCGCACTCTACGGCCCGCGAGCCTTCATAGAGGTGCGCATTGGTACGACTCGCGAACGGCACGTTTGTTTCATTCTCGTATTACACTGCTTCCGGGCCTTACGCGGTCGGTGTACCCCGATTTAGGAGATTGGAAATGGCAGTAACAAGCTGCGCTGGCGCGAACAGCTTTTTTAAAACGGATACTGTGGGGCACGCGTCGCGACGCCCACTCATCTCCGGCCGCGCCCGTCATGTGTGCATCTTTTGTCTATTAATGGGATGGTCCGGCTGTGATCCCGCCCCAGCAGCAAGCGATCCGTATGCGGGGCACCAAACCCAAGGAGCCCGTACCTTGTGCGGGGCACACCGTGCCGGCCCGCGTGATGCGACAAGCCAGAAGATATCCAGGGTTAGCCGCAGTGCAAAAGCGCGACGTTCTACCACGCCTATCATCATTCCTGGCACGCGGGAGGCGAGCCCCCTTGCATGCGACCCTTCGCGCCCTGGTGCACACGATGCTTTTCCCGTAACGCAGAAATGTAGTTCCGGTGCACGCAGGTTGGTCTTCGGGCGCCATCGAACAGCACCGTTATTCCCGTGTTGTTGTCTCCCACGGCTACGACGGCGCCAACCTTGCCAGCCAGTGTTGGGCAACGAACAGCTCCGAGCTCACTTATCCTGAAACGAGTGCCGACTGCTATTTTACCTGTCATCAAACCCATCGGTGATTCCCATTCCCGCCCGATCGTCAAGGCTGTCAATTGGAGGGGCACTGGTAGCGTCGACACCTTCGTGCTGAGTTTCCGCTCCAGCTCAGCCTGATTTGGCAGTCATGGGACAGGCTGCTGGCGATCTTCCTGAAACGGTTCGTCAAGTCGTTGTCGCCCCCCGGAGCACCTTCGCCCTCGACCAAGGCAACGGCCTCAGTGCGGGTAGCATCTGAGGCCGTGAAGCCTCCCGACGGGCATTGGGGCAAAATGTCGACCGGTCAGTGGGCTTGGCTCTCGGAGATAAGATCGCCGATTGCTGAGGACCAAGAATTCCCAAGATCACTCGTTCCTCCAAGTTTGAAATATAGAGTATCCTAACCAGGACAGGACCGGATATCGAAAGGCTCAGGGCCTGCCGGCCCCATTTGCCAATCGGTTTCGAAGACCGGCTAGTTTTTCTATAGAAGTCGCTCTGGCGCATTAGGTCTACTGCAGCAAGCTCAAGCCCCAGCACCGTCCGGGGTTTTTGACTTTATCGAAAGCGAATCGGTAAAATCTCTTATCCCGACCAAGGAGTCAGCTTTGGGTCCTGGTCGTGCAAACACGCGCTGGTAGCGTTCAATCATTTATCTTACCGGCCGGTGGGTCCGCTTGGTCCATGAACGGGCGATGCCTACCTGCCGCACTCTAGATCAACAGCAATTACTCGCCTTGCACACTTGGCCGAAACCGCCTGGAGCTGATGTCCGGGTCGTGGTGCACCTGCGCAGGCACTATCATGCTGGAGTGTACTATGCAGACCAACGCCTGAAGCTATATCGCGATGTCGTCGAGCCGCGGCGTCTGGTGGGCCATGCTTTCGGGCAATTGGGCCCGATCAGTAGCAGGCATTGAACGTGGTTTGTTACCAGTTCGCCCGAAGATGGCGACCTTGACGCTCGCGCGGTATCAGGCGGGAGCATGACCAGACTCTCTGTCACCGATAACGCCGAGGCTGGGCGGTAATGGTGCATTAGTCACCAATGTCAGAAGATAGAGAGTCAATTCCGCCTTACTTCGACTTGCGTTCCATTCGGATGATGAAGCGTTCGCCGCTCCAAAGCTCAATAGCGCTGTTATCGGCAAGCCGTCGCGCTTTGCCGATTGCTTCGTCATCGTCAGTGCAACTTAGAGACTCGTACCCATCGAAATTACCGTCGAACCGAACGGCATATGCCCGGTAGTGTGCCATGCGTGGCTCCCTCGGGCTGGCGCGATTACCGTTTCGTGGTCGGCGCAGCGAGCGCATAAGTAGGTTCGCTGATCAAAGCCAGGTTCGTCTTGCTCAACCTGGGTTAGGACCAATGGCCTCCCGCACCCAGAACAGGACGGCCGCAGGTTACTGACAAACTTGTAAGTTGGGCTGCGAGCAGCCATCGCGCTGTTCATCCAGCGCGCTTATTGCCCAAAATAGCCAGCTAATTGCGCAAGGACAACGCGCGGCTCGCCGGAATGGATCAAAAGCGTCGTTTGACCGTCAGGCGACCGCTTCCGATCTACCCCGATAAGCGCACCATTTCACCGTTCGTCGGCATGTCTCAAGGGCGCGGAGAATGGAGGCTCAATGGCCGATATGGTTCGCCGACATCGCGGCTGGACCGTCCGATGTCTGCTCATCCCTAACAAGAACATTCGTCGGGACGCGACGACGCTGCTTCGTGCGACAACGGGACAAATGACTGCCTGGCCTTAGAACACGCCTCCCGAGGATCGGCCTACTAGAAAAGTAACGGCCCGCCGTGGCGGGCCGTCTCAATGTTCCGCTCAACGACGTGCACCGCCGTACAGCTGCCGCTCCTTCTGAATCTCCTCACCGTCGTAGGGTTTGCTGGCGGGATCGAACGATTTCCACCCTGCCTTTCGCCAGGCGGCACTCCGGTCACGCAGGTTGATGGCAGACTCATTCAATACCATGTCGAGACGGGAACGCTCCGCGTCGGCCACTCGCGCTGACACCAGCGTGCCTCCGCGACGGACGCCCTCGGCGTAGGAGTGGGCATCCTCTGCCGAAACGCCAGCCTCCGTGAGCGCGCCTACAATGCCGCCGGCAGCTGCTCCCGCGGCTGCGCCAACCGCCGTCGCGGCCAACCAACCAGCTGCGACAACAGGTCCGAGGCCGGGGATCGCCAGCAAGCCGAGCCCGGCAAGAAGGCCGGCAGTGCCACCTACGCCCGCACCTATGCCGGCGCCTTTCCCAGCGCCTTCGGCGCGATCGTCGACGCCATCGCGGTCGCGATCCACCTTGTCGGTGTTGAACCAGCTGTCCGAATTATTGGCAACCATGCTGATGTCCGAGCGCGGCACGCCTGCGGATTCGAGGCGCAGAACAGCCCGCTGAGCGTCATTGTGGTTGTCGTAAAGCCGAGAAATGGTAACCGTCATGTTGAATCCTTTTGTTACTTGGCAGTATTGACGTTGCCTTGAAAATCGACGCTTACCGCAGTAGCTGAGCCGCTCTTGCTGGCATTACCGCGCCAAACACCGTTGTCGTCCTTTTTCAGTTCAGTGACGTTGGTATAGCCGGCATCCTCGATTTTCGACTTGGCTTGGCCTTCAGTGAAACTGTTGCGACCCGCGACAGGAGCATCGGAGTTGTTTTGACCGGGACTGTTGACCGCGCTGTTGTTTGGTCCCGACTGCGCGGGCGGATTTTGCGCCGAGGCCGTGGTAGCCGCCAATAATCCAATACAAATGAAGAGAAGTGAGCGTTTCATAGTTTGCTCCGGGGTTTCAGGAGCGCTCCTAACTTCCCTTTACAGCTATAGTTCCTGAACGTGCGGCGTTAAACGGATTTCTTAACGACAAATAATCCGCCGGCCCCCCTGAATCATCGACCGACGCTTTTTGACGCAATCTGCCGTTCTACCTGATCGCAGATCACAAGCGCATCTGGTTTGTAGCGGCGGCCGCTGTCATCTGAATCACACGCCACCTCAACGCTCGGCAGGGGAACAGCTTTGAAAGAAAAGCCGTCCGGGCGTCACGCCGAACGGCTTTTCTTCGCGTCTCCCGGTCTCCTGGCTCTGTCGCTGGCATCTAACTTGGTATCTCAAACATGCAAGCTTGTTGCTTCGGTCCGCCTAGAGCGCGGCGTTGAGGCAAAGGGCGCTGTTTCGGCCGCTGTATTCTTGGGCGATCGGTAGAATCCCAAAACCACCCGAGGAGGGGTGTCGGCGTTGAGAAACCCCATCAACTAGCGCTTGAGTAGGAACTTAGCCGGACGCGGGGGGTTGCCCCATGCAATCCCCTCACCGCGGAGACTACAATGGCGAAGATGAAGAAGCTCGAAGACTTATTTCACGACACTCTCAAAGACATCTATTTCGCTGAGAAGAAGATCCTCGCGAGCCTGCCGAAAATGGCGAAGGCCGCGCAGCATGCTGGACTCAAAGCTGCTTTCGAGAAACACCTCGGCGAGACCGGAGGTCAGATCGATCGTTTAGAGCAGGTGTTTGCGGAAATCGATAAGAAACCCCATGGCAAGACTTGTGACGCCATCGTGGGCATCGCAAAGGAAGGCCAGGAGATTATGGACGAGTACGAAGGCATGCCCGCCCACGACGCGGGGTTGCTCGCCGCAGCTCAGGCCGTTGAACACTACGAAATGACCCGCTACGGCACGCTTCGCACTTGGGCCGAAGAACTCGGTTACACCAAGTCGGTAAAGTTGCTCCAACAGACCCTTGACGAGGAACGTGCGACCGACGCCGCGCTGACCAAACTTGCGAAAGCCGTCATTAATCTGGACGCTGAAAAAGACGAAGCAGCATAATTGCTTGGAGCGCTGCCCCGGCAAAATGGGGCAGCGTCCCAAAGCGCGCCTCCGGCCAAGCCTCAATAGGTCGGCTCCAGGTCGGCAGCGGGAAATTTGCCGCCGGTATAAGTCAGGGTATTTCATCACCCGGATTACGCCTCCGGACGACGGAACTAATTCCGGCTCCGCGCGTGATGTTCAAATGAAAATAGTGTCACCGAAAAGGGCGCGCGGTAGACCCTCTAGCGGACGCGATCCGCACGTAACAACGCGGACGCCCCCGACGCTAATCGGCCAAGATAGAACCTGAGCGACCGCCATGGCTCTGCCCGCTCGACGCCATCCGCGGGCTGGTAGAACTGGGGCTAACGACGAGGGAAGGAAACACCACTGAACGCGACGCGGGCCAAGGAATTGGCTGCCAAAGTAATCGACAACTGGCAGACGGTGCTGCGAGCGCTGATGGTCAGGCTAGCCGCAAAAGCCGGCTGCTGAAGGCGCCTGAAGAGTTCAGAGAGACACGCATCGATCGGCCAAAGGCAAACAAATGACGAAGACACTTGGCGAAATTGAACCATCGAAGCAAATCACCAGGGCCGAGCGGGAAGCGCGTAAGGCGTTCCGCCAAGTAAACGCCGAAACGGCAATGAGCGAGCACCAGATCGCCCAGGCAGCATTCTCGAAGAACCGCGAGCGTCTGAAAGCTGAGCGGCTCGCACGAGAGGCCGCGGCGATACCGCCCACGAAAGCCAAGCCCAAGACGAGAAACAAATGAAGATAACGGCGTTGATTGGTTGTCGCCACTCTTTGCGACGAGCGCGTTTGCTCAGAGCGTCACCGAAGGTCGGTAGAGGCTAGGGCCTCGCCTCCTCGGCAGCATCGCAGCCGCCGCCACGGCTGACTAGCGGCGGGGACGAGCGCCAACTTGGGCCGTCACTTCGCGCCTTGGCTACCGGAGTAATGGCGGAAATCACGTCCAGCGGATCGCCACATTCCGTCCATCCCTCAGGCGTTCGAGGTGTTCGCGCACGAGAATACAAACCGGACGAACCACTGGCAGGTCGACACTAGTGTACCGTCTCCGCAGCAGCTTGGTCGATCGCTGCCATCAAATCACCCGTAGCGGACTGTTGAACCATATGGCCGGCGCCTGCAATGCGGTGCATCTTGCTCTGCTTGACTTCGTCATGGAGCCGGGCGGATTGTTCGTCAATATCGATTAAGCGGTCTTCTTCGCCTGCAATTATGATGATCGGCATGGCAAGGTCGTCGTAGGTTTTTTTGGACGAAAACGCCGCGGGGATCATCAGTGCGGTTTCAGCGGCGCTGGCGCGAATCTGCGATGGACGAACTGCCATTTCCTTGGGAAAACCAGCGAATTTCTCAGGAACGGACCGCGGACCGAACATCTTGCGTAGCAGGGCTGGCCACATCAATCTGCTGACAATCGGTGAGATGGTGAAACTGAAGATATCGCCAAGCCCCGGTATGGCAGGTACGGACAGCGCAAAAACGTCTGTGCGAGCAGTCGGGAAATAGTATCCTGACGCGAGTACCAAGGCCTCGACAGTTGTTATGGAACGCCAGTCTGCTTTCCCTCTAACAGCGGACCTCGCCAGACCCGCCCGGTTGGTCCGTTTCGTGCCAAAAGCGGCCGTCGAACTGGTTGATGATCAAGCCGCATGATGATCAGGAGCTACTTCGGCTACCAGCTTACCTACGAGCGCTGCGACGGCAGGCGCGCATCTGAAGTCGCTGCCGCGCTGACACCTCTGTTTCTTGCCGTCCCCATCGAGACCGAGCATGAGCAAGGGATAGCCCCACAGTTGCGCCGCTCGGGCATAGGTGCTCACGATATAAGACGGTGGTGCTGGAGATAGCCCCGGGTCTCAAGAGCATCACGAGCCGGCCCGCGCGATGAAATTGCGCACCACGGGCGACGTCTCTCCTCGCCGATAGGCGAGAGCAAGCCGCGTCGTCGGCGACTGGCCAGCAATCCGCCGATAAGCGATGCCCGTCACGCGCACTTGCGTCATCGACGCCGGGACGATCGATACGCCGAGCTCTGCAGCCACGAGATTCACGATCGATGTAAAATGCGGCGCGACCTGGCCGACAATAGGCTCGAAGCCGGCCTTTCGACAGGCGTCGACAACCGTGTCGTAAACCGTCGGAGCGACTTCCCGCGGGAACAGCAGAAACGGATCGTGCTTCAACATTGCGAGATCGATCTCTTGCTGACCGGCAGCAGAGTGACGCTTGGGAAGGGCGACTACCATCGGCTCCTCCGAGAGCCGGCGCAGCTGCAGCTCTCCGGTATCGGGCGTGCCTGGCCGCAGGAAGACGGCGTCGAGCGTTCCCTCGCGCAAGCCGGTAACGAGCCGTGTCGTATTGGCCTCCTCGAGCGTGAGGTAGATTTCGGGATAGGCGCGGCGAAAGCTGCGGATCGCCGACGGTACGACGACATTGAACGTCGCGGTTGAGGTGAAGCCGAGACGCAGCGACCCCAGTTCGCCGCGCGCCGCGCGTCGCGCCGCCATAGTTGCCCTCTGGGCGATCAAGGGCATCTCCTTCACACCGGCCAAGAACGCCTGGCCGGCCTCGGTAAGCTCCGCGCCGTGGGCCAAGCGATGGAACAGCGCAGCACCGACCTCCCCTTCCAAGTCCTTGATCTGCTGACTGAGCGGCGGCTGGCCGATGCCAACCTTGGCCGCCGCCCTCGTGAAATGCCGCTCCTGGGCAACAGCCAGGAAATATCGGATGTGGCGCAGCTCCATGGTTCATCTCCAAGACAGATCAGATGAGCCAGTATTATATATTGGACCAATGAGACGCGCACGACTAGGTTTTGGGGCAAGGACAATCCGTCCGAGGCAACGTCGAGCAACAGGTGCTCGCGTACATACAGGAGGCGCTTATGATAACCGAAGACAACGTCCGAAGGATCTTCAAAGGTCTTGAGCAAGGCGACGGCGCGAGCTTTTTCGAGCATGTCGACGACAAGGTCGACTGGATCGTCGAAGGCACGCACCCGCTGGCCGGTCACTACAAGTCGAAATCTGAATTTCCTGGCGGGGACCTTCGCGAAGCTCGCCGAGGTTCTGCCCCACGGGGCTCAACTCGTCGTCGAGCATCTGCTCGTGAAGGACGATCAGGCTGTCGTGGAACTTCATTCCTTGGCGACGGCGAAGAACGGATTGAGGTTCGACAACAGATACTGCTGGGTGGTCCACTTCGCTGGCGGCACCATCGACAGAGTGAGGGCATATCTCAACTCGGCGATGGTCGCGCGTCTCTTCGAGGAAAACCCGATCTAGCGATCGGCGCAGGGCGTCTCACAACTCCGTCGCTGATGAGCTGGCAGGCCTGCGTCTGCTTCCGATGCGGGAAGGTTAGGTCGCAGCAAGAACTTCGCCGACCAGAGCCTCGGTTGAGACCCCCGATAGGCGAAATGCTGGCCTAATTTGTTGTGGACCGGGGTCGTTCCAGAGAGCAGGAGGAAAACGATGTCGACTTCTCACATCCAGACACTTCGAGTGATGTTGCGCGAGGAGAAAGGCGTTATCTTGCCTGGCGCACCAAATGCGCTCGCAGCGCGGATCATTGCCGATCTGGGCTTTAAGGCGGTCTATCTGACCGGGGCTGGACTCACCAATATGCACCTCGGCTTGCCCGACCTTGGGTTCATGGACCTGAGCCAGGTAGCCGATCATGTGATGGCCATCCGGTGTGTGATCGACCTGCCGTTAATCGTCGACGTCGACACCGGTTTCGGCAACGCTGTCAACGTCACCCACACGGTTCGCATTCTGGAGCAGGCCGGCGCCAGCGCCATTCAAATCGAGGACCAGCATGCGCCAAAACGGTGCGGTCATTTCGACGGCAAGGAGTTGATCTCCCTGGAGGAGATGGTGGGCAAGGTGCGAGCCGCGGTCGACACCCGGCGGCAGGATCTGGTTGTCATCGCACGCACCGATGCATGTGCCGTCGAAGGCTTCGAGGCGGCCATTGAGAGGGCCGGTCGCTACATCGAGGCGGGCGCGGACGTCACATTCGTCGAGGCTCCAGAAAGCCTTGAAGACCTCAAGGCGGTCCCCCGTCGCCTGAAGGCGCCTCAGCTGGTCAACATGGTGCTCGGCGGCAAGACACCCATTATCGACGAGAAAGCGGCGGCCGAAATGGGCTTCAGCTTAGTGCTCTACGCCAACGCCGCCTTGCAAGGAGCCGTGCATGGCATGCTGTCGACGCTGTCGGCGTTAAAGGAAAAGGGCGTCCTCGACGAGCGCGCTGTCACATCGTTCGCGGAGCGCCAGAGGCTGGTGGACAAGCCGGCCTTCGACCTCATGGAGGCCCGCTACGCGGCACATGCGGCGAGCGACAATAGATAACGGCGGACATAGTTCGTCGTTCATGCGGCGCAACCGAACGTTCTAACGATAAGGAGAATCGGATCATGACCCAGATTGAAGCTGTTGCGAGGGGCAAACCGGAGCCGGTCATCTCGGGCCCCAGCCAGGCCGATGGCATCGCACGTTTTGCCTTGCGCGCGAAATACGACGACCTGACTGCCGAGCGGCGCGAGCGACTCAAGGTGAGCATCCTCGACGCAGTGGCGTGCGCCATCAATGCGCTCGGCGCGCCGCCGATCGAAGCGTGCCGCGCGCAAGCCGATGAACTCGGCGGTCCAGGCGGCCGCTGCACGCTGGTCGGCGGTGGCCGCGCCAACCCCGTCTATGCGGCGTTCTACAATACGGCGCTCATCCGATACGTCGATTTCATGGACAGCTATCTCGCCCGAGGCGGGCTGTGCCACCCCTCGGACAATACGGGGGCGATCCTCGCCGCCGGCGAGCACGCCGATCTTTCGGGCAAGGACTTCCTGACCGCGTTGGCGGTGGCCTATCAAGTCGAAGCGCAGCTCACCGCATCGGTGCCGTTCATGGCCCACGGGTTCGACCTCACCACACAACTTTCGTATTCGCTCGCAGCCGGACTGTCCAAAGCGCTCGGCCTCGACGACCAAAACACAGCAGCGGCCCTCGGGATCTGTGGCGACTTCATTCCACTGCTCGTCGCGCGAACGACGCCGATCTCGCAATGGAAGGGTCTCTCGTCTTCCCACTTGGCACTGGGGTGTTTCCATGGGGTCTTGTTGGCGTCGCGCGGCGTGACGGGCCCGAGGTACGTCGTCGAAGGAACGGATGGCTTGGCTCAAGCACTCGGGGAGCAGATCCGAATCGATTGGGACTGCGTGAAGCTCGACGCCTTCGACCGGCTCGCCCTGAAGAGCTACAACACCGCGGTTCCTGGCCAGGCGTCGATCCATTGCATGCTCGAGCTGCGTAACGCCCACACAATCGATCCGGCGCAGGTCGAGAGCATCGAGAATGACGCCTTCCAGGACGCCTACGATTTCATGGGCGGTGGAAGATTCGGTCCGAAGACTGACGTTCACACCAAGGAACAGGCGGACCACAGCCTCCCCTACCTTCTGGCCGTCGCGCTCCTCGACGGGAGCGTCCAGCCGGCGCAGCTCGCACCCGAGCGGATTGCGAAACCGGACGTCCAGAAGCTCCTCCGAAAGGTCCAAGTTAGACCGGACGAAAGCTTCACCACTCGCTACCCGAGCGAGACGCCGAGTCGCATCACCGTCCGGCTCACGAGCGGCAAGTCGTACACCCATGAGGTGAACGACTACCCTGGGTTCGCGACGCGGCCGTTCACCTGGGATGAAATCGTGGCGAAGCTCGACGATCTCGCGGCCGATCGCGCGGACGAAGGACTGCGCAAGGAAATCGCGGCTGCGGTGCGCTCGCTGGAGAGCATTCGCGTGAAGGACCTGATGAACCTGCTCGATCGCGTCGACTAATCGAATTTCTCGCCTCCGCGCGCGCATCCGAGACAATTAGGAAGAGCGGGAGGAGCCGCTGGTGACCTTAAAGTAGGATAAGTTGCTACCAGGCACCGCCAACTCGGCGATGCCGCGCAGCTGGGCTCCATAGTCCGTCTAGGCTCTCGGCTATTACAACGCCATACGGTCGACCGCCGGCGAAGACCCGGGGCAATTGCAGGCCACGCCGACCTTTATTTTTTCAGAGCAACGGACACGGCCAGATCTAAGAAAGGGGCTTTAGGCCGCCACTTCCGCA
This sequence comes from uncultured Alphaproteobacteria bacterium, assembly GCA_963786115.1. Taxonomy (GTDB): domain Bacteria; phylum Pseudomonadota; class Alphaproteobacteria; order Rhizobiales; family Xanthobacteraceae; genus Bradyrhizobium. The sequence goes on from CAWAYC010000033.1 coordinate 43,641, forward strand.
ATGGGTCAAAAGCGCTGTTTTGACCGTGCGCCAACCACTTCCGGTCTGCCACCAATTCGTGACACGCTAATCGAAGGCTTCAGCCACTTCGTTACCTCCATGACTGCTCCGATTGCTTCCGGCTGAAGCGGTTCGCCGGGTGGGATTTGCACCCACTGGAAAGCGCCGCCTTTGCACGGCGCACGCCAACAGCGAACGTTCGTAGATCAATCTATGGGCCCGCCGCGCATTGCACCCTAATGGGGAGCGATATCGTCATACTTTGAGATCAATGATCGCACTTCTGTGCTGCTGCATTGGCTGGTCGTCTCTCGACGTTTGTAGGGCCTAACATCGGGTTCGATTCTGAGGCCGATCGCTCCTCCGAGAGGAATTCGAACCACCCAGAAAATATCGTGGGTAGAAGCGGCCGCGGCATAATGAAAAATCGATTCCGTACTGAAGCACCAAAGTACAGAGGTTTGGAGAATAGCGGGCCTTTGGAGAACAAAACCTTTGCGCCGCCAGCAGGTCACTACGGAACGCGAATGACAAAATCCCGCCAATAATGGGCTAAATGACTGCGAAGTCTTGGCGCGGAGAATATGCTCTTGAGATCAGGTGGCGGAGAGAGTGGGATTCGAACCCACGGTACGGTTTCCCGCACACACGCTTTCCAAGCGTGCGCCTTAAGCCACTCGGCCATCTCTCCGGAAGCCCTCTCTTGAAGGCGCGGGACGGATTTTGCAAGGGAGGGTGGCCATGGCGGCGGAAATATCCATAATTAATTGAATATACTGGGTAATTTTCGGCGCCTAGCGGCCCGCCGAGGGCGCTTCCGGAAATCCTTGAACCCGAATCCTGCTATGGTCGACGACCCCAGGGCAAATCAGTGGAGGGCGGCATGGCGATGGGTCGGACGTCGGCATTCGCGGTCCTGATGTCTGCAGGCCTTGGCGCCCTCCCGGCGCTGGCGCAATCCTGCACGCGGGCGGGGGTGGACGTCACCTGCGACGACGGAAGGCGCGGCGTGCTCGGCGGCGGTACCATCGTGTGGGCCGACGGCTCGCGCTCGAGCCTGACCTCGCCGCATCCGAGCGTCATCATCGGCAACAAAGTCGTCGGTCGTGGTCGGGCAAGGCGTGTTCACAGGCCACGGCAAGGGCGTGGTGCCGATGGAGAACCCGAGCGACCCGACCCTGGCGCGGTGCCCGGTGCTCGATGGGCTGCCCTATTGTTATTGAGAGCGCCGTTGGGGCGATGCGCGAGGAAACCAAATTCGCCTTTGATCGCAAGGTGATTTGGGGCGTCCAGCCCCTTGCGAAAAAACATTTCGCTTAAAGCGTCGGGCAAATCAGTTGTACCAGCTCGCCCCATCTCACCCGGACGAGGGGCGGATCGCGAGTCGTCACGAACGCGGGTCGAGAGGCGGTGGACGGAGCAGCGCCGGCGCGCAGGTCGCGCGCACGACGAACGGCGCTGTTGCGGACGGTGAAGTCGTGTGGTCCTGGCGCCCCGATGCTGGCGTCAAGCTTCGCGGAGGTATCCGCTAGGCGACGGTGGCAAAAAAGCCCGGTCACCGGGGAGAGCGCGAAGTAAGCCGTAACCCATCGCGCAGGGAAGGCCGGAGTGTTTCCGCTGAACCTGTATGCTCGTGTGCGTTTCTTTGCACAATTTTGCACACGAGACCGCGGGTGCAGCGCGCACCCGGCTTTCCCTGCGCCCTCTGCTCTCAAGAGGGTGAATGTAATCCAAAGCTCGGGCAGTTCATGCCGCGAGAATGCGAGTGCATGTCTCTGCGGCCGCATCTCAACTGTCATCGCCCGCGAAGGCGGGCGATCCAGTACGCCGCGGCTTCTCGGCTCAATCGCTGCCGCCTCTGGAATACTGGATCGCCCGGTCAAGCCGGGCGACGACAAGCGGAAAGGCTGTTTGAAAATTCGAATCGGAGACACAAATACGGTCGTCGCCCCGGCCTTGAGCCAGAACGACGCGTGGAGCGCTTATCAATGATACCGCGCGCCGCCGTCGGCGGATTGGCGCGGCCAGAGCGGCGGCTCCGTGATGACAGGCTCGACTTCGATCCGGTCGACGTGGGTGTCCTGCAGCGCCTCGATGAAATCGGCGAACCATTGCTGGATGGTGTGGACGCGAAGTTTTTCCATCATCGCTTCCCAGCGCGTGCGCCGCTCGGTCAGGGGCATCGCCAGCGCGGTCGCCAGCGTCCGCGCCATCCCATCGATATCGTGCGGATTGACGATCAGCGCGGTATCGAGCTCGTTGGCGGCGCCCGCAAATTTCGACAGCACCAGCACGCCGGGATCGGCGGGATTTTGGGCCGCGACATATTCCTTGGCGACCAGATTCATGCCGTCCTGCAACGGGGTCACCACGCCGAGCTGCGCGGTGCGATAGAGCCCGGCGAGAACCGCCTGGCTGTACCCCTTGTTGAGATAGCGGATCGGCGTCCAGTCGACCTCACCATGAATGCCGTTGACGTCGGTGACGAGCCTTGCCACCTCTGCCTGCAGATTGCCGTAGGCTTCGATCGCGCCGCGCGACGGCGTTGCGATCTGCAGCAGCGAGACCGCGCGCTTCAGCTGCGGGTACTGGGTCCACATGGTGTCGAACGCCTTGATGCGGTTGACCAGGCCCTTGGAATAATCCAGCCGGTCGACGCCGATCGCGAGCCGTTCGCCATTCAGGCTGCGCCGCAGCCGCGACACGTCGGGATGGGTCATCGCCTTGGCCGCGAGCTGGGCGAATTTTTCCGGATCGATGCCGATCGGGAATACCGCCGCGCGCGTCTTGCCATGGTGCGAGGTGACGACGCCGTTGCGAACGGCGAGCTCAAGGTCGCACTCGACGTAGGCGAGGAAATTCTCGCAATCCTCTTCGGTCTGGAAACCGATCAGGTCATAGGCCAGCATCGCCTCGATCAGTTCGCGATGATGCGGCACGCCGCCGATCACGGCGCGCGTCGGCCAGGGCGTGTGCAGGAAGAAGCCGATCGGCTGGGTGAGTCCGAGATCGCGCAATTCCGCGCCGAGTGCAAGGAAGTGATAGTCCTGGATCCAGAACGCGGAGTCCGGCTTCTGGAAGCGCAACAGCGCCCGCGCCATGAAGGCATTCACCTCACGGTAGCTGACGTAGTCTTCCTGGGACGCGCGGATCAGGTCGGCGCGGGAATGCAGCGCCGGCCACAGCGCCGAATTGGCAAAACCTTCGTAGTAGCCGCCGTAATGCGCCGCGGGCAGGTCGAGCATGGCAAGCGCGCCCGCACCCAGGGCCTCGACCTCGGCGAACGGTTCCTTGTTGCTCCCGTCGCGCACGCGACCGCTGGAGCCGACCCAAATCGCCCCGGATTTCTCGACAACCGGCAACAAAGCTGCGGCGAGTCCCCCCGTCATGGGTTCGTTGGCTTTACCGCGCGACACGCGGTTAGATACGACGACGAGGTTCACCAGGTCCCCTCCTGTTATTCACGCTTATTAACAACCATTCATCAATATGGTTCCGCGCCACCGTTTCTTCGAATTGAAACCAAATTCGGGCCGAACGCGAAGGAACTCACGGGAACTCGCGAAAAAGAAAAGTTTTCGCGAGTCGCGAATCAAACCGCAAAAGCACCGCATTCGACGGCGGAAAAAAATTTCGATCGATTACGGCAGCGATGCGTCCCTTTCGTCGTCGAGCAAGTGCGCGAGAAATTCGCGCACATCGCTCGGGGCATCGAAATGCCCGGCCACGCCCTTGGCGCGCCGGCCGACGGAAAAGGAGAGACCATCGAGATCGGGCATGATCGCGAACACCGTCTCATCGGTGACGTCGTCTCCGATGAAGAACGGGCGGCGGCCCTTGAATGGCTCGTGCGTCATCAATTCGAGAACGCCGCTCGCCTTGGTGAAGCCGGAATGCTTGATCTCGCAGACGCTCTTGCCCGGCAGCACCTCGATCGGCGCGTTCGGCAGATCGGCGCGGATCAGCGACACCGCCTCATAGATCGCCTTCTCGGCGTGCGGCGCCAGGCGATAGTGCAGCGCCAGCGAATAGCCCTTGTCCTCCAGCAGAATGCCGGGGCTCAATCTGGCGATTGCCGCCAGGCGGCGCTTCAATTCCTTGTCCATCGGCGGGGCATGCGCGGCGACCGCTTCGCTGTCGGGGTCGAGCCGCATTTCGGCGCCGTGGCCGCCGACCGCCGGAAACGTATCGGGCGCAAAGATCAGGTCGATGTCGTTGAGCGAGCGCCCGCTGACCAGCGCAAGCGCCCCATTGGTTCGCTGCAACAGACGATTGAGCGTTTTCGCCAGTCCCGGCGGCACCCAGACCTCGCGCGGCGTCGGCGCGAAGTCGAGCAGGGTGCCGTCGATATCGAGCAGCACCGCGGTCTCGTTCAAATGGCCGACCAGCGAGCGCGGCACCGGAACGGTTTCCGGCGTCTCGTCTTCCTGCGGCAATTCTTCATCCAGCGGCATTTCAGCCTGTTCCTCTGCCATTCTATCCTACTCCACAGATGCAAGCGGTCGTGCAACAGTTTCGAGCGATTTTCGCTCGGCGGCGATGGCATATCGCCACGCGATCGCTCCCGCCGCTACCATCAAAGCCGACCCCAGGAGGTAGCCGGCGAATACGGAATTGCGCGATCCGGTGTCGATCAGCGCGCCGAACAGAGCGGGCCCGATGACACCGCCGATGCCGGTTCCGACCGCATAGAACAGCGCGATCGCCAGCGCGCGCACCTCCAGCGGAAAGGTCTCGCTGACGGTGAGGTAGGCGGCGCTCGCCGCCGGCGAGGCAAAGAAGAAGATCACCATCCACGCGATCGTCTGTCCCTGCGCGCTCAACGCGCCGATCGAGAACAGATAGCCGGACAGCGCGAGCAGGACGCCCGAGACAATATAGGTCGTCGCGATCATGGTGCGGCGTCCCAGCGTGTCGAACAGCCGGCCGAGCAGCAGCGGTCCCAGGAAATTCCCCGCCGCGAACGGGAGGATGTACCAGCCGACATGGTTGGCGGGGATGCCGAAGAAGTCGGTCAGCACCAGCGCAAAGGTGAAGAAGATCGCGTTGTAGAAAAATGCCTGCGCGCCCATCAGCGCGAGCCCGACCAGCGAACGTCGCCGATATGTGTAGAACAAGGTATGCGCGACTTCGCGCAACGGCGTATGGCTGCGCATCCGCAATTTGATCTTCGGCAGAACCTGCGACTGATCCTGGACATGACCGGTCACGGATCGCTCGATATCGGCAACGATCGCATCGGCCTCTTCCGGGCGGCCGTGGATCATCAGCCAGCGCGGGCTTTCCGGAATCCACATCCGCATCACGAACACGACAAGACCGAGGCAGGCGCCGGTCAGATAGGCCAATCGCCAGCCGATGTCGGGATCGATCACGGCGGGATCGAGCAGCACGATCGCGCTTATCGCGCCGAGCGCCGCGCCGATCCAGAAACTGCCGTTGATCACCAGATCGGTCCAGCCGCGATAGCGCGCCGGCACCAGCTCCTGAATGGTCGAATTGATCGCGGTATATTCGCCGCCGATCCCGGCGCCGGTCAGGAAACGGAACAGCCCGTAGCTCGCGATACTCCAGGACAGTGCCGTCGCTGCGGTGGCGGTGAGATAGACCGCGAGCGTGATGAAGAACAATTTCTTGCGCCCGATCCGGTCGGTGAGCCAGCCGAAGCCGAGCGCGCCGAGCACGGCGCCGGCGAGATAGGCGCTGTTGGCAAGCCCGAGATCGAGATTCGAGAATCGGAGCGTGGGGCTTTCCTTCAGCGCGCCCGACAACGAACCCGCAAGCGTGACCTCGAGGCCGTCGAGGATCCAGGTGATCCCGAGCGCCAGCACCACCCGCGTGTGAAAGCCGCTCCAGTACAGACTATCGAGCCGCACCGGAATCGAGGTCTCGATGACGCGGTCATTGTTCCGTGGCGCGGACGCAGGCGCGCCATCGCCCGATGTGGAACTGTGTTGTGTCGCCTGGAGATCCATCCGACCAATGAGAAAACATCCCGGAACGCCGTGCGCCCCAGGTTTCCCATCCCATGATTGCGGCAAACAGGGTGCCCGCCACCGGCGATAACGCCCGCGCGGCGCATGAGTTCCCGCAGCGCGCGCGCTGGCGGATACTTCGAACAACAAATGGTCGTGGTTATAGGTCCCGGCTCAAGGCCGGGACGACAGTGGAGGGAATCTACGCCGCCCTGATATTCCCCATGAAGCGATCGAGCTCTTCGCGCAGGCGGGTGCTTTCGGCTGACAGCGAGCGGGCGGAGTGAAGCACTTCTTCGGACGCCGAGCCGGTTTCGGTAGCACCGCGATTGACCTGGATGACACTGCTGGCGGCCTCTTGGGTGCCTTGCGCGACATTTTGCACGCTGCGCGCGATCTCCTGCGTCGCCGAGCTTTGCTGCTCGACCGCGGCGGCAATGGTGGATGCAATCTCCGAGATCTGGCCGATGGTGCCGCCGATCTCCTTGATGGCGACGACCAATTCCTGCGTCGCGCCCTGCATGCCCGAGATGTGGTTGGAGATCTCGTCCGTCGCCTTCGCGGTCTGGCTGGCCAGCGATTTCACCTCGGAGGCGACCACCGCGAATCCGCGGCCGGCGTCGCCGGCGCGCGCGGCTTCGATCGTGGCATTCAGCGCCAGCAGGTTGGTCTGCTCCGCAATCGCCGTGATCAGCTTGACTACATCGCCGATCTGCTGCGCGGCGTGCGAAAGCTTGCCGATCCGGGCATCGGTCTCGCCGGCCTGACGCACCGCGGCGTCGGCGATTCGGCTGGACTCCTGCACCCGCCGCCCGATCTCGTCGACGGACGCGGAAAGCTCTTCCGTGGCCGATGCCACCGACTGCATGTTGCTGGAAGCTTCTTCCGACGCGCCGGCCACCTGGCTCGAAAGGTTTTGTGTGGTTTCCGCGGTCCGCGTCAGCGTTCCCGCTGCCGTCTCGAGCTGCACGGCCGAGGCCGAGACGTTGGAGACGATCGACCCCACCGCCGACTCGAACTCGTCGGCGAAGCGGATCAATTCGGCGCGCCGGGCTGCACCGGCCGCCTTGTTTTGCGCCTCCTGGCTGGCGGCGTCGCGCTCCGCCTTGGCGACCGCCTGAACCTTGAACTCCTCGACCGCGCTTGCCATCTCGCCGATTTCATCCTTGCGCCCGAGGCCGGGCAGCACGACGTCGAAATTGCCGGCGGCAAGCTCGCGCATCGCCTTGCACATCTCGATCATCGGACGCGAAATGCCGTTCCCCAGCATCAGCGCCAGCACGGCACCCAAGGCAAGGCCGCCCGCCGCGAGCATCAGGATGAACTGCTCGGTTTCCCCGATTGTGCCGTTGGTCTCCGTCTCGATCCGCTGCTGATCCGCAGACAAATCCGATTTCAGGCCGTTGGACAGCTGCAGGATCGCCGCGGCGGCATCGGTCATATCCGTGCCGAGCTTTGCGATGGATTTTGCATTCTCGGAGAGCTTGACGAAGGAAGCACGATACGCCTTCAGCAACTCCGCAATTTCGGCAACCCGCTGGGTGATCTTTTCGTTGTTCGCGTAGATCGATGCCAGCGAAGTTTCCAGAAACTTCGTGCGCGCGATAACGCCGTCGGCGGTTCTCTGCTCCGGTTTGGCGATGTAGGTGCTGACCATGGTGGAGATTGACAGATATTGACCGCCGAGATCCTTCGCCGAGTTCTGCACCGAATCAAGCCCGGCCAGTGCCGCGGTGTCGCCGAGGTCGTCGAACTTGGAGCGCACCTTGTTGCTCACTCCCATCAGCTGGTCCTGGGCGATCCTCTTGTTGTCGCGGATGAGCCCGCCGATCTCACCGAATATCTTGGTGAAGTGCTCGAATTCGCGTTGCAGGTTGGCGATTTGTTCCCGCCGGGCCGATGCGGTGGTGGCGGATGCGGACCTGGCGATCGCAGCCTTCAGGTTCGCCTCGGCGGCGCCGGCGGCCGTCTCGTCGTCCGCGTTTCCGGTCACGGCAAAGTATCGTGCCAGAGCCTGATAGGAGACGAGTTCACGATCGATGGTGCGGGCCATGTCCGCCTCGGACACGCTGGTGCGATAGGTCGCCACAGCCATCGCCACCCGCTCAAAGCCGAAATAGGCGAACGCCATGCTCGCGGCAGTCAGGGCGAGCACGACGGCAAAGCCGAGAATGACCTTGGCGCGAAACCGAAGGGTTGGAAGTCCGATCGATCCTCGCCCGCTGCGCTGTAAGAATCCCACTTCGGCCCCCATGTACTTTCTGAAAATCCGCCCCGACCCGAGAAACACGCGCCCCCGAGCCTTCCGCGAAATTAAGGCACAATCGATAAGGGCCGGTAAATCCGACGCGGTTGTCGCCAGGGTTGTGCGGCTGAACGCGCATATTTCACGCGAAAAACGGGAAAACCATGCAATTATCGCGGCGCGGGGTGCGCCCGGCTCGAAGCATGTCATCACAATGACCCGGGCGACCAAAATCCTAGTTGCAAGTTCTGTTGGCCCTGTTTCTAATTGGAATAATTACAAAACATCGGGAGGAGCGAAGCGTGTCTACAGTCAAATTGACGGTGAACGGCAAAGCCGTCTCGGCCGAGGTCGAGGACCGGACCCTCCTGGTCCATCTCCTGCGCGAAAACCTGAATCTAACCGGCACCCATGTCGGCTGCGATACCAGCCAGTGTGGCGCCTGCGTCGTCCATATCGACGGGCGGGCGGTGAAATCCTGCACCGTGCTGGCGGGGCAGGCGTCCGGCAGCAACGTCACCACCATCGAGGGCATCTCGAAGGGCGACGAACTGCACCCGATGCAGGCCGCCTTCCGCGACAATCACGGTTTGCAGTGCGGCTATTGCACGCCGGGCATGATCATGTCGGCGATCGACATCGTCAACCGCAGCGGCGGCAAGCTCGACGAGGAAACCGTCCGGCACGAGCTCGAAGGCAATATCTGCCGCTGCACCGGCTACCACAACATCGTCAAGGCGGTGCTCGACGCGGCGTCCCGCATGAAGGTCGCGCAGGCGGCCGAATAACGGCCGCAGGCCATCAATTACGTTCAACCCCGCCGGATTTCGATGGAAACGGCGGGAAATCAACAATCTCCGGTCGGGAGGACAGGACATGGGCGTTGAAGGCATTGGCGCAAGCGTGGTGCGCAAGGAAGACAAGCGTTTCATCACCGGCAAGGGCCGCTACGTCGACGACATCAAGATGGTCGGCATGACCTATGCGCATTTCGTCCGCAGCCCGCATGCCCACGCCAAGGTCAAGAGCGTCGATATCTCCGCGGCGAAGGATATGCCGGGCGTGGTCGACGTGCTCACCGGCAAACAGATCGTTGATGACAAGGTCGGCAATTTGATTTGCGGCTGGGCTATCACGTCGAAAGACGGCTCGCCGATGAAAATGGGCGCCTGGCCGGCGATGGCGCCGGAGACGGTGCGCTTTGTCGGACAGGCCGTCGCGGTTGTCATCGCCGAGACCAAGAACCAGGCCCGCGATGCGGCGGAAGCCGTGGCCGTCGAATACGAAGAGCTCCCCGCCGCCGCCAATATAAGCGCCGCAATCAAGCCGGGCGCGGCGCAGCTGCACCCGGAGGCGCCAGGCAATGTGATCTACGACTGGCACATAGGCGAGGAAGCCGCGACCAGCGAGGCCTTCAGGCGGGCAGCCAATGTGGTGGCGATGGACATCGTCAATAACCGCCTGGTGCCGAACGCCATGGAGCCGCGTGCTGCGATCGGGGACTACAACGCCGCCGAAGAGCATTTCACGCTCTACACGACATCGCAGAACCCGCATGTCGCCCGCCTCGTGCTGTCGGCGTTCTACAACATCGCGCCGGAGCACAAGCTTCGGGTGGTGGCGCCCGACGTCGGCGGCGGCTTCGGCTCAAAAATCTTCATCTATCCCGAAGAAATGGTGGCGCTGTGGGCCTCCAAGAAGGTCGGCCGTCCCGTGAAGTGGACCGGCGACCGTTCGGAAGCCTTCCTGACCGACGCCCACGGCCGCGACCACCTGACAAAAGCCGAGATGGCGTTCGACAAGGACAACAAGATTCTCGGCCTGCGCGTCAAGACCTACGCCAATCTCGGCGCCTATATGTCGCTGTTCTCGTCCTCGGTGCCGACCTATCTCTACGCGACGCTGCTGTCGGGCCAGTACAACATCCCGAACATCTACGCCGAGGTGATCAGCGTCTACAGCAACACCACTCCGGTCGACGCCTATCGTGGCGCGGGGCGGCCCGAAGCAAGCTTCGTGGTCGAGCGGATGATGGAGACCGCGGCGCGGCAATTGAAGATCGATCCGGCGGAATTGCGCCGCAAGAATTTCATCACCCAGTTCCCGCACCAGACCCCTGTCATCATGGCCTATGACATCGGCGATTTCGGCGCCTCGCTGGATGCGGCGATGAAGGCGATCGACTATGCCGGCTTCGCAGGCCGCAAGGCCAAGGCCAAGTCCGAAGGCAAGCTACGCGGCATCGGCTTCTCCTGCTACATCGAGGCCTGCGGCATCGCGCCGTCGAAGGCGGTCGGCAGCCTGGGCGCCGGCGTCGGGCTGTGGGAATCCGCCGAAGTCCGGGTCAATCCGGTCGGCACCATCGAGATCCTGACCGGTTCACACAGCCACGGCCAGGGCCACGAGACCACTTTTGCTCAACTGGTCGCCGGACGTCTCGGCATTCCGATCAGCCAGGTCTCGATCGTGCATGGCGACACCGACAAGGTGCAGTTCGGCATGGGCACCTATGGCTCGCGATCGGCCGCGGTCGGCATGTCCGCCATCGTCAAGGCGATGGAGAAAGTCGAATCCAAGGCCAAGAAGATCGCCGCGCATCAACTAGAGGCATCCGAGGACGACATCGTCATCGAGAACGGCGAGTTCAAGGTCACCGGCACCGACAAGTCGATCGCGCTGCCGATGGTCGCACTCGCCGCCTATACCGCGCACAATCTGCCCGACGGTATGGAGCCCGGGCTCTTGGAGACCGCGTTCTACGATCCGACCAACTTCACCTTCCCGGCGGGTGCCTATATCTGCGAACTCGAGGTCGATCCCGGCACCGGCAAGACCTCCTTCGTCAACTTCGTCGCCGCCGACGATTTCGGCCGCCTGATCAATCCGATGATCGTCGAAGGTCAGGTCCATGGCGGTCTCGCCCAGGGCATCGGCCAGGCGCTGCTGGAAGGCACGGTTTACGACGAGTCGGGCCAGCTCGTGACCGCGTCGTTCATGGACTACACCATGCCGCGCGCCGACGACCTGCCGTCGTTCAAGCTGTCGCACACCACGACGCTGTGTCCGGGCAATCCGCTCGGCGTCAAGGGATGCGGCGAGGCCGGAGCGATCGGCGCATCGGCCGCCGTGATCAATGCGATCACGGACGCGATCGGCAACAACAAGCTTGAAATGCCGGCGACACCGGATCGCGTCTGGCACGCCATTCACGGCAACGCGTAAGAGGAGCATAACGTCATGTACGAGACAACCTACCACCGCGCCTCCTCGGTTGACGAAGCCGTCGCGCTGTTCGCCAAAGGCAAGGAAGCGAAGTTCCTCGCCGGCGGGCAAACCCTGATCCCCGTGATGAAGCAGCGGCTCGCTGCGCCATCCGACGTGATCGATCTGGCGAAGATCAAGGAGCTGGTCGGCATCGAGACATCCGGCGACACGCTGACGATCAAGGCCGCGACAACCCATTTCGATGTGGCGCAAAGTGACGCCGTGCAAAAGGCGATCCCTGCGTTGGCGCATCTCGCCTCGCTGATCGGCGATCCAGCGGTGCGGCATCGCGGCACGATCGGCGGCTCGCTCGCCAACAACGACCCCGCCGCTGACTATCCGGCTGCGGTGCTGGCGCTCGGCGCGACGGTCAAGACCAACAAGCGCTCGATCTCGGCGGATGAATTCTTCAAAGGCCTGTTCACGACCGCGCTGCAGGACGGCGAGATCATCACCGCGGTGTCGTTCCCAATTCCGGCCAAGGCGGGCTATTCCAAGTTTCCGCATCCCGCCTCGCGCTTTGCCCTGACCGGCGTGTTCGTCGCCAAGACGAAATCGGGCGACGTCCGCGCGACCGCGACCGGTGCATCGCAAAGCGGCGTCATTCGGGTACCGGAGATCGAGGCGGCCTTGAAGGCCAATTGGTCGGCCGGAGCGCTCGATGGCGTGAAAATCTCGGCGGACGGGATGCTCTCCGACATTCACGGCACGTCGGACTACCGCGCCAACCTGGTGAAGGTCATGGCGCAACGCGCGGTGACCGCCGCCGGCTGAACGCGCAATCTATCTCGACCCATGCATGCGGCGCGCAGCGATGCGCGCCGCAGTGCTTTTGGGACAATTCTCGGCAAAAGCCGCTTGCCACATCGGACTAGGCGAGACAATTTAGCTAATCAGCTAATTAAAAACTTCATCCAGGCGACGCACCGGAAGAGCCCATGAAATTCGGCATTTTCTACGAGCATCAGTTGCCGCGGCCATGGACCGACGGCGCCGAGCACCGGCTGCTCCAGGAAGCCCTCGACCAAGTCGAGTTGGCCGACAGACTTGGTATCGATTACGCATGGGAAGTCGAACATCACTTCCTTGAAGAATATTCGCATTCCTCGGCGCCGGAGATTTTCCTCGCCGCCTGCTCACAGCGCACGAAACGGATCAGGCTTGGCCACGGCATCTGCCTGATGCCGCCCAGATATAATCACCCCGCCCGCGTCGCCGAACGTATCGCCACGCTCGATCTCGTCTCGAACGGCCGCGTCGAGTTCGGCACTGGCGAAAGCGCGTCGCTGATGGAGCTCGGAGGCTTCAACGTGGGTTTTGACGCCGTTGAGAAGCGGCGGATGTGGCGCGAGGCCGTCGAGCAGTGCGCCAACATGCTGGTGATGGACCCCTATCCCGGTTTCAAGGGCGAATTCTTCGAGATGCCCTGCCGCAACGTGGTGCCGAAACCATTGCAGAAGCCGCATCCCCCGCTATGGGTGGCGTGCTCCAACCGCGAGACCATCAAGATGGCGGCGCGCCATGGCATCGGCGCACTGACGTTTGCGTTCGTCGACCCACGCGAGGCGCGGCAATGGGTTGACGACTACTATCGCATCTTCAGGGAGGAATGCGTGCCGATCGGGCATGCGGTCAATCCCAACGTCGCGATGGTCACCGGCTTCTCCGTGCACCCGGACGAGATGGAAGCGCGCCGCCGTGGCGAGGACGGTTTGCGCTTCTTCCGCTATGGCTTGGCGCACCACTATGTCTTCGGCGAGCACAAGCCGGGACGCACCGACATCTGGGCTAATTTCGAAAAGGCGCGCCATGCGCTGCCGCCCGCCGGGGCCGATCATGGCATCGGCACGCCCGATCAACTGCGCACGCATCTGCGGCATTTCGAAGAAAGCGGTGTCGACCAAACCGTGTTCATCCAGCAGGGCGGCCGCAACAGGCACGCGCATATCTGCGAAGCGCTGGAATTGTTCGCGCGCGAGGTGATGCCGGAATTTCGTGCGCGCGAGATCGAACGCGAGAAGAAAAAGCAGGAAGAGCTCGCGCCCTATATCGAGAAGGCGATGGCGCGCAAGAAAGCGGCAAAGCCCATGCTCGACGAGGACATCCCGGTCTACATTGCGCTCGGGCGTAAAGTGGCCGAAGAAGGCACCGGCACCGAGCGCCAGAAGCAGAACGCCAAATTATGGGCCGACGCCGCCAAAGTGACGCTCGGCGACCCCGACCGTCATGGCGGCAACACGCCTGCCGCCTCCTAAGTTTGTCATTGAAGGAAGAACAACGTGCTTGATAAACCAGCCTCCCAATCCGCCAATCGCGCCTCCGGTCCGCTCGCCGGTTTCCGCATCGTCGAATTTGCCGGCATCGGCCCCGGCCCGTTCGCGTGCATGATGCTGGCGGATATGGGCGCTGAGGTCGTGACGCTCGATCGCGTCGGTGCGGGAAAGAATTTGAAGGCAGTTTCAGTCCGCGGCCGCAAGGTCGTCGAACTTGACCTGAAGGACAAGGCCGCGATCGCGCAGGTGCTCGAACTGCTCGCGAACGCCGATGCGCTGGTCGAAGGGTTTCGGCCCGGCGTGATGGAGCGCCTCGGACTCGGCCCAGACGCCGTGCTGGCGCGCAATCCGCGGCTGGTTTACGGCCGCATGACCGGCTGGGGCCAGGAAGGCCCACTCGCCAACGCCGCCGGCCATGACATCAACTACATCTCCATCACCGGCGCGCTGGCCGCGATCGGCACGAAGGAGAAGCCGGTGCCGCCGCTCAACCTGGTCGGCGATTTCGGCGGCGGCGCGCTTTATCTCGTGGTCGGCGTCCTTGCAGCGCTCCTGGAGGCGTCAAAATCCGGCAAGGGTCAGGTGGTGGATGCGGCCATGTGCGACGGCGCGGCCTCGCTGATGTCGATGTTTTTCGAGATGGCTGCGATCGGGCGCTGGACCGAAGGGCGCGACCAGAATTTTCTCGACGGCGGCGCGCATTTCTACGGGGTCTATGAATGTTCCTGCGGCAATTTTATCTCGATCGGATCGATCGAGCCGCAATTCTACGCCCTGTTGCGCCAGCACGCCGGCCTCACCGACGCCGATTTCGACGCGCAGATGGACCGCAAGGCCTGGCCGTTACTGAAGGAAAAACTGACAAAGGTGTTCAAGAGCAAGACGCGCGAGGACTGGTGCAAGATCATGGAAGGCTCCGACATCTGCTTCGCGCCGATCCTGACCATGGCCGAGGCGCCGAAACATCCGCACATGGCAGCGCGAGGCGTCTTCGTTGAGCGTCACGGCGTGACGCAACCAGCCCCGGCCCCGCGCTTCTCGCGCACGCCGTCGGCGATCAGGGACACGGCGATAGCGGATATCGCTGAGCTGATGAAGGAATGGACCGGCAGCCGGTAATCTCCTCCCGTCACGGCCGGGCTTGTCCCGGCCATCCACGCCTTATCTCATTCGCCCAGCAAAGACGTGGATGCCCGGCACAAGGCCGGGCATGACGTGGATAGATCATCGCTATAGCGTTCTCGAGCGAAGTGGATGCCAATCCGCGTGAAGAAAACGCTATAGCACGGCCTAAATCAAGGGAAATTCGTCATTCGCTTTTTCCATTCCATTTGCGATGCTTGGGCTCCCCCGAACCTGAAGAGCGAATCATGGCGCTGCAACTTCGGCCGAACTGCGAATATTGCGACAAGGATCTGCCGCCGAATTCAACGGAAGCGCGGATATGTTCCTACGAATGCACGTTCTGCGCGGACTGCGCCGAGAACAAGCTGCACAATGTGTGCCCGAACTGCGGCGGCGGCTTTGTGCCACGCCCGATCCGGCCATCGAAGGAATGGCGGCCGGGCGTATCGGTGGAAAAGCAACCTCCGTCGGACAAGCGCGTGCACCTGAAATACAGCCTCGAAGACCTTGCCGCACATTCGGCTAGACTGCGGGATATTCCGCCGGAGGAGCGGTGACCTATCCCACCGTCATTGCGAGCGAAGCAAAGCAATCCATGCTTTCTTGGCGGTGCCATGGATTGCTTCGTCGCTTACGCTCCTCGCAATGACGGCGCTACTCGGCGGGAATAATCGTCCCCTCTACCTCGCCGAATCCGACCCGATAACCGTCGCCCTGGCACCAGCCGCGCATCACCAGCGAGTCACCGTCTTCGAGAAACGAGCGTTTCACGTCGGGTGCCAATTCAGCCGGCTCAGTGCCGTTCCAGCCGATCTCCAGCAGGCTGCCGCGCTGGTCCTTTTCGGAGCCGGAGATGGTGCCGCTGCCCAGGAGGTCGCCGACATTCATGGCGCAGCCACTTGAAGCGTGGTGCACCAATTGCTGTACCGACGACCAGTACATGTACTTGAAATTGGTGCGGCAGATGTTTTTCGCCGCGTTCATCGGCGCCGCGCGCAAGGCGACGTCGAGATTGAGATCATAGTTGTTCGGCTGATCCTGCCGCAGATAGGGCAGCGGCACCGGATCCTGCGCGGGCCCCTGGACCCGGAACGGCTCCAGCGCCTCGCGCGTCACGACCCACGGGCTGATCGAGGTCGCGAACGCCTTGGCCTGGAACGGGCCGAGCGGCACGTATTCCCATTGCTGGATGTCGCGGGCGCTCCAGTCGTTCAGGAGCACGAACCCGAAGATCATCTGTTCGGCCTGGGTCTCGGTCAGCATCTCGCCCATCGGCGATGCCTGTCCGACCACCACGCCCATCTCGAGCTCGAAGTCCAGCCGCTTGCACGGGCCGAAACTCGGCAGCTCCACATTTGGCGGCTTCAACTGCCCGCGCGGCCGTCGCACCTTCGTGCCGCTCACAACGACGGTCGACGCGCGACCGTTATAGCCGATCGGCATGTGCAGCCAGTTCGGCTGCAGCGCGTTGTCCTTGCCGCGGAACATGACGCCGACATTGGTGGCGTGCTCCTTCGACGAATAGAAATCGGTGTAGCCCGCAACCGTGATCGGCAGATGCATTTTTACATCCGCCATCGGCACCAGCGCGCGCTTGCGTAACTTCTCGTTGTCGCGCAGCTCCGGATGATCGTCCCGCAACAATTCGCTGATCCGCGCGCGGGTTTTCGACCAGACCTTTGGCCCCAAAGCCATGAACGGATTGAGTCGCGGTGCGGCGAACACCGCGGGCTCGACGACATCGATCCGGCAATCCTGTGCGAGCTGCCAGAGATCGAGCACGTAATCGCCGATCGCGACGCCGACGCGCGGGGCCAGCCCGTCCTTGGTCGAAAACACGCCGTAAGGCAGATTCTGGATCGGGAAATCAGAAGCGAGATCGACTGATATGAAGGAGCGGAGTTTGGGGTCGTTGGGGTGGGGCACTTAACTCTCCAATCAAACACTAGTCACGCCTGGGCTCGACCCGGGCATCAATCTTTTCGAAGAGTGATGGATCGCCGGGTCCAAGCCCGGCGACGACGAGTTGTGAAGCCTCTACGGCCGGTTCGGATCGAAACGTTTCTCCAGGCCCTTCCAGCAATCGGCGTAATCGGCCTGCAAGGTCGATGACTTCGCCGCATGCTCAGTCACGCGTTGCGGGTAGCGGGTCTCGAACATGAAGGCCATGGTGCCGGTCAGCTTCACCGGTTTCAACTCGCCATTGCTGGCATGATCGAACGCCTCGCGGTCCGGCCCGTGCGGCAGCATCATGTTGTGCAGGCTGATGCCGCCCGGCGTAAAGCCCTGCGGCTTGGCATCGTAGACGCCGTAGATCAGGCCCATGAACTCCGACATGATGTTCATGTGATACCAGGGCGGGCGGAAGGTATTTTCCGCCACCATCCAGCGCTCCGGGAAAATGACAAAGTCGATATTCGCGGTGCCGGCGGTTTCCGACGGCGAAGTCAGCACCGTGAAGATCGAGGGATCGGGATGGTCGAAACCGATCGCGCCGACCGGCGAGAAGGTGCGCAAATCGTACTTGTACGGCGCGTAATTGCCGTGCCACGCCACCACGTCGATCGGCGAATGCGGCAGCGTCGTCCTGAACAGTGAGCCGCCCCATTTCACGAACAATTCGGTCGGCGTGTCCTTGTCCTCGTAATTGGCTACGGGGGTAAGGAAATCGCGCGAATTGGCCAGACAATTGGCGCCGATCGGGCCGCGTTCCGGCAGCGTGAAGGCGCCGCCATAGTTTTCGCAGAGATAGCCGCGCGCGGGCCCGCCGGGAATCTCGACGCGGAATTTCACCCCGCGCGGGATCACCGCGATCTCGCCCGGCTCGACGTCGATGCGGCCGAATTCGGTGACGAACCGCAAGTTGCCCTGCTGCGCCACGAACATCATCTCGCCGTCGGCATTGTAGAAATGCTGATCGGCCATCGATTTGGTGATGAGGTAGACATGCGCGGCCATGCCGGCTTGCGTGTTGGCGTCGCCTGCGGTCGTCATGGTATGCACGCCCTGCAGGAAGGTCTTGTCTTCCTTCGGGATCGGCGCGGGATCCCAGCGGAGCTGCGCAACCGGCAGTTCATATTCATGACACGGCGCGGTGCGCCACAACCCCGCATCCACCTTGCTGAAACGCCCGGAGTGTTTGACCGACGGCCGGATGCGATAGAGCCAGGAGCGCTCATTGGCGCCGCGCGGCGCGGTGAAGGGCGAACCGGAGAGCTGTTCAGCATAAAGCCCGTAGGCGCAGCGCTGCGGCGAGTTGCGGCCGATGGGCAGCGCCCCGGGCAACGCCTCGGTCTCAAAACTGTTCTTGAACCCGGACATATAGCCCGGCGTGATGCCGACGGCGCTTCGGCTCATCGTTTCAGGCGAGGTGTTGATATTCATGGTCATCCTCCTCCTTGCAGGGCGGCCCACATTTCCTGGTCGCGCTTGTCGGTCCAGATCACGGGGTCGTCTATGCCGGACGCCTCGTCGAACGCGCGCGAGACGTTGAACGGCAGGCAGTGTTCGTAGATCGCGAAGCTGGAAAACTTCGGGTCCATCACCTCGCGCGTCGCCGCCATCGATTCCTTCAGCGTGCGGCCCTTGGCGACCGAGCTTTCGGCCGCGCCGTAAAGCGTAGTGACGAAATCGCGCGTCATCGCGATCGCATCGCGCCCGGTCGCGATTCCCTGCAGCGCGTCGCCGCGCCCCGGCGCGATCGCCTTGGGATTGAAGGCGCGGATTTCGTTCAGCGTCATCGGCCATTCGCGCAAATGTGCATCGCCGCAATAGCAGGCCGAGTGATATTCGATGAGGTCGCCGGAGAACATTACCTCGGCATCCGGCACCCAGGCGACGATATCGCCCGAGGTGTGGCCGGCGCCGAGCTGCATCAGGCGCACCTCGCGCTTTCCGAGATAGATCGACATCTCGCCTTCGAAGGTCAGCGTCGGCCAGGTCAGGCCGGGAATGCTCTCGGCGTCCTGAAACAGCCGGGGGAAGCGGCCATATTCGGAATCCCAATCCTGCTGGCCGCGCTCGGCGACCAGCCGATAGGTTTCCTGCGAGGCGACGATGCCTTGCGCCTTGTAGGCCGACGCGCCAAGCACGCGGACCGCGTGATAATGCGACAGCACGACATACTTGATCGGCTTGTCGGTGACAGTGCGCACGCGCTCGATCACCTTGTTGGCCATCGCCGGCGTCGCCTGCGCGTCGAACACCAGGCAGCCGTCGTCGCCGACGATGACGGCCGAGTTCGGATCGCCTTCGGCGGTGAAGGCATAAAGATCGGTGCCGATCTCGGAAAACGTGATCTTCTTCTCTGCAAGGTCCGTGGTGGACGCAAAACCCTTCGTCATCGATCCTAGTCCTCGTTCGAGTTCTTATTGTTGCTGCTGCTGTTGCTGCTGGCCGGCGTCGAGCATCCGGCGCTTTGCGAGCACGATTGCCTCGCGCAGCACGTCGAGATCGCCGATATGATTGGCGAGCACCAGCACCAGCGCCGCGTCGAGATCGGCGCTCTGCTCCTCGCTCAGGCCGCGATGCGCTTCGACAATGACGCGGAAGGCATCATCCGGCTTTGCAAAGTTCGAGCTGGTGGATAGTGCCATGACCAAAACCTCAATTCACGCCGGCCGCGCGCGAAACCGCCGCATCCAGCGCCGGTCGCGTCGGGTGACGGAAGCGCGCCGCGACATAGCCGTCGGGCCGCAACAGATAGGCCGTTCCGGGCTCGGCATCGTAGCGTGCGCCGGCAAGCCCCTCGGAATCGACAAGGCCGTCATCGCCGCCGATGCGGACCACGCCGACGCCTTCCGGCGTCTCGGCGGCGACGCCATTGCCGAATTCCAATAGCGCAAAACCCGTTCTCCGCTTGATGAAAGCGTCAGTCAGAAACGCCTGACCTCCGGAGCGTTCCGCAATCGGTGCATCCAGCATGGACGCGCCGGGCCGCGGGCCACCGCGCCATGCATCGCGGTCGGCGGTTGACAGCGGCAACTCGTAGATCGACGGCACCGAGAGACGCCCCGCATTGACCATGCGCTTGCCGAATTCGGTTTCCCTGGCGAGCGACAGCACGGCCTTGCGCAAGCGCGCCTCCTGGTGCGAGTTCGGCGCCATGAAATCCGTCGAGCGGGTGGATTCGCGAATGTTCTCGTCGGCGGCAGCGCTGCGTTCGATGTGATAGCTCTCCAGCAGGTTTTGCGGCGATATCCCACGCACTACGCGGTCGAGCTTCCACGCCAGGTTCTCGGCGTCTTCGAGACCTGAATTGGCGCCGCGGGCGCCGAACGGCGAGACCTGGTGCGCGGCGTCGCCGGCGAACATCACGCGGCCGTGGATGAACCGGTCCATGCGGCGGCACTGGAATTTGTAGAGCGAGATCCATTCGAACTCGAACTTGTCGTGCCCCAGCATGCGCGCGATCCGCGGCTGCACATTCTCCGGCAGCTTTTCGACCGCGGGGTCGGCAAAGCGATTGAGCTGCAGGTCGATCCGCCAGATATCGTCGGGCTGCTTGTGCAACAGGGCGGAGCGGCCGGCGTGAAACGGCGGATCGAACCAGAACCAGCGCTCGGTCGGGAAAGCCGCGGTCATCTTGACGTCGGCGATCAGGAACTGGTCCTCGAACACCTGCCCGGAAAATTCCGCGCCCACCATCTGCCGCAGCGACGAGCGCGCACCATCGCAGGCGACGACGAAACTCGCGTACACCTTGTACGGGCCGTCAGGCGTCGCAATCGTCAGCGCCACACCATCGTTGCGCTGCTCCAGCCCGATCACCTTGTTGCGCCAGCGCAAATCGATATCAGGCAATTCCTGCACGCGGTCGACCAGATAGGCCTCCGCATAGAATTGCTGCAGGTTGATGAAGGCTGGCCGCTTATGGCCGTGCTCCGGCAAGAGATTGAATTGATAGAGCTGCGAGTCGCCGTGAAATATCTTGCCGACGCTCCACACCACGCCCTTGTCGACCATGCGGTCGCCGACGCCGAGCCGGTCCCAGTACTCCAGCGAGCGCTTTGAGAAGCAGATCGCGCGCGAGCCCTCGCCGATCCGGTCGGCGTCGTCAAGCAGCACCACGGATTGGCCGCGCTGCGCCAGGTCGATCGAAAGCGACAACCCGACCGGCCCCGCACCGACAACAACGACCGGATGCTCGGCGGCATCAGCGACTGTCCGATCCTGATCTGGATGGCGGCGGTAGCCATATTGGATCTTGGTCTGCACCATGCGGCTCCAAAACCTTGCTGGCCAAGGGCGGCCGGGTTTGCTAAATTAGTCGCATCTGCAACTATCTTAAATCCCCTGGACGCCGCCGCGTCAACTCAAATTGGAGCGATTTTGGCAAAAGCGTTGTCGAGCGAAGACGCCGCCCTGATGCGATCCGGGGCAGGAGCTTCTTCGTGCCCGCAAAGCGCGGCGCAGAAGAAGAGGCTTGATCTCTTCAAGTTCGTACCTTTCCGCCTGAACCGGCTGGCGGCCGAGGTGTCTTCCGCGCTTTCGGTCGAATATCAGGTGCGCTACGGGCTCGATATTCCAGAGTGGCGCGTGCTGGCGACGCTTGGCTTCCGCAACGACGCCTGCAGCGCGCAATACATTTCGCACTGCACGCGGACGCATAAGTCGACGATCAGCCGCGCTGTTACCGCGTTGATGGAACGCGGGATCGTGGAGCGCGTCGAAAACGCCGATGACCGCCGCGAGTTCCGCTTGCAACTGACCCGCAAGGGCAAGACGCTGTACGAGGAACTGATCCCGCGCCTGTTGCGCAAGGAGCAGGAGCTATTGTCGTGCCTGTCAGCGCAGGAGCGCAAGGATTTCGCGCGCTTGCTGGGCAAGGTCGAAACCAGTCTGGCGCTGGTGCAGACGAGTGAGGAGGCCGACACCAAGGAGGCGTATTAGTGGAACCATCGTGGTGAGGAGTGGCGAAGCGGCGTCTCGAATGCGGCCTCATCCTTCGAGACGCGGCGTAGACGCCGTTCCTCAGGATGATGGTCTCTCGATATGCGTCGCGATCACCGGAAAATACGCGCCGCCCGAACCGGCATCGATCGCTTCCTGCAGCACGGCGCCCACCAGTTCCGCTCCGCGGAGCTTGACGCCGGCGTCGCCGGCCAATTCCAGCGCATACGAAAGATCCTTCAGCGCATATTCGGTCGAGAACGCCCGTTCCGGAAAGACGCCCGGCACGATCGCCTTCATGCCGTGGTTGCGCAGCGCAAAGCTGTCGGCCGAGCCCTTCGACAGCGTTTCAAGCAACAACTTCGGATCGACACCATTGTGCTTAGCGACCGCAACCGCTTCTGCCAGCGCATTGACGGTCTCGAACAGCACCATGTTGTTAAGGATCTTCGTCACCTGTCCCGCGCCGACATCGCCGCAATGCGTGACGTCGGTGGCGAAGCAGCGGATCAGCGGCTCGACCGCGGCGTAAAGCTCCCGCGACCCGCCGACCATGACGCTGAGCGTACCGTCCTGGGCGGCCTGCCGCGTGCGCGCGATCGGGGCGTCGGCCCACGACGCGCCTTTCGCCTTCAATTGGCCGGCGAATTCGCGGGTCTGGCTGACCGAGGACGTTCCGAGATCGACCACCACCTGGCCCTGATGGATATTCTTCAAGATGCCGTCGCCCTCGAACACCGCGCGCACGTGCTTTGCGCTGGGAAGGCACAGGAACACCACGTCGCTTTGCCCGATGACGTCGGCAACGGAAGCGCCAATCTCGGCGCCATCGGAACGTAGGCGCGCCAGGGGCTCCGGCGACAGGTCGAATGCGATCACGCGCTTGCCGCTCTTCTTCACGAGATTGCGGCAGATCGGCTCGCCCATCACGCCAAGCCCGATGAAGCCGACGGTTTTGTACTCTGACATTCTTGCCTGCTCTGTTTTTGACAGGTTTTCTTGACGCGAACCGGGTCCACCCGGGTCAAGTACGGGGCCTGCGAAAAGTATCGCTACTTCACGAACGAGCGCGACGGCGGCAGATGCAGCGCAAAGGCATCCACCTTGTCGCTGGCGCGCGGATAGATCTCGCTCACGATCGGATCGTGGCCGGGGATGAAGCGGTCGGGATGGCCGGCAAGACGTTCGACGACCTCCCAACCTGTCGCCATGTCGCCGACATTGTAGACGATCGGGAACGGGCTTCGGCGCTGCAGGTTGCCGTAGTAATGCGCCGCGTCGGACGCCAGCACGACCGGTCCGCGCGCGGTCTCGACCCGAACCACCTGCAAGCCATCGGAATGGCCGCCGACGCGATGCACGGTCACGCCGGGCGCAACTTCGCCGTCGCCCGAGTGGAAGGTGACGCGTTCGCCATAGACATGACGGACCATTAGCGTGACGTGCTCGACCGAAAACGGATGCCGCAGCAGGCCGTTGCACATGCAGCGGCCCGTAGCGTAGCTCATCTCGCGATCCTGCAGATGGAAGCGGGCGTTGGGAAAGCGATCGAGATTGCCCGCATGGTCATAATGCAGGTGGGTGATGATAATGTCGCGGATCGCATCGGCCTGGACACCAAAACCGGCGAGCGCATCGACCGGATTGAGCGTCAGTTTGCGGGCACGTAATTTGGCCTCGTCGGCATTGAAGCCGGTATCGACCAGAATGTCGCGGCCTCCCCCGCGGATCAGCCAGACGAAATAATCAAGATCCTGCGCCGCGGTGTCGTGCGGATCAGGTTGCAGGTAATTCATCTGGGGCGTGCGCGGCGACATCGTCGCGTAGCGCAGGGCGTAGATTTCGTAGGCGTTTCCCATCGAGTGATTTTTCTTCTGTGTTAACGATTGGCCGATGTCCGCACCAAGCCATTGTCACCCGCAAACGTCAAACCCGAGAGGCCCGTGGCGGCTGCATGACAGGGCCGCGTTCTCTGTGAGAGGGGTCACATTATCGATCGCGCCGGCTTGCTTTAAGGAACCCGCCTGCCGTCAGGCAAGCCGGCTGCGAGGACACGATTTATTCCCCCGCACCGATCGTCCACGACGCGGTCAATTGTCGCAATTTACGACGGCATCGCAAGTGGTTGACGGCCTGCGGGCGCGGTTTGATAATGCAGGGGTCGTAGAGTAAGGTCGCCGCGGCGCAAGCTTGCATCGGCGT
The DNA here is from genome assembly GCA_963786115.1 of uncultured Alphaproteobacteria bacterium. GTDB lineage: Bacteria > Pseudomonadota > Alphaproteobacteria > Rhizobiales > Xanthobacteraceae > Bradyrhizobium. The sequence goes on from CAWAYC010000033.1 coordinate 67,616, forward strand.
CACTTTGGCTGGACTAACGCGATTATGAAAATCCGCCTTGCATTGCTCGTCACGTTGATTTTTTCAATCGCGTCGACTGCCCCGTCATTCGCTGCGGGCGACCGCTATGCCCTCGTGATCGGCAACGCGAAATATCCCGATGCCGAGGCCCCGCTGAAGGAGCCGATCAACGATGCTCGCGACGTCGCCGACGAGCTGAAGCGCGACGGCTTCAATGTCGATATCGGGGAAAACCAGTCTGGCGAGCAGATGCGCCGCGCCTTCGATCGCCTGTACGCCAAGATCAAGCCGGGCTCGGTCGCGCTGATCTTCTTCTCAGGCTTCGGCGTGCAGTCCAGCCGCCAGAGCTACATGATCCCGATCGATGCGCAGATCTGGACCGAGGCGGATGTCCGCCGCGACGGTTTCAGCCTCGAAACGGTGTTGGGCGAGATCAACAGCCGCGGGGCCGGCGTCAAGATCGCGCTGATCGATGCTTCCAGGCGTAATCCGTTCGAGCGTCGTTTCCGCAGCTTCTCGGCGGGGCTTGCCCCGGTCATCGCACCGAACGGCACGTTGGTGATGTATTCGGCCGCGCTGTCTTCCGTCATTTCGGACAACGGCACCGACCACAGCCTGTTCGTGCGAGAACTGCTCAAGGAGATTCGCACTCCCGGCCTGATGGCAGAGGAAACGCTGAACCGCACCCGGGTCGGCGTCACCCGCGCCTCGCGCAGCGAGCAGGTGCCGTGGATCTCATCATCATTGGCCGAGGATTTCTCCTTCATCCCGGGCGCCGGCCCGCAGGCGTCGAGCCCGCCGCTGCCGGCCCAAACCACCACCGCTCCCGCTCCACCTCCAGCGCCGCCGGCCCAAACCGCCACCGCTCCCGCTCCCCTTCCGGCGCCGCCGGTCCAGACGGCCACCGCGCCGCCGGCGCCCGAACCACCGCCATTGTCGCCGGCGCCGAAGCCGGTCGAGGTCAACATTCCGCCGCCGGCTCCAACGGCAGTGCCGGCCAAGCCCACCGACAATTCGGTCGTGGCGGCACTCGCCGATGATCCGACCATCAAGAGCCTGACCGCCAAGCTCAACGACAATCCGGACGACGGTGCTGCGCTGTACCGGCGCGGACAGGTTTATGCCAGCAAGGGCGCCTACGACCTCGCGATCCAGGATTTCAATAATTCGCTGCGACTGAATCCCAAGGATGTCGAGGCCTACAACAACCGCTGCTGGGCCCGCACCGTGGTCGGCGATCTGCAGTCCGCACTGAAGGACTGCAACGAGGCACTGCGGCTGCGCCCGAACTTCGTCGACGCGCTGGATAGCCGCGGCCTCCTGAACCTGAAGAGCGGCCAGGCCAAAAACGCCATTGCCGATTTCGACGCCGCGCTGAAGATCAACCCGAGATTGACCTCCTCGCTGTACGGGCGCGGCCTTGCGAAGAAGCGCAATGGCGCTGTCGCGGAGGGCGACCTGGACATCGCCAACGCGAAGGCCATGGATCCCAATATTGTCAAGGAATTCTCGGAATACGGGGTACAGTGACGATTATTTGAGTTTTCCGAGGGCTTCCTGCTTCGAACCTTGGGCGGGCCCGCCGCACTAAATAAAACGTGGTGGGGCCGAGACCGATGGTCCGGCAGCTTATTGACCTAATGATTGCAACCGCGCGAACGGCGCGAGAGGGACTGGCAATGTTCGAGATCTCTGCAAGTAGAGCCCTTACCGCGATGCTTTCGGTCGTGGCGATTGGCGCCGCGCTCTCCTTCGGCATGGGCGTCGCTCGCGCCGGCGACGAGATCACCGAACAGCAGATCCTGAAAGCCCTTACGCCCGAAAAGAAGCCGCTGACTCGTGGCCTCTCGACCGGTCCGCAGGTTGACCCCGCTGCGACCGCCGCCGAAGGCAAGTTCGTGCAGACCATCCGCGGTCGCTCGACCCGCTCACTCTCGGCGACCGAGCGGGAGGAGATCGCCACCATCGTCAAGGACAAGCCGAAGGTCGATCTCGAAATCAACTTCGACTACAACTCGGCCCAAATCAGCGCGAAGTCGCTGCCGTCGGTGCAGGCGCTCGGTCGCGCATTGAGCAATGCCGACCTGAAGGGATCGACCTTCGTGGTCGCCGGCCATACCGATGCGGCGGGCGGCGAAGCCTATAACCAGGAACTGTCCGAGCGTCGCGCCGATGCAATCAAGCGCTACCTCGTCGACAAGTACGGCATCGGCAGCGCCGACCTCGTCACCGTCGGATACGGCAAGAGCAAGCTGAAAGATCCGAACCAGCCGCTGGCGGAAGTGAACCGCCGCGTGCAGGTCGTGAACATGGAAAACAAGGCCACCGCATCCAAGTAAGCAGCGCGGTGCTACCTGCTATTTGAGGCCAGAGCCGTTGCTCCGAGCCAACCGGAGCAACGGCTCGCTGTTTTATTTTGACGCGTTTTCTTCATGCGAAGCGGTATCCACTTCCCTTGAAAACGCTATAGAATATGCCTCGCCCCCCCTTGCGGGACGCATGTTTTTTTGGGTCGCAAGAAGCCCACCGGCAATTCGAAGCGCCCCGCTTCACACGAGTTTGGTTCTGGATTGATGCGGCGATGAAACTCTCCGAATACCTCAAGCCTGCGCTCGGAGTGGCGTTCTTTGCCGCGCTCGGCGTCGGCTATTACTGGTTCGAGCACCGTTCCTCCCGTCCCGAGGAAAAGGAAACGCCGGGTCAGGCCCTCGTCATCGTGACCAAGGCCACGAACGCCTGCTTCTCCGACATGGTGCGGGTCACAGGGTTTGTCGTTCCGCGGCGCGAAGCGCAGGTCGGCGTCGACCAGGAAGGCTCCAAGGTCACGGATATCTTCGTCCGTGAGGGCGACACGGTCACCGAAAATCAGGAACTGGCGCGCCTCACCCCGCCGCCGCAGCAGCAGGCGCAGGGCGCGCGGCCGATCTCGTTGCGCGCGCCCGCCGCCGGCCTCGTTACCGAGGTGCGCACCGCCGTCGGCGCGCCGGCCTCGCCGCAGGCCGGACCGATGTTCCGGATTTCCATCAACAACGAGATCGAGATCGACGCCGAAGTGCCGAGCGTTCATCTGCTAAAACTCAATCCGGGCGCGACGGTGCGGATCAGCCGCGATGACGCCCCCGATCTGGTCGGCAAGGTTCGCCAGATCTCGCCGCAGATCGATCGCACCACCCAGCTCGGTCATGTCCGCATCTCCCTGACCAACAATCCCTCACTCAAGGTCGGCATGTTTGCCCGTGCCAATATCGACGCCAAGCGGAGCTGCGGCGTCGCGGTTCCACGCACCGCGATCGACCGGCTGACCGTGCAGGTGGTCAAGGGCAACACGGTCGAGACCCGGAAGGTCCGGGTCGGGCTGACATCGGACACATCAACGGAAATCCTTGAAGGCCTCGACGTCGGCGAAATCGTCGTGGCCGACGCTGGCACGTCGCTGCATGACGGCGACCAGATCAAGACCATGTTCGCCGACGAACTCGAGCGCACGCGGGCACGCTAATGGCTTTGAATATCTCGGCATGGTCGATCCGAAACCCACTTCCTTCGATCGTCTTTTCGATCATCCTGCTGGTGCTCGGCTGGGTGAGCTTCACCAAGCTCGCGGTGACGCGGCTGCCGAGCGCCGATATCCCCGTGATATCGGTGGCGGTCTCGCAGTTCGGTGCGGCCCCGTCGGAACTCGAGTCGCAGGTCACGAAAACCATCGAAGACGGCATCTCCGGCGTCGAGGGCGTGCGGCACATTTCATCGTCGATCACAGACGGCCTGTCGGTGACGACGATCCAGTTCGCGCTTGAAACCAACACCGATCGCGCGCTCAACGACGTCAAGGACGCTGTCACCCGCGTCCGCGCCAATCTGCCGCAAAACGTCACCGAACCGTTGATCCAGCGCGTCGACGTCATCGGCTTGCCGATCGTCACCTACGCCGCGATCTCACCCGGCAAGACGCCGGAGCAACTGTCCTACTTCGTCGACGACGTCGTCAAACGCGCATTGCAGGGCGTGCGCGGCGTCGCCCAGGTCGAGCGCATCGGCGGTGTCGAGCGCGAGATTCTGGTGTCGCTCGATCCCGACCGGCTGCAGGGTGCGGGCCTGACCGCCGTCAATGTCAGCCAGATCCTGCGCGGCACCAATGTCGATCTCGCCGGCGGCCGCGCCGAAATCGGCAAGAACGACCAGGCGATCCGCACGCTAGCCGGCGCCAAGACGCTGAACGAGCTCGCCGGCACCATGATCCCGCTGTTCGGCGGCGGCGAAGTCCGGCTCGACGATCTCGGCACCGTCACCGACACCATCGCCGATCGCCGCACGTTTGCCCGCTTCAACGGCGAGCCGGTGGTGGCGCTCGGCATCAAACGCTCCAAGGGCGCCAGCGACGTCGTGGTCGCCGCCGCCGTGCAGAAGCGGATCGATGCGCTCAAAATCGCCTATCCCGACGTCGATCTCAAAATGATCGACACCTCGGTCGACTTCACCAAGGGCAATTATGAAGCGGCGATCTCGACGTTGTTCGAGGGCGCGATCCTCGCCGTCATCATCGTGCTGTTGTTCCTGCGCGACATCCGCGCCACCATCATCGCCGCAATCTCACTGCCGCTGTCGATCTTCCCCGCTTTCTGGGTGATGGACCTTCTCGGCTTCTCGCTCAACCTTGTCTCCTTCCTCGCGATCACGCTGTCGACCGGTATTCTGGTCGACGACGCCATCGTCGAGATCGAGAATATCGTGCGCCATATGCGGATGGGGAAATCACCCTATCGCGCCGCGCTCGAAGCCGCCGACGAGATCGGCCTCGCCGTGATCGCGATCTCGCTCACCATCATCGCGATCTTCGCGCCTGCAAGCTTCATGTCCGGCATCGCCGGCCAGTTCTTCAAGCAGTTCGGCATCACGGTTTCGGTACAGGTCTTCTTCTCGCTGCTCGCCGCGCGCTTCGTCACGCCGGTGCTCGCCGCCTACTTCCTGAAGGACACCCACCATGACGACCCGCCGCCGGGCCGCGTGCTCAGGGGCTATACCAAACTCGTGACATGGTCGGTGAAGCACCATTTGATCACCGTGCTGATCGGCTTCGGCATCTTCGCGGCCTCGATCTGGAGCATCAAGCTGCTGCCGCAGGGCTTCCTTCCCGCGCAGGACACCGCGCGTTCGCTGCTGGCGATCGAATTGCCGCCGGGATCGCAGCTGGCCTTTACCGAGAAGGTGACCGAGGAAATCGTCACCCGTCTGCGCAAGCGGCCGGAGATCAAGAGCATATTCGTCGATGGCGGCCGGGTACCGCCGGGGACGCTCGAAGTCCGGCGCGCCGCGTTGATCATCAATTACACGCCGAAGACCGACCGCAAGATCACCCAGCGGCAGCTCGAACTCGAGATCGGTCAGGAGCTCGAAAACGTTCCCGATATCCGCTTCTGGTTCCTCGACGAAAACGGCCTGCGCGCCATCTCGCTGGTGGTGACCGGAGTCGACAGCAACATCGTCAACAACGTCGCCAGCGAACTGGCGACCCAGATGAAGCGGATTCCGATCATTGCCAACGTGATCTCGGAAACCGCGCTCGATCGTCCCGAGCTTCGCATCCGCCCGCGCGCTGAACTGGCGGCGCGGCTCGGCGTCTCCACCGAGAGCCTGTCGCAGACCATCCGCGTGGCGACGATCGGCGACGTCGGACCGGCACTGGCAAAATTCGACGCCGGCGACCGCCAGGTGCCGATCCGTGTCCAGCTAGAGGATAATGCGCGCGGCGACCTGCAGATGCTCGAGCAATTGCGGGTGCCGCTCGGCGAGCGCGGCGAGCGCGGCGGTGTGCCGCTGTCCGTGGTCGCCGACATCCAGCTCGACCAGGGCCCGACCAGCATCAACCGCTACGACCGCGAGCGGCAGGCGACCGTGGCGGCCGACCTCGTCGGCACCGCCGCGCTCGGCGACGCCACCAAGAAGATCTACGATCTTCCGGTCATGAAGAGCCTGCCGAAGGGCGTCAGGGTGAGCCCCTCGGGCGATGCTGAAAGCCTCAACGAATTGTCGGAAGGTTTTGCCACCGCGATCACCGCCGGCCTGATGATGGTCTATGCCGTGCTGGTGCTCCTGTTCGGCACCTTCCTGCAGCCGATCACCATCCTGTTCTCGCTGCCGCTCTCGATCGGCGGCGCGATCGTGGCATTGCTGCTGACCGGCAAGCAGCTCACCACGCCGGTGTGGATCGGCATCCTGATGCTGATGGGCATCGTCACCAAGAACGCCATCATGCTGGTGGAATTCGCGGTCGAAGCGATCCGCGAAGGCAAGCCGCGCGACGTCGCGATCATCGACGCCGGCATGAAGCGCGCGCGCCCGATCGTGATGACCACGATCGCGATGGCCGCCGGCATGATGCCCTCCGCCCTGGCGTTCGGCGCCGGCGGTGAATTCCGCTCACCCATGGCGCTCGCCGTGATCGGCGGTCTGGTGTTCTCGACCATCCTGTCGCTGGTGTTCGTGCCGGCGATGTTCATGATGATGGACGACATCGGCTCGCTGATCTGGCGCTTCGGCAAGCGGCTGATCGTCTCGCATGGCGAGAGCGAGGAGCCGCCCAGCGAGCATCACAACGAGCCGCCGGCGAAGGGCCCGCCCGCACCACCTGCGATGGTCTCACCTGCGGCGGAGTGACGAGCGTGATCTGATTGGCTGCCTTGCATGCGCGGGCACATCGACATGGAAGACAGAGCGCCGTGTCACTCGTTCCTTGCCACCGCCGTCAGCTTGGTCATGTTCTGCAGCAGGATGCGCCCACGCTGCAGGTCGAGGATGCCGTCCTTGCGCCACAGCTGCAGCTGGCGGTTGACGCTTTCGCGGGCGGCGCCGACAAAGACGCCGAGCTGCTCCTGCGAGATGTGAACCTCGGACCCGAAGTCGGTGGCAAGCGCGCAGAGCCGGCGGGCGAGCCGCACCGGCAGCGGCTGCAATACGGATTCCTCCATTCGCTCGCTCTGCCAGCGGATCCGCTGGCACAGCAGCATGATCAGCTTGATCGCGACCTTGGGTTCGCGCTCGAGGAAGGCGAGAAAGTCCTCGCGCCGCAGCACGAACAATTCGCTGGCTTCGCCGGCGGCCGCATCCGCGGTGCGGCTCTGGCCGTCGAGCACCGCGACCTCGCCGAACAGGTCGCCGGGGCCCATGAAGTTCAATGTCAGCCGGCTGCCGTCGGAGGCGCCGGTCTCGATCCGGATCTGGCCGCGACGGACCCCGAACAGAGCATCGCCGGGATCGCCCTTCTGAAACAGAACCTCGCCGCCGCCGAGCTGCTGGGTGTGACAGAGCCCGGCAAGCCGCTGCAGTTCGTCCGCGCCGAGATCGGCGAACATCGGATTCAGCTTCAAAATGACCGCAAATTCGGCCTGTTTGCTCATTGTATGCCTTCCAAATCATCCCGCCGGTCCCAACGGACGGGTACAAGAATCCCCCTGAGGAAAGTGTGTCACATGTCACATAAGTTTGCAGCACCGGCGGATTATTTTTGGCCCGCTTTGAGCGCTATCCCGTTTCCGGGATAAGCTCGTGCGGCCGTCCGCGCCCATATGGCGCGGCTGAATTGGATGCCGCCTGCCCGGTCTGGAATGTCGACATGAGAGCACTGAAAATCGCCGGGGCCGCCATCGCCGCCGTGATCGTCGTCATCGCGCTATTGTTGGTGATCGGCATCCCCTCCTCTTTCCTGACGTCGACGATCGAGGCACGGGTCGAGCGCGAAACCGGCCTCAAGCTCGCGATCAACGGCGGGGCGAAGATCGGGCTGTGGCCGTCGTTCAATGTCACGCTCAACGACATCGCGCTGAAGGACCCGAAGGACCGCGACATCAATAACCGCCTGACGGCGAGCCGCATCCAGGCCGACATGACGCTTGCAAGCGTGTGGTCGGGCCGCCCCGAGATCACCGAACTCCTGATCGTGCGCCCGGTCGTCACGGTACCGCTGCAGCGCGTGCGCGAAGCCAATCCGCCCGCCAGGACGGCCCCCTCCAATGCTGCCGGCGGCATCTCGGTCGAGCATGTCAGTGTCGTCGGCGGCACGCTGGTGATGTCCAATCTGCGCGACCGCGTCGAGAGCCGCATCGAGACCATCAATGCCGACGCCACCATGGGCAGCGACCGCAAGCTCACGATCACGGGCAATGCGCGCGCTTCCGGCGAGCCGCTGAAATTCGAGATCAAGGCGAGCCCGCCCGCGCCGCCGATCGAGCGGCAGAACATCCCGACCGAACTCACGTTCGAGGCCCCCGGCCTGCTGCAGGCACCGCTGACCGCGAAGGCCGAAGTGCGGCTCAACGGTTCGGTGGTGATGATCAACGGCGTCAGCGGCACACTGAACGACGGCGCTTTCAACGGCTGGGCCTCGGTCGATGTCGCGAGCAAGCCGCTCGTGAAACTCGACCTCGACTTCCAGAGATTGGCGGTCGCGATGTCGCCTGGCCGCGGCGCGTCGGGCTCGCAGCCCTGGAGCAATGCCACGATCGACTTCAACGGCTTGAACTATGTCGATGCGCAGGCGCGGATTTCCGCGGCCGAGATCGGCATCGGCGACGGCCGCTTCGCACCCGCCGCGCTTGACGCGACGCTCGCCAGCGGCGTGCTGAAGGTTCAGCTCGCAAACCTCGGCGCATACGACGGCAACGCCAATGGCGACCTGACGATCGATGCGTCGACCGGCAATCCCGTCTTCGCGCTGCGCACCGATCTCACCAACGTGCGCGCGCTTCCCTTGCTGCGCAGCGTAGCCGATTTCGACAAGCTGGACGGCAGGATGCAGGCGAAGATCGGCGTGCGCTCTTCCGGCAACAGCCAGCGCGCGATCATGGCGAACATGAGCGGCACGGTGTTCGCGGTCTTCCAGGACGGCGCGATCCGCGGCCTCAACGTCGCGCAGATGATCCGCTCGCTGACCTCGAGCCCGCTCTCGGGATGGCAGGAAAGTGAGGCACTCTCCACCGATCTCACGCAGCTCTCGGCCTCGTTCAAGATCGACAAGGGCCAGGCCCAGACCACCGATCTCAACCTGGTCGGCCCGCTGGTGCGGATGACCGGCGCCGGCACCATTGATCTCGGCACCAGGCAGATCGGTTTCCGCGTCGAGCCGAAACTCGTGATGACAACGGAAGGCCAGGGGCGCGCCGGCGATCCCGTCGGGTTCGGCATTCCCGTGATGATCGAGGGTCCCTGGACCGAACCTCGCATCTATCCGGACATGCAGGGCATCCTCGACAATCCCGACGCCGCCTACGCGAGGCTGAAGGAGTTGGGCAAGGGCCTGTTCGGGCCTGATGGCGCCGGGCTCGGCGGCTTGAGCGGGCTGCTCGGCGGCGCCCGGAATGGCGCCGGTGCTCCCGGCGGCAATACGACGCAGGGCACTGCCAACGGACAGACCGGGATTCTCGGCGGCCAGCTCGGTGAGACCATCGGCAACCTCTTGCAGCAAGGGCTGAACGGCGGCTTCGGCCAGGGCGGCGCGGCGCGACCGAGCCAGCCCGGAAGCCAACCCCCAAGCCAGGGCCGCAGCCTTGCCCCGCCCGAGACCGCTGCCCAGCCGGCCCAGCCCGCGCCCGCGCCGAGCGATCAGGCCGAGCAGCCGGACAGTCAGCCAATGAACGACGTGCTGCGGCAGCTGTTCAACCGCTGACGGGCCGAAAGCGCGGCTAACCATGCGGGCGACCCCACAGCCAGCCCCCTTCATTTCGTGCTAAAACAGGCCCTGAGCGTGGCCCTTCCCAGCAAGGAATATTGCCGCGGCGCGACAGCGGATGCGCATACCCTGTTTTTGACGAGAAGGGGCGCACGAGGGTCTGGATGAACGAGGTCAAGGACAAAGTCTGGTTCCTGCGGGAGGGCCTGTTCGCCAAATACGTCGTCGCGCTGGTCGGGCTTGTCGTGTTCGTGCTCGCGGTCAACGGCGCGCTGGAAACCTGGATCAGCTACCGCGGCATCAAGACCACGCTGCGGGATGCGATGAGCGAGAAGGCGGAGGCGACCGCCAAGCGCATCGAGCAGTCGATGTCCGACCTCGAGCGGCAGATCGGCTGGGTCACCCGCGCCTCCTCCACCACCACCGAGCAGCGCCGCGCCGACTATGCCCAGCTGCTCAACCAGGTGCCGGCGGTCTACCAGCTGACCCAGATCAACGGCCAGGGCCACGAAACGCTGCGGCTGTCGCGGCAGACCGTCTCGATCGGCAGCAACGCGGATTTCTCCCGCGACCTCCGCTTCACCGAAACGCTGACACGAGGCGCCAGCTTTGCCGCGCCCCATTTTCGGGACGAGCGGCCCTTCATGTCGCTCTCGCTGGCGCATTCCGGCTACAATGCCGGCGTCACCGTCGCCGAAATCGACCTCTCCTTCCTCAACGACTTCCTGGGCGACGCCGAGGTCGGCAAGGCGACCCAGGCCTATATCGTCGACGGCAAGGGCGATGTGCTGGCGAACTCCTCGAAGGGCCCCGAGATCGGCAGGAACCTCGCAACGCTGCCGCAGGTCGCGGCCGTGATGGCGCCTGACGGCGTCGCGCGGGCTTCCGGCAAGGACACCGGCGGCAACGCCGTGCTGACCACCTCGGCGGAGGTGCCGAAACTCGGCTGGCACGTGTTCTTCGAGCAGCCGACCGCGCAGGCGCTGGCGCCGATCCGCGACCAGCTGGTGCGGATCGCGCTTCTGATCGCGCTCGGCCTCGTGGTCGCGATCATCGCCGGCACCATCATGGCGCGGCGCATGCTGGTGCCGATAACAGCCCTTCGCGCCGGCGCCCGCCGCCTCGGCGCCGGCGATTTTGCCCACCGCATCGAGGTGAAGACCGCGGACGAGCTGGAAGAACTGGCAAGCCAGTTCAACAGCATGGCCGGCCAGCTGGCCGAAACCTATTCCGGCCTCGAAGGCAAGGTGAAGGAGCGCACGCGCGACCTCGCGCAATCGATCAACGAGCTGAAGGTGCTCGAGGAGGTCGGCCGCGCGGTCGCCTCCTCGCTCGACCTCAACGCCGTGCTGCCGACGGTCGCCGCGCGCGCGCTGGAGATCACCCATGCCGACGCCGTGCTGATCTATGGCTATGACGCGATCAGGCATCGGTTCAACCTGACGGAATCGATCGGCATCGACAAATCGGCCGAAGGCAGCCATCTCGCGATCGAGGCGGACGGCAGCCCGCTCGGCGAAGCCGCCGCGAAGGGCGAGCCGATCGCGCTGGCCGGTCTCGATGCCGCGCCGGACCATCCCTTGCGCGACGGCGCGCTCGCCGCCGGCTTCCATTCGGTGCTGGTGGTGCCGCTGGTCGATCAGCAGGGCGTGCTCGGTTCGCTGGTGGTGCTGCGCAAGACGGCCGGCGAGTTCTCGCAGAATTTGATCGGGCTGATGAAGACCTTTGCCCACCAATCGGTGCTGGCGATGCGCAACGCGCGGCTGTTCTCCGAAGTCGACACCAAGAGCCGCGAGCTGGAGACGGCGCACTCCACCGTGCGCGAGCAGGCCGACAAGCTGCAGGAGCAGACCGAGCAGCTGAAGGACTGGAACCGCTCGCTGGAGGAGCGCGTCGAGACCCAGCTCGCCGAGATCGAGCGCATCCGCCGGCTCGAACGTTTCCTCGCGCCGCAGGTCGCGCAGCTGATCGCCTCCTCCGACGGCCACGATGCGCTGCTCGACAGCCACCGCCGCGAGGTCACGGTGGTGTTCTGCGATCTCCGCGGCTTCACCGCGTTCACCGAGACCACCGAGCCGGAAGAGGCGATGAACGTGCTGCGCGAATATCACGCAGCGCTCGGCGAGCTGATCTTCAAATACGAGGGCACGCTCGACCGCTATGCCGGCGACGGCGTGATGATCCTGTTCAACGCGCCGATCCAGTTTGCCGACCACACCGCGCGCGCGGTGAAGATGGCGGTGGAGATGCGCGACACCATCGGCCAATTGACCGGGAAATGGCGCAACCGCGGCCACAATCTCGGCTTCGGCATCGGCATCGCGCTCGGCTACGCCACGCTCGGCCAGATCGGCTTCGAGCAGCGGCTCGAATACGCCGCGATCGGCAGCGTCACCAACCTCGCCTCGCGCCTGTGCGACGAAGCCAAGGCCAACCAGATCGTGGTGTCGCAGGCGCGTCTACGGCATGGTCGAGCCCTTCGTCGAGGGACGCCCGATCGATGATCTGAATTTGAAGGGATTCAATCACCCGATCCTCGCCGCGGAGATTTTGCGCTGGCGCGGCGATGATGAGAAAGCCAGCGCGACGGCGGCGGAGTGAGGCGCGAAGGCGAAAGGCAAACGTCGTGAGCGGCCTTCGTCGCTCGTGTTCAGGATTTCAAACAGCCCATTCTGGAAATGACAGCGGCGGCACCATCATCCCCCACTCGTCATCGCCCGACTTGATCGGGCGATCCAGTATTCCAGAGACGTCAGCGATAGAGCCGAGAAGCCGCGGCGTACTGGATGCCCCTTGGGTTCACGATGACAAGTGCAACACCTGCTAGGGCGTATCGAGGCCAAGCGACTGAGGGTGGAGGAGGAGAATGCGAAGCTGAAGAAGCTTCTGGGGAGATGCTCGATGCGGCTGCTTCGCGAGCTCCTAAGTAGGGCGCCGCCAAGGCGATGGCGTCAGCGATATGGGCAGTCATGCAGCCTTGAGCGAGCGGGTCGAGATCTACCGGCTGCATGCAGCCGGAAGATCATCAACGCGACACTGCGTCTGCGCCTGACCGGGCGCCGTCGACGATCGGTCGTGAGCTTCGGCGCAACTGCCGGCTGTTCGTCCTGCTGCGACGGGAGGCAGAGCCGTCGGGGATCAACGGATCGACCGGCTTTATCGGGAAGAAGGGATCGCCGTCCGCAAGCGGCGGGCCCGCCGCAAGGCTGTCGGGACGCGGGGCAAGATCCTGGATGGACACCAAGCCCAACGCACGCTGGTCGCTGGAACATGGTCGTGTCATGACCAGTTCGCCAATGAGCCGACGCTATCCGCATCTTCAACATCGTCGATGACGTGACCAAGGAGTGCCTGGGGCGCTATTCCGGATACATCGATCTCCGGCCGGCGCGTCGCCCGCGAGCTGACGGCGATCATCGAGCGACGCGGCAAGCCAGCGAATGATGCGTGTCCGACCATGGCACCGAGTTCGACCTGTAATGCCATGCTCGCCTGGAGCAAGGACACAGTGGCATCGACTGGCACTTCATCGCGCCAGGAAAGCCGATGCAGAACCGGCTTCATCGAGAGTTTCAATGGCCGGATGCGATCGATGAAGCTGTCTGAACGAGACCCTGTTCTTCGATCTCGACGACGCCCGCGCCAAGATCGCTAACTGGGTCGCCGACTACAATATCCGGCGGCCTCACTCGTCGCTGAAATACCTCACCCCCACGGCCTATGCCGCCCACCTCGACCGCAACGGACGATCGGCTACGCAACCCCGACCAGCTCCGCCGATCGTCCGTTGCTCCACCTGCGCCACTTGGCGTACCAAAACCCCGAGACTCTAACCGCTACCGGATGAAAGTGCAGTGGCAGGTCACGTCATTGCGAGGCAGCGAAGCGACGAAGCAATCCATTTCACCGCGTAAAAGGAAGAATGGATTGCTTCGCTGCGCGCGCAATGACGTGGAGAGAGTTGGACACACATCCGCATCATCGCGGCGCATCACGCCCGAGCTATGCCAGCAAACCCGCCCAAGGAAATCAGAGGGCGCAGGAAACGCCGGGTGCCCTCGGCACCCGCGGCCCGTGTGCATTGGTAGTAAGCACACGGTAGTCACCACAGGTACCCCGGAACACCCGGCGTTTTCCTGCGCAATGGTTTTAACGGTTTCCTTCGTGCTCTCCCCGGCGACGAATTCCTTTTTGTCACCGTCGCCAAGCGGATTGACGGCGACCTCACCCGGTTGGGCCGGTTTCGCCTCCGCAAGGCTTAGCATCAGCAACGGATGCCAGGACCACACGACTTCGCCGTACGCAGCGACCTCAGCCAACGCTTCGACCGGCCATGTGCTGCCAGCCAAAATTTTGGCGAAGGCGTTGAAGCGCCGTTCGTCTGCGCGCCGGTCGATCGCTCACAGGAAACCCGCCCTGCGATTACCTCTGCGCGCCAACGCTGCCGCGTCCACCGCATCCCATCCCGCGTCCGTGACGACTCGCGATCCGCCCCTCTGTGGGTGGGACGGCGGGGTTTCTAGGACTGATTTGGGGGAGGCGAAAAGAGGAAAATTTCTTGCATGAGGTCTGGACAGGGAGAATCGCGTTGATTTAATTGGGAAAAATTGGCTCGACTTGAAAAAGATTCCTCGCCGGACCGTTTGCGCCTAACGCATGTTCTTTGCATCTCATCGAGAATTGCGTGAATTTCTAAGAGATGGTCGTAGCAACCGGCTGCAGCTACGCATCGTCGCCAAGAGAAATACGCAGATATTTAGTGGCACCGACCCCTATCGTGAATTGCGCGGGATCGAATCGTGATGGAGAAACGTACCAGCATTGATTTACCTTTACGGCTGCACTGAGTGCAGCGGCCGCTACTGCCTGCATCTTGTTTCCAGTAAGCCCGAGTTCAAAATTCAATCCCCTCGCCACGTACCAGTCGCTGTATCTCGCCGCTCTTCAAGAAGCGCCGAGGGGTCCTCAGCAGGGCAGACAGTGACGGAAGTATTTCGGTTATTCTGAGTGGCAACTTCGGCGGCAATTAAAGATACCCGAGTACGCGGTCGATCGGCTTGGTTCACAAGAATATCCACGGCATCATAGTCACGCTCATCGAGTAAATTGAATAGCCGTTCTTGTTTTGCCGAGGAAAAAGCACAAAGACCGCGTCCGCGTGTTTCATCGGCACTCGGCTCCAAGAGTGGCCTGCAGGTGTACGGCGGCTCCTCGCCAGTAAGGACATTTCTCAGCGCCTCAAGCAGCCTATGATGGTCATCGTCTTTCTCTGCCTTAAGCACCTTGGCGAGGTCTTCTTCTCGAGGAAAATACTGTTCCGCCGCCGTGTAAGCGACGTAAACGATCTTGGCCCTGATCAGTTCGTCTCTTATCGCGTAGAAGATCGCCGGTTGGCAAGCCCCGTGACGTCGACCAGGACCGGACCGGGCCCGAGCGCCCAATCTGACCCGAGCCCGCTATAGTCGATTCGTTTAGAACGGATTCCGTTCTTACGGATATAGCTTTGGATAGCCCGCGTCCGACCAGGGTCGGGGTACTGTATCAGCAATGCATTCTTTGCGCCCGTAACGTCTACAGCGCGGCGAAACGAATGTTCCGCACGCTCTTCAAAACCCAGTCCTGCGACCACCGTTCCAATGGATGCCTCGGCAACTTGGACGGCCTCGATCTCCACTACAGTTGGCAAGTGGATGAGCTGCGGATATTCCGGACGGATAGTTGATTCCGGAACAGACGTTCCGAAACAGAGTCATCTGTTGTTCGCCCAAAAGCGTTCGAGACAGCTCCGGAGACGCCGGTGGAGGTTCAGAGGACGACTGATCATCTTCGTCCGAATTCAACTCGGTGGTTTCGGATCAATATTTGCTTCCCACGTTCCGGATGGTCGAGCCACTCTTGCAGGTCATCACCCGAAAGCTCGAAGCGATCGCGCTCGCTCAACCCGATGAAGCTTGCCAGTCCATAAATTTTCCGGAAAGTCAGCTTGAATTGTTGGATTGGATCCGCGTCCCGCGTTTTTGTTCGGGGAGCACTGCTACCGCCGGCGAATACGAACACGCCAGCGTCTACGAGTTCTCGCAATTGCTCGGTCTGACGCTCTATGTCTCCGGTCGTAATTCGAACGTAAATTGAGGAATACTCGGCGAATCCGAGGACGCTTGCTGCCCTCGGTTGCTTCGACACTTTGAACGAGAAGTTCGTGTGAGGCTTCCGCAAACGACTTTGCAGTGTCTTTGAGACGTCCGCCGCGTCGATTTAAAACATAGAGTTTTTTCGAGCATAGAGCTTGAAACGCGTTCGATTGTATGTCGGCCGGGAGCAAAGCACCCTTCCGTTGCCCAACAATGTGTTCGTAAAGGCTGATCACGTCTCCGATGTCGCCGACGCAAACGTTCGCAAGCGCCGTAAGACCGTGATAGACTTGCTTCCGTTTTGCTGAATTGCTTCTTGAACGTGCAATATTCTCGGCAATACGTTCCAGTTGTTCATCGCCAAGTATCTCGTGTGGCGCAGCAGGGGGATGCGCCGACCAGTGCCGCGCACGCTGCACCAATATTCGTTCGACAAAATCTTTGCCGTTGTTCTCACCGGGCCGCTTTAACCGCGAGTAGACTTCCGCGCCGAGGTCAAACTCATCGAGGTCGCGACCAATACGTGCAGGATGGTTTCCGCCCGGCGATGGAACTGTAAGATGCATTGTCTGCGCTTCCGACGTGATCTTGAAGGCGCAGACGGAGCTCTGAAAAATGAGCGCTGATAGAAGCTCTCCTACCCTCTTTGGCTTCAGGTACCGCGTAGAAACATCGTCGAGGTCGCCAAATTTCGGAGCACCGTCTTGCGGCCTCCGCTAGGGAAGTAAAGGCGGCGTTAGGATGTGCAGCAAGAACGAATGTCGAGTTAATGCCGACTTAATCGAACGAGAAGCATGCCCAGACTGCGCTCCAGTTCTTCGACTGTGAGCGCTCCGCCGAAATCGGCCTCGGGATGAAGATTAGCGCGAACTGCTTCTACAATCTCACGATGGGCGAATTGGGAGACCTTAGTCTTATCAATGTCGGTTAGGTGCGCAACCGCGTGAGCCAAATCCAACGCATAGGCCACGAGCAGACGCGCGAAGAGCCGATCAATCGGAACCTCTCCGGTTTCAGTACTGTCGAGAAGGCGCTGCGCCGAAACAAAAAGCCCGACGTATCCTTCTCCGGCAAGCCGCT
Organism: uncultured Alphaproteobacteria bacterium; assembly: GCA_963786115.1. Lineage (GTDB taxonomy): Bacteria > Pseudomonadota > Alphaproteobacteria > Rhizobiales > Xanthobacteraceae > Bradyrhizobium. The sequence goes on from CAWAYC010000033.1 coordinate 84,488, forward strand.
TAATTGTCGGGCCAGGGTCTTGGTCGGGAGCAGCGACCGCGCGAGCATGAAAATGTGCGGCACGCAACAGAAGTGTCTTTCCGCAGCCTCGCATGCCTGTAATGATTTGAGGACCAGGCGCGCTAATACGTTGCAACCAAAGACCATCTGGATCAATCAGTAGTTTTGGGACGTGCCACGATTTAACGTTTGCGCGTTATAGGACGCGTCAAAAGTTCTAAGTTGAAGACGATCTCTCCATGGCCGCCATGGTTGTCCGGTTCTTCGGAATTCGTCTTCGATGGAATGCGACGGATGTAGTCAGCAGGCTCCGGCGTCCTGTGCTTAGCAGGGTCTGATCGCAATTCATGGGTGATGGTCTGGAGAGTGGCAGCAATTCGGTAGTCCAAATCTGACAGTTTATCGACATCCCGCATAAGCTTGTCGACGAGGCGCTGAAGATGTCGCTCGATCCAGTGCAGATCGCCAAGTCTCGGTCCATCTGATTTACTTTCGCCCGCAACCGAACCTAGATCGATCGCCACTGCTCTGATCATGGGGTCAAGTGCGTCTGCGCGCCTTGTGCCGGACGTGAGACGTGCGATAACGATATTGTCGGCATGAAGATCATTGTGATTGAGCTGTCGCAACTCAAGTTCCATACGGATGCGCATAAGATCAATCGCAATTTGCGCGGCAGTTATGGCAGTGAGGTGCGTATTCTCACCAAGATAGCTTGAAAGCATCTCGCCATCGACGTACTTTAATTCGGAAACATTGCAGCGTAATACGGTCCCCGCAAAATCGACGTCATGTTCGAATGCATCCTCCAATCCCACAATGTGCTCAGCACCTTCGGCCGCGATCTGGTGGAGTTCTGCATTCTTCGGCAAAATTCTTACCGTTAAAGAATTGATAGAACGAAATTGGCGAAACCTTCAAAACACTGCGACGAGTGACTAGACCTCGCTTCTCCGCCACGTAGGTAGATGCATGAATCCTCTTCCCAACGGTCGAGTGACTTGAAATGAGCCGATTGAGGATGGCGGCGACTCGAGCGGGAACCCATAGGCTCGGCGGCAGTCTGGACAAAGATCGGCGAGCGTCTTTTCTGAATAGTCGCTTTTTGGATGCACGAAACAGCAGTATTTAGCCATGCGTCGCTCCTTGGACCCCGCTCGTCGATTCTCTGCAAATATCGTATTTTAGCCGAAAAATATCGAACGCCGCGGCCCGCGCAAAAGGGCAATTGGAATTATGCATGAATTATTTCTTCCGGTACCGGAACGTATTCCAAGGACTCAGTGATTCTGAAGCATTGTTGAAGCTCATCCAAAGCACTGCCATGCAGATTCGCTCACTCGAAGAGACGCAATAGGGTCGCCGCGAGAAAGACGTGCGGCTGGGACGTATCGCAAGATGACGCCAAACTCATCTGGGAAGCGCGATATGCGACCTTCGGGAACGTTGATCCTCTCAAACAGAGATCTAAGCCGTTCGACATCGATGCTCGCATACCCAGCACGATCCGAAGCTAAATCTCTTCGAGGCGCCTTTGCTATCCTGCCTGCGATCTCATAGAATGCATCAGTTGAGCTGCCTTGCGCTTCGATATTGCCGAGGAATGCGGCTTCAGGAGAGCATTGCTCGAGCGAGCCAGAGTTCTCGTCTATGAGATCAATAACGTGCTCCGTCATTTCCTGACAAACCCTGGCGTGCGAGGCAAGCCACTGGCTAGAAGCCGATTGAAGTATAAGCTTAAGACCTAGCAGAGCCTCGCCTCGTCCGAGATAGGGCTGATAGGGCTGTTTTCCGTCCGTAAGTTCGGCAACCGCTCTGATTTGACCCATTTCTGCAGCGGCACAAAATAGCTTTGCTGAATCTCGTGCTTCATCGAAGTGCCTACCGAAATTTCCATGTGAAGCGACGCGTACGTCTAAGCCGACTAAATCGAGTCCGACTGCAATTTTTTTGGCAAGCAGGCTTGCGGCAGCAAGAACTCGGAATGTTTTGTCCACCATTTCTCTGTCGATAGCGGAAGAGGATGGCATCCAAAGGCGCGAAGCTCTCATTCGCAATGAAATGTGCGTACCCGCACCGCTCCAGGCGTATGCGAGAATCTCGTTTTTCGAAAGTTCAAACTTGTAGCCCGGCAACTGTGCGAGAACATCGATGCCTCCTGCGGGTCGACCCGGCACTCCAAGCTTCGGAACCATGCATCCAGCTGCCCGCAAGTATAACGGCGCAATGAGCGTTGAAAGGGACCCGGGTCCACCTGTGGACGCAATATCTGCAGTCGCATAGTCGCGCGACTTGGGCAGAACGGCTCCAGAATGGGCCATTCCAACGCGAGATGATAGACCTCGGCAACCGATAGCGCCGAGCTGGAAGCCACTGCAATAAGCTCAGACATCGCAGCGTCGTTCCGAAGTCGCAAAAACTGGTCAATAATTTCGATGTGAGTCTTCATAATCAATGTTTCAGCTTCCGTGCACGCTGGGTGCGCGAATTAAATTCGTCGAATAATTTTTGTAGGTGCTTTTCCAGCCGGTGCACTACTCTCTGGGCGTCCCGCAGTTCATGCTGCCAAATTCGAATAATTTTCCATCCCTCACCTCTCAGGGTCTTGCCAACAAGTCGATCGCGAAGCCTGTTCCGCTGGAGCTTCTCCGCCCAGAACTCATAGTTGCTGCCCGGAATCTGCCCGTGTTTAGGGCACCCATGCCAAAAGCAACCGTCAACAAATATTGCGATCCGCTAGACTCGGAAAGACGAAATCCGGACGACCAAAAATCCTTGAGTTGCGGCGCCAGCCTCTGATGCCGTGGTCCCTGAAGACTTTAATCAATCTAAGTTCGGTCGCTCGGTCGCCCTTACTTTTGATGCGCGACATTATTTGTGAACGCTTTGAGCGAGAGAAAACGTCCGGCATAGGAGATCCACATTACATCGGAAGAACTCGGCCAGCTCCGTGAGTTAGACGAAGTTGATGATCATCTAGCGCCGCCTACGTAAACCGGAGCGGCCTATAGGCTTTGATGCTACTTCGAATGATCTAATAATCTGGGTCGCATGCCGTTGAATGAAAAGGGGCGGCAAAGCATTGCCGATCATTAGCGCAACGGACTCTTTATTCGCATCGACCGGAAAGTGGTAGCGGCGAGGGAAAGTTTGAAGGATAGCGGCCTCGCGCAGCGAGATGGCACGATCTTGGGACGGGTGCAAAAATCGACCTTTTGACGGATTGATCCACCCGTGATCGTGGGTGCGGGTTCGTTCCACGCCATGCGACCATAAACGTCGCTGAAACCGTCGGTTCGTTTGTGGCAGTCCAACCGCTGCGATTCCGGCAGATCGGATCTGCTCCCGCCATCTTTAGGAATGGCCCGGATTAGCTCCCGTACTTTCTCGCTCCTATGCTCAGTACGGTTCTGAAGAGGATCTCGGCTTTCTCCGGGTCTCTTGAGATCGCCAATAGCATCCCGAACGGTTTTCGATACACCTGATTCACGAGCAAACGAAACGGCAAATCCTCGGCCTGCAACTAGAATAAGCCGCTTTCTACGCTGCGGAACTCCATAGTGGCGCGCATCTTTTACCGCCCAGTCAACAATGTAACCGAGGCGGCGAAGATCGCGGCAAAGCGCCTTGAATGACCTATGCTCCGCGAGACCCGGAACATTCTCCATCATAATCGCCTTTGGCCTGAACGCGCGCGCAAATCGCAGCATTTCGCTAATCAAGCCGTTACGGTGGTCGCGTTTTTGGGCGGCTCCATTGCGCGTACGCAGCGCCGAGAAACCTTGGCAAGGTGGACAACCTGCCAAGAGATCCAGTTCGCCGCTCCTCAATTTGAGACGCTTCCTTAGGGTGTTCGGCCTAACAGCGCGAATATCGGCGTGACAAACATGCACGTCCGGATGATTTATCTCGTAGGTGTCGACTGCAAGCTTCTCATTTTCAATTGCGGCAAGCACTTTGAACCCGGCGAGCTTCAATCCAAGGCTAAGTCCGCCGCAGCCTGAGAAGAGGTCGATTGCAGTATGCTTTCTCATCGTTGAATTTATAAACGCTTCCTTTTACGCGCCGTCAGTATTAGCCCCCGGAGTGCAGCTCGACGAGCCCGATCACGCGGGTAAGCCCCATAGCATGTGCAGTTCAGCAGGTTTATTAGCCTATCTTTTTTGAACGACATTTGAGCCAATAATCTGGGCTTTATACCCAACTTCTATTGCAAGTTGTCGACTTGCGAAGGTGCTGGTGCGCACTGCGAATCGAGGAGTAGCTATTGATGCCTCGCGCAAACGGCCTTCTTTCCCCCAGCCCCGCCCTTCAAAACGACTCCACATGATGCGTCCTCTCCGCCGCATGCTCGAACGGCATCCCGCGTTCGCGTCAGGCGAGCGAGATCTTCAGCTGGGCGCGGTCGGCGGCCTCCAGCGCTGCCTCAAGGCGTCGCGCCCCAGGCGGAGCGCCTTCTCTCTTGTCGACGAGCAAGAAATGGGCGGCGACATCGCAATTGAACGGAGCGTAGGCTAAAACCCATCTCAACCCCCCGCGAAGGATAAAAGGACGCCCCGTCAAAGCCTTCGCCGCGAAAACCGTGTTCTCTGCCTCCATAGCCGCCGGCTTCCCTTCGCCCTCCGCGATCGGATTCCCTCCGCCGGCGGCGATGGAGCAGCCCGATGTCCTCCGCTTACGACCGCGAATCCCTGATTGCCCCTCTCCGGCCTGGCGCGCTCGCGCGGGTGGGCAGCGGTGAGTCTGCCGCCGCGCTCGATCGCGGTTTGCGGCAAGTGCGGCCCGGGGTCTGGACGTGGATCGGGCCGGCGGTCGCCGAGCCCCGAGGAAAAGGAAGTGCTGCGGATCATCCGCCGGCATCCCGACATCATCAGTCCGGATGAGCCGGACGCAAGGCAAGGTGGACGATCCGGGCCGGATAGACCGCGCCGAGGCGCACCATGATCGCGCGCATCGCGATCGGGGCTGTGCTGGCGCTGTTTGCCGTGGCCTATGGCGTTGCGCTGCAGAATTTGCACGCGGCGGGGTGGACCAATCCGGCAGCGGCGGCGATCGGAACGCTCAGGCGGAGCGAGCATCTTTCGCCATCGATCGAGGCGAAGGGATCGTGCACTCAAGTCGTCGTGTGCCGAGGCTCAGCTGAACACCGCGTTGAACGAGACACCCCCTGATGGCAGGACCGTCTTGTTGCCCGGATCGGCGGTGGCGAGGATCGCCGCGATCGCCTGATTGCCCTCCGCCTCCAGCGCCGTGATGGCCTCGCGGGCCCAGAGATAGCTGGCGAGGAAGATTTCCTCGTGGCGGTCGAAATCGGTCTCGTCGGCGCCGGGCGGCGTCGGCGGGCGCATCACCAGATCGAGCGGCGTGGCCGGCAGCATGTCGTAGCGCTGATGGGCGACGAGGCTTCGCCAGAGCACGTTGATCGCGCTCGGCGCTTTCGGAAGGATCTTCTTGCGGAACGGCAGCAGCATCGAAGCGAGCAGCTCCCATCGCCCGGGCAGCGCGGCATAGTCGACGTCGAACATCTCGGTCGCCGGCTCGCCGAAATGCACGACCAGATTGGGGCCGCTCTTGAGCTGATGGATCGGCACCAGCGGCACGTTGTCGACCAGGCAGCCGTCGACCAGCATCGCGCCGTCCTTCGTGTAGAACGGCGGCAGCAGGCCCGGAATGGCGCTCGATGCGCGCACCGCCTGCCACAGCAATCCGGTGCGGATCAGTTCGAGATTATGCGTCGAGAGATTGGTCGCGACCGCCGCGAACGGCCGCCAGCAATCCTCGATGCGGCAGGCGCGGCCGTATTGATCCGCAAGCGCTGCGTCGAACGCCTTATGATCCAATAGCGCGTAGCGCGGCCAGGTCGGCCGCCGAAAGCTGCGGGCCTTCACGAAGATCTCGTGGGTGCCGCGCTCGAGATGCTCGGCCTCGTGATTTTTCGCAAAGCCCGCCGCCATCGCGGAGCCGACGCTGGTGCCGACGAAGATATCGAACATCACGCCGCGCTCGCGAAACGCCTTGAAAATTCCGACATGCGCGGTGCCGAGGCTGCCGCCGCCGGCGGCGACGAAGCCGACGGCGCGGCCGGTGAGGAAACGGACCAGGCTGTCGATGTCGATGTCGTCCTGAAGCGCGACATGATGGTGCATGAAGGCGGGAAGCCGCGCGAGCCAGGCCGCGGTGCCGCTGACCTCGCCGTGTCTTCTGTCATGAATGCGAACGAGGCGCCGCGCGGAGGCCGGATGCACCTCGCAGGCGAAGGTTTCCAGTTCCGTCAAGGCGCGGTGCGGAGGCGCGTCGCCGCGACACAGGAACACCACCATGTCGGCCTGGCGAATGGCTTTCCGCGCCCATTTCGAGGCCTCGCGGCCGGCGAAATAGGCGACCAGCGGCGCGCGGTACTCGAGCTTGTTGAGCCATCCGCTGACTTCGGATGCGTCCCGCGCGCGGCCGGGAAACACAGCCTCAAGCCGGGCGAGATCGACGATCTCGGCACCGGCGGCCGCGAGTGACTGACGCAAGCGAGGCTCGAAATCCGGCGGCAGCGGCTCGAAGCCGGCCGATATCAGCGCCACCGTCCGGGCCTTTGGCGATGCACGAAGCGGCGTAAGGCGGGCGGTCTCGCGGGCGAATCGCTGCGCCAAGGCTGCGAGCAGCGCTTCGACGATCGCCGGCGCCTCCCGCGCCAGCGCCTCGTAAGCGGTGCGCGTCAACGCCAATACGCTGGTGTCGCGGATCGCGATCACGTCGGCGGTGCGCGGGATGTCGGCGAAGAAGCCGATCTCGCCGACCACTTCGCCGGCACGAAGCTCGGCGATCGGTTCAAGTTGACCCTTCCGGTACACGGAGAGCGCGCCGTGCAGCACCAGGAACAGGGCGTCCGAGGACGCGCCCTGCTCGACCAACAGCTGCCCGCGCACCAGATCCTGGCGGGTCATGGCACTGAACGCCTTCAGCCGCTGTTCCGCACTCAGCGTTTTGAACAGCGCGAAGTCTTCCGGCACGCTCGCCTGCGCGAATGTCGCGCTCGCCGCGTTCATGGGCGGCTTCCAGTTCGTTGCACGCTTCGATGTTAGCGCCGGGCCGCGTTCGCGGCGAGCGATATAAGCGCCGGTGGGCGGCGACTGGTTTTTGGACGCACTGCAACAAGAGTAGCAGAGGCGCGACGATCCGGCTGCGGACCGCTTGGCCGGCACGCGATCAGGTCAGCCCCGCCCGCCGAAACGCTTCCACATATTGCGCCCTCTCCACCTCGCGCTCGAACGGCATCTCGCTTTCGAGCCAGGCCAGCGAGATCGTCGGCTGGGCGCGGCGGGTGGCTTCGAGCGCGGCCTTGGCGATGTCGTCGTGGCCGGCCATCGCGGCGGCGGCGGTCAGCACGCGGTGGGCGCCGACGAAATCGCCGCGCTGCCGCAAAGCCTCGCGCGCCAGCCGGATCGCCTCCTCGTAGTTTTCGCCCACGAACTGGGAATAGGCGGCGACGCCGTAATAGATCGCGGCGAAGGGATCGCGCGGCGAGAGCCGCAGCGCCTCGCGCGCGGCGCGATCGCCCTCCTCCCAACGGCCGCGATAGGCCAGCGCCACGCCATAATAGCCGCGCGCCGGCGAGAAGCTCGGGTTGAGCCGCAGCGTCAGCTCGAATTCGGCGATGCAATCGTCGAACCGGCGGTTGAACAGATAGACGCTCGCCAGCGCGTAATGCGCCCAGGGATCCTCGCTGTCGGCATGGATCGCCGCCAGCGCCGCGCGCTCGGCGACGGGCAGCGCCGTCGCCATCTCCTGCCATCCCATGTGGGCGGAGAAGATGTTGCTGGCGGCGAGCAGGCCGAGCGCCTGGCCGTATTGCGGATCGAGGCTGATCGCCTTTTCCAGCAGGGCCTGCGTCACCACATTGTCATGCCGCGTCACCCGCCAGTAATGCGACAGCGCGCGCATCACCAGGTCCCAGGCGTCCATGTTGTCGGGCGCCTTGCGCTGGGCGCGGAAACTTTCCGCGGCATAGAGCTGCGGCTCGATCGCGGCGACCACGGCCTGGGTGATCTCGTCCTGCACGGCGAAGACATCCTTGAGATCGCGGTCGAAGCGCTCCGCCCAGAGGTGGCTGCCGGTCGCGACATCGATCAATTGCGCGGTGATGCGCACGTGCTCGCCTTCCTTGCGGACCGAACCCTCCACGACATAATCGACGCCGAGCTGCTCGCCGATCTCCTTCAGGTGCACCGACTTGCCCTTGTAGATGAAGGAGGAGTTGCGGGCGATGACATAGAACCAGCGCAGTTTTGACAGCGCGGTGATGATGTCCTCGCTGATCCCTTCGGAAAAATATTCCTGCTCCGCCTCGCCGCTCATGTTGGTGAAAGGCAGGACGGCGATCGCGGCGCGATCGAGCGCGGCGAGAAGCGGTTTTGCGGACCCGGTGGCGGGCTCCGGCGGCGGAGCCACAGCGGCGCGCGCGTCCGCCGTTATCTCGCGCACGTCGCCGACGAAGCGAAAGCCCTTTCGCGCGATGGTGCGGATCATGCCCTGGTCGCGGCCGGAATCGGCGACCGCCTTGCGCGCGGCGTTGATCCTGGAGGTCAGCGTCGATTCCGAGACGATGCGCCCTTCCCAGATCTTCTCCATCAGATCGTCCTTGGTGACGATGCGGTCGCGGTTCTCGACCAGAAAGATCAGGAGATCGAACACCTGCGGCTCGACAGCGATCGGCTCGCCGGCGCGGGAAAGCTCGCGGAGGTCGGCATCAAGCACGTGGTTGGTGAAATGAAATTGCAAATTGCGATTCCCGCTGGAGCAGTATGACTTCGGCACCGATTACCACGCGTCGCGGTTCGGACAGGTGAGGCATCTCACACGCGGCCCGGACAGTACGTGCCAGGGCGCCTGAAAGCCGTATCTCAACGAAAAATCAGGCCCGCCTCAAGGCAAAATCAGCCCGAAGTCAGAGTCTTTGGGCCCGCGCAGGGGCATGTTCCGACCATCGCGGCTGCACTGCCAAAATGCCGCATGCAAGGAGAACCCGATGGCCGGACCGGCGACTGCCCTCAACCCGAACCAATCTTCCGCCCCCGCGGCGCCCGATCTCACCGCACTGAAGACCAAACAGCAGGCCGCGTGGTCGTCAGGCAATTACGCCATCGTCGGCGCGACGCTGCAGATCGTCGGCGAGGAGCTCTGCGAAGCGCTCGACCTGAAGTCCGGCTCCAAGGTGCTCGACGTCGCCGCCGGCAACGGCATGGCAAGCCTCGCCGCCGCGCGGCGCTGGTGCGACGTTACGTCCACCGACTACGTGCCGGCGCTGCTCGAGCGCGGCCGCGCCCGCGCCGAGGCGGAAGGGATGGAGATCGAGTTCCGCGAAGCGGACGCGGAGAACCTGCCGTTCGGGGCCAACAGTTTCGACACCGTGCTTTCCACTTTTGGCGTGATGTTCACGCCGAACCAGGATCGCGCCGCCGCCGAATTGTTGCGCGTCTGCAAACCCAACGGCCAGATCGGCCTCGCCAACTGGACGCCGGAAGGATTCATCGGCCAGGTGTTCAAGACGCTCGGCAAATATCTGCCGCCGCCCGCCGGCGCGAAATCGCCGGCGCTGTGGGGCACCCGCGCGCGGCTCACCGAAATGTTCGAATCCGGTGCCGCCTCGATCAAGGCCGAGCCGCGGATGTTCAACTTCCGCTACCGCTCGCCGGAACACTTTCTGGAGGTGTTCAAGACCTTCTACGGCCCGGTCCTGAAAGCCTTCGCGGCGCTCGAACCGGCGAAACGGGAAGAGCTGCATAACGATCTGCATGCGCTGATCGTGCGCATGAACCGCGCGAAGGACGGCACGATGATCGTCCCCAGCGAATATCTCGAAGTCATCGTCACCAAGCGCTGAAACAACGCTCGCAGTCATTCTTCGCAACGCGATCCGGGTGGACGGCAGCCGCCCTTCGCCCGGATCGAACCTCATTCATGAAAGAGATTTTGATGTCTGACTATTTCACGCAACCTTCGCGCTTCGCCTGGATGCTCCTCCTTCTCTCGGTCGCGCGGACGCTCAGCCGCAGGCCTCATGTCAGCCTCGAGCCCGGAATGAACGCGTGCCTGCAGCGCGACATCGGGCTGTTGCCGGAGGACCCGCGACCGCGCGACCGCCTGTTCATCACTGCCGAAGCCCAATTGGGAATGGTTCGATGACATATCTTTTTGACGTTTCCCGTTCGCAACCGCGCACCCGAAGCTCCGTCGTCGCCCTGCACTGCTCACTCGGGTCCGGGCGGCAATGGACGCGGCTCGCCGCGCAGCTCGGCAGCTATTACCAGTTCATCGCGCCGGATTTGTCGGGCTATGGCAACCCTGTGTGCGCGGTCGACCTGCCGATGACGCTGGCGCAGGAAGTCGAATTCCTGAGCGATCGCATCGGCGAGGCGGCGGGAGCGATCCATCTGGTCGGCCACTCCTATGGTGGCGCAGTTGCGTTCAGGATCGCAGCGGAATCGCGCTTCGCGACCCGCGTGCGCAGCCTGACGCTGATCGAGCCGGTGCTGCCGACGCTGCTTTGCGCTGACGAAGCAGACCGCCGGCTGCACGACGGTTTTGCCATCGTCGCAAAGGAGGTGTCGCAGGACCTCTGGGATGGTTCGACGATGGAAGCGATCGATAAATTCACCGAGTTCTGGAAGGGATCCGGTCCGGCGGAGCCGCTGCCAGTGAGTGCGCGCCTTCGCATGATCGAGCGCGCGGACAAGCTCGCCTTCGATTTCACCGCGGCGTTCGCCGAACAAGGCGTCGCGGCAGCGGCCCGGAGGCTTCATGTGCCGACGCTGCTACTGTCCGGCGGATGGTCGCCCTATCTCACCCAGCGCATCGTCCAGCGGCTCGCTTACATGATCGACGGCGCGGACGCGCGGCATCTGCCGGCCGCGGGCCACATGCTGCCGATCACGCATGCGCCGATCGTCAATCCGGAGATCGCGAGGCACATCGCGCGCGCGGACGAGCTTGCCGAGGTGCCGCTGGCGGTTGGCTGAAATCGACTTGTCCCTTGGTCCCCCGCCGTCCATCTGGTATCCAGCACCGGTTGGAAATGGAATGCCCATGAACAAGCAAGCCGCGCGCACCGTAAAGCCGAACTGGCCCGTCCTGATGACGGCCGGAATGTTGTGTTTGATCGCCCCGCGATCCCACGCCGAGGAAGCCGAGGCGCCGCCCAAGGGGGCGGCGGTCACCGTGCTGAAGGCCTCGAAATTCTGCTTCGGCAACAACGTCGAGATATCCGGCATCCTGCTGCCGCGGGAAGAAACCGCGGTGCGGCCGGAGCGGCTCGGATTGAAGGTTGCGGAAGTGATGGTCGATGCCGGCGATACCGTCTCGGCCGGGCAGGTGCTGGCGCGGCTGAACCTGCCGGAAGGCGGCAGCGTGCAGGTGCAGGCTCCGATCGCCGGCACGATCTCGAACTCCACCGCGGTCGTCGGCGCGCTCGCTTCCGGCAAGGGCGAGGCGCTGTTCTCGATCATCGCGCGCGGCGAGTTCGATCTGGTCGGCATGGTGCCGACGCGCGATATCGCAAAACTCCAGGTCAACCAGCCTGCGCGGATCAAGATCATCGGCACCGGCGAAGTCGACGGCAAGGTGCGACGGCTGGCGCCCACCGTCGAGCCGAACAGCCAGCTCGGCCAAGTCTTCCTCGGCATCACCACCAACCGCAAGCTATTGGTGAATGCCTCCGGCCGCGCGACGATCAAGACCGGGCAGAGCTGCGGCGTCTCGGTGCCGCTCACCGCCATCCTCTATTCCACCGCCGGCACAGTGGTGCAGGTGGTCAAGCGCGACCGCGTCGAGACGCGGCGGGTGGAAACCGGCTTGATGTCGGCGGGCCAGGTCGAGATCCGCGAGGGCATCCAGGAAGGTGACATCGTGGTCGCACGCGCAGGGGCCTTGCTGCGCGAGGGCGACCCGGTGCGGCCGGTGATGGCAAGCGCCGACGCGAAGTAATTTTTTGGAGTTCGGAAATCGGCGGCACCCCTACCTTCCGTCATGGCCGGGCTTGACCCGGCCATCCACGAATTTTCCTTGCCGCAAAGACGTGGATGCCCGGGACATCTAGCGCGAAGACGCGCTTCGCGCTTTTGCCCGGGCATGACGAGGCAACAAAAGTGTCCGTGGAGGCCTCACCCGCCGATGCGGATGTCCTCGAGCAGGGACGACGACACCGAGGGCACCTGCTCGCCTTCGGACGAGCGGGAGACGGCGATGCGGGTCTTGTTGAAAGCGGCTTCGGCGGTGGCCTGCGCCTTCAGATTATTCAACAGCTCGGAGACCAGCACGCTGTTAACGGTGCTGGAATCGTCGACCACCTTGCCCGGCGTCGCCGAGGACAGGATCAGCGCGTTTTCCGGCGGGCTGATCGGGGCGAGGCCGTGGGAGAACGAGCGGAAACGGCGCTCATAGGGATTGCGGCGCGAGGCGTCGAGCACGACGAGCTTTGCCTTCGCGCCCTTTTCCTTCATCTCGTCCAGAACCGTCTCGACGGAAAGGCCGTCGCGGCGCACGTCGGCTTCCTTCCAGATCGCGGCATCGACGGGAATCATGTAGCTCTCGCGGCCGACCTGTACGCCATAGCCGCCGAAGAACAGCATCACGACGGAGTCAGACTTGATCTTCGCCTTCAGCCGGCCGATCGCGCGGTTCATGTCGTCCTTGGTGGCGTCTTCCACCACGTCGACGTCAAACCCGGCGCCGCGCAGCGCCGCCGAGAGGTCGCGCGCGTCGTTGATCGGCTGGGCCAGCGGCGCGGAGGCATCGGGGTAATGGCCGTTGCCGATCACGAGCGCGAGGCGGGAAGTCCTGGCCGGGGCATCGCTGTTCTGCTCGGTCGCGATCGCCTTGGCGGCATCGAGCGAGCGCTTGTTCAGCGCGGCGTGGGCGCCGACGATCGCCAGCGACACCAGGCCGACGACTGCGACGGCAACGGTAATCGAGCGGCGCGAGATGCGGAGCTGCCTAAAATCCATTGCGTTTCATTTCCCAATCAATGACCAGGGCGCGCCACGTTAGTCGCGTCACAGCGGTTCAGGTTTTAGGGGTTGCCGGTGATGTGCCGTCGAATTGCGCGCAATTTGCGGCATTGCAACAAAGAGACGTTTAACCGGTTGGGCCCTCGGCGGCAACCGCCTTTGAGGTATAGGGCCCATTGCCGGCGACAATCATGGTAAATCGCGACGTGTTGCGTGATGCATATCACATTTGTCTTTCCTGCGGATTCAGTTATTTTTCAAGGGCTTGCAGAGTGATCGGCCTGCGGCGGCCTTGGGCGATGCGCCATGGCCAGATGCGGTTCCGGCGGAAAGAGTCTTGATGGGTTTTCACTATTTCGCCGGCGCCGTATGCCGGGCGTTGACCGCCCGCAAGGACGGCCCCTCGCTTTACGAGGTCTGCGATCCACTATTGCTGAGGTACCAAGGCGGTGACCCGCATCTTGGAAAATTCTACCGGACGGCGCTCGGCAATCCGGCGCTACGGCCACTGCTGCGCCGGACCGGCCTGCCCGCGCTCCGCGACGAGACGCGATTGGCCAGGCTTCGCGAAGCCCTCACCCACGCCCGAGACGATGCCGAGCCGGACTGGACGGCAATCGGCTCGCCCATCGCCGAACTGATGGCGGATATCCAGGTCCACCACCCCAAGCCGCCCCCGGTGCCAGCCCCGGCGCGCGCGCCTGAACGCGCCGAGATCGAGCGGATCATCCGGAGCTGCGGGGCGCATCTGCTGCGCTCGTTCGCCAGGAACGGTTTCATCCCGACCTACGCCGCCTTCAACCTGCTCGGCGACGCCGACATGGGTGGGCGGGAACTGACGATGGCGCTGACCGGGCTGAACTCGCGCGGCTACAAGAACTCGACGCTGTTGTTCAACCTGGCGCGGATTTTTATCGCGCATTCGCCGGCCCGCGCGCTGATCAATCCGCCGTGGCGCGGCATTGCCGAGCCGATGTGGGAGCCGATGCAGATCCGCCATCGCTCGGCCTATTATGACGCGTTCTTCACCGAGGCGCTGTTGAGCTTTGTCGAAACCGGGCTCGCTTCGCAGGATGAAGCCGGCGCGTCGCGGCGGGTCATCGCGGAGATGGTCGATTTCTGCCTCACCACCAGTGCTGAGGAAGTGCCGTCGCGCGACGGCTCGACCGTCAATGTCATCACCGCGCTGGCGCCGCTGCCGCATCCGCGGTTCTCCCGCTTCTTCGCCCAAATCAAGCAGGATCTCGGTTTTGGCATCTACGTGCCGGATTGCGACACCACGGCGTGTTCATTCTCGGCCGCGACGCAGGCTGGCGCGTCCGATCCGATCCTCGAGCAGCCGCTCCTGGATTTCTACGCCGGATACCAGGTGCGTGCCGGCGCCAACGAGCCGCGCGTCACCGTCCCGCTCAATGACAACATCGACTACGAGGGGGGCGTCGTCACCTGGATCGACAATCTCGCGGGCGAACGCCCCTACGGCAACGACCTCGATCCGACGCTCAACCTCGACATCCTGGAAGTCAGCTTCCGCAATCTCACGCGCTGGAAGATCCTCGAGACGCCGCCGCGGCTGGAAACGGTGCACCGCATCATCACTTTCCAGAAGAAACTGGTGGCAAGCGGCGCCTTCGCCAATCCGCGCTCGCACATCTATTATCTGCCGGAACTTTACTGCGCCTATTTCGGCCGCTGCTACGCGGCCTTTATCGCGCTGCCCGTGGCGGCGCAGCGCGCCGTCGATCCGGATCGGGCCTTCGATTTCATCCGCGGCCACGTGCTGGCCTACGTGCGGAACGAACTGATCGCCCGCGAGATGAACACCTTCGACGCCGCGCTCGCCTTGATGGCGCTGGCGCATCTTGGCGCCGACGTCGTGAGCTTTACGCCTGCGCTGCACTGCATCGTCCGCAGCTTCGGCGAAGGCGGCCGGCACGGGCCCTTCAAGGCCTATGAATGGAACAAAATGAAGACACCGACGCGGATTTTGGTCGGCGGTCCGGAGGTTACTTCGGCCTTCGTGCTGATGGCGCTGGCGCTGGCGCGGAGGGCGATGCTGCAGGGCAAGAGCTAACTTATCCACTGTCATTCCGGGATGGTGCGCCAGCACCAGACCCGGAATCTCGAGATTCCGGGTTCGATGCTGCGCATCGCCCCGGAATGACGATTACAGGAAGTTGAAAACCCTGCGGCTGACTCGCACTGGCTCCTTGACCCAATTGTCCGCACAATCTGCCGCCCTATTGTGCACCTTGCCGGGATTGTCGATGATTTTGAAGACGTGGCTCACCGCCATATTACTGCTCTCTCTGCCCAGCCTCGCGCGGGCGGCCGACATCACTGGCGTGCCGAAAATTCGCGACGGCGATCAGGTCCAGATCGGCAACAGCCGCATTCGCTTAGGGGGCATCGACGCGCCGTCGACCGATCAGCTCTGCCTCAACACCACAGGCGAGCGCTGGGCCTGCGGGGTCGCGGCGCGCGACGAACTGATGAAGCATGTCGCCGGCAAGAGCTGGAACTGCCACGGTCGCTCGACCGATCGCCGCGGACGGATCATCGCGCGCTGCGAGGTCGACGGCGAAGACATTCAGAAATGGCTGGTAACGAGCGGCTGGGCGCTGGCCTTCACCCGCTTCTCCCGCGACTACGAGGCCGACGAGAAAGCGGCGCGCGAAGCCAAGGCCGGGATGTGGCAGGGCGCGTTCATCGCGCCATGGGATTGGCGCGTACGCAACAAGAAGACGACTATCCTGGGCGCGACCAAGCCACCGCCGAACGCCCATGCAATCCTGCTGGCGTCGGCCTCCGGATCGGTCGCGCCGTCGCCCGACTGCACCATCAAGGGCAATGTCAACAGTTCAGGCGAATGCATCTACCACACGCCCACCAGCCGCTGGTACGCGAAAATCCAGATGCAGATCAGCAAGGGCACGCGCTGGTTCTGCTCGGTCGACGAGGCCGAAGCCGCCGGCTGTCGCGAAACGCGGCGATAGCCAGTGGTCCGCCTTCAGGCCGATGAACCAACCCTGCTGCAAAGGCGCACCCGGTTCAGGCGCTTTGCGACTGCCATGCTTGTCATTCTTGTCGTCTACGGCCTGCTTGCCTACATCGTTCTGCCCAGCCTCTGGACGCACCATGAACACCAGAAGGGCCTCGCCAACTTGCCGATGACGACGCGGACAGCGCAGGGCATTCCCGGCGATCCCATGAATATCGGCCTGATCGGCGACCAGCGCGACGTGGTCTGCGCGATGCACCAGGCGGGCTGGTATCCCGCCGATCCGATCACGCTGAAATCATCGATCGAGATTGTCGGCAGCGTGCTGCTCGATCGTCCCTACAGGGATGCGCCGGTCAGCAACCTCTATTATCAGGGACGCCGCGAGGATCTTGCGTTCGAAAAGCCGATCGGCGCCAGTGCCGACCGGCGCAATCACGTCCGGTACTGGAAGGTGATGGATAAGGGCGAGGAAAACCGCCCGGTGTGGCTAGGCGCGGCGACGGAAGACCGCGGCGTAGGCGTCAGCCATTATACCGGCGCGGTGACGCATCACATCGGTCCCGATCTCGACGCCGAGCGCGCGTTGCTCACCACCGACCTGGAGGACGCCGGGATGGTCGATGCAAAATATCAGGTGACCGGCATCGGGCCTACGGTTGCGGGGCGCAACGGCGGCGGCGACCTCTATTACACCGACGGCGAGATCTGGGTGCTGCGGCTGGTCGAAGACTGCAGAAAACGCGACGGCCCGGCGGTCACGATCCCGAGCCCGCCGGCGACCGAGATCAAGGATCAGATCTGGCATGCGATCGCCGCTGCAATCGCAAAATAGCCGTACCCGCATGTCGTCATTTACGAGCAGCGACTCGTCTGCCGTAGCTCAACGAGCGAATGCAGACGCGACGAAGCAATCCAGCTTTTTTGTGACCCCGGATTGCTTCGCGGAGCCTGTCATCGGGCATTTTGCGCGACCCGGTGGCTCGCAATGACAGTTCCAATCCAGTATCATCGTGCCCGGTTTGATCTCCCGCCGATCCCTGTATTTCTCGCGGTTATTCAGGGTCCTATCCATAAGGAAAACAACGATGACCGTTCGCGCGGGCCGGGAATTTCTGGCCATCCCCGGACCCACCAACATGCCCGACGAAGTGCTGCAGGCGATGCATCGCCCGGCGCTCGACATCTATTCCGACCAGATGGTGGAATTGACCGAAAGCCTGCTGCGCGACCTCGCAAAACTGTTCGCCACCAAGGGGCGCTCCTACATCTATATCGCCAACGGCCACGGCGCCTGGGAAGCGACGCTTTCCAACGTGCTGTCGCGCGGCGACAAGGTGCTGGTGCTGGAAAGCGGCCGGTTCGCGATCGGATGGGGCCTCGCCGCGGCGGCGATGGGCGCCGAGGTCGAGGTGTTGAAGGGCGACTGGCGCCGCGCGATCCGCCCCAATGAGGTCGAGGCGCGGCTGCGCCAGGACAAGGATCACACCATCAAGGCCGTGCTCGCGGTGCAGGTCGATACCGCGTCCGGCGCCTATAACGACATCGAGGCGATCGGCAAGGCGATCAAGGCGACCGGCCACCCGGCGCTGTTCATGGTCGACACCGTCGCGTCGCTCGGCTGCATGCCGTTCGAGATGGACAAATGGGGCGTCGACGTCGCGATGTCCGGTTCGCAAAAGGGCCTGATGACGCCGCCCGGCCTCGGCTTCGTCGCCGCCAACGACCGCGCCCGCGAGATGCACAAGAAGGCCAACCTGCGCACGCCCTATTGGGATTGGACCGAGCGCGAGGGCAGCGAGCATTACCGTAAATATGCCGGCACGGCGCCGGTGCATCTGCTGTTCGCGCTGCGCAAGGCGATCGACATGCTCTCGGCCGAGGGCCTGGAAAACGCCTTCCAGCGCCATCGCCTGCTCGGCGAAGCCGTGCGGCGCGCGGTTTCGGTCTGGGCCGAAGGCCAGGTGCTCGGCTTCAACATCGCGGAGGCGGGCGAACGCTCGAACACGGTGACGACGGTGACGATGAACGGCCACGATCCCGCCGCGCTGCAGCGCTTCTGCAAGGAGAAATGCGGCGTGGTGCTCGGGACCGGGATCGGCGACCTGCAGGGCCAGTCGTTCCGGATCGCCCATATGGGCCACGTCAACGCACCGATGATTTTGGGCACGCTCGGCGTCATCGAAGTCGCGCTCAACGCGCTCGATATCCCGCACGGCAAGGGCGGAACCGAAGCCGCGATCGAGTATCTCGGAGAAAGTGTGGGGGCTTAGGACACTCATCGTCCCTGCGAAAACAGGACCCAATGTTTGTGGTGAGGGAAGCCGTTTCCCCTTGTGCCACTTCCATGTGCCACGGCGTATGGGTCCCGGGTCAAGCCCGGGACGACGTGGACAGTATCCCCGTGCGATGGATTGAGCCCTTGCGAAATCCATCAACATTGCAAGCGACCAATGATGGGTATCGCTTAGCTCCACCCATCCTGCGTGCTGAGAGTCTCGGCTACAATGTCTGAACTCGTCATGCCCGGCCTTGTGCCCGCCTTCGCTAAAGCTTCGGCGGACTGGCACTAAATCCGGCGAAGCCTCGGCGTAGACGGATGCCGGGCATCCACGTCCTTTGGTGCCGTTGCAAGAAGGGCGTGGATGGCCGGGACAAGCCCGGCCATGACGAAGGAGGACGGAGACGACCGCTTTCCGTCGCATTCGTTTTCGGCTTTACTGACCGGCAAAGGCAACGCGTCCTTGAGGTCGCGTAACAAGAGCAGGCTGGAGGAACAGATTGGCGCCGGTTGAGTTACGCGGCCTGACCAAGCGTTTCGCGGCACTTTCGGTGGTCGACAATGTTTCCCTCAGGATCGACCACGGCCAGCTGGTCTGCCTGCTCGGGCCATCGGGCTGCGGCAAGACTACGACGCTGCGGCTGATCGCGGGGTTTCTGGAGCCTTCCGACGGCGAAATTCGCGTCGGCGACCGACTGGTGTCTTCCAGCGCGCGGACGCTGCCGCCCGAACAGCGCAAGATGTCGATGATCTTTCAGAGCTACGCGCTGTGGCCGCATATGACGGTCACCGAGAACATCGTCTATGGCCTGCGCTTGCGCAAAATGGACCGCGACACCATCGCGAAGAAACTCGCGGCGATCCTGGCGACGACGAAGCTGGAACCGCTCGCGCAGCGCTATCCCGGCGAACTCTCGGGCGGGCAGCAGCAGCGCGTGGCGCTGGCGCGCGCGCTGATCGTCGAGCCGGAGACGCTGTTGCTCGACGAGCCGCTGTCGAACCTCGACGCCAATCTGCGCGAGGAGATGCGGTTCGAGATCCGTCGGCTGCATGACGAATACCGCTACACCACGGTCTACGTCACCCACGACCAGTCCGAGGCGATGACCACCGCCGACCTGATCGCGGTGATGAATTCGGGCCGGATCGACCAGCTCGGCACGCCCGAAGATATTTACGCGCGGCCGGAATCCGAATTCGTCGCGCGGTTCATCGGCGCCAGCAATGTGATCAAGGGCACCGCGCGCGACGAAAACCACGTCGCATTTGCAGGCGCGACGTTGCAGGTGGTAGGCGCGAGGCTCACCGCCGGGCAAAGCGCCCCTGTCGCGATCCGCCAGCACGACATCCAGCTTTCGACGCAGGCGCCGGCGTCGCCGGAGAATACGATCAGGGCCGTCGTGACGCGGCAGGTCTTTCTCGGCGCCAACAGGGACTACATGCTCGAGGTCTCAGACGGCACCGCGTTGCGCGTGACGACGCCGACCGAGACGGCGGTCGAGAAAGGCAGCCAGGTCTGGCTGACGCTGCCGCCCGACCGTTGCCGGGCGCTGAGCCGATGAGGGGCGAGCAGCCGATGAAAACAGGAAGACTTTCCAGACGCGGTTTGCTCAAGGGCTCCGGCGCGCTGGCGCTGGGCGCCGTGTTTGCGTCGCCGGCCCGCGCCGAGGCGCCGCCGCCGGTCGCGATCACGCCGCAACTGATCGACGCAGCGAAAAAAGAAGCCAGGGTGATCCTGTATTCCTCGATGGATTTGCCGGTCGGCGAAAAGCTCGGCAAGGCCTTTGAGACGGCCTATCCGGGTATATCCGTGCAGATCGAGCGCGCCGGCTCGGAGCGGCTGTTCCAGCGCGTCGACCAGGAATTTGCCTCCGGCATTCGCGCCGCCGATATCGTCAACTCGTCGGACGCCTCGCACTTCATCAGCTGGAAGAAGAACGGCTGGCTGGCGCCGTTCGTCCCGGAAGACATCGCTAAATATTTTCCGGCGGCCTACCGCGATCCCGATGGCCTGCATGCGACGACAAGGATCTGGCTGTCGTCGATCGCCTACAACACCAATCTCGTGAAGCCGGAGGACGCGCCGAAGAGCTTTGCCGATCTGCTCGATCCGAAATGGGCCGGCAAGATGGTCAAGGGCCATCCGGCGTATTCCGGCACCATCATGACCGCGACGTTCCAGACGGTGCGCGAGCTCGGCTGGGAATACATCGAGAAGCTGGCAAAACAGCGCGTGATGCAGGTGCAGTCCTCGACCGATCCGCCAAAGAAGCTCTCGCTCGGCGAACGCGCCGTGATGGCCGACGGCAATGAATATGGCATCGTGCTGCTGAAGGAAGCCGGACAGCCGGTGGAGCCGGTCTATCCGACCGAGGGCACGCCGACGATTTCGGGGCCGACGGGAATTTTCGCGAGCGCGCCGCATCCCAACGCCGCGCGATTGTTCCAGGCGTGGCTGCACACCCGCGAAACCCAGCAATTCTTCATCGATTTCACCGCGCAGTATTCGGTTCACGCGCAGGTGCAGTCGAAACCCGGCCGCCGCAAGATCTCCGACATCAAACTGATGAAGGAGGACCCCGCCGGCGTCGAGGCGACGACGGAAGAAATCAAGACGCGCTATGCGCGGCTGTTCCGGGTGTGAAGATGGAAGCGACAGTTTCGCGCGGTCCACTTTACCTCGCCCCGCTTGCGGGGAGAGGTCGCAGCGCGTCGTCCGACGCGCGGCGGGTGAGGGGGACTCACCACGAACGCGATGTGCGGAGGGAGCCCCTCAACCCAACCCTCTCCCCGCAAGGGCGGGGCGAGGGAGCGCAGCCGCGTTGGTGGATATAGCATGACCCTCACCACCAGCGACGCCCCCGAAGCCAGGATCGATTGGACGCGGCCGGTGCTTTGGCTGTTTGCGGCGTGCCTGATCGTGCTGATCGTGCTGCCGATGTCGTGGCTTGCGGTCTTTGCCTTCACGGATCGCGCGCGGCATCCGACGCTGCAGAATTTCGTCACGCTGTTCACCAACCCGGATTTCCTCGATCCACTGCTGACGACGGCGATCATCGCCACCACGTCGGCCGTGATCTGCTGCCTGGTCGCGGCGCCGATCGGATGGCTGGTATCGCGCACCGACATGCCGGGACGGCAGACCATTCGTGCCCTGGTGACCGCTTCCTTCGTGACGCCGCCGTTCCTCGGCGCCGTCGCCTGGGAATTGCTGGCGGCGCCAAACAGCGGGCTGTTGAACCAGCTCTATCGCTCGATGGCGGGCGCGGATGCCGATCCGCTGTTCAACATCTATTCGTTGACGGGAATCATCTTCGTGATCTCCTGTTACACCTTTCCGTTCGTGTTCGTGCTGGTGGCTAACGCGCTCGACAATATGCCGGGCGAACTGGAGGATGCGTCCGCGATCCTCGGCGGCAAGGCGTGGACGACGGCGCGGCGCGTGACGATTCCACTCGCGATGCCCGCTTTGGTCGCCGGCGCCTTGATCGCGTTCCTGCAGGCGATGACGCTGTTCGGTTCGCCGGCGATCCTGGCGCTGCCGGCCGGCTTCCACACCATGACGACCAAGATCTGGAGCCTGTTCCAGTATCCGCCGAAGCTGGAGCTGGCCGCCGCGGCCGCGGTGCCGCTGCTGCTCTTGACCATCCTGCTGCTGCAGGGCCAGAAATTCCTGCTGGGACGCCGCGGCTATTCCGTCCTCGGCGGCAAATACGGCGCACCGCGGCTGGTCGAATTGAAGCGCTGGCGCTGGGCTGCGCTGGCGTTCTGCCTGATCGTGTTGCTCAATCCCGTGTTCCTGCCCTATTTCGCATTGCTCAACGCCGCGTTCTCACCGAACGCGACGACACTGGTGACGCCGTCGACCTTGACGCTGCACAACATCGTTTTCGTCTTCACCGAATTGTCGTCGACCCAGCTGGCGCTGAAGAACACGGTGATCCTGGGCGCGACGACCGCGACCGCCGGCACCATCCTCGCGGTGGTCATCGCCTATGTCACGACGCGCCGGGCAATCCGCGGCTATCGCCTGCTCGGCTTCCTTGCCACCGCGCCGGTCGCGGTGCCCGGCATCGTACTCGGTGTCGGCCTGTTCCTGAGCTACACGCGGCCGCCCTTCGTGCTCTATGGCACGCTGTGGATCCTGCTGATCGCATTCCTCACCATCAACCTGCCATCGGCCTATCAGCAATTGCAGGCGGCGTTCGCGACCATCCATCCCGAGCTCGAGGATGCCAGCCGCATCCTCGGCGCCACGCGGCTGCAATCGCTGCGCCAGATCACCGCGCCGCTGTTGCGGACCGGCGTGATCGCGACGTGGTGCTTTATCTTCATCGGCGTGATGCGCGAACTCTCCGCGGCGATCGTGTTGTTTACGTCGCAGACCAAAGTCCTGTCGGTCCTGATCTACGACCTCAACGAAAGCGGCGACCTCGCCGCGATTTCGGTACTCGGCATCGCTATGCTGGTCATCACCTTTGCGGTGGTGCTCGCCGTCAACCGCATTCCGATGTTCGGCGGCGGCGCCGCCGCACGGTTGCGGAACAGTTAGCGTTCAACCCGGACCGCCGTTGCAGCGACGCAGCCGGCGCCGCGTTCCCGCTGCGGCGCACCTCTGGCAATCCGCGCGTTCGAACCGATATAAGGGGTCTCTTCTCCCCTCCCCGCCCGCCGGGAGAGGCTATGCAAGCCCGCGTTTCAGTTCAATGCACGGGCAACCTCCCTAAGACCGAACGAGGATTGAGTGACACAAGCAGCAGCCAAAAAACCTTCGCTGGCCCCACCGGTGGCGCCGCGCCGGCCGCATTCCTTCACCACCCACGGCATCACGGTGACGGACGACTATGCGTGGCTCAAGGACGAGAAGTGGCAGGAGGTGCTGCGCGATCCCTCGATCCTGGATCAGGACGTCCGGAAATATCTCGAAGCCGAGAACGATTACACCGAGAGCCTGCTCGGCCACACCGCGCCGTTGCAGACGAAGCTGGTTGCGGAAATGCGCGGGCGGATCAAGGAAGACGATTCCAGCGTACCTTCGCCGGACGGCCCGTTCGCCTATTTGCGGAAATTCCGCGAGGGCGGGCAGCATGAATTGTTCGGCCGCACGCTGCGCGACGGCGGCGAGGTCAGTATCGTGCTCGACGGCGACGCGCTTGCGGCGAGCCACGAATATTTCAGGTTCGGCGGCGCGCGGCATTCGCCCGATCACAGGCTGCATGCCTGGAGCGCGGACACAAAAGGCTCGGAATATTTTTCCATTCGCGTGCGCGACTGGGCCAATGGCGCCGATCTCGACGACGTCGTCGAGGAGACCGACGGCGGCGTGGTCTGGAGCCTGGACTGCAAGAGCTTCTTCTACGTCAAGCTCGACGACAATCACCGCCCGATGCAGGTCTGGCGGCATCGCCTGGGGACCGGGCAGGCGGACGACCTTCTCATCTATGAAGAACAGGATTCCGGCTGGTTCACCCATCTGCACGAGAGCTCCAGCGGCCGCTTTTGCGTGATCGCCGGCGGTGACCACGAGACATCGGAGCAGCGGTTGATCGATCTCGCCGATCCCGACGCGCCGCCGCGCCTCGTCGCGGCGCGCGAGGAAGGCGTGCAATATTCGATCGCCGACCGCGGCGACGAACTCTTTATCCTCACCAACGCCGGCGGCGCCATCGACTTCAAGGTGATCACCGCGCCGCTGGCCTCCCCCGAGCGGGCGAACTGGCGCGACCTGATCCCGTACCGCGAAGGCATCTATGTGCTCGATGTCGAGCTCTATGCCGGCCACATGGTGCGGCTGGAGCGTGCCAATGCGCTGCCCGCCATCATCATCCGCGATCTCACCTCCGGCGAGGAGCACGCCATCGCCTTCGACGAGGCTGCCTATTCGCTCGACACCATGGGCTCTTACGAATTCGAGACGACGAATCTGCGCTTTTCGTATTCGTCGATGACGACACCGTCGGAAGTCTATGACTACGACATGGCGAAGCGTACGCGGGTGTTGCGCAAGCGGCAGGAAATCCCTTCCGGCCATGACCCGGCCAATTACGTCACCACCCGAATCATGGCGACCGCGCATGACGGCGCGCTGGTGCCGGTCTCGATCCTGCACGCCAGGGATTTCAAGCGCGACGGCAGCGCGCCGCTGCTGCTCTACGGCTACGGCTCCTACGGCATGGCGATGCCGGCGTCGTTTTCCGCCAACCGGCTGTCGCTGGTCGACCGCGGATTCGTCTACGCGATCGCGCATATCCGCGGCGGCGCCGACAAGGGCTGGGGCTGGTATCTCGACGGCAAGCGCGAGAAGAAGACGAACTCGTTCGATGACTTTGCGGCGTCCGCTCGCGCGCTGATCGACGCGAAATATACTGATACAAAACGCATCGTCGGCCATGGCGGCAGCGCGGGCGGCATGCTGATGGGCGCGGTCGCCAACCGCGCCGGCGAATTGTTCGCCGGCATCGTCGCGGAGGTGCCGTTCGTCGATGTGCTCAACACCATGCTCGACGACACGCTGCCGCTGACGCCGCCGGAATGGCCGGAATGGGGCAATCCGATCGAGAGCGAAAAGGATTTTGGTACGATCTTGTCCTATTCGCCCTACGACAACGTCGCGGCGAAGGAATATCCCGCGGTCCTCGCGATGGGCGGCCTGACCGACCCGCGCGTCACCTATTGGGAGCCGGCCAAGTGGATCGCGCGATTGCGCGCGACCATGACCGGCGGCGGCCCGGTACTGCTTCGTACCAATATGGGCGCCGGCCACGGCGGCGCGTCCGGGCGCTTCAACCGTCTCGACGAAGTCGCGATCGCGTTTGCGTTCGCGCTGTGGGCGGTGGGAATGGCGGACAAGGGAGAAGTGTGAGGGCCGGTCAGACCGGATTGCTGCGCAATCTTCCTACCGCCCGTTGGCCTTCCGCCACGCCGCAAAATCGGTCAGCGTCTGCGGATCGGTCGCAGGATAGAGCCCGAAGATGCCGCGGCCCTTGCGGACCTCCTCCGTGACAAAATCCTCGAACGCGGTCATCTCCACGGTCTCGTCGGCGATTTCATCGGCGAGATGCGCGGGGATCACGATCACGCCGTCGGAATCGCCCAGAACAATGTCGCCCGGAAACACCGGCGCGTCGCCGCAGCCGATCGGAACATTGATCTCGATCGCCTGATGCAGCGTCAGGTTGGTCGGTGCGCTCGGGCGATGGTGGTAGGCTGGAAAGCCGAGTTTTGCGATTTCGGCGGAATCGCGAAAACCGCCGTCGGTGATGACGCCGGCGCAGCCGCGCTGCATCAATCGCGTCACCAGGATGGCGCCGGCGGACGCCGCGCGGGCATCCTTGCGGCTGTCCATCACCAGGACCGCTCCGACGGGGCAGTCCTCGATCGCCTTGCGCTGCGGGTGAGCGCGGTCGCGAAACACGTCGATCTTGTTGAGATCCTCTCGCGCGGGCATGTAGCGCAGCGTAAAGGCCTCGCCGACCAATGTCGGCTGATCCGGGTTCAAGGGGTGCACGTCCTGGATCATCTGGATGCGGAAGCCACGCTTGAAGAGGGCGGTCGCGACGGTGGCGGTGGAGACGGATTTGAGTTTATTGCGGGTGGCTTCGCTGAGTTTTGACATGTGAACCCCTGTTGTCATTCCGGGGCGCGCGCAGCGCGAGCCCGGAATCTCGAGATTCCGGGCCTGGTCCTTCGGACCATCCCGATCCGAAGGGGTGCTCAAAAACCCCTGCAAATAAGAGCTTTCTTGCATGGGCAGTGTCACATCGGTCCGAAGGTGACACTTTTGGGGGGCGTCTGTTCACCCATTGGACCGAGCCGTGTAAGTGTTGAACATGGTTACAATGGCCACCTTCTTCAACACTTACGGATAGACGGTTGGCGTCGGCCCCAGCGCGCCGGTATGGCCTACAGCAATTTCAGATTGGAAGGATGACCACACGATCACCTACCCGACGCCGCCCTTCGCGGCGGCGCGGGTGGCGTGGCCGAACTCTTCGGCAAAAGTAAACTCCGCCGAACTCATTCCGACCAGCGCGAGAGGGAGCCCGCGTCAATCGGTCAGGTTGAGCGTCTTATCGGCGCAGACGTTGATGCCGGACGCATCCATCGACTCGCCGTCGTCGAACGTCCCGCGCAGATCGAAGCGGCAATCGCTGGCCTGCGGCAGTTTAACCGAGGCTTGCTTGCCGGATTTCATCGGGCCGACCACTTTCTTCCAGTCTGCAGAGCCGGACTCGGCCGCCTCCAGCTGGAGTAGATCCGCTTTGCGCGAGTTCGTCACTGTGACGGTGACTGCGCCCGCCGGGTTCGCCTTGGGCTTGGGCTTCGGCGCGGCCTGCGCGGCGGTAAGGCCGAACAGAGTCGCTCCCGCGAGCGCCGCAGCAAGTGTCCGAGTGTTCATCAGGTCACTCCCTTGCATCGCCCCCGAGGCGCGACCTTACGCTCCACTGCGTTAACCATCTGTTAAAGCGAATCGGGTCCTGACCTGCCAGACCGGGTTGAAAAACCGACACTCAATGCATGATAATATCATGAGTTGGAACCATGCCGCTCTCGCTGAGCGATTCCGAATTGCAGATCGTGATGGAAGCCGCCCGTCCGATCCCGCCGCGCGACCGCGATCAGTTCCTCCGCGACGTAGCATCAGAGCTTGCAAAGTACGAGCTGCTCGGTCCCGGCATCGTGTCGCGGGTCACGTCACGGCTGCAGCGCGAGCACTTGAACCCGCTGCGCTACCTCAACGGCGTCAGCAAGTTCGGGCGTTGACCGTGTGTCGGCGCAGGAAGGCCGACAAAACGTCGAAGTTAAAGCAACGCGCCCTGCAAAATATCATCCTGTCTGATTACGCCATTTATCAACCAAGTATCTTGGTGCAAGGAATGCGTGCCCATCGCCAACAGCATTCCCTTTGCCGGATATTCTTGCCCGAACACTCTGCTCATATCAGCGAAAGTTTTTTGTTCGCCGTAGTCTCTTGACCAATTGTGGTACGTGGCCTCGATTTCCCAATCTTGGCAGGTACCTTCGCGAATTCCGTCGTCGGTGCGATAGCGATATTTGAAATTGTACGGACAAGGGTTGTAGTTGTTCGTCACTTGCTTGGCGAAGAGATCGTCCTGAGCGCGGATCGCCTTGAACATTTCCTTCTCTGCTTTAATTTCGTCCGCGTCCTTCTTCTCGATTTTGAACGCAAGGATTTCCGGTTTCAGCAGCGCAAAGCTCTTTCCGGCTTCGCGCTCACGATTGAGGCTTGTAACGACGGCCTTGCCGAGGAACGCATCGCGTTCCGATTTTCTCAGTCGGCCAACAATCTCTATGGACTGCTGATCAACGCGGCGGCTTTCTACGCGACGGTCGTCGTTCGGTAACCGCCAGTTGAATTTGATTTGGTCCCAGCGGCCAAATTTCTTCGACTGCTCCAATGTTCGAAAGGAAACGGGATAAAGTCGAAGCCAATTGCCGTAGAGGTCGATTCCCGCGCAACAAACCGTTTCGCCATGGCGGCGGCCCACCTGAGGTGCTGCCTTCACGATGACGACGGCTTCGGTATTACCCGAGGTGGGCGAGTGTCGTGTCATTCGAGGAGAAACGACCTCTGGACGTGTTGGGGGCAATCAATGGTGCGGCATTCAAATGGACTAGTTGGAATTTTGCGCCATGCGCCATCGATTCGGCAATGATGCAACGGTGGCAGTTTATATGATTCTGTTCAAAACAGAGCAAGCAGGCAACTGATTTTGACGCGGCGACCACAGCCTCCGTCAGCGCCTGTTGCGCCGTAGTCGTCTTCATGTGCGCAGCAAAGATGCGTCGGAAATCTGCAAAACGACCTTCTCTTGCTGCGATACGGCCGGGCTTCGGATCGCCGAGCCCCTTCAAATGTAGATACGCAATCCCTGCACCGCTTAGGCCTTCGCTTAGAGCAGTTTTTGAGAAGCCCCGCTTTCGGGAAATCGGCACATCACGGACATCTATCAACAGCTTGACGCCGCTGCGGCGAAGGCTGCCGAACAGGTCCGCTGCGGAGCTACCCTCATAGCCAATGGTGAAAAGCGTCTTCATGTGTGTACTCCGAGCGGAGCTACACCATATTCGCTAACGGTTGACAAATCCTCTTTATGAGCAGGGCGCTGTCGGCACTAAACATAGCGCTGCGGTCTCGTCGTGACCCTGCCGACATTTGCGCCCGGCCGCGTCGTAGATCGTTGTCGTGTTGCCGCTCGTCGTCTCGCGGCTGATGACGCGGTCTCTGGCCGTTGTAAGCAGCTCATGGCTTGTCCGTTCCTGTCCTGAAGGGAAGCACGAACTGCGGCTTATCGTCCGCGTCTTGCTCTTCCGCAAGGAACGGGGCTTCTGCTGCTGGCGTGACGGGTCGCTGCGAACGATTGGGGTCGTTCAGCGAGTCAAAGGCCTTCTGCCGTTCTTCGGGTGTCAGGCCCCACCGCTCGCCGGGACGAGGCCATCCGGAGACAATGATAGAGGTGCTCCAACCCTTCGCCTTGACATGCTCGCGCACCTTGGCATTCGGCCAGCCGAGCATGTAGGAAATGATCGGCGCGGCGCGACGCACGGTGCCGTCTGTCTCAAACCCGGCGACGAAATCGGGCGCGACAATGCGCACCAGCATCATCTTCCATTTCCTTTCTCAGTACGGTTTGAACGGCGGCTTGCGCTGGCCGTCGTGTTTGCCGCTCGTCGTCTCGCGGCTGATCACCTTGCCTCGCACATCGTAGGTCGTGACCGTGCCTTGGCTGTCCGTCGCCGACCGCCTGGCGACGTTCCCGCCCGCGTCATAGAACGTGCGCTGTTGCGCCGAGGCTGCGCCGGTCGTCATTGCGAGCGTCAGCAGGGCGAATAGGATCTTGGTCGTGGGATTCGTCATCGGGCGATGGTACACCCTTTCCCGAAACCCGGCCGACGAGGTGCTGACTGGGCCGCTCAAAATTAGACCGTCCGTGGCCGAAAAAATGTGACACTCGCTAGCGGAATCCAGCGATATTCAGCGATGCGATTGCTCCGGATGTGACAGTGCTAAGTTGCTGGAAACGCTCGATTCCGATAGACCATCCCGGAATGACGGTTTGAACTAATAAATCGACGGCTCTCCGACCGGCTTGCCGAACTCGGTTTCCAGGAAATCGAAATCGCAACCTTCGTTGGCCTGCTTGATGTGGCGCGAGAACATCCAGCCATAACCGCGTTCGTAGCGCCGCTCCGGCGGCTTCCACTCGGCGCGGCGTTTGGCCAATTCAGCTTCCGGCACATCGAGATTGATGGTGCGCGCGGCAACGTCGAGCGTGATGCGGTCGCCATTCCTGACCAGCGCGAGCGGCCCGCCGACATAGGATTCCGGCGCGACGTGCAGGATGCAAGCGCCGTAGCTGGTGCCGCTCATGCGCGCGTCCGACAATCGCACCATGTCACGCACGCCCCGCTTCACCAGTTTCGTCGGGATCGGCAGCATACCCCATTCCGGCATGCCCGGCCCGCCCTGCGGCCCGGCATTACGCAGGATCAGGACGTGGTCCGCGGTAACGTCGAGATCGGGATCGTCGACCGCCTTCTTCATCGACGGATAGTCGTCGAACACCAGTGCCGGCCCGGTATGTTTCAGGAAGCGCGGCTCGCAGGCGCTGGGCTTGATGACGCAGCCGTCCGGGGCAAGATTACCCTTCAGCACGGCGAGCGCGCCCTCCTTGTAGATCGGATCGTCGACGGTGCGGATGACGTCGTCATTATAGACCTCGGCGCCCGCGATATTTTCGCCGAGCGTCTGGCCAGTCACGGTCGTGCAGTCGAGATGCAAATGGTCCTTGATCTGGCTCATCAGCGCCGGCAGGCCGCCGGCATAGTAGAAGTCTTCCATCAGATAAAGGTCGCCGCTCGGCCGCACGTTGGCGATCACGGGCACCTTGCGGCTGGCCTTCTCGAAATCGTCGAGCCCGATGTCCTGGCCGGCGCGGCGGGCCTGCGCGATCAGATGGATGATCGCATTGGTCGAGCAGCCCATCGCCATCGCCACCGTGATCGCATTCTCGAAGGCCTTTCGGGTCTGGATCTTTTGCGGCGTCAGATCCTCCCACACCATATCAACAACGCGGCGGCCGCATTCCGAAGCCATGCGGATATGGTTGGCATCAGCCGCGGGAATTGACGAGGCGCCCGGCAGCGTCATGCCGATCGCTTCCGCGATCGCGGTCATGGTCGAGGCGGTGCCCATGGTCATGCAGGTGCCGTAGCTGCGGGCGATGCCGGCCTCGACGTCGACCCAGTCCTTGTCGGAGATTTTTCCGGCGCGCCGCTCGTCCCAGTATTTCCAGGCGTCCGAGCCCGAGCCCAGCGTCCTGCCCTTCCAGTTGCCGCGCAGCATCGGCCCCGCCGGCAGATAGATCGCGGGGATATTCATGCTGGTGGCCCCTAACAACAGGCCCGGCGTGGTCTTGTCGCAGCCGCCCATCAGCACCACGCCATCGACGGGATGGCCGCGGAGCAGTTCCTCGGCGTCCATCGCCAGCATGTTGCGGTAGAGCATGGTGGTCGGCTTCAAGAGCGATTCCGACAGCGACAGCGCTGGCAATTCCATAGGGAAGCCGCCGGCCATCAGCACGCCGCGCTTGACGTCATCGACGCGGCTCTTGAAGTGCATGTGGCAGGGCTGCGCGTCGGACCAGGTGTTGAGGATCGCGATGACAGGTCGATCCTTCCACTCTTCCGGCGCGTAGCCCATCTGCATCGCGCGCGAACGGTGGCCGAAGGCGCGGAGATCGTCGGGCGCGAACCAGCGCGCGCTGCGGAGTTCGGCGGGGGTTTTCTTCTTGATCACGATTGGGTGCCCCATTTCTGTACGGTGTTGCGCTCGATGGTGCGGAAAATCAGGTTGTCGACGATCAGGCCGATGACGATCACCGTCAACAGGCCGGCGAACACCGCAGGTATGTCGAGCAGGTCGCGGTTTTCGAAGATGAACCGGCCAAGCCCACCCTGCCCCGAGGACACGCCGAACGCCAGCTCGGCCGCGATCAACGTGCGCCACGCGAACGCTCAGCCGATACCGCGGGTATCAGGTTCAAGGCACGGAAGCATGCAATGTTGTTTGCAGCGAACCATGCATATGCTTTCGACATATCGCTTCGGAGCCGCACGGAACCTCCTGCAAGGAACTGGCTGCACCGGCGGGCATTTTCAAGAATTCTGCAACTTACCGTTGTGACGATTTCAGACCCTTGGAGAAGCCATTTGGCGAAGACCCTGATCGTTAATGACGATAGTGCGGTGCAACTAACGATGCTCGAACGGACCGGCCACAGCCTCGTCGCCGCGAGCGACGGCCGCAAGGGAATGGCCCCGTTCGACGCCGGCGATTTGGACCTGCTGTTCCCCTCCATTTCCATGCCGGGAATTGGATGGGTTCGAGACCATGCGGCTGGTACAAACGCCGATGAAACCGCACGGCGCCGACCATCGGCAGGCCGGGTCGCCGGCAATGTTGCTTCCGCCCCGTGATGCGCACTAGCATCGGCTGTTCGGTGAAGTCGCGCACCAAGTCGCCCGTATTCAGGGAAGGCCGCAAACGTCAACATGACACTCGCTACCAGGCTGGCCGTCGCCATGATTGCGCTGGTTGCGATCGCAATCAGCGCGGTCGGATGGCTGAGCTATCGAAACGTTGAACGGACGGTCCTGCCGCGCGTGCTCGACCGGATCGAGGCGCAGTCCCGGCTGGGCGCCAACGAGATCGAATCGTATGTCCAGACCGGGCGCGGCGACATTGCGGCCTTTCAGGACCTTGCGGCACTTACCGGATTGGTGCGCGCACGCCTCAACGGCGGGATTGATCCGGTCGACCACACCACCGAAGCGGTCTGGCGCGAGCGACTTGAGCGGAAGCTGGCCGTCCAGATGGGTCTCAAGCCGGCCTATTCGCTTCGCTTGATAGGTGTCGGGGACGGCCATCGGGAAATCGTTCGCATCGATCGCTCGGGACCGGGCGGCGCCGTTCGCATCGTGCCGGAAGCAGAGCTGAAGCAAGTCGGCGACGCCGCGTACTTTCGGGACACGATCAGCCTTTCTCCGGGTCAAGTATACGTTTCGCCGGTCCACTTGAACGACGAGAACGGCGTCATCGAGACCCCGCACGTGCCGATCTTGCAGATCGCAATGCCGGTCTTCGCGGACGGCGGAAAGCCGTTCGGCATCGTCATCGTCGATGCGGATATGCGGCCCGTGTTCGACCGCGTTCGGTCTTCGGCGCGGCCGGATGAGAACGTGTACGTGGTCGATGACAAGGGCAACTACCTCGTTCATCCCGACCGCGACCGCGAATTCGGCGCGCAATTGGGAAGGCCGACCAACTGGCAAAGCGACTTCCCCGACCTGGCTGCCTCGGTTGGCGCGACGCAAGGCATCGCGCGCACGGTGACGGATCAGGGTGGACGCCTCAATGGCATCGCGCTGGCGCCGGCGCGGCTCGTCGACAACCAATGGACTGCGGTGATCCAGGACATCCTCTTCATGGGTCCGGCGGCTATTCAGCACAGTTCTCTCCTGGTCGGTTTAATTGCTGTGCTGGCCGCAGCAGCGCTCGCCTTTCTGATCGCAAGGTCGCTCACCCGGCCGATCGCGCGATTGACGGCAGCAGTCGAAAGCGTGGCCCAGAAAGGTACGGCCATCATTCCGGTCGATGCGGGCGGCGAGACCGGCGTACTGGCGCGCGCGTTTGCGCGGGTGATGGATGAGGCCAATGCCAAAACCCTCGCGCTCGAACGCGAGGTCGCCGAGCACCGCCGCACCGAAGCCGCGCGCGACCATCATGCCGAACGGGAGCGGCTGTTCAGCGCCGCCGTCGAATCCTCCAACGACGCCATCATCACCAAATCGCTGGACGGCTTCATCACCGGCTGGAATCCAGCCGCAGAACGGCTGTTTGGATACACCGCCGCGGAAGCCGTGGGCCAGCACATCTCGCTGATCGTCCCGCCAGGCCGTCTGCCCGAAGTGGAAGACACGGTCCGCCGGATCGGTTGGGGTGAGCGGATCGAGCAAAGCGAGACCGTGCGGCTGCGCAAGGACGGCACGCCGGTCGAAGTCTCGCTCAGCATTGCGTCGATCAAGGCGGCCTCGGGAGCCATCATCGGCATATCCAAGACCGTTCGCGACATTACCGAACGAAACCGCACCCAACGCGCAATGCAACAACAGGCGGAGGAACGGCGACGTATCTTCGAAACATCGCAGGATCTGATCCTCGTGGTGGATTCTCGCGGATGCCTGGTTCAGATCAGCCCGAGCTGCGCGACCATCCTGGGCTACCGGCCCGAGGAGATGATCGGCCACAACGGAGAGGAATTCATCCACCCCGACGATCTGGAGAATACCCGCGCGGAAATGCGCGCGGCGCGACGCGGGCAACGAATGAAGATGTCCGACACGCGCGTCATCCACAAGGACGGGCACGCCGTATGGCTGTCCTGGCTTGGCGCCTGGTCGGACCCGGTCAGGCGCTTCTTCTTCGTTGGTCGCGACATGACCGAGAGTCATGAAGTTCAGGAAACATTGGACGAAAGCGCACAGTTGGCGCAGGGCATCATAAATACCGCGCTCGACGCCTTTATCCAGGTCGATCAGCACAGTTTCATCCGCGGCTGGAATGTCCAGGCCGAGACCGTGTTTGGCTGGTCGCGCGAGGAGGCGCTCGGCAAGAACATCTTCGAATTGATGGGCCGAAAAGACGGACCGGGACCACTCCAGGCGGCACTACAGGGATTCCTGCGCTCCGGGCAGGACCAGGTGGCGAAACCTCGCCGCGAGGTCCGGATCAGGCGGCGGGACGGAAGGGAATTTACCGCGGAGCTGAGCGTCACCGCACTGAAGACGCGCGACGGCTTCCTGTTTAACGGGTTCGTGCGCGATCTCACCGACAAGATCGCCGCCGAGGAGCGGATCAGGCAGGCCGAAAAAATGGAAGCCGTCGGCCAGCTCACCGGCGGCATTGCGCATGATTTCAACAACATCCTCACCGTCATCACCGGCACGATCGAGATTCTGGCCGATGCCGTGAAGGACAAGCCGCAGCTTGCGGCCATCACGCGCATGATCGACGACGCGGCCTCGCGCGGCGCGGATCTCACCCAGCATCTCCTGGCATTTGCGCGCAAGCAGCCACTTGAGCCGCAAGAGACCGACGTCAATCAGCTGATCATCGATACC
Organism: uncultured Alphaproteobacteria bacterium; assembly: GCA_963786115.1. Taxonomy (GTDB): domain Bacteria; phylum Pseudomonadota; class Alphaproteobacteria; order Rhizobiales; family Xanthobacteraceae; genus Bradyrhizobium. Next base: position 118,965 of record CAWAYC010000033.1, read on the forward strand.
ACGATGCTGTTGCAGCGGACGCTCGGCGAGCAGATCGAGATTGAAGCGGTTTTCGAAGACGAGACATGCCTGTCGATCGTCGATCCCAATCAGCTGACCACCGCGATCCTCAATCTGGCGCTCAACGCCCGCGACGCCATGCCCGATGGCGGCAAGCTCATCATCGAGACCGGGTCGGTGGTTCTCGACGAGGGCTACGCCAGGATGCACGCCGACGTCAGGCCGGGCCATTATGCCATGATCGCGGTGAGCGATACCGGAACCGGTATTCCGGCTGGAATCCTCGACAAGGTGTTCAACCCCTTCTTCACATCAAAGGGGCCCGGCAAGGGCACCGGCCTCGGCCTGAGCATGGTCTACGGTTTCATCAAGCAGTCCGCGGGGCACACCAAGATCTACAGCGAAGAGGGTCACGGGACGACGATCAAGATGTACCTGCCGCCGGCCACAGGCATTTCGCTTGCGGCCGAGACCGTTCCCGCACCGGAATTGCAGGGCGGAAATGAAACCATCCTGGTTGTCGAGGACGACAAGCTGGTGCGCGACTATGTGCTGACGCAACTGCATTCGCTCGGCTACGTCACGCTGGATGCGGAGAACGCAACGCAGGCGCTTGGGATCGTCAATTCGGGGCGGCCATTCGACCTGCTTTTCACCGACGTGATCATGCCCGGCCTCAACGGTCGCCAGCTCGCCGACGAGATCCTGAAGATCAAACCCGGAATGAAGGTGCTGTTTACCTCGGGCTATACCGAGAATGCGATCATCCATCACGGCCGGCTCGACGAAGGCGTGCTGCTGCTCGCCAAACCCTATCGCAAGTCGGACATGGCCGTCATGATCCGCAAGGCGCTCGTCGCCTAGAAGTCTCGATTCTGATTGAATCAGAACCGAAGCTCTGGATTCTTGTTTTGACGCGTTTTGTTCACGCGAACCGGTATCCACCCCGGATCAAGCCCGGGGCAGGCTTCGCTCGAAAACGCTATAAGGCCCGATACGGCGGCCTGGTCACATCAACGCGCCTTCAGGCCTGGCGTGAGGAGGCCGTCATCACGATTCGGACGAGGTCGGCGGCGTTTCTCGCGCCGAGCTTCTTCATGATGTTGGCGCGGTGGTCCTCGATCGTGCGCGGGCTGATGCCGAGATGGCGTCCGGCTTCCTTGTTGGAGGCGCCGGAGGTGAATTGCTCCAGCACCTCGCGCTCGCGCCGGGTCAGCGGTTCGCGTCCCGGGAAATGTAGCGCGGCCATCCGCGACGCCGAACTCTCCGCCTGCCGGCGGACATAGGCGCCGATCGCTTCATCGAGCCGCGCCACAATCTCGCTGCCGCGGAACGGCTTTTCGATGAAGTCGAGCGCACCATTCTTGATGGCGCTGACCGCCATGGAAATATCGCCTTGACCGGAGATCATGAAGATCGGCGCAGGGTAGTCCTCGCCGTGCAGTTCCTTGAGAAGGTCGAGGCCGGACTTGCCGGGGATGTGGACGTCGAGCAGGATGCAGGCTGGCGTCCTGCTCCGTGCGACCGACAGCAACGCCGCGCCATCGGCGAAACAGATTACCCGGTAGCCCGCCGCCGCGAGCACAATGGAAAGCGTGTCGCGAACCGCGGGATCGTCATCGACTACGAAAATCTCCCCGCGGGAGGGGAACTTTTCAGCCATGTATCGTCATCCATGAATGGTGAATCCTGATACGCAACTCGCACAACAACGCAGACCGACACTTGGATCACCGTATTTGTACGGGACGATGGCTTACCGCACAAGTAGTACCGCGTTCTCTTGAAGGAGAGGACAGTGGGGAAAGCTGATGCAGGATGCTGCAAGCATCGATGTCGCGGTCCAGCCCGACGACCGAGACGGCGCCTGCGATGTGGTCATGTCGGATTTGCTATCGCTGATCGAGCATGTTCAGGCGAACCGGCAGATGATCGGGCAAGCCATCGCCCCGCGAAACATCGCTCGGTAACGAGGACAATATCATCGCACTGGATGACGGGGCGCCGCGCCATGCGAAGGCGGGTATCGTCCGCTGCCGCCCCGGGGAGAACTAAACGACCAATATCGGGGAACTCTGGAACTCGGCGTACGGGTGGTATGCTGCCGACGCAGTGCGACCGGTTGCCGAACGGGAGCGATTGACGCCGTCGTTACCGGTCTGCGCACGGTAGTTGATCGGGCGGCCACGACGGCGCCAAGCGCTTTAACCAAAGATGCCACTGGGCGCTTGTTGCCGATTTTTCCCACTTGCAAGCAACGTGTGTCGGGATCATCCTGCAGGTCGCGCGACGCACCGCTCGGAGCGGCGCGCCGGGACAAGTGGTACCCCTGAGGCAGGAGACTGCTTTTGGATTCGATTTCGCGTCCCCCAAACGGGTTCTTGTCATCGCTATCGGCGAGCGATTTCGAATTGATCCGCCCGCATCTGCGCACGGTCGATCTGGCGCAGGACACCACGCTGATCGAAGTCGACGAGACGCTCAAGCGCGCCTACCTGCCGCACAGAGGCGTGATCTCCCTTGTCGTCAAGCTTTCCCGCGGAGACCATGTCCAGGTCGCCATGGTCGGACGCGACAGCGTCTTCGGCTCATTCGCCGCCCTTGGCGACCCCACAGCGCTGAACAGCGCAGTGGTACTGGTGCCCGGCGTGGCTTCGACCGTCGAACTCGACGCGCTTCGCTCGGCCGCTGACCAGAGCGCGACGCTCCGTGCAACGCTGGCCCGCCACGGGCTGGCGGTTTACGCGCAGATTCAGCAAACCGCCGGCTGCAACGCCTCGCACACGGTCGAGTCGCGGCTCGCGCGATGCCTGTTGCACACGCGCGACCTGTCCGGCAGCGACAAGATCGTGTTGACCCAGGAATCGATAGCGCAAATGATCGGCGCGCGCCGCAACAGCGTGTCCCTGGTTGCCCACACGCTGCAACAGGCAAATTTCATCCATTACAGCCGCGGCCATATCGAGATCACCAATCTGGATGGTCTCATCAGGACGTCGTGCGAGTGCTACGCGACGGTCAAGGCGCAATACGACCGGCTGCTCCGGCAAGGCGATCCCTGCACCGCGTGACGGATGACATTTCCCCGAAACGTCATCTGCTCCAAGACCGAAAACATGATCGCCGCGGGGAAAGCCGGCGTGAACACGTCGTCAAACCGTTCAACGCCGCGACGCTGAGAACCAGGATGGGGCGGTGTTTCCCGGCGCCGCCGACTGACATGATTCGGTACGAAACTCGCGCCAGAGCTCCCGAACTCCGCGAACGACCGGTGCCTGGCCCGGTATCAGCCGCCGGCGCCGGAGCATACCGGCCGTACTTTTACGGGTTGCAATTTTCACGATCGGCTAACGTTGAATCGCGACTAGTTCCGTGGACAGGAGAGAGGCTTATGTTCACGTTCGAAACGATAGATCAAAAGGAGGCCCGACGTTTTCGTATCGCCCAGTTCAACGGCAGGATCGCGACCGCCCGGTCCGCCGGCGCGACGGTGACCGGTCACGTTCACTCCGTCCTGGAAAACAAATCGAGCGTTCCCGCCACATGGGTCATCACGATCATTCCGGAGGTTCCCAAGACCGGAAGCCCGCCCCCTGCGGCCGGCGCCTCGCATCCGGACCTTTGCGGAAGACCTTTACCAAAATTGTGGAAGCTCTGACGCCGAACACTGGTTCGCCCGATCCCGTCCAGCCAAGGCTTCGCGGGGCAACAAACCCGCCGAAGCTTCAGCGAAGGCGGCAGCCGGGCAACGACAGCATGTGTGCGGGAAGAATGCACCGCGGCGATGCCGCGCAACCCTCGACGCTATCTGGAAACACGCAGCGCCTTGCGCCTCCGGATGCTCCGATCCCCCCCTGCAATGGGCGCCCACTGCATGACTTTACACGTGCGCGGTCGGCTGCCGGCTCAGCTTTTTTGCCAGTATCCGCAAATCTTCGACCCGCCGGCTACAGAGCAGACGGGTGAATTCGTCGGAATCGATGGTGGATTGCGGATAGACGGGTGGTTTGCGCGTGTCCTGCCACAGCCAGGACAGCCGGAAGAGGCGTTTCAGCATCTTCATTGTCTTGAGCCCCAATGAGAATCCTTCGCGAACAAGTCGCAGACACCGTGGTTGGTTCCGCGCGTTGTCTCGCTCCGGATCTTTTTTGTGCCGCCCGGGCAACGGCTCAGTTCAGCAACGCCTTTCGCTTTCGCACCCGCTCAATCGAGCGCTGCACGGACGCGCGGTCCAGCGTGCCGTCCAGCAAACACCGTTCGATATGCCCGGCAATGCCCGACATCTCCTGCTCCTGATCGAGCAGGTTATTGCCGATGCAGAGCATGTCGATGCCGGCCCTGATCGATTGCAGGCTGGCTGCCTTGGTGCCGCGCGCCTTCTGCAGCCCCTGCATCTGCATGTCGTCGGTTATGAGCAGCGTGTCGGGGAGCCGCCGGCGTAGCCGGCCGAGCCCGGCCGGCGACAGGGTCATCGGTTGATCGGCGTCCCATTGCCGGACAATGGCATGGCTGACCAGCACCGCATCGCCGAACAGTTTGGGCGCCAGCGTGTAGAACAGCTCCTCCTGCTCGGGACGGAGTGCGTCCGAAATGTCCATGAACTCCTGGTGCGAATCCACCCGAGCGCCGCCGATGCCCGGAAAATGCTTCAGGCAGAGGCCGATGCGTGTTTGCCGCGCAATCTCGTTGACCAATAGCGCGTTGGCTTCGACGTCGCCGATATCGCCGGAATAGGCGCGCTTGATCCTGCCGATGTTGGGATTATCGGGGTTATAGTCGACATCGATCACGGGCGCGAAATTGTAGTGGAGGCCAAGCCGCCGCAGTTCGGCAAAACTGGTGGAAAGGATTTCTCGCTTTTCTTCCAGGCCGAGACGACTGAAATCCTTTGCGCTCGGCAGCGGGCAAAATCCCCGCGTGTCCTTGAGCCGCCGCACCAGACCGCCTTCCTGATCGATGAACAGCATCGGGCTGGACGGCAGCGACGAAATCTCCTCGCAAAGGCTGCGGACCTGCTCCGGCGCGTCGATGTTGTTATCGTATTGTCGCGTCCGGCAGGAATAATCGAACAGGATGACGCCGCCGAGACCGAAACGCCCGGCAAAGGCTTTCAACCATGCCGGAACGGCTTTGCCGAAGAAGCCGAGAATGAAGAGTTCGCCGACGGACATGCTGCTCTCAGCGGTCGATGATGTGCCGCATTATCGCGGCCTGAGGTGCCCACGCAATGGGCAAACGGTCGCTTGCCCAACAATTGCATGAGATCGCCGCCCCACAAGAAGGTTGCTTGCCCGCCGCGCCCGGTTATTGTTTTCGAAAAGGCAGACCGGCCGATGACCGTCCAGCCATCAGACCTCGTCCACGCGCCGATGGGCGGCACGCTTGTGCCCGATGGAGCGACCTTCCGGGCCTGGGCGCCGCGCGCCACGGCGGTGCACGTCTCCGGAGATTTCAACGGCTGGAGGCAGAATGCCGCCTCCCGCATGGCGCCGATCGGCGGCGGGCATTGGGCAAGCTTCGTGCCCGGCCTCAAGGAGGGCGACCAGTACCTGTTCTATGTCGAGGGCCTCGCTTCATCAGGCTACAAGCGGGACCCGCGGGCGCGGCTGCTGACATTCGAGCCGGCGTTTCCGGCGTGCAATTCGGTGCTGCGCAACGCCGGCCGCTTTCCCTGGCACCGGGCGCAGTTCGTGCCGCCCGATTTCAACGACCTCATCCTCTATCAGCTTCATGTCGGCACCTACGCGATCATGCCGGGAAATTCGGACGGCAAGTTCTTCGATGTGATCTCGCGCGTGCCCCATCTTGCTGCGCTCGGCGTCAACGCGATCGAGCTGTTGCCGATCCAGGAATTCCCGACCGCGTTCAGCATGGGCTACAACGGCACCGACCTCTACAGCCCCGAGAATCAATATGCCGAGACTGATGAAGCCAAGGTGCAACGCTATCTCGATCTGACCAACGCCGTGCTGAGAGAAGCCGGCGAGAGGCCCTATGCCGGCGTCGATATCCTGCGCGGCGCCGACAACCAGCTGCGCGCCTTGATCGACGTGTGCCACGTGCACGGCATCGCTGTGATCTTCGACGTGGTCTATAACCATGCCGGCGGCGGCTTTGACGATCACAGCATGTGGTTTTTCGATCGCGCCCCTAACGGCAACATGAACAACAGCCTCTACTTCACCGATCAGGGATGGGCCGGCGGACTGGTCTTCGCGTACTGGAACAACGACGTGAAGCAATACCTGATCGAAAACGGAAAATTTCTCTACGAGGAATACAGGATCGACGGCCTACGCTTCGATGAGGTGAGCGTGATGGACCGGTTTGGCGGCTGGACCGCCTGCCAGGACCTCACCTCGACGCTGCGCGCGGCAAAACCCAAGGCGATCCAGATCGCGGAGTATTGGCCGGTCAACGACTGGATCGTGCGGGATCGCGGCGACGGCGGCGCGGGCTTCGATGCCACCTGGCACGACGGGTTGCGTCAGAGCGTGCGGGCGGCGATCTCAAGCGCGGCCCACGGCGCCGCGGCCCAGGTGCCGATGTCGGCAATCGCGGGCGCCATCGAGAACGCCGGGTTGCGCGATCGCTGGCGAGCAGTGCAGTCGATCGAAAACCATGACATCGTCTATGCCGGCCGTGAACCGCGGATCGCCCGGCTTGGCGACGGCAACGACCCGCGATCCTGGTATGCGCGCAGCCGCAGCCGCGTCGCCACGGGCCTAGTTCTGACCTCGCCGGGCATTCCGATGCTGTTCATGGGCCAGGAAATCCTGGCGGACAAACCGTGGAGCGATACGCCGGGCCCCGACACCTCGATCGACTGGGCCGCGCTCGACCGCGGCGACAAGATCGTCGCGGACTATTTGCGCTTTGCGCGGGAATTGATCGCCACGCGCCGCAAATATCCGGCGCTGCGGGCTGAAGGCTGCGCCATCATCCATGTGCACGACGTCAACCGCGTGCTCGCCTTCCAGCGCTGGATCGACGGTGAAGGCAACGACGTCGTGGTGGTTTGCAGCCTGAACGAAGCCACGCACACCAACTATGACATCGGCTTTCCTGTCGCCGGGCACTGGCGGGAGGTGTTCAACAGCGACGTCTACGACAATTGGGTCAACCCGCTTGTGACCGGCAACGGTGGCGGCGTGAATGCGGACGGTCCGCCCTTGCACGGCCTGCCTGCCTCCGCCGCGCTCACCATTCCGGCGAATGGCCTGCTGATCTTCGCCAAAAACTAGTTCAAGGCACAAACGGCGCCCCCTCAAGAGAGGGACAAGGCAAAATCCGCACCGTGACATCGGCTTCGGCCGCCCAAAACGGACGGGCGCGCGACGCCTTCGTCAGCGTTCGACCCGCCCGATGACCTCCATCAGTTCGGCGATCTTGTTGCGCTGATCGAGCTTGTTTCCGCTGGCAATGGCGTACTCGACACAATGCGCGACGTGGTCCTTGAGGATCTCCTCCTCGGCCCGCCGCAGCGCCGCGCGCACCGCCGAAATCTGCGTCACGATATCGATGCAGTAGCGGTCCTCCTCCACCATCTTCGAGAGACCGCGCACCTGGCCCTCGATCCGATTCAGGCGTTTTTGGACCGACGTCTTGATGTCTTTTCGCATGCTGGCTATATACCCCTACACGGTATAGGTTTCCTAGCGAAAGTAAGTGGCGATGAGCGAAAATGCAAACGCTTCCGACGACACCAAGGCTTCCGGGTGCGGCTGTTCCACAAGCAAGCCTGAGCCGACGGCGGCAAAATCCTCCTGCTGCGGCGGCCACGCCCATAACCACGGCCATGACCATCATCACGCCGGGCCTTCGGCAGCTTCAACGAAGGTGATCGATCCCGTTTGCGGCATGACGGTCGATCCCGAGACAAGCAAGCACCGCTTCGAATATCGCGGCGAAACCCATCATTTCTGCTCGGCCGGATGCCGGATCAAATTCGCCGCTGCGCCCGCGCAATATCTCGACAAGAGCAAGCCAAAGGCCGAGGCGCCGGAAGGCGCCATCTATACCTGCCCGATGCATCCGCAGATCCGTCAGGTCGGCCCCGGCAGCTGCCCGATCTGCGGCATGGCGCTGGAGCCGGAGGTCGCCAGTCTGGACGCGGCGCCCAACCCCGAGCTCGCCGACATGACGCGGCGGTTCTGGATCGGCCTTGTGCTGGCGCTGCCAGCCTTCGTGTTGGAAATGGGCGGCCATCTGGTCGGCGGCCACGGCTTGATCGACCAGACCTTGTCGAACTGGATCCAATTCGCCTTCGCGACACCGGTGGTGCTATGGGCGGGCTGGCCGTTTTTCGTGCGCGGCCGGCAATCGCTGCTGACTCGCAATCTCAACATGTTCACCCTGATCGCGATGGGCACGGGCGTCGCCTATGTCTACAGCGTGATCGGCACGGTCGCGCCGAATATCTTCCCGGCGACGTTTCGCGGCCATGGCGGCGCGGTTTCGGTCTATTTCGAAGCCGCGGCCGTTATTACCGTGCTGGTATTGCTCGGACAGGTTCTCGAGCTCCGCGCCCGCGAAGCAACATCCGGCGCAATCAAGGCGCTCCTGCAACTCGCGCCCAAGACCGCGCGGCTCATCGACGAGAACGGCACCGACCACGAGGTCGAGATCGACAGCCTGGCCGTCGGCGACAAACTGCGCGTCCGCCCCGGCGAAAAAGTGCCGGTCGACGGTGTGATCCTCGAAGGCCGCTCCTCGCTCGATGAATCGCTGGTGACCGGAGAATCGATGCCGGTGACGAAGGAGCCCGGCGCCAAGGTGATCGCGGGAACCCTCAATCAATCCGGCGGCTTCGTGATGCGCGCCGACAAGGTCGGGCGCGACACCCTGCTGTCGCAGATCGTCAAGATGGTTGCGGAAGCACAGCGCTCGCGCGCGCCGATCCAGCGATTGGCGGACCAGGTTTCCGGCTGGTTCGTACCGGTCGTGATCGCGGTGGCGCTGGTCGCCTTTGGCGCCTGGGCGTGGTTCGGACCGGAGCCGCGAATGGCCTTCGGGCTGGTTGCGGCGGTCAGCGTTCTCATCATCGCCTGCCCCTGCGCGCTCGGCCTCGCCACGCCGATGTCGATCATGGTCGGCGTCGGCCGCGGCGCGCAGGCCGGCGTTCTCATCAAGAACGCCGAAGCGCTCGAGCGCATGGAAAAGGTCGACACGCTGGTGGTCGACAAGACCGGCACGCTGACCGAGGGCAAGCCGAAGGTGGTTTCGATCGTGCCGGCAGCGGGATTTGAGGAGGCAGAGCTTCTCCGGCTGGCGGCAAGCGTTGAGCGGTCGAGCGAACACCCGCTGGCCGACGCCATCGTCCGCGCGGCGAAGGAGCGAAACCTGACGCTCTCCAACGTCGAGGGATTCGAACTCGCCGACCGGCAAGGGCGCTACCGGCAAGGCCGAAGGCAAGACCATTCATCTCGGCAACGCCGCTTTCCTGAAATCGTTGAGCATCGACACGGCGGCGCTCGAAGCACAGGCCGAGGCGCTTCGCGGCGAAGGCGCGACCGTGATCAACATGTCGATCGACGGAAAGCTGGCCGGCATTCTCGCGATCGCCGATCCCGTGAAGCGGTCCACGCCGGAGGCGCTCAAGACGCTGGCTGCCGAAGGCATCAAGGTGATCATGCTAACCGGCGACAACCGCACGACGGCGAACGCGGTCGCCAAGCGGCTCGGGATTTCCGAGGTGGAAGCGGAAGTGCTTCCCGACCAGAAGAGTGCCGTGGTGAGCAAGCTGCACGCGCAGGGCCGCGTCGTCGCGATGGCCGGCGACGGCGTGAACGACGCGCCGGCCTTGGCGGCTGCGGAAGTCGGCATCGCCATGGGCACCGGCACCGATGTGGCGATGGAGAGCGCCGGGATCACGCTGCTCGGCGGCGACCTCGGCGGCATCGTCCGTGCGCGGCGCCTGTCGCAGGCGACCATGGGCAATATCCGCCAGAACCTGTTCTTTGCCTTCATCTACAACGCGGCCGGCATCCCGATCGCTGCCGGTATCCTCTATCCGACGTTCGGCATTCTGCTGTCGCCGATCATCGCCGCCGCCGCCATGGCGCTTTCGTCCGTGAGCGTCGTCGGCAACGCGCTGCGACTGCGGTTCACGCATTTATGACACGCACGGCGAAGGGGCGTATCGTCAAGGCGAACATTGCCTCGACGGGCTTCGCGCGCCATATCAGCCGTGCGCGATGCTTGTGTGGGCAAGTGAGTTGGCGGGGATGTCGCGGAAGAACTCAGCACGCTATCGCCGGGAAGGGCAACCCCAATGACGCCGGCGCCGGTAACCGTCGTCCGTGATCTCAGGCTCGATCTGATCCGCGGCCTGTCACTCTGGCTGATCTTCCTCGATCACATTCCTTCGAATATCGTCAGCTGGCTCACGATCCGCAACTACGGCTTCAGCGACGCCGCGGAAATATTCGTCTTCGTTTCCGGATATGCCAACGCCTATTTCTACGGCGAGGTGGTCCGCCGGGGCGAGTTCTTCCGCGCGGCTATCCCGATCTGGCGGCGAGCCTTTCAGCTTTATGCCGCGCAGATTCTGCTGTTCGTGTTCTATGTCGGACTGGTCGTCGTCATCGCCGGCGATCGGCCGCATTTCTTCGATCAGACCAACATCGCACGTTTCCTGGAGCAGCCCGGCGTCATGACGTTGCAGGTGCTTCTGTTGACGTACAAGCCGCTCGATCTGGATCCGCTGCCGATGTACTTCGTGTTCCTGGCGGTGTTTCCGCCGATGCTTTGGCTGCTGACACGGTGGCCGAAATTCGCGCTCGCCGGTTCCGTGCTGCTCTATTTTACCGCGCGGCGGCTGGACTGGGATCTGCCGGCCTATCCGGAGGGCGGCTGGTATTTCAATCCGTTCGCGTGGCAATTGCTGTTCGTGCTCGGGGCGTGGTGCGCGCTCGATGCCGAGGGATGGCTCGACCGCGCGCTCCAGTCGAGGGCGGTGATGGCGATCGCCGCGCTATATCTCGTGTTTTCATTTCTCTTCGTGATGACGTGGCACATCCCTCAGCTGGCGTTCCTCGTACCGAAATGGCTCGGCACCATGATCTACCCCATCGACAAGGGTTCGCTCGACCAGCTTCGGTTGTGGCATTTTCTTGCGCTCGCCGTGGTCGCCGTTCGCTTCATTCCGCAGGATGCGACGTGGCTGAGGCTGCCGGCGTTTCGCCCGATGATTCTCTGCGGGCAGCATTCGCTCGAAATCTTTGCTCTCGGCGTGCTGCTCTCGTTTGTCGGCCATTTTGCGACGCTCGAGATATCCAGCAGCATATGGATGCAGGTATTGGTCAGCGCGCTCGGCATCCTGGCCATGGTAATGATGGCAGCCATCAGCTCGTGGGGCGACAAGGTGAGCACGCCGATCAAGGTGATTCTGCCGCCACAATGAGGGTCGATCCTGATGACATCGACACGCGCAAGCTGGGCACTGATCCTCTCCGCATTGACATGTTCCGAAGCGCTTGGCTGCGAACAAGCCGTGACGCCGGGGAGCATGCGCGCCATCGGAACGGTCGATGAGCGCTTTCAATCCTACAATATCGAAATGGTGGAAGTTACCGGCGGAAGGTTTTGGCGACCGTATCCGCAAATGTCGCCTGCCAACTCCTCGACGAAGCCGGCAAGACCCAAAAATCCTTCGCTGCCGAAAGAGGATCTCTATGCATACAGGCCCCCCATCGATCTCGATAGTTCGAGACTGCGAACGCTCGCGGCAGCATTGGGGCCGGCATATCTGCGGGTCAGCGGGACCTGGGCGAACGCGACGTATTTCGCTGATGGCGACGATGCTCCACCCGGGCCGCCGGCGGGATTCACATCCGTACTGAGCCGGGCGCGGTGGCGCGCGGTCGTCGATTTCGCAAGAGACGTCGATGCGCGGATCGTCACGTCCTTTGCCGTCAGCGCCGGCACGCGCGATGCCGCCGGCCTCTGGACCCCGGATCAGGCGCGTCGCCTTCTCACTTACACCCGCTCGCTCGGCGCCAGCATTGCGGCCGCCGAATTCATGAACGAGCCGACGCTCGCTGCCACCAACGGCGCGCCGGCAGGATATGATGCGAAAGCCTACGGGCGCGACTTCAGGATATTCCGCGAATTTCTCAAACAGGCTTCGCCCGGAACATTGATCCTCGGGCCCGGCTCGGTCGGTGATTCTTCGTCTGCGCCGGCATCCGGCATGGCGACCGCAGATCTTTTCGTCGCATCCGGCGGTGGCGTTGATGGGTTTTCTTATCACCACTACAACACCGTCTCGCGACGGTGCGGTGGCCGGGATGTTCCCGGCAAGTCCCTCTCCGATGAGTGGCTCGCCCGAACCGACCTAACTCTTGCCTTCTACCGATCCCTTCGCGACCGGCTGGCGCCGCAAACGCCGCTTTGGCTGACGGAGACCGCAGCTGCCGCCTGCGGCGGAAATCCGTGGGACGCAACCTTTTTGGATACGTTCCGCTATCTCGATCAGCTTGGGCGGTTGGCGAAAGTCGGCGTTCAGGTCGTCCTGCACAACACGTTGGCGGCGAGCGATTACGGCCTGCTTGACGAGACAACGTTTGCGCCCAGGCCGGATTACTGGGGTGCGCTATTATGGCACCGCCTGATGGGAAGGACCGTGCTCGACCCGGGCGTATCGTCTCACGGCGGCCTGTACGTCTACGCGCATTGCAACGCGGCGACGCCCGGCGGCGTGACCGTGCTTGCGATCAACGCATCACGCCACGCGTCGCATACCCTGACGCTTGCGACGGCCTCCGAACGCTACTCGCTGCATGCGAGGCGCCTGCAAGACAAAACGGTGCAACTCAACGGCAGGACATCTACCCTGGGCGTCAACGACGAACTGCCCGCTCTCGAAGCCAGTCTGACACCCGCCGGCGTTGTCAGGTTCGCACCGGCCACCGTTACCTTTCTGGCAATGCCGACAGCCGGCAACCGCGCGTGTCAGTAGGCTTATCGATCTTGCCCTTCGCTACGCACCGCCGTGATTTCCGTCTCCTCCTTGCGGGCCCTGAGCCACGTCGCCGACGCCTTTCAGGCAGCGCGCGAGCCAGCGGCGAGACATGAGAGATCGACCACTTCGTCCCTGCTTAGAGCCTATCGATCAGGCTTTCTCGCTTCGCAGCAAGCGATCGGTGGCCAACGTTGGCTTCTTGGTCTGCTTCGCGGGCGAAGGATTTGCGATGCTGGCGTGCTCGTCCCAGAAGCCATTGCAAACGAAGCGCATGTAGGCCTTCGTGACGAAATCCGGTAATTCCCGGATGGAGCCGTTCGATCGCGCGAATTGGCTTGAGAGATACTTTCGAGCTCCCATCAACATAAAGGCGAGAACTTCGTATTCGCGAGCGTCGACCGCGCGTGCATCGCCGGCATCGGTGGCGCGTTGCAGTACGCGTTGGTAGCCGCTGCGGCGATAACGTCGATGTGCTTCTGAAATGCTTCCGGCGAGAAAAGCTCGGACTCGTAGAGGATGCGGTAGAATTCGGTCGCTTCAGCAGGTAGGCGAAGTAGGCTTCGAACCGCAGCTTCTCGCGCGCCACATCGTTGGTCGCGTGCGATGAGCGTTCCGTGATGAAGGCGAGCATCTCGTCGCTCATGCTCGGGAGCAACTGATCGAAAAGGTCTTGGCGCGAATTGAAGTAGTTGTAGAACGTGCCCTGGGCCACGCCGGCCCGCCGCGTGATGGTCGATACCATCGCAGCCGAATAACCGACTTCGCCGACCACCTTCGCAGCAGCCTCGAGCAGTGCCGCGCGGATTTGGCTCTGCTTCTGCGCGCGCGTCAGTTTTTGCGCTTTTCCTAGTCTCTTAACGAGGGGTAACTTTCGTTTCCGCCGTTCGGGCTTCACCGTCGGAACTCCGGATTTGATATTGACCGTCTACAGCAAATGGCTCACCGGCAAAGCCCGGGCGCTGCTTTTTATAGCTGCGGCGGGCGGCTCGGCTACGGCGGCCTGTGACGCTAGTCTCAACGCCACGTTGGCGCCGCCCACCGAGCCGGAATGGGCGGAACCGTGGCTTCGCTGGCTATCCAGGAATGGCCGGCGCTTCCTTCAAGCCCAAACGCGATCGCATCTCGTGGTGATAGTGCGTCAAGCCCGGTTCGTTGCGGCCGAACGTGATATAGCTTTGGGCGTTGGACCGGAAGCCACGCTGCATATCGATGCACACCGGAAAGTCCTCGTGTTCGACGGTCGCCAAGAGCAACTCCATGTTCTTGTCCCAATATTTTCTTGCTTTCTCGGTAGTCGCCGGCTCGGGCGAGTAGAGCGCAGCTTCTGCGATGCACTGCTCCGGCGAGAGGCCCTCAGGGAACGATCGCCATGTTTCGACATGGTCGCCTTGCCAGACGATCAGGGTATTTGGAAATAGCAGATAGATGACCGCCGAATGCTTCAGAAGATCCCATTCGGATTCGGGCTTGTCCCGCAGTTCGAGGATGCTGCGGCGAGGTAGAATGAAGCGACCATTGTATCCGAAGGTGTCGAAGACGTTGATATTGGGCTGGAAGATCGATGCCACCGTGTTACGGTGGAGTGTGCCGATGTGCCAGGTTTCGAGGAACGTGTCGATCACGAGCTTCCAGTTCATCGGCTTGTGCAGGCTGGATGTCTGGTAGTGGCAGGAAGTCTCGAGCTGTAGGATGCCAGTTCGGGCCTGAGCCCCTGAAGGAGATCGTCCGCGTCGATGTCGGGCCCAGGCGAGGTCTTGACCCAGATGATCCCGTGCTTCTCCGCGGCTGGGAGCGGCACCAGGCTGCCGTTGTCGGCCGAGATGTCCGGGAAAGCGTCAGAAGGCCCGCGGGAGGACGTAGCCGTCCCTCGAGATCGTAGCTCCAGGCGTGATAGGGGCACACGAAGATTCCTTCTGCCCGCCCCGCAGCCTTGGGCGACCGGGGCGCCGCGATGTCGGCAAACGTTGAGAAAGGCTCGCACCTTTCCCTCGGCATTGCGCGTGACCAGGACCGGCACACCGGAAAGGTCGTCAGTCACGTAGTCGCCCGGATTTTACATGTGCGACGACAGGCACATCACAAGCGGGTGTTCGCGGAACAGCCGTTGCTGCTCCAGCCGCGCCTGATCCATGCAGGTGTAGTCGGAGATGGGATTGCGATAGATGTTGTTGCCCATCGAAGTGGACTTTCGATCGTACATATCGAAGACACGTTTGATCAGCTCTACCTGCGTTGTGTGTTTCAT
>CAWAYC010000034.1:0-97474 GCA_963786115.1 uncultured Alphaproteobacteria bacterium
CGGCGATCAGCAGAAAGTCGCGACTAATTGTAGAACCAAGCGATTTAGCCGTCTTCAGATTTATCACCAACTCGAATTTAGTGGGTTGCTGGACAGGCAATTCAGCAGGTTTTGCCCCTTTGAGGACTTTGTCCAAATAAATCGCGGTCGCGCGGGACAGATCGGGCAGGTTTACTCCGTATGAGACAAGACCTCCGAGCGCTACCCCCTCCCTCACTGTGCATACATCGCCGGCAAGTGGTTGTTGTCTCCGCAAAGGTTACGATGCGTGAGTACTGGCTGAATAACATGGGACTGGGAAATACAATGAGACCATCAGCCCGTTCTGTAGCCATCGCCGCGAATGCACTGCTGAAATCATCGGGGCTAATTGCAGGCACGAGTTGAAGTTTTGTTCCAGTGATTGGGCGGCGCTCTCGATCTCCTTAAACATGCCGGCCATTGTGCGCTCGCCGTAGGCACGGGGGTGCCACAACACAACAACGCGAGAAAGGTGCGGAACAATCTCTTTGAGCAACTGTAGCCGTTTGGATACTAATTCAGGGCCGAGAAACGCCGTCCCTGTTACATTCCCTCCCGGTCGCGCTAAGCTCGAGACAAGCTCATCATCGACGGGATCGGCCATGCTTATTGCGATAATTGGGATCGAGGAAGTCGCTTGCTTGGCCGCGCGGGCAGCCGGTGTGGCGAGGGCGACAATGGCGTCAACCAGGCGCTCGACCAATTCCTGCGCCAGCTCGCTGAGCTTGTTCGCATCGCCACCTGCGAATTTCCGGTCGAAGGCGACATTCTGCCTTCGGTGTAATCAAGCTCGTGTAGAGCCGCCACGAACGCGTCGAGAGTTGAAGACTTACGTCGGATTTGTCGCCGCGGCCAAGCGACAGGACGCCTATCTGAGATCTTCGTCGCCCGCTGCGCACGTGCGCCAAGTGGCCACGCAACTGCCGCGCCCAATAAGCTTTATGACCTCGCGTCGCTTCAGCTTCCGCCCTCAGGCTCACAGCTACCGTAGCGGTAAAAGCGCTAGAAGAGGGAAAGAAATGTCCGCTTTGCCCCCGGTAGCAGACATTCGTCGCCAGTCCTTCGATGTTCGCTTTGGTCAGAAGCAGACGTGGCGGCCCCTTTCGGCGATGTCCGCTCTTGCCCCGAAAGCGGACAAACTCAGAGGCGGTCGGTTTGTCCGCTATGTGCCAAAATCTGCATGAGCCGGTGCAGCAAAAACGTCGGCTTGGCCGCTTTCACCCGCGCCCGATGCTGATGTAGCATTTTGCTCAGAGGGTCTATGCTAGATACAAATCGGGGAGCAAGCATCCGATGCGGCCGACGAACCTGCTGATCATCATGTCCGATCAGCACAATCGCCGCATGTCCGGATGCTAACAGAGCGCTGGGCCAATTCGATGCAATTGCTCTCCGATGACGTGATCGAGTGAGGGGATGATGGCTGCGGTGTAGTATCAGTCTGCTTCGGCACATCGCGTCATTTCGGTGCGGTGCGGAATTTGGTCGATATGGGGCATAGCGGACTTTGGCGTGCGGTCCGCCCGGCAGATTTGTGGTGAACGGCGCCCGACGGGCAAATCAGTTCGGCGCGACGAAAACCTCTCAGTCTCTTCGCGAAAAAATATTTCGCTGTGCCGGCGCCGAAGCTTTAGCGAAGGCGGCAAGCCGGGCGAAGACGAGTGAGAGCAGCGCCATGGATTGCTTCGCGTCGCTCGCAATGACGCGTCGAAAGTCGTGGGCCCTACGCCACCATCTCTTCCACCGGCGCCGTCTTGAAATGATCGATCATCACCTTCGCGATCGCCATCAACGGCAACGCCAGCGCCAGGCCCCAGATGCCGAACACGACGCCGAGCAGGATCTGGAACGCAAACAGCGTGGCGGGCGGGATGTCGAGCGCCTGCCGCTGGATGATCGGGGTCAGCACGTAGCTTTCCATGGCATGCACGCCGAGGAACAGGATGAAAGCGCTCAACGCCGCGATCCATCCAGAGGCGAGGCTGGCCAGCACCACGATCAGCCCGGCGATGATTGCGCCGACGGTCGGGATGAAGGCGAGCAGGCCGGCCTGGATGCCCAGGATGAAAGAGCTCTGAATGCCGATGATCGCAAGCCCGATCCAGGTGACGAAGAACACCGCGGCCATGGTGACGATTTGCGCGATCAGCCAGCGCTCCAGCGTATCGCCGATGCGGTCGACGATGATGGTTGCCTGCGCCCGATGCTTTGCCGGCATGATGAACAACAGCCCGTTCCGGTAGACGCTCGGCTGCGCGGCGAAAGCCAGACCCAGAAACAACACGATGAAGAAGTTGCCGACCACGCTGACGGTGCCGAGCAGGACCTTGAAGGTCTGGGTGACGATCGCGCCACCGCTCGAGGCAAGCGCGCCGGCGCTTGGAAAGTTATGCGTTGGGGCGGCGCCCGGCGTCGTCAGCGTCGACGAATCCGCGGATGGAGCGGCCTTCTCGCCGAAATCGAGGTAGCTCGTATCGATGCCGTTCTTCTCGAGGAAGGCTTTGACGTTCACCAGTTGCGACTTGATGGTGTTGCTCAAGACCGTCGCCTGTTGCGCGATGGTGGCGCCGCCAAGGAAAATCACGCCGGACAACAGCGCCGCGAGCGTGAGACAGACGATGGTGAGGCGCAGGGTGTGTGCCAATTTGACGACGCGGCCGAGCAGATTGGTCATGGCGTTGAGCGCAACAGCGAGCAGCATGCCGGCGAAGATCAGAAACAGCGTCGCGGCAAAGGTCCATGTGAAAAACAGGACTGCGGCGAACAACACGATGCCGATGCCGCCGACACTTATCGCCCACGCCAGGTCGCTGCGGGCCTGAAGCCGATCGTCCGCGGAAGCTGTCACGTTGATTCCTTCGCTTGCCAATCTTTAACGCCACTCTTTCGCCAAAACGCCGCCGGGATCAAGCGGCGAGGGCGTGCCGGTTTGACGCTGGCGTACCCGTCGTGCCAAGCGATATCAGGGGTGGAAGCGCATGTTACGGCGAGGGCGAGATGATTTTCAAATGGTTCGGCCCGCTGGCGCTGCTGGCCGCATTGGTGATCGGCGATCAGATCCGGATCAACCGGCCAGGTCACAAATTCCGGCTGACGATCGAGGTCGAGACCCCTCAAGGGACAAAAAAGGCTTCCGGCGTGATGGCGGTTCATCCCGACCGCGGTTACAGCCGCGGCGGGCATACCCGCACTGCGGGTGACGCGATCTTCGTCGATCTCGGCGGCGGCAGGAATCTTGTCGCGCTGCTCGCCCATATCGACAAGACCCTCGATCTCGACGGCACGAACTACGTGGCGCTGCGGGCCTACACTGCGGCCGGCGGCAAGCAAGTCTCATTCAACCAGATGAGCCGGCAGACCGGTATTGTGCCGGTCACGGGCGCGTTGATCCCGGTGCTGGTGAGCTTCGCCGATCCCGCCAATCCCGGCACTGCCCGCGCGGTGTCGTCGGATGATTTGGCGAGCGCGTTGGGGCCCGGTTATCGGCTTGACGGGGTTACCGTGGAGGTCGTGCCGAATGGATATTGGCCGCTCGATTTCGGCGGCGCGCTAGGCGAGCCCGTGACGCGGGGTATTTCAGCCAGATTGCCCTGGCTGAACGGGCCGGATGACGCGGCGGCTTCCGCACTCCGGGCGGCCGGATTGCCCGGCGTCGAGGCAATCGAGCCCAGGGAGGCTTTTGCGCGGAAGTAGCAGGGCAGGCCTGCAAGATCGGCGCTGGCGGGTATAAGTTGTTGATCCGGCGCAGACTCACGGGCATTATCGCCTGCGAACCGTGCCCAATATAGAAAATCATTGCGCGAGACGCAGCTAATGAAACGGCCCGTGGTCGGCGTGATCGGAAACGCCCATCGCATCGAAAATCGTTTCACGACACAGATGGTCGGAGAGCGCAACCTTCGCGCCGTGGTGGAGGTTTGCGGCGCGTTGCCGCTGATGTTCGCGGGGTCGCCTGAAATCACCGACATCGGCGCCTTGCTCGACGTGGTCGATGGGGTGGTGCTGACAGGCGCGCGCGCCAATGTTCATCCGACCCGCTTCAACACCGAGCCGCACGAGAGGCACGAACCCTACGATATCCACCGCGACGACGTCGCACTCGCGCTGTCGGAAGCCTGCGTCGCGCGCGGCGTGCCGATCTTCGGCATCTGCCGGGGCCTGCAGGAGATGAACGTCGCCTTCGGCGGCTCGCTGCATCCCGAAATCCGCGAAATCCCCGGGCGCATGAACCATCGCATGCCGCGGCTGGAGAACGGCGATATCCACCCCGATCCAACCGTGGTCTTTGCCGACCGCCACGAGGTCCATCTGACGCGCGGTGGCGCGTTCCAGAAAATCCTCGGCTGCGAGACGATCCGCGTCAATTCGCTGCACGGGCAGGGCATCCTCGATCCGGGCAGCCGTGTCATCATCGAAGGCGTGGCGGAAGACGGCACCATTGAAGCTATCCGGATTGCGGATGCGCCGGGCTTTGCGCTCGGCGTGCAGTGGCACGCGGAGTACGATCCGCAGCGCAATCCAATCAACCGAAAGCTGTTTCAGGCGTTCGGCGAGGCGTTGCGCCAGCAGGTGGCCTAATCGACCGAAAGCATAACGGTCGAGGCAAAAGTGGAGGAAGCGATGCGGGGCCGTCAATGGTCGAGGCGCGATTGGCTGAAGCTGTCGGCCGCCTCGATCGCCGGCGCGGTGTTCGCCGAGCCAATCAGGGCCGCCGCGCCGCCGCCTTCCGCCGTCTCGCCGGCGCTGATCGAAGCCGCGCGGAAAGAGGGCAAGCTGGCGTTCTACTCGGCGCTTGAACTCAATGTCGGCGAGCGGCTCGCCCGGATGTTCGAGGAGAAGTATCCGGGGATCAGCGTCCGCGTCGAACGTTCCGGCGCCGAGCGGCTGTTCCAGCGCATCGCGCAGGAACAGGGCAGCGGCATCAACGCGGTCGATGTCGCCAACTCGACCGATCCCGCACATTACCTCGACTGGAAGAAGAACGACTGGCTCGCGGCCTACGTTCCGGAGGAGGTCGCAAGACATTTTCCCGCCGATCAGGTCGATCCCGAGGGGATGCACGCAACATCCTGCGCCTGGCTCGAGGCCATCGGCTACAACACCGATTTGGTCAAGCGCGGGGACGCGCCGAAGAGCTACGACGACCTGCTCGATCCGAAATGGCAGGGCAAGATCGTCAAGGGGCATCCGGGCTACAGCGGCGCGATCCTGACTGCGACCTTCGTGCTGGCACGCGATCTCGGCTGGCCGTATCTGGAGAAGCTCGCGCAGCAGAAGGTCATGCAGGTGCAGTCGGCCGCCGATCCGCCGAAGAAGATTTTACTCGGCGAGCGCGCCATCATGGCCGACGGCAATGATTACAACCTGGTGCTGCTCAAGGATCAGGGCAAACCGGTCGAAGTGGTCTACCCCACCGAGGGCTCGCCGCTGATCATCGTTCCCAGCGGAATCTTCAAGGGCGCGCCCAATCCGAACGCGGCAAGACTGTTTCAGAACTTCTTCTTCAGCGCGGAGACCCAGCAGATGCTGGTCGATGTCTTCGCCCACAGGTCCTTCCACGCGCAGGTCAGGGAGAAGGGCGAGCATGTTCCGCTGGCCGATTTGAAGCTGCTCAAGGCCGACCCGGCGCAGGTGCAGGCCCAGAGCGAGGAGATCAAGGCGCGGTATTCCAGGCTTTTCCGGGTGTGAGAGACCTCATGCGCACAAGCATGAGCGACCGCAAAAACAGAAAGGCGCCCCGCGAGGGGCGCCTTTGGCAATCGTGCAGTCGCGAGTGGCCGTTACTGCGAATAGTACATGTCGAACTCGACCGGATGCGGGGTCATCTCGAAGCGCTCGACTTCGGTCATCTTCAGCTCGATGAAGGCGTCGATGAAGTCGTCGTCGAACACGCCGCCGTGCTTGAGGAAGGCACGATCCTTGTCGAGGTTTTCCAGCGCCTCGCGGAGCGAGCCGCACACGGTTGGGATCGACTTCAACTCTTCCTTAGGCAGGTCGTAGAGATCCTTGTCCATCGCCGCGCCCGGATCGAGCTTGTTCTTGATGCCGTCGAGACCCGCCATCAGCATCGCGGCGAAGCCGAGATACGGATTGGCCATCGGATCGGGGAAACGCACCTCGACGCGCTTGGCCTTCGGGTTCGACGTATAGGGGATGCGGCAGGAAGCCGAGCGGTTGCGCGCGGAGTAGGCGAGCAACACGGGGGCCTCATAACCCGGGACCAGGCGCTTGTAGGAATTGGTCGACGGGTTGGTGAAGGCGTTGATCGCCTTGGCGTGCTTGATGATGCCGGCGATGTAGGAAAGGCAGGTCTCCGACAGGTCGGCATATTTGTTACCGGCGAAAACCGGTTTGCCGTCCTTCCAGATCGACTGGTGGACATGCATGCCCGAGCCGTTGTCGCCATAGACCGGCTTCGGCATGAAGGTGGCGGTCTTGCCGTAGATATGCGCGACCTGGTGGATGCAGTATTTGTAGATCTGCATATGGTCGGCCATCAGCGTCAGCGTGTCGAACTTCATGCCGAGTTCGTGCTGGGCGGAGGCGACCTCGTGGTGATGCTTCTCGACCTTGACGCCCATCTTGGCCATCGCGCCGAGCATCTCCGAGCGCATGTCCTGTACCGAGTCCTGCGGCGGAACGGGGAAGTAGCCGGCCTTGGTGCGGATGCGGTGGCCGAGATTGCCGCCCTCATACTCGGTGTCGGAATTGATCGGCAGTTCGGAAGAGTTGAGCCTGAAGCCGGTGTTGTACGGAGTGGTCTGGTAGCGAACGTCGTCGAATACGAAGAACTCGGCTTCCGGTCCGACGAAAACCGTATCGCCGACGCCCATCGACTTCACCATCGCTTCCGCCTTCTTGGCGATGCCGCGCGGGTCGCGGTTGTAGGGCTCGCCGGTGGTCGGCTCCAGCACGTCGCAGGTGATGACCATGGTGGTCTCGGCGAAGAACGGATCGATCGTCGCGGTGACCGGGTCGGGCATCAGGCACATGTCGGATTCGTTGATCGCCTTCCATCCGGCGATCGACGAACCGTCGAACATCGTGCCTTCGGCAAAGATGTCCTCGTCGATCATGCTGATGTCGAAGGTCACGTGCTGCCACTTGCCGCGCGGATCGGTGAAGCGCAGGTCGACGTACTTTACGTCGTTGTCCTTGATCGATTTCAGGACATCTTTGGCGGTCTTCATGAATACCCCTTTTGGCTTTACGGGTCGGTTTTCAGGACTGAGCGACGTTGGTGCGATTTCACCTTTGCACTTCACGCTCTTGCGACGTCGCACGTTCTCGATTCACAAACGAAATCAGGCTGCCGAAGCAGCCTTATTCTTGTTCTTGGATCACAAATTCGGGGATAGCACCCGGCTTAGATAGCGTCCAGCCCGGATTCGCCGGTCCGGATGCGGATCGCTTCCTCGATGTTGGAGACGAAGATTTTGCCGTCGCCGATGCGTCCGGTCTGGGCCGCGCGGCGGATCGCATCGATCGCTTTCTCGACCAGATCATCGCCGATCACGATCTCGATTTTGACCTTGGGGAGGAAATCGACGATGTATTCCGCGCCGCGATAGAGTTCAGCGTGACCCTTCTGCCGTCCAAAACCCTTGGCTTCGGTGACGGTGATGCCCTGAAGTCCTACTTCCTGAAGTGCCTCCTTCACCTCGTCCAGCTTGAACGGCTTGATGATGGCTTCGATCTTTTTCACTGAGCGCCTCCCGGGCATTTCAAAAATTCAGAGTGCAGATACTTTCGATGCGCGTGGCGCAGTCAGTTCGATCCTCGTGTCCGGCGAGGGCCGGAACGCTCGATCAAGGTCGTCTGGGGCGGCCGTACCGAGCGGCTTCCTCAAAAGCAGGGTCTATGCCAAGTTGCTAATGCCCCTGATTTCGGAATGTTATCAGACTTTTAACAGGCAACCCGCTGAGGTCGGACCGAGTGGTGCATGATACCCGAGCCCATGAAGTAGGCAAATTGATGAAATGATATGCAATCATCGGGCGAAGCTTCACACGTGACACGGGATTTGCCTCCGGAAAAGGCTGTTAGATCGAGGATTCGGCATGGAAGTTCTTAGCACGGCTGAGATGGAGCGTGCCGATCGGCTGGCCATTGCGGCCGGCACGCCGGGTTTTGCGCTAATGCTGAGCGCCGGGCAAGCGGTCGCGGAAGCCGCGATGGATCTGGTGGAGGAGGGGCCGATCCTGGTCGTCGCCGGCGCCGGCAACAATGGTGGCGATGGCTTTGTCGCGGCCGCCGAACTGGCCGCGCGGGGCCGCGAGGTCTCGGTCATCCTGCTCTGTGGGCGCGACAGCTTGCAGGGCGCCGCAGCTTCCGCGGCACGCGGCTGGAAGTATCCGGTCCTTCCCTTCAATCCCCAGGCGATCGGCCGGCCGGCATTGATCATTGATGCGCTGTTCGGCGCTGGCCTCAACCGGTCGGTTACGGGCGAGCCGTACGACATGATCGAGGCGATCAATGCCAATGGGGCGCCGGTTCTCGCCGTCGACCTGCCGAGCGGCATCAACGGCACGACGGGAGCGGTGATGGGCGTTGCGATCCGCGCCAAAGAGACCGTGACGTTCTTCCGCCGCAAGCCGGCGCATCTGTTGTTGCCGGGAAGAATGCATTGTGGCCGCGTGCGCGTTGCCGATATCGGGATCGACGTCGGCGTGCTCGAGGAAATCCGGCCGCAGACGTTCGAGAACGTTCCGCCGACCTGGCAAAAATCCTTTCCGGTGCCTCGGATCGATGGCCACAAATATGCCCGCGGTCACGCCCTTGTCGTCTCCGGCGGCATCGCGGCGACCGGTGCGGCGCGGCTGTCGGCCCGTGGCGCGTTACGTGCGGGGGCCGGGCTTGTGACATTGGCCTCGCCACGCGAGGCGCTCGCGGTAAACGCTGCGGCGCTGACCGCCGTCATGGTCCGCCAGATCGACACCGTCGTCGAATTCGCCGATCTGATGAGCGACAAGCGCCTCAATGCCTGCGTCATCGGTCCCGGCGCCGGCGTCGGCGAGCATATCAGGGATTTCGTCCATACCGCGCTCTCGGCGAAGCGGGGGCTGGTGCTGGACGCCGATGCCCTGACCAGCTTTGCCGATGCGCCGGACCGTCTGTTCGAAGCGATCAAGGCGTCTGACGATCATCAGGTGGTGCTGACGCCACACGAGGGCGAGTTTTCGCGGCTGTTCAGCGATCTCGGCAACACGCATCCCGACCGCTCGAAATTGGAACGCGTGCGCGTCGCCGCGCAACGCTCCGGCTCCGTGGTGCTGTTGAAGGGGCCGGATAGCGTAGTCGCGTCACCGGACGGCCGTGCAACCATCGCGGAAAACGCGCCGCCGTGGCTCGCGACCGCCGGTGCCGGTGACGTGCTGGCCGGCATGATCGCGGGCTTGCTCGCGCAGGGCGTACCGGCTTATGAGGCCGCCAGCATCGGCGTCTGGATGCACGGCGAGGGCGCGCGCGAAGCGGGGCCCGGCCTGATCGCGGAAGATCTGCCGGAAGTGCTGCCCGCGGTGTTCCGGCGGCTCTATGACGAGTTCGGTATTGATTACTAACGCTGCGGATGCGCCTCGCTGATCGCGAGGCGGCGACCGATTAGGTCAGGAGATATTTCGCAACCGCCGTCTCGTTCCATTCCAGCCCAAGCCCGGGCCCTCGCGCGGTGACGGTGCCATCGACGATCTCGGCGGGTTTCGCCAAAATGGTACCGGCGAAATCGAGAAACTCGAGCCAGTGCGCAGTTGGCGTCACCGCCAGCACATGCGCGCTCGCTTCCGCAAACAAATGGCTCGACATCGGAATGGAGGCCGCGTCGGCCTGTGCCGCAACCTGCAGCCAGCCGGTGACGCCGCCGACCTTCATCAGGTCGGGCATAATGTAATCGCTGGCGCCGACCGCGATCGCCTCGGCAAAGCCGCGCGGGAACCACCAGTTCTCGCCGGCCTGAATCGGGATCGGAGAGGTCTCTCGCACCTTGGCATGGCCGAGCAGGTTTTCCTGCGGCACCGGCTCCTCGATCCAGTGCAGATCGTAGGGCGCGAGCCGTGCGATGCGGCGTTTGGCCTCAGCCGGATCGAGCGACTGGTTGAAGTCGATCATCAATGCGATGTCGGGGCCGAGCAGGCCTCGGATGCCCCTGACCACCCGCTCGTCATTGGCGGCATCGCCGTCGCCACCCTTGATCTTGATGCCGCGAAAACCTTGCTCGAGCGAGCGGAGCAGCGCCTTTTCGTCGTCGACTGGATCGACCACGCCGTAGCTGTCGTAGGCCTTGATCGGTCTTGGCAAACCGCCGAGCAACTCGGCCAATGGTTTGCCGGCCGCCTGTCCCAGGGCGTCCCAACAGGCCATGTCGAGGCCAGACACCGCCATGCCGACCAGCCCCTGCCAGCCCAGCAATCTGAACCTGGCGTCCATCGCCGCCATCAGATCGAACGGTGCCACCGGCTTGCCCGTCAGTTCGCGGCCGATCTCCTCGATCAGATGAACCAGCGGCTTCAGCGTCAGCCTGGTGTAGGCAAAGATGTAAGAATGGCCGGTAACACCTTGATCGGTCTCGATATCGATCAGAACGAGGGGGCCATTATCGATCACGCCAAAGGCGTTCTTCACGGGACGCTTGAGCGGCACAACGAGGGCTCTCGCCTTGACGCCGCGGATCGCCGGAACCGGTTTGCTCATGTTCGCTTCCTCACTCGACACTGTACCATCGCACGAGCCGCGGTGCCGCCCAATCAGTCGCGACCTGTTCGACCAGGAAGCGGCCGGCATGTTCGGCCAGGAATGCGATGCGCTGGGTTTGACCGGGTCCGACCGCGAGCGTGTCCAGCCAGAACGGCTTCCAGCCGTCATCAAGCCGGTCCAGGAGCCGGAAGTGATGGCCCTGCAGATGGAAGACGGTGGCAAGCGCGGCACGATTGGTCAGTGCCAGCACCACGGTGCGGCCGATTTTGATGCGGAAGGCGGGCGGGGCTGAGGCGGTGAATGTCGCGGGAGTCACCCAGTCGGTCTGGGGGCCGCCCAACGCGACGTCGAGGCGAAGGGCGTTCTTGAGGTCGAGTTGGGCCGGTAGGCCGTTGGAGGGCAGCGGCGGTGCCGGTGGAAGCGGGGCGGGGCGGGCCGGCGGCCCATTAGCGACCACCAGTCGGCCGATCGGGCGGGCCTCTTTGCCGTCGTGCAGCAGGATTGCTGCCGTCGCGCCCGCCGTTCCGGTCACGTCGATGAAGGCATCGACCCGGCTGCCCGGCGCAATGACCAGCGCCCCATTGCGGGCCTGGAACGGTTCGGCCGGCTGGCTGTCGATCGCCATCACGCGAACTTCTATACCTTCTAATTTTATTGCAATAACAGCCCGTTGAGAGCCGTTTATAAAGCGAACTCTCACACGTTCGTTTGCCCGTGCCAGGACATCGAGCGAGGTCAAGCCATTGATCGTATGGAGTGGTATCGCGTCCTTCGGATCGAAGCCGGGCGGAATGCCCGTGCCATCGGCGCGTAGGCGCCAATCTTCGAAGAGCAGTACCTCGTCCCGATCGACCGTGACCGGTTCGCTTTCCCCAACGACCAACGGTCGCGCCCGGGTGGGGCGCGGCGAGGCATCGCCGAGTCCCGTTAGGAAACACAGGAAGGTGCCAGCGTGCCGCAGTGGGACCTGAAATGCCGCTTTTCCGCCCGCTGCGAGTGGCGACTGAGCCGCTAGCGGCTGGGCAGCCGGCGCGCCATCGATTCCCCGCCAGTCGAGCGCCGCCGGTACCGGCAGGCCGTTATCGAAGGTGACTTCGAGGGTCTCGCCCCGCTTGAACCTGAGGTCGGGACCGGCCAGCGACCAAACCGGCGTGGCGGCGCGGTCCGGACCGAGCACCAGACTGTCGGACTTGGCCTGCAGTGCCAGAGATGGACGGCCCTGGGCCGCACTGAGCACCGGCAGCGCCGGGGTCAGGGTCATGGCCCCCAATCCGGCGATCAGCTTGCGTCGGTCCAATGTGAATTTGTCGCTTGCCATCGGTCGGATGCGGACCATTTTCCGCGTGAGATGTCCAGCGGGGAGGCCCCCTTGCAGGAGCCGCAAAAAGGGCCATTTTTTTGCTGCGTACGGGCACGCTCATGTTATAAGCCCGCCGCCCGCGGCATCGCGGCCGGACATGATGCTCTCAAGCGGGCGTGGCGGAACTGGTAGACGCGCTGGATTTAGGTTCCAGTGACGAAAGTTGTGGGGGTTCGAGTCCCTCCGCCCGCACCAAGCGCTTTCAGCGTTTGCATGACGAATACTGGAAGGCCTGTTTCCTCGTTTTTGGGGATTTGGGTCGGCCGAACCACCGGCGCAGGCGTTAAGTCGTGCGTCGATCAGATTGAACAATGTCAGGGCCGTTGGGCCTGACGAACGCGGAAGAAGATTGACACCATGCAGGTCACCGAAACCCTCGCCGAGGGATTGAAGCACGAATTCAAGGTCAGCGTCCCCGCCACCGATCTGGATGCCAAGGCGGATGCCAAGCTGATCGACCTCAAGGACAAGGTGCGCCTCAACGGATTCCGTCCGGGCAAGGTGCCGGTGAGCCACCTCAAGAAGATTTATGGCCGTTCGGTGATGGCCGAGGCGATCGATCAGACCATCCGCGACACTAACACGCAGATATTCACCGATCGCGGCTTCCGCCTCGCGACCGAGCCGAAGATCACCATGCCGACCGAGGAGAAAGAGGTCGAGGAGCTTCTCGCCGGCAAATCCGATCTGACCTACACCGTCGCGATCGAGGTCGTGCCAAAGATCGAACTCGCCGACTTCAAGAGCTTTTCGGTCGAGAAGCCTGTGGTCGAAGTAACCAATTCCGACGTCGACGACGCCATCAAGCGCATCGCCGACCAGAGCCGCCCCTACAGTGCCAAGAGCGAGGGCGCCAAGGCCGAGAACGGCGACCGCGTCACCATCAATTTCAAGGGCACGATCAACGGCGAAGCGTTCGACGGTGGAACCGGCGAGGGCATCCAGGTCGTGATCGGCGCCGGCCAGTTCATTCCGGGTTTTGAAGAGCAGCTGATCGGTATCGGTGTCGGCGAGACCCGCACGCTGAAGGTTTCGTTCCCCAAGAACTACGCGAGCGAGAAGCTGGCCGGCCAGGCCGCCGAGTTCGAGACCACGGCAACCGCGATCGAGGCGCCCGGCGAAACCAAGATCGACGACGAGTTCGCCAAGACCCTGGGCCTCGAATCACTCGACAAGCTGAAGGAAGCCGCGCGGGAGCGCCTGACGGCCGAATTCGCTGGCGCCACGCGTCAGCGCGTCAAGCGCGCGCTGCTCGACCGTCTCGACGAGAGCCACAAATTCGAAGCGCCGCCGTCGCTGATCGCAGAAGAATTCAATCTGATGTGGAATTCGATCAAGGCCGAGATGGAATCCGGCGGCAAGACCTTTGCCGACGAGGACACCACCGAGGAGGCCGCCAAGGCAGAATACCAGAAGATCGCCGACCGTCGTGTCCGGCTAGGTCTGGTGCTTTCGGAGATCGGCGAGAAGAACAAGATCACGGTCACCGACGATGAAGTCGGCCGCGCCGTGATCGAGCGGGCGCGCTCGATGCCGGGCCGCGAAAAGGAAGTCTGGGACTACTATCGCAGCAACGCCAATGCGCTGGCGCAGCTTCGTGCCCCGATCTATGAGGACAAGGTGGTCGACTTCATCCTCGAGCTTGCCAACGTGACCGAAAAGAAAGTCACGCGGGAGGAGCTGTTCAAGGACGATGACGCGGAGAAAACTGCAGCTTAGTCCTGCCGGCTGGCGTTAATGATGAACGCCGAAAGCAGCCTCGCGGCGGCATCCGCCGCTAGGCTCCGGCCGGCGAATCAGCTTGAACTTCTCTAATTCAACCGCCGTTGCCCCGGCCTTGTGGCCGGGAAATTGGCGCATATCTGCGTTCTGTCTTTCAAGTCCTGCATCACGGGACGTTCGTCCGCGCCCGGCAAACCGTACTGCCTTGCCGATGGATGGCCGTCGCCGCCAACCTCTGGGTGCCCCATGCGCGATCCCGTTGAAACCTACATGCAACTCGTGCCGATGGTCGTCGAGCAGACCAACCGCGGTGAACGCGCCTACGACATTTTCTCGCGCCTGCTCAAGGAGCGCATCATCTTCGTGACCGGTCCGATCGAGGACGGCATGTCGACGCTGGTCGTCGCTCAGCTCCTGTTCCTCGAGGCCGACAATCCGAAGAAGGAAATCTCGATGTACATCAACTCGCCCGGCGGCGTGGTGACATCGGGGCTTGCGATCTACGACACCATGCAGTTCATCCGTCCGCCGGTGTCGACGCTCTGCACCGGGCAGGCGGCCTCGATGGGCTCGCTTCTGCTCGCCGCCGGCGAAAAGGACATGCGCTTCTCGCTGCCGAACTCGCGCATTATGGTTCACCAGCCCTCAGGCGGTTTCCAGGGCCAGGCCACCGACATCATGCTGCACGCCCAGGAGATACTGAATCTCAAGAAGCGGTTGAACGAAATCTACGTGAAGCACACCGGCCAGACCTACAAGGCGATCGAGGACGCGCTGGAGCGCGACAAGTTCCTGACCGCCGAAGATGCGAAGGCTTTCGGCCTCGTCGACAAGGTGATCGACAAGCGCCCCGAGGACCCCACCGCTGCGAAGGCCGCGTAAAACTACGGATCAGCGTCAGCATATCGACGCTAACCGGCGAAGGCGGCCGGCAAATCCGGCTGCTGGCGGCGCGGCCTGTGCCCGTGGATAGGCAGAAAGTTCCGCTTTCGTGCTGGTTTGGCGGCGTGGCAATCGCGCAACGCTCGGGCGATTTCCACACGAAATCCCCGTGCCAACGGCGTAAATCACGCTATTGTCACGATGTCCGGCGCGTCCCGATTAGCGAATTCTTGATAGTCGGGTGCCAGCATGGTTGGCTGTAGGGTATCGGATATGAGCGCGGCGAGATTCGACTGAATTACGATTCGCGGAGTGAGTATTGCGTAGGGTCTTTTTTGGTACGGATTTTGCTCTATCTACACTTAAGTCCGGCGTAGTGCCGGAATGGGTCGATCGAGCAAATGGATCGAACGGCGGACGGAGATAAGAATGAGTAAGGTCGGCACGAGCGACTCCAAGAACACGCTATATTGCTCGTTCTGCGGCAAGAGTCAGCACGAAGTCCGCAAGCTGATCGCGGGGCCAACGGTTTTCATCTGCGACGAGTGCGTTGAACTTTGCATGGACATCATCCGTGAGGAGAACAAGTCCTCGCTGGTGAAGTCGCGCGACGGCATCCCGACGCCGAAGGAAATCTGCAAGGTGCTGGACGATTACGTGATCGGCCAGAGCCATGCCAAGAAGGTTCTGTCGGTCGCCGTTCACAATCACTACAAGCGGCTCAATCACCAGACCAAGCACAACGACGTCGAGCTGGCGAAGTCGAACATCCTGCTGATCGGCCCGACCGGTTCGGGCAAGACGCTGCTGGCGCAGACGCTGGCGCGGATCCTGGATGTGCCCTTCACCATGGCGGACGCGACGACGCTGACCGAAGCCGGTTACGTCGGCGAGGATGTCGAGAACATCATCCTCAAGCTGTTGCAGTCGGCCGACTACAATGTCGAGCGCGCACAGCGCGGCATCGTCTATATCGACGAAATCGACAAGATCAGCCGCAAGTCCGACAACCCGTCGATCACCCGCGACGTGTCGGGCGAGGGCGTGCAGCAGGCGCTGCTGAAGATCATGGAAGGCACGGTGGCTTCGGTTCCCCCGCAGGGCGGCCGCAAGCATCCGCAGCAGGAGTTTTTGCAGGTCGATACCACGAACATCCTGTTCATCTGCGGCGGCGCTTTCTCGGGGCTTGAGAAGATCATTTCCGCGCGCGGTCGTTCGACCTCGATCGGCTTCGCCGCCCAGGTGCTGGCGCCGGAAGACCGTCGTACCGGCGAAATCTTCCGCCACGTCGAGCCGGAAGACTTGCTGAAGTACGGCCTGATCCCGGAATTCGTCGGCCGCTTGCCCGTGGTCGCGACGCTCGAAGATCTCGACGAGGCTTCGCTGAAGAAGATCCTGACCGATCCGAAGAACGCGCTGGTCAAGCAGTATCAGCGCCTGTTCGAGATGGAGAACATCGAACTGACCTTCGCCGACGAGGCGCTTGGCGCGGTTGCCCGCAAGGCGATCGAGCGCAAGACCGGCGCGCGCGGGCTGCGTTCGATCCTCGAAAGCATCCTGCTCGAGACCATGTTCGACCTTCCGGGCCTGGAAGGCGTCGAAGAGGTCGTGATCTCGCGCGAAGTGGTCGAGGGAACCGCGCGTCCGCTGTACATCTATGCGGATCGTTCCGACCGCGCCGTCGAGAGCAGCGCCAGCGCCTGATCGCGCTCCGCTGCGACCATCCTGAGTGCTCGAAAGGGGCGGCTGCCGGGCTTTCCGGCGGTCGCTGCACTGCAGTCGCTTCCTTGGCGTTTTGCAGCTTTTGATCGTATTTTTCCGTGACTTGACACCCCCCCAGTCGATAGCCACCTAATGCAATCGGTGGCGGATATTTTCACAAGATTCGTCGCAGGTTTTGACCGGACGGAGGTCGCGACGCGGCTGAACCATCCGGATACTCAAGGCACCTTGTGGCGGTTGCGCACGAGAAGCGGACTGCCGTGCAAGGGGGCACAACAAAAGGAATAGGCCATGACCACTCCCAAACCCCGGCCAACGATCGTTCACGGCGAAAGCCACTCCTATCCGGTGCTGCCGCTCCGCGATATCGTCGTTTTCCCGCACATGATCGTGCCTCTGTTCGTCGGCCGCGAGAAATCGATCCGGGCGCTCGAAGAGGTCATGAAGAATGACGCGCTGATCCTGCTTGCGACGCAGAAGAACG
Organism: uncultured Alphaproteobacteria bacterium; assembly: GCA_963786115.1. GTDB lineage: Bacteria > Pseudomonadota > Alphaproteobacteria > Rhizobiales > Xanthobacteraceae > Bradyrhizobium. Next base: position 16,881 of record CAWAYC010000034.1, read on the forward strand.
CTTCCGACGATGATCCGAACCCGGATTCGATCTACGAGGTCGGCACGCTCGCCAGCGTCCTGCAACTGCTCAAGCTGCCCGACGGCACCGTGAAGGTGCTGGTCGAAGGGCTCGAGCGCGCGCGTGTGGAAAAGTATTCCGACCGCACTGAGTATTACGAGGCGACCGGGGTCGCGCTCGCCGATATCGATGCCAATTCCGTCGAGGCGGAGGCCCTGGCACGCTCGGTCGTGTCGGATTTCGAAAGCTATGTGAAGCTGAACAAGAAGATCTCCGCCGAAGTCGTCGGCGTGGTTCAGGCTATCACCGATTTCGCCAAGCTGAGCGACCAGGTCGCCCAGCATCTCGCCGTCAAGATTGCCGATCGCCAGGGCATCCTGGAAACGTTGTCCGTCACGCAGCGCCTGGAGAAGGTGCTGGGCCTGATGGAGAGCGAGATCTCTGTGCTGCAGGTCGAGAAGCGCATCCGCTCGCGCGTCAAGCGCCAGATGGAGAAGACCCAGCGCGAGTATTACCTGAACGAGCAGATGAAGGCGATTCAGAAGGAGCTCGGCGACGACGAAGGTCGCGACGAACTCGCTGATCTCGAAGAGAAGATCGCCAAGACCAAGCTGTCCAAGGAAGCCCGCGAGAAAGCGCAGCATGAACTGAAGAAGCTGCGCCAGATGTCGCCGATGTCCGCTGAGGCGACCGTCGTGCGCAACTATCTCGACTGGCTGCTGTCGATTCCGTGGAACAAGAAGTCCAAGGTCAAGAAGGACCTCGAGGCCGCGCAGGCGGTGCTGGACAACGATCACTACGGATTGGAGAAGGTGAAGGACCGCATCGTCGAGTACCTGGCCGTGCAGTCGCGAGCCAACAAGCTGACCGGACCGATCCTGTGCCTGGTCGGGCCTCCCGGCGTCGGCAAGACCTCGCTAGGCAAGTCGATCGCGAAGGCGACCGGCCGCGAGTTCGTGCGCGTCTCGCTCGGCGGCGTGCGCGACGAGGCCGAGATCCGCGGTCACCGCCGCACCTATATCGGCTCGATGCCCGGCAAGATCATCCAGTCGATGCGGAAGGCGAAGACCTCCAATCCGCTGTTCCTGCTGGACGAGATCGACAAGATGGGCGCCGACTTCCGCGGCGATCCGTCATCGGCGCTGCTTGAGGTTCTGGACCCCGAGCAGAACTCGACCTTCAACGACCACTACCTGGAGGTCGATTACGATCTGTCGAACGTGATGTTCATCACGACCGCGAATACGCTGAATATTCCCGGGCCGCTGATGGACCGCATGGAGATCATCCGGATCGCCGGCTACACCGAGAACGAGAAGGTCGAGATCGCGCGCAAGCATTTGATCCCGAACGCCATCGCCAAGCATGGCCTCGATTCCAAGGAATGGTCGATCGACGACGACGCCTTGTTGCTGATGATCCGCCGCTACACCCGCGAAGCGGGCGTGCGGAATCTGGAGCGTGAGCTGTCGACACTCGCCCGCAAGGCGGTGAAGGAGCTGATGATCTCCAAGAAGAAGTCGGTCAAGGTCACCGAGAAGACCCTGGAAGACTTCCTCGGCGTGCCGAAGTATCGCTTCGGCGAGATCGAGAGCGAGCCGCAAGTCGGTATCGTGACCGGTCTGGCCTGGACCGATGTCGGCGGCGAGCTGTTGACCATCGAAGGCGTCATGATGCCCGGCAAGGGCAAGATGACGGTGACGGGAAATCTGCGCGACGTGATGAAGGAATCGATCTCGGCGGCGGCGTCTTACGTCCGCTCGCGGGCGATCGTCTATGGCATCGAGCCGCCGCTGTTCGACCGGCGCGACATCCACGTCCACGTTCCTGAAGGCGCGACCCCGAAGGATGGTCCGTCGGCGGGCGTTGCGATGGCCACCGCGATCATCTCGGTCATGACCGGCATTCCGGTCCGCCACGATGTTGCGATGACCGGCGAGATCACGCTGCGCGGCAGGGTGCTGCCGATCGGCGGCTTGAAGGAGAAGCTGCTGGCCGCCGCGCGCGGCGGCATCAAGACGGTGCTGATCCCCGAGGACAACGCCAAGGATCTCACCGAGATTTCCGATGCGATCAAGGGTGGCATGGAGATCATCCCGGTTGCCCGACTGGACGACGTCGTCGCCCGGGCGTTGGTACGGAAACCCGTGCCGATTGTTTGGGAAGAGGACACCAAGGTGGACGTCAAGCCCGACGGCGGCGACGAAGCGGCGAGCGGCCTGACGGCGCACTAACCCGATCTGTCAGCGAGTGATAAAACGGCGCCTTCGGGCGCCGTTTCGTTTTGCGGTGCGCTTGCGGCCATCGGAGCTGGAGCCATGAAGGTCGATGGGCACTGCCATTGTGGCAACGTCACCTACGAGGCAGACATTGACCCGGAGCGGGTGTCGATCTGTCACTGCACCGACTGCCAGGCGCTGACCGGCTCACCATATCGCGTAACCGTGATCTGTTCGGGCGGGCAGGTCCGCCTGACCGGGCAGCCGCCGAAGGTCTACGCCAGGAGGGGTGACAATGGCCGAACCCGCTTCCAGCATTTCTGCCCCGACTGCGGTTCCCCGCTGTTCACCAGCGGTGAGGACGACGACCCTGACGACTGGGGAATCCGCTGGGGCAGCATCCGCCAGCGCGACCAATTGAAGCCGGTACGCCAGATCTGGTGCCGTTCCGCCGCGCCCTGGATCAACGATCTCAACAGATCACCCGGACGGCCGGCGGAATAGGCTATCTGTCCTTGCACCCGAGGGGCGGCCAAGGCTAAACAGGCGGCGAGGGCGGCTAGCTCAGCTGGTTAGAGCATCTCGTTTACACCGAGAGGGTCGGGAGTTCGAATCTCTCGCCGCCTACCAGCCTTCGCGCTACGGCTCGGCGAGCCGGCCGGAGCGAGGAGCACGAAGGCTGTCTCGCCGAAGCTCGAAGAGCGAAGGCGGACGACCGTGGCCAGCACAATCCACCCATTCAAATCCCGGCTTGCGGTCGGTCATGAAATCCCATGAAATGAAACCGTGCTTGCGGCTAAGAAGAATATAGGAGGGATGCAACCATGCCAGGTCCGCTCGACGATCAAGTCGGCTTTGCGCCGGATTACAATTCTCCCGTCCCCTATATGCAGCGGACCCGCGATTACTACGCTGCGATCGGCTACACGACGCCGTACCGCTGGGCGCACTATGTCGACGCGCCATTCCTGCCGCTGAAAAAGCCGCTGGCGCAGTCGCGTGTCACCATCATCACGACCGCGGCCCCCTATGATCCGGCCAAGGGCGATCAGGGGCCCGGCGCGGCGTACAATGGCGGTGCCAAATTCTACAAGGTCTATGACGGCGACACGACCAGGCAGCACGATTTGCGCATCTCGCATATCGGATACGACCGCAAGCATACGACCGCGACCGACAGCGGCACCTGGTTTCCCCTGCCGGAGCTTCTGAAGGCCAAGGCATCGGGGCGGATCGGCGAAGTCGCGCCGCGGTTCTTTGGCGCCCCGACCAATCGCAGCCATCGCGTCACCATCGATGTCGATGCGCCCGATATCCTGGCCCGCGGCCTTGCGGACAAGGTCGACGTCGCCGTGCTGGTGCCGAACTGCCCGGTCTGCCACCAGACCACGAGCCTGGTAGCGCGCCTGCTCGAAGCCAACGGTCTTCCGACCGTGGTGATGGGATGCGCCAAGGACATCGTCGAACATGCGGCCGTGCCGCGGTTCCTGTTCTCTGACTTTCCGCTCGGCAACTCCGCCGGCAAGCCGCACGATGTCGGCTCGCAGGAACTGACGCTCGAACTGGCGCTGCGCCTCCTCGAGCAGGCGCCCGGCGCCCGAACCACCATGCAGTCGCCGCTGCGCTGGAGCGAGGATGCATCCTGGAAGCTCGACTACAACAACGTCGCGCAGATGAGCCCGGAAGAGCTGGCGCGACGCCGCGCCGAATTCGACAAGCAGAAGGAGATCGCCCGCGGTAACAGGGCGGCCTGACGCCGGCTGCGCCGGCCAACAACAAGAACAGTCTTTTGGAGAACATCCAGGTGACCCGACCGTTCGAAGGCGTGAAGATCCTCGACTTCACGCAGGTTTTGGCCGGCCCCTATGCGAGCTATCAGCTTGCACTGCTCGGCGCCGACGTCATCAAGGTCGAGCGGCGCGGGGGCGAGGACATGCGCCGCACGCCGCTGAGCCGCGAATGGGCCGAGCGCGGCCTTGCTTCCGGCTGGCAGGCCATCAACGGCAACAAGCGCAGCCTGACGCTTGACCTGCAGAAGGGGGAGGCGATCACGATCGTCAAGCGGCTCGCCGCCCAGGCCGACGTGGTGATGGAGAATTTCCGGCCCGGCGTGATGGACAAGCTCGGCATCGGTTATGCCGCGCTGTCGGAGATCAATCCGAGGCTGATCTATTGCGCCGTCTCCGGCTTCGGCCAGACGGGCCCGGAACGATCGGCCGCCGGCTATGACGGCAAGATTCAGGCGATGTCCGGCATCATGGCCATCACCGGTCACGAAGAGACTGGGCCCACGCGCGCCGGCTTCGCCGTCTGCGACGTGCTTTCCGGCGCCACCGCCGCGTTCGGCATTTCGAGCGCGCTGTTTCAGCGTACCCACACCGGCAAGGGCCAGATGGTCGACGTTTCCATGCTGGAGGCGACACTGGCGTTCCTGTCAGGACCGGTGGCGGATTACACCGTGGCAGGCCATCGTCAGCAGTTGTCCGGCAATCAGGCGGTGAGCCGCCGGCCAACCGCCAACCTGTTCAGGGCGGGCGACGGCTACCTGTTGCTGGCTGTAAACACCGAGAAGCAATACCAGTCGTTGATGACCGCACTCGGCCGCACCGATGCGCTGGAAGATCCACGCTTCGCGGATTGGTTCGCGCGGCAGGAGAACGAGCCGGCGCTTCGGGCGATCATCGAGGAGGCGCTTTCGAACAAGGATCCGCGCAGCTGGGAGAAAATCCTCGAAGCGGCAGGCGCGCCCTGCGCGAGCATCTGGAAAGTCGAAGAGGTGATCGATCATCCGCAAATTGCGGCGCGAGGGGCCATTCAGGAAATCGACACGCCCTATGGCCGGCTGCGCTTTGCCGGCAGCGGCTTTCGGCTCGCCCATGGCGGCGGCAGGCTCGATTCGATGGCGCCTGAACTTGGTGCCCACACCGAAGAGGTACTGGGCTCGCTCGGCTATAACGCTGATGCGATCGCAGAGCTGCGCACGCGCGAGGTCGTCTGAGCCGACACCCAAGATCGATGCGCCGCGGATATGGAGAGACCGACCAAATGGATACACCCACAGGCCACGAACAAAACGCCGACCAGATCGCCTATTGGAACGGGCCGGGCGGGCAGCGCTGGGCCGACCGGCAGGCTGCGCAAGACATCCTGCTGCGGCCGATTCTCGACATTCTGATCGATCGCGCCAAGCCTGCGGCCGGCGAGCGGGTCATCGATGTCGGCTGCGGCAGCGGCGCGACGTCGATCGCGTTCGCGCAAAAGGTTGCTCCGGCAGGCCATGTGTTCGGCATCGACGTGTCGGGACCGATGCTGGCGCGGGCGCGACAGAGTGCGCCTGCGGACCTGCCGGTCGATTTCGCGCTGGCGGACGCGACCGTCTATCCATTTGATCCCGCAAGCTACGATCTTCTCACCTCACGATTTGGTGTGATGTTCTTTGCCGATCCGGCGCTGTCCTTTTCGAATATGCGGAAGGCGCTAAAGCCCACGGGCCGGCTGGCTTTCGCCTGCTGGCGCGAGCCGCGCGAAAATCCGTTCTTCATGGCGCCGCTGCAGGCAGTCTACAAACACGTCCCGAAGTTGCCGCCGCAAGGGCCGGAGGATCCGGGACCTTTCGCGTTTGCCTCCGAGGAGCGCGTCCGCCGTATCCTGGGCCAGGCAGGTTTCACCGCGATCGAAATGGAGCCGCACCATCTCGCCCTCGATGTCGCGATTGGCCGCGGTCTTGAGGCAGCGGTGCAGGGCGCATTCGAAATCGGGCCGGCAAGCCGCGCCCTGGAAGGCCATCCGCTGGAGATCCGGGCGGCCGCAACCAATTCAGTCCGTGAGGCGCTTGCGGCTTTCGTCCAGGGAGAGACTGTGCCGCTTCCCGCGTCGATCTGGATCGTGACCGCGCGCCCTTCGTGAAGTCTGGGGCGGGAGGAGCGGTTAAGCCCGCTCTTCCCAGATCATCGCCAGATGCACGATGGTTTGTACGGCCTTTTCCATGTCCTGCCGGCTCACCCATTCCAGCCGCGAATGGAACGCGTGCTCGCCGGCGAAAATGTTGGGGCAGGGCAGGCCCATGAACGACAAGCGTGAGCCGTCGGTGCCGCCGCGGATCGAGGCCTTCAGCGGTTTCAATCCTGCGCGGCGGATCGCTTCCATCGCGTAATCGACGATCTCGGGGTGCCGGTCGATCACCTGCTTCATGTTGCGGTACTGCGGCTTGACCTTCATCCGATAGGTCGAGCGCGGATAGCCCTTCATCACTTCCTTGACGATGCCTTCGAGCAAGGCTTCCTTCTCCTTCAAGCCCTCGTCGGTGAAGTCGCGCACGATGAAGCCGATGGTCGCTTTCTCCAGCGCGCCGGAGATCGAGACCGGATGAAGAAAGCCTTCCTTGCCTTCGGTAGTTTCCGGCGAGCAGGTATTTTTGGGCAGCCGATCGACGATGGCGGAAGCGATCTTGATCGCGTGCTCCATCTTGCCCTTGGCAAAACCCGGATGAGTGGAGACCCCTTCGATGGTGATGGTGGCGCCGTCGGCGGAAAAGGTCTCGTCCTCCACATGCCCCGCGGTCTCGCCGTCCACCGTGTAAGCGAAGTCGGCGCCGAGTTTTTTCAGGTTCACCTTGTCGACGCCGCGACCGATCTCCTCGTCGGGGGTGAACAGGATTTTGATGGTGCCGTGCTTCACTTGCGGATTCTGAATCAGGAAATGCGCGGCATCCATGATTTCGGCGAGGCCGGCCTTGTTGTCGGCGCCGAGCAGCGTGGTGCCGTCCGTGGTGACGATATCGTTGCCGATCTGGTCGTTAAGCACCGGGTACTCGGCTGAGCGGATGATCTGCGTGGGATCGGCCGGCAGCACGATGTCGCCGCCGCGATAATTCCGCACGATCTGCGGCTTGACGTCCTTGCCGGTGCAGTCGGGCGAGGTGTCCATGTGCGAGCAGAAGCAGATCACCGGGACCTTCTTCGCGGTATTCGCCGGGATCGTCGCGTAGACATAACCGTGTTCGTCGAGATGAGCATCACTGACGCCCATCGCCTGCAGCTCCGAGACGAGCAGGCGGCCGAGATCCTTTTGCTTCGCGGTGGAAGGGCAGGTCGGCGAGTTCGGATCGGACTGGGTGTCGATCACGACATAGCGCAGAAAGCGCTCGGTGACGGTGTGCTTGAATTCGAGCGTTGGAGCCAACATGATGACCGCAGTACGAGAGACGGGATCGAGCAGGCTCTATAACAGAAAAGCGCCATTCCGGCGCGACGTGATCGAGCCGGAATGACGCTTGGCGTCGGGTCGGAACAGGCGTCTTGTCAGACGGCTTCCTTGAGTTCCTTGGCGGCGCGGAACGCAACCTTCTTGCTTGCCTTGATCTGGATCGCTTCACCGGTCGCCGGATTGCGGCCCATGCGGGCCGCGCGCTTGCGGACCTGAAGGATGCCGAGGCCGACGATGCGGATGCGCTCGCCTTTCTTCAGGTGCTTGGTGATGCGGGTGACCATATCGGTCAGGATCGATTCGGCCTGCTTCTTGGACAATTCCTGGTCCTCGGCGATCGCCGCCGCCAGGTGCTTCAGCGTAACGGTCGCTGGGGTCGCTGCCTTCTTCGCCATATTTGGCCCTCCTCGTTGTTGAACGGCTCAAGAGCGTCTTCGATCGGAAGCCTGTGCCGGACCCCGATCCAGGACGGGAACCGGTTCGCGCGGGGAAAACGCGTCAAGTAGAGACCTGGAGCCTCGGTTCTGGGTTTTTGATCAGAACCGACGTTCCAAGAAACCAAGACGTATCAGGCCTTATTCGATTCGGGGGACAGCTGACTACGCTGTTTTGCCTTAAAACATGGCATTATTTGCGTCGGCATCGCAAAAACGCCCGGTTGGCGCGGGCATTCGGAACGTCCTTGACTAACGGAATGCGGGCCTTTATGCCCTCGGTCCTGCGCGGATCATCTTCTGATGACGGCATCCGCGGGAGTAGCTCAGTTGGTTAGAGCGCCGCCCTGTCACGGCGGAGGCCGCGGGTTCGAGTCCCGTCTCTCGCGCCATCATTTCAATGGCTTAGCTGTTTTGCACTGATCGAAAAGTGTCACAAGGGTCGTGAGTGTGACACCGGGCGCGGTTTGTTCGATTTCCTCCAGCTTGTTCGCTCCGATCGCCCGTGCTTCGTCGAAGCAGCGGGGGTATGAACCGGCGGGCCTTCAAAATACGTTCAGACTCACGTCGCTAGAATTAGGTTTAGCCGGCGCTCGACAGGATGGGTTCGTATGAAGATCCTCAAAACTACCGCCATTGTTGGCATCATGGCCCTTAGCGCGTCGCTTGCTGGCTGCGCAAACAACCCAGAACAGCAGCGCACCGCCACCGGTGCCGTCTTGGGCGGTGCCACCGGTGCGCTTCTCGGACAGGCCATTGGCGGAACCGCCGGAAGCACTCTCCTTGGCGCTGGCGCCGGTGCCCTGCTCGGGGCGGCAGTCGCTGACTCAACCAATCCACGTCCGAGCGGCCCGCCAATGTGCCGCTATCGTGCGCGTGACGGGCGCATCTATGTCGCGGAATGCGACGAGCGCTACTACCGCGGCGGGTATTGATTAGACCGCGCCAGCCGCCGGCGTCCTGACCACCTTGATGCGCCTGCCGGCGCCGACGAAACCTGCGGGAGTACAGACGTGCGGGCGCTCATGTGCCTGCGCAGACGCCGTCATCCTGCCGGCGACCAGTACGGGGATGACAAAGGCGTGGGCGGTTTTCATCGGCAGATGCCCTCTGCGTTCAACGGCAGCCGATTTCCTTCTATCACAAAAACCAAAGCCGGGGCCGCTACGGGCCGATGCGTCCGGACAATTCCACGATCGGTTTTCCTAGCGCGCGCGCGGCGTCACTGACCGCCGCGCGTGCGTTGACCACTACAATGCCGCTGGCCTGCGCCCACACCGCGAGGTCCGACTTGCTGTCGCCGGCATAGATGAAGCCGCCGGGATACATTCGTGTCAGCAGTTCGGCCTTCGCCGCTCCCTTGAGATTCCGTTCTCCATCCGACGCATACACCTGATCGATGAACGGGAGGCGCGACGCCAACCGGCCGGCCAGCACGGCATCGGCGGCGGTCGCCAGCACAACTTCGCGGCCGGCGGCTTTCTCCCGGATCGCGAGGGCCACGACATCCCGATGTAGTTTTATCCGATCCCAGTCGATGCGATTGCGCATGGCCAACTGGCGCTTCAATGCGGCGCGGCCGCGGATCAGCCATGTCGCGCAGCCGAGCACGATCAGCGGATTCTTGCGCAGGATCGAGAAGAAGCTCTTGTAGAGCAGGTCGCCCGCGATCAGCGTGCCGTCCAGGTCAAGCACCAGCGGCATCGCCGCGGGAAGACTGAATACAGGGGCCGTCCGATCGGCGGCGCGCTCGCGCCGCCGATGCGGTTCTGCGCCCGGCGCAACATCGACGGCGATCTCAGTCATGTGCGGCACTCAACCGGGTCGGGACTTTGCACACGTTGAGCTCGCGCGCGCCGAAGCGCCTGGCCTTGCAGTCGTCATAGCCGAGCTTGCGCGCGAACGCCGATCCCTCGTCATCGGAAGACGACACGATCAGGATCTGCGGGGCGCCCCGGTTGTCTCTGCGGAATTTGGCCACCGACCCGGGATCGGGATCAGCCTCCCAATCCGGCGTCGCCCGCATGAAATCGTGCGCCTCGGCATATTGCAGCGGGAAGTAGCCAAAATAGCGAGTCGACGGCAACGACGACGACAGCCCGGCGCCGTGGGCGGCCAGGGCCGCGGTCTGGGCGGCATGCACCGTCGGACGAACGCGCCACGCGAACAGCGCGCTATCGCGCAGCTCGATCAGGTCGGCATTGGCGAAGGTCTTTCCCGGATTGTCGCGGCCGGCTGCGAGTTCGCTTTCCAGCGTCGGCGCCCAGCTCTTGTAGGCGAGGCCGCGAATGGCGGTCTGGCCGATCAGGCCGGCCAGCGCCGCCACGCAAAGCGTACGCACCAGTGCTGCACCCGGCTGACGGCTGGCAAGCGCCATGATCACGGCAATGCCGCTGTAGGGGGCGAGGCGTTCCGACAGCAGGGCCGAACCGGTCTTGAGATTGAAGAGCGACAGCAGCACGACAAGGACGAAGAAGGCCGGCCACAGCAGATCGCCGGACCTGCTCCGCCGCAACGCCGCAACGGCGGCGACCCCAAGCGCGGCGAGCAGCGGCGCCAGTGCGACGACTTCCCACCAGGTGAAGGTGAAGAGGTAGGTGGCGGCAAATATCCGGCGCAGGATCTGCGTGACGCCGCCCTCCGTGCCGGGGGCTTCGCCTGGAATATTCTTGTACGCCATCAGGAAGCTGGCAATCAGCAGCAGGATCGGCAATGCAGCCGCGGCCGCCCAGGCGCCATCGATCACGAGGCGTTTGCCGGCGGCGCGGAGGCCGGAACGGTCCAGCGTCTGGATCGCCCGCGCGATCCCATCCGCTGCGAGCAAGAGGCACGCCGCGACGACCGAAGTGATGTGGGTCAGGTAAAGCGCCGCCAGGAACAAGGCCGTGGTGACGAAGGTGATGGCGTTCCGGCGTCCGCCGACGCTCCGCCAATAGCTCGCGAACAACAGAAACAGCGGAACGCCGAGCGAGAAATTATAGAACCCCCAATGGATGAAGACGCCAAAAGCCAGCGGTAGCAGCAGCAGGATGGGCAGCAGCGGTCGTTCGGTCTCCGCACGGCTGACCGCGAATGCTGCCGCGATCCAAAGCAGGCCGTAGAGCGTGAGGAACAGCGAGTTGGCGATCAAGGCATCGCCGGTCAGCCGGATCAGTCCGGCCAGCAGGAGGTAGATCGCGGAGTTGGGCTCGATCCGCGAATTCCACTGGTAGAATGTCGCGGCCGGCCCCTCCAGCGTGCCGCCCCAGCCGAACCGGGCGATCAGATCGGCCTGCGCCAGGTGCACAGGGCCGTCCTGGGTCGGCACCAGCTTCACCAGCCAGATCGGCCCGTCGAGCAGCACGGCAAGCACCACGAACAAAAGCGCGGTTGCAGCGATCCCGACGGTGCTACGTGACGTATCCAGCGGGCTGGCGATCGACATGTCAGCGCACCTGGGTGAGATGGATCAGGTCGGAACTGGTCAGTCCGTTCAGCCACGGCAGATCCACGAAGGTCAGCACGCCGAACAGCGCCATGGTGACCGCAGCGCCGATCAGCATCGCCGGCTGCCGCATCAGCTCTTCCGGCCGAGCAGCGGCGGAATCCGGCGTCAGCGCCAGCCGCATATAGGCCGCGAACAAGGCGATGAAGAGCGGGATGACGACGAGATATTCGATCCGGTATTTCAGCAGGAAGATCGCCATCATGAACGCAAAGCCCTGGGCGTAGACGAGGCAGCTCGTGACCAGCGTGGACTGCGTGTAGACGGCGAAGGAGGGGCGATAGGCGGCGAGGTTGGCGGTACCGCCGGCCTCGACAATGGCGCGATGCTCGGAGACGCGCTTGGCCGCCATCAGGAAGGCTCCGCCGAACCAGTAGGCGAGAAGGATCGAGACGGGCGGCGCGACATGGGGGGTGACCGCGAACCAGCCGAACAGGAAGCGCAGCGGATTGTTGACCGATTCCACGATGACGTCGACGAACGCGCGATCCTTGGCGCGGATCGGACGCACGTTGTAGAGCACGCCGAACACGGCGAACACGGCTGCGACCAGGGCGAAACTGTATCCCAGCGTATTGGCCACCAGCATGCCGACGGCCGTCAGCAGGATGTATTGCGCGAAGACGAGGGTGGGCGACATCGCGGTTTGCACGGCGGGGCGCGCCCGCTTGGTCGGATGCATCGCGTCGAAGGGGGCATCGAGCCATTCGTTGATAGTGTAATTGGCCGACGACAGCGCCATCGCGACGAACAGGCAGGCGACCAGCCGCCCGGCCAGCATCGCGTAGTCAACTGGTCCGGCGCCGGACATGATCATCGCGAAGGCCGCGCCCGGCACGATCAGCACGTGCTTGATCCAGTGATCGGGGCGCCCGATCGCGACATAGTCTGCTAGTCTCGCCGATGGCGGCGCGTGATGCGTGACGGACATGAAATCCTCCGAGCTAACCCATGTGCCGCATCGGGTCGGATGCGGTGAAAGATGAACTGGAAGGGCAGCGATCGTGCCGCGGCGGCCATTTGCGCCGCGAGTGCCGTGAAAACGAATGCAACGCAGTTAATGCCGCTCTGACCGGCCCATTTGCGCGGGATTTCCGCTGCGGTCGGCCCGCCGCAAGCTCGCGGTGCTATGGTGTGTCTAATAGAGTGGTGGGGGCAGGTTGGGAAAACCTGAGCCGGAATGGCACAGGGTGTTTCAATCTGGCGGAGGTAGAAAACGGCGACCTGAGGCTCGTTCGAAAGCAAAAGGCCGCCCGGAGGCGGCCGTCGAGCAGCGCGCGCAGGCGGCGGTTAACGGATCGCCGAGCGTTCGGAGCTGGTCACGATGACCGGCTTGCCTGCCTTCACGACATGCGTCGTCTGGGCCGTCTGGGTGAAGTCCGTGCTGTTGCGCGCGGCAATCCCGAAACCCACCACCGCGATGCCGGCCACGAGGGCTACGGCAACGATCTTCAGATGGGTCGACCGATCCGCTGAATGAAACGAGTGGTTCACGTAGTGCCTCCGGGCCTCTTTGCCGCCGTCTGTTCGTGAATAGCTACGCTGCGCCTGTTTCAGGATGGTTTCGTTGGTTTCCCAAAATGGTTTCGTCGGTCTCACGGATCGGTTTCCCCCGGTTTGCGGGAGGCGGTCTCCCGGCTTGGGGTAGGGCGCCGGCAGACGTCGGTGGCGGTGGAAGCGCAGGGATGCTGCCGCCGGTGCCCGCAGCCGCCAAAATACCTGGGCAGGCCGAGCCGAGGTTGCAGCACCGCGGCTACTTTCTTGGGGATATTGGTTGCTCAAGCACGAGGGGGAGCAGGAGCGGCTTAGGCATTCCGACCATCGCGCGCGGTGGCGGGCCGAACCCGGGCCCCGGGGCACTGGTCGGGCCGGTGACGCGCGCCAGGGCTGGTCGACGTCCCGGGATAAGCAGGTGCCGTCCATGACGCCCGTCGTCGCGGGCGCGCAGGCAGAGCAGCGGCGGCTCCTGGAGCGGCCAGGCAAGGATAAGTTGGAGACGTTCCGTGGACTTCTCGATCGGGCTGGGGACCAGCTCTCCAGGTACAGGCACCAAACGCCTATCGGCGCGTTGGTATGTGGAGGTAGGAACGTGCCGTGGTACGGGCGGTTTCGATGTGAAGTGGACTGACAGAGCGTCAGAATTGCTTGTCTTGCGCCCCCTGTTGCGCTGCGCTAAGCCTCAAGAATAATTCCAATCAACGAATCTGCGGTCCCCTGAAACCGCAGGAAAAGGCACCGCCGATGTCCGGCATCCTGCAGAATTACCTTCCACTTGTGGTGTTTATTGGCGTCGCGAGCCTGATCGGTCTGGCCCTTCTGATCGCCCCGTTCCTGCTCGCGTTCCAGCAGCCGGACCCGGAAAAGCTGTCAGCTTATGAATGCGGATTCAACGCTTTTGACGATGCCCGCATGAAGTTCGACGTGCGCTTCTATCTGGTGGCTATCCTCTTCATCATCTTCGACCTCGAGGTCGCGTTCCTGTTCCCCTGGGCGGTTGCGTTCGGGAAGCTTGGCGCCACCGGTTTCTGGTCGATGATGGTATTCTTGGCCGTCCTGACCGTCGGCTTTGCCTATGAATGGAAGAAAGGCGCGCTCGAATGGGATTGAGCCCCACCGCCGCAACGTCCTCGCCGGTGATCGCGCCGGCTCCGAAGGGCATTATCGATCCCGCCACCGGCAAGCCGGTCGGCGCCAATGACCCGTACTTCCTCGAGGTCAATCACGAGCTGTCCGACAAGGGCTTCTTCGTGGCCGCGACCGACGATCTCATTACCTGGGCGCGCACGGGATCGCTGATGTGGATGACCTTCGGTCTCGCCTGCTGCGCGGTCGAGATGATGCAGGTGTCAATGCCGCGCTACGACGTCGAGCGATTCGGCTTCGCGCCGCGCGCCTCGCCGCGGCAGTCCGACGTCATGATCGTCGCGGGCACGCTGACCAACAAGATGGCGCCGGCGCTGCGCAAGGTCTACGACCAGATGCCCGAGCCGCGCTACGTGATCTCGATGGGGTCATGCGCCAATGGCGGCGGCTACTATCACTATTCCTATTCGGTGGTCCGCGGCTGCGACCGCATCGTGCCCATCGACATCTATGTGCCGGGTTGCCCGCCGACGGCGGAGGCGCTGCTCTATGGCGTGTTGCTGCTGCAGAAAAAGATCCGCCGCATCGGCACCATCGAACGCTAAGGTTTTTACGCAATGGACGATGGCAAGCTCGACGCCCTGGGGCAGACGATCGTTAGCGCGCTTTCCGGTGCTGCGACGTCGCATTCGGTCGCGTTCAATCAGCTCACGGTTACGGTGGAGCCAACCAGGATCGTCGAGGTCGTAACGTTTTTGCGCGACGATCCGAATTGCCGCTTCGTCAACTTCACGGACGTGACCGCGGTTGATTTTCCCAGCCGCGAGAAACGCTTCGACGTGGTCTATCACCTGCTGTCGCCGACGCTGAACACGCGCATCCGTCTGCGCGCGGAAGCTGACGAGACGACGCAGGTGCCCTCGATCATCGACGTGTTTCCCGGCGCCGACTGGTTCGAGCGCGAGACCTACGACCTCTACGGCGTGATCTTCACCGGCCATCCCGACATGCGGCGGCTGCTGACGGACTACGGCTTCGATGGCCACCCGCTGCGCAAGGACTTCCCGCTGACCGGCTTTGTCGAGGTCCGCTACGACGACCAGGAGAAGCGGGTGCTCTACGAACCCGTCCGTCTCAACCAGGAATTCCGCAAATTCGATTTCCTCTCGCCATGGGAAGGCGCGGACTATCCGCTGCCGGGCGATGAGAAGGCGGAGCCGAAGGCCTGACCATGAACGAGCAAAACCTCCGTAACTTCACGATCAATTTTGGTCCGCAGCATCCGGCGGCGCACGGCGTGTTGCGCCTGGTGCTGGAGCTCGATGGCGAGGTCGTCGAGCGCGTCGATCCGCATATCGGTCTCTTGCATCGCGGCACAGAAAAGCTGATCGAGCACAAGACGTATCTGCAGGCGATTCCGTATTTCGACCGGCTCGATTACGTCGCGCCGATGAACCAGGAGCACGCGTTTTGCCTCGCGGCGGAAAAGCTGCTCGGCATCACGGTGCCGCGCCGCGGGCAGTTGATCCGCGTGCTCTATTGCGAGATCGGCCGCATCCTGTCGCATCTGCTCAACGTCACCACGCAGGCGATGGACGTCGGCGCGCTGACCCCGCCGCTGTGGGGCTTTGAAGAGCGCGAAAAGCTGATGGTGTTTTATGAGCGCGCCTCCGGCTCGCGCATGCACGCGGCCTATTTCCGCATTGGCGGCGTGCATCAGGACCTGCCGCCGAAACTGATCGACGACATCGACGCCTGGTGCGATCCATTCCTGCAGGTGGTCGCCGATCTCGAAACGCTCCTGACCGGAAACCGCATCTTCAAGCAGCGCAACGTCGACATCGGCGTGGTATCGCTGAAGGAGGCTTGGGAGTGGGGCTTCTCCGGCGTGATGGTGCGCGGCTCCGGTGCAGCGTGGGACCTCCGCAAGGCGCAGCCTTACGAATGCTACGCCGAGATGGATTTCGACATCCCGATCGGAAAGAACGGCGACTGCTACGACCGGTACTGCATCCGCATGGAAGAGATGCGCCAGTCCGTGCGCATCATGAAGCAGTGCATCGCGAAACTGCGGGCACCGGACGGGCAGGGGCCGGTCGTCGTCGAGGACAACAAGATCGCGCCGCCACGTCGTGGCGAGATGAAGCGCTCGATGGAAGCGCTGATCCATCACTTCAAGCTCTATACCGAAGGCGTCCACGTGCCGGCCGGCGAAGTCTACGCGGCGGTCGAGGCGCCCAAGGGCGAGTTCGGCGTCTATCTCGTCGCCGACGGCACCAACAAGCCGTATAAGTGCAAGATCCGCGCACCGGGTTTTGCCCATCTGCAGGCAATGCACCACATCTGCCGCGGGCATCTGCTCGCCGACGTCTCGGCGATCCTGGGATCACTCGACATCGTGTTCGGAGAGGTCGACCGGTGATGGCGCAGGCGCCCATCCAGTTCGATCGCGCTTCAGGAGCTCTCGAAGGGGCTAACCTGTGGGAGCGGACGGCTGCGCTGGCGCTTTCGACGGGATCGAAGATCTCGTCGCATTTCTCGCATATGGGCTACATCGCTTGCGCCAATCTGCTGCGCAAGACGCTGCCGGAGCGCAATATCGCAATCAGGCTCAATTCTGACGCGGTGTTCGAATTTCCGTATGGCGACGGCTACTGGAGCAAATTGCTCAATCGCTCGTATCACTATGAAGACGAGCTGGAGCTGCTGTTTCTGGATTCCGCCGACGTCGATTACACGTTGCTCGATTGCGGCGCCAATTACGGCTACTGGTCGGTGCTGGTCTCCAGCGCGGCGTTCGGCGCGCACAAGGCGATTGCGATCGAACCGTCGGGGCAAAATTTTTCGAAGCTCGTCAACAACGCGGAGATCAACGGCAACCGCTTCGATACGATGAAGTGCGCGATCGGTGCGGCGAGGGGGACGGCACGGTTGTCGGGCACCAAGCATGAGGCGTTCAGCATCGCCGGCGACCAGCACGGCGGCGAGGAAGTGCCGGTCATAGCGCTCGACAATCTGCTCGACGACGGCAAGATTTCCTCCGACGGAAAATACCTGATCAAACTCGACGTCGAAGGCGTCGAGGTGGAGGCGATGAAGGGCGGCGCGCGGCTGATGCGGGGCGACAGTGTGCTGTTGTGCGAGGAGCATGGCAGCGATCCCGAGCACACCGTGTCGCGCTACATTCTCGAGCAGACTCCGCTGAAGCTGATGGTCTACGATCCCCGCTCCAACCGCCTTGAAACCGTCAGCGATCTTTCGATCCTCGACCGCATCAAGGTTTCGACCCATGTCGGCTACAACGTGTTCGGCACCGCAAGCGCATTCTGGCAAGACCGGATCAGCGCGCTGAACGCGAAGTCTGCGCGTCGCATGCAATGAGAGATTAATCGATGTCCGTCCGCCGCCTTGCTCCGAAGGAATTGCAGCCCGCGAATTTCTCGTTCTCGGAAGAGAATCTCGCCTGGGCGAAGCAGCAGATCGCAAAGTATCCGCCCGGACGGCAGGCGTCGGCGGTGATTGCGATCCTGTGGCGGGTGCAGGAGCAGCACGAAGGATGGGTATCGGAAGCGGCGATCCGCGCGGTCGCTGATCTGCTCGAGATGCCCTACATCCGCGTGCTGGAGGTCGCGACCTTCTACACCATGTTCCAGCTGCAGCCGGTCGGTAAGAAAGCCCATGTCCAGGTTTGCGGCACCACGCCGTGCCGCCTGCGCGGCGCCGGCGATCTGATCGAGGTGTGTCAGAGCCGCATTCATCACGAACCCTTCCATCTGTCGAAAGACGGTAATTTCAGCTGGGAAGAGGTCGAGTGTCTCGGCGCCTGCGTAAACGCGCCGATGGTGCTGATCTGGAAGGACACCTACGAGGACCTGACCAAGGAAAGCCTTGGCAAGGTGCTCGACGGGTTTGCGTCGGACAATCCGCCAAAGCCCGGGCCTCAGATCGACCGTCAGTTCTCGGCGCCGGTCGGCGGGCCGACCACGCTGAAGGAAACCACATGAGGCGTGATCTCTCAGTGCCGGCGAATGAGCCGGGAAGGGGCGGAGCGATGAAGAACTGGCGCTATATCGCCCTTCACGCTGTGGGCGCGGCGGCGTTCATTTTCCTGCTCCAGCGCTATGCGCTGAGCGCCTCGCTCGAATCGTCTTTGCTGTGGGCGCTGACGTTCGGCGGCTGCGCCGCCGGTCTCGCTTATTCGCAGTCCAATCGCTGATCCCAGGAAGTTTTGGTTATGCTCGACGACAAGGATCGCATCTTCAAGAACCTCTACGGCCTCCATGACTGGGGCCTCGAGGGCGCGCGCCGCCGCGGTGCCTGGGATGGCACCAAGGCGATCATCGACAAGGGCCGCGACTGGATCATCAATGAGATGAAGGCATCGGGCCTGCGCGGCCGCGGCGGGGCGGGATTCCCGACCGGGCTGAAATGGTCGTTCATGCCGAAGGAATCCACCGACGGCCGGCCGAGCTATCTCGTGGTCAATGCCGACGAATCCGAGCCCGGCACCTGCAAGGACCGCGAGATCATGCGGCACGATCCGCATCTCCTCGTTGAGGGCTGCCTGCTCGCAAGCTTCGCGATGGGCGCGCATGCCTGCTACATCTATGTGCGTGGCGAGTTTATCCGCGAGCGCGAGCATCTGCAGGCCGCGATCGATCAGGCCTATGAGGCCAAGCTGATCGGCAAGGATAACGTCAACGGCTGGCCGTTCGATCTCTATGTCGCGCACGGCGCCGGCGCCTATATCTGCGGCGAAGAAACCGCGCTGCTGGAAAGCCTCGAAGGCAAGAAGGGCCAGCCGCGGCTGAAGCCACCGTTCCCGGCCAATGTCGGCCTCTACGGCTGCCCGACCACCGTCAACAACGTCGAGTCGATCGCGGTCGCGCCCGACATCCTACGGCGCGGCGCGGCATGGTTTGCCGCGATCGGCCGTCCCAACAATGTCGGCACAAAGCTGTTCTGCATTTCCGGCCATGTCGAGCGGCCCTGCAATGTCGAAGAGGCGATGGGGATTCCGTTCCGCGAACTGATCGAGCGCCATTGCGGCGGCATCCGTGGCGGCTGGGACAATCTCAAGGCGGTTATCCCCGGCGGCTCGTCGGTGCGCATGGTGCCGGCCGAGCAGATCATCGATACGCCGATGGATTTCGACAGCCTGAGCAAGCTGCGCTCCGGCCTCGGCACCGCCGCCGTCATCGTGATGGACAAATCGACCGACCTGATCCGGGCGATCGCGCGCATCTCGTATTTCTACAAACACGAAAGCTGCGGCCAGTGCACGCCGTGCCGCGAAGGCACCGGCTGGATGTGGCGGGTCTTGACCCGCATGGCCGACGGCCGCGCCCACAAGCGCGAGATCGACATGCTGCTCGAGGTGACGAAGCAGGTCGAAGGCCACACCATCTGCGCGCTCGGCGACGCCGCGGCTTGGCCGATCCAGGGCTTGATCGCGCATTTCCGTCACGAGATCGAGGCGCGGATCGACGAGTATTCGCACAAGGCTGACGTTGACGACGCCGGTATCCTCGATCCCGCGCATATGGTTGCTGCGGAGTGACGTCTATGTCGCAACTGAGGCCGGTATGGTGGCAGAAATACGGGACCGTGGGCCAGATCGCCCAGTTCCTGTGCGAAAAGACGGTCAACGAGCCGGTGTATCTCACGACCTACAGCTCCGAGACGCAGCATTGGATCGCGGCAGAAATGAAGAAGTCGGGCGTCACCGCTCCGGACTGCAAGTTGAGAAAGACTTGAGGCAATGACCAAACTCATCATCGATGGCAAAGAGATCGATGTGCCGGCGGAATTCACGCTGTTGCAGGCGTGCGAGGCCGCGGGCGCCGAAATCCCGCGCTTCTGCTACCACGAGCGGCTGTCGATCGCCGGCAATTGCCGCATGTGCCTGGTCGAGGTGAAGGGCGGCCCGAAGCCCGTGGCGAGCTGCGCCTGGGGCGTGCGCGATTGCCGCCCGGGTCCCAAGGGCGAGCCGCCGGAAATCTCCACGCGTTCGCCGATGGTGAAGAAGGCCCGCGAAGGCGTGATGGAATTCCTGCTGATCAACCATCCGCTGGACTGCCCGATCTGCGACCAGGGCGGCGAGTGCGACCTGCAGGACCAGGCGATGGGCTATGGCGTCGACACCAGCCGCTTCGCCGAGAACAAGCGCGCGGTGGAGGACAAATATCTCGGCGCGCTGGTCAAGACGTCGATGAACCGCTGCATCCAGTGCACGCGTTGCGTCCGCTTCTCCGCCGAAGTCTGCGGCACGCCGGAAATGGGCGCGACCGGCCGCGGCGAGGACATGGAGATCACGACCTATCTGGAACAGGCGCTGTCCTCGGAACTGCAGGGGAATCTCGTCGATATCTGCCCGGTTGGGGCATTGACGTCGAAACCCTACGCGTTCGCGGCGCGGCCCTGGGAGCTCGGCAAGACGCAGTCGATCGACGTGATGGATGGTGTCGGCTCGGCGATCCGGGTCGATACCCGCGGCCGCGAGGTGATGCGGATCCTGCCGCGCATCAATGAGGCCGTGAACGAAGAGTGGATTTCCGACAAGACCCGTCACGTCGTCGACGGTCTGCGGACGCAGCGGCTCGACCGGCCCTATATCAGGGAAAACGGTCAGCTCCGCCCGGCCTCGTGGACCGAGGCGTTCGCGGCGATCGCCGCCAAGGTCAAGCTCAGCGACGGCAAGCGGATCGGGGCCGTGGCCGGCGACGTTGCGGCGGTGGACGAGATGTTCGCGCTGAAGGAGCTTTTGGCCAAGTTCGGCTCTGCCAATCTCGCGGTGCAGGGCGGCGACGCCTTCGATCCCAAAGCTGGCCGCGCCTCCTATATCTTCAATCCGACCATATCAGGCATCGAGCAGGCCGACGCGCTCCTGATCGTGGGTTCCAATCCGCGCCGGGAAGCCGCCATTCTCAACGCGCGTATCCGCAAGCGCTGGCGCACCGGTCGGCTCAAGATTGGCGTGATCGGCACCAAAGCCGAGCTGACCTACGATTACGACTATCTCGGCGCGGGCACGGATTCGCTCGCCGATCTCGCCGCCGGCAAGCATTCGTTTGCCGACGTGCTGAAGAACGCCAAGAACCCGATCGTTCTGGTCGGCACGGGCGCGTTCACGCGGCACGACGGCGCGGCGGTGCTGGCGCTGGCCGCAAAGCTCGCGGCCGATGTCGGCGCGCTCAAGGATGGCTGGAATGGATTCGGTGTATTGCACGACACCGCGTCGCGGGTCGGCGCGCTCGATATCGGATTTACGGCCTCGGCTGGCGGCCTCAGTGCGGCGCAGATGACGACGTTTGGCACGCTCGACGTGCTATTCCTGCTCGGCGCCGACGAGATCAAGGTGCCGGACGGGACTTTTGTGGTCTATATTGGCACCCATGGCGACCGCGGCGCACATCGGGCGGATGTCATCCTTCCGGGCGCGGCGTATACCGAGAAATCCGGGATCTACGTCAACACCGAGGGCCGGGTGCAGATGGCGAGCCGCGCGGCGTTTCCGCCGGGCGAAGCGCGCGAGGACTGGGCGATCATCCGCGCGCTCTCGGACGTGCTTGGCAAGAAGCTGCCATATGACTCGCTGCAGGCATTGCGGCAGGCGCTGTTCAAGGCTGCGCCGCACCTGATGCGTATCGACCGGATCGAGCCTGGCAAGGCCGACGACGTCAAGGCTGCGGCCGGGAAGGGCGGCAGCATCGACAAGGCGGCCTTCAAGAGCTCGGTCGAGGATTTCTATTTGACCAACCCGATCGCGCGGGCGTCGGCGGTGATGGCGGAATGTTCCCGCCTTGCGTCCGGACAGATGCTGACGGCAGCGGAGTGAGCGTGACCTGATGGCTGAATTCTTCGCAAGCTCGTTGTGGACCGGCTTCCTCTGGCCGCTGATCATCATGGTCGCGCAGAGCGTTCTGCTGCTCGTCGTGCTGCTGATCGCGATCGCCTACATCCTGCTCGCCGACCGGAAGATCTGGGCGGCGGTGCAGATTCGTCGCGGTCCCAACGTCGTGGGTCCCTGGGGCCTGCTGCAATCCTTTGCCGACCTCCTGAAATTCGTGCTGAAGGAGCCGACGATCCCGGCAAGCGCCAACAAGGGCGTGTTCCTGCTGGCGCCGCTGGTGTCGTGCGTGCTGGCACTGGCAGCATGGGCCGTGATTCCGATGGATCTCGGCTGGGTGATCTCCGACATCAATGTCGGCGTTCTCTACATCTTCGCGATCTCGTCGCTGTCGATCTACGGCATCATCATGGCCGGCTGGTCGTCGAATTCGAAGTACCCGTTCCTTGCCGCCCTTCGTTCCGCGGCGCAGATGGTCTCCTACGAAGTCTCGATCGGCTTCGTGATCATCACCGTGCTGCTCTGCGTCGGGTCGCTAAATCTCTCGGCCGTCGTCGAGGCCCAGAATACCCGCGGGTTGGCGAGCCTGATCGGCCTGCCGCAGCTCACCATCCTGAACTGGTATGTGTGGCCGCTGTTCCCGATGTTCGTGGTGTTCTATGTGTCGGCGCTGGCTGAAACCAACCGCCCGCCGTTCGACCTGGTGGAAGCCGAGTCCGAACTCGTCGCGGGCTTCATGGTCGAGTACGGCTCGACGCCGTATCTGTTGTTCATGCTTGGCGAGTACGTCGCGATCACCACGATGTGCGCGATGGCGACCATTATGTTCCTCGGCGGCTGGCTCCCGCCGGTGGCGCTGCCGCCGTTCACCTGGATCCCCGGCGTCGTCTGGTTCTCGCTAAAACTGTTCTTCATGTTCTTCCTGTTTGCGATGGCGAAGGCGATCGTGCCGCGCTATCGCTACGATCAACTGATGCGGCTCGGCTGGAAGGTGTTTCTGCCGCTGTCGCTGGCGATGGTGGTGATCGTTGCCGGCGTGCTGCAATTCGCCGGCATCGCGCCGAAGTGAGGTCGCTATGAGTGTCAACATCAACGCAACAGCCCGCTCGCTTCTCCTGTCGGAATTCGTCTCGGCGTTCTTTCTCGCCATGCGCTATTTCTTCAAGCCGAAGCCGACGCTGAACTACCCGTTCGAGAAGGGGCCGATCTCGCCGCGCTTCCGCGGAGAGCACGCGCTGCGCCGTTATCCCAACGGCGAAGAGCGCTGCATCGCCTGCAAACTGTGCGAGGCGATCTGTCCGGCGCAGGCGATCACGATCGAGGCCGGCCCGCGCCGCAACGACGGCACCCGCCGTACCGTGCGCTACGACATCGACATGGTGAAATGCATCTATTGCGGCCTGTGCCAGGAGGCCTGTCCGGTCGATGCCATCGTCGAGGGACCGAATTTCGAATTCGCGACCGAGACCCGCGAGGAACTCTATTATGACAAGGCGAAACTGCTCGCCAATGGCGACCGCTGGGAGCGCGAGATTGCGAAAGCGATCGAACTCGACGCGCCGTACCGGTGAGGTGAGGGCATGATCGTTCCCGCGTTGTTCTTCTATCTGTTCGCCGGCGTTTGCGTCGCCTCGGCGGTGATGGTGATTGTGTCGCGCAATCCCGTGCACTCCGTGCTGTATCTGATCCTGGCCTTCGTTAACGCCTCGGGCCTGTTCGTGCTGATGGGCGCCGAATTCCTGGCGATGATCCTGGTCGTGGTCTATGTCGGCGCGGTCGCGGTGCTGTTCCTGTTCGTGATCATGATGCTCGACGTCGATTTCACAGAGTTGCGCGCGGGCTTCATCGAGTACGTTCCCGTCGGTCTCTTGATCGGCGGCATCTTCATGTTCGAGCTTCTGCTGGTGGTCGGTGCCTGGGTAATCAATCCCGGCGTCACCAAGTCGATCACGGCGGCGATCCCGACCAACGTCAGCAATACCGAGGCGCTCGGCCTCGTGCTCTATACAAGGTACATCCACTACTTCCAGCTCGCCGGCATGGTGCTGCTGGTCGCGATGATCGGCGCCATCGTCCTGACGCTGCGCCACAAGGCGAAGGTCAAGCGGCAGGACATCAATGTGCAGAACGCGCGGACGCCGGAGCTTGCCATGAGCATCCGCAAGGTGGCCTCGGGACAGGGGCTGCAGGACGCGGATGCGGCGGAGTGGGTGCAATGACGGTCGGCCTCGGACACTATCTCTCGGTCGGCGCGATCCTGTTCACGCTCGGGATCCTCGGCATCTTCCTCAACCGCAAGAACATCATCGTCATCCTGATGTCGATCGAACTGATTCTGCTTGCGGTGAACATCAATCTGGTGGCGTTCTCGACCTTCCTCGGCGACATCGTCGGCCAGGTGTTCGCGCTGTTGGTGCTCACGGTGGCCGCGGCGGAAGCGGCGATCGGTCTGGCGGTGCTGGTGGTGTATTTCCGCAACCGCGGCTCGATCGCGGTTGAAGACGTCAATCTGATGAAGGGCTAGCGCGCAGATGTATCAGGCAATTGTCTTCCTGCCGCTGCTGGGCGCCATACTTGCAGGGCTGATCTCGATCTTCGGCGCGCACGCCCGCAATCCGAGCGGCGACACGGTCGAGCATCACGGCGATGGGCATGGTGCCGACGCCCATGCGGCTGTTGCTCACGACGATCACGGCCACGACGACCATCATGTCTCCGAACCTCCGGCGGCAGGTTCGCGCGCCGCCGAGCTGATCACCACGCTTCTTTTGTTCGTGTCGGCCGGCCTGTCCTGGTTCGCGCTGGTCGATGTCGGCTTCATGCACCACGACGCGCGTATCCCGCTGTTTCCCTGGATCAACTCGGGCGATCTGCAGGTCGTGTGGTCGCTACGGATCGATACGCTGACCGCGGTGATGCTGGTCGTGGTCAACACCGTGTCCTCGCTCGTGCACCTCTATTCCATCGGCTACATGGACGAGGATCCGTACCGGCCGCGCTTCTTCGCCTATCTGTCGCTGTTCACCTTTGCGATGCTGATGCTGGTGACCGCGGACAATCTGGTGCAGATGTTCTTTGGCTGGGAAGGCGTCGGTCTCGCGAGTTATCTGCTGATCGGCTTCTGGTATCAGAAGCCGTCAGCGAACGCGGCTGCGATCAAGGCCTTTATTGTCAACCGCGTCGGCGATTTCGGCTTCCTGCTCGGCATCTTCTCGATCTTCATGCTTATGGGCTCGATCGACTTCGACACCATCTTCGGTGGCGCGGCGGCTCTTCAAGGCAAGACCATTAACTTGTTCGGCTGGCACGCCGACGCACTGACCTTGACCTGCGTGTTCCTGTTCATGGGCGCGATGGGCAAATCGGCCCAGTTCCTGCTGCACACCTGGTTGCCGGACGCCATGGAGGGCCCGACGCCGGTGTCGGCGCTGATCCATGCCGCGACCATGGTGACCGCCGGCGTGTTCATGGTGGCGCGGCTGTCGCCGTTGTTCGAGCTGGCGCCGAACGCGCAGGCGGTCGTGATGTTCTTCGGTGCGACGACGGCATTCTTTGCCGCGACGATCGGGCTCGTGCAGAACGACATCAAGCGCATCGTCGCCTATTCGACCTGTTCGCAGCTCGGCTACATGTTCGTGGCGATGGGGGCAGGGGCCTATTCGGTCGGCATGTTCCACCTGTTCACGCACGCCTTCTTCAAGGCGCTGCTGTTCCTGGGCTCGGGCTCGGTGATCTACGCGATGCACCACGAGCAGGACATCCGCAACATGGGCGGCCTCTGGCGCAAGATCCCCTATACGTTTGCGGTGATGACGATCGGCACGCTGGCATTGACGGGCTTTCCGCTGTTCGCCGGCTATTTCTCCAAGGACGCGATCATCGAATCCGCCTACGCAGCGCATAATCCGTTTTCGACCTATGCCTTTATTCTCACGATCGCGGCGGCGGGCCTGACGTCGTTCTATTCATGGCGTCTGATCTTCAAGACGTTCTTCGGCGAGCCGCACGACCAGGAGCACTACGAGGCCGCGCATGAGAGCCCGCTCTGGATGCTGGTCCCGATCGGCGTGCTTGCGGCCGGATCGATCCTGGCCGGCTTCCCGTTCAAGGAAGTGTTCGCCGGCCCTGGCGTCGGGGAATTCTTCGGCGATTCCGTGAAGATGAACCCGCACATCATCGAAAACATGGAGCATATGCCGCATCTGCTCGCCATGCTGCCGACCGTGATGATGGCGTTGGGCTTTGCGATCTCCTACATCTTCTATATCAGCCGGCCCTATCTGCCGGTCGAGCTCGCCAACCAGCAGCCGATGCTCTATCAGTTCCTGCTCAATAAATGGTATTTTGACGAGCTCTACGATTTGATCTTCGTGCGCCCCGCCAAACGGCTCGGCCGCTTCCTCTGGAAGAAGGGCGACGGCTTGGTTATCGACGGCTTCGGCCCCGATGGCGTGTCGGCGCGGGTGCTCGACGTCACCCGCA
The DNA here is from genome assembly GCA_963786115.1 of uncultured Alphaproteobacteria bacterium. Taxonomy (GTDB): domain Bacteria; phylum Pseudomonadota; class Alphaproteobacteria; order Rhizobiales; family Xanthobacteraceae; genus Bradyrhizobium. Next base: position 43,137 of record CAWAYC010000034.1, read on the forward strand.
ACGTCGTCAAAATCCAGACCGGCTATCTCTATCACTACGCGTTCGCGATGCTGATTGGCGTGGCCGGCCTCATCACCTGGTTCATGTTCGGCTTGGGAGGCCAGTAATGACAACCTGGCCAATTCTCTCGGTCGTTACCTTCCTGCCGACGGTCGGCGCGCTGCTGGTCTATTTCCTGGCGCGAGGCGGCGACGAGGCTGCCAACCGCTCGGCGCGCTGGATCGCGCTGTGGACCACGCTTGTCACCTTCGCGGTGTCGCTGATCCTGGTTGCGCGTTTCGATTCCGCGAGCGCGGACTTCCAGTTCGTCGAAAAGGCGTCGTGGCTCGCCGCCGGCATCACCTACCACATGGGCGTCGACGGCATTTCGCTGCCGTTCGTGATCCTGACCACCGCCTTGATGCCGTTCTGCATCATCGCGAGCTGGAAATCGGTGACGATGCGGGTGCGCGAGTACATGATGGCGTTCCTGCTGCTGGAAACGCTGATGATCGGCACTTTTTCGGCGCTCGACCTCGTGCTGTTCTATCTGTTCTTTGAGGGCGGCCTGATCCCGATGTTCCTGATCATCGGCGTGTGGGGCGGCCCGCGCCGGGTCTATGCCTCCTTCAAGTTCTTCCTCTACACGCTGCTGGGCTCCGTCCTGATGCTGCTGGCGATCATGGCGCTGTACTGGAACGCTGGCACCACCGACATCCCGACGCTGATGCACACCGCCGTGCCGCGGAGCCTGCAGACGTGGGCCTGGCTCGCATTCTTTGCCTCGTTTGCGGTGAAGATGCCGATGTGGCCCGTGCACACCTGGCTTCCCGACGCACACGTCGAGGCGCCGACCGCGGGCTCGGTGATCCTTGCAGCGATCCTTCTGAAGATGGGCGGCTACGGCTTCCTGCGTTTCTCGCTGCCGATGTTCCCGCTGGCCTCGCATGATTTCGCACCGCTGATCTTCTCGCTGTCGGTGATCGCCATCATCTACACCTCGCTGGTGGCGCTGATGCAGCAAGACATGAAGAAGCTGATCGCCTATTCGTCGGTGGCGCATATGGGCTTCGTCACCATGGGCATCTTCGCCGGCACCATGCAGGGCGTGGCCGGCGGTGTGTTCCAGATGATTTCGCACGGCATCGTCTCCGGCGCGCTGTTCCTCTGCGTCGGCGTCGTCTACGACCGCATGCACACCCGCGAGATCGCCGCCTATGGCGGCCTGGTGAACCGGATGCCGCTCTACGCGCTGGTGTTCATGGTTTTCACCATGGCCAATGTCGGTCTGCCCGGCACTTCCGGATTCGTCGGCGAGTTCATGACGCTGCTCGGCACGTTCAAGGTTTCGATCCCGACTGTGTTCCTCGCGACCACTGGCGTGATCCTGTCGGCAGCCTATGCGCTGTGGCTCTATCGCAAGGTAGTGTTCGGGGCACTGACAAAACCGTCGCTGATGAGCATCAAGGATCTCACCTTCCGCGAATGCCTGACGCTGTTTCCGCTGGTGGCGCTGACCATCCTGTTCGGCATCTATCCGAAGCCGGTGCTCGATATGTCGGCAGCCTCGGTGCAGCAACTGGTCAATAATTACAACACTGCCGTGACTGCCGTGAAGGCAGCCGCGCTGCTTCAGTAAGGCCTCTCGCCATGAGCTTTTCGAGTGCAGGTTATCCGCTACAGCCGGTGCTGCCGGAACTGGTGCTCGCCATCGGTTCGATGGTGCTGCTGATGGTCGGAGCCTATCGCGGGCAGGGCGTGACCCGCACTGTCACCACGCTTGCCGTATGTCTCCTGGTGCTTACTGGTGTGCTGGAATTGCTGCTGCCGGCGGGTAGGCTCACGACCTTCAGCGGCAGCTTCATCGTCGATGATTTCGCCCGATTCCTGAAGATCCTGGCACTGATCGGTTCGGCGGCGACGCTGATCCTGTCGACGGAATTTTTGTCGGATCCGTCGCGCCGCAGCTTCGAATACTCGATCCTCGTCCTGCTCTCGACACTTGGCATGATGGTGCTGATCTCGGCCGGCGATCTCATCATGCTCTATCTCGGGCTCGAGTTGATGAGCCTCGCGCTCTACGTGGTCGCCGCCAGCAACCGCGACAACGCCAAGTCGACCGAGGCCGGTCTGAAGTACTTTGTTCTCGGCGCGCTGTCGTCTGGCATGCTGCTCTATGGCGCCTCGCTAATCTATGGTTTTACCGGCACGGTCAGCTTTGCGGGCATTGCTGCGGCGGCAACGACCGGCAGCATCGGCATCGTGTTCGGCTTGGTGTTCCTGCTCGCCGGCCTCTGCTTCAAGGTTTCGGCGGTGCCGTTCCACATGTGGACGCCCGACGTTTATGAGGGGGCGCCGACCCCGGTGACGGCATTCTTTGCTTCCGCGCCGAAAGTGGCGGCGCTCGCCGTGTTCACCCGCGTGGCGCTGACCGCATTCCCCGGCATTCTCCTGCAATGGCAGCAGATCGTCGTGTTCGTCGCCATCGCCTCGATGGCGCTGGGATCGTTTGCCGCGATCGGGCAAAAGAACATCAAGCGCCTGATGGCCTATTCCTCGATCGGCCATATGGGCTTTGCGCTGGTCGGCCTCGCGGCCGGCACTGTGGAAGGCGCGCAGGGCGTGCTGGTCTATATCGCGATCTATGTCGCGATGACGCTCGGCTCCTTCGCCGTGATCCTGACCATGAAGCGCAACGGTCAGGCGGTCGAGCAGATCAGTGATTTCGCCGGTCTCTCGCGCACCAATCCGCTGTTGGCATTCTTCTTTGCCATGCTGCTGTTTTCGCTCGCCGGTATTCCGCCGCTCGCCGGCTTCTTCGCGAAATGGTACGTTTTCGTTGCTGCGATCAAGGCGGGGCTTTTCACGCTCGCCGTGGTTGGCGTGCTCACCAGCGTGGTCGGCGCGTATTACTACCTCAGCATCATCAAGGTGATGTACTTCGACGAGCCGGTTGGTCAGCTCGACCCGATGCGGGTGGAGCTGCGCACCGTGCTGGCGGTCGCCGGTATCTTCAACATCTTCTTCTTCGTCTATCCGGGGCCGCTGGTCAGCGTCGCCACGGTCGCGGCGAAGTCGTTATTCTAGATGACATTCTCGCTCGGTTCCCGAGCCACATCGGCGGGCTATCGGCTCGCCGCCTTCGACCAGACCGGGTCGACGAATGCGGAAGCGATGGCGCGCGCGCGCGATGGCGAACGTGGCCCGATCTGGTTCGTCACGACGTCGCAGACGGCCGGCCGCGGGCGGCGGCAGCGGTCCTGGATCGCACCGCGCGGCAATCTCGCCAGCAGCATTCTCGAGGTGATCGATGTCTCGCCGGCCGTCGCCGCGACCCTCGGCTTTGCCGCCGGGTTGGCGATTGAGGCCGCCCTGCACAAGGTCAGCTTCGAGGCGGCGCTGCGAGCGGGCGGATCGGACGCGCTGAAATTCTCTCTGAAATGGCCCAATGACGTTCTGGCGGGAGGCAAGAAGCTCTGCGGCATTCTGCTGGAAGCAGAAAACGTCGCCGACAATCGCCTTGCCGTCGTGGTCGGGATCGGCACCAACGTGATCGCCGCGCCCGAGGGAACGCCGACGCCGGCGACATCGCTCGCGGCGCTTGGGGTCCATATCGGCGCCGAGGAGCTGTTTTCCGAGCTGTCCGATGCCTGGATCCAGTTCCGCGGCATCTGGGATAACGGCCGGGGCTTTGCCGAGATCCGCCGGCTCTGGCTGGAGCGCGCAGCCGGGCTCGGCGAGAAGGTGGCGATCCAGTCCGGGGGCGCGACCGTCGAGGGCATTTTCGACACGATCGACGAAACCGGTTGCCTGATCGTGCGGACGGCTGACGGCAAGCGCATGCCCGTTGCGGCGGGCGATGTCTATTTTGGCTCGGCGGCTTCTGTGGGGGCGGCCTGATGGTGCGACCGGACGAACTGACCTTTGCGCCGCTCGGCGGCGTCGGCGAGATCGGCATGAACCTGTCGATCTATGGGCTCGGCAACCGCCACCAGCGTTCCTGGCTCGCGGTCGACCTCGGCGTCTCCTTCGGCGACGAGGAGCATTTGCCTGGCATCGATTTGATCATGCCCGACATCCGCTTCCTGGAAAAAGAGCGCAACAATCTGATGGGGCTGGTGCTGACGCACGCCCACGAGGACCATTTCGGCGCCATCATCGATCTCTGGCCGAAGCTGCAATGCAAGGTCTACGCGACCAAATTCAGCGCCGCGTTGTTCGAGGCCAAATGCGCCGCCGAGCGCAACCCGCCGAAAATTCCGGTCACGGTGGTGCCGTCGGGCGGCCGCATCGATCTGGGCCCCTTCAGTGTCGAATTCATTCCGGTGGCGCATTCGATTCCGGAATCGCACGCGCTGGCAATCCACACCGAGGCGGGCACCGTCCTGCACACCGGCGACTGGAAGATCGATCCGACGCCGATCATCGGCGTGCCGACCGATGAGCGGCGCTTGCGCGAGCTCGGCGACGCCGGCGTGCTGGCACTGGTCGGCAATTCCACCAACGCGGTGCGCGACGGCCGCTCGCCGTCGGAAGCCGAGGTCGCGAAAACCATCGCTGAATTGGTGAAGGCCGCCAGGGGCAGGGTCGCGGTCACCACGTTCGCCTCCAACGTCGCACGCCTGAAGGCGGTGGCGGATGCCGCCAAAGCCGCCGGTCGCGAGGTGGTCGTGGTCGGCCGTGCCATGGAGCGTGTGGTGCAGGTGGCGCGCGAGACCGGCTATCTCGAGGGAGTGCAGGCTTTCCGCGGCGCCGATCTCTACGGCCATTTTCCGCCCGACAAGGTACTGGCGCTGTGCACGGGCAGCCAGGGCGAGCCGCGCGCCGCGCTGGCGCGGATCGCCAATGACGACCATCCGCAGGTGACGCTGAACAAGGGCGACTGCGTAATCTTCTCCTCGCGCACCATTCCCGGCAACGAGAAGGCGGTCGGCGGCATCATCAACGGACTGGTCGAGCAGGGCATCGAGGTCATCACCGACCGCACCCATCTCGTCCACGTCTCCGGCCATCCCCGCCGCGACGAATTGCGCGACATGATCTCATGGGTGCGCCCGCAGCTCCTGATCCCCGTTCACGGCGAGGCGCTGCACCTGTTCGAACATGCGAAGCTGGCGCGCGCCGCCGGCGTCCCGAAGGTGCTGACCTGCCGCAATGGCGACCTGATCAAGCTCGGTCCCGGCGATCCCGGTATCATCGACAAATTGCCCTCGGGGCGACTCTACAAGGACGGGAACATCCTGGAGGAGTCCAAGTCGCGCGCCGTGGTCGAACGGCGGCGGATGGGATTTGCCGGCTGCGCCTTCGTCGCCATCGCGGTGACCGAAAAGGGCGAGTTGGCCGACGATCCCGAGATCGATCTGGTCGGCATCCCCGAGAAAAATAGCGCCGGCGAGGCGCTCGACGACATCGTGTTCGATGTGGTGGTATCCACCGTCGAGAGCCTGCCGCGGGCGCGGCGGCGTGATCCGGACGCGATGGCGGAATCGGTGCGCCGCGCGGTGCGCGGGACCGTGAACGAGCACTGGGGCAAGAAGCCGATTTGCCTCGTTCACGTTCTGACGGTTTGAGGTACAAGGCCTTTCCGAGCGAAGCAGATACCGGTTCGCGCAAGAAAGACGCGTCAAAACAACAGGGAGTTGCCATGCTAGGCCGGCTTAATCATGTCGCGATCGCGGTCAAGGACGCCGAGAAGGCCGCCAAAATCTATGCCGGTGCATTCGCCGCCGATATTTCCGCGGCGGTGCCGTTGCCGGAGCACGGCGTCATCACCGTGTTTGTGACGCTGCCCAACACCAAGATCGAATTCATCCAGCCGCTCGGCGAGGCCTCGCCGATCGCCAAATTCGTCGATCGCAATCCCGACGGCGGCATCCACCACATCTGCTATGACGTGCCTGACATCATTGCGGCGCGCGATACCCTGATCAAGGAAGGCGCCCGGGTGCTCGGCGATGGCGTGCCGAAGATCGGCGCGCACGGCAAGCCGGTGCTGTTTTTCAACCCGAAGGATTTTTCCGGCGCGCTCGTCGAAATCGAGCAGGCCTAGAGCGTCAGTCGAGAAGATCGGACCATGATCTGATGGCCTATTCAATCTCAACCGCATTCGCGATCTACTTCGTGCTGTGGTGGGTCGTGCTGTTCACGACGCTGCCGTTCGGCGTTCGTAGCCAGCACGAGGACGGCGAGGGCGCGCCCGGCACCGACCCCGGCGCGCCGGTCATGGCGCGGATGGGCCGCAAGCTGATCTGGACGACGCTGATCTCGGCGGTGATCTTTGCCGTGGCGATGTGGGCCTATCAGGCCGGATATTTCAATATCGAGCGGCTGTCGAAGCTGATGGGGATGCCGTTCTGACAGTATGATTTGAGGGCGGGGAGAGCGAAAATGAATTTTCAGCGGATCGTCATCGGGCTCCTGGCCCTGCTCATCGCCGGCCTTGCCGGATCGTTCTACATGAACTGGAAGACGTTGACGCAGCTTCGCACCGTCAAGGCCTTTGTCGAAAACTACGTCTTTGCCGATGCCGTCGCGGCCTGCGAAAAGGCGCAGAGCACTACGCCGTTCAAATGGAATGGCGGCAAGCAGACGGCGGTGATCGGATTGAATTCGGTCAAGCTCAACAAGGACACCATCAGCGCTAGCTACACCTTGGTGGCGGACAGCGTTTATTGCGATTACGATCCGATCAGGAAAAAGGCCGATATCGGCTCTAATTTTCTCGAGCGGGAGTGATGCGCTAACTCCTGCAGCAGCTCTGGACACGATGGCCATGAGTTCACAGCAGCGATCGTTGAACCTCCCTCGGCAGGATGAATATCGAATTCTGCGCGAAGTGGATTTGCGGGCTACCTTGCGCAGCTTCCCGCAGTGGCCGCGCGGCTTGGCGGATCGCCGGAAGCGTGGTCGATCAGCGAGGTCGGCGACGGCAACCTCAATCTCGTGTTCAACCTGAATGGGATGGCAAGCGGTATCGCGGTCAAGCAGGCCCTGTCCTATGTGCGCCCGGTCGGCGAGAGCTGGCCGCTGCGCTGTCGCGCTCACATTATGAGCATCGGGCGCTCGTCCAGTTGCGGGGGCTGGCAGCCAAATGTCGCCAGGTAGCGAGGTGGCTCGCCTTAGTCGACTGCCCTGGCCCGTAACCTCTGCGCATAGACGTTGATAACGAGCGCGGCGAGCAGGATGAGGCCACGGATCAAGATCTTCAGGAAGCTGTCGATATTGACGTGGTCGAGCCCGTTGTTGAGGACGCCAAGCACGAACAGGCCGACAATGGTGTTGCCGATGCCGCCGCGGCCGCCAAAAAGGCTGGTACCGCCGACCACCACGGCGGCAATCGAATCGAGCAAATAAGTATCGAACTCGTTCTGCTGCGCGCTGCCGAAATGCGCCACGCCCAGCATGCCGCCGATGCCGGAGCAGACGGCCGAGATCACCATGACGCTGCCGAGGATCAGTTTGACATTGAGCCCGGAATATTCGGCGGCCTCGCGATTGCCGCCGACCATGTAAACATAGCGGCCGAAGCGCGTGTAGGTCAGCACCAGATGGCCGCCAAGCAGCATTACCGCTGCAACGATTACGATCCAGGGAACGCCCCCGATCGACCCCGATCCGAGCGTCGCGACGATGTCCGGCACCTTGTAGGCGATCTGCCCACGCACCAGCAGCGCCGATATGCCGGCGGCGATCTGCATCATCGCGAGCGTCATGATGAAGGAGGGGATGCCGATCATGGTCAGCCCCAGCGCATTGACGAGACCCAGCATCGCGCAGAGCAGCAGCGCCAGCAGGATCGCGGCCCATCCGGGCATCGGGACGTTGGCGATGTTCACGTAGGATTCCTGCAGGGTGAAGTAGGCAACCGCAATTCCGGTGACGTTAGCGATGCTCGCGACCGACAGGTCGATCTCGGCGCAGAGGATCACGAAGGTGAGGCCGACGGCGATGATGCCGGTGACGGAGACCTGGGTCAGGATGTTGCCGACGTTGTCGAGCGTTGCAAAGGAAGGGCTTGCGGCGGCGAAGAAGCCGGAGAGGCAGATCAGCGTCAGGAAGGGTGCGATGTTGCGCATCTGCGAGCGCAGCAGGACGGCGATCTTGCGCGGCCTTTCGCGGTCCGCGGTCGGGATTGTCGCGCCGTCACCGGTCCCCATCTGGGTCTCCTCACGCCGCTTCCAAGAGGCGGTCCTTGCTGATCTGCTCACTGGCGAATTCGCGCACTACCGACCCGCGCTTCATCACGATGATGCGGTCGGCAAGCGACAGGACCGTTTCGGGCTCGGTCGAGAGGACGACGATGGCAAGCCCGCGCGCGCGCAGGTCGCGGATGATATGGATGACATCGTTCTTCGCGCCCACGTCCATGCCGCGCGTCGGTTCGCACAGCACCATCAGGCGCGGCGGGTAGCTCAGCCACCTCGCGAGCGCGACCTTCTGCTGATTGCCGCCGGAGAGCATGCCGAGGTCGAGATCGACCGCCGCGGGCCTGATCTGCAGTTGTTCGACCTGCCTAGCGGCGATCGACCGCTCGCGCGAGGGTTTTAGCAACAGCGCCGAAATGCGATCGAGCACGCTGATCGAGATGTTCTTGTAGACCGGCTCCTGATGAAACAGCATGGCGCGGCAACTCTCGGGAACGAAGGCGATGCCGGCGCGTCGTGCATCGGCCGTGCTGCCGAACGCCTGTCGGCTGCCGGCTATGGCAAGCGTGCCGCCGTCGGGCCTAAGCTTGCCGAAGAGGATCCGCGCCAGTTCGAGCTGCCCGCAGCCCATGAAGCCGTAAATGCCCAGCACTTCGCCGGCGCGCACATCGAACGAGACGTCGTGAAGGCTGCGGGCGAGCGACAGCCCGCTCGCGCTCAGCACGACCGGCCGATCGGTCGCCGGCGGCAGCGCGATATCGTGCGCGTAGGTCTCTTCGAGCGCCTCGCGCCCCTTGCCGATCATCGCTTCGATCAGGGCAGATTTGCTGGTCTCGGCCGCTTCCGCCTCGGCGACCTTCCTGCCGTTGCGGAAAACGGTCACGGTGTCCGAAACCCGCAGAATGTCCTCGATGAAATGGGAAATGAACACGATGGCGGTGCCTTCGTCCCGTAATCGTCGCAACGTCGTGAACAGCCGTTCCACCTCCGGCGGCGAGAGGGCTGACGTTGGCTCATCGAGAATGATGATGCGGGCGCCGGAGAACAATACGCGGGCGATCTCGATCAGTTGCTGCAGGCCGATCGGAAGGTCGCCGAGCCGCGACGTCGGATCGACGTCGATGCCGAACCTCTTGAGTTGCTCGCCCGCTTCGCGGGCCATGCGCCGCCACTGCACCAGCCCGAAGCGGTTGGTCGGCTGGGCGCCGAGAAACACGTTCTCGGCCACCGACAGATCGGGCGCAACGCTGAGCTCCTGGTGAACCATCGCGATGCCGGCGGAACGCGCGTCGCGCGCCGATCGAAACCGGATATCCCGTCCATCGAGCACGAAACGGCCCGAGAACTCCGTATGCACGCCGGCGATGATCTTCATCAGCGTGCTTTTCCCCGCGCCGTTCTCGCCAACGAGACCATGAATCTCGCCGGCAGAGAGTGCGAAATCGACTCCACGCAGCGCCTCGACGCCGCCGAAGGCCTTCGTGATTTGGTGCAGTTCGAGGATGGGTGAGCGTCCCTGCGGCATGAGGGCTCAGATCAGGAAATGATCCTCCATCCACTGCATGCCTGCGGCGTTGGCCTTGGTTACCACCGGTCCGTCGGTCACGACGCTCTTCGGGATACCCTGTCCGCTCTTTTCACCGGCGGTCACGGCAGCGACGCCGGCGACGATGGCGCCGCCATGAATGCGGCAGGAAGGATTGCGGACGGTAGCGAACATGCGGCCTTCGCTCACCGCCTGGATCGCCGGCGGCATGGCGTCAACCCCGCCGATGAGGATGTTGGTGCGGTTACGCGCCTTCATGATGTTGTAGGCGGCGAGTGCCATGTCGTCATTGTGGAAGAAGGCGGCGTCGATCTGCGGATATTTGGTGAGATAGGTCTCCCAGAGCCGCGCCGTCTTCGATACGTCCCAATCCGCCGGCTGGGTGTCGAGCACCTCGATGTTCGGATATTGCTTGACGACCGCGTTGAAGCCCTTGGCGCGACCTTGCGCGCCGGTATGGCCGAGCGCGCCTTGTGTCATGATGACCTTGCCCTTGCCGCCGATGGCGTTGACGAGCGCCTGCGTCACCGAAGCACCCATGAATTCATTGTCGGGCGCGAGAAATGAATGGACGTTGATCTGGTCGAGTGGCGCGATCAGCGTATCCATGTCGATGACCGGCGTGCCGGCGTCGATCATCTTCTGCACGGGCTGGGTCAGCGTCCCGATGCCGAAGGCCTGGATGGCGACAAAATCCCATTTCTGCGAGGCCATATTGTCGATCGCAGCGCGCTGCTTGACGGCGTCGAGCTGACCGTCGAACCAGGTGACCTCGACGTTGAACAGCTTGCCCCACCATTCGGCCGCCTGCTTGCCCTGGGCGCACCAGGTCGCCTGCAGGCCGGCGTTGGAGAACGCGGCCTTCAGCGGCTTCTCCGAACGCCCGACTTCCGCCGCCAGCGCGGGGTTTACGGCCAACCCACCGAGCAGGGCCGCCGCGCCGGTGGTCGCCGCCGCCTGAAGAAGATCACGCCTGGTGCTTGAGGATTTCCTTGTCCCGGGCATCGCTTGCTCCCTCATTTTTGTGTTTGTTGTCTTGTTTGTTATCGACGGCGTCATTGCACGCGCCGCGGAGGGAAACAGTCTCTCACAATCTGGACGTTCGCGCTACCGCCAAGCCGGCTCGCAAAATCTCTGCACCGCCGTTTGCACTGCAGTGACAGGCTCCCCAACAACTCCTCTCTCGATTATGAGGTGACTGAAACCGAACTCAGCCGTCGTCTTCCATGGTCATCAAGAGACCGGTCAAGGTCGCGCCGATCCCGAACATCAGCGCGAACGATCCGACGATGATCGACATCGTGCTGAACGGCGCATCGCTGTGCGCGACAAGGTCACGCACGCCGAACCTGTCGATGAGGGAAACAAGCAGGGCGAAGCCAAGGCCCAGGGCTACCCCCATGGTGAAATGCCCGATCAGCTCGGAGACCAAGGACTGCTTCCGGACGCGCATCGCTGTCACCAGCCTGCTTTCGCCGGGCAACGCCGCTCGGGCGAATCGGTTCCAAGGAGGAGGGGCGATCGGTCCGGGATTTCCGGAATCGAGCTGCTTCAAGCCTCGCTTCCAGCGGCGACGCCCTCGATCTCATCGAGCATCTTCCGCCACGCCGCATCGATCTCGTCCGACCAGTCCGCTACCAGAATCTCGCGCAAGGTAGCCGCGATCACGCCGAAGAACGCGAGGAACAACTTCCGCGGTGTGCCGTAGGCATCGTGCGAGGACACCTCACATTCGATGAGGCGGAAATTGCCGCTGCGCGGACCTGCAAAGTCGAGGATCGCATCGATCGTCAGCGAAAGCATCGAGCCTTTGACGAGTTCTGAGCCTTCGCTGCGGAACATCGTCCGCGCCTCCGGATGTTCGCGAAACAGCCTCTCATAGACGAGTGGCGTCAGGTCCAGGCAACGCTCGGCGGCGAGTTCGAAGCTGCGCTCGATCAGATTCTCTGATGCCATCATTTGCATGTGCGATGATTCCGACAAAAAAAGAGCAGGGCAATGAGCCCCGCTCTAAAACTTGTGTCGACCCTGTTTTCCCCAAAAATTCGGATTTGGTCTTGATTGTTGGGGTGGCGCTGCTTGTGCGCGCCGGGCTCCTCCCGAGACTTGGACCAACAGACAGCCTTGCGGCCAGCCTGAGCCCGAATTGGTAGACCATCTTTTTCATCTTGTCACCATTTTCGGCAACGATTGTTCAAAATTCGAGCAAATTACGAAATGATTGAAATTGCACGACTATCGGTTGTAGTTCTGCCCAGCAAAACCGGGTTTATGGTAATGTGGTAGGGGCGGAAATAGAGCGCCGTGGTGGGGCGACGGCCGCCAAGGAAAGTACCCGGCAGCATGCTCGAGCCGTCCGCTGTCTCAATCTGTTTTCGAATTGATTGATGCTGCGCAAACGAGCCGGGAACCTGATCTCGACTTCACACTCTCTGCATGATCTAGTCGAAATTGCTGGAGAGGTTGAAGGTAGATGCGCCGGCGGCTGAAGAATTTTCTTCCCATCGTCCTGATTGCGTTGGTGGTGCAGATTTTTGCACCGATCGGCGCATGCTGGGCGGCCAGCATCGCCGCCTCCGATCCGCTTGGCGGGGCAGTGATCTGTCACGGCAATGCCGCCTCCGCCCCGGGGCAATCGGATCAGGCCGGCCACCGTGCCCATGACGGATGTTGTTCAGTCTGCAGCGTGCTGCAGACCGGCGCGCCGGTCGATGTGCCACAGACCGCCGCGATCGCGGTCGAGCGGCCGTCCGAGCAGGTGGCCTGGTTCGATTTCGCTTCCCGCCTGACCAACGTCCGGGCCGGCTCCCACGCGCAGGCGCGCGCCCCACCGTCGATTTCCTGACCTAGCGAATACCCGAGCGATCGGTGCGGCCCGTTCCGCGCCGGCGACTATCGTTTATCAGGCCGGCCTTTGCGCCGGCGTCAGGACAATTCGATGTTTCGTTATCACGCCCTTGGTGGCGCGAGCATGCTGGTGCTTTGCGGCACGCTGTTCGCATTCCCTTCGACCTCAAATGCGCAGACCGGCGGCCAGAGCCTTCCCGCGGTCACGGTGGATGCTCCTCAGGTGAGGGTGGCGAAACCCGCCGCGCAAAAGCCAAATGTTCGTTCCGCCGCCAGGACGCAACCAAGACCTCGAGCTGCGGCCAGCGCCGCACCCGGGGTGGCTCAAGCGGCCAATGTCACGCCGGGCGCTGCCGTGGCCAGGCTCTATCAGGCGCCTGCGGGCCAGACAGAGACAACGATCGATCGCAGCCAGTTCGACAACAGGCCAGCGTTTTCGGTCGGCGACGTTTTGCGTGACAGTCCCGGTATCTCCGTGAAGCAGGGCAACGGCCCGCGCGATTTCGGTATCTCGATCCGCGGATCCAACGCCCGCAACGGTTTTGGTATCCGCAATCTCGTGATCTTCGAGGACGGCTTTCCGGTGACGCAGCCGGATGGGCTTTCCCGAAGTGATTTGATCGATCCGCGCGCCTATGGCTCTATCGACGTCATCAGGGGGCCGTCGTCGGCGCTCTATGGCAACTACGCCACCGGCGGCGCCCTGAATTTCCGTACCCGTCGGGGCGGCAGCATCGACGGCGCGGAATACGGTGTCGATGGCGGAAGCTTCGGCTATCTGAGCAACTATGTTGCGGCGGGCAAGAAGGTCGGCAATTTCGAGGGCTCGCTGTTTGCAAGCGACGTGCGCGGCGACGGGTTTATCAGCAACAGCTGGTTCAATACCCAGACCGTGAACTTTCTGGGCACCTTGCAGGCCACCCCCGACGACCGCTTCACGGTCAAGTTCATCAACAATGATCTGAGCACGCGGCTGCCGATCCGGTTGTCGCTCAATCAGTACTATCAGAATCCCTTTCAGCGGGGCTGCGCCACGGGTGCGGCGGCGGCGCCGGGCTGCGGAACGGTGACGCTGTTCAACAACGGATTCAACGCGGCCGCAGGCACCGACAAGGAGACAGCAGAGCAGGCGGGGCTCGGCCGCAATGATCGCCGGACGATTGTCGGCGGGCGATGGGAGCACGACTTTGACAACACGACGACCTGGCGAAATCAATTTGTTTTCGACGACCGGAACATCAGCCAGCCGACGGGATCCACCAGCGCGATCGGAGATTTTCCCTCGTACAATTACATGAGCGACGTCACCAAGCGGGGTGAAATTCTCGGCATGGATTCCACCACCTTTGTCGGCGGCTTTTACAATACGCTGACAGCGTCGAGCGATACCCGCAATGTCATGCCAGGCGGAAACGCAACATTGGGTCGGCTATCGAGCAATTTGTTCAGCGGCACGACGAATTACGGGCTCCACGCGCGGGAGGAGCTCAAGCTGACGCCGTGGCTGACCGCTGTCGCCGGTATCGGCTGGGAAACGACCAATCTGAAGGGAATTAATACGGCGTATACCTACAAGGGGGCTGCAGGCGTCACGACAACGACAATCACCGCCGCTGACCGGCAGTTCCAGAACACGGCTCCCGAGCTGGCGCTGCTCTACCGGCTCAATAACGAGTGGCTGTTTCGTACGCGCGTCGCCACGGGCTATGGCACACCTCAGGTCTCTAACCTGTTCATTCTGCCGAGCGGCTTGACTGGCAACAACACCCAGCTCGAAACCCAAAAGAACCTCGGTTACGACCTCGGCTTCGACTGGATGCCCAATAATGCGCTGAAGCTGAGTCTGACGGGTTTCTATGAATTTTTCCGCAACGAGCTAGTCAGTCAGGCGACACCTCTGGCTGGTGTAAGCTACACGTTCAACGCACCCAGATCAGAGCATCGAGGCGTAGAGCTTGCGGTCGATTGGCGTTTCTATTCCGGCTGGCGCTTCACGGCGGCCTATACCTATCTCGACGAATTCTACACGGAATACACGGAGAACATCACCAACGGCGCTGTCTACAGCTTCAACCGGGTGGGCAACAAGATCCCCGGCATTTCGCCGAATGAACTGACGACGCGTGTCGGCTACGACGAAATGTCAGGGGCGCTGGCTGGGCTCGGAGCATTTGTCGAGCTCCAGTGGAAAGACTCGTTCTACATGGACAATGCCAATCTGCTGAAGGCGCCAGGTTACGAACTGGTCAATCTCAATGTCCATTACAAGACAGACCTTGCGTCGGATTATCTGAAATCACTGAGTATCTATCTGGAAATCCGGAACCTGTTCGACCGGACCTATGTTGCGTCGGCAAACAATATCGCGAACAAGGTATCCACGACGGGTATCCAAAGTCCGGCAAGCATATTGGCGGATACCACGGGTTCAATCTATGCGGGATCGCCGCGTGCGTTCATCGCCGGCATGAAGGTGGCGTTCAGATGATGCTTCGCAGAATCCTGGCCGCAACGTTTGCCGTTGCACTTTCGCAAACCGTTGCCCACGGGCAAATGAATCACCAGCACGCTTCCGAAGCGGCGTGCGATGAGCCGGCCCTGCGCTGCGCCTCGAAGGTGACTCCGGCCTTCGCTCCAGATGGGACACTCTGGTTGGCCTGGATGGCGGGCGGCCAGGTATCCGTCGCTTATTCGAAAGATCGGGGCCAAAGCTTTTCGACGCCGGTTGCGGTGACGAAGGCGCGGTTCAATCTCGATTGGGGGCCCGATGCGCGGCCCAAGATTGTTGTCGATCGTGAAGGTCGAATTTCGCTGGCTTTTTCGATCTTCAAGGACAAGGCGTTCAACGGACAGGTCCTTGTTTCGCGCTCGACCGACGGCGGAAAGAGTTTTGCGGAGCCGCAACCGATCACCGCGAGCAACGAGAGCCAGCGCTTCGAGGCGCTCGCGCTCGATTCTGACGGCTCGGTGTTTGCGGCGTGGCTCGACAAGCGCAACCGCGTGCCCGCCCAGCAAAGCGGCCGGAAATATGACGGTGCTGCCTTGTTCTTCGCGTCATCGCGAGACGGAGGTGCAACCTATTCCGAAGCGCATATGGCCAAGGACAACACCTGCGAGTGCTGCCGTCTGGGGATCGCCTTTGCCGGACCCGGGCGCCCGGTCGTCGTTTTCCGGAACATCTTCGATGGCGGCATCCGGGATCACGCGATAGTGACGTTTGTCGATCCTGTAACGCCTGGCGAGGTTCAGCGTGTCAGTCAGGACGATTGGCAAATCGCGGCGTGCCCGCATCACGGGCCCAGCCTGTCGATCTCGGCGGCGGGCACCTACCATGTGACCTGGTACACCAACGGGAAGCTTCGCAAGGGCCTGTTCTACGCGCGCTCGCGGGATGGCGGGAAAACCTTCTCCAATCCGCTTCTGATTGGACAGCCCAACAGAAGCCCGTCACGCCCCTACGTCATCGCCGGGCCGCACGGCACCGTCATGGTCTGGAAAGAGTTCGATGGCGAGAAAACCACGATCAATCTAATGACGTCTCACGATGATGGGCAAACCTGGTCGGTGCCCAAGGCCATATCGGGGACATCGGATAGTTCGGACCATCCCTTACTGGTTTCCGATGGTCGGCGATCCTACCTTTCCTGGATGACCAAGGCCGACGGCTATCGCTTTCAACCGATCGAGGAAGAGCCATGAAACGCCAGCTGCTTGCCGCGATGCTGTTCTTCGCGCTTCTCCCATCGGCCCCGGCTTCAGAGGACGCCCAGCTCAAGCCATTCGAACGAGGCAGCTGGCGACAGCTGTTGCGTTCGCACGCCGGCCATCCAACGCTGGTCCACTTCTGGGGCGTGACCTGCGGCCCGTGCAAGGTCGAGCTGCCCTTGCTCGGTCAATTCATGAAAGATCATCCCGCCGTCGACGTCGTGACGATAAGCGCGGATCTCGTCCCAGATCTTCCTTCGGCAACCCGCGCCATGCTGCAGAAGTCAGGCCTCTCGGACGCCGAGAATTGGATTTTTGACGACGGCTTTGCTGAACGACTGAGATTCGAGATTGACCCGGCGTGGCAGGGCGATATTCCCCGTACGCTGCTGATCGCGCGAGACGGCGCGATCACCACCATCGAGGGATCGGCCGAGGTGGCGGATCTGGAAGAATGGTCCAATGGGCAGATCGCCGCGACCAAGTGAACGTCGAATTTTTACTCCGGAACGACAAGAGAAAAACATGAAGCAACTCTCACACACCTTCGCTTTCACCGTCCTCGCTGCAATCCTGTTCACGGCGTCCGCGCGCGCCGAGGAGGTCAAGGCCGGAGATCTCGTCATCAGCCAGGGCTGGAGCCGGGCGACGCCGACCGGTGCGAAGGTTGCCGGCGGCTATCTGACGATCGAAAACAAGGGCGCGGGCCCGGACCGGCTGATCGGCGGCTCCGGCGAGATCGCCGCCAAGATCGAGGTTCACGAAATGGCAATGAACAATGGCGTGATGACCATGCGGCCGCTCGATAAGGGGCTGACGATCGAGCCTGGCAAGACTGTCAAGCTTGCGCCGGGCGGATATCATCTGATGATGTTCGACCTCAAGAGCCCGTTGAAGCAGGGCGAGAAGGTGCCAGTGACGCTCGAATTCGAGAAAGCCGGCAAGGTGACGCTATCGCTCGACGTGCAGGGTGTTGGCGCGCAGGCGCCCGCGGCCGCGGGGCAGGACATGAAGAAGATGCACGATCATTCCGGCATGAAGATGTGAGGGGGGAACCGACGATCACGATCCGGATGCGGATCGATGCGCTGGTCACCCATTTTCAGAAAGTCGCGCTGGAGGATCAATTCGAGGAGCGCTGACGTTCGGCCGGTTTCATCGGCAAAATGGCCGCAAATCGGCTGATTGAGCGGCTATTTCGCAATCCCCGCCCTTGTATTTTCGCATCCGATCCGGTTTCACTGCATCCCTCTCACGTTCGCAACTGATTCCCTGAGTACACCCATGCGATTGTCGCGGTTTTTTCTGCCCATTCTGAAAGAGAATCCGAAAGAGGCCGAGATCGTCTCGCATCGGCTGATGCTGCGTGCCGGCATGATGAGGCAGGAGGCCGCCGGCATCTACGCCTGGCTGCCGCTCGGGTTTCGCGTGCTGAAGAAGATCGAGCAGATCGTGCGCGAGGAACAGGACCGCGCCGGCGCGCTGGAACTGTTGATGCCGACGCTGCAACTCGCCGACCTCTGGCGCGAAAGCGGCCGTTACGATGCCTACGGCCCGGAGATGCTGCGCATCACCGATCGCCACAAGCGCGAGCTCCTGTACGGTCCGACCAATGAGGAGATGATCACCGAGATCTTCCGCTCTTACGTCAAGTCCTACAGGAGCCTGCCGCTCAATCTCTATCACATCCAGTGGAAATTCCGCGACGAGCAGCGTCCGCGTTTCGGCGTGATGCGGGGCCGCGAGTTCCTGATGAAGGACGCGTATTCCTTCGACATCGACGAAGCCGCCGCACGCCGGGCCTACAACAGGATGTTCGTCGCCTATTTGCGCACCTTTGCGCGGATGGGCCTGAAAGCCATTCCGATGCGCGCGGAAACCGGGCCGATCGGCGGCGATCTCAGCCACGAATTCATCGTGCTCGCGGAAACCGGGGAGTCCGGCGTCTACTGCAACAGCGACGTGCTCAACCTGCCGATCCCCCCTGACGACGTCGATTATGACGGCGATCTCACAGAGATCATCAAGCAATGGACTTCGGTCTATGCCGCGACCGAGGATGTGCATGACGCGGCCCGTTTCGAGCAAGAGGTGCCGGCCGACAAGCGGGTGAACACCCGCGGCATCGAGGTCGGCCAGATCTTCTATTTCGGCACCAAATATTCCGATTCGATGAAGGCCCTGGTCGCAGGCCCCGATGGCACCGATGTGCCGATCCATGGCGGTTCCTATGGCGTCGGCGTGTCGCGCCTGGTCGGCGCTATCATCGAGGCCTGCCACGACGATGCCGGCATCAAATGGCCGGAAGCGGTCGCGCCGTTCAAGGCCACGATCCTGAACCTGAAGCAGGGCTCGTCCGATACCGATGCCGCATGCGAGAAACTTTATCGCGAGTTGTTGGCCAAGGGCGTCGACGTGCTCTATGACGACACCGATCAGCGTGCCGGCGCCAAATTCGCCGCCGCCGACCTGATCGGCATTCCCTGGCAGATTCTGGTCGGCCCGAAGGGCCTCGCGGAAGGCAAGATCGAGGTCAAGCGGCGCAGCGACGGCACGCGCGAGAACATGAGCCTTGACGATGTCGTCGCGCGGATCGCCGGATAAAGTTTATCCACCGGGCGTTGCGAGCTGGCTATTCCGGCCACATTTGGCCCGAATCATGGGATTATCGAAAGATGGATGAGACCATGAGCGAACCAGTCCGAACCCCGCCTTTTGCGCCATTCGAGTGGCTGTTGTCCGGACGGTATTTGCGGGCGCGTCGCAGGGAAGGTTTCATTTCCGTCATCGCCGGCTTTTCCTTCCTCGGCATCATGCTGGGCGTCGCCACGCTGATCGTGGTGATGGCCGTGATGAACGGTTTCCGCAAGGAACTGCTCGACAAGATTCTCGGCCTCAACGGTCATCTGCTGGTGCAGCCGCTGGAATCGCCGTTGACCGACTGGAAGGACGTCGCCGAGCGCATCAGCCAGGTCAAGGGCATCCGTCTTGCGGCGCCGGTGGTGGACGGTCAGGCGCTGGCGTCCTCGGCGTTCAATGCCTCGGGCGTGCTGGTTCGCGGCATGCGCGCCGAGGACCTGAACGGCCTGTTCTCGATCGCGAAGAACATCAAGCAGGGTACGCTGGAGGGGTTTGACGAGGGGCAGGGCGTTGCCATCGGCCGCCGGCTTGCCGATCAATTGTCGCTGCACGCCGGGGATAGCATCACGCTGGTGGCGCCGCGCGGCGCGGTCACCCCGATGGGCACGACGCCGCGTATCAAGGCCTACAGGATCGCCGCCGTGTTCGAGATCGGCATGTCGGAATATGACGCGGGCTTCGTCTTCATGCCGCTGGCGGAATCACAGGCCTATTTCAACCGCAACAATGACGTGACCGCGATCGAGGTTTTCACCGACAATCCCGACAGGATCGATGTCTTCCGCAAGCTGGTGACCGAGGCCGCCGGGCGGCCGGTGTTCCTGGTCGACTGGCGGCAGCGCAACTCGACCTTTTTCAACGCGCTTCAGGTCGAGCGCAACGTGATGTTCCTGATCCTGACCATGATCGTGCTGGTCGCGGCGCTCAACATCGTTTCCGGGCTCATCATGCTGGTGAAGGACAAGGGGCAGGACATTGCGATCCTGCGTACCATGGGTGCCTCGCAAGGATCGATCATGCGGATTTTCCTGATCACCGGTGCCTCGATCGGGGTCGTCGGCACCCTTGTCGGTTTCCTGGTCGGGATGCTGATCTGCCTGAACATCGAATCAATCCGGCAGTTCCTGTCCTGGCTCACCAACACGGAATTGTTCGATCCCACGCTGTATTTTCTGTCCAAGCTGCCGGCCGAGATCGATTTCGGCGAGACCAGCGCCGTCGTGATCATGGCGCTGACGCTGTCGTTCCTTGCTACGCTTTACCCATCCTGGCGCGCCGCGCGCCTGGATCCCGTCGATGCGCTGCGGTACGAGTGAGGACGAGATGGCCGAGGGGGCAGAAGATGTACCGGTTATCTATCTCCACGAGATAAAGCGGCAGTACAAGCAAGGCGAGGCGACGCTGACCATCCTCGACGGCGCCAAGCTGGCGCTGTGGCCGGGGCAATCGGTGGCGCTGGTGGCGCCATCGGGGTCGGGCAAATCGACGCTGCTGCACATCGCGGGCCTGCTCGAGACCCCTGACGACGGCGAAGTCTATGTCGCGGGCGCGCCGACCTCGCAATTATCCGACATCGACCGGACCCAGATCCGCCGTTCCGACATCGGTTTCGTCTATCAGTCGCACCGGTTGCTGCCAGAATTCACGGCGCTCGAAAACGTCATGCTGCCGCAGATGATCCGCGGTCTCAGACGCGCCGAAACCGTCAAGCGCTCGACAGAAATCCTGGCCTATCTCGGCCTCGCCGAGCGCATCACGCACCGGCCGGCCGAACTGTCCGGCGGCGAACAGCAGCGGGTGGCGATCGCGCGCGCGGTAGCGAACGCGCCGCGGGCGCTATTGGCCGACGAGCCGACCGGAAACCTCGACCCGCACACCGCCGATCACGTGTTCAGTGCGCTGATGCAACTGGTGAAGGCGACGCGGGTTGCGATGCTGATCGCGACCCACAACATGGACCTCGCCGCGCGGATGGATCGGCGGGTGTCGCTGGTCAACGGGCAGGTGGTCGAAATGGCCTAGTAAACGCGGCGATGCTTGTAGCGCCGTGCCGGCGGCTGTTCAGCGTACGCGTAATATGGATTGATATCGCATTGCGCCGCGCGGCCCGAAGCCGACGCATTGCATTGAGACAGGGAAGTATAGGTGCAGTCATAGTACGAGCCACCACGGCCGTAAACATGCAGGCAAACCGGATAGAAGGAACCGTAGGTCTGCGCCTGCGTCGGCGTGGCCACCGCGACCGCTCCGATTGCCAGAATTAGAAAAGCCGAAATGCGCATCAATATCTCCTGCGGGAATGGCGGCGGCGATCGGCGGGCATTTCCGCCTTGGCATTGAAATAGGGGTTTTGGGAGCAAGTCGCAGCGAGCCCGGCGGCCGTCGCCTGGCACTGCGCGTAGGTCGAGAAGCTGCAGTCGCCGCGCCCTGCCGAGAAATCGCACCCCTTGATGCAGAAGGGGAATTCCGTTGCCATAGCCGGCATCGCACTGATTGTCGATGCGGCAAAGCTAACCATCAGCACCACCCACGCCCTTGGCATGCGCGCTCCGTTTATCTCGATGGCCGTTGCCGACATACAAGCAGACAACCCCCCCGCGCGCGCGTCAAATCACGTTCGCGCGTTGCGTGTTCGGCGTCATGGCGTTCGATCGCGCCGTCGATCGGTCAATAGGTGCGATAGCCGAAAAATCCGGGCGGCGGCGGAGCGCGGCGGGCGCCACGATAGGCGCGGGGGTCTTCGCTGTCGCCGGCGTAGAACGGATTTGGAATACACCACAAACGCCGCCCGGAAGCGGTGGCCTGGCATTGCTCGTAGCTGACGAAGGTGCAGTTGCTGAGCCCGGGCTGTTCGTCGCCCTGGATGCAGAACGGATACCGCGTACCGACGGCTTTCGCAGGCGCCGCGCCGAGCGCGGCCATCGCGCTGGCCGCCAGCAAAGTCAGAATCAGGCTGCGCATCTCATCTCCTTGTGAACCGGCCGGCGCTTTTGCGAGTGCATCCAAGCCGGAGCGTAGGGTTTCCGTCAAACACATTTCTCGCGCTCGTGCTCACACGAATATGCATATGTGATTGAGCGAAATTGAAATGTAAATTTTATGCGAAGAACGACGTCGTAAAGTTTCAAAAAGTGCCGGTAATATAACATTAACTGACGTTTCCGTGAGAGTCGTTTCGCATCGCCTGTTGCAGCGAAGTTACAGCAATTCCGACGAAGGCTGGTAAGAGGTCGCATGGCCCGGGGGCCTGAAGAAAAACTTGGAACGGGAATGAAAATGAAGAAGGTTTTGCTTGTTACGGCGAGTCTGATCGCGCTCGGCGCGGCTATGCCGGCGATGGCTGCGGATCTCGCGGCGCGTCCTTACACCAAGGCGCCGCCGATGATCGCGGCTGTCTATGACTGGAGCGGTTTCTACATCGGTGCCAACGGTGGTTGGGGTTCGAGCCACAATACCTGGGACTTCGTCGGTGGTGGCTCAGAAGGTTCCCACGATGCGACCGGTGGCGTCGTCGGCGGTCAGATCGGTTACCGCTGGCAGACCGGCACCTGGGTGTTCGGTGTCGAAGGGCAGGGCAACTGGGCTGACCTGAGCGGCAGCAACAACAGCCTGGCGTTCGCCACCCGCAACGAATCGAAGATCGACGCGTTCGGCCTGATCACCGGTCAGATCGGTTACGCCGCCAATAACGTCCTGTTCTACGTCAAGGGCGGTGCGGCTGTGACGTCTAATAGCAATCGGGTCATTGATGTTGCCACCGGTGCCCTCTTTGCCAGCACCGGCGACGATACCCGCTGGGGCGGCGCGGTCGGCGTCGGCCTCGAATACGCTTTCGCTCCGAACTGGTCGGCAGCGGTTGAATACGATCACCTGTTCATGCAGGATCGTACCCTCAACTTCACGAACACGGCCGGCGCGTTTGTGGGCTCCGATCGTGTCCGTCAGGACGTCGATCTCGTCACCGTCCGCGTGAACTACAAGTTCGGCGGTCCGGTCGTCGGCAGGTACTGATCTCCGCACTAGCGGCGAAAACGAAAGCCCCGGGGCATCGCCCCGGGGCTTTTTTGTTGGGCGGATTAACCATCGAAACGCTTGGCGAAAGCCGTTGCTCACGGCTCTCTTGACTCCCGGAACAGAAAAGGAACAATGTTCCCTATATGTTCTAGTCTAAGGGAGACAGGCCATGTTGAAGATTTTCGTGGAGGAAGCGGCAGCTTTGGCGTCAATCACGCTGTTTGTCGGGATGATCGCGGTCTGGGCGCAATTGATCCCGCAGCTGTGAGGCGAGCGTTGCGCTTGGGGAAAAGCCGGATGACGGCTCCCGAGGACGCGTTCCGAGTCGACTCCGCAGGTTCAAGGCATCACCATTGCGCGGCGAGTCGGGCCTGAAGGACGCTGTCCGCCGGACCGGTCATCGCTGCCATCCCTGATGCCGAGAGCCTTTCAAGCGACCATGCCCAACGCCGGATTCGTTCATCTCCACGTTCATTCGGCCTATTCGCTGCTGAAGGGCTCGATCAAGATCGCCAAGCTCGGCGAACTGGCAAAAGCCGATCGCCAGCCGGCGCTGGCGCTGACCGATACCGACAACATGTTCGGGGCGCTGGAATTCTCCGACAAGATGGCGGGCTACGGCATCCAGCCGATCATCGGCTGCGAGCTCGCGGTCGATTTCGGCGACGTCGACCCCAACGCGCGCAACGCGCTGGCCGCAGGGCCGTCGCGGATCGTGCTGCTGGCAGCGCGCGAGCGCGGCTATCGCAGCCTGATGCGGCTGAACTCGCGGGCGTTTTTGGAGACGCCCGTTCATCAATCCCCGCATATCAAGTTCGATTGGCTCGAAGGCGATGCCGAGGACCTGATCGCGCTCACCGGCGGCCCGGACGGACCGATCTCGCTCGCGCTCAACGCCGATCAATCACCGCTTGCGGCTGTTCGCTGTGAGCGGCTGGCGAGCCTGTTCGGCGACCGCCTCTATATCGAGTTGCAGCGCCACGGCGTCGACAGGGAGCGGCGCGTCGAAGCCGGGCTGATCGATCTCGCCTATGCCAAAGGATTGCCGCTGGTTGCGACCAACGAGCCATATTTCGCGAGCACCGACGATTACGAGGCGCACGACGCGCTGTTGTGCATCGCCGGCGGCCGGCTGATCGCCGAAACCGATCGCGATCAGCTCACGCCCGATCACCGATTCAAGACCCGCGCCGAAATGGCGGTGCTGTTTGCCGACATTCCGGAAGCGCTCGCTTCGACGATCGAGATCGCCGAACGCTGCTCGTTCCGGCCGAAGACACGCAAGCCGATCCTTCCGCGGTTCACCGTCGGTGCCGGCAGCAACGCCGCCGACGCGGAAAGCGAGGAGGCCGCCGAATTGCGCCGCCAGGCCGAGGAGGGTCTCGCCAACCGGCTCAAGCTGCACGGACTTTCGCAAGGCACGACCGAGGAAGACTACCGCGCGCGGCTCGCCTTCGAACTCGATGTCATCACCCGCATGAACTATGCGGGCTACTTCCTGATCGTTTCCGACTTCATCAAGCATGCAAAATCCGAGGGCATCCCGGTCGGCCCGGGGCGCGGCTCCGGCGCGGGATCGCTGGTTGCCTATGCGCTGACCATCACCGACCTCGATCCGATCCGCTTCGGGCTGCTGTTCGAGCGCTTCCTCAACCCCGAACGCGTGTCGATGCCTGACTTCGACATCGACTTCTGCCAGGACCGCCGCGGCGAGGTGATCGACTACGTGCAGAAGCGCTACGGTCGCGATCAAGTGGCGCAGATCATCACCTTCGGTACGCTGCAGGCGAGGGGCGTGCTGCGCGACGTCGGGCGCGTGCTGCAGATGCCCTACGGCCAGGTCGACAAGCTCACGAAGCTGGTGCCGCAAAATCCGGCGGCGCCGGTGACGCTGGCGGCGGCGATCGAGAGCGAGCCGAAGCTGCAGGCGTTCCGCGACGAGGACCCGGTGGTGGCGCGCGCCTTCGATATCGCGCAGCGTCTTGAAGGCCTGACCCGCCACGCCTCCACCCACGCCGCCGGCATCGTGATCGGCGATCGCCCCCTGAGCGAACTGGTGCCGCTCTATCGCGATCCCAAATCCGACATGCCGGTGACCCAGTTCAACATGAAATGGGTCGAACCCGCGGGTCTCGTGAAGTTCGACTTCCTCGGCCTGAAGACGCTGACGGTGCTCGACGTCGCGGTCAAGCTCCTGAAGCAGCGCGACATCCACGTCGATCTCGCGACACTGCCGATCGACGATGCGAAAAGCTACCAGATGCTGGCGCGGGGCGACGTGGTCGGCGTGTTCCAGGTGGAAAGCCAGGGCATGCGGCGCGCGCTGGTCGACATGCGGCCGGACCGTTTCGAGGACATCATCGCGCTGGTGGCGCTCTATCGTCCCGGTCCGATGGCGAACATCCCGACCTATTGTGCGCGCAAGCACGGCGACGAAGAGCCGGAATATCTGCACCCCCTGCTCGAGCCGATCCTGAAGGAGACCTTCGGCGTCATCATCTACCAGGAACAGGTGATGCAGATCGCGCAGGTGATGGCCGGCTACTCGCTCGGCGACGCCGACCTGCTGCGGCGTGCGATGGGCAAGAAGATCCGTGCCGAGATGGAGAAGCAGCGCGCGATCTTCGTTGCCGGTGCGGTGAAGAACAACGTGCCGAAGGGGCAGGCCGATACGATCTTCGAACTGCTCGCCAAGTTCGCCGACTACGGCTTCAACAAGAGCCACGCCGCGGCCTATGCGCTGGTTTCCTATCACACCGCCTACATGAAGGCGCATTATCCGGTGGAGTTCCTCGCGGCGTCGATGACGCTCGAACTCAACAACACCGACAAGCTGTCGGAGTTTCGTGCCGAGGCGCAGCGGCTCGGCTTTAAGGTCGAGGCGCCGAACGTCAACCGCTCCGGCGCGACGTTCGAAGTCGGCGATGGCACCATCTATTACGCGCTTGCCGCGCTGAAGGGCGTCGGGCCGCAGGCGGTGGAATTGATCGTGCAAGAGCGGCGCAAGGGCCTGTTCACGTCGCTCGCCGATTTCGCCGCCCGCGTGAACCCGCGCGCGATCAACAAGCGCATCATCGAGAGTCTCGCCGCGGCTGGCGCGTTCGATACCCTCGAGCCGAACCGCGCCCGGGTCTTTGCTGGCGCGGATGCGATCCTCGCCGCCTGCCAGCGCAGCCACGAGGCCGCGACGTCGGGGCAGAACGACATGTTCGGCGGCGCCGCCGACGCGCCGACCATCATGCTGCCGCAGGTCGAGCCGTGGCTGCCGGCCGAGCGGCTGCGCCGCGAATACGACGCCATCGGCTTCTTCCTGTCGGGCCATCCGCTCGACGATTACGCGACCGTCCTGAAGCGGCTGCGGGTGCAGAGCTGGGCGGAATTTTCGCGCGCGGTAAAAACCGGCGCCACCGCGGGCAAGGTCGCGGCGACCGTGGTGTCGCGCATGGAGCGGCGCACCAAGACCGGCAACAAGATGGGCATCATGGGGCTGTCGGATCCGACCGGCCATTTCGAGGCCGTGCTGTTTTCCGAAGGGCTCGCGCAATACCGCGATGTGCTGGAGCCGGGCGCCGCGGTCTTGCTGCAGCTTGGCGCCGAGCTGCAGGGCGAGGACGTGCGCGCGCGGGTGCTGCACGCCGAGCCGCTCGACGCCGCCGCAGCCAAGACCCAGAAGGGCCTGCGTATCTTCCTGCGCGATACCAAGCCGCTGGATTCGATCGCCAAGCGGCTCAACATGCCGGAGGCGGCAGCGCCCGCCGGCTCGTCCCGGATTCCCCAGGCGAAGCCGGCAGCCGTTCCCGTGGCAGGCGCCGATGGCGACGTGTCGCTCGTCATCATGCTCGATCTCGAGACCGAGGTTGAAATGAAGCTGCCCGGCCGCTTCAAGGTCTCGCCGCAGATCGCCGGTGCGATCAAGGCCGTCGCCGGCGTAGTGGACGTGCAGACGCTGTAGCAAAGCAAAAGAGCTTCCCAAGGAGTTTGCCCATGTGCGAGACCTGCCTTCGAAGTCAGTCACAGCGGTTGGAATATTCGCGGCGCAGCTTGCTTTTCGGCGCGGCCTCGGCAACCGGACTGTTGCTCGCGGGTGGTGCGCTTGCCAAGGAAGCAAAACCGCCGCCGAAGCCACAGAACGTCTTGTCGCCGGAGGCTTCGCTCGAACGGCTGATGAAAGGAAATGGCCGCTACGTCGACGGCGTATCGCGGCGGCATGATTTCAAGCACGAGCGCGAAGCGCTGGCGGGAGGTCAAAATCCCTACGCCGCCATCTTGAGCTGCGCCGACTCGCGCATTGCGCCGGAATACGCGTTCGACAGCGGCCGCGGCGATCTCTTCGTGTGCCGCGTCGCCGGAAATTTTGCGACCGCCGAAGTCGTCGCCAGCATGGAATATGCCGTCGCCGTGCTCGGCGTGCCCCTGATCCTGGTGCTCGGCCACGACAGCTGCGGCGCCGTCGATGCCGCCATCAAATCGCTCAAGGACGACAAGCCGCTGCCCGGACACATGCCGTCACTGGTCACGGGCATTGCACCGGCGGTGAAAGCCGTCTCGCAGCAAGGCGGCGACACGCTCGGCAAGGCCATCCGGCAGAACGTGGTCGACAACGTTGCCAATCTGGGTTCGGCAACGCCGATCCTCAGCGCTGCCGTCGAGCAGCGCAAACTGAAAGTGGTCGGCGGCGTCTATCGGCTGAAGGACGGCCGGGTCGAAATGGTGCCCTAGCGATCGGCGCGCGCCGTCGCCAGCCGCTGCTTCCGATGCGGCGAACACGGCCGATGACGCGGCATCTTGGATTGATCGACGTGCCCCTGGCGGCTGAGGGCCTATCAGGATCACGCGATCATGTCTCGCCGCCTTGCAACCTCATCGTGTCTTGGGTAGAGATGTTGCGAGGGCATTTGGGGGCGTGATGTACTGGCGTGGCGTGATTTTGGCTGTGTTGCGGGACTGTTGCGGGGTGTGAGAGTGATAGAAGTCGGTATCGACTATGCTGCCATCGCGCAGAAGGATCGGGCCGCCAAAGCCGGGCCAATCGCGCATCGTGGTGCTTCGGAGAAGGGGATGACCTCAGTCTGACGATTTGCGCCTGCGAGCTGAAACTCGACGGCAGCCCGATCGGCCAAGGTCACGTCGGGACCTATGTCTATGTCGACCGCCCGCCAGGTCGGCATCAGCTCACGGCCAGTGAGACGCTGTTTCCGGGCGAGACCAAACGCGACATTTCCACGACGGATCCGGCCGCACCTATTTTTTCCTCGTAAGATCCAGCGAGAGGCATAAGGTCCGTCACCGGAATGACGATGGTGGGTGGGCTGGCCGGTCTGCGGTCGGTGCCGCGGTGGCCACTTCCGGCAGCGATAATCCCGGGCCCGCCGCATTTTTTCCTCTGGATGAAGGCCAGCGCGAGCAACGTCGCTTGCCGAGCTTAAACTGAGCGGAATAGCCTTCGAATGTGCGCCAAAGCGGAAGAGGTCACTGGTTGAAATCGCAGGCCGAGCGTCCGGACAGTTCCAGCGTCCGCAATCGTCTCCCGTCATGCGCTTGCCTTATTGGCAACGTCTTTCGTTCAAGCGGCATTCAGCCAACCGGGCGTCCAGTGTGCTGATGTCATTCGGTGAACCGTGGCGGGGCAAAAGCTATGCGCGTGACCAGGGGCCTTTCGATCGTTTTGCTCTCTCTGACGCTGTTGCCCGCACTCGCCGGGATGTCGGGTTCCGCTATCGCCCAGCAGCAGGAAAAGCGCATCGCTCTCGTCGTCGGCGATGGTGCGTACGCGAAATCGCCGCTGGCGACCGCGGCCAACGA
Organism: uncultured Alphaproteobacteria bacterium; assembly: GCA_963786115.1. GTDB lineage: Bacteria > Pseudomonadota > Alphaproteobacteria > Rhizobiales > Xanthobacteraceae > Bradyrhizobium. Next base: position 71,814 of record CAWAYC010000034.1, read on the forward strand.
TGCGGGTCTGATCGCGCAGACCCTGCAGGCGGCGGGTTTTGACGTCATCGGCGCCCGCGACCTCGATGGCGATACCTTGCGCAAGAGCCTCCGCGACTTCGTCCAGAAGGCCGAAGGCTCCGGGCCCGGTACGGTCGCGATGGTCTATCTGGCGGGCTACGGGCTGCAATTGGCCGGCGAGAATTACTTCGTGCCGGTCGATTCCGCGATCAATCGCGACACCGACATTCCGATCGAGGCCCTGCGGATCGGCGACTATGTCCGCCAGCTCGCCTCTCTGCCGCTGAAGGCCAACATCGTCGTGCTGGACGCGGCGCGCCAGCAGCCTTTCATCGAGGCACAGATCGCAAGCGGGCTGGCGCTGGTGGAAGCGGATCAGCACATGCTGATCGCCTACAACGCCGCGCCCGGCACCGTTGCACCGGCGGAGCAGGGGCCATATGGCGCTTACGCCCAGTCGCTCGCCGAAATGATCCGCACCGGCGGGCTGCCGCTGCCGGAGGTCTTCAACCGCGTGCGGCTTCGCGTCAACGAAGCGACCAAGGGCGCGCAGGTGCCGTGGGATAGCCAGAAGATCGATGCGCCGTTCATGTTCTTCGAGCGCGGCCCCGATGCGCCGGCGGCCGCGCCGCCGAATCAGGTCGCCGCTATCCGCGACAAGCCGATCCGCGATCTCGGCGTGCAGGAAGCCTATACGGCCGCGCTCGAGCGCGACACGCTGCAAGGCTACGAGGATTTCCTGGTCGCCTATCCGGGCGACCCGCTGGCCAGGCGGGTGATGGCGATCGTCGCCGCGCGGCGCGAAGCTGTCACCTGGGGCCGCACCTACCGCACCGACACGCCGAACGCCTATTGGTCGTACTGCCGTCGTTATCCGCGCGGGCCTCATGTCGCCGACGCGCGGCGACGTCTTGTGATTCTCACCGCGCCGCTGGAGCCGCCGCCGGCGTTCGCAATGATCGATTACGACGTGCCGCCGCCGCCGCCCGACGAATTCGTGTATGTCGATCGTCCGGTGCTGGCTTTCAGCGATCCCGAATTCGACTTTGTGCCGCCGCCACTGCCGCCGGTCTACTATTTGCCGCCGCCGCCGCCGGATTTCGTTGTGCTGGCGCCGCCACCGCCACCGATCGGCTTGTTCATCCTGCCACAGCCGCTGTTCGTGCCGATTCCGGTCTATGTCCGGGCGCCCGTCTACGTGGCCCCGCCGCCGAACAACATCATCTACGCCAACATCCACAACACGACCGTCATCAATAACGTCATCAATCGGCCGGCGCAGCTGGCGCCGGCGCTTCCGCCGGGAGGAGCGAACGTTCCGCCCAACGGCGCTCCAACGCCGCCGGTCGCCGCCGCGCCGGCACCGGGTGGCGCTACGGCGACTTTGCCGCCCGCGGTCGCGCAAAGGGCGACCCTGATCCAGCAAGGCAAATTGCCGCCGCCGCCGAGCGCTTCGATCAATCCTGCCGTGAAGGCGGGCGTGGTCGGCGCACCCGTGGCGCCTGGCGCACCCGGCGCGCCCGCGACGTCGGTCGCCCCGAACGGCATCAAGGCTGCTCCCAATGCACCGCAACCGGCCAATGTGACCCCAAACGCCGCGGCGCCGAACGCGCTGCCCCCAGGGCGGCAAGGCTTGCCGAAGGCGAACGCGCTGCCGGTGCCCGGCGCCAAGGGGGCGCCGCCCGCACCGCCGGCCGCAGCGGGGGGAAGCCCACCGAACGCGGTCAATCCAAGTGCGAAGCTTGCCCAGCCGCAACCGGGATCAGTGCCTCCGCAACCGGGAACGGTGCCTCCGGCCGCGGCTGCTCCGAGCACTCCTGGAATCGCTGGCGCTCCGAAGCGACCGGGTGGCGTAGCCGCGCCAGCAGCGCCCGGTCAGCCGAAGCCCGGCGTTTCGACCCCGGCAGCCAACGCCAAGCCCGCGGTCGTGCCGGAAGCCGCCACGAAGCCCTCGGCGGTTCCTCCCGCAGCCCCGCCGAAGCCCGCGGCCACGTTGCCGCCCCCGCCGCCGTCCGCTGCGGCGAAACCGCAAGTGGCGCCGGATGTGCGTCGTTCGCCTCCGCCGCCGCCGGTTGCGCAAGTGGCCAAGCCGGCGCCCCGGGTAGCAGCACCGCCGCCACCTCCACCCCACGTTGCGGCGTCTCCGCCCCCGCCGCGCGTTGCCGCGCCGCCGCCGCCCCGGATGGCTGCTCCACCTCCCGCCGCGGCCGGCCACGCCACAACCGCCACCTCAGATGGCGCGGCCGGCGCCACCACCGCCACGGCCGGCGCCACCACCACCGCGTCCGACGCCCGCAGCCGCAGCCAAGAAATGCCCACCGAACGTTGAGCGCTGCTGATAACGCGGCCGGTCAGACCGGTGTCTGATCGGGGACTGCCGCCGGGCGGGGGACGCTTCAGCAAGCGCTCCCCACCACGGTCCAGCGCGCGCTCAATCGTGCGTTGTGAAATGACCGTGCCAGGCGTTGGCGGTCAATCGCGCGAACTGCGCGCCGCCCAGGCGGATGAGCGTGGCGTGGTCGCCGCCCTCCAGGTAGACCTCGCGTTGGGAATCGATGCTGTCATCGACGATGACGTCGAGCCCGTAGCACTCGCCGATCGGCGGAACGGCCCCACGTTCGCAGTCGGTGAACAGCTTCGATATCTCGTCTTCGTTGGCGAGATCGACCCTGTGGCCGAGCTGCATTCTCAGGGCAGGCAAATGCAGGTGACGAGAGGCTGGAAGGATTGCCATCATGTAGCCGCCGTCGCGTCGAAGCACGACGGCTTTGGCCAGTCGGTCGCCCGGCACGTGACAGGCTTCGGCCGTGCGCGTTGACGACATGGTGGGGTCGTGCGGCACCAGATCGTATGTGATGGTCTGATCGAGATATTTCTGCAGGGTCGGAGCCACGGTCATGGCAGTTCCTCCATTTGCGATGGGCAATCCGCACACCGGGAGGAACTCGCGCTGTCGCCTCACGATGCGGGCGATTGCGGATTGGTTAACGCTACGCCTGTCGGGGACCCGCGACAATGGAAGGCTGGAATCCTGGCGCCAATTTCAGCAGTTTGAGCCCTCAAACGTCGGATTCAGGGGCAGAGCCCGCCCGAGGGGGCGAAAGGGCCGTATTTCCTTGCTTCCTGCTCAAATCGCGCTATATAGCCCGCCATCTCACACGGAAACATGGCTCTAAAAAGCCGTCCGGTGGCAACCGGGCCTTAGGCCCGTTTGCTCACACGTTTCCGGAGGAACCAACCGGAGAACTGAACCTATGTCGCTACCCGATTTTTCCATGCGTCAGCTGCTCGAAGCTGGCGTTCACTTTGGCCACCAATCGCACCGCTGGAATCCGAAAATGGCGGATTACATTTTCGGTGCGCGCAACAACATCCACATCATCGATCTGGCCCAGACCGTGCCGCTGCTGCATCGCGCGTTGCAGGCCGTCTCGGACACCGTCGCCAAGGGCGGTCGTATCCTGTTCGTCGGCACCAAGCGGCAGGCGCAGGACGGCGTCGCGGAAGCCGCCAAGCGCTCGGCGCAGTATTTCGTCAATTCGCGCTGGCTCGGTGGCACGCTGACCAACTGGAAGACGATTTCCGGCTCGATCAAGCGGCTGCGTCATCTCGACGAAGTGCTCTCGTCCGGTGAGGCCAACTCCTACACCAAGAAGGAGCGCCTGACCCTGCAGCGCGAGCGCGACAAGCTCGATCGCTCGCTCGGCGGCATCAAGGACATGGGCGGTCTGCCCGACATGATCTTCGTGATCGACACCAACAAGGAAGACATCGCGATCCAGGAAGCGCAGCGGCTCAACATTCCCGTTGCCGCGATCGTCGATACCAATTCGGATCCCAAGGGCATCACCTTTGTGGTGCCGGGCAACGACGACGCCGGCCGCGCCATTTCGCTGTATTGCGATCTGGTGGCGCGCGCCGCGATTGACGGCATCTCGCGTGCGCAGGGCGATTCCGGGATCGATATCGGCGCGTCCGCCCAGCCGGCTCGCGAAGAGCTTCCGACCGCGCCGCAGTCGGCCGGCTTCCAGGGTCTCGCCGGGCCGCGCGGCACCGCCGACGATCTCAAGAAGCTCACCGGCGTGTCGGGCGCGATCGAGAAGAAGCTCAACGACCTCGGCATCTTCCATTACTGGCAGCTCGCCGAGCTCGATCACGACACCGCCCACAAGATCGGCGAAGAAGTCGGATTGCCGAGCCGGGCCGATCGCTGGGTCGCCCAGGCCAAGACCCTGACCGCGCCCGAGGCGGAATAACGGTAACGGCGTGGCCGGGCTTTCCCGGCCACCCTTCAATTCCCGATCAAGACATTCCCTGTCGCCGACCGCGGCGCTGACAAGCGCCGTGGTTCTTCTACAGGCAAAAAGGACATTCAACGATGGCAACGATCACAGCAGCGATGGTCAAGGACCTGCGCGAGTCGACGGGCGCGGGCATGATGGATTGCAAGCAGGCGCTCACCGAAAACAACGGCGACATGCAGGCGGCGATCGATTGGCTGCGCAAGAAGGGCCTGTCGAAGGCTGCCAAGAAGGCCGGTCGCGTCGCGGCGGAAGGCCTGATCGGCGCCGTGACGTCGGGCGGCAAGGGCGTCGTGGTCGAAGTCAATTCGGAGACCGATTTCGTTGCCCGCAACGAGCAGTTCCAGGGCCTCGTCAAGATGATCGCGCAGGTCGCGCTCGATGTCGGCGCCGATGTCGAGAAGATCAAGGCAGCGAAGGTCGGCAGCGTCACCGTCGAGACCGCGGTCTCGGACGCGATTGCAACGATCGGCGAGAACATGACGCTGCGCCGCGCGGCTTCGCTAGAGGTCGGCAAGGGCGTGGTGTCGAGCTACATCCATGGCGCGGTCATCGAAGGCGCCGGCAAGATGGGCGTGCTGGTAGCGCTGGAGTCCACCGGCAAGGCCGACGAGCTCGCGCAGCTCGGCCGTCAGCTTGCGATGCATGTCGCCGCCACCAACCCGCAGGCGCTGGATCCGGGCGGTCTCGATCCTGAAATCGTGAAGCGCGAAAAGGACGTGTTGGCCGACAAGTATCGCCAGCAGGGCAAGCCCGACAACGTGATCGAGAAGATCGTCGAATCCGGCCTCAAGACCTATTACAAGGAAGTCTGTCTGCTGGAGCAGGCCTTCATCCATGACGAGAAGGGCAAGTCGGTCGCGCAGGCGGTGAAGGAAGCCGAAGGCAAGATCGGTGCACCGGTGAAGATCACTGGCTTCGTGCGCTATGCGCTCGGCGAGGGAATCGAAAAGCAGGAATCCGATTTCGCGGCCGAAGTCGCGGCGGCCAGCGGCAAGAAGTGACGGCAAGGAAGTGCTCTTCCGGCGCATTCGCGCCGGAAGCTCGCTGCGCGGGATAAGGAAGCGACCAGCAATGGCTGACCCGGTCTATCGTCGTGTGGTGATCAAGCTCTCGGGCGAATATCTTGCCGGCAGCCAATCCTTCGGCATCGACCAGCCAACCGTTGACCGCATCGCCGGCGATCTGATCGCGGCGCGCCAGCTCGGCTGCGAGGTCGCCGTTGTCGTGGGCGGCGGAAATATCGTACGCGGCGTCGAGGTATCCTCCCGCGGCGTGTCGCGCCCGACCGGCGACACCATGGGCATGCTCGCCACCATGATGAACTGCCTCGCGCTGGAGGCCGCCATCGAGCGCAAGGGTACGCCGGCGCGGACCTTGTCGGCTTTCGTGATGCCGGAGATCTCCGAGCTGTTCACCCGCAGTGCGGCGCACAAATACCTGGCCGAGGGACGGATCGTCCTGCTCGGCGGTGGAACCGGCAATCCGTTTTTCACGACCGATACCACGGCGGTGCTGCGCGCCGCCGAGATCGGGGCGGAAGCGGTGCTCAAGGCCACCAATGTCGATGGCGTCTACAGCGCCGATCCCAAGAAGGATCCGTCGGCCAAGCGATTCGATCGCCTGACGCACTCGCAGGCGATCGAGGGCGGCTACAAGGTGATGGACGCAACCGCATTCGCGCTTGCCCGCGAGACATCGCTGCCTATCATCGTATTCTCGATCGCCGAGCCGGGTTCGATCGGTGCGATCCTGCGCGGTGCCGGCCACGGCACGGTCGTCGCCGGCTGACGTGCCGGATTCGAACCGCACGACACCACACGGTGCCGTCGGCTGGTATCTCAAGGAGGGGAGAGCGTAATGCCCACGCCTGGTTTTGACATCAACGAATTGAAGCGCCGTATGCAAGGCGCGACGCAATCGCTCAAGCATGAGCTCGGCGGCCTGCGCACCGGCCGCGCCGCGGCCTCCATGCTGGAGCCCGTGCAGGTGGAAGCCTACGGCTCGCATATGCCGCTCAATCAGCTCGCCACCGTCAGCGTGCCCGAGCCGCGGCTGCTCTCGGTGCAGGTGTGGGACAAGTCGATGGTCAAGGCCGTCGAGAAGGCGATCGTCGATTCGAATCTCGGCCTGAGCCCGGCGACCGAAGGGCAGGTGCTGCGCCTGCGGATTCCTGAACTCAACGAAGAGCGCCGCAAGGAGCTCGTGAAGGTCGCGCACAAATACGCCGAAGCGGCCAAGGTCGCGGTCCGCCATGTCCGCCGCGACGGCCTGGACGTCGTCAAGAAGCTCGAGAAGAATCACGAGATTTCCGAAGACGATCACGAGCGCCTTGCGCATGACGTGCAAAAGGCGACCGACGCCACGATTGCCGAAATCGATCAACTGCTTGCGGCCAAGGAAAAAGAAATCCTCACCGTCTAGCGTGATTGGATCCATCAATGTCGAACGCCGCCGCCCCCGCAACCAAAGGATCGGATCGAACCGATCCTCCCGTGCATGTGGCGATCATCATGGACGGAAACGGGCGCTGGGCGGCAGCGCGCGGCCTGCCGCGCGTGGAGGGCCATCGCCGCGGCGTCGAGGCGTTGCGCCGCGTCGTCCGCGCCGCGCATGAACTTGGTATTCGCTATCTGACGATCTTTTCCTTCAGCTCGGAAAATTGGTCGCGTCCCGCGACCGAAATCGGCGATCTGTTCGGCTTGCTCCGGCGCTTCATCCGCAACGATCTGGCGAGCCTGCATCGCGACGGCGTCCGCGTGCGCGTGATAGGCGAGCGCGAGGGATTGGAGCCGGATATCTGCGCGCTGCTTAACGAAGCCGAAGAGCTGACCAAGGGCAACACCAAGCTCAATCTCGTCGTCGCCTTCAACTACGGCTCGCGCCAGGAAATCGCCGGCGCCGCGCGACGGCTGGCGCGCGAAGTGGCGGAGGGTAAGCGCGATCCGGCGTCGATCGACGCCGATGCGCTCGGGCAATATCTCGATGCCCCCGATATCCCAGATCCCGACCTGATCATCCGCACCAGCGGTGAGCTGCGGCTGTCGAATTTCCTGATGTGGCAGGCGGCCTACACCGAACTCGTGTTCGTGCCGATCCACTGGCCGGATTTCGACAAAGCGGCACTGGAAAGCGCGATCGCCGAATATGCCAGGCGTGAGCGCCGCTTCGGCGGGCTGGCTGAGAAAACCGGATCGTGACCGAGGATAGGGCCGGCGAAGCGGCAGCAAGCGGGCAGGGTTCGCGCAATCTCGTCATGCGCGTGGCCGCCGCCCTGGTGCTGGCGCCGGTCGCCATCGCCATCGCCTATGCTGGCGGCTTCTTGTGGACCGTGCTCGTGACGCTGGCCGTCATCGGTCTTTACGTGGAATGGCTGATGATCGTGGGCCTCGCGCGCGAGATGCGCGTCGTGGCTTGCGGGGTCGTCGCGCTTGCCGCGGCGGGACTTTGCCTCCTGGCGGGACGCATGGATGCTTCGCTCGCCGTCCTCGCCATCGGGCTGATTGCCACTGCATTGATTTCGCCGGAGCGGCGCAATTGGGCGGCGGCGGGATTTTTCTACGCCGGTGCGGCGCAGGTCGCCTCGGTGCTGGTGCGGCTGGATTCCGCAAAAGGATTCCTCGCGCTGATGTTCGTGCTCCTGATCGTGTGGGTGACCGATATCGGCGGCTATTTTGCCGGCCGCGGCATCGGCGGGCCAAAGCTTTGGCCGCGGGTCAGCCCCAAGAAGACGTGGGCCGGCGCGATCGGCGGTTTTGTCGCGAGCCTCGCCGTGGCGTGCGGATTTGCGGCGTTCGATCTGGGCAAAGCCGGTCCGCTGTTGCTGCTCGGTGCAGTGCTGTCGGTGGTTTCGCAGTGCGGCGATCTCTTCGAGTTCGCAGTGAAACGGCGGTTTGGCGTGAAGGATTCTAGTCACATCATCCCTGGCCATGGCGGGCTGATGGATCGCCTGGACGGGTTTGTCGCAGCCGTCGTCGTGGCGGCAATTTTCGGTCTCTTGCGGGGTGGCGCCGATGGCGTCGGCCGCGGTCTTATGGTTTGGTGACGAGATGAGCGCAGTCCCCTTGCGTAATAATCCGGCCGCGGCATCCGCCGTCCGCGCCGTAACCGTGCTTGGTGCGACCGGCTCGATCGGTGACAGCACCATGGACTTGCTGCGCGGCGCGCGCGACCGCTACCGGGTCGAGGCGCTGACTGCCAATGGCAATGTGCAGGCGCTTGCGAAACTGGCCAAAGAATTCAACGCGCGGTTTGCGGCTGTAGCCGACCCCGCGCGCCTTTCCGAGTTGAAGGAAGCCTTGGCCGGAACGCGCACCGAATGCGGCGCCGGCGAGAGTGCCATTATTGAAGCGGCCGCGCGCCCCGCCGACTGGGTGATGGCCGCGGTCAGCGGCGCAGCCGGGCTGAAACCGGCGCTCGCCGCGGTCGACCGCGGCGCGACGGTGGCCCTTGCGAACAAGGAGTGCCTGGTTTGCGCCGGCGACTTCTTCATGGAGCGCGCGGCGAAAGCAGGGGCCTGCATCCTGCCGGCGGATTCCGAGCACAACGCGCTGTTCCAGGCCTTGAGTTCCGGCAACCGCGAGGAGCTGGTGCGCGTCATCATCACCGCCTCCGGCGGACCCTTCCGCACCTGGGCGGCTGCCGACATCGAGCAGGCGACGCTGGTGCAGGCGCTGAAACATCCGAACTGGAGCATGGGGCAGAAGATCACCATCAATTCGGCCTCGATGATGAACAAGGGCCTCGAAGTGATCGAGGCTTCCTATTTGTTTGCGTTGACGCCGGACGAGATCGACGTGCTCGTGCACCCGCAATCGATCGTCCACGGCATGGTCGAATTTTCCGACCGCTCGGTGGTCGCGCAACTGGGCGCGCCGGATATGCGAATCCCGATCGCGCATTGCCTGGGATGGCCGGACCGCATTGTTGGACCATCAGCGCGGCTGGATCTCGCCAAGATCGGACAGTTGACCTTCGAGGCACCGGATTTCGAGCGGTTCCCGGGGCTTCGGCTCGCATATGAGGCACTGCGTACCGGGCGCGGCGCGACCACGGTATTCAATGCCGCCAATGAGGTCGCGGTGGCGGCTTTCATCGCCGGAAAAATCAAATTCGGAGCGATCGCGCGCCTGGTCGAAGCGACCATCAACGACTGGATTCGCTCCGGGAACCTCGCACCTTTGACGTCGGCGGATGATGCGATTTCCGTTGACCATAACGCGAGAAATAAAGCTGCCTCCCTATTGCCTCAAATTGCCTTAAAGGCATCCTAGATCATTGGGGACGGAGCCTTTCGCTCTGGTCGAGGGAATCCGGATGTCCGAGTTTTTTTTGCATAGTTTCAATACGTTGAGCCATGGGCTAATCGGTTACGTCGTTCCTTTTTTGTTTGTCCTGACCATCGTCGTTTTCTTCCACGAACTCGGTCACTTTCTGGTCGCCCGCTGGGCCGGCGTGAAAGTGCTAACGTTCTCGCTCGGTTTCGGCCCGGAACTCGTGGGCTTCAACGACCGTCACGGCACGCGCTGGAAAATCTCCGCGATCCCGCTCGGCGGCTACGTGAAGTTCTTCGGCGACGAATCCGAAGCCTCCACGCCCTCGGCCGAAACGCTCGCCGCGATGAGCGAAGCGGAGCGTGCGGGCAGTTTCCACCACAAGAAAGTCGGTCCGCGGGCGGCCATCGTCGCCGCGGGCCCGATCGCGAATTTCATTCTGGCGATCGTTATCTTCACCTGCCTGTTCACCTTCTTCGGCAAGCCGAGCACGACGGCGCGGGTCGACAAGGTCGAGGTGGGGAGCGCCGCAGCCGCCGCAGGTTTCCAGGTCGGCGATATCGTCACGACGATCGATGGCAGCAAAATTGACAGCTTCTCCGACATGCAGCGCATCGTCAGCACTCATGGCGGCGATACGCTGAACTTCACGATCAAGCGCGGTGACGCCACGCTGCAATTGCAGGCGACGCCCGAGATTCGGGACGTCAAGGATCCGTTCGGCAACAGCCATCGGCAGGGCATTTTGGGCATCACGCGCGCGACCGCGCCCGGTGAGGTGCTGACCGAGCGCGTCGATCCCGCCACAGCGCTGTGGCTGGGGGTCAAGGAAACCTGGTTCGTAGTTGATCGGACGCTGGCCTATATCGGCGGCGTCTTCACCGGACGGGAAGCTGCGAGCCAGGTCGGAGGTCCGCTCGGCATTGCCCGGATATCGGGGCAGGTCGCCACCATCGGCCTGACAGCTTTGATTCACCTTGCCGCGGTACTCTCGATCTCGATCGGCCTGTTGAACCTGTTCCCAGTGCCGCTGCTCGATGGTGGTCACCTTCTGTTCTACGCCGTGGAAGCCATTCGCGGGCGTCCGCTATCGGAACGGGCCCAGGAAATGGGGTTCCGAATCGGGCTAGCGCTCGTGCTAATGCTGATGGTGTTCGCAACCTATAACGACATCCTGCACTTGGCGGCATCGTGACGCGGCTTTTGTGTGACGTTGCTAATGGGCAACGTCTTGGAACGAAAATGGAATTGCACGGCGGTAGAACGTTTGCCCCCTCGGCAAAATTGGCTACAAGCAGGGCAATCAATGGGAATCTGCCGGCTCGAGGGGTTTGGGGCGGCATCGGAATGATAAGGGCGCGTGGCGCATGATTCTTGGAATGCGAGTGAGGGGGGCTCTGGTCGCCACCCTGATCATGTTTGCCGCGCCGGTGGCTGCCCCGCTGGCGGGGGTGCTTGTATCTGCGCCGGCTGCTGCCCAGGGCGTCAATTCGATCGCGGTTGAGGGGAATCGACGGGTCGAGGTCGAAACCATCCGCTCCTACTTCAAGCCCGGCCCCGGCGGCCGACTCACCCAGGCCGAGATCGACGATGGCCTGAAAGCACTGATCGAAACCGGCCTGTTCCAGGACGTGAAGATCAACCAGGCGGGCGGCCGGATCGTGGTGGTCGTGGTCGAAAACCCGGTGATCGGCCGCATCGCGTTTGAGGGCAACAAGAAGGTCAAGGACGAGCAGCTCTCGACGGAAATCCAGTCCAAGCCGCGCGGCACGCTGTCGCGTCCCATGGTTCAGTCGGACGCCCAGCGCATCGCCGAAATCTACCGCCGCTCGGGCCGCTACGATGTGAGCGTCAACCCTGAAATCATCGAGCAGCCGAACAACCGCGTCGATCTGATCTTCACCATTACCGAGGGTCCGAAGACCGGGGTCAAATCGGTCGAGTTCATCGGCAACAATGCCTATTCGTCCTATCGCCTGAAGGACATCATCAAGACGCACGAATCCAATCTGCTGAGCTTCCTCGGCGGTGGCGACGTCTACGATCCGGACCGCGTCGAAGCCGACCGCGACCTGATTCGCCGCTTCTATCTCAAGCACGGCTTTGCCGACGTGCAGGTGGTGGCCGCATTGACGGAATACGATCCGGAGAAGAAGGGTTTTCTGGTTACCTTCAAGATCGAGGAAGGCCAGCAGTACCGCGTTGCGTCGGTGGATTTCCAATCCAGCATCGGGACGCTGGATGCGACGTCCTTGCGCTCGTTCTCGCGCGTCAGCGTCGGCTCGCTTTACAATGCCGAAGCGCTGGAGAAGTCCGTCGAGGAGATGCAGATCGAGGCCTCGCGGCGCGGCTACGCCTTTGCGATCGTGCGCCCGCGCGGCGACCGCAATTTCGAGAATCACACCGTCTCGATCGTCTTTGCCGTTGACGAGGGGCCGCGCACCTATATCGAGCGCATCAATATCCGCGGCAATACCCGTACCCGCGACTACGTGATCCGCCGCGAATTCGATCTCTCGGAGGGCGATGCCTATAACCGCGCGCTGGTCGATCGTGCCGAGCGGCGCCTGAAGAACCTCGACTTCTTCAAGAGCGTGAAGATCGTGACCGAGCCCGGCTCCTCCAGCGATCGCGTGATCCTGATCGTCGATCTCGAAGAGAAGTCGACCGGCGACTTCTCGGTCTCGGGCGGCTATTCGACCACGGACGGTGCGCTCGCCGAAGTCAGTATTTCCGAACGCAACTTCCTGGGGAGAGGCCTGTTCGCCAAGGCATCCGTCACCTACGGCCAGTACGCGCGCGGCTATGCGCTGTCGTTGGTCGAGCCGTATCTGCTCGACTACCGCGTGGCGCTCGGCCTCGACCTGTTCCAGCGCGAGCAACTCGCCAACAGCTACATTTCCTACGGCACCAAGACGCTGGGCTTCAGCCCGCGACTCGGCTTCAGCCTGCGCGAAGACCTCGCGCTGCAGCTGCGCTATTCGATCTATCAGCAGGAAATCTCGCTGCCGAACGCGCTGGCGAACTGTAACAACAATCCCGCCAATCCTTTCCTGGCCTTCAATCCGTCTCCGGCCTGGGTGAACGCGAACGGTTCTGCTGCCGCGGCGGCGCTGGGTGCGACCGACGCTTCGGGCGTCGGCCTGTGGTGCTACAGCGATGGCGAAGCTTCGCTGCCGATCCGCAAGGAGCTGGCGAGCGGCTCGACGATTACCTCGGCGCTCGGCTACTCGCTGAACTACAACACGCTCGACAACAACAAGAACCCGACCGACGGCCTCTTGGTCGATTTCAAGCAGGACTTCGCGGGCGTCGGCGGCGACGTCAGCTACATCAAGACGGCGGCGGACCTGAAGTATTACACGCCTCTGGTCGCCGATATCGTCGGCTTGATCCACGTCCAGGGCGGTATCCTCAACCAGCTCGGCAACACCCAGTTGCGGATGCTCGATCAGTTCCAGATGGGGCCGAACCTCGTCCGCGGTTTTGCGCCTAACGGCATCGGTCCGCGCGACATCAATCCGTTCGGCACCGGTGACGCGCTCGGCGGCACCAAATACTGGGGCGTGTCGGCGGAGTTGCAGATGCCGTTCTGGTTCCTGCCGAAGGAAGTCGGGCTCAAGGGTTCGGTCTATGCCGACGCCGGTGGACTCTATGACTACAAGGGGCCGACGTCATGGGCACAGACCGGCGAAGTCAATGTGCCGGGCTGCACGCCGCCAACGACGACTCAACCGGTCAATCCTGGAACCTGCCTCGGACTGCAGTATGACCCCGGGAATGTCGTTCGTACCTCGGTGGGTGTTGGCTTGATCTGGGCCTCGCCGTTCGGTCCGCTGCGGTTCGACTACGCGGTGCCACTCACGAAGGGGCAGTTCGACCGCGTTCAGCAATTCAAGTTTGGCGGCGGAACATCGTTCTAAATCCGATTACCGGCCGGACTGCGACGGGTGGAATGGCGCAGCCGATTTTCTTCAAGAGTCCTCCTCCGTCGACGCTGGCTGATATCGCCGCGTTGACGAAGGTGCTTTTGGTCGACCCTTCGCGGGCCGACCAAAGGATCAAGGGGCTGGCTTCGCTTGACGAAGCCGGGCCCATGCATCTGGCGTTTTTCGACAACCTCAAATACGCCGATCAGTTGATCTCGACCAAGGCCGGCGCGTGCCTGGTCAGCCCTCGTTTCGAGGGCCAGGTACCCGCCCATGTGGCGGTCCTGAGAACCGCCCAGCCGTTCCGCGCCTTCGTGCAACTCGCCCGCGAATGGCATGCCGACGCACTGCGTCCGCAATCCTGGTTCGGCAATGACGGCATCGCGCCGTCGGCTATTATCGACCCGTCGGCCCATCTGGAAGACGGCGTGATCGTCGATCCGCTCGCGGTGATCGGCCCGCGGGTCGAGATCGGCACAGGCACCGTGATCGGCGCGGGCGCTGTTATTGCCGCCGATGTCAAGATCGGCCGGGACTGCAATGTCGGCGCGCGCAGTGCCATCCAGTGCGCGCTGATCGGCAACAACGTTCTGATCCATCCCGGCTGCTCAATCGGGCAGGATGGCTACGGCTTCATTTTCTTTGGGCCGGACGGCCATCTCAAGGTGCCGCAGACCGGCCGTGTCCTGATTCAGAACAATGTCGAAATCGGCGCCGGCACCACCATCGATCGCGGCAGCCTGCGCGACACCGTGATCGGCGAGGGCACCAAAGTCGACAACCAGGTGCAGATCGGCCACAATGTGACCATCGGCAGGCACTGCCTGCTGGCAGCCCAGATCGGGCTCGCAGGCAGCCTGACGATCGGCGACAACGTGGCGCTGGGCGCCAAGGTCGGCATTAACAATCACCTCAAGATCGGCGATGGCGCGCAGGTGACGGCGATGAGCGCGGTGAAGGACGACATTCCGCCCAACGGCCGCTGGGGCGGACATTTCGCCAAGCCGACCAAGCAGTGGTTCAGGGAGATTATTGCAGTGGAGCGTCTGGTGCGCGACGGCACGGCCGATTCGAAGGGTGAGGGACGGGAGTGATAGAGGAATCACCGGTCAAGTTTGAGCTCGTTGACATCAACGAGATCCTCAAGACGCTGCCGCATCGTTATCCGATGCTCTTGATCGACCGGGTCATCAAGATCCGCGCCGATTACAGCGGCATCGGCATCAAGAACGTGACGTTCAACGAGCCGCCGTTTCTCGGGCATTTCCCGGAGCGTCCGGTCTATCCGGGCGTGATGATGATCGAGGCGATGGCGCAGACTGCCGGCGTGATCGGCATCAAGTCGGTTGAAGGCACCGGGAAACCGCGCGCGGTTTATTTCCTTACGATCGATAAGTGCAAGTTCCGCAAGCCCGTGATTCCCGGCGACACCATCGAATATCACATGCGCTCGATCGGCCGCCGCAAGACCATGTGGTGGTTTCACGGCGACGCCAAGGTGAACGGCCAGATCGTTGCCGAAGCCGACGTCGGCGCGATGCTGACGGACTGATCCGGTTCGCGGTCATCATCGGCTCTGAATCGCCAAGGAATCGCGAAGCAATCGTCAAGCAATTGCCAAGTTGGGTGAACTGGTCCAGACTTGGTTGAAAGAACCTGCGCGTGTACGCTGTAGTCGGCGTTGCACTTTTTGAGCGGAGAAATCCGTGAGCAGGTTCGCGTCGATCATTGCGTGCTGGGTCGTTGTTTCCCTGGTGCCGCTGCCGAGCAGCGCGGCCGAGATGAGCGCGCTGGTCTCGTCCCTGAAAGGCGGCGGGTACGTGATCGTTTTTCGACACGGCGCCACTGATGACAGCCGGAAGGATGTTTACCCTTTCAAATTCGATGACATGGCCGCCCAGCGCCAGCTCAGCGAAGCGGGGAAGGAAATGGCCCGTCAGCTGGGCGCAGCCTTGAAGAAGCTCGGTGTGCCGATCGGAGAGATCTACACCAGCCGACTGAATCGAGCCGTTGAAACCGGCAAGTTGCTGGCCGGCAGGGATGTGTCCCCCATGGATGAGCTGACCGACAGCGGTGCGGGGAGTTCGTCCGCCATGGCAAATCCCGAAGGCAAGAACACCAGCGCCGGACGTTCCCTGCGCGATCTCGCCAATGCGGCCCCCAAAGGGGACGTCAATAACCTCGTGGTCACGCACAAGACGAACATCGCCGACGCCTTCGGAAAGGAATTCGGAGATGTGAGAGAAGGCGAGGCGCTCGTCTACAAGCCTGGCGCTTCGGGCGCAGCTGTCATGATTGCACGCGTGCAGCCTGCCGAATGGATCGCGCAGGCGGGCAACTAGGCTGATCTAAGCCGTTGCGCGGCCTGCCTGAGGCGGTATGAGGCACGACCCCATGTTGCCCGCAGAAAGAGCGTTCCTGGAGCTTGATCACCTTTGCGCGAGCCTCCGCTGAACGTCCAACTTCAGCCCGACTTCAGGCCTCTAGAGCATAATGGGTTCTGATTGGAATCAGAACCGAAGCTTCAGATCCTTGTTCTGACGCGTTTTCTTCACGCGAACCAGTATCCACTTCGCTCGAAAACGCTATAATGCTGATGGAAATTTTTGTTGCCGGGACGGGCTGCATGAATTTTTTCAGGACCGCCGTAGTTCTGATCGGCACGGGCGCTGTTCTCGCCGGAAATGCCATGGCCCGCGATGACGGGCGCTACGCCAACTCCCCGCTCAAGCAATGGTTCGACAGCCTGAGAAGCGGAAAGGGGCCATGCTGCTCGGATGCCGACGGCTCCGTGGTCTCCGACGTTGATTGGGAATCGAAGGAAGGCCATTACCGCGTGCGGCTCGAGGGCGAGTGGATAGACGTTCCCGACGACGCCGTGATCACCGAGCCAAATCGCGCCGGCCGCACCATGGTCTGGCCGGTCAAGGGAGCGGTCGGGATTTCAATCCGCTGCTTCCTGCCGGGCAGCATGACGTAACTGAAGGCGGTTCATCTGCACCATTCGGCGCGGCCCGGCCTGCCGCTGGACGGTGGACTGGGCACGCGCGTGACGAAACACGACGTAACCATACGTCACTAGACAGCATTGGGATGCCGCGCTAACCACCGGAAAACGCGCCATATTCGCGCGTTAACGGATGGGCTGGGCTATCTTAATGACGACGATCGATCCAACCGCGCGGGTTGAGGATGGCGCCGTGATCGGTGAGGGCACCTCGATCGGTCCCTACTGCATCATCGGCCCCAATGTCACCATCGGCGAGAATTGCAAGCTGATCGCACATGTGCATATCACCGCGCAAACCACCGTTGGCGCCGATTGCACGATCTATCCCTTCGTCTCGCTCGGCACCCCGCCGCAATCCCTGAGCTATCGCGGCGAGCTCACCCGGCTTGAAATTGGCGCAGGCTGCACCATCCGTGAATCCGTCACCATGAACGCGGGCACCGTTGCCGGCGGCGGCGTGACGCGGGTCGGCGACCGCGGCTACTTCATGAACTGCAGCCATGTCGGCCATGACTGCCAGGTCGGCAACGACGTGATCTTCGCGACCTCGGCGACGCTCGGCGGCCATTGCCAGATCGGCGATTTCGTCTTCATCGGCGGCCTGTCTGCGGTGCATCAGTTTACCCGGATCGGGCCGCAGGTGATGGTCGGCGGCGTCTGCGGCGTGCGTGGCGACATCATCCCGTTCGGCCTCGTCAACGGCCAATATGCGAGCCTTGAGGGGCTGAACATCATCGGCATGAAGCGCCGCAAGTTCACCAAGGCGCGGCTCGCGACGGTGCGCTCGTTTTATCAAAAGCTGTTTCACGGCCCCGGCATCTTCGCCGATCGCCTGAGCGAGGTGCAGCCGCTGGCCTCGGAAGACCCGGCGATTGCCGAGATCCTCGCCTTCATCGGCGACGGCAAGCATCGTCCGCTCTGCATGCCCGCCGACGACGGCAGCAATCGTTGATGCCGGGATCGCCGCAGCCATGATTTCAGCGGCTTCAGACATTTCCTCACCAGTCGGCGTGATCGCGGGCGGCGGCGCGATGCCGTTTGCGGTGGCGGATTCGCTTCAGGCGCGCGGCATCGCGCCGGTCCTGTTCGCGCTCCGGGGCGCTTGCGATTCCGATCGCGTGGCGGGCTTCCGCCATCACTGGATTTCGGTCGGACAGCTCGGCCGGGCAACGAAGCTGTTCCGTTCCGAAGGCTGCCGCGACCTGATCTTCATCGGAAGCCTGGTGCGGCCCGCGCTGTCGGAAATCCGCCTCGACTGGGGCACGCTGCGCGTGCTCGGCAAGGTCATCACGGCGTTTCGCGGCGGCGACGATCATCTGTTGTCGGGCGTCGGCCGTATCCTCGAGCAGGACGGCTTTCGCATGGTCGGGATCAGGGATGTCGCGCCTGATTTGCTGATGCCGGAGGGGGGCATTACGCGTGCTGTGCCCAATGCCAGCGCCCGGGCCGATATCGGGAAGGGACGGGATGTGCTCGGCGCGCTCGGTCCTTTCGACATCGGCCAGGCCGCGGTGGTGATCGAGGGACACGTGGTCGCGGTCGAGGATATCGAAGGCACCGACGGGCTGCTGGCGCGGGTGGCGCGGCTTCGCGCCGACGGCCGCATCCGCGCCAAGGCCGGACGCGGCGTGCTGGTGAAGGCCCCCAAAAGCGGCCAGGACCCGCGTTTTGACCTGCCGACCGTGGGGCCGCGAACGGTGGCAGGCGCGGCCGAGGCCGGGCTCGCCGGCATTGCGATCGCCGCCGGCAACGCTCTGGTGGTCGAGCCGCAGGCCATGATCGAAAAAGCCGATCAGGCCGGGCTCTTCATCGAGGGCATCTCCGCGTGACGCCGGCGCCTGCGACCGCAACCGCCGCACGGAAGATCTTTCTGATCGCGACCGAGGAATCGGGCGACCGTCTCGGTGCCAGCCTGATGAAGGTGCTGCGCCAGCGCCTCGGCGATGCGGTACGGTTCGAAGGCGTCGGCGGCCGCGCCATGACGCGGGAAGGCCTGAATTCGCTCTTTCCAATCGAGGAACTCTCTATCATCGGTCTTGCCGCCGTGGTGAAGCAGTTGCCAAAGATCCTGCGGCTGATCAGACAGACCGCAGACGAGGTGATTGAGGCCAGGCCCGATGTCCTCGTCATCATCGACAGTCCGGATTTCACCCATCGGGTGGCACGCCGCGTCCGCTCCGGCGATCCGCAAATTCCGATCGTCGACTACGTCTCGCCGTCAGTCTGGGCGTGGCGGCCGGGCCGCGCGCGCGCGATGCTCGCTTATGTCGATCATGTGCTCGCATTGTTGCCGTTTGAGCCTGAACAATACCGCAAGCTGCACGGGCCGCCCTGCAGCTATGTCGGCCATCCCCTGATTGAGCAACTTTCCTCGCTGCGGCCGGGCGAAGAGGAACGCAAGCGGCGCGACGCGTCGTCGCCGGTGCTTTTGGTCCTGCCGGGCAGCCGCCGCAGCGAAATCCGCCACCACATGGCGGTGTTCGGCGAGGCGTTGGGTCGGTTACAAGGCGACGGGGTGGCATTCGAATTGATCCTGCCAACCATGCCGCATCTGCAGGAAGCGATTGTCGAGGCGCTGAAGGCGTGGCCGACAAAACCTCGGGTGGTGATCGGCGAGGCGGAAAAGCGGGCGGCCTTCCGGATCGCGCATGCGGCGCTGGCGAAGTCCGGCACCGTGACGCTGGAGCTTGCGCTGGCAGGCGTGCCGATGGTGACGGCCTACCGGACCGGCGCGGCGGAGGCCTTTATCTTGCGGCGGGCGATCAAGGTGAATTCGGTGATCCTTGCCAATCTCGTCATCGGCGAGAACGTCGTTCCGGAGTTTTTGCAGGAGGACTGCACGCCTGAAAAGCTGTCGCAGGCGCTGCGCGAGGTGCTCGGCGATACGCCGTTGCGGCGAAACCAGCTTGAGGCCTTCGCCCGGATCGACGCCATCATGTCGACCGGCAATCAGCCGCCCAGCGCGCGGTCGGCCGACATCGTGCTGGCCACCATGCGGAAGTCCCGCCAATAAAGCAAAAGCCGGATGCGACGATCGCATCCGGCTTTTGGTTATTCGGCGCTTGAGGCTGTTACTTCCGCTTGTCCATCGGGACGTAGTCGCGGCGGGCGACGCCGGTGTAGAGTTGGCGCGGACGGCCGATCTTCTGCTGCGGGTCCTCGATCATCTCGCTCCACTGGCTGATCCAGCCGACGGTGCGGGCGACCGCGAACAGCACGGTGAACATCGAGGTCGGGAAGCCCATCGCCTTCAGCGTGATACCCGAATAGAAGTCGACATTCGGATAGAGCTTGCGGTCGATGAAGTACGGGTCACTCAGCGCGATCTTCTCCAGTTCCATCGCGACCTTCAGCATCGGATCGTCGCCATGGCCGGTCTCGGCCAGCACGGCGTGACACATCTTCTGCATGATCTTGGCGCGCGGATCGTAGTTCTTGTAGACGCGGTGTCCAAAGCCCATCAGGCGGACTTCGCTGTTCTTGTCCTTCACCTTCGCGATGAATTCGGGAATCTTGTCGACAGTGCCGATGTCGGCGAGCATCGCCAGCGCCGCCTCGTTGGCGCCGCCATGCGCCGGACCCCACAGGCAGGCGATGCCGGCGGCGATGCAGGCGAACGGGTTGGCGCCGGAAGAGCCGGCGATGCGCACCGTCGAGGTCGAGGCGTTCTGCTCGTGGTCGGCGTGCAGGATGAAGATCTTGTCCAGCGCGTCCGCCAGCACCGGATTTATCTTGTAGTCCTCGCACGGCACCGCGAAGCACATGTGCAGGAAGTTCTCGGCGAACTTCAGCGAGTTCTTCGGATACATGAAGGGCTGGCCGATGGTGTATTTGTAGGCCATTGCCGCCAGCGTCGGGATCTTCGCGATCATCCGCATCGAGGCGATCATGCGCTGCTGGGGATCGTTGATGTCGGTGGAGTCGTGATAGAAAGCGGCGAGTGCGCCGACCGCCGCGACCATGATGGCCATCGGATGGGCGTCGCGGCGAAAACCCTGGAAGAAGCGGGCCATCTGCTCGTGCACCATGGTGTGGTGGATCACGCGATGGTCGAAATCCTTCTTCTGCGCCGGGGTCGGAAGCTCCCCGTAAAGCAGGAGATAGCAGGTCTCGAGGAAGTCGCCGTGCTCGGCCAGTTGCTCGATCGGATAGCCGCGGTATTCCAGCACGCCGGCGTCACCGTCGATATAGGTGATCTTGGACTGGCAGCTGCCGGTGGACGTAAAGCCCGGGTCGTAAGTGAACATCCCGGCCTGAGCGTAGAGCTTGGCGATGTCGATCACATCGGGCCCAATCGTGCCGCTTAGAATCGGGAAATCATAGGTCTTGTTGCCGACCGTGAGGGTCGCTGTCTTGGAGCTGGATTTTGCGTCCATCGTGTTGTCCCCGATGAAATCGTTGCGAAAACCGGGCTGCTCGCGGAGCCGTTCTCTGGTAGATAGCGAGGCAGGCCGGATTGTCTAGAAGGCTGCTTGAAATGGGTAGCTTATTGCCCTGTGCACTGCAAGATGGCCGCCATGGGCCCAAGGTAGAGGCCTATGCAGCGGACTGATCGGTAAGCCGAGCCAGGCATTCGTCCCGCCCCAGCACCGCCAGCACGTCGAAGATTCCCGGTGAGGTCGTGCGCCCGGTCAGCGCAACCCGCAGCGGCTGGGCGACGGCGCCAAGCTTGAGGTTATTCTGCTCCGCGAAACTGCGCATCGCAGCTTCGGTGGACTCTGCGCTCCAGTCGGTGACCGGTTCGAGTTGCGCGCGAAGCTTGCCGATCAGCGCACGGGTTTCCGGCGTCAGCAACGCGGCCGCCTTCGTGTCGAGTTCCAGCGGACGGTCGGCAAAGATGAAGTAGGAGCTGGCAATCAGCTCGATCAGCGTCTTGGCGCGCTCCTTCAGGTTCGGCATCGCGCGGAGCAATTGCGCGCGCGTGGTGGCGTTAAGCTTGGCCTTGATCCTGGCGCCATCCGGTACGTAGTCGAGCACGTTCTCGAACTGCGTCACCAGGGATTGATCGTCGGCGTGGCGGATGTAGTGGCCATTGAGATTTTCCAGCTTGGCAAAATCGAATCGTGCCGCCGAACGCCCGATAGCGGGCAGGTCGAAAGCGTCGATCATTTCCTGCGTCGAAAAGATCTCCTGGTCGCCATGGCTCCAGCCGAGGCGCACCAGATAGTTGCGAAGCGCCGCCGGCAGGTACCCCATCGCGCGGTAGGCATCGACGCCGAGCGCGCCATGACGTTTCGACAGCTTTGAGCCGTCGGGCCCGTGGATCAACGGGATGTGGGACATGCTCGGGAGCTCCCACTCCAGCGCGTCATAGATCTGCTTCTGGCGCGCGGCGTTGATCAGATGATCGTCGCCCCGGATGACATGGGTGACGCCCATGTCGTGATCGTCAACCACGACCGCGAGCATGTAGGTCGGGTTGCCGTCGCCGCGCAAAAGCACGAGATCGTCGAGGTTCTCGTTCTGCCAGACCACGCGGCCCTGCACCTGATCCTCGATCACCGTCTCGCCGGTCTGCGGCGCCTTCAGGCGGATGGTCGGCTTGATGCCGGAAGGCGCTTCCGCCGGGTCGCGGTCACGCCACATTCCATCATAGAGGCGAGTGCGGCCCTCGGCGCGCGCCTTCTCGCGCATCGCGGCGAGTTCCTCGGCGCTGGCGTAGCAGCGATAGGCCTTGCCGGAAGCGAGCAGTTGCTCGGCCACCTCGCGGTGGCGGGCCGCGCGGCTGAATTGATAGGTGACGTCGCCATCCCAATCGAGCTCGAGCCATTTCAGGCCGTCGAGGATCGCCGCGATCGCGGGCTCGGTCGAGCGCTCGCGGTCGGTGTCCTCGATCCGCAGCAGCATCCTGCCGCCGCGCTTTTTGGCGTAGAGCCAGTTGAACAGCGCGGTGCGGGCGCCTCCGATGTGGAGGAAGCCGGTCGGTGAGGGAGCGAAGCGTGTGACGACGGAATCAGACATTGTGGGGACGAGGCCTATGCGGGAATGGCGGTGGTGTATAGCAGGAACGGTGCATAACTAAAGCCTTGCCGGGTCCCAGAGCAGGCTTGGCTGGGCGGTGCGAATTTGGCAGAAGGACCGCTTGAATCCGCAGGGAACCCTAGATGACCACAGAAACGGCGACGGCAGAGGCGGGGCGCGACTTCATCCGCGACATCGTGCAGGCCGATCTTTCATCCAAAAAGCACAGCCGGATCGTGACGCGCTTCCCGCCGGAGCCGAACGGCTATCTGCATATCGGGCACGCCAAGTCGATCGCGCTGAACTTTGGCATCGCGCAGGAGTTTTCCGGCCGCTGCCACCTGCGCTTCGACGACACCAACCCGACCAGGGAAGAGCAGGAATATATCGATTCGATCCAGGCCGATGTGCATTGGCTCGGCTACGACTGGGGCAATGACCTCTATTACGCCTCCGATTATTTCGAGCGGCTGTACGAATGGGCGGAGGGCCTGATCAAGGCCGGTCACGCCTATGTCGACGACCAGTCGCAGGAGGAGATCCGTGTTTCGCGCGGCACACTGACCGAGCCGGGCAAGAACTCACCGTTCCGCGACCGCTCGGTGGAAGAAAATCTCGACCTGTTTCGCCGCATGAAGGCCGGCGAGTTTCCGAACGGGACGCGGGTGCTGCGCGCCAAGATCGACATGGCCGCCGGCAATATCAACCTGCGCGACCCCGTGCTTTATCGCATCCTGCACGCCCACCATCCGCGCACCGGCGACAAATGGTCGATCTATCCGAGCTACGACTACGCCCATGGCCAGTCCGATGCGATCGAGGGCATCACGCACTCGATCTGCACGCTGGAATTCGAGGATCATCGCCCGCTCTATGAATGGTTGCTCGATAAGCTGCCGGTGCCGTCCAAGCCGCGGCAGTACGAATTCGCCCGGCTGAACCTGACCTACACGCTGTTGTCGAAGCGCGTGCTGACCCAGCTCGTGCGCGAGGGGCATGTCGCAGGCTGGGACGATCCGCGGATGCCGACGATCGCCGGACTGAAGCGGCGCGGCGTGCCGCCGGCGGCGGTCAGGGAATTCATCAGGCGCATTGGGGTGGCAAAAGCCAACAGCGTGGTCGATGTCGGCATGCTGGAATTCTGCATCCGCGAGGAGCTGAACCGCACGGCGCAGCGGCGCATGGCGGTGCTGCGGCCGCTCAAGGTCGTGATCGAGAATTACCCCGAAGGCCAGGTCGAGGAGCTGGAGGCCATCAACCATCCCGACGATCCCGCAGCCGGCACGCGGAAGATCGCCTTCGGCCGCGAACTCTATATCGAGCGCGACGATTTTATGGAAAATCCGCCGAAGAAATTCTTCCGCCTGTCGCCGGGCAACGAAGTGCGGCTGCGCTATGCCTATTTCATCAAGTGCACCGACGTCATCAAGAACGCCGCAGGCGAGATCGTCGAACTCCGCTGCACCTATGATCCCTTGACCAAGGGCGGCAACGCGCCCGATGGCCGCAAGGTCAAGGCGACCATGCACTGGCTGTCGGCCAGGCAGTCGGTGCCCGCCGAGATCCGCATCTACAACCAGCTGTTCGCAAACCCGAACCCCGACGCCGCCAATTTTGTCGCCGACCTCAATCCGCAGTCGCTCGAAGTCCTGACCGACGCGCGGGTCGAGCCGGCGGTGGCGGAGAGTAATTCGAACGAGGTGATGCAGTTCGAGCGGCAGGGCTATTTCGTGCGCGACAAGGATTCGGCGCCCGGCAAGCCGGTGTTCAACCGCACCATCGGCCTGCGCGATACCTTTGCGAAGGAAGTCGGCGGGAAGGGCTGAGGATGCGCCGCGCGACCGACGACATCGGCTCCGGCATCATGGAAATGTGGGCCGCTGCGTATATCACCAGCGGCGAACACAACGATCAGTTGCCGCGATATATCCGCCACGACCGGTAAGCCTCTCTTCCATCAGACCGGCAACTTGCCGCGTCACGCGGGCTGACGATCCTTCGTCAGTCCGGCAGAGGTATCGGCTCGTCGAACTCACGCGACCAGGACACTCAAGACAATGCTGGAAACACAACGCCGCCCGGAGCGGAGTATATTCGCTCGGCGGCGTCGGCATTTCCCCGGCCGGGTCTTTAAATCCCGGCAACTCCAAGTCTGCCTGTCATAGATGACAGGAAGGAGAAAAGGTGAGCGCTCCCGTAGTTGTGCCGGGCTGGTTGCGGCGCCGCCGTCCGGCTCCTAACGACAGCGAAACAGCGCTCTACAAACAACGTTCGGTAATCGATTGCCGATGACTGCATTGGATGGTGCAACCCTACCGTCCAGAGACCGTCCTGTCATTCACTGGCCTTTCCGGCCGCACGGTGAGCCGAAGCGCAACATCCTCGGCGCCGTCGAAAATCTCGAGCACGTGATTGCACAGCGGGGTTTTCCGAAATGCCCTGAAATCGCACTGTCACAAGTTACGTGTAAGAACGCAGCTGCTCCCGTGCGGTGACATCGTAGCTTCTGTTCAGTTTGTGAATTGCCTCACATGCGAACCTGGAAAACGGTCGGACACCAAGAATGGAAGTCTTCCAGCTGCCGATCGTCGAAGTCATCGCGCCCAACGGACGCAAGTCACTTTGGGTAGCAGCAGTGTCCGCGGACAAGGCCGTGTGGGCAGTGGCAATGATGCTTCCAGCGAACTATGCCGCCACGCTCTCCAGGCTTCGTATAACGCTAAACCGGAAGTCAGATGCGCTTCGGCCCGGCGACGTCCGCAGGGTGAGGCTGTGACTCCCAAAGGACCTTGGAGCGTTCGGCCGGCGTCGCCCAAACAGCGGCCTGAGATCGATGCCCTATGGCCGCAAGCACTGCAGACAAACAGCGGGACGCTATCGGACCAGCAATCGGAAATTGGAGAAGTCGGAATGCGCGCACTTGTAGCGGAGTGTCGATCATGCAGACCATGACGCCTGATCGGGGAGGAGTTGTCACAAACGGATTCAGTAGCAAGATTGCGACGAAACTCCGCAAATCCGCCTACGTGTTGAGAAGGGAAGGAGCACCGCGTCTCCTCGAACTCTCCGCATTGTCGTTGATCGAGCCGATCAGAGTGCTGCGCCTTCGCGCCGCAGTTTCTTTCGACGCGACGCGCGCGCTATCAAAGCTCAGCAACGGAAAGCGCGGACGCGGACTTTTCATCGA
>CAWAYC010000035.1:0-97494 GCA_963786115.1 uncultured Alphaproteobacteria bacterium
CTGATCCAGGGCGCGACCGCGCTGCCGGCGCTGATGGCGCAGACGTCTGACGGCGTGCCGCGCTACGTGCCCAACGCCCTGGTCGACCGCATCGTCGGCCTGACGGCGGTCGGCGCGATCTGCGCCAGCCTGGTCAACCGCGACCGCACCGGGCGCGGGCAGCGCGTCGATATCCCGTATGTTCGAGACCATGGCGTCCTTCGTGATGGGCGACCATATGGGTGGACTTACCTACGAACCGCCGCTCGACCGCGGCGGTTACGCGCGGCAACTGTCGCCGGACCGGCGGCCGTACAAAACCTCGGACGGCTATATCTTCGTCATCGTCTATAATGACAAGCAGTGGGAAAACTTCTTCAAGGCCACCGGCCGCGATGATCTTCGCAAGGACCCGAAATTCGCGACCTTCGCCGCCGGCCGCGCGACAATATCGACATCGTCTATGCCGAGCTCGCGCGCATCCTTGAAACCAGGAGCACGGCGGAGTGGATCGAGATTCTGGAGAAGGCCGACGTGCCCGTCATGCCGATGCATGACCTGGAGAAAGTCTGCTCGAGGACCCCCATATGGTCGCGACCAATAGCTTTCCTGTCGTCGATCATCCGACCGAGGGCCGGATCCGCAGCATGAAGATATCGGCGAATTGGTCTGATACGCAGACCGAGGTCAATCGGCTTTCGCCGCGGCTCGGCCCACGCCAGTGAAGAAATTTTGCGGGAAGCCGGCTTCTCGCCTGAAGAAATTGCAGCGATGGTGCGCGACGGTGTCACCAGGCTGCCAACAAACACATAGGGGCAGGACATATGGACTTTGCGCTGTCGGCCAACCAGGAATCGATCCGCGACGCGGTGGCGAAAATCTGTTCGCCATTTGACGAGGCCTATTGGCTGAAGAAGGACAAGGAAGGCGGATATCCCGCCGACTTCCACCGCGTGCTGGCCGATGCCGGCTGGCTCGGTATCTGCATCCCCGAGGAATACGGCGGCTCGGGTCTCGGCATCACCGATGCCGCGATCATGATGCGGACAGTCCGAATCGGGTGCCGGCATGTCCGGCGCGTCCGCCGTGCACATGAACGTGTTCGGGCTCAATCCGGTTGTCGTGTTCGGCACCAAGGAGCAGTGTCAGCGCATGCTGCCGCCGATCGTCGACGGCCGGGACAAATCCTGCTTTGCCGTCACCGAACCCAACACCGGCCTCAACACCACGCAGTTGAAGACGCGCGCGGTGCGCAAGGGCGACAAATATATCGTCAACGGCCAGAAGGTGTGGATCTCCACCGCCCAGGTCGCCAACAAGATCCTGCTGCTGGCGCGCACCACGCCGCTGGAAGAGGTTAGGACGCCGACGCAAGGGCTGAGCCTGTTCTATACCGATTTCGACAAGAAGCGCGTCGCGGTGCATGAGATCGAGAAGATGGGCCGCAAGCCCGTCAATTCCAACGAACTGTTCTTCGAGAACTTCGAAATTCCCGTGGAAGACCGCCTCGGCGAGGAAGGCCGCGGCTTCGAATACATCCTGCACGGCATGAATCCCGAGCGGATCCTGATCGCAGCGGAAGCCGTCGGTCTCGGCAAGATCGCACTGTCGCGCGCCTCGGACTATGCCAAGGCACGCATCGTGTTCAACCGTCCGATCGGCATGAATCAGGCGATCCAGCATCCGCTGGCAAAATGCTGGATGGAACTGGAAGCGGCGTGGCTGATGGTGCTTTCGGCTGGCTGGCAATACGATCAGGGCTTGCCGTGCGGGCCCGCGGCCAATTCTGCAAAATATCTCGCGGCGGAAGCCGGCTTTCGCGCCTGCGAGCAGGCGGTCATGACCCATGGCGGCTTCGGCTACGCCAAGGAGTATCACGTCGAGCGTTATTTGCGGGAATCCCTGATCCCGCGCATCGCACCGATCAGCCCGCAACTCATTCTCAGCTTTATCGCCGAGAAGGTGCTTGGGCTGCCGAAATCTTACTGAGAAGTCGCATTGACATGAGCTTCATTACCGGCGTCGGGCTGACATCTTACGGAAGGCATGAGGGCTCGTCCTCGCTCGATCTGATGAGCGAGGCGGCGGGGCTGGCGATTGCGGATGCCGGACTGAAGCGAACAGAGATCGACGGAATCCTTTGCGGTTACTCTACGGTCTCGCCGCACATCATGCTGGCGACCGTGTTCGCCGAGCATTTTGGCATTCGCCCGTCCTATGCCCACGCGGTGCAGGTCGGCGGCGCCACCGGGCTCGCCATGACCATGCTGGCGCATCATCTGGTCGATGCCGGCGTGGCCAGGCATGTGCTGGTGGTCAGCGGCGAGAATCGCCTGACCGGGCAGAGCCGCGACGCCTCGATCCAGGCGCTGGCCCAGGTCGGCCATCCCGATTACGAGGTGACGTTGGGACCGACCATCCCCGCCTATTACGGCCTCGTCGCATCGCGCTACATGCACGAATATGGCGTGACGCAGGAAGACCTCGCCGAATTCGCCGTGCTGATGCGCAAGCACGCGCTGGCGCATCCCGGCGCGCAATTTCACGAGCCGATCACGGTCGCTGATGTGATGGCCTCAAAGCCGGTGGCGATGCCGTTGAAGCTGCTGGATTGCTGTCCGGTGTCCGATGGCGGCGCGGCGTTCGTCGTCAGCCGGGACGCGACCTCCGAGGCCGGCGTACGGGTGCTGGGCTGCGCGCAGGCCCATACCCATCAGCATGTCACGGCCGCGCCCGCGCTAAGCGAACTCGGCGCCGAGATCGCCATTGCGAAAGCGAAGGCCGCGTCCGGCGTTGCGATCTCCGACGTGCGTTACGCCGCGGTCTATGACAGCTTTACCATTACGCTGGCGATGCTGCTGGAGGATCTCGGGCTGGCAGCGCGCGGCGAAGCGGCGGCGCGGGTGCGCGCGGGCTATTTCGGCCAGGCTGGCGAGATGCCGCTCAATACCCACGGCGGTCTGCTGAGCTACGGCCATTGCGGCGTCGGCGGCGCCATGGCGCATCTCGTCGAAACCCATCTGCAGATGACCGGCCGCGCCGGCAGTCGCCAGGTGCGCGACGCCTCGATCGCGTTGCTGCATGGCGATGGCGGCGTGCTGTCGTCGCATGTCAGCATGTTCCTGGAGCGGGTGCGATGAACGAGAGGCTCGACGACTGGACCACGGGCCACGAGGCCATCGTCTACCAATCCTGCGCCGCCTGCGGCGCGCGGCAATATTTCCGCCGCAACTTTTGCGCCGCCTGCGGGGCGCCCGATCCGGTCCAAAAGCGCGCCAGCGGGGCAGGGACGGTCTATGCCACCTCGCTGGTCTGCCGCGCCGCAACCCCCGAAACCCGCGCGCACGTGCCCTACAACATCGTCCTGGTCGATACCGCGGAAGGCTTTCGCATGATGGCCCATGGCGAAATTGATCTCGCCATCGGCGACAAGGTCGCCGCGCGGTTTGAGAAGTTCGCCGGGCGACTGGTTCCTATTTTACGAAAGCTCGATAACGAGCAGGGGACGAAGCAATCCAGAACGCGGCTACAAGTCTGGATTGCCTCATCGCTTACTCCCCCTGCAATGACGGGTACTAACGCCAATAAAAAACAACGCTGGCGATGACGAGCAGCGCCGTCACCGCCAGCATTTGCGCAAGCGCCTCCGAGGCCGCCCTCCTTGTGGCTACCTTCTTCATGCCTGTCTCCCTAGACCTGGGCGTAACTCATCGTTGCGCTGAAAGCGCGAACAACGGCCTTGATTTGTACTCGGAACACCCCGCGACGAGTATTCGCTTTGCTTAAGTCCCCACTCAGCGAATATCGACAGTCCCACGGTCGAACAGCATTGCGGCGGCATTTTGGCTCGGGCGTGTTGCTCCGGGGTCAGGCGGCGGTTAGTGTTTTGGAACCTGATAAGAACGTCCGGTAGTGGAAACCCAAGGTAGAAGACATGGCTCGTATTGAATACAGCGACCCCACGAAGGCCAGCGATCGCACCCGCGAAATCCTCGGCAAGAACCGCAATGCCAATATTTTCCGGATGATGGCGCACTCGCCGAGCTATTTCGAACAATACTGCCAACTCGGCGGCGCGATCCGCCACAGGGGCGAACTGGACCCGATCGTGCGCGAACTCGCGATCACCCGGACCGGTATTTTGTGCGAGGCGCCGTATGAAGTCGTCGCCCACAAGCGGATCGGCAAGAACGTCGGCGTCACTGACGAGCAGAACGAGGCGCTTGAGAACTGGCAGTCCGCCAAATGCTTCAATGAGGTCCAGCGCGCGGCGCTCGCCTTCACCGACGAGATCGTCAAGCTCAAGAAGCCGACCGATGCGACCTTCAAGGCAATCGCCTCAAAGCTGACGCCGGCCGCATTGATCGAACTGCAGCTCTCCGTCGGCTTCTACATCATGACATCGAAGTTTTTGGAGACCTTCGAGATCGACCTGCAGCCGGTGACGGAGGTGATCAGCTAGCTTCCTGGCTATTTCCCCGGCCCGTAGCGACGGAGTGCCTCAAGGGTCAGCCCTTTGCCGACCGCGCCGAAGATGTCGCCCTCGACGATACGGGCCGAGGGCACGGCTTTGGTGATCGACTTGTGGACATGGGCAAGTTTCACCGAGCCGCCGGTCAGGAACACGGCGCCAATATCGTCCGCACTCAACCGCGCCTGCGTGAGGCAGTTTTTGATGCGGGCTGCGATCCGCTCAGCCAATTGACCGGTATGGCTGACAAGGTCGGGGCGGCCGATTTCCGCACTGAGACCGGGCGAGACCCATTCCAGCGGAATGTCCGCCCGGCGCTTTTCCGACAGCGCAATCTTGGCCTCCTCAACCTCCATCGCCAGCGTATGGCCGCGCTGTTCGTGGATCACGCGCACCATCCGGTCGAGCAGTTCCGGCTCGCTGGCTTCGCGCCGGACCTGACGGATATCGGCGATCACGCGCGGGTCGTACATGCGGTTGATGCTGGACCAGGTGGCGAGGTCGTGGAAATAGCCCGATGGCACGTCGAGCCCGGCGCGCTTCATGGCGCTGCCGAAGCCGAACAGCGGCATCACGACGCCGAGGCTGAGCTGGCGGTCGAAATCGGTGCCGCCGATGCGCACGCCATCATTGGCGAGAATATCCGCCGCGCGGTCGGCCTTGCCGTGACGTTCCGGCCCAAGGCGCACGATCGAAAAGTCGGACGTGCCGCCGCCGATGTCGGCAATCAACGCGACTTCCTCTGAGGTGATCTGGCGTTCATAGTCCAGCGCCGCGGCGATCGGTTCGAACTGGAATGTGACCTCGTCAAAACCGATCCCGCGCGCGATCGTCCGCAGCGTTTGCTCCGCCTTGCGGTCGGCGTCCGGGGCGTTGTCGACGAAATGCACGGGACGGCCATGGACGACCTCACGCAGCTCGCGGCCCGAGGCCTGCTCGGCACGGCGTTTCACCGCGCCGAGGTAATAGGCGATGACGTCGTGGAACGAGACCCGCTCGCGGCCCAGCCGGGTGGTCTCGTCAATCAAGGAGGTACCGAGCACCGATTTGAGGCTACGCATCAGGCGGCCGGGCACTCCTTCGACATAGGCCTCGATCGCCCGGCGGCCGATCAGGACGGCGCCGTCCAGCTCGTAGAAGATCGCGCTGGGAATGGTTGTGTGTTGGGCCTCCAGTGCTACCAGAACCGGCGATTGGCCTTCGATGGTGCCGAGTGTCGTGTTCGATGTTCCGAAATCTAGTCCGCAGATCGACATGGGTGCTCCAGAAGGAGCGTCCGTTTACACAGTGCGGCGCCATCGATCCACCTTTATCTTGTCATGCCATGACAGCGCCTTGTTTGCGCTGGGCAAATCGCCTTGCGACGTCCATCCACAGATCAATTTGTTTCATGCAGTGCCTTGATGGGATAATCGGCGATGGTCCATAAGCGGCCTCCTGCGGCGACCGATTCACCTGCCGCGGCTATCTTGAGAGAGAATTCGCGTGGCAAACATCAACAGACAGATTGCGGAAGAGCTCGGCGTTCGCGAGCAGCAGATCCAGGCGACAGTGGAACTGCTCGACGGCGGAGCCACGGTGCCGTTCGTCGCGCGATACCGCAAGGAAGTCACCGGCGGGCTCGATGATGCCCAGCTGCGCACTCTGGAGGAGCGTCTCACATATTTGCGCGAGCTTGAGGAGCGCCGGGTCGCGGTCCTCAATTCGATCCGCGAGCAGGGCAAGCTCGATGCCGCGCTGGAAGCCGCGATCCTCGCCGCCGACAGCAAGGGGCGGCTGGAGGATATCTATCTGCCGTTCAAGCCGAAGCGCCGCACCAAGGCGGAGATCGCCAGGGAAGCAGGTCTCGAGCCGCTGTCCGAACGGTTGCTGACGCAGCCGCAAAACGATCCGCAGGTGGTGGCCGCAGAATTCGTCGACGCCGAAAAGCAGGTGGCCGATGTTGCCGCGGCGCTGGAAGGCGCGCGCGCCATTCTGGTCGAGCGTTTTGCCGAAGACGCCGACCTGATCGGCCGGTTGCGCGAGCAGATGTGGTCGAACGGCCTGTTGGCGTCGACCGTGCGCAAGGGCAAGAAGACCGAAGGAGAAAAGTTCAAGGACTATTTCGATTTCAACCAGTCGCTGAACAAGCTGCCCTCGCACCGCATCCTCGCGATGTTCCGTGGCGAGAAGGAAGAGATTCTCGAGCTGCAGCTCCTGCCGGAGCCGCAAGCGCCGGCGAGCAATATCCCGAGCTCCTACGAACTGCAGATCATGCAGCGCTTCGCTATTTCCGATCAGGGCCGGCCGGGTGACCGCTGGCTGGTTGAGACCGCGCGTTGGGCATGGCGTACCAAGATCCAGGTGCATCTCAACATCGATCTGCGGATGCGGCTGTGGACGTTGGCCGAAACCGAAGCGGTGCGGGTATTTGCCTCGAATCTGCGCGACCTGCTGCTGGCGGCGCCGGCCGGCGCGCGCGTGACCATGGGGCTCGATCCCGGCTACCGCTCCGGCGTCAAGGTCGCGGTCATCGATGCCACCGGCAAGGTGGTGGCGACCACGGCGGTCTATCCGCATGAGCCGCAACGGCAATGGGACGAGGCCTTGGCGACGCTCGGCAAGCTCGCGCTTCAACACCGCGTCGATCTCATTGCGATCGGCAATGGCACGGCATCGCGCGAGACCGACAAGCTGGCGACCGAACTCGTCAAGCGATTGTCGGATTTGAATATGTCGAAGATCGTGGTGTCGGAAGCCGGCGCTTCGGTCTACTCGGCCTCGGCTTTCGCTTCGGAGGAGTTGCCGGAGCTCGACGTTACCCTGCGCGGCGCGGTGTCGATCGCGCGGCGCCTGCAGGATCCGCTCGCCGAGCTGGTGAAGATCGATCCGAAGGCGATCGGTGTCGGGCAGTACCAGCACGACCTCGGTGAAAGCAAATTGGCGCGCTCGCTCGATGCCGTGGTAGAAGATTGCGTCAACGCGGTCGGGGTCGACGCCAACACGGCTTCCGCGCCTTTGCTGGCGCGGGTTTCCGGCATCGGCGCGGGGCTCGCGCAAAGCATCGTCCAGCATCGTGACGCCAACGGCCCGTTCAAATCACGCAAGGCGCTCAAGGAGGTGCCGCGGCTGGGGCCGAAAGCCTTTGAGCAATGCGCGGGCTTCCTGCGCATCAATGATGGCGAGGATCCGCTCGATGCCTCCGGCGTGCATCCGGAAGCCTATCCCGTCGTCAGGCGGATTCTCACGGCGACCAAGAGCGATATCAAGGCGCTGATCGGCAATGCCGAGATTGTGCGCCAGTTGAAGCCGCAGACCTTTGTGGACGACACCTTCGGGCTGCCCACGGTGACGGATATCCTGCGCGAATTGGAGAAGCCCGGCCGCGATCCGCGTCCGGCGTTCAAGGCCGCGGTGTTCAAGGAGGGCGTCGAGGAGATCAAGGATCTCAAGCGCGGCATGATCCTCGAAGGCACGGTGACCAACGTCGCGGCATTCGGCGCCTTCGTCGACATCGGCGTTCACCAGGACGGACTAGTGCACGTTTCCGCGATGTCGAAGAATTTCATCAAGGACCCGCGCGAGGTGGTGAAGCCGGGCGATATCGTCAAGGTGAAGGTGCTTGATTTCGAGGTCGCCCGGAAACGGATCTCGCTGACCCTGCGTCTTGATGACGAGGTTGGAGCAAAGAGTGGGCAGGCGGAGGGCAAACCGCGCGAAATGTCCCGCGCGTCGATGACGTCGTCGGCGCCGCGCAAGGGGCAGGAACAGACCGGCGGAGCGCTCGCCGAAGCCCTGCGCCGAGCCGCGGAGAAGAACGTTCGCGGCAGGCCCTAACCCGAGGTCAGCAGATCCACCTTGGCGTTGGCGACGATCAGGCGGTCGGCGAGCAGCTGCGCGAGGTTGCGCATGATCCGCTCGCCGGCGCGCGGGTGCTGCTTGCGGAAGCGTTCGAACTCGCGGATCGGGACTTCGAACGCGCTCGCCGCCACGTCGGCGAATACATCCGCCGATCGCACAGGCTCCAGCAGCGCCATTTCGCCGAACGCCATGCCGGCCGTCAGTGTCGCCAGCCTGATCCCGTCGCGCAGGGTGATATGCACCGCGCCACTGCGGAGGAAGAACAGCGACGCCGCAGGGGCGCCGGCGGTGACGATCTTCTCGCCGGAGAGGTAGGTCCTGATCGTGCCGACCGAGGTGAGATCGGCCAGTTCCTCCTCCGTCAGTCCCGCCAGCAGCGGCTGCTCGGCGAGTTCGGTCGTCTCGTGGAAATCGATCGAGCCGCCGTAGCGATAGACGATCTGGTCCTCGGCCCATTCGATCGCGGTATCGAGCAGATAGAAGTCGCGGACATTGGAAATGCCGCCGGTCCATTCGCCGATGGTCTTCCAGTCCTTTGAGCCGCGCCTGATACCGGAGAGGACCACGGTGACGTGGAGCGCAGCCAGTTCGTGAAAGGCCTCCGCGACCAGGCGGGCGCCGGCACGGGTCATCGAGGTGACACGGTGCAGATCGAAAATGACCAATTGCGGGCGCGGCTGGGCGGCGAGCCGGCGCGAGATGTAGTCGACGTTGGAAAACGACAGCGTGCCGACCAGTTCGATAACCCGGACCTCCTGGTAGTGTGCGGCGAGGATCTCCTGTTCCTGCGGGCGGCGGACGCGGCGGGACGGGTTCTTGCCGATATCGTAATCGGCAATGATGCTGTTGCGCGCGTCGTCGCTGCGGTTGAGCATATGGAGGTCGTAATGCGACGACAGCGCTTCGCAGACCTTGATCCCGCGCACGCTGTTGCCGTGCTTGTCGAGCTTCGGCGAATAGCTGCCGAGCCCGAGCCGCGCCGGCAGCGCCGCGAGGATGCCGCCGCCGACGCCGCTTTTCGCGGGAATGCCGACCCGGTAGATCCATTCGCCGGCATAGTCATACATGCCGGAAGAGGTCATCACCGACAGCGTCCGCGAGATGGCATATGGCGTCATGACTTGCTCGCCGGTCACAGGATTGATGCCGCGGTTGGCGAGCGTCGCGGCCATCACGGCGATATCGCGCGCGGTTACGAGAATGGCGCATTGCCGGAAATAGACTTCCAGCACCTCGGCGACATTGTCCTTGATCACGGCATTGGTGCGCAGGAGATAGCCGATCGCCCGGTTGCGGTCTCCGGTCGCGCTCTCGGAGGCATAGACGGCTTCGTCGACGCCAAGCTCGCGCCCGGCGAAGCGACCGAGCGCCTGCCGGATATAGTCGAACGCGCCGCCGCCCCTGGCTTCGTGGATCAGGCCGGAGCAGGCGATCGCGCCGGCGTTCACCATCGGATTGAACGGATGATTCTCGGCATTGAGGCGGATCGAATTGAAGGGATCGCCTGACGGTTCGACGCCGATCGCGCTTTCCACCCGCTCGGCGCCCAACGTGTCCAGCGCCAGCGCAAATACGAAGGGCTTTGACATCGACTGGATCGTAAAGGGGACCTTGGTGTCGCCGACCTCGTAGACGTGGCCATCGAGCGTAGCGAGGCTGATGCCGAAATGGGCAGGATCGGCCTTGCCGAGTTCGGGGATGTAATCGGCCACCGCGCCGCCGGTCTCCGCGGCGAAATTTTCGTGACAGGTGTTCAGGAACCGCAGCAGAGGCGGTTTCGAGTTGGTCCAGGCCGCGACGTCGGCGGAGAAGGGGGAAGGCGACGGTTTCATCGCCTCCTGTTGTGCAATGCAATCAGGGTGCGCGCAACTGGTTCGGTACCAGCGCCTGACGGCGGGCCAGGAGCAGTACGATCAGAACCGTCGGAGCCAGGATGGCAAGGCCGAGCAGGGTGACCTGCAGCTGCGACAGCGGATTGATACCCCCGCCCGGCGTCGCCACCACGAAACCTCCGATCACCAGCAGCACCCGCACCGGCCATTCCAGCGCGCCGGCACCGCGCAAGTCGCCGACAAAGACCTGATAACCCTGAATGCCGCCGCAGATGAACAACGTGCCGAACGCGGCAAGCGCCATGAGCCCCAGACCGGCCAAATAGGGACTCGGGCCTTGCAGCACGAGCGCGGGATTCAGGACAAAGAAGAAGGGGATGAAATAGATGATGCTGCCGACCCACATCGATTCCCAGCCCGTTTTCATCGCCGGCGATCCGGCGATGCCGGCCGCGGCGAAGGAGGCGATCGCGACCGGCGGAGTGATCGAGGACAGCATGCCCCAATAGAAGATGAACATGTGCACCGCCATCCGGTTGAGCCCGAGCTTTTCCAGCGCCGGCGCCACCAGGATGGCGAGGAAGATGTAGCAGGCCGTCGTGGTCAGCCCGAGTCCCAGGATGAGGCTTGTGAACGCGCACATCGCCAGCAGCAGGAACGCGTTGTCGCCGGCTAGCGTCAGCAAATCGTTCGCGAGGCTCGAGACCACGCCGGTCATCGAGAACGCGCCGATCAGGAGCCCGCAGCCGGCGAGGATGCCGACCAGTTCGACGAAGGTGCGGCCGTTGACCTCCAGGAATTTGCCGATCGTCGCCAGCGTCCAGCGGGTGTCCTTGGAGAAGAGCTGGTTGAGCACCAGAAGCAGCGCGGTGGCATAGAACGGCGCATGGCTCTCGCGCTTGAAGTACAGCAACATCACGATCAGAAGCGCGATGACGAAGATGTAGTACCAGCCGGCCTTGATCGTATCCATGATCTTCGGGAGTTCAGACCGCGGAATGCCTTTAAGGCCGTGGCGCGCGGCGTAGGAATCCACCTGCATGAACAGGCCGACATAATACAGCACCGCCGGAATGATGGCGGCGACGGCAACGTCGGCGTAGCTGACATTG
The DNA here is from genome assembly GCA_963786115.1 of uncultured Alphaproteobacteria bacterium. Classification (GTDB taxonomy): domain Bacteria; phylum Pseudomonadota; class Alphaproteobacteria; order Rhizobiales; family Xanthobacteraceae; genus Bradyrhizobium. The sequence goes on from CAWAYC010000035.1 coordinate 11,235, forward strand.
AGGAACTGCGCGATGACGAAGGCGGTGGCGCCCATCACCGGCGGCGCCAGCACGGCGCCGGTCGACGCGCAGGCCTCGATCGCGCCGGCATAGGAGGCGCGAAAGCCGCTCTTCTTCATGACGGGAATGGTCATGGTGCCAGCGGTCAGCACGTTGGAGATGATCGAGCCCGACATCATGCCGAGCAGACCGCTGGCGAAGATGCAGACCTTTGCGGCGCCGCCGCGGAAGGTGCCGCACAGCGCGAACGCGATGTTGATGAAGAATTTGCCGGCGCCCGTCATCATCAGCGCCGTGCCGAACACGAGAAAACCGATCACGGTGTCGGCAAAGGCCTGGATGGGAATGCCGAGCAGGCTTTCGCCCGACAGCACGTGATAGGCGGTGGCCTGGTCGAGGGTGACTTGCGATCCGCGAAACGGCCCCAGCCACCGCGCTTCGGCGAACAGCGGATAGACGGTGAAGGGCAGCACGCTGAGCAGCAGGCTCCAGCCGCCGGTGCGCCGCAGTGCTTCCATCAGCACGACCCACATCACGAGACCGGCGATGATGACGTTCTGCGGCGCGCCGTCGGATTCCCAGCCGAATTGCGCCGCCTTGCGGACGTTCAGCATCAGCCAGATCGCGGCGCCGAAGGTGAGGGCGAACAAGAGAAGATCGTACCAGGGGATGCGGTCGAGCGGTGCGGTCTCCGTCCCCGGAAAGATCAGGAACGTAAACGGCAGCATCAGCGCGATCAGCAGATAGAAATATTCGGTGTTGAGCTGGGTGTAGCCGATCAAAAAGCGCAGCGAGAATTGCTGGTTGATGCACAGCAGGATGGTGGCCGCGGTCGCGACCACCAGTGTCCAGCGCCAGCCGCCGCGGAGCGTCCTGACCCGCGTGACCTCGGCTTCCTGCAGATTGCCGAGGCCGGCATGGGGATCCTCGAATTCGATCCTCTTCGGCGCCACGGCGGCGTTATCGGCTGTGGAAGCTGACATCGGGAATCCCCAGGAGCATGTTCGCTGTCGTGACGGTCCGTGATATCGGCGTCACTCGAAGCCGTTCGGCATGTTGGCCTTGGCAAGCGCCGCAGCGCGCGCCTTCGTCCAGCCCTCGAGGAAAGCCTTGTCATCCGAAGGCGGATTGGACTTGCCGAAATCCGTCCATGCAGCCGCCAGCACTTCCTGCCGCTTGAACAGTGCGTTGTTGTGGGTTTCCTGCGCAACGGTCCATTGCCCGGCCTCTTTCAGCGCTTTCACCGCACCCGGATGCACCGGCACCACCCAGTTCCTGGTCTGACGGTCGGCGGCGAGGCCGCCGGCGCCGGGCGCCGAATTCCTTGTAGGCATCGTAGTTGACGATCATCGCCTTGGTGATCGCGTAGATCTGTTCGGCCGGCTGCGCGGCATAGGTGACGAAGATCGGGTAGGGGTAGTTGCCAAGTTCGACCGGCTTTTCCGGCGAGATTCCGGCGCCGCAGGTCGCGACTTGCGGGAAGAAGAACGAGCCGACTTTCTGCACACGTTCCCATCCGGCCTTGTCTTTGGCGGGAAGCGGCGGCCAGATCAGCCCGCGCGGCGACGTCTCGGCCTCTTTCGCAGGTCCGGTGATGGTGGTGCCGAAAGCGGCATCGGTGTCGTTGTTGATCAGGCCCTTCCACAGCGCGCCGTAGCTTGCGAATTCGACGATCTTGACGTCGCTCTGCTTGAGATCACCGAAGGCGAGGATCGCGAGCGCGTTCTGGTTCAGCGCCGGCGAGCCGACGACGAAGCCGATGCGCTTGCCGCGGAGGTCCTTGATCTCCTTGACCCCGGCATCGGCGGCGACGCCGAGCGAGCCGGCGTTGCAGTCGACCGAAGACAGCAAGACCTGCAGCGGTTGCGGGCCCCATTCTTTGGCGCCGAATTCGAACACGCCTTCCTGCGCGAAATAGGTGCCCGATCCCATCGCCGAGACCAGCGCGCGCTTGGCACGCAATGGCGCCAGTCGCGCCACGTCGTTGCCTGCCGGCAGCACGCGGACATCGGTGCTGTATTTGTCCTTCATCATCTTGCCGACGCCGACCGCAATGTTGAAGCCGGCGGTACCGGTGTCGTAGGCAGTCACTGCCATGGTCGGAGGCAGCTTGACGTCTTCGGCGAAGGCCGGCGCGATCGCGGCAAACGAGAGGCCTGCAAGAGCGGCAGGCGCGACGGCCATCAGCCGACGGATCATGATTTCCTCCAAGGTGTTTCTCATTGCGAGACTATTGTTTGAAAGGATCATTGCATCGCACCTTTGCGATGGCAATGACACGGCCAATGCGCAGCCGTCATGAGGGACGTTGCATCGGACAGATTGTCGCGGCTGAAATTCGATTGCTGCTAAGTCTCGACGACCGCAACGGCCTGGCCCTCGGCAATAACGTCGTCGACGCTGACCAGTATCGATTTGATGGTGCCTGCGGCGGTCGAGATGACCGGTATTTCCATCTTCATGGCTTCGACGAACACAACCTCGTCGCCATTGCCGATGCTCGCGCCGGCTTCGACGGGAAGCGCGCAAACGCGTCCGGCAACTTCGGTGACGATCTTGATCTCTGGCATCCCACACTCCCCCGAACATCCGGCCGACTAATCGTCGTCGCGAACGGCTTTTTGTTGTGGCGGCAGATTGCCTGAGGTAGCTTGTTCTGCAAGTGGAATTTTATTCCGCGAGACGGAATGGGGCCATGCCATGGGACGACGCTCGGAACGGCTAAGCAAACAGGGAATGCTCGCCAGCGATCTCGCAGGCGAGGGGGACGTCATTCAGGTGGTGTCGCGGGCGTTCGATGTCCTGCGCTGCTTCGAAGGACATGAAACGCGGCTAGGCAATCTGGAGATTTCCAATCGCTGCGGATTGCCGAGGTCGACGGTATCGCGGCTCACCCACACGCTGACGCGGATGGGGCAACTCGTCTATCTGCCGCGTGACCAGAAATACCGCATCGGTCCGAGCGCGGTGGCGATGAGCACATCGATGATGAAGGGCTTGCAGCTGCGTAACCTGATCCGGCTCCGGCTGCAGGACGTCGCCGAGCAATTGCCGGGGACCGTCGGCTTCGTCATCCCCGACCGCTTTCATCTCGTCTATCTCGAATATGCCCGCGCGGCGAACGCACTAGGGCTGCATGAATCGACCGGGAGCCGCATCGCGATGTCGAGCACGGCGGCGGGCCATGCCTATACCGCGGCGCTCGATGCCGACGTCGGGGACGCTCTGATCGCCGAGATGGAACGCGAGAATCCGGAAGGCGCCAAGCTGCTGAAGCCGCGCATCGAGGGCAACCGCCGTGATCTGCGCGAACGTGGCTACGTCGTCACATGCGGCCTGTGGAGCCCGCATATCAATGGGCTCGCGGTGCCCCTGTGGTCGCCGCAGTATCAGACCTATGTGGTCGCGACGATCGGCCTGCTCTCGGCGATGTACGACGAGAAGCGGCTGCACAAGGAGGTTGCGCCGCTGATGGTCAATCTGGGATCAGCGATCACCAGTCTGCTCGAGGGCGCCGACGGCGACATCTTCACCAACCGGCTCGAGAGAAAGCCGATTCCGGTACCGGTGCATAACAACAATAAACTGATCAAGACGGAGGATAGAAATGACGTGGCAGCCGGAACTCGACGACCTGGCCCGGCGCGAAGCGTTCGCGCGGGAGATGGGAGGCGTTGACAAGGTCAAGCGCCAGCGCGACCAGGGCCGGCTCACGGTACGCGACCGGATCGACAAGATCGTCGATCAAAAATCCTTCCACGAGATCGGCGCGATTTCGGGTATCGCCGAATATGACGAGAACAACGAACTCAAGCACCTGACGCCAGCGAACTGCGTGTTCGGCCGCGCCAGGGTCGATGGCCGCACCGTCGTCGTGGTTGGCGACGATTTCACCGTGCGCGGCGGCTCGGCGGATGCCTCGATCTCGGCCAAGCCGCTGATGGCGGAAGAGATGGCGCATGATTTTCGCCTGCCGATCATCCGGATGATCGAGGGCTCCGGCGGCGGCGGCTCGGTGAAGACCATCGAAACGCGGGGCGCGGCCAATCTGCCCGGCGGCGTCGGCGGCACGCGCTGGTACTGGTACACGATGGCTAATTTGGCGCACGTGCCGGTCGTAGGATTGGGGCTCGGCTCCGTCGCCGGCCTTGGCGCGGCGCGGCTGGCCGCCACGCATTATTCCATCATGACCAAGAATTCCGCGATGTTCGTCGCGGGGCCTCCGGTGGTGAAACGCCTGGGACAGGATTTGACGAAACAGGAGCTTGGCGGCGCCGAGATCCAGACCCGCGCCGGCGGCATCGACCATGCCGTCGAAACCGAGGAAGAAGCCTTCGAATGCGCCCGGCGCTTCCTTTCCTACCTCCCGTCGTCGGTCTACGAATTGCCGCCGACCATTGCCTGCAACGACGATCCGGAACGTGCGGAAGAGTCGCTGATGAAGGCGGTGCCGCGCAACCGCCGTCAGGTCTACAAGATGCGCCCGATCATCGACGCCGTCGTCGACAAGGGCTCGTTCTTTGAGGTGGCCGCCAATTTCGGCCGTCCGGTCATCACGGGACTGGCGCGGCTGGAAGGCCGCGCGGTGTTCGTGCTGGCGAGCGATCCCTTCCATTATGGCGGCTCCTGGACCGCGGAGGCCTGCCAGAAGGTGGTGCGCTGGGTCGACTTCGCCGAGACCTTCCATCTGCCGGTGGTCTATCTGATGGATTGCCCGGGCTTCATGATCGGGCTCGACGCGGAGAAGTCGGCCACCATCCGTCACGGCGTGCGCGCAATGGCCGCCGTCAACCAAAGCACCGTGCCCTGGTGCACCATCATCGTGCGCAACGCCTTTGGTGTTGCCGGCGTCGTGCATCAGCCGGCCAATCGCTTTTCGATGCGCTATGCCTGGCCGTCGGCCTATTGGGGATCGCTGCCGCTGGAAGGCGGCATCGAGGCGGCCTACCGCGCCGACATCGATGCTGCCCCCGATCCCGCGGCGAAGTTGAAAGAGATCGAGGATCGCCTCAACAAACTGCGCTCGCCGTTCCGTTCCGCCGAGAAGTTCTGGGTTGAGGAGGTCATAGATCCCCGCAAGACCCGCTCGCTGCTGTGCGAATTCGCGCGCCTTGCCGAGCCGATCCGCAGCGTCGGCCCGCCGAGCGGCATGACGACGAGGCCGTGAAGAGGCGAATGGCGAGTGGCGAATAGCGAGTGGCGTCTTCCCCATTCGCTATTCGCCATTGGCTACCTCACGCCATCACCGGCTTCGTCCGCGAGATCGCCAGCGTGATCAGCGCCGCCACGACGCAGAGCGCGCCGGCGACGAAGAAGGCCGGCAGATAGGTCGCCAGCACCGTGCGCGAGAGGCCGGCGCCGAAGGCCGCGGTTGCCGCGCCAAGCTGGTGACCGGCAAAGATCCAGCCGAACACCAGATTGGCACGCTCCGGCCCGAAGCGCTGCGCGGTGAGGCGCACGGTCGGCGGCACGGTGGCGATCCAGTCGAGCCCGTAGAACATCGCAAACAACGACAGGCCGTAGAACGAGAAATCGGTGAACGGCAGGAACAGCAGCGACAGCCCGCGCAAGCCATAGTACCAGAACAACAGCAAACGGTTGTCGTAGCGGTCGGAAAGCCAGCCCGAGGCGATGGTGCCGAAGAAATCGAAGATGCCCATGGCGGCGAGCAGGCTTGCCGCCTGAACCTGCGGAATGCCGAAATCGAGGCACATCGGAATCAGGTGCACCTGGATCAGGCCGTTGGTGCTGGCGCCGCAGATGAAGAAGGTGGCAAACAGAATCCAGAACACCGACGATTTCGAAGCGTCGCGCAGCGTGCCGAGCGCGGCCGCCATGATCGGCGCGTTATTGGGCGGCGGCGACGGCAGCGGCTCCGTGCCCTTGTCACCGAACGGGCGCAGGCCGACATCGCTCGGCCGGTCGCGCATGACGAGCAGGACCAGGAATGCCGAAACGCCGAGCATGACGCAGATCAGCGAAAGCGCGCTGCGCCAGCCAAAGCGGTCGGTCAGGCTGGCGAGCAGCGGCAGGAACACCAATTGTCCGGTCGCGACGCTTGCGGTCAGAATGCCGACCACGAGGCCGCGGCGCGCCACGAACCAGCGCGCGGCAATCGTTGCGCCCAATACCAGCGCGGTCATGCCGGTGCCGACCCCGATGACAACGCCCCACAGCAGCATCAATTGCCAGACTTTTGTCATAGCCAGCGACGCAAGCAGGCCGGAGACCACGACGAGCTGCGCCGCCAGTGTCACGTGGCGCAGGCCGTAGCGGTTCATCAGCGCGGCGGCGAACGGCGCCATCAGCCCGAACAGGATGAAGCGGATCGACAACGCGGAGGAAATCTCCGCGGTCGTCCAGCCGAATTCCTTTTGCAGCGGTACGATGAATACGCCGGGTGCCCCGACGGTGCCGGCGGCGATAAGCGCGGTGAGAAACGTCACGGCGACCATCGCCCAGCCGTAATGAATGTTGCGGCGGGCGAGGGCGGCCGACAGCCAGTTCGAGATCATTGAGCCTCAGAAAATTTGCCTGGAGGGTTTGCTTGGCCTGAACATCCTGACGCAAGGCGCGCGTGACGTAAATGCCATACTTCCCTCATTTCAGGACATAATCCCCGAAGGCTATTGCGCGACCAGCTCGACTGCGATCGCTGTGGCTTCGCCGCCGCCGATACACAGCGCCGCGACGCCGCGCTTCAAGTTCTGTGCTTTCAACGCATGCAGCAGCGTGACGATCAACCGCGCGCCGGTAGCGCCGATGGGATGGCCGAGCGCGCAGGCGCCGCCGTTGATGTTCAGTTTGTCACGCGGGATGCCAAGATCACGCTGCGCCGCCATCGCCACAACGGCAAATGCTTCGTTGATCTCGAACAGGTCGACGTCGCCGGCGCTCCAGCCGACCTTGTCGAGCAGCTTCCGGATCGCCGGGATCGGCGCGGTGGTAAACCACTGCGGCTCCTGACTGTGGGTGGCGTGGCCCTTGATCTCGGCGAGCACCGGCAGGCCGTCGCGGTCGGCCAGCGACCGTTTGGCGAGAATGAGGGCGGCGGCGCCATCGGCATTGGCCGAGGAGGCGGCCGGCGTGATCGTGCCGTTGGCGCGGAAGGCGGGCTTCAGCCCGGGAATCTTCGCAGGATCGACCTTCAGCGGATGCTCGTCATTTGCGATGACGCGCGGGCCGGCCTTTTCGGTCACCGTGATGGGGACGATTTCGGCCTTGAACGCGCCGCCTTCCACGGCCTTGCGGGCGCGGGTCAGCGTTTCCATCGCGTAGGCGTCCTGGTCCTTGCGGGTGAACTGGTAGGCTTCCGCGGTCGCCTCGCCGAAATCGCCCATCGAGCGTCCGGTCTCATAGGCGTCTTCAAGACCGTCCATCATCATGTGGTCGATGATCCGGTCGTGACCGGCGCGATAGCCGGAGCGCGCCTTGGTCAGGAGATAGGGCGCGTTGCTCATGCTCTCCATGCCGCCGGACAGCACGATCTCGGCGGAGCCGGCCTTGATGATGTCGTGAGCCAGCATGGTGGCCTTCATGCCGGAGCCGCAGACCTTGTTGATGGTGGTGGCGCCGGTGGCGTCCGGCAGCTTTGCGCCGCGGGCGGCCTGGCGCGCCGGCGCCTGGCCCTGTCCGGCCGGCAGTACGTTGCCCAGGAAGACTTCGTCGATCTTTTCAGGGGCCAGTCTTGCCCGCTCGAGCGCGGCGCCGATCACATGCGAACCGAGCTTGTGGGCCGGGAACGGGGAGAGCTCGCCCATGAAGCGGCCGAGCGGGGTGCGGGCGGCGGAAAGGATGACGACGGGATCGGAGACGGCGGCCATGGCGAAAGCTCCTCGGGGTGGGCATTAATTTGACATGATGATTATCATATGATGCGGCGCGGGATTTGCAACCTTGGCGCAGGTCAATTTTGTCGTGGGAACAGGCGTAAAGCCGCCGGTTTTCCGCCAGCAATGGCCGCTTCGGCCAATTCGATTAAAATCGTCGGGAAATATGTTGCAGATCTTCCAGCCCTTTGTGGTTGGTTCCGTCCAACAACATCTGGGGCTGGGGAAGCAATGAAATCGGTATGTCTGACCGACGAGAACTGGGACGGCGTGCTGTCGGCGGGCTCGCATTCGCCCGAGATATCGCATGAGCGGTACGGCCTTATTCTGTCGCGCGTGCAGCTCGTTTCACGGTTCTTCAGTGTCGTCATTCTGCTTTGGATAGGCGTTGATTTCGCGTGCTGGCCGTGGCCAATCAGCGGATTGCTGGCACTGGAGCGGGTTTTCGCTGCGGGCGCGCTCTGGACGCTCGGAACGTACCGGTTCGAGCGGCGGGCGTGGGCTGCCTATCGCGCGGTACTGGTTCTCCTGCTGATTCCTGCAAGCCTGATCCTTGCGGGGGAATTCGTGCTGGCCTACTCGGGAGCGCATCTCGAACAGCAGTTCGGAACCCAGGCTTATATCTTTTCTCCGTTCCTCTTTGCCGCGACCTTGAGCATCTTTCCCTTGTCCAAGCGCGAAAGCACGTTGCTCGCCGTGCCGACGATTGCGGTGACCGTTCTGCCGATGGTCGTGTGGCCTCAGCTGTTCGCCGCCACGTCGCCCTTCGCTGTCGCTCTCCTGCTGGTGTTGATCGCAGGAATTTCCGCGATTGCGAGTTTCAGCCAGTTGAAATTTCTCGTCAGCCTGGTGAAGACGTCGGCAACCGACGGACTGACCGGAGCCGTCACGCGGAAGGTCGGCGAGCGGATGCTGGGCGCCATGTTCGCCGCCGCACAGCGCAAGGATACGCCGCTCAGCATTCTCTTCATCGATCTTGACCGCTTCAAGTCGATTAACGATCGGTTTGGCCATGGCGCCGGCGACGATGTTCTTCGTGGTGTGACCGCCTTCATCCGTGAAGTGGTACGCCGGCAGGACGTCCTGGTGCGCTGGGGTGGTGAGGAATTGGTGTTGATCATGCCCGACAGCAGCGACGTGGAGATCGCCGGCTTTGTCCGCCGGCTCGCCATGAGCGGCATCGGCCACGCGCCCGACGAGGCGGCGATCACCGCGAGCATCGGCGGGGCGGAACGCAAGAGCGACGAGGCGGACAGTTGGGCCGCACTGGTCGAGGCAGCCGACCGCCGTATGTATGCGGCCAAGGCGGCCGGACGGAACTGCTACATCGGCCCCGGCGACAATCCGGTCACCGGCCTGTTCGGTTGGTCTCAGGCGGTCGCGATGAGTGCCAGGAACGGGCTTCGCAAGAAGGCCGATGCTGGAACGACGACCCGCCTGCAGGAGGCGGCTTACCTTTAGGGATTTCGCTTCCGGTCCAGAAATCCCTGCATCAACCGCTGCGGCTCGTCGGTCAGGAACGACTGCCCGAACACGCCGACGCTGAGGTTGACTGATTCCGTCAGCGGCAGTTCTTCCCATTGCCGCAATAGGCGCCTTCTGGGACCGCAGCGCCTCCGGACCGCATTCCAGCAGTGCCTTGACGGTGTGCTCGACCGCGGCGTCGAGGTCACCTTGCGGCGCTCGTCAGTTGCACGCATGTCTAGCTGAGGTCCTCAAGCGCGGTTCCGATCGCCCGCTTGAAGGTGGCGATATCGCCGAGCTCGTTGGCGAGCACCAGCGCCAGCCGGGTGAGGAACAGGACTTCCCGAGGCTCACCGGCGGTATCGATCGCCAATGCCAGCGCCTCATAGGCGGCTTCGAGGTCGTCGAAGGGCATCTTGCTCATGACGCCGTCCTCCCCAAGCAAATGCGCACGGTGCGCAGGACCTCGTCGGCCGCAATCGTCTTCCAGCGTCCGGCGACGTGCAGGTCGGGGCGAAGAAGGTAGAGAGTGCCAGGTTCGGCGCCGAACAGGCGGGCAATATCGCCGTCGCGATCCGCGATCGGATCGGGCCCGGCAGGCACCTGTGCGATCGGGAGCGCCACGAAACGCTTGTCCAGCTTGCCGAGCTGCGCCAGCAGTTCCGATTGTTCTGCTGTCGGCGCGCCATCGCAGAACAGGATTGCGGTCATGCCGTATCCAGCACGATCGAGCAGATAGCCGCCGTCGGCCAGGTTCGCATTGGGTGCAGCGCCGCCCGAAACGGCACCGGACATAAACTCGGCATCGCGCCCGGCAAACGGCGTCAGCGGGCTCCCCGAGTAGGTATAGGGCTGCATCTGCCGGGGATTGGCGAGGTCGCGCGGAAACTCGTGTTTCAGGCTAAGCGAGAGCGCCGCCTCGCGTGCCAGCCGCCAGCCGCGCGTCGGCGGGGTCATAAAGCGCGTGCTCTTGGTGGCATTGGCGAAGACGTCGAGCGTGGCGCCGCGCCGTTCCGGCGAATAGCTGTCGAGCAGCGCATCAGTTGCCCCGCCGTTGAGGACGAGGCCGAGCTTCCAGGCGATATTGTCGGCATCCGCCAGCCCGTTGTTGAGCCCGCGCACCCCGAAGATTGGCACGATATGCGCGGAGTTGCCGATAAAGAACACGCGACCACGGCGATAATCGTCGAGGCACAGCGTGTTGGCCGAATAGATGCTCCACCATTCGAGTTCCCAGGGCTTTTCATGGCCGATATCCCTGAGGATGGCGCTCACGCGCGCACGGATATTTTCCTCGCGCAGCGCGTCCTGCTCGCTCTCTCCCTCGCGCAATTGGTAATCCACGCGCCAGATATCGTCCGGCTGTTTGTGGATCAGTACCGTGCCGCCGGGATTGCCGCTGGGTTCAAAGAAGGCGCGTCGTTCGGTCGGGAAATCGTGATCCATCCGGATGTCGGCGATCACGTAGCGCCCTTCATAGTTCTCGCCCTTTAGCCGCAGGCCGAGCATCGAGCGGATCGGCGAGCGTGCGCCATCGGCGGCGAGAACATAACCGGCCTCGAGCCGGTAATTGCCGTCGGGCGTGGCGATGTCGAGCGCGACACCGTCGGGGCGGTTTTCTATACCTGCGACCTCGCTCTGCCAGCGCATGTCAATGAGCCCGCAGGCTGCCACCGCATCATGCAGGAATTTTTCGATGTACTGTTGCTGCAGATTGTACATCGGCAGGTATTTCTCGCTCTCGGGATGCGGCATTTCCAGACGAAAGATCTGCGTGCCGCGGAAATAGCTGCGTCCAAAGCGCCAGCCGAGCGCCTTCTCGAGGAAGGGGGCGACCGCCCCGATCCGCTCCAGGATGTGCATGCTTGGTCGCGCGATGCAGATGGCGCGGCTGCCGTCATTGAAGGTGTCCTTGCGGTCCAGCAGCACGGACCGCACGCCATGACGTGCCAATGCGAGGGCAGCCGTCATGCCGATCGGGCCGGCGCCGACGATGATGACGGGGTGCTGCGCAGTTTTGCCCTCGCGCTCGGGTGCATCCCCGACCGGGAAGATCGGGTAGCGGAAGTAGAGCGAATTGAGGGGGCCCTTGCCGGCCGGTCGCATTTGTTTCCCCTAGCGCTTCCGGTTCAGAAATCCCTGCATCAGCCGCTGCGGCTCGTCGGTCAGGAACGACTGCCCGAACACGCCGACGCTGAGGTTGACGGATTCCGTCAGCGGCAGTTCTTCCCATTGCCGCAATAGCGCCTTCTGCGACCGCAGTGCCTCCGGACCGCATTCCAGCAGTGCCTTGACGGTGTGCTCGACTGCGGCGTCGAGGCCGCCTTGCGGCGCGACCACGTCGACCAGGCCCCAGGCGAGCGCAGTCGGCGCGTCGACATTTTCCGCCGCAAGCACCAGCCAGCGGGCGCGGCCCCAACCGATCAGCCGCGGCAGAAGCGCGGCGTGGATCACCGAGGGGATGCCGACCTTGACTTCGGGCATGCCGAATTTGGCGTCGTGCGCGGCAATCCGGAAATCGCAGGCAGCGGCGACTTCCAGTCCGGCGCCAAGGCACCAGCCGGGCAGCCGCGCGATAACCGGCGCCGGAAAGTTGCGTATCGCTTCGCAGAGGTCGCGCAGCCGCGTGATGAAGGCTTCCGCGGACTTCTGGTTGAGATGCGCCATCTCCTTGATGTCGGCTCCGCCGATCATGCTCTTCTCGCTCTGGCCCGCGAGGATGACCGCACGGATCGTTCGGTCGCCAGCGAGTTTCTCAAATCCCTCGCGCACGCCATTGGTGACGGCGGAACTCAGGATATTGAGCGAACCGGCGTTGCAGATCGTCAGGCGAACCACGCCGCGCGGATCGCGATCGACGCCGCAATGAGGATTGAGCATTTCCATTTTGATTTCTCTGGGCCAGGGGCGGATCGCGCCACTTCCCGGACAATGCGGGGGCTTGTCAAGGGACAGCGGACTGATGTTGCAGGGCACGCGCGGCTGCGATAGAATTATGTCCATAATTCAATGGGAGCCGTCATGAGCATCACCGACGACCTTTTCTCGCTGGCGTCGCGCAGGCAGCGCGTCGTCAATTGGCAGGCGCCGGGACCGGCCGCGAAGGTTGCGGCCGGCATGTCCGGTATTGAGACCATGTGCGCAATCCGCGACGGTATCCTGCCGCCTCCGCCGATGGCCCGGCTGATCGGTTTTCGGATGAGTGTAGTCGAATCCGGCCGGATCGTGATGGAACTCGATCCCGACGAGAGCCTCGAGAACACCATCGGATTGCTGCATGGCGCCACCGCCGCCGCGTTGCTCGACACCGCAATGGGCTGCGCAATCTCGACCATGCTGCCGGCGGGCCAGACATCGGTCACGCTTGATCTCAAGTTGACCTATTTGCGGCCGCTCTCGGTGCGTTCGGGGACGATCCTGGCGGAAGGAAAGATCGTGAAGCTCGGTCGCCAGACCAGCTATGCAGAGGGCTTCGTTCGCGACGGATCAAGTAATCTTGCAGTGCACGCGACCGCGACCTTTTCGATGATCGGCGAGCCGTCGAGGGCGAAATAGATGCAGCTTTTTTCTGTCACAACTGCTATTATATGACTGCAAACATCCAATGAGATCGGCACCATGCGCTATTCGAAAGAGCACAAGCAGGAAACCCACGCGCGGATCGTGAAGAAGGCTTCGGTGCGGCTTCGTGAAAAGGGCGCGCATGGCATCGGCGTCGCCGACCTGATGAAGGAAGCAGGCCTAACCCATGGCGGCTTCTATGCGCATTTCGATTCGCGTGAAGCGCTGGTCATCGAGGCTTTCAACTATGCCATGGACCGCGCCAACGAGCGCTGGCGCAAGGTGGCCGCGGAGACGCCGCCGGACAAACGTCTCACGACCATCGTCGAAAGCTACCTGACGCCGGTGCACCGCGATGATCCTGGCCATGGCTGCGCGGTACCGGCGCTCGGCGCCGAGATCGCCCGCGAGAACCCGAGGACCCGCAAGGCCTTCGCCGTCAAGCTGGACCAGATGATCGACATGATGGCCGACCAGATTCCGGACGTTCCCCGCAAGACCGCGCGCAAGCAGGCGATGGCGACGCTGGCGACCATGATGGGAACCATGGTGCTGTCCCGCATCGCCGGCAGCGGCGAGTTCTCCGACGAAATTCTCAGCGCCGGGCGCGAAACCGCGCTTGGATGCGTGGCCGCGGCCAAACCGGTGGCGAAAAAATCGCGCGTCCGGCTGAACTGAAGCGACAACTGCATCCCTTGTCGTCCCGGCGTTCGCCGGGACGAGAGCAGTGTTGTGTCGACCTTCACCGCCCGCTGAACAGCGAGCGTTCGGTTTCCACCGTCTCGTAGATGTAATCGGCAACGGCGCGGATCCGTGCCAAATCCTTGCTGTCGGCGTGCATCAACAGCCAGAAACTCCGCGAGATCGTCACCTCATCCGGCAGCACCGCGCGAAGGGCGGGATGAGCCGTCGCCATGAAATGCGGCAACACCGCAATGCCAAAACCGGCAATGGTGGCGTTGAGCTGTGCGATCAGATTGGCGCTGCGGAATTTCGCCGAGATCTTTGGCGAGACCTGCGGTAGATAATCCAGTTCCGGTGTGAACAAGAGTTCGTCGATGTAACCGACGAAGCGATGTGCGGGCAGGTCGCTGCGGCTTGCAATGTCAGGCGCGCGATCGAGATATTCGGGCGCGGCATAGAGCCCGAGGCTGTAGTCGAGCAGCTTGCGGCCGACGATCCGGCCCTCTTTCGGCATCGACAGGCTGATCGCGATATCCGCCTCGCGCTTGGACAGGCTGAACAGTCGTGCCGTCGCCACCAGCTGGAGATCGAGATCGGGATACCGCTCGGTGAATTTCACCAGCCGTGAGGCCAGGAAGTGGCTGCCGAACCCGTCGGGCGCACCGATCCGCACCGTACCCGTCAGATGGGCGCGCGAACCGCCGACGGCCTCCTGGTTGGCGACGATGGTCGACTCCATCGCCTCTGCGCTGTCGGCGACGCGTTGCCCGGCTTCGGTCAACAGGTAGCCGGTCTTGCGGCGAACAAACAGTTTGGCGGAAAGGTGCTGTTCCAGCCGGTCGACACGCCGGATCACGGTGGCATGATCGCAGCCGAGCTGTTTTGCAGCAGCCGACACCGATCCGCCGCGCACGATGGCCAGCACGTACCGGAAGTCGTCCCAATCGATCGCGCCGCCACCTTGATCCAGCATTTCCGCACATCTATGGTGCAATATCTCGGACTTGTATCCTACAAAATGCAGGTCAAAAAGGTCTGTAAAGCGAACGATAGCGTCTTCGAACGAAGTGGATACCGGTTCGTGTGAAGAAAACGCGTCGAAACATAGGCTATGGTCTCGGCTCTGATCCAATCCAATCAGGACCGAGGTTTTAGCGCCGAGCCCTCAGGGAGAATATTCATGCGTTCAATCGGACATTTCATCGGTGGTAAGGAAGTCAAGGGCACCTCGGGCCGGACGGCGGACGTATTCGAGCCGATGACTGGCGATGTGCAGGCCAAGGTGGCGCTGGCATCGAAGGCGGAAGTCCGTGCCGCTGTCGAGAACGCCAAGGCAGCGCAGGTCGAATGGGCCGCGACAAATCCGCAGCGCCGGGCCCGCGTCATGATGAAGTTCCTCGAACTCGCCCAGCGCGACTACGACAAGCTGGCTGATTGCCTGGCGCGCGAGCATGGCAAGACCGTCCCCGACGCCAAGGGCGACATCCAGCGCGGTCTCGAAGTTGTGGAATTCGCCTGTGGCATTCCGCATCTGATGAAGGGCGAATACACCGAAGGCGCCGGCCCCGGCATCGACATCTATTCGATGCGCCAGCCGCTCGGCGTCGTCGCAGGCATCACGCCGTTCAATTTCCCGGCGATGATTCCGATGTGGAAATTCGCGCCCGCCATCGCCTGCGGCAACGCGTTCATCCTGAAGCCGTCGGAGCGCGATCCCGGCGTGCCGATGATGCTTGCCGCCTTGATGATCGAGGCCGGCCTGCCGGCGGGCATCCTCAACGTCGTCAACGGCGACAAGGAAGCGGTCGATGCCATTTTGGACGATCCCGATATCAAGGCGGTCGGCTTCGTCGGCTCTTCGCCGATTGCGCAATATATCTACGAGCGCGCGGCGGCGACAGGAAAGCGGGCGCAGTGCTTCGGCGGCGCCAAGAACCACGCCATCATCATGCCGGATGCCGATATGGATCAGACCGTCGATGCCTTGATCGGCGCCGGCTACGGCTCGGCCGGCGAGCGCTGCATGGCGATTTCGGTCGCGGTGCCCGTCGGCAAGACCACCGCCGACCGTTTGATGGAAAAACTCATCCCGCGCGTCGAGAGCCTGAAGATCGGCACCTCGATCGATCCGTCGGCGGATTTTGGTCCGCTGGTGACCAGGGAGGCGCTGAATCGCGTCCGGAATTACGTCGAGATCGGCATCAAGGAAGGCGCAACGCTCGCGGTCGACGGCCGCGGCTTCAAGATGCAGGGCTATGAGAATGGCTTCTACATGGGTGGCTGCCTGTTCGACAACGTCACCAAGGACATGCGCATCTACAAGGAAGAAATCTTTGGACCCGTGCTCTCGGTGGTGCGCGCCCACGACTACAGCGAGGCGCTGGCGCTGCCGTCCGATCATGACTACGGCAATGGTGTCGCGATCTTCACCCGCGATGGCGATGCCGCGCGCGATTTCGCCGCCAAGGTCAATGTCGGCATGGTCGGCATCAACGTGCCGATCCCGGTGCCGATCGCCTACTACACCTTCGGCGGCTGGAAGAAGTCCGGTTTCGGCGATCTCAACCAGCATGGCCCTGATTCGATCCGCTTCTACACCAAGACCAAAACCATCACTTCGCGCTGGCCCTCCGGCGTCAAGGAAGGTGCGGAGTTCTCGATTCCGACGATGAACTAAGCATCAACAATGCAATTCGCTCTGAACGAGGACCAGATTGCGGTTCGCGATATGGCGCGGGAATTTGCCGCGGAAAAGATCGCGCCACATGCGCTCCGTTGGGACGAGGAGAAGCATTTTCCGGTCGATGTGATGCGCGAGGCGGCAAGCCTCGGCATCGGCGGCATCTATATCCGCGACGACGTCGGCGGCTCGGCGATGACGCGGTTCGACGCCGCGCTGATCTTCGAGGCGCTGGCTCAGGGCTGCCCAACGGTGTCGGCCTTCATCTCGATCCACAACATGGCGTCGTGGATGATCGACGCCTTCGGCAACGACGCCCAGCGCCAGAAATGGCTGCCGAAGCTTTGCACCATGGAGCTTCTGGCGAGCTATTGCCTGACCGAGCCGGGTTCCGGATCGGACGCGGCGGCGCTGCGCACCCGCGCGGTTCGCGACGGCGACCACTATGTGCTCAACGGTCAGAAGCAGTTCATCTCCGGCGCCGGCGGCAGCGACCTCTATGTCGTGATGGTCAGGACCGGCGGCGAGGGGCCCGGCGGCATCTCGACGCTCGTGATCCCGGCCGATACTCCCGGGCTCTCGTTCGGCGCCAACGAACGCAAGATGGGCTGGAACGCGCAGCCGACCCGCGCGGTGATTTTTGAGAATGCCCGCGTGCCGGTCGCGAACCGGCTTGGCGACGAAGGCATCGGCTTCAAGATCGCGATGGCCGGCCTCGACGGCGGCCGCATCAATATCGCCGCGTGCTCGCTCGGCGGCGCGCAAAGCGCACTCGACAAGTCGCTCGCCTACATGAAGGAGCGCAAAGCCTTCGGAAAACGGCTCGACGAATTCCAGGCGCTGCAGTTTCGGCTTGCCGACATGGCGACCGAACTGGAGGCGGCGCGGACGTTTGTCTGGCGCGCCGCCGCGGCGCTCGACCGCAAGGATCCGGACGCCACCATGCTGTGCGCGATGGCCAAACGCTTCGGCACCGACGTCGGTTTCGAGGTCGCCAACCAGGCGCTGCAATTGCACGGCGGCTACGGTTACCTCAGCGAATACGGCATCGAAAAGATCGTGCGCGATCTGCGCGTGCACCAGATTCTGGAAGGAACCAACGAAATCATGCGGCTGATAGTATCGCGAAAATTGATCGAGGGGGGGCGATGACGACCAGCGCCGCACTTGCCGACACCGAGGGCGATCTGATCGCCCGGCGCGAAGGATCCGCCGGCATCATCCGTCTCAACCGGCCGAAGGCGATCAACGCCGTGACGCTGGAGATGATCCGCGACATTGAAAAGGCGCTGGACGCATTTGAGACCGATCCTGACGTGGTCGTGATCCTGCTGGAAGGCGCCGGCGAGCGTGGCCTTTGCGCCGGTGGCGATATCCGCGCGCTCTGGGAAAGCTCAAAAGTGCGCGGCGATCTTGGCAAGATCCTGTGGCGCGAGGAATACATCCTCAACGCGCGTATCGCCAAGTTCCCAAAACCCTATATCGCCTTCATGGATGGCATTGTGATGGGCGGCGGCGTCGGATTGTCGGCGCACGGCAGCCACCGCGTGGTGACCGAGAAAACAAAACTCGCGATGCCCGAGGTCGGCCTCGGCTTTTTTCCCGATGTCGGGGGCACCTGGTTGTTGTCGCGCGCGCCGGGCGAGATCGGTACCTATTTTGGCCTCACCGGCCAGACCATGAATGGCCCCGATGCGATCTTTGCCGGGTTTGCCGATGCGGTGGTGCCGTCGGACAAATTGCCTGCCTTGCGTGAGGTCCTGACCAAGGTGCGGCCGGGGACGAGTTCCGCCGAGGTCAAAACCTTGATCGACCGATTTGCGACCGGCGCGACCGCAGGTCCCGTCGCGGCAATGCAGCCGCAGATCGATGGCTGGTTCGCGCGTGACCGCATGGAAGACATTGTCGCCGCCTTGCAGCGCGACGGTTCGGAGCTGGCGCAGGCTACGCTCAAAATCCTGGGCGAGAAATCGCCGCGTGGCATGGTGGTTACGCTGAAACTCCTGCGGCTGGCGCGGGCATCGTCTTCGCTGGAGGAATGTCTGGTGCGCGAATATCGCGCCGCGCTGGAAGTATTTGCCGGCGACGATTTCCGTGAGGGCGTTCGCGCCGCGGTGATCGACAAGGACCGCAGTCCAAAATGGTCGCCGTCGCGGATCGAGGATGTCACGCCTGAAATGGTGGCGCCTTATTTCGCCGAGATTGGCACCGACGAGCTGAAATTCAGCTATTAAACTCGAAACGTCGAAGCGGAGGAAATCGAGATGGCAAGTATCGCATTCATTGGCCTCGGCAACATGGGCGGGCCGATGGCGGCCAATCTGGTCAAGGCCGGTCACAAGGTGATCGCCTTCGATCTGGTGGCGGCCTCGCGCGACCAGGCCAAGGCCGACGGCGCCGCCATCGCCGAAAGCTCGGTTGCGTCAGTCAAAGGCGCCGACGTCGTCGTGACGATGCTGCCGGCCGGCAAGCATGTGCTGTCGGTGTGGAACGAGGTGATCCCGTCGATGAAGCCGGGCGCGCTGATCATCGATTGCTCGACCATCGATGTCGAAAGCTCCAAGCAGGCGCATGCGGTGGCCGCCAAACACGGCATGGCCTCGGTCGATGCGCCGGTCTCCGGCGGCACCGGCGGCGCCAAGGGCGGGACGCTCACCTTCATGTGCGGCGGCGAGGACAAGGCGTTCGCGGCGGCAAAGCCGGTGCTGGAAAACATGGGCAAGAAGATCGTGCATTGCGGCGGCGCCGGCGCGGGGCAGGCGGCGAAGATCTGCAACAACATGATTTTGGGCATTTCCATGATCGCGGTCGGAGAGGCCTTCGCGCTCGCCGAAAAGCTCGGCCTGTCGCATCAGGCGCTGTTTGACGTTGCCTCGACCTCGTCCGGGCAGTGCTGGGCACTGACATCCTATTGCCCGGTGCCGGGCCCGGTGCCGACTTCGCCGGCCAACAACGATTACAAGCCCGGCTTCGCGTCGGCCCTCATGGTGAAGGATCTGACGTTGGCGCAGGACGCGGCCAAGGCGGCCGGCGCGGCGACGCCGCTCGGCAAGCACGCGCAGGAAATCTATAAGGCGTTCGACGCCTCCGGCCACGGCGGGGTCGACTTTTCCGGAATTATCCAGCACGTTCGGGGTCTCGCCGGGAAAAATTGATGACGACATTCCAGGAAGCGCGCGCCTTTCTGCTCAAGCACCGCACGGATTACGATGCTGCGGTAAAGGGATTCCGCTGGCCCGATCCGGTTCCGTTCAACTGGGCGCTGGATTGGTTCGACGCGGAACTCGCACACAACGCCGAGAGCAAGGATCGCCCGGCGCTGTGGATCGTCGATGCCGGCAGCAACAAGGAGACGAAACTCTCCTTTGCCGCGCTGTCACGCCGTTCCAACCAGGTCGCCAACTTCCTGCGTGCGCAGGGGCTGAAGCGCGGCGATCATCTTCTGCTGTTGCTCGGCAACGTCGTGCCGCTCTGGGAGACCATGCTGGCGGCGATGAAGCTCGGCGTCGTCGTGATTCCCGCGACCACGTTGCTGACGCCGGATGAATTGCGCGACCGGCTCGATCGCGGCCGGGCGAAGGTGGTGGTGGCGTCTCAGGACCAGGTCGCGAAGTTCGCCGGTCTTGGCGGCGATAAACTCATACGCCTTGTCGTTGGCGCAACGTCGAATCACGACGGCTGGTTGCCATTCGAGGAAGCCGCAAACGCGTCCGAAACCTTCACGCCTGACGGTCCGACCCAGGCCGACGATCCGATGCTGCTCTATTTCACCTCGGGCACCACGGCAAAACCAAAACTGGTGCGGCACAGCCAACGTAGCTATCCGGTCGGGGGATTGTCGACGATGTACTGGCTCGGGCTGCAGCCGGGCGATGTGCATCTGAACATTTCCTCGCCGGGCTGGGCCAAGCATGCCTGGAGC
This sequence comes from uncultured Alphaproteobacteria bacterium, assembly GCA_963786115.1. GTDB lineage: Bacteria > Pseudomonadota > Alphaproteobacteria > Rhizobiales > Xanthobacteraceae > Bradyrhizobium. The sequence continues at coordinate 31,375 of CAWAYC010000035.1, forward strand.
TGCTTGTTCGCGCCGTGGAATGCCGGCGCCACCGTGTTCGTGCTGAACCAGCCGCGCTTCGAGGCCAAGGGCCTGCTCGCCACCATCGGCCGCTGCGGCGTCACCACGCTATGCGCGCCACCGACGGTGTGGCGGCTGTTCATCCAGGAGAAGCTTTCGACCTTCAAGGTCTCGTTGCGCGAGGTCTGCGGCGCCGGCGAGCCGCTGAACCCCGAGATTATCGATCAGGTGAAGGCAGCATGGGGCCTGACCATTCGCGACGGCTATGGTCAGACCGAAACCACGGCGCTCGCCGGCAATTCGCCGGGACAGAAGGTCAAGGTCGGCTCGATGGGCCGTCCGCTGCCGGGCTATCGCGTGCAGATCACCGATAGCGACGGGCACATCACCAGGGAAGGCGAGGTCACGCTGGTGCTGGGCGAGAGCCGGCCCGCCGGCCTGATGCAGGGCTATCAGGGCGACGACGGCCGGCTCAGCGGTGTCGATGGCGATCTCTACCGCTCCGGCGACGTGGTATTCGCCGATGACGAAGGCTACCTGACGTTTGTCGGCCGTTCCGATGACGTCTTCAAATCATCTGACTACCGCATCAGCCCTTTCGAACTCGAAAGCATCCTGCTCGAACATGAGGCGGTTGCGGAAGCGGCCGTCGTGCCGAGTTCCGATCCGATCCGGCTGGCGATCCCCAAGGCCTATGTGCTGCTGATCCCGGGCGTGGAACGCACGCCGGAAACTGCGCTGTCGATCTTCAAGCACCTGCATACGCGGCTGGCGCCCTTCAAACGCATCCGCAAGATCGAGCTGGTTACGGAACTGCCGAAGACGATTTCGGGAAAAATCCGTCGGGTGCAGTTGCGTCGGCTGGAACACGACGACAATCGCAGCGATGGGCTGCGCGGAAGCGAGTTCCGCGAAGAGGATTTTCCGGAGCTGCAGAAGCTGCGCGCCGCCGGATCGGAGAGTTAGCGAATGAATGGGGTCTGGAAGAAGCCGCCGGTGTCGCTGGAGACCTATCAGGGCATGGTCGGCAAGGAGATCGGCGTGTCGTCCTGGCACCTGATCGATCAGAACCGCATCAATGTCTTTGCCGACGTGATCGAGGACCACCAGTTCATCCACGTCGATCCTGAACGCGCCAAAAGGGAAACCGCGTTCGGCACCACGATCGCGCACGGCTTTCTCACGATGTCGCTGTTGAGCATCATGTCCTATGAGGTGATGCCGGTCATCCAGGGCGCGGAGATGGGCGTCAATTACGGTTTTGACAAATTGCGCTTCATCTCGCCGGTGCGATCAGGCTCCCGCGTCCGCGGCCGTTTTACGCTTGCCGAGGCCAGGCTGCGGAAACCGAAAGAGCTGCAGTCGCGGACCAATGTTACCGTCGAGATCGAGGGCGAGGAAAAGCCGGCGTTGGTCGCCGACTGGGTCGGCCTGATTTACTTCACCTAGCCCCGGATGCGCCATTGCCGGGCTTGACCCGGCCATCCATCGCTGCTCAAAAACATTCGATTTTGATGGATGCCCGGGGCAAGCCCGGGCATGACGAATAAACACCGGGAATCCTAACTCATGGCAATCAGATTTGACGGACGCGTCGCCATCGTCACCGGCGCGGGCAATGGACTTGGACGGGCGCATGCGCTGGGGCTGGCGAGCCGCGGCGCCAAGGTCGTGGTCAATGATTTCGGCGGCGCGCGCGACGGTACCGGAGGCTCGCTGAGCCCGGCCGAAACCGTGGTCGAGGAGATCCGAAAGGCCGGCGGTACGGCGATGGCCGATGGCGCCGACGTCTCGAATTTCGAGCAGGTTACGGCGATGGTCGAGCGTGCCACGAAGGAGTGGGGGAGCGTCGATCTCCTGTGCGCCAACGCCGGCATTCTGCGCGACAAATCCTTTTCCAAGATGGAAGTCACCGACTTTGCAAAAGTGCTCGATGTGCATCTCACCGGCAGCTTCTATTGTTGCAAGGCGGTGTGGGCCGGCATGCGCGAGCGCAATTACGGCCGCATCGTTCTCACCACCTCGGCGTCGGGCCTGTACGGCAATTTCGGTCAGGCCAATTACGGCGCCGCCAAAGCCGGCATGGTCGGCCTGATGAACGTGCTGGCCGAGGAGGGCCGCAAGAACAACATCCGCGTCAACACGATCTCGCCGACCGCGGCGACGCGGATGACCGAGGAATTGCTGCCGCCGCAGGCGCTCGAATTGATGAAGCCGGAAGCGATCACACCGGCGGTGGAATACCTGCTTAGCGAGGACGCTCCGACCCGCACCATCATGGGCGCCGGCGCCGGCTCGTTCGCGGTGATCCGGATATTGGAGACCGAAGGCGTGAACCTGCCGCAATCGGAATGGACGCCGGATGCGGTGGCCGCGCATTTCGCCGAGATTTCCGATATGTCGAAAGCCAAGGCATTGCAGGGCGCATTCGAGCAAACCCAGAAATATGCCGCCCAGGCCGCGGCGAAGGCGGGGATAAAACTCTAACCACGTCATTCCGGGGCGATGCATAGCATCGAACCCGGAATCTCGAGATTCCGGGTCTGCGCTTCGCGCATCCCGGAATGACGTTCCCACCGAAAGTTCTCCGTCATGGCCGGGCTTGCCCCGGCCATCCACGTCTTTGGCACCACTCGCAAAGTCAGGCGTGGATGCCCGGGACATCTAGCGCGAAGACGCGCTTCGCGCTTCTGCCCGGGCATGACGATTGTTCTTGCGGCAGCCAATCCGGCTTACACTTGCGCCATGTCGCCATCTCCCAATAACGTCGCGATCGTCGGCGCCGGACCCGCCGGCCTGATGGCGGCCGAATTGCTGGCGGATGGCGGTGCCGACGTCACCGTCTACGATGCGATGCCGTCGGCGGGTCGAAAACTCCTGATGGCCGGACGGGGCGGGCTCAATCTCACCCACAGCGAACCGCTTCCGCAATTCCTTGCGCGCTATCGCGAGGCGACGCCGCATCTGAAAGCTGCCATCGAGGCGTTTCCGCCGCAGGCGCTGCGCAACTGGAGCGAAGCGCTGGGGCAGGAAACCTTTGTCGGCTCCAGCGGCCGGGTGTTTCCGAAGGCGTTCAAGGCGTCGCCTCTGCTGCGGGCGTGGCTGCGGCGGCTGGATTCGATGGGCGTGCAGTTAGCGCTGCGCCATCGCTGGATTGGGTGGGACGACAGCGGTCGCCTGCTGTTTCAAACACCCGACGGGCAGCGCGCCGTCGATGTCGGCGCCACCGTGCTCGCGCTTGGCGGCGCAAGCTGGCCGCGGCTGGGGTCGGACGGGACGTGGGTCGAGACTCTCGCTGCGAAAGACATCGACATCTCCCGGCTTCGGCCGGCCAATTGCGGCTTCACCGTCGCCTGGTCCGACATTTTCCGCGACCGTTTTGAAGGCCAGCCGCTCAAGGGCGTTGCCCTCAGCTTTGGCCCGCACACCGCGCGGGGCGAGGCCATTGTTACCCGCAGCGGCATCGAAGGCGGCGCGATCTACGCGCTGTCGGCGGAATTGCGCGAGGCGCTGGCGCATGCACGGCATCTCACGCTCCAGGTTGCGTTGCGCCCCGACATCGAGATGAAGGACCTGATCGCACGGTTGTCGGCGCCGAAGGGCAAACAATCCCTGAGCAATTTCCTTCGCAAAGCCGCGCAGCTGTCGCCCGTCGCGATTGGCTTGTTGCAGGAAGCGGCAAAGGCATCCGGTATATCGCTGGGGTCGTTAAGCGCCGGAAAACCTCGCCGGCCTGATCAACGCGGTACCCGTCCATTTCACCGGCGTCGCGCCGATCGCGCGTGCGATCTCGACCGCGGGCGGGATTTCGTTCAGCGAAATCGATGCCGACTTCATGCTTCGCCGCTTGCCGGGTGTCTTTGCCGCCGGCGAGATGCTGGATTGGGAAGCCCCGACCGGCGGCTATCTGCTGCAGGCGTCGTTCGCGACGGGCGCAGCGGCGGGGAAGGGGGCGTTGAAGCGGCTCGCGAAATCGCAGGGACCGTAGCGTGGGCAAAGGCGCGCTTGCGCCGTGCCCACCATCGTGAACACGGCAAGAATGGTGGGCACGCTGCGCTTTGTCCACCCTACGGTCTGCGCGTCTCCGAGATGAGAGCGCGGCGCCCTACCGCAGCATCCCCCGCGCCGCGACCGGCAGCGTGCCCAAAATTTCTTCGCCGCGCACCATCACCACCTCGTCCATCATGTTGACGACGACGCAGACGTGGTTGGGCACGATCCGCACGACGTCGCCGACACTGGGCCGGGTGTTGCTCCGCGTCAGGTCGAGAAAGCCGTGCTCTTCCGCAAAGCGCGCGATCTTCGCTTCGGGATGTTCGAGGATCAGCCCGTGGCCGTCGAGGCCGCCGGTATCCGATGTCAGTGTCTTTGAACCCGCATCGAGAATGCCGCGGTCGGGGCCGGCGCGGCTGACGACGGTGGAATAGATGTGCAGCGCGCAATCGTCCCAGGTCGCGACGCCGGCGGCGACCTGCATGCGGTCGTTGTAGATATAGGTGCCGAAGCGGTGTTCGGTCCCGCCCTTGAGTTTGCCGATGTTCTTCAGGTTCGGCGTGCCACCGGTCGAAACCATCGTTGCATCGAGGCCTTGCGCGCGGACTCCGGCCAGCGCTTCGTCGAAAAACTTCTGTGCCTCTGCCCAGCCGGTCTCGGTCGGGTACAGCATGAAGCCGGAAAACTTTAGTCCCTCCGACGCGGCGATCTCCCGCGCCAGCGCAATCGCCTCCGCCGGCGTCTCGACGCCGGCGCGCTTGCGGCCGGTATCGCATTCCACCACGACCGACAGCAGCCGGCCGGAGGCGCTCGCGGCTTTCGGCAGCCCCGCGACTACCACTGAATTGTCGGCGGCAACCGTCATGTTCGCCTTCGCCTGCAGCGCGCCGAGGCGGGCCATCTTCTCGTCGCCGAGCAGATTGTAGCTGATCAAGATGTCGTCGATCCCCGCATCCGCCATCACCTCGGCCTCGCCGAGTTTCTGGCAGGTGATGCCCCTGGCGCCGGCCGCGATCTGCATTTTCGCCAGCGTGGGGTTCTTGTGGGTCTTGATATGCGGACGGTTGGCGACACCGGCCGCATCGCAAGCGGCCTGGATCCGCGCGATGTTGCGCTCGACACGGTCCATGTCGATGACGGCGCAGGGCGTGCCGTATTCGCGGGCGATCCTGGCGGCGAGCGGCGTGGTCATGGGTCAGGCCTGTTCTATCTCTTCCCGCAAAACTTCAAGCTCCAGCCACCGATCTTCGGCGGCGACAAGCTCGTGCTGCGCGGTTGCCATCGCAGCCGATGCTTCGTCAAATTTCTTGCGATCCTTTGCGTAGAGATCGGGATCGTCGAGGATGCGCTGCTGCTTTGCAATTTCGCCTTGCAGCTTGGCAATGGTCTTCGGCAGCGTTTCCAACGCGTGCTTTTCGTTGAAACTCATCCGGAGCTTTGGCGTGCCGGAAGAGACGGGAGTTTTGGGTCCCTTCTTTTCTTCAGCAAGCTCCGTTGCCTTCGCCGCCCCGCGTTTCAAATCCGCGCCGCGCTGCACCAGCATGTCGGAGTAGCCGCCGGCATATTCGATCCAGCGGCCGTTGCCCTCGGGCACGATCACCGAGGTCACCACGCGGTCGAGGAAATCGCGGTCGTGGCTGATCAGGATCACGGTGCCCTCGTAGTCGCCGAGCATCTCCTCGAGCACGTCGAGGGTTTCGAGATCGAGATCGTTGGTCGGCTCGTCCAGCACCAAGAGGTTCGACGGTTTTGCCAATGCGCGCGCCAGCATCAGCCGTCCGCGCTCGCCGCCGGAGAGCACTTCCAGCGGCGTGCGGATCTGCTCCTGCGAAAACAGGAAGTCCTTCATGTAGCCGACGACATGCTTCGGCTTGCCGCCGACCATCACATGATCCCCGCGGCCGCCGGTCAGCGCCTCCGCGAGCGTCGACTTCGGGTCGAGGCTTTCGCGGTGCTGGTCGAGCGTCGCCATTTCGATATTGGCGCCGAACCGGACGCTGCCGCTATCGGGCGAATCCGCCCCGGTCAGCAGGTTGACCAGTGTAGTCTTGCCGGCACCGTTCGGGCCGACAATGCCGATGCGGTCGCCGCGCTGCACGCGGATCGAAAAGCCGTCGACGATCTTGCGCTCGCCGTAGGATTTTTCGATGTTTTTTGCCTCGATCACCAGCTTGCCGGACTTATCGGCTTCCGCCGCGGCGAGGTTGGCGCTACCTGCCGCGCCGCGATAGTCCCGCCGCTGGTCGCGCAGTGCGTGCAGATTGCCGAGCCGCTTGACGTTGCGCTTGCGGCGGCCGGAGACGCCGTAGCGCAGCCAATGCTCCTCGTTGACGATCTTGCGGTCGAGCTTGTGCTGCTCGCGCTCTTCCTCGGCCAGCACCTCATCGCGCCAAGCCTCGAACGCGGCAAAACCACGGTCGATCTGCTTGATCTTGCCGCGATCCAGCCAGGCGGTGGAGCGCGACAGGTTTGTCAGGAAGCGACGGTCATGGCTGATCAAGACGAGCGCGGAGCGCCGTCCCTCGAGTTCAGCTTCCAGCCATTCGATGGTGGGAAGATCGAGATGGTTGGTCGGCTCGTCCAGCAGCAGGATGTCGGGCGAGGGTGCCAGCACCCGCGCCAGCGCCGCGCGGCGGGCCTCGCCGCCGGAGACATGCGCGGGATCTTCGTCGCCGCGCAGCCCGAGCTGTTCGAGGAGATAGCGCGCCTGATAATGGTCGTCGCCGGGGCCGAGCCCCGCTTCGACATAGGCCAGTGTGGTGGCGTGGCCGCCAAAATCCGGCTCCTGCGGCAGATAGCGGATGGTTGCTCCGGGCTGCACGAAGCGGCTGCCGCGATCTGATTCGACGAGGCCGGCGGCGATCTTGAGCAGTGTCGACTTGCCCGAGCCGTTGCGGCCGATCAGGCAGACGCGTTCTTCGGCGGAGACCGAAAGCTCGACGCCGGAGAGGAGCGGCGTGCCGCCAAAGGTCAGCGCGATGTCTTTCAACTGGATCAGCGGCGGCGCCATGGTGCTAGCTCTGGCTCGAAACTGGCTGATCGGCGCGGTGGCGCTGGATGCGGCGGATGGTCTGGTCGAGCGTCGACAGGAACGTCGAGCGGTCGCGCGGCGCGAAGGATTTCGGGCCGCCGGTAACTTCGCCGGAGGAGCGCAGATCGGTCATGAGATTGCGCACCGCCAGCGTCATGCCGATCGACGCTTCCGTGAACGGTTTTCCGTTGGGCGCGATCACCTCGGCGCCGCCCTTCACGCAGCGGCTGGCAAGCGGGATATCCGCTGTGATGACGATATCGCCGGGACCGGCGCGTTCCGCGATCCAGTCATCGGCGGCGTCCATTCCGGAACCCGCCGCGACGCGCTCGATCAGCGGGTCCTGCGGAACGCGGATGAAATTCCCCGCGACCACGCTGATGGGCAGGCCATGCCTGGCAGCGACGCGATAAATCTCGTCCTTTACCGGGCAGGCGTCGGCGTCGACATAGATACGGGTAGTTGGATTTGACGTCATTGTTTCCCGGTTCGTTCGGTGGCCCGCGTGTACTCCATGGCGCAGAAAATTGCGAGCAAAACGCGGGCCTTGCCTCGCCCCATTGTTCGACTACCATTGGGGCCAGAAAAACAACCGAAATCAGAGAAAACGATGACCAGCCGGCAAACCTACCGCGTCTCGGCCTACAACACCTCAAAGCAGTCCGAGAACAAGATCCACGACGATACCGTGGCGCGTCGCTTCGGCTTCTCGGGCGGGCTGGTCCCAGGCGTCGACGTGATGGCCTATATGATGCACCTGCCGGTGGAAAAATGGGGCCGGGCTTTCCTCGAACGCGGCTTGATCGACGCGCGTTTCGTCAAGCCGGTCTATGACGGCGAGATCGCCGAACTCGTGGCGGAGGAGAAGAGTGGCGTGCTCTCGATCGAGGTGATGAGCCGCGGCCAGCTCTGCGCTACCGGCAGCGCGTCACTGCCCGCGTCAGCGCCAGCGATCTCCATCGACGATTTCAAGCAGGTCGCTGCCGTTTCGGAGCGCAAGCCGGTGAATGCGAGCTCCTATGAGGTCGATAAGTGGCTCGGCACCATCCCGCGCGATTGGGCCGGTGACGCCGCTCGCGAATATCTGGCCGATATTCGCGAAACGGATCCGATTTTCGTTCGCGAAAACCTCGGCCATCCCGGCCTGCTGCAGCGGGTGATGAACAAGGTGCTGGTCGACAACGCCATCCTGGGGCCCTGGATTCACGTCGGCAGCCGCATGCAGCTCTTGTCCGCCGCGAGGACCGGCGACGAGCTTACCGCCCGTGCAAAGGTCACCGGCAATTACGACAAGAAGGGCCATCGCTTCGTCGAGCTCGACGCGCTCGTCGTCGCCAATGGCAGGACGACGCTGGCGCATTGCCAGCACATCGCGATCTACCAGCCGCGCGAGCAGGCGGCGGCGTAGGGTACGACCGCGCGCCATTCTCGGTCGTCATGCCCGGCCTTGTGCCGGGCATCCACGTCCTTCGCGCTCCAAGACGTGGATGGCCGGGACAAGCCCGGCCATGACGTGGAGAGGATTCGCGTTATTCGGGCGATGACAGTTGTGGGTATGGCTCTCAGCGTAGCGTCACGCCGCCTTCGCCTTCTTCGCGTCCACGATCGCCCGCCAGATCTTTTCCGACGTCAGCGGCATGTTGATATGGGCGATGCCGTATTCGGACAGCGCGTCGACCACCGCGTTGACGACGCAGACGAGGCTGCCGGCGCAGCCGGCTTCGCCGCAGCCCTTGGTGCCCAGCGGATTGGACTTTGCCGGCGAGGGGTGATCGCTGACTTCCATCAGCGGGATATCCTCGGCGCGCGGCATCGCGTAATCCATGAACGAGCCGGTGATCGGCTGGCCGCTGGTGTCGTAGCTGACTTCCTCCATCAGCGCCTGGCCGATGCCCTGCGCGACGCCGCCGTGCAATTGTCCGGCGACGATCATCGGATTGACGACGGTGCCGAAATCGTTGACGGCGAAGTAGCGCACGATCCGCGTCACGCCGGTATCGGGATCGATCTCGACTTCCGCGACATGGCAGCCGTTGGGGAAGGTCGACGGCGTATCCTTGGTGGCGTGGTCGACGTCGAGCGAGGAGGGCGCGCCCTCCGGCATCTTGCCCTCGCGCATCCGCTGCGCCAGCTCCATGATGCCGATCGAGCGGTCGGTACCGGCGATGGTGAAGCGGCCATTGGAAAATTCGATGTCGCCTTCGGAAGCTTCGAGCAGATGCGCCGCTGCCTGCTTGCCCTTGGCGACCACCAATGCGGACGCCTCGACGATGGCCTGACCGGTCGCGGTGATCGAGCGCGAGCCGCCGGTGCCGTTACCGAACCGCACCAGATCGCTGTCGCCCTGCTCCAGCGTGATCTTCTCGAAGGGCACCCCCAACTGCGCGGACAGCACCTGTGCGAACGGCGTGGCGTGGCCCTGGCCGTAATCGAGCGTGCCGGTCGTCAGCTTGACCGAACCGTCAGGCTCGAAGCTGATCTTGCCGAGTTCGCCGCTCGGCGGCGCAGTGACCTCGAGATAGGAGCCGATGGCGATGCCGCGGAGCTTGCCGTTCTTCCTGCTTTCCTTTTTCCGCTTGCCGAAGTTTTCGTAATCGGAAATCTCCAGCGCCTTGTTGAACACCCCGGCGAAATCGCCGCTGTCATAGGTGACGCCGGAGGCCGCCGGGAAGGGCAGCTGCGCCGGCTTGATGAAATTGCGCTTGCGCAAGGTCAGGCGGTTGATGCCCATCTCGTCGGCGGCGCGATCGATCAGCCGCTCCATGTAATAGTTGGCCTCGGGCCGGCCGGCGCCGCGGTAGGCGCCCATCAACGTGGTGTTGGTCAACACGGTCTTGATATCGACGGCGAGCAGCGGCGTGCGATAGACGCTCGCGAGATTCTTGCCGGTGTTGAGCGACAACGGTCCCGGCGCCACGCCGGTGATGTAGGCGCCGAGATTACCGTAGCCGGAGAGGCGCACGGCCAAAAACTTGCCGTCGGCATCGAGCGCGAGCTGGGCGTGGATCAGTTGCGCGCGGCCCTGGCTGTCGGAGAGAAAGCTCGTCGAGCGCTCGTCGGTCCATTTCACCGGGCGTCCCAGTGTCTTCGCGGCATGCAGGATGCAGGTATATTCGGGATAGCTGACGTTCTTCATGCCGAAGGATCCGCCGACATTGGCGGAGAGGATCCGGACCTTCTCGTTCGGCACGTTGAGGATCTTCGCCAGGGTCGCCTTGTTGCCGGAAACACCCTGGGTCGGCACCTGCAGGGTAAAGCGCTCAGCTGCCTTGTCGTAGGCCGCCAGCGCCACGCGCGGCTCCATCGGCACCACGGCGACACGCGTATTGACGATATCGAGCTTGGTCACATGCGCCGCGGAAGCGAACGCTGCATTGATCTTGTCGGTATCGCCGTAATGATAATCGAGCGCGACGTTGGCGGGGATGTGGTCGTAAAGCTGCGGCGCGCCCGGTTTTGCCGCCTCAGCGGCATCGGTCACGGCGGGTAGTGGCTCGATGTCGAGTTCGACGGCCTCTGCCGCGTCACGGGCCTGCGCCAGAGTTTCCGCGACCACGAACGCGACGGGATCGCCGACGAAGCGGACCTTGTCGGTCGGCAGCGCCGCGCGGTTGGTTTGCAACAGCGGCGAGCCGTCGCGGTTCTTCAGCGGCAGGCCGCAGGTGAAGGGGTTGTAGCCGGCGGACGCCAGATCGGCGCCGGTCCAGACCCCGAGCACGCCGGGCATCGCCTTGGCCGCCGCGGTATCGATGCCCTTGATGATGCCATGGGCATGGGAGGAGCGCACAATCCAGGCATAGGCTTGTCCGGGGAGGGAGAAATCGTCGGTATATTTGCCCTTGCCGCGCACCAGCGTGTCGTCCTCCTTGCGGCGGACGGGCTGTCCCACACCGTATTTTTGCAGTGCGATAGTGTTTTCCAGCGAGGCGGGCGACGTGTGGTCTTGCATGGGAAATACCTGAAACGCGCCGATTTGCGATGATTTCGCAGGGCTTTCACCCAAATAACGCACCCATCTCCCTCCGACAACGCCAGTTTGGGCATAGCCATGATGGGTTGTTGCGTAGGCCTTTGGCGCTGCTAAAGTTTCCGTGAATGGAAATTCGTCGGCGGCCGGTCCGAAAGGCCGCGGAAAGACGGTTGATGAACAACGATACGCGGCTCCGCGACGGCCACTCGGCCCGCGGAGGCCCGTCAGGGTTGGCTGCGGCGGCTGTGGAGACGGGCGTTTATGCCGCGCTTGACCTTGGCACCAACAACTGCCGGCTCCTGATCGCCTGTCCCGCAGGCGAGGGGTTTCGCGTCGTCGATTCCTTCTCGCGGATCATCCGCCTCGGGGAAGGCATTTCCTCGACCGGTTCCATCAGCGAGGCCGCGATCGAACGCGCCATCGCCGCCTTGAGCATCTGCAGCGACAAGATCCGCTACCGGAGGGCGCGGCGGTTGCGGCTGATCGCGACCGAAGCCTGCCGCGCGGCCGACAACGCCGACCGCTTTCGCGAGCGTGTCGCGGCTGAAACCGGCATCCGGCTGGAAGTCATCGACCGCGAGACCGAGGCGACGCTGGCCGTCATCGGCTGCTCGCCATTGCTCGACCCGAAAGGGCGCGGCGCGATCCTGTTCGACATCGGAGGCGGCTCGACTGAGCTGGTACGGATCGAGCGCGACCCGGACGTGCAGGGTGCGGCGCCCCGCATCAAGGGCTGGATGTCGATTCCGTTCGGCGTCGTCACGCTGGCCGAAGCGTTCGGTGGCCGCGACGTGACCCGGGATTCCTACGCGCGGATGGTTGCGGAAGTCGCGCGGCATATTGCGCCGTTCGCCGCCGAGCACGGCGCTGATCTGCGCGACATGCACATGCTTGGCACGTCGGGGACGGTGACCACGCTCGCCGGTGTATTCCTCAACCTGCCGCGCTATGATCGCCGCCGCATCGACGGCATCTGGATGAACGATGCCGACGTCACCGCCGTCATCGCAAAGTTGCTCGGGATGAGCTATCAGGAGCGTGCCAACAATCCGTGCATCAGCGTCGAGCGCGCCGATCTGGTGCTCGCGGGCTGCGCGATCCTCGATGCGACCCGCAACGCGTTTCCGCTGCCGCGTTTGCGCGTCGCCGACCGCGGCCTGCGCGAAGGCATGCTGGTCGAGATGATGCGCGAGGACGGCGCGCTTCGGGCGTGCTAGAAGCCGCTTCGATCACACCAGGATAGCAAGATCAGATATGGCGAAAGATACCACCGGCCGGCTGCACGTTACGGTCAAGACCGGCGGCAAGCGAAAACTGTCGTCAAAACTCTGGCTGGAGCGGCAGCTCAACGATCCCTATGTGGCCAAGGCCAAGGCGCAGGGCTATCGCTCGCGCGCGGCCTTCAAGCTGATCGAGATCGACGACAAATACCGCCTGCTCAAGCCGGGCATGTCGGTCGTCGACCTCGGCGCCGCGCCCGGCGGCTGGAGCCAGATTGCGGCGAAGCGTGTCGGCGCGGCCGATGGCAAGGGGAAGGTGGTCGCGATCGATCTGCTGGAAATGCCGGAAATCCCGGGCGTCAACTTCGCGCAGCTCGACTTCCTCGCCGACGACGCGCCGGGAAAACTGATCGCGATGATGGGCGGCCGTGCCGACGTGGTGATGTCCGACATGGCCGCCAACACGACGGGGCACCGCAAGACCGACCAGCTACGCATGATTGGGCTCGTCGAAACCGCTGCCGCCTTCGCCGCGGATGTTCTCAATCCCGGCGGTACGTTCGTCGCGAAGGCGTTTCAGAGCGGTGCCGATGCCGAGCTTGTCGCGCAATTGAAGCGCGATTTCGCCAGCGTGCGCCACGTTAAACCGGCATCGAGCCGGCAGGATTCCTCGGAGCGCTACGTGCTCGCGATGGGGTTTAGAGGACAGGCGAAGTCGGAACTTTAGTATACGCCATCGCGATAGCGTAGCCGACTTCGCTGGCCTGGCAGGATGAGAAATCAGGCCACTGGCCATTTCGAATCAGGCCACTCTTTTCGTTCGCGTCACAACGTCAGTCGGTGCTGTCTCGGAAGTAGGGTTCGGACCGGCTTGAACCATGCCGTCGTCCCTTGTGAAGAGTTCGGAGTGTGGGTCGATGGCCAGGCGATCGAATAGCGCCTGCAGTTCGGGCCGAAGTCCGTCGCCGCACAGTGCGGCGATCGAGTGGAATTTGCGCATGATGTGCTCCTGTGCGTTTGAGGCACGCTAGGAGTTTTGAATCGGCGATCCACCCGATTACCGATTGTACTGGTCGAAATAGGCCATTCGCAGAATCATAGTAGGCCACGTCAGTTTCTATTTTGCGGTTATTGAGACGGCCTTACTTCTATTTCGGCGGTCGAAGCCCCGGCGACGATAGCCATTCGCTCATGTGAGAGGCTGTCTCGGCCATCCGCGCTTTGCGGATAAGCTTCTCACGCTCGATCCCTGGCGGGGTACCTCGGGCTTCTTTACGCAGGCGCTGCGCCTGATCCACTAGTCGCTGATCTAATGGGGAGGTCTGTTCGAAACGGCGTCGTTCCATGGCGCTGCTCCATTCCGCTGGAGGAAGGCGGGAGCGCAACCCGGCGCGACCTCATCACCGATAGAAGCCACGAGCGGGGCGGTGATGTTCAAAAGTAACGCTCATTAGTGACCGCTGTCTGTTCACTAGTGGACAATACGGCAAAACACGCCAGTCCCATTTTCAAACCAGGCCACTGAGGTCGGAAACAGGGCCAGTACCTTACCGAGTGATCGATGACGTTCCCCACTATTCCGGAAAGCGCCGCGGGGCCTGCGAAAGCGGGCCGCTGGCACGCCAAAATCATCCATTGGAACTTTTTGCCGCGCGGCGGGTTTTGGTACTCACGCGCGGTCTGTTCTTCCGCACGCAGCTTGGCGCCAGGAATGGTCCGCAGATAGCCGCGCGTCCGTCGAGGGAGAGCTTTCCCGTGATGGAGCGGTCGACCAGGATTGGCAATCGACTGTTAGCTGCGTTGCCGCCAGCAGATTTTGATTTGCTTGCTCCTCACCTCCGGGAGGTATCGCTTGAACGCGACGCGGTGCTGGTGCGATCGGGCGACCCAACTGAGCAGATTTATTTCCCCCGCAGCGGGACGATCGCGTTCATCATGGAGATGCCGAATGGACAAACGGTCGCAACAGCGGTCGTCGGCAACGAGGGAGCCGTCGGCATGCTGACCTCGCTGGGACCTTCCCCCTCTCCGACGACTGCGGTCGTCCGTATGACCGGGACCGCATTACAGATTTCTCCAGCGCAATTTCGTGCGGCGCTCCGCCACAGTGGCGCTATCAGGCGAGCAGTCCAGATCCACAGCAGGGCGCTATTGGCCCAGTTCCAGCATGTCGCCGCCTGCAACGCGCTGCACTCGGTCGAGGCTCGCCTGGCGCGCTGGCTGCTGCATATCCATGATCGGGCGCACGGTGACATGTTGCCGCTCACGCAAGAGGCGCTTTCGGAATTGTTAGGCGTGCGGCGAACGACAGTCACGCAGGTCGTGCGCAAGCTCCGCGCCTCGGGGGCGATCCGATCCAATGGGCGGAGCTCGATCGAGATTGACAGACCGCGGCTCGAAGCTGCGGCATGCGAGTGCTACGAGATCATGCGTGCCAGGATCAACCGCATTGTCGCCTCGCAAGCACCTGGTGTTCACTCTCCACGGCCGCCGGAAATTCACCGCGCGCCAGCCCCGCCGCCGGTCAAGGCGAAGGAAGTGCAGCGGCATGCAGGCAGCCGCGCCGCGGCGAGTTCGCGGCCAAGAAACCATTGACGGGCTACGACGCGGCCTCGACGGTCTCTCGGGCTTGCGGCCATGTCGGGCTCAGCACAGTGCGCGAGCTCGCTCGGACGGCTCGTAAACCCAGGCGTCCCCGGCAAACCATTGATGATTGACCCGGCAGATCGAGCAGTAGGCGTGCGCAAAGAACACCGTACTGCATCGAAACCGCTCCCGGTCCGCTTTCATGCCCGTCGGGATGGCGCGCCCGGTCTGCGGGCATTTGATCATGACGACGCCCACCTTGATCTCCTCCAAGTCAGGATTTGCTGCCGCCGGCAGCATGTCCGCTCGCCATCGGCTGGATTGCGCCTCTTCTCGAAGGGAGGCGCTTGATCCAGCCGGTTCCGGCAAGAGGCTCGATTACGACGCTGCTTGCAGGGCCTTGGTGAGACTCTTCTTGAGGGGCTCGGCGGTCTCGGTCGTGACCTTCTGGGCCAATTCCCAGAGTTCCCGGTTGTGCGCAGAGGTTGCCTCGAAATTCTTACGACCATGGGTAGCCGACAGCTGGATGGCCTCCGATAGCGACCTCGTGCCCATGAGATGGGTGAGAAAATCCAAAGCGGAGCTCGTGTTGGCGTTGGAGATCTCAATGACTTTGGCCGCGTAGTCGGCGGCGCTTTTTGCGTTGGTCGAACAGGCATCCCGGAGGATGTCGGCGATCTCTCCCGAGGCAGCCTTCATTTTCTCGCAATTTTCCTTGGTCCGCGCCACGCTTTGCTCGGCGAGCCCAGGAAAGGGCATTGCGAACAGCGGTATATCGAAACCGCGCTTTTGGTCGGCGCCGGCCTTCGGATTAACATTCACTTCATTCGTATTGACGTCATTCACGGGTTCTCATCCTTTCAAGCGAAACTGCAGCAGTCCGATGTGCATCCCGGTTCCTCCAAGAGGACCGAGAAGGATTCCCCTAATTCCGGTGAACGCTGACGCGGACTAGCGCCTCGCCGCACCCACCTGACCGCCCTATGGCAGACCGGCCCCGGGGTGTCCGTTCGCTTTGTGACTCTCAGAGTGGATTTTTTCGCCCCCGCCCGGGTGAGCGGTGACGGTAGGTCACCCCAACCGCTGATCCCGCGCGTCCTGGGTGCCTTCGCTGGCGGCCTTGGCCGCGGCCTTCTCTTTTCCCTTGCGGCTGGAAATCTCGACCGCCTTGCGGCCGGAAATTTCGTGGCCGGCGTCGCCAGGCATCTGCCAGAAGAAGTAGGCCGACGCCGCCGAGAAAATCGAAACCACCAGGAACGCGGGTGCGAACGCGCTTGCCGTTAGCTCGGTCTGATGATGCAGCATCATCGTGGTTTCCACCGAAAACGCGCCCACCGCGACGCCAGCGGACACCGCGAGCTGCTGGTTGACGCTGACCAGCGTGGTGGCGCGGCTCATCTGTGCCGGCTCGACTTCCGCGTAGGCAACCGTGTTGATGGCGGTAAATTGCAGGGAGCGGAAGAAGCCGCCGACGACCAGGATAATGAAGATGAGCAGCAGCGGGGTCGTCGGCGTGAACAGTGCACACGCCGCCAGAAACACCGAGCTTACCACCGCATTCACCGTCATCAGGTTGCGGAAGCCGAAGGCGCGGATGATCCGCGCCGCCAGCGTCTTCATGCCCATGGCGCCGACGGCGGAGGCGAACGTCACCAGGCCCGACTGGAACGGCGACAGGCCGAAGCCGACCTGCATCAACAGCGGCAGCAAAAACGGCAGCGCACCGATGCCGAGCCGGAACATGAAGCCGCCGATGATGCTGGCGCGCAGGGTCGGAAGATGCAGCATGGCAAAATCCAGCACCGGCGATCCGGTCCGCCTGGCGTGTATGACGTAGAGCGTCATCGAGATCGAACCCATTCCGATCAGGGCGGCGACGACTGTCCACGGCAACAGATTGAGGCCGGCGACCGAGAGACCGAAGGCGATACCGCCAAGTCCGATGCCGGCGAGCGCCAGCCCCTTGAGATCGAAGCGTTCGGGGTCCTCGCTCTTGATCGGGTCGATGTATTTCAGCGCCATGAAGATGCCGAGCAGCCCGATCGGGATGTTGATCAGGAAGATCCAGTGCCAGGAGAAATAGGTGGTGATGAAGCCGCCGAGCGGCGGACCGATCACCGGGCCGATCAGCGCCGGCACCGTTACCCACGCCATCGCATTGACCAGCGCGCTCTTGTCGATCGAACGCAACAGCACCAGACGTCCGACGGGCGTCATCATCGCGCCGCCGAGGCCCTGCAGGATGCGCGCGAACACGAAGTCGGTGACGGAGGTGGACAGCGCGCAGCCGACCGATCCCAGCATGAACACGCCAACCGCGATCGCGAACACCATGCGCGCGCCAAATCGGTCGGCGGTCCAGCCGCTGGCCGGAATGAACACCGCGAGCGACAGAAGATATGACGTGATCGCAAGCTTCAGCGTCAGCGGGCTGGTGCCGATGTCGGCGGCGATCGCCGGCAGCGAGGTCGCAATGACCGTCGAGTCCATGTTTTCCATGAACAGGGCGGTAGCGACGATGAGCGGGATCAGCCGTTGTCTGTTCATCTGAAATCGGGGAGCGGAAGAAGCGGCAGGCCAAGGGGCTCTATCATTCCCTTGTCACACAAGCCATTGCGGAACCTCCCGGACCTCCTAAATCCTGCGTGACGCTGGTATGCATCGCGTCGGCGCTGGAGATTAGACGATGATCTACGTTCTTGCCGCCTTGTTGCCACCGGTAGGGCTGCTCCTGAACGGGCAGCCGTTCTCGGCGCTCTTCAACGTCGTCCTGATCGTGTTTTGTGCGATTTTCGGGCTGTTTTTTCACGTTTTCCTGCTGGGTCCGTCGGCGCACGCGGTCATCGCGGTCCACATGAAGCGGGAGGACCGTCGGCACCGGGAGGTGGTCGCGGCGATCCGCCAGCACGGTCCGCCGTCCGGCTACTGGCGCTAGGGCTCGAAAGGGGGGCTTCGTAAAAAGCCTGTGTATGGCTGGCAAATGCTTTGATTCGGCGGCCCGCCATGCTATCGACCGCCGTCAACCCCACCGATGGGCTTCAATTCGACGGCGACGCCGCTAGCGTCGCCGAAGGCGACGTTCATCCGTAATCATATTGCGGCGAACGGCCGCCGAAAGGAGTTGACGATGGCGACGATGCAGGGACTTCAGGGTATCCGCGAAGCCTTCACGTTCGACGACGTGCTTCTGAAACCTGGTCTCTCGGATATCCTGCCCTCCGAGGCCGATATCCGCTCCCGCGTCACCCGCGCCATTCCGCTCAACATCCCGATCATCGCCTCCGCGATGGATACCGTCACCGAGGCGCGGATGGCGATCGCCATGGCCCAGGCCGGCGGCATCGGCGTCATCCATCGCAACTTTGATCCGGACGGCCAGGCCGCCCAGGTGCGGCAGGTCAAGAAGTACGAATCCGGCATGGTGGTCAATCCGCTGACGATCGGCCCGGATGCCACGCTGTCGGACGCGCTGGCGCTGATGAAGGACCACGGCATTTCCGGCATCCCGGTGGTCACCGGCGCAGCCAAGAACGTGCCCGGGAAACTTGTCGGCATTCTCACCAATCGCGACGTGCGGTTTGCGACCAATCCGAAGCAAAAAGTCTCGGAGCTGATGACGCATGAGAATCTCGTCACGGTGCGCGAGGGCGTCAGCCAGGACGAGGCGAAGCGGATGCTGCATTCGCATCGCATCGAGAAGCTGCTCGTCGTCGACGACCAGTATCGCTGCGTCGGCCTGATCACCGTCAAGGACATGGAAAAGGCGGTAGCGCATCCGCTGGCGTCGAAAGACCCGCAAGGACGGCTGCGCGTCGCGGCGGCGACCACGGTCGGCGAGGGTGGCTATGAGCGCACCGAGCTCCTGATCGATGCCGGCGTCGATCTGGTCGTGGTCGACACCGCGCACGGCCATTCCTCGCGCGTCCTGGAGGCCGTCAACCGCATCAAGCGGCTATCCAACGCGGTGCAGGTCATCGCCGGCAATATCGCGACGAAAGAGGGCGCGCAGGCGCTGATCGACGCGGGCGCCGACGCGATCAAGGTCGGCATCGGGCCGGGCTCGATCTGCACCACGCGCATCGTCGCCGGCGTCGGCGTGCCGCAGCTCACCGCGATCATGGATGCGGTGGAAGCGGCGAAGAAGGCCAATGTTTCCGTGATCGCCGATGGCGGCATCAAATATTCCGGCGATCTGGCAAAGGCGCTCGCCGCCGGCGCCGACATCGCGATGGTCGGCTCGCTGCTCGCCGGCACCGACGAGACGCCGGGCGAGGTGTTTTTGTGGCAGGGCCGCTCCTACAAGGCCTATCGCGGCATGGGCTCGGTCGGCGCGATGGCGCGCGGCTCGGCCGACCGCTACTTCCAGCAGGACATCAAGGACACGCTGAAACTGGTGCCAGAAGGCATCGAGGGCCAGGTGCCCTACAAGGGCCCTGTCGGCAACGTCATGCACCAACTCGCCGGCGGCCTGCGTGCCGCGATGGGCTATGTCGGCGCGCGGAACCTCGCCGAATTCCACGAGAAGGCACAGTTCGTCCGCATCACCGGCGCGGGCCTGCGCGAAAGCCACGTCCACGACGTCACCATCACACGCGAAAGCCCGAACTATCCGGGCGGGGCGTAAGCGCGCGGCGCTAGCCGCACTCCAAGCCGTCATTGCGAGGCGCGCAGCGACGAAGCAATCCATTGCTTTGTCTTGGCGGGAATGGATTGCTTCCGCCTTCGCTCGTTGAGCTATGGCGGACAAGTCGCTACGCTCGGAATGACGAAAAACAATATCCGAGGAAACCACCATGGCCCAAGCAAAACGCATCGTTCTCGCCTCTCGTCCCGAGGGCGAGCCCAAGGCAAGCGACTTCCGCCTCGAGGAATATGCGGTGCCGAACCCGGGGGCGGGCGAGGTGCTGCTGCGCACCATCTGGCTGTCGCTCGATCCCTATATGCGCGGGCGCATGAGCGAGGGCCCGTCCTACGCCCAGCCGGTGCCGATCGGCGGCGTGATGGAAGCCGGCACGGTCAGCGAAGTGATCGCCTCGAACAACCCGAATTTTGCCAACGGCGACATCGTGCTGTCGCGCGCCGGCTGGCAGACCCATGCGCTGTCCGACGGCACGGGTCTCGCCAAGATAGATCCGAAGATCGCGCCGATCTCGACCGCGGTCGGTGTGCTCGGCATGCCCGGCATGACCGCCTATACGGGTCTCCTCGAGATCGGCAAACCGCAGCCGGGCGAAACCGTCGTGGTGGCCGCCGCCTCGGGCGCGGTTGGGTCGGCGGTCGGACAGATCGCGAAAATCAAGGGGGCGCGCGCGGTCGGCATCGCCGGCGGCAAGGAGAAATGCGACTACGTGAAGAACGAGCTCGGCTTCGACGATTGCCTGGATCACCGCGATCCTGATCTGGCGGCGAAGTTGAAGGGCGCCTGCCCGAAAGGCATTGACGTCTACTTCGAAAATGTCGGCGGCGCGGTCTTCGAGGCGGTGTTCCCGCAGCTCAACGCGTTCGCGCGCATTCCCGTCTGCGGCCTGATCGCGGAATACAACAATTTCGGACAGACATCGCCGAAATGGGCGGGCGCCATGATGCGCAATATTCTGACCAAGCGCCTGACCCTCCGCGGCTTTATCGTCAGCGATTTCGCCGCGCGTCACGCCGATTTCCTGCGCGACATGTCGGGATGGGTGCGCGAGGGCAAGGTCAAGCACAAGGAGTTCGTCACAGAAGGGCTCGACAGCGCCCCGGCCGCGTTCATGGGCCTGCTGAAGGGCGCCAATTTCGGCAAGCAGCTGGTGCGCGTCGGTCCGGACAAGGCGTGACGCCGGCAACCTAACCAAGGCCGCGACAAGCCGGGCATCCCGCGCGGCGCAATCGGCGGCCTGCTTTCGAGTGGCCGCCTAGCTCCTGGCGGCCCTGTCGTACAGTTGGTCCAGACTGACATCAACCTGGCCGGGCGCCCGCACGTGACGGACCTCGAAACTGTCAGGCGCGAAGCGGTATTCCACCAGCCCGGTTTCCTTGATGCCGATCACTTCCTGCTTCGAATCGGGAATGATGAAGCCGGCGGACGGCGACCAGACATGGCGGACGTGGCCAAAGGTGAAATCGCGCCGCTGATGGACGTGGCCCGAGGCGACTAGCCGCAGGTCGACCGCGCCGAACATCTCGATCAGGTGGCGGCGTGCCGGCTGTGGCACATAGCGGATTGCCGTCGCCTCGCGCTCGGGATCGTCGGGCGTGGTCAGGTAGAGCGGCTTGTGCAGGAACAGCGCGACAGGCTTTCCATCGACCTTTGCGAGCTGCGCGGACAGCCAGTCGAACTGCTCGGCTTCGCTTTCAAGTCCGGTATTCATGATCAGCGAATTCAGCCCGATAAAGCACCAGCCGGCGGCCTCAAAGTACCATCGATCCTCGCCGATAACGGTCAGAAACGTCTTCCGGTGTTGCTCATCGGCTAATTGTGCCGGCGGAGCGCCGACCGCGGTCGGATTATCTCCGATATCGTGATTGCCGGGCAGGTAGATGCAGTCGACCGGAAGTGCCGTATGCAGCTCCTTGGCAAATTCGAGATCGTCGCGGTTGGTCGGCGCGTCGAAGGCGATATCGCCGGAGTTGACGACGAGGTCGGGACGCGTCGCGTCGATGTGCTCGCTGATGCGCTGGAAATTCCCGGTGAGTTCTTGATAGCGGCGGGCGAGGTGGGTGTCGGAAATCTGGGTCAGACGAAATTCGCTCATGCAATATTCCTTCCGGTCGGATCATACATGCGGCCAGGCGTCGGAATAATGACGAATTTTTCGCGTCGTCGCAGGACCAAAATCGCTGGAATTCCGGCCACTTGGTCCCGGCAGTTCGGAAGATGGTTCAAAAGCCCGCCGGCTTCATTGTCAGGGAAGGCCGGGCTCGCTATTAGCTCTTCGGGGTCCGCGCTGCCGCCAAGGGAGATTTCCGATGTCGGTTCAAATGGTTTTGCTGCCGGTCTTCGTGCAGGTCGGGCTGACCTTGTTCCTGCTGCTGTGGATGGCCACGGGGCGCACCCGCGCGCTTTCGAGCCGGGAGGTCCGTACCAAGGATATCGCGCTCGGCCAGCCGAACTGGCCCGAGGAACTGGCCAAGGTCGGCAATTGCTTCAGGAACCAGTTCGAAGTGCCGGTCCTGTTCTATGTCCTGATCGCGCTGGCGCTGCCGCTGCGTCATGCCGACCTCTTCATCGTGCTGATGTCCTGGGTGTTCGTGGTGACGCGCTTTGCCCACGCCGGAATTTTCGTCACCTCGAACAATGTGCGGCAGCGCGGCGCGGCCTGGTTCGCCGGCGTGCTGGTACTGCTCGCGATGTGGATCTACTTCGCGCTGAAGATATTGTTGCTGATCTAAAGCATGATCCGGGAACCGGTTTCTCGAAAAGATCATGCCTCAAAAAGAAGACCGTTCTCCAACCGAAAGTTCTGAATGACCCCCGCCGCCCGGCTGTCCGCAGCCATTGAAATCATTGAAACCATCGACGCCCAGCGCGTTCCGGCCGCGAAAGCGCTGAAGGAGTGGGGCACCGCGCATCGCTATGCCGGTTCGGGCGATCGTGCCGCAATCTCCGGATTGATCTGGGACACGCTGCGGCGGCGCGCCTCGAGCGCCTGGATCATGGACGACGACATGCCGCGCGGGCGCGTGCTCGGCATGCTCAAGCGCGAGCGCGGCATGGACGTCGAGGCGATCGCCGCGCTCTGCGACGGCGGGCGCTTTGCGCCGGAGCCATTGAGCGCGGCGGAACGCTCGGCGCTCACCGCGCGCTCGGTGGATGACGCGCCGGCGCACATTGCCGGCGATTATCCGGAATGGCTCGATCCGTATCTGGCAAAAATATTCGGCGATGACCGTGTCGCGGAAGCGGCCGCCATGGCGAGCCGGGCGCCGCTCGATTTGCGCGTCAACACGCTGAAGGCCGACCGTGAAAAGCTTCTGCCGCGGCTCGCCCATCTCGGCGCCAAGCCGACGCCGTGGTCGCCGCTTGGCCTGCGCATCGAGCTCGGCGCCGACGCGCGCAATCCCGGCATTCATGCCGAAGAAGATTTCATCAAGGGCGCCATCGAGGTTCAGGACGAGGGCTCGCAACTCGCGGCGCTATTGTCGGCCGCAAAACCCGGCGAGCAGGTGATCGACCTCTGCGCCGGTGCCGGCGGCAAGACGCTCGCGATCGCGGCGATGATGCAGGGCAAGGGACGGCTGATCGCAACCGACCACGACAAGCGCCAGCTGGCGCCGATCTACGAGCGGCTGTCGCGTGCCGGCGTGCACAATGCCGACGTGCGGACGCCGAAAGGCGAGGCCGATCCGCTGGCCGACATCAAGGCGTCCGCCGATCTCGTGCTGATCGACGCGCCCTGCACGGGCACCGGCACCTGGCGGCGCAACCCCGACGCCAAATGGCGGATGCGCCCCGGCGCGCTGGAAGTGCGGCTGAAGGACCAGACCGAAGTGCTGGACCGCGCCGCACCGCTGGTGAAGCCGGGCGGGCGGATCGCCTATATTACCTGTTCGGTCCTGCCGGCGGAAAACGGCGAGCAGGTCCGCAGCTTTCTCGCGCGGCATCCGGAATTTTCGGTGGTGCCGCCGGAGCAAACCGCGTCCGTGCTGTGGGACAAGGCAGAAGATTTTGCCAAGGCCGCGCTGCAATCGGAGGAGGGCTGGCTGATGACGCCGCGCCGCACGGGGACGGATGGATTTTTTGTCTCGGTGCTGAAGAAGGCGTGACGCGACCTTCGGCGTCATTACGAGGAGCGAAATCGACGAAGCAATCCATGCTCGCCCAGCGGTGAAATGGATCGCTTCGCTCTGCTCGCAATGACGGGATAGGAGCTAGAGCGCAGTGTCTAGATGGGCAAAAGCGCGTGAGCGCCGTGCCCACCATCAAGCATTCTGCTCGCGACGGTGGGCACGCTTTCCGCTTTCGCTCTTCGAGCTACGGCCGACAGGCCGCTTTGCCCACCCTGCGCTTCTATGGTTCACCTCGTCATGGCCGGCCGCAGCCATAGGCCACGCCGGCGGGAGACGGCGTTCTGCTCACCATGATTACCCAGAACAGCAGGGCGACGGCGCTGATGCTGGCGCCGAGCACGCAGACGCCGATCCAGCCTGCCATAGCATAGACGACAGTCGAGGCTATCGCGCCAAGCGCGCTTCCGATCGAGTAGAACACCATGTAGGCGCCGACCAGGCGGCTCGCCGCATCGGGACGCGTGGCGACGATCAGGCTTTGATTGGTCACATGCACCGCCTGCAGCGCGAGGTCGAGCATGATCACGCCGGCGATCACCGGCCAGAGCGAGGTGCGCAGGCAAGCGATCGGAATCCAGGCAGCGAGCATCAGCATGAGCGACAGTCCGGTAGTACGCTGGGCCCAGCCCAGATCGGCGAGACGGCCCGCGTTGCGTGCCGCGAGCGCACCGGCGACGCCGGCGATCCCGAGCAATCCGATTGACGTGTGCGAGAGCGAGAATGGCGGCGCCGAGAGCGGCAGCACGATCGAGGTCCAGAACACGTTGAGATTCGCGAAGATCAACAGCGCGAACAGCGCGCGCTCGCGCAGGATCGGCTCCTGGACGAACAGCGCGACGGTCGAGCGCAGCAGCGACGGATAGGATGATCCGGCTATCGCCTTCTGCTGGTGTTCGGGCAGAACGCGCGTGAGCAGGGCGGCCATGACGAGCATGACGGCGGCTGACGCCAGATACACCGTGCGCCAGCCGCCGATATCGGCCAATGTGCCGGAGACGAAACGCGCGAGCAGGATGCCCGACACGACACCGCTCGTGACGGTTCCGATCGCGCGGCCGCGCTCGGCAGGCGTCGCTAGCGTAGCGGCGAACGCGACGAGAACCTGCACGACGACCGCCAGCAGACCGACCAGGACCATTCCCATCAGCAGCACGGCGGTGGTCGACGCCGTACCCACGACGATAAGGGCGATCGCCGACAGCGCGGTCTGGCTGACGATCAGGCGGCGCCGATCCAAGAGGTCGCCGAGCGGCACGATCAGCACCAGGCCGAACGCGTAGCCGACCTGGGTCAGCGTCACCACTAGCCCGATCGCGGCGGGGTCAATGCCGAGATCGTGCGCGATCGCGTCGAGCAGCGGCTGGGCGAAGTAGATGTTGGCGACGCTCAAGCCGCACACAACAGCAAATAACAGGATCATTGCGCGGGAGAGCCCGCCTTCGGCCGTGCCGCCGGCGCCGTGCTTCGCCTGTCCGGCTGCCGCCGTATCCTCGTTCGTCATCATTGCCTCCGTTGCAACGTGGATCCTTCAAAGTGGTTCTATAATGAGACCAGTTGCGCAGGGTCATGTCTAGTCTTATTTTAGAACCAGATGTGAGCCTCGAAGAGGAAAGGGCGGAGGGATGAAGCGGACCGGTTTTGGCAAGGCCGACTGCCCGGTCGCGCGCGCGCTGGATGCGATCGGCGACTGGTGGTCGCTGCTGATCGTCCGCGACGCGTTCGACGGATTGCGCCGGTTCGGCGATTTTCAGAAGAACCTCGGCATCGCAAAGGGAATGCTCACCGCGCGTCTACGCAAGCTGGTCGAACTCGAGGTTCTCGAACTAGTGCCGGCCGCCGACGGCAGCGCCTATCAGGAATATGCGCTGACGAAAAAGGGGCGCGACCTGTTCCATGTCGTGGTCAGCCTGCGGCAATGGGGCGAGGCGCATCTCTACGCTCGAGGCGAAGCGCATTCGGCTCTCGTGGATCAGGCGGGCCAGCCGGTCGGGCAACTGGTGCTCTCCTCCAAAGCCGGCCGTCCGCTGAAATGGTCCGAGACCACGGTCCGGAAAGTCGCCTCGCGCAGGAGCTGAGCGGATGTGGCGCCGGATGGGCCAGGAGGCGTAACCAACCGTAGCGCGCCAGCCTGGCAGAGCGTTGGCGAAGCGAACCAAGTTGTTCCGGCAACCATCCGGGTCCGATGAAGGTGCTGACGAGATCACGCTACGGGGCGGCCACAGATTGCTCTGGGTGGTCTCGATCCGATCGCCAGCGGCCCATGGACTGCAATCCCTGGCAGGCCATTCCTCTCGGAATACCCAGACAATAACCGATTGCACTATTGCAAGGGTGCGCAAAGGCGCTCTTGCGCCGTGCCCACCATCCCTTCAAATGCGCGGCCTGAATGGTGGGCACGCTTCCGCCTTCGCTCGTTGAGCCACGGCGGACAAGTCGCTTTGCCGACCCTACGATGCGCGCTCAATCCGTGATAAAAATCTTCGCGCCCACCTTCGTAGACGAGCGATGCGCGGCGTCGCCGAGGTCCGAGACCTGCTAGCTCATGCCCGGCGAAAGCTTGAACTTGCGGCCGTCGCGCAGTTCGATATCGAGTTCACCCTCGACGACGTAGAGCACGTGGCCCCGGTCGCACCAGTGATCGGCGAGGTAACCGGGCGAGTACTCGACCATCCGGACCCTGAGATCGCCGATGTTCAGGGTGCGCCAGATCGCTTCGCCGGATTCGCCCGGGTAGGTCGTGGCGGGAACCCGGCTCCAGTCCGCGACGGTGAAGGGCGATGTCGGAAGCTTCATGCCCGAAGTGTCCTCTTAATGCGCCAGATGATTGGCGGAGCCTTGCGCGATCTTTCCTTCCGCATCGAGCCGCAGATATTCGCATATCCTGGCGCCGCGTTCGTTCTGGTAGAACACCACGAGGCTGTCGGGACTGACGAAAAGGTCGATCAGGGTGAACTGCAGGTTGGGCAACAGCGTCAGCGCTTTTCCCCAATACATCCGAAGCTTCGCCTTGCCGCTTAACGTTCCGCTGGAGTCGAAGCCGAGCGCCTGGATCTTGTCCGAGGTCATTTCGCAGTCCTCGGCATAGAGCGCGAGTACCCCCTCCAGATCGCGGGAGTTCCAGGCGGCGATCCATTCCCGCCCGAGGGCGGCGAGACGGGTCGCGTCGTGCGCAGTAGGCATGGTTCTCTCCGATTCTGCCCTTGCGGTAAAATTAGGTCAATAATACTGACGTATGGCTTTGTCCATGCCCGCAGAAGAATGTGGGCCATTGGTTTGCCGTGGTTGCGAGGGCCGCCCCCGTCGCGTATCTGCTTGCCATGACAGCAGCACAGCAAGCCCGCGGGTCGACGCCATCAGTGGCCTCGGCGCATGACAAGATTCTGATTGTCGATTTCGGCAGTCAGGTGACGCAACTGATCGCGCGCCGGGTGCGCGAGGAGGGCGTCTATTCCGAGATCGTGCCGTTCCAGAAGGCCGAAGCCGCCTTCAAGGAGATGAAGCCGAAGGCGGTGATCCTCTCCGGCGGTCCGGAATCGGTGCATGAGGAAGGCTCGCCCCGCGCGCCGCAGGCCATCTTCGATTCCGGCGTTCCCGTGCTCGGCATCTGCTACGGCCAGATGACCATGGCTGCCCAGCTCGGCGGCGAGGTCGAAGGCGGGCACGCCAGAGAATTTGGCCGCGCCGACGTCGAGGTGAAAGCCGCCAGCCAACTGTTCGACAACACCTGGTCGATGGGCGAGCGCCATCCGGTGTGGATGAGCCATGGCGACCGCATCACCAAAATGCCGCCGGGTTTTGCCGTTGCCGGCGTCTCGCCGAACGCGCCGTTCGCGGTGATCCAGGACGAGAAGCGCAAATATTACGGGCTGATGTTCCATCCCGAAGTCGTGCACACGCCCGACGGCGCAAAACTGCTGCGCAATTTCGTCCGCAAGGTTGCCGGTCTGACCGGCGACTGGACCATGCGCGCCTTCCGCGAGGAGGCGATCGAGAAGATCCGCGCCCAGGTCGGCAAGGGCAGGGTGATCTGCGGCCTCTCCGGTGGCGTCGATTCAGCTGTTGCCGCGGTGCTGATCCATGAAGCGATCGGCGACCAGCTCACCTGCGTGTTCGTCGATCACGGCATGCTGCGGCTCGACGAGGCCAAGACCGTCGTCGACCTGTTCCGGCACCACTACAACATCCCGCTGATTCACGTTGACGCCTCAAAGCAATTCCTCGGCGAACTCGCTGGCGTCACCGATCCGGAAATCAAGCGCAAGACCATCGGGCGTCTCTTCATCGATGTGTTCGACGCGGAAGCCAAAAAGCTCGGCGGCGCAGATTTCCTGGCGCAGGGCACGCTCTACCCTGATGTGATCGAGAGCGTCTCCTTCACCGGCGGCCCCTCGGTGACGATCAAGTCGCACCACAATGTCGGTGGTCTCCCAGCGCGCATGAACATGAAGCTGGTCGAACCCCTGCGCGAATTGTTCAAGGACGAAGTCCGCGTGCTCGGCCGCGAGCTAGGCCTGCCCGAAATCTTCGTCGGGCGCCATCCGTTCCCGGGACCGGGGTTAGCGATCCGCTGCCCCGGCGACATCACGAAGGAAAAGCTCGACATCCTCCGCAATGCGGACGCCGTCTATATCGATCAAATTCGAAAAGCCGGCCTCTACGACAAGATATGGCAAGCCTTTGCCGTGCTGCTGCCGGTAAAAACCGTTGGCGTGATGGGCGACGGCCGCACCTACGAATACGTCGTGGGCCTGCGCGCGGTGACCTCGACCGACGGCATGACCGCGGATTTTTATTCGTTCGATATGAAATTCCTGGGCGAGACCGCGACGCGGATCATCAACGAGGTGAAGGGCGTCAACCGGGTGGTGTATGACGTGACGTCAAAGCCGCCGGGGACGATTGAGTGGGAATGATTTTTGCCCATCCGAACGTATCCAAAGTTACGCCACAACTCGATCCAACCCACTGAAAATAAAAATAAATATGGCTGCAGACATTCGGAGGCTATTGCCAGAGAGAGTTCGGCTCTGGCGACCTGCCTGACGGACCTCCGAGGTATTGCTCGGCCAAATTTTCCGAAGTACCGTCACGGTCAATGGTGCTCGTGACGGTACTTTTTTCGACATAACACATTGAAGAAAAAAGGTATTCCGAGTCACGGCCCTTCGAAAATCTGCTGACGGTACTTTTCAGGAGGCAGTGATGCTGACGGACGCCGCCCTTAAGGCGTTGAAGCCTAAAGATAAAATCTACAAAGTCGCGGATCGCGACGGCATGTATGTTCGCGTAATGCCCAGTGGCGCAATCTCGTTCCGCTTAGACTACAGGCTCAACGGGCGCCGCGAGACGGTCTACTTAGGCAGGTACGGACGCGACGGAATCTCGCTCGCTCGGGCCCGGGAAAAGTGTATTGACGCGAGGCGCGCTGTTAGCGAGGGACGATCGCCGGCGATAGAGAAGCAGCGCGACAAGCGCCGCCTGAAAGAGGCGAAGAGTTTCGGCGAGTTCGGTGAGAAGTGGCTCACCGGAGCAACGATGGCTGAAAGCACGCGCGCCATGCGGCGTTCCATTTTCGAGCGAGAGCTTCTGCCGGTCTGGCGCAATCGTCTTTTGACGGAGATCACACCTGACGATCTGAGAGCCCATTGCGTCAGCATCGTTGAACGCGGCGCTCCGGCGACGGCTATTCATGTGCGCGACATTCTGAAACAGATCTACGGATTCGCGATCTTGCACGGTGAGAAGGTTGTCAACCCGGCTGACCAAGTGGGGCCGGCATCGATCGCCACCTTCGTACCAAAGGACCGCTCGCTTTCGCCCACTGAAATTAGAGTGATGCTGAAACAGCTCGAGCACATTGCCACGCTTCCTACGATCCGTTTAGGAATGCAACTCTACCTGCTCACAATGGTGCGGAAGAGCGAGCTGCAGGATGCAGTCTGGGACGAAGTCGATTTTGAGAATGCGGTCTGGACGATCCCGAAGGAGCGGATGAAGCGCTCGAAGGCGCATAACGTATACCTGTCGCGCCAAGTGCTCGACATCATGATCGCCTTGAAGACCTGCGCGGGCAACTCAAGGTACCTTCTGCCGTCTCGGTACGATGCGGATGCTCCGATGTCGCGCGCCACCTTCAATCGGGTAACCTACGCTGTCGTCGAGCGGGCAAAGGCGGAAGGTTTGCCCCTTGAGCCATTCACGGTTCATGACCTGCGGCGAACAGGTTCAACTCTGTTGAACGAACTCGGCTTCAACAGCGACTGGATCGAAAAGTGTTTGGCGCACGAGGACGGGCGCTCCTCGCGTGGTGTCTACAACAAAGCCGAATATGAAATGCAGCGTCGGCATATGATGCAGGAATGGTCGGACATCTTGGATGCCTGGGTCGATGGTAGAAAGTACGTGCCGGCGCTTATCCCGCCGTCGATGCCGATCTTGGAGCCCGATCCGGCTCTTTGACCGGACGGGCCCGGCGTTGCATCACGTCGGGCCCTGCGGCGCGGGGAATTGGCTTCGAGCGACGAGCAGCGAGCCATGCCTGGACCTCGCCAAGATCCCAAACCACGCATCGTGGGGTCAACGCGAAGCGCCGAGGAAATTCTCCCCGCTGTTCCATTTCATAAATTGTGCTGTCGGCAAGCGGGACGATATCGCGAAGTTGTTTACGGCGAATAGTTCGCTTGGTTAGTGGTGAGATGTCGTGGCCCATCTAAATTCTCCCCTGCGTGGTGCCTGTGGAGATCGGAAGCGATAGCCCGCGAAAGGTGAAGATGCGAAACGCCAATGGAGTACTGTGGCGAACCGTGGCGTTTAATTTGTAGTGGCGCGTTTCCAAACCTGCAGGACGCTTGACGACCGAGAGTGTCCAAGATGGCCGCGCGACCTTAAGGCAGGCGTCTCGCCCGGACACGACCAAAGGCCTTGCCGCGTGGAAACGTCGTGAATGGTGCGCAAGAGCCTTTGGGTTCCGATGGTCATTCGCGTGCGGTGAACCGCATCGGTCTCTCTTGAACCGAGCCGCGAGGCGGCTCAGCTTTCGGCTTGGTTCTAGGTATTACGTCGTCCGGCACGCCAGCGGCGTGACGGCGGCTTCGCTGTTTGCAACAACGATGTACAGCGTTACAGAGTCGGCGTCAGCAATCTCAAAATCGGAGGAAGCCGGCTAAATCAGAAAGGCCATTGCCGCCTTCCAGTTCGAAATACGTCATCAGGGCTTTTATCCACGAGGAGAGGCCCACGTTGGCGGGATTACATCGGCAGCGCCAGCTGCGGTTCCGCGCCGTCGACTTGTTGCAGTGCCGATAGCGAGACTCCCAGAAGCCGGACGGGCTTGGGGACCGGTATCTCGTTCTGCAGCAAAGCGACCGATAGGCGTTCCAGGTCGCTGCGGCTCGAAACCGCGAGGAGCACTGATCTGCTGCGCGTGATGATCTCGAAGTCGTTGAACTTCACCTTCAGCGTCACCGTGCGACCCCGGTTACCGGCACCTTCGCAGTATCGCCAGACCTTGTCGATGAGTGGCTTGAGTTCGGCGACCATGGCGTCGAAGTCGGTGAGGTCGGTGGAGAACGTGTTTTCGGCGCCGACGGATTTGCGGATCCGGTCGGCGCGGACCTCGCGGTTGTCGACGCCCCGCGAGATCCAGTAGTAGTAGCTTCCGGCCTTCCCGAAATTGGTCTGCATAAATTCGAGCGACTGATTGCGCATATCGAGCCCCGTATAGAGGCCCAGCGCATTCATCTTGGCGCTGGTCGCGGGCCCGATGCCGTGAAACTTGCCGACCGGAAGCGTCTCGACAAATGCCGGCCCCATCTCCGGCGTGATGACGTACTGGCCGTTCGGCTTGCGGTGGTCGGAGGCGAGCTTCGCCAGAAACTTGTTGTAGGAGATGCCGGCCGACGCGTTGAGGTCGCTCATCTCCTTGATCTTCGCACGGATCGCCAACGCGACGTCCCGCGCAAATGGGATGCTCTGCAGATTTTCGGTCACGTCGAGGTAGGCTTCGTCCAGCGACAGCGGCTCGATGATCGGGGTGTGCTCCGCGAATATCTCCCGGATTTGCTGGGAGACTGCCTTGTACACCTCGAAACGTGGCTTCACGAAGATCAGGTCGGGGCATTGCCGCTTCGCGGTAACCGATGGCATGGCCGACCTGACGCCGAACTTGCGCGCTTCGTAGCTGGCCGCCGCCACGACGCCGCGCTCCCGGGATCCGCCGACGGCGACCGGCTTGCCGCGGAGATCCGGATTGTCCCGCTGCTCGACCGACGCGTAAAAGGCATCCATGTCTACGTGGATGATCTTGCGTTGAGGCGCGCGGGCGCGATCCTGTTCCGGGTCGGTGGAAAGCATGGCAAGACAATACCGAATTGGCATCGCGGCGTCGCGCGCCTAAGCGATGGGGAAAATGGGGGAAAGCAACCGCAATGCTGGTTCCCTGAGGCAGGAACAGCTAATCCAAACGGCTTCGCAGGTTGTGAGATCGGAACGCTCGGGCCTGCGCTTGCAGAAGGACCGCGACGAGCGCGGCTGACCGACAGCAGTTGTTGGGTCGTACCCATCAGTATTCAGATCGGCAGGCCGAGTTGAGGTTCGCCTCAGTCCGGGTCTCGCGAAGGTGATTTTTAGGTCAGGACACCGACATGGCATCTTCCTTAACGCCCCGATCGACGATCCGGAGCGAGCCGTTCGGCAGGGGCCGCTGCAGCTTGAGAGCCTCGTCCGGAGAGGCCGTCATCCAGGTCTCGACTTCGTCGGGCGTCGTCAGGATCACCGGCATCGCCTTGGGGTGAATGCCGCCGACCTCGGCGTTCGGCTCGGTCGTGAGGAAGGCGAACACGTCGTTGGTGGTCTCTCCCTCCTTGACCTTGCGGACCGACGTCCAGTTGGTCCAGATGCCGGCGAAGCAGACGAGGGAACGGGTCTCGTCGAGCGCGAACCAGATGTCGCCTCCCTCGGCCTTGTTGAACTCGCTGAACGAGTTGAACGGCACCACGCAGCGGTTCTCGACGCCGAGCCATCGCGTCCAGTGCTTGCTCTTCACGTTGCGGATGTTGGTCGTGCCGCCGTCCGGCTCCATCCGGAGCAGCTCCTTGAAATCGACGGACTTGCCCTTGGCCTGCAGCTTTTCGGCTCGTTTCTTGGTGGCATCCATCATTGCCTTCGATGATGATGGCATTCCCCACCTCGCGGTGACCAGTTCGCGACCGTCGCCGCCGGTCCGGACGATCGGCGCCTTGTAGTCCGGAAACACACCGGGCATTGGCGCCAGGTTGCCGACGTGCCGGTTGACCACGCGGAACAGCGCGATGATGGCGGCTTGGTTGGTGGTGATCGAGTAAAGATTGCACATCGGTCAGGGGGCGGTTCGAGGGTGGCGCGGCTGCCAGGCCAATTGTAGCAGGGTCGCTGCTGGACGTCGGCCCGCCTTAGCGCATTTTCGGCAGCGCAGCCGGCTGGCGAGATCGTGGACGAACGTCGTCGGCGGGTGCTTCATGCCAGCAAGGTCGACGTCGCTTGGCGTCTTGCATCGGGCGCATTGGATCTCCAGCCACGGAAAGCCGCCATTGACGGCCTGGTCGATCGTGGGCGACGGATCGATCGGTTCGCCGTCAGACCACGTCCGTTCGTTCCAACTCTCGCAGAGCAGCCTGTCGGCCTGCTGCAGCATGGTCTCGGCCTTGGCTCGCATCTCGGCCGACTGCGCCGCGAGGATGTTTGTCATCGCACGCGACTTGCCGAGCTCCTTGTTCAGAGCCTTGCGGTCACCGCCGGAAAGGGGCGTCGCGTGATGCTTAGGGGCCATCGGGCCGCCCTCGTTTTCTAGCGCGAATAGACGTCGCGTGCGAGCTAGGCCGCCCTGCTAGTTGCTCGGACGCGTGTGCCCGACTGAAGGTCGTGGACGATCCGCGTCGGCTCGACGGCCTTCGCGATTTCGCAGAGATGGCGGTGATGGGTAAAGTAGACCACCTGGCCCGTTGCGGCCATTCCCGCGAGTAGGCGAAAGGCTTCTTCCGCTCGAAAATCGTCGAATGTCTCCATGATGTCGTCGGCGAGAAAAGGGGCAGGAGCGTGAGCCCGCGCGAATTCGTGATACCCGGCTACCCGGAGCGCCAGATACAGCTGGAATCGCGTGCCTTTCGACAGTTCGGAAGCGATCTTGGAGCCCCCGTCGGATCCCTTGGCGATCAGGAGTTCATTCCCGTTCGACGGCTGGGTAACTAGCTCCGAATAGGCGCCTCGACTGATCAACGCGAAGGCCTCCGACGCGCGCTTCATCATCGAACTCCGATGGCGGTCGCGATAGGCGCGCAATGCCCTGTCGGCCGCCGCCGTCCCGAGCTTCAGTCTGAGATACGCCAACGCCCTGTCTTCGATGCTGAGCAGTACGGTCCGTCGTTTCGCATCGAGGATCGCGACGGCGGCGTCGCCGCCGACGGAGGCTATCCTGTCGTCCGCCTTGTACCGGGCGGAGAATAGGTCGCGGCTGCGACCGTCCTCGTCATCGAAGCGCTGTTTCAGGGCGATTAGCTCGGCTTCCAGCAACCCTCGATCGATGGTGTCGAGAATGCTTTCGGCCTGCTCAACGGTTTCGACCCGCACCCCTTCGAGCAATTCGTCTCGAGCCTTGGTTGAACGCGCTTCGAGATCGGCTCTACGGGCGACCGCGCGCAGACGGCCGTCGACCTCCGCCAAGGATCCGACTCCGAAGAGGCTCATCATCTTGCTCGCTTGGGCCTGCACTTCCGCGGTTTCGTCCGCAAGCACGCGCGCCTTGTCCTGCTCGACTCCGAGCCGCGCTTCGACCTCCAGCCGCCTACCGATCGTCTTCGCGGCGGCCGCTATGCAGTCCACTACCGCTTGGCAAAGTCGGAGAGTGTCAGAGCTCGGTGACAGCCCGATCGAGGCGGCGAGCGCCTCAACTTCGGTCCGGAACTGGATCTGATCGCGCTGCATCTTCGCGATGCGGTCGGTCCACTCCGCTCGTTTTTCCAGAGCCGAGTCCAACTCCGAGAGCGCTTCGAGCGTTTCACGCACGACTGCTGTCGTAGGTCGGATTTCGCATTGGCCGAGCCAACAGGTCGCGCACGCCTCTCGCCAGGCCTTGCTCCACGCTTCCTCCGCCAACCGGGCGTCGCCGAGCTTCTTCCCGCGCAATCTCAGTTCGCGTCGTCGGTCTTTGATCGCCGCGCGCAGGTTCTTGGCGTCGACGGTGCGGTCGAGCGCCGCCTGGCCGGCCGCCAACATCGCGGCGAAGTCGTCCTTCTGGGAGATATCGACGCCCGCCAAACGCATCGCCTCGGCGACCCGCTCCCGCGAACCATTCGTTTCAATCTGCGCTTCACGACATTCCCGTTCGGCCGCCAGCAGTTTTCCGTGGGCCTCGATTGCCCGGTCGCGCTTCCGTAGCCACAGGCTCAGCCCGGCAACCCCGATGTTGATTTCGAGACCGTGTCCAATGGCGCGAAGGGCCTTCTCGATCTCCTCGGCCATCGCCGCACGCTTCCGCAGGCTATCCTGAAATTGGCGTCCCGTCTGCTGCAGAGCCGCCCGTACCTCGGCTTGCTCCAGCAACGCACTGTTCAGTTCCGCGACGCGAGCGGTATGACTGAAACGCTGCTCCGTGATCAGATCAAGTTTCCGCATTGCGGTCTCGAACGCAAGGGCCGACTTCGCATCCAGATCCGCCTTGTGATTGGACCAGGCGGCTTCGCGAGCGGTCCGCGCTTCGCCGGCTTCCTTGTCGCTGACGACGCCAACCACGCCGGCAAGCGCTTCGATTCTTGCATCGAGGCGTCCTGCCTCGGCGGCAAGGCGATCCTGTTCGCCTTGCCGCGAAGCGATTTCGAGGGCAAGGTCCGCTTCGATCGATGCCCAACGCTGAAGTTGGTCTTGCGTCGGTATCGGTGCCGCGCAGAGCATATTCTTGTCGCCCGTCCAAGGACGCAGCTCGTTCAGACGGTCATCGAGTTCGTCCGCGCGCTCCCGGCATATGCGATCGGCGGCACGCGATCGCGTGGCGTCGTCGATCTGACGAGCGGTCGCGATGGCCGCGGTCAAGACACCGGTCGCCGCTTCGTCGAATCCCCCGTCACGTTCCTCGATTTTCGCTTCGGCCAGCGACAGCGCCTCGACCGCCTTGTCGACTTCAGCTTCGGCTGCAGCGAGGGCGGCTTCGACGCCCGATCGCTGCTCCATCAGATCGCGAATCGGTCCGGTGACTGCCGTCGACAGGACAAGTCGTGCGGGATCCCGCTCCGAGGCACGATCAATACGGGCAAGCACCCGCGCGACCGTCTGTTCAGCGAGCCCCAGACGCAGACGACGGTCGGGGATGTCCTTCTCTGCCGTGACGTGCCTCGCCCGCAGGTCCGTCAGCAATTCGATGCGCTCTTCCAGTCCGCAAGCAGAAGCGTTCACGACGAGCCCTTCGAGTTCGTCCCGTAGAGCCGCGATGGTCTCGGCGACCGTTTGCGCCTGCGTCGTCAGCTTTGTCTGCCGGGTCATTAGCGCCGGAAGATCGTCGGCCCAAGTCGAGGGCGCGTCGGGCAACGTCGCGAGCGGTAGAAGCTCCGCCCGTAAAGATCGAAAGGTCTGCAGTCTCGGCAGGGCGTTGATGAAGCGTTGCACCTCGTCGATACGGGCCTGCGTGCGGCCACGCTGGGCGAGAGCCTGGGTATAGGCCGAAGTCGCTTCGTCGCGTTCGATGACGAGCCTCGAGTGTTCGGAGGCCAGAGTGTCGATCCGGTCCCGCTCATCCTTGAGGTTCGCCAACTCTTTCTTGAGGTCGGCAAGAGCTCCTGATCGCTTTCCCGGCCGGAAGAAGCTTTCCGCCTCCGCTTTTGCGGATCCGAGCCGATCGCTCAGATCGGCGAGCCCGGCCGTCGCGGAAAAGAGTAGATGGCCTAGATCGCCCTTGCTGGCGAGAATGCTTTCTCCGCCGGCCTCCAGCGTCTCGTCGTCGAGACAGAACATGGTCTGATACGCGTTGCGGTCCAGACCTCCGAGTTCTCCGAGCAGCATGGCATCGGCAACGGTATTACCGGCATCATCCAGCAGGCTGTTGTGGGGGAGTTTGATCCGGGAGAAGCTGCGGACGGTCCCGAAGATCTCGAGTTCGGCTTCGATCCGCATGGTCGGATAAGGGTGCAGAAAATTGAACCGGCTTTGATGGTGGATGCCGTAGAACAGATCCATGCACGCCGACATAGCGGTGGATTTACCGGCCTCGTTGGGTCCGTAAACGATGTGCAGGTCGGGGGCGCCGGCGGAGCGCTCTCCGAAATCGATGACCTCGTCCGTGAACTTGCCGTAGCGTCGAAGTCCGAGCTTTCGAATGCGCATCAACGTGCCTCCTGCGCGCTGCCGGCGGCAAGTCGCGCCAGCACCTCTTCCGATCCTTCGCTGGCGAGTCGCCCGATGAGCAGGTCGAGGCCGGTGTCGTCTGGAGCCAGGCTGCGTCGACATTCCGGGGGCAGCTGGGCGAAAAGGTCGTGGACGATACCGTCCGCTTCGGTCCGGAAGGCTTCGGAGCCGACGATTTCGTCGCTCATCGTCCTTCGCAGCGCTTCGACCGGATCCGCGCTCTCCGCCGAACCGACGGCGGGCCGACGGCAGTCGATGTCGATTTTCTCGATCCATACGTTGCCTATCGCCTCCGCCCGGGCCTCGGCTTCGGTGCGCAGGAGATCGGCATCACGCCGGATATTCCAAGCCATCGATGTCGCGCCCGAAACGGTAAGTCGCGCGACGAGGTGATCGGATGCCGATCTGCCGGCGGTTTCTCCGAGGGACTTCTCGAGCCGAAGGGCTAGGTCCGACCACGATACCACCCCGGAGGCGTCGACGGCGACGCGTTCGAATTGCGCCAGGCTGACGATGCGCTCCTCCATCGTGATGGACCCGTCGTCCAGCACGCTGGCCAGCGTCACGGATTTGGGACCGTGTTCGCCGACGTCGCGCCCTTGCGGAATGCCCGGCATCACGACAGCACAGGGGCCCTCCGTCGTCGAACGCTTGTGGATGTGCCCGAGTGCCCAGTACCGGAAGCCCGAGGCGAGGAGGTCCGCCGTGCTGCACGGCGCGTAGACATCGTGAGGGGGCGAACCGTCCAGACTGGTGTGCATCAGTCCGATGTTGATGGCGCCGGCGACGGGCGGCCGGTACTTGGCGAGAAGGCTTTCCGGAGCCTGTGGCCTCGCGAAGCTAAGTCCATGGATCGCGATCGGTCTTTCTCCGCGATCCCGCGAGACCTCAACGGCGTCGGCCCGGCCGCCGAACAAGTGGACGTTTTCGGGAAGGACGAGTTCCTTCGTTATCTTCGACAGGGCGTCGTGGTTACCCCGGATGATGAAGACCTTGATGTCGGCGGCATCCAGGCGGCGCAGTTGCTCGGCGAGAAAGCGCGCCGTCTTCATCGAGGTCTGCTCGCCGTCATAAAGGTCGCCGGCCAGCAGGAGCGCGCTTACCTGCTCGTCGAGACACAAGTCGACGATACGCGAGAAGACCTGGCGGCTGGCGTTGCCAACGAATTCCGCGAGCCGCGGATCGCGCAGAGCGAGCGAACGCAGCGGCGAGTCGAGGTGAACGTCGGCTGCGTGCACGAAACGGTATGCGGTCATAGTAGCAACTCACTTTTCATCGAATCAGCGAAGTCTACCGCGCCGCGGAAATCGGCATTCGATTGTCGGAGACAACCGGCGGTCGCCGTCCCGGATATCCCCAGCGCTTTGGTTGCCCTTGGAACGTCGGATCGATTGTGTGCTGACCGCATTCATTCGAACACGGGCCAGCAACCGTCTTCCTCATGGCGCCCGGTCCGCCGCGTGCAGGTGTTGTCGAGCAGGCGCTGACCGACATCCTTCCAGATCGCATCTGGACCGTAGAGCCGGGCGGCGTCCGGCTTCTGGATCTCGACAGTCCTGGCGCAGCGGCGACATTCAACCCTCAGAATATGTTGATGAATTTGGCTCAGCCGCGTCCGGACACCTGCTGCGCCCGGGCCCGGAGAACTAGCGTCGGCGCGGGGGGCGTCATCCAGCAGCGCCTGCCAGTATTCCGGCGGCAGATCCTCGTCGGGAGCCAGTCCGCGCGCGGGCGGGGCCTTCCTGCCGACGGCAGCGGCCATCTTTTCCATCTGCTTGGGTGTCGGCATGCGCCAGCTCGCGGGACGGTCGGTCATGCCAAATTAGAACATATCATGAACATAAGAAGTCGAGTCAGCCGAAGGTCGAAAACCCGAAAAAATGATCCCGTGGACGGGGTCTCGGGTGTCGGAACCAACATCCCCCATTCGTCTTGAGTTCGAACTGCACTCATTTTCGGAGTACCGCGTTATGGCCCCCCCGCGCGAACTGGAAAGGCTTCCTGCGCCTTTCCCTCGTCACCTGTCCTGTCGCGCTCTATCCGGCCACTTCGGAGTCCGAAAAGGTCTCGTTCAATCAACTGAACCGGAAGACCGGCCACCGCATCAAATACGCCAAGGTCGACGCCGACACAGGTGAAGAAGTCGCCAACGAAGACATCGTCAAAGGTTACAAGGTCGACACCGACACCTTCATCGAGGTGACGAAGGAGGAACTCGAAAATGTCGCGCTGGAATCGATGCGAACCATCGAGATCGATGAGTTCGTCGACCGCAGCGAGATCGACCCGAGGTATCTGATCCGTCCCTATTATTTGGTGCCGGACGGAAAAGTCGGCCCGACGCTTTCGCGGTCATCCGCGAAACCATCCGCGAGATGAACAAGGTCGCGATCGGTCGCGTGGTACTGACCAATCGAGAGCACATCATCGCGCTCGATCCACTCGACAAGGGGCTGATGGGAACGCTGCTGCGCTATCCCTACGAAGTTCGCTCGGAGAAGGAGTATTTTGACGATATCCAGGATGTCAAAGTGACCAAGGACATGCTCGATCTCGCCAAGCACATCGTCAACCAGAAGGCGGGCCACTTCGAGCCGGACAAGTTTGAAGACCAATATACGAAACCGCTCTCGTCGATCTCATCAACCAGAAGCGCGCCGGCAAACCCATCACCGCGAAAGAGCGACCGCGTGGCGAGAACGTCGTCGATTTGATGGACGCGCTGCGCAAGAGCATCGGCGGCGCAAAGGCGGCAAAGGACTCCAAGCCGGTCAAGAAGCCACGCAAGGTCGCAAGCGGTCAGAAAGAGATGCTGATGCCGATCGCCGGCAAGAAACCAGCGAAGGACGCCACGGCGAAGAAGCCGACGGCCAAACCGCAGCGGAAGTCGGCCTAGCGTATCGTGAAGCACCCGTGACGCCGGATGGTTGCTACCTCGTCGTCCTCGGCAGGCGCTGGCGGATGGCGAATCCCGGTCTCGACGTGGCCGATCGAGTCGACCTCGTCGGTCGGCTGATGGAGGCCCGGCGGGCGGTGCGCGGCGCCAAGAACAGCCGAAGCAACGGCGCATCGGGCCGTGGACAAGATGAAGTAGGCGCTCTGCGAGCGCGGTCCCGCGTGGTGGGACGACGGGTCGCCAGATCTCAACCGGCACATGGCGAAGAACACACTTTATGCCGATTGGCTTGCGAAACTAGCTCGCTCCGACCAGGGAGGACTGTGAATTGCCAAAAGCCGCGATTTTCGATCTCGACGGCACGCTTTTGGACTCGGTGGACCTCCATGCGTTGGCTTGGCAGGAAGCCATGCTCAAGTTTGGCCACGATGTAAGTTTCGAACAGGTGAGAGGTCAGATCGGCAAGGGAGGAGACAAGCTCATTCCTGTCTTCCTGTCCCCTGACGAACAACGAGACCACGGCAAAGAACTGGAAGAGTGGCGCGGCAATCGTTTCAAAACCGAATATCTGCCGCTCGTACGTCCCTTCTCGGCGGTCCCGGAACTGCTCCGGCGTGTGCGCGATGCTGGACTTCAGATCGCTATTGCTTCCTCAGCCAAGAAAGATGAGGTCGAGAAGTACCTCGACATCGCTCACATCACCGACTTGGTGGATCTGAAAACGTCTTCGGACGATGTAGAAGAATCCAAACCCGCACCGGACATCTTCGAGATCGTTCTCAAGAGGCTCAAGCTCGAAGGCACCGACACCGTCGCGATTGGTGACACGCCCTACGATGCCGAAGCAGCGGGGAAGGCTGACATCGCGACCATCGGCGTGCTTTGCGGCGGGTTTGCTGAGAGTTCGCTGAGGCAAGCCGGATGCGTCGAGGTGTATCCAGGGCCTGCTGCGCTACTAGCCTGTTTCGAACGTTCGTTGCTGCGGGAGTAGCCAAACGTCGCGTCTCAGATCCTCCGCTGTTGCTCAGCCCTCAATTTCCGTCGCAAAATAGGAGTGGTATGGCAGCGCTGACAAAGACTTCCAAGCGATCGACGTTGAGCGCGGGCATTCTGGCCTACCGGATAGGCGCTCGCGGGCTCGAGGTTCTGCTCGTGCACCCCGGCGGTCCGTTCTGGCGCAACAAGGACGATGGCGCCTGGTCCATCCCGAAGGGTGAAATCGATGCCGCGGAAGATCCAGAGCAGGCCGCGCGACGTGAGTTTGCCGAGGAACTCGGCACCAGCGCCTCGATTGGTCGGCTGCGGGCCTTAGGGGAGGTTCGCCAGCGAGGAGGGAAACGCGTCATCGCATTCGCCGGAGAGGGCCAATTTGACCCGGCAGCACTGGCGAGCAATACGTTCGATATCGAGTGGCCGCCCCGAAGCGGTCGGCGACAGAACTTTCCCGAAGTCGACCGCGCGGAATGGTTCGATATCGAGTTCGCACGAACGAAGATGCTGTCCGGACAAATGGAGCTTCTCGATCGTCTTTTGGCGATCGCGGGTGAGAGCGCCGTGAAATGATGTTCAAGATTGGAATCATTTCGGACACGCACGGCCTGTGGAGGCCCGAGGCGGAACGACGCCTGACGGGCGTCGATCACATCGTTCACGCCGGCGACATCGGGCGTCCCGAGATTGTCGACGCGCTTCGCAGGATCGCGCCCGTCACCGCCATCCGTGGAAACGTGGACAGTGGCGAGTGGGCCCGCCAATACCCCGACACGAAACTCGTGCGCCTGGCGGGAAAGTCGATCTACATTCTGCACGACCTGAAGACGCTGCAGGTCGATCCCGGCGCCGGCATCGACGTGATCGTCTCCGGGCATTCCCACGTACCGAAGATCGACGCGGTCGGCGGCGTTCTCTACCCGAATCCCGGCAGCGCGGGACGGCGGCGTTTCAAGCTGCCGATCACGCTTGCGACGCTGGAAGTCACGCCTGAGGGCATAAGACCCGAAATCCACGACCTTGGAGGCGACTGACCGCACCGCCACGGTGGGATCGCTATTTACGCGAACGTTCTCGTTCGCGCACGACATCCTTCGCCCGCTTGTCGGACCTGAGTCCGAGGTAGACGGGCTGACGCAGTTCGCCCTTGCCCGTCCACTCCGCGAACTTGACCTCGGCAACCAGCGAGGGCTTGACCCAGGTCGTGGCAGCCTCGTCCTTCACCTTGGCAGGAAAGGGTGATTTAGGAGCCGTCAGCTTCACGAGCTTGGCATGGAGGTCTTCCAGGACCTTGTGGCTGAAGCCAGTGCCTACATGTCCGATGTAGCGCCATGCCTCGTCTTCCCGCACGGCGAGGACCAGGGCGCCGAAGAACGGCCTGGTGCGTCTTGGCGCCGTGAAGCCGGCGATCACCACTTCCTGCCGCTTTGCCGTCTTGATCTTCAGCCAATCTGGGGTCCGGCTTCCGGACGTATAGGCGCTGTCGGCGCGCTTCGCCATGATGCCTTCCAAACCGTTCCGCTCTGCCTCGGCGAAGAATTTCGTACCGTCCCCTTTGCGGTGACTGCTGAAGGCGATCAGCTTATCGCGCGGCAGAATCGCCTTCAACCGCTTCTTGCGCTCGAGGAGAGGCTGCTTGCGCAAGTCCACTGCGTTCTCAAACATGAGATCGAAGGCGCAATACAGGAGCTTCGCTTCATGGCGCAGCGCGTTTTGAAGTAGCTGAAAATGCGAGACGCCGTCCTTTCCGATCGCGACGAGTTCGCCATCGATCACGGCGTCGCCCTTCACGCCCTCCAGCGCTTTGGCGACTTCCATATAGCTGCGGCTGATGATCTTGCCATTGCGGCTGTAGAGCGCAACCTTGCCCCGCCGGATTTCTGCGATCATCCGGAAGCCGTCGTACTTGTCCTCGAAAACCCAGCCGGGATTGTCGAACGGCGCGTCGGTGAGCGTAGCGAGCATCGGCTGCAGGCGCTTGGGCAGGGTCGACGTCCGGCTCATTCGAGGCCAATCCTTAAGAGCGCGTTGCGAAATGCATGGACGTCCTTCAAGGATGAGGGAACGCTTCGAGGCCACGTCGTGTTCCACAGGCCCCTCGACGTGCGCGACGTTGACGATCAATCGGGGAGGGCGGATCAGACCGATGGCCAGAAAACTGAAAACCTATCAGACTTCACTGGGCTTCTTCGATCTGGCGATCGCGGCTCCGTCGATGAAAGCGGCTCTGGAAGCGTGGGGGGCGGACAGCAATCTCTTCCACCAGGGCGCGGCGAAGGAAAGTGTCGATCCGGACATCGTCGCTGCGACCATGGCGAAGCCGGGCGTGGTGCTCAGGCGCCCCGTCGGATCCGCCGGATCCTTCGGTGAGCATGCTGAGCTGCCCACCGATCTTGGCGGCCCCGGGCCAACGAAGGCCACCCGCAAGTCGAAAGGCAGAACAGCAAAGCAGCCTTCCTCTCGCCCCGTCGACAAGGCGGCGGAGCGAAAGGCCGCTCTCGCCTTCGAAAAGGAGCAAAAGCGGCGAGAGCGCGAACGGGCGAGCGAAGAGGCCGCCAAGCAGAAGGACCGTGAACGCCGTCAACAGGCAGTCGACAAGGCGCAGGCTGCATTGAACAAGGCCGAGAAGGAGCACGCGAAGCGGGCCGCGCCCATTCAGGCCGAGGTCGAGGCTCTCGAGAAGAGATCGCAAGCCGAAGAAGCCCGCTGGGGTAAAGAGAAGGGGCGATTGGAAGCCGCGTTACGGCGCGCGCGGGTAGCTAACGGCTTCTAATTGTCCTTCAAATCAGGAGGGCATTCTGGGCAGGTATCACCGATCGAGTTCAACACGTCGCGAACTTCGGCCGCCGCTGCGTCAGGGGAGACGCCTGCCGGCGGATCACCACGGGCGATATCGACGGCCCGCTCCCAGGCATGCGGATCGGCGCGGTCCTGCATCCAGCCGTGCGCCTCGCACTCGCGGATGGCGCCAGCTTCCTGGAGCACGTCAATCGCCCATCCGCGCATCGTCCGTATGGCCGGTCTTCGTTCACGTGTCATCAGCATAGAAATACTCCTGATGCGGCGAATCGTTTTGTCCGCGATTCGTTCCGGCTGCTAACACACGGCTGGGATTCGCAATGGCGGGAACTCAAGGTTTGGCGTGTTATCGCACGCGAACTGTCCGCTACAGTAACGTGCTAGGTGGATGGCCGGATGGCGGAATTTGCCAGCGGGACCTTGCCTCGGGCGGCGGTGAAGAGTTGAAGAAGCGATTTCCGATGCTTCCGATCATAATTTAGGTCGCGCAGACAAACGCGCCCGAGGAAATCTCCAAGGCCTCCAACCCTTGGTCTTCTTGTCCTTCTGTGCGTCCGGCAAGGGCCGGACCGGGCTCTCGTGAACCGAGCCGCGTAGCGTTTCGGCCGTGCGGCTTCGATCCCTCGCGCAAGAGCACATCATGCCCATCGGGGCAGAAACGAAAAACCGGACCTTTGTGCAGCAGCCACCTGCACAAAGGTCCGGCCTTATCTTGCCTTTGCCGCGATACCGAACGGCTGCAAAGGACGTTTCAGATCCTTTGGAAGGTTTCGCTTTGCGTCCGGGTTGCGACCCGGAGGCGGCAATCTCTCAGTCGCGGATACGACTACTTCTTTTTCTTGGAAGTCTTCTTTGCCACCTTCTTGGTAGCTGCCTTCGCAGTCTTCTTTGCCTTCTTCGCTTTCTTGGCCATGTCGTCCTCTTTTGAAAAGTGGCTCAGTGAACATGCACACGCCGAGTATCGACATGCACAACATTGAGACCATATCACAAATGCAAAATTGATACCAACGCGTCGTGAAGTCGTTATTGAGTCGCTCGCCGGAGGCACTCGCTCGCGGGCCCCGCCGTCATTGCACGTCGGCGTCGCTATCACTGTCCCGCGTTCGGGTGCCTTGTTGACCGGTCTCGCGACTGCAGTCGGTCCCGCGTCCCGCCGCGTTCCGCGTCGGCGCTATGCTGACGCTCCTGCGGCTGCCTTTTCTCCCGGGCATGGCTTGCAGCAACCAACAGGTCTCTTCCTTTCGTAGGAAAGCTAATGGGCTCCGCCCCTCGCGCGCGCCAGGGTGAAGCGCCGGCAAAACGCCGGCGCCGACCCGAGCGGTATCCCC
This sequence comes from uncultured Alphaproteobacteria bacterium, assembly GCA_963786115.1. GTDB lineage: Bacteria > Pseudomonadota > Alphaproteobacteria > Rhizobiales > Xanthobacteraceae > Bradyrhizobium. Next base: position 76,325 of record CAWAYC010000035.1, read on the forward strand.
GGTCTTCCGCGCTTTCTCACATCCTGAATCTTCCTGAATCTTCGCGGCCGGTCATGCGCTTGTGCAGACCCGCTCTTCGAGCGGCCCTTAAGGGCGGGCGATCCCCCTCCACTCGGGTCGCCCTGGCACTTGCTACCCCCGGTCTCGCCGACGGGCAGGGGCGCAGGCGCAGGTGCGCTCTGCGCCCTTAACCCAAAGGAGATCAATCATGTCGGTCAAGCACGAAGAAACCATTGTGGAGAGCGGGACGGAGGTTTTCATCCCGCTCAACAAGCTCAAGAAATCCCCGAAGAACGCCCGCAAGACGCCGCACAGCGAGGCGGCGATCGAAGCCTATGCGGCGAGCATCGCCGCGAAGGGCATTCTGCAAAATCTGGTCGTCGAACCGGAATTGGACGGCGACGGTACGGCTACCGGCTTCTATTCCGTCACCATCGGCGAGGGCAGGCGGTTGGCCCAGCTTCTGCGGGTGAAGCGCAAGGAGATCAAGAAGACCGAACCGATCCGCTGCATCGTCGATACGGCCAACGATCCCCACGAAATCAGCCTTGACGAAAACGTCACCCGGGAAAATATGCATCCCGCTGACCAGTTCGAGGCGTTCAAGAAGCTCGCGGACGAACGCGGTTTCGGCGCGGAGGAGATTGCCGCCCGGTTTGGCGTGACGCCTCACGTGGTGCGGCAGCGCCTGCGTTTGAGTGCGGTCTCGCCCAAACTGATGGAAATCTATCGCAACGGCGATCTGGCGCTCGACCAGTTGATGGCCTTTGCGATCACCGAGGACCATTCCCGGCAGGAAGCCGCCTTCGAGCGGTTGTCCTATAACCGTGATGCCAGCACGATCCGCCGTATGCTCACCGAAACCCATGTCGCCGCCACGGATCGCCGCGCGATCTTTGTCGGCGCAGAAAAGTATACGGAGGTTGGTGGCACGATCCTGCGCGACCTCTTCACCGAGGATCGCGGCGGCTATTTCGAGGACGTGGCGCTTCTCGACATGCTGGTCTTGGCGAAACTCGGGCGGGAGGCCAACGCCCTCATGGAGGCCGAGGGGTGGAAATGGGCGCAAGTCTTCTTGGACTACCCCCACAGCCACGGTCTGCGCCGGACTTATCCGCAACCGGTCGAACTGTCGGCGGAAGATCAAGCAGCCTTGGATGCCGCGCAGTCCGAATTCAACGGCCTGACGGCGCAATATGAGAGCGCCGAAGAACTGCCTGATGACGTCGATACGCGTTTCGGCGAGCTAGAGGCCGAGATCGAGCGGCTTGAGGCGAAGCGCGTGGCCTACGACCCCGCCGACATCGCCCGATGCGGGGCCTTCGTCATCCTCGGCCATGATGGGGCGTTGCGGGTTGAACGCGGTTTTATACTGGCCGAGGACGAGAAACCGGAGCCGCAGAACGGGAGCGACGAAGGGGAGGTCGGTGACACTGCCAGTGACGACGGAGGAACCGGCCCGAACCACGAGCCGGGTCGTGAGACCTTGGATGCGGAGGATGAGAACGACGACCACAAGCCGCTATCGGATATCCTGATCCGCGATCTCACGGCGCATCGTACCCTTGGGCTTCGCCTCGCCTTGGGTGAGCACCCGGAAGTCGCCGTGGTTGCCGTGACCCATGCGCTCGCTGCGCAAATCTTCTATCGCGGCGCGGACGCCCACGTCCTCGATATCCGCCCGGTCAGTACGGTGCTGGCCTCGCATGCGGACGGTATCGAGGACACGAAGGCGGGGAAGGCGTGGGCGGATCACCACGCGCGTTGGGCGGCGCAGATGCCGCGCGACGTGGCCGACCTGTGGGCTTTTGCCGTGGAGCTTGACCATGACAGCCGCATGGACCTGTTTGCGCATTGCGTTGCGCTCACGATCAACGCCGTGAGACTGCCGTCGGAGCGTAGGCCTCGTGCGGTGGCAACGGCGGACAGGTTGGCGGAGGCCGTGTCGCTCGACATGACCGCGCATTGGACGCCGACCGTGCGGACCCATCTCGGTCGTGTCACCAAGCCGCACATTCTTGCCGCCGTGCGGGAAGCGGTCAGCGATGAGGCCGCTGACCGGATGGCGGACATGAAGAAGCAGGACATGGCGGAAGCCGCCGAGCAGTTGTTGGTCGGAACAGGCTGGCTGCCCGTGCTGATGCGGACGCCGCGAGCCGCCCAAGAGACAGAACACCCGCAGGCGGATGCCTTCACGGAGACGAACCCTGACGCGTACGCTGTCGCCGCCGAGTAAGCGGTAGGGCCGGGACCGCGTGAGCGGTCCCGGCTCGTCATCGTACGACTGTCGAAATTTCTGGCCGCGCGCCATCGGGCGCGCGGCCAACCTCATGATACTCACGCCGTCGACCGGGTGCATTCTCTAGAGAAAGCTAGACGCTTTTTGGCTTGAAGCCAGTGGGGAAGGGCGTGTTGTGGTCAGCGCCGTTAACCCTGCTTCCGAAGAGGTGGGGGGCGTCGATCCGGTTGGATCGGTCGCTGTTACGGCGGGACCAGATCAGCGTGAAGCTGTTGTCGCCATCCCCCTTCACCAGCGAAGCGCAGATCGGGGGGACCCTATCGGCCATCTGTGACATCGTGGTCGCAAGCTGGCTTCCGCGGGTTTGGGTCGAGGCGCGCGACCCGCAGCGCCGCGATGCGAAATCATGCGCCATCGTTCGAAAGGCTCGCGCCGTCGCCTTCGGGGATGCGCGGACGTACGTCTTTGTTCGATCCGTGATGCCATATCCTTGTGCCGCAACGACGATAGCAGCCATGGTGGTCTCCATCAGTCTGTTTGATGGGCGCGTCCCACGCAACCTCGAATGGACGGATCAGGCCCGAGGGCCGGCTTCGCCTCGATCGCCTTCCCGCAACGGCTACGCCAGCTTTTTTCCCCTGCCGCGAAGGGGCGGCATTCCTCGCGAGGCAAAAAAGCCGTCTACCGCCGTCCTCCGCTGCGCTGCGGGCCTGACGGCTGCGGGCCGATCGCTCCCCGGGCCAAGGACCGCCATCGAGGCTGCGATGGTCGCGGCCCGACAACAGAACGGAGACCACCATGGCTACCATCGGCACCTTCACTGCGTCGAACAACGGCTTCACCGGCTCGGTCAAGACCCTCACGCTCAACGTCAAGGCGACGTTCGTCGCGACCGAGAAGGAGAACGACAAGGCGCCTGACTATCGCATCCTGGCCGGCGCCACCGAGTTCGGCGCCGCCTGGAAGAAGACCGCGCGGGAAACCGACCGCGAATATCTCTCGGTCAAGCTCGACGATCCGAGCTTCCCGGCCCCGATCTACGCCTCACTGGTGAAGGGCGAGGGTGACGATAGCTTCACGCTGATCTGGTCCCGCCGCAACGGCGACTAATCCAACCGGATCGACGCGCCCCGCCTCCCTCGGAGGCGGGGCTTTTTTTGCGCTCATGACCATAACGGCGCAGAAAGAGGGGGAGAAGGCCTTCGGCCTCTTTGTTGCTGGAGGATCGCTAAGGGCTCCGCCCTCGCGCGCGCAAGGGTGAAGCGCCGAAGCCGGCGCCGACCGGAGTGGTGTCCCCGGTCTTCCGCGCCGTCGCAGAATTTCATGAAGACATGAGCGCCAGGCGCGTGCAGACGCGCGCGTATTGCGCGCCCCTTTGGGCGGGTGATCCCCCTCCACTCCGGCCGCCCTTGCTCTTGCTACCCCGGTCTCGCCGACGGGCAGGGTTGCAGCGCAGCGCTGCGCGCAAGCGAGGGTTCTCCAAGTCAGAGACGGCGAAAATCGTCGAGACCGTCTTGCACGAGGAAGGCCGCCCGCCGGAAAGCGTGTTCGACTTCGTGCAGGGGATCACCGCGCTTGCTCGCGGCAAGGCGCATCAGGACGCACGTCTTGAGCTTGAGGGAAGGGCGAAACGATTGTTAGAACGGGCCAACTGAATGGCGGAAGCCGCACAGCCGGAAGTCCGGTTGCGCGGCTTCCTTTCGAAATGGGTAGCTTTGCGATTTTTCGCCGATCCGGCTTCCGGATCGGCGGCGGACGCGTATCCGCGTCCGCGGCTCCGCGGCTCGCCGGGCCTATGGCCCGGCTCGCGAAGATCAAGAACGAATCTTGGGCGATTTCTCCTCGAGCAGATCTGCAGGCCGCACTTCCAAGGCTTGGGCAGTTTGCCAGATCGTGAGCAGGGTTGCATTTTGCAACCCCCGCTCCATGCTGCTTATAAAGGCCCGGTCGACGCCCATCCGTTCCGCAACCGCCTCTTGGCTCAAGCCAAGGGCCAGCCGGAATCGGCGCGCGTTCCCTCCAAAGGCCTTGCGAATATCCATCCGCAGGATAGGAGGCAATCGCGTATTTTGGCGCTACGTGTTATAATACGCGGACGTGCCGCCCCGCTCGTGGCCGCGGAATTCCGTGTCTGCGTATGCGGCTAGCGGTACCCAATTGATTTGGGCTAAAATTTGGCGACCGATATCGAGAAACTAGAATAGCCCGCACCTACGGAGAATCATGAAGAAGCCGTTGCTCGATCCTGACGTCGCCGATGTGGCGCCGACAAATTCGGCCCTGACCACATACGACGAAGAGCACATCATCACCTATCTGCGGCTGCTTGATGCCGACGCGGAGGGCGCGGATTGGCGCAAGGTCGCGCGGCTTGTGCTCCATATTGATCCGGAACTTGAACCTGCTCGTGCAAGAACTGCATTCGATAGCCATCTGACCCGCGCGAAATGGATGACGGAGAAGGGATATCGCCATTTGCTACGAGGGGGCGCGTCCAACTCAGAATAATCATCTCCATTCTTGTCGCTCGTTGAAAAAAGCTCCCTTCAGTATCGAGGGTCCTTCTGATTGCATCACGTGATGCATGATTGGGAGCTTCCACAACCATAGCTTATCAGAAATATCGCGTTGCAATTTCTTGCAGTAAAAAGTGAGGACGCGAATGTCTGGATTTGATTGGAGGTCGGCGGGCGGCTACGACCGCGCTCAAGATGCGGAGATGACCGGACTGGCCTGGGAGTGTCTGCGTCGCAATCCAAACTATCAACGGGACCATCACGGCATTTCTCAGACCGCCACAGTGAGCGCCGAATTCCGGCAAAGATGGGGGCTGTGTTTTCGCAGCTAACCCCGGCCAATCTTTCTCTGAACAGACAGTGTTCTGGGCGCCGGAGGTCTTGCCGACGGTGATCCCGGTTCGTCCCGCGCTGCCACCCAGCGCGGACACTAGCGTCAGCCTCAGGCTAGGCGAATTGACCGCAGGAGAGCTGCGGCAAGCACCCGATGGCTGGTACGCCGTGCTGCATCTGCGCGGCGTCGAGCATCGCGTGTGGCTGAGGGAACCACCGGTCATCGCCGAAACCTATGCAGTCGAGCTTCCACTCGACCGCGACTTCGAGTTTCGTGCGCATGCGGCGCGGCGGCTGTGGCGAGGCCTGAACGACCGTCCACCCGGACCGCCGTTGCACGTGTTTTCCGCGCAGCGCCGCCGTCGCCTGGCGCTCGCTCTTCGCGCCCTCGATGCGCGAATGGACGGCAGTACCTACCGCGAAATCGCGGAAGTCCTGTTTGGCGCCAGACAGATTCCCGAACGCGCCTGGAAAACCCACGACCTACGCAATCGAACCATTCGTCTCGTTCAAACCGGCTTCGCTCTGATGCGTGGCAGCTATCGCGCATTGCTGCGGCCGCCACCTCGCCAAGAATAGAAGCTCGACGGGGTATCGAAAATCGATCCCCCTTTCTTCGGCATCCCTCTTTGCCAGTCCTCTCCGCGATCGTAGCCGCCAACGCGCCGCCATCCGCGACGGCGCTCCAGACGATCACGGAGCCTCTCCAATGCCCGATCCGAACGCCGGCTTGCCGCCGCGTTACCTGCGCACGCCTGAAGCTGCCCGGTTCCTCAGTCTTTCGGGCCGGACGCTGGAAAAGCATCGGACCTACGGTACCGGTCCCGCCTATCGAAAGATCGGCGGTCGCGTCGTCTACGCACTCGACGATCTAAAGGCCTGGGCCGACCGCGGGACCAAGACATCAACCTCCGATCCCGGCAACGGAACGGTGCTGCCTGCCAAACGGCAAGCCGCGCCCGTTCCCTATGCCGGCAAGTCGCGGCGCTGATGCAAGCGGAGTGCAATGTGTCAGCATCACGAAGACATCGATCAGAGCGTGACCAACTCGACCTGTTTCGCGCGTTGCCGGGCGACCTGGCGCCGCGCGATGCGCAGGATCTGATGGCGTATCCATTCTTTTCACTGGCGAAGTCCAAGCGCATCACACCGATCGATTTCCACGCTGGGACCATCACCATTCGCGTCGAAGCTGTGCCGGAACACGGCATGGCGACAATCTGGGATGCGGACGTTCTGATCTGGGCCGCCTCGCAGATCGTGGAGGCCCGCGATGCCGGTCTGAAGACATCCCGTTTGATGGCGGCAACGCCGTACGAAATCCTGACCTTTGTCGGCCGCGGCACCAGCGTGCGCGACTACGATCGCCTCAAGGCTGCGCTCGACCGGCTGCAATCGACCACCGTGATGACCTCGATTCGCCAGCCGACGGAACGTCGGCGGCATCGTTTCTCCTGGATCAATGAGTGGAAAGAGACAGCCGACGTGCACGGCCACGCCAGAGGACTCGAGCTGATCTTACCGGATTGGTTCTATACCGGCGTCTTGAATGAGGCACTCGTCCTTACGATCGACCGCGCATACTTCGACCTGACGGGGGGATTGGAGCGCTGGCTCTACCGCCTGGTGCGCAAGCACGGCGGTCGCCAGGAGGGCGGCTGGAGTTTTGACTTTGTACATCTCCACGCTAAGTCCGGCAGCCTCTCACCGCTCAAGCATTTCGCCTACGACCTGCGCGAGATCGTCCATCGCCAGACATTGCCCGGCTATCGGCTCGTCATCACGCATGACCCGCGCGGTGCAGAGCGACTGAACTTCGCGCCCGTTTTGATCGATGCCTTAGCGGAGCGGTTACGCAAGCGCGGGCTCGTTCCTCCGCCAGGAGGCAGCCTGTGAATCATCTCGTGCTATCGGGGACCGCAGGTGTCGTGCCATCGGGGACCCGATCCTCGTGCTATCGGGGACCGGAATCGGAGCTAACTCCTTGGCGCTCAATACCTTGTCGGCTCCGTAACTTTCCTAACCTGGAATCCTTCGGATTCCTTCTAACGGATTGCGCCTCCCGGTGGGCTGTGGATAGCGCGCTGGCCGCAAAGCCACATGCATCCGCCCGGCGATTGCTTGGCCAAAGCTGCCGCCAACAAGCGGTCGTAACGGGTACGCCAACGGCAAGATGGCTACGCGACCCAGATCGACTCCCGTGCGCATCGGAGTCTGACCTTCCCCAATCTCCTCTACAAACTCCGGAGGACAACGTGACTGACCTCACGACGGTCGAGCTATTGTGGCTCGAAAAGCGTATCGAGAACCGGGTTCGGTTCGGCCGCGCGGTGGCGGAACAAATCATCGATCGGCGCCGGCGTATCCTGTCATTCGCGCCCGGCACTGTCTTTGCGTTTGTTCGATGGGCGTCCAACGACTTCGGCACGGTCATGTCGCGTGTCGATATTCTGCGCGCCGCGACGCCCGGACAGCGCTATTCAACGGTGCCTTGGGTCACGCCCGGTGGTGACATCTTGTTACGGCTAACCGGCTGGCCGAAAGTCGAGCGTGTGCTGCAATTGATCGATGCGGTGGAGGCGCTCGACATCCATCCGGCCGACGTCGCGCCGGAATATTGGCATCACGTCCACAACCGCTTGTCCGTGAACGAGACGCCGCGGCCGTACACCCGCGGGCGCCATCAGGCATGGCTGCGTCGGCGGAGGATCGCGCCATGAGAAGTCGGACGGCGACAATTCTGATGACGTTCCGGCCGTGGCTCTTGTCCTGTCGACGATGGAAGAGGCGACGCCAGCCTACATTTGGAACGTCTCGAAGAGCGTTCCGATCGGTCTCTACCAGCTGCAGCCGACTGGCAGGCTTGCCGTCACCGAACTCGTGGCCGTCCGACCGCCCGAGCCGCTTGCGACCTTTCTCGATCTGAACGGCTATCTGCCGATCGGCGTTCCCATGCTCAAGCGGGTGCTGGCGCTTCCTGGACAAACGGTCTGCAGGAAAGGGCTGACGATATCGGTCGATGGGATCGACATGGGAGAAGCGCTGTCGCGCGATAGCCGCGGCCGTCCCTTGCCCGTCTGGCAAGGATGTCGCGTCGTTGGCGCGGACGAGCTCTTTCTCATGAACTGGCAATCGGAAGACTCTCTGGACGGCCGCTACTTTGGGCTTGTTCCTAGTTCTTCCGTCATCGGCAAGGCACTGCCTGTGTGGACCAGGGAGGAGTGATCGTGATCGTTCGTCTCGAAAATTCTGTCATTCCTCTGTTCGATCGAACGCAGCACCATTCCTCCGTCCCGACCACGTTCGCGATCGCCGTCGCGCGTAGAGGCGGTCCAGGGCGGCCGCGAGGCCGGCGCGATAGCGCTTCACCCTGGACGGCCGCGAGCACGATGGCAGCCTTGCGGTCTCTCGGGACGATCGCGTGCATCGTAGCGATTTTCGCATCACCAATGCTGCTCAGCGTTGCGGCGCATGCCGCGCGAGCGTCGTCGGCCGCGCATCGACCGAACGGTCTGCCCGTCGATCCCTTCGCGGCTTTTATCACCGAAGCGTCAAAGCGCTTCGCCGTGCCGGAGCATTGGATACGGGCGGTGATGCGCGTCGAGAGTGCTGGCGAAGTGCGGGGGCGATCGCGAAAAGGTGCAATGGGACTGATGCAGATCATGCCGCAGACGTGGTCAGAGTTGCGCGCTCGATATGACCTTGGCGCTGATCCCTACGATCCGCGCGACAACATTCTGGCGGGCGCCGCATACATCCGTGAACTCTACCAACGATTTGGCACGCCGGGTTTCCTCGCTGCGTACAATTCAGGGCCGACACGGTACGAGAACCATCTGGCAACCGGTCGATCGTTGCCGGATGAGACCCAAGACTATGTCGCGATACTCGCGCCAATGATCGCAGGCAAACAAGTTGAGGGGAAGATTGTCGCAGTCGCGGATTCACTCACGTTGGCTCGTTCACCGCTGTTCGTTGTGCGTTCTGCGACCGTCTCTTCCAACGATCACCCATCGCCCGGTGTGCAGCCAGGCCGTCCATCAAACGTTCGTCCTGTTATCGATCTATCCGCTCTTGTGCCGCAGTCGGGCAACTTGTTTGTGCACCATGCCGGCGAGGCCCGATCGAAATGATCCAGATCGTGCTTCATCGCAGTCAGTCGTGGGTTGTCGCATGTTCTGATGGGATGCAGTGGGAGCGGGGAGAGACGAGCCACGGATGGCAAGATAAAAGCGCCGACGGCTGTCGGGCGCATGTGGTTGGTTGGACAGAGATTTTCAGCAGCCTGGCTCCAGGAGAGACTGGCTCTTTCCTTCGAAAGCACAGCAACATCAATAATTCAGGCGCCAGCCGCCCACACAGAGCCGGCGTCATTCCATGAGCTGGCGCGATAACGATCTTCGGATTCGACCCGGTCGCATTCGCGATACTGGACGCCGCGCGGTTAGGCAAAAGAGCTTTGTCGGGCAGGTGATGCGTGCCGCCCGCAAGGCGGGTCACACCGGCAAAGGATTAGGTCGGCCGGGACTGGGCCGTTCGTCACAGTTCGGACGCGGTCGCGCGGCGGCGTTGGCGCTGACGCTGCGCTCGCCGAGCCGGCGCGTGGCGATCAAGGCGCGTGTCGTGCGTCATCGCGGAAGCCGCTTGCGGCAGGCGCCACTAGCCCGCCATCTGACATACCTGAAACGGGATGGAGTAACCCGCGACGGGGCCGACGCCAGTCTGTTTGATGCCAACTCGGATCGGTCGGATGAGCAGGCCTTCGCTGAACGATGTGGCGATGATCGGCATCACTTCAGATTCATCGTTTCGCCGGAAGACGCGCAGGATTTGACGGACTTGCGAGCGTTTACGCGAGAACTGATGGCGGACGCCGAACGCGACCTTGGCACCACGCTCGACTGGATCGCCGTCGATCATTGGAACACTGATAATCCCCATGTGCATATCCTGGTCCGAGGACGCGCTGATGATGGACAGGATCTCGTCATCAGCCGCGACTACATCAGTCGCGGATTTCGATCGCGGGCCGAGGAGCGTGCCACGTTGGAACTCGGACCGCGCACCGAGCGTGAAATCCGCTCGGCACTCGAAAGGGACGTCGAGGCTGAACGATGGACGGGGCTCGACCGGGCCTTGCGCGCTGCTGTTGACGAAGCCTCAGGGATGGCCGACCTTCGCCCAGAGAACGCAGGCGAGGATCCGGAGCTTCGCCGACTCATGGTGGGCCGCGCGGCTAAGCTGGAACGGCTCGGCCTCGCCGAACAAGTCGCGCCCGGTTGCTGGAGCCTGAAGACTGGTCTCGAGCAGACGTTGCGGGAGCTTTCGATCCGTGGCGACGTCATCAAGACGATGCATCGCGCAATGACCGGTGCAGGCCGGGCGCCAGATATTTCCGGCTTTGCCCTTCATGGCGAAGAACCCTCCGAGCCGGTCATGGGTCGGCTGATCGAGCGTGGTCTGCACGACGAGCTCAAGGGTTCGGCTTACGCTATCGTCGAGGCCATTGATGGCCGAACTCATCATCTGGGCTTTGCTGATTTGGAGCTCACCGGTGATGCCAAGGCGGGAGCCATCGTTGAGGCACGCACCTACGATGACACGAAGGGCAGGAAAAGACTTTCATTGGCGGTCCGCTCGGATCTGACAGTGCAGGAGCAAGTTACAGCACCCGGTCCAACCTGGATCGACCGCCAACTGCTTGCGCGCGAACCCTTGGTACTCTGTGGCAGCTTTGGCGCTGATGTGCGTGACGCAATGGAACGCCGCATCGACTATCTGGCAGGAGAGGGGCTTGCGCGGCGGCAAGCCCAGCGCGTTGTCTTTGCGCGCGATTTACTCGAAACCCTGCGGCGGCGGGAACTGGATAGCGCGGTCGGGAAGATCAGCGGTGACAGCGGGCTCGCCCACCAACCTTCAGCGGAAGGCGAGCACGTCGCCGGGATCTACCGTCAGCGTATCAACTTGAGTTCGGGCCGGTTCGCGATGATCGACGACGGATTGGGATTTCAGCTTGTGCCCTGGCGACCCGCGCTGGAGCGGCATGTGGGAAGCCAGGTTTCCGGCGTCATGATGCCTGGTGGCAAAGTCGATTGGAGCTTTAATCGGAACCGCGGACTAGGGCTCTAGCGTCTCCGACGTGGATCGTCCGGATTGTGCGCGGTAGCAGCCATTTGCACGCCGGGCGAAATATCCGCCTTGTCGATCGCGGGCAGCAGCATTTGATCCCCCGTCGTCATGTCCACGACCAAGATCCTCTGGGGGCAGATCACTCTGGTCTGCCTTATTGTGCTCATCACCATGTGGGCTGCCACGCAGTGGGTTGCCTGGAAGCTCGGGTATCAGCCGCAACTGGGCCCCCCATGGTTCGAACTGGGAGAGGGAAGACCTGTCTATGTTCCTCCCGCTTTCTTCTGGTGGTGGTACGCGTTCGATGCCTATGCGCCAGAGATCTTCGTTGAAGGCGCCGGCATCGCTGCGTCGGGCGGAATCCTGTCGATCGTCGTGGCCTTCGGCATGTCGGTGTGGCGAGCACGTGAAGCGAAGACCGCGGCGACCTATGGCTCCGCTCGGTGGGCCGTGCGCCGCGAGATCAACTCGGCAGGCCTTCTGAGACCGGACGGTGTGGTGCTCGGCCGCTTCGAGCGCAGCTATCTTCGTCACGATGGTCCGGAGCACGTGCTTTGCTTTGCACCGACACGTTCCGGCAAGGGCGTGGGTCTCGTCATCCCTACGCTGCTGACCTGGCCGGGCAGTTGCATCGTCCACGACATCAAGGGCGAGAACTGGACGCTCACCTCGGGCTTCCGCTCCCGATATGGCGGGTGTTGTTGTTCGATCCGACCAATCGTGACTCTGCGGCCTACAATCCCTTGCTGGAAGTCCGTCGTGGCGAATGGGAGGTCCGCGACGTCCAGAATATCGCCGATGTCCTGGTCGATCCGGAAGGAGCACTCGAACGGCGCAATCATTGGGAAAAGACCAGTCATTCTCTCCTCGTCGGCGCCATCCTCCACGTCCTCTATGCCGAGGCGGACAAGACGTTGGCTGGGGTCGCAAACTTCTTGTCCGATCCAAAGCGCACAATCGAAACCACCCTGCGTGCGATGATGACGACGGCCCATCTCGGCGACATCGGGCCGCATCCGGTCATCGCGTCAGCGGCACGCGAGCTTCTGAACAAGAGCGAGAACGAGCGTTCGGGTGTTCTCTCGACTGCCATGTCCTTCCTCGGACTTTACCGCGATCCGGTCGTGGCGCAGGTCACACGCCAATGCGATTGGCGCATCCGCGACCTTGTCGAGGACGAGCGGCCGACAACGCTCTATCTGGTAGTCCCTCCTTCGGACATCAGCCGGACCAAGCCGCTGGTGCGGCTCATTCTCAATCAGATTGGCCGCCGCTTGACCGAAGACCTGCATGCAAAACGTCGACGACACCGGCTCCTCTTGATGCTCGACGAGTTCCCAGCGTTGGGCCGGCTCGACTTTTTCGAATCCGCGCTGGCCTTCATGGCAGGCTATGGCCTGAAGAGCTTCCTGATCGCGCAATCGCTCAATCAGATCGAAAGGGCCTATGGCCCTAATAATTCCATTCTGGATAACTGCCACGTCCGTGTGTCCTTCGCGACCAATGACGAGCGTACGGCCCGGCGGGTGTCCGATGCGTTGGGAATGGCAACCGAACTGCGGGCGATGAAGAACTATGCCGGCCACCGGCTCAGTCCGTGGCTCGGACATCTCATGGTCTCCCGCCAGGAGACCGCACGGCCACTCCTTACGCCAGGGGAGGTCATGCAACTGCCTCCGGACGACGAATTAGTTCTAGTCTCCGGATGCCCCCCAATCCGCGCGCAGAAAGCACGCTACTATGAGGACCGGCAGTTGCGGGAGCGCGTGCTTCCGCCGCCGGCGGCTGAGAGCGGTTTGGTCGGTCATCATCCGGCCGACGATTGGAGCAAGCGCCCGCTACCAGCCGGTGTGCCCGGGCCAAATGAGCGGGCGCAAGGGAAGCTCGACCAGCCCGTGGACGATCCTGCCAACGGCGGTATCCGACGCGAACCCGAACTTCCCGAGCATGAAGAGGTCGCACCCGAACGAACCCCGTCAGTCCCCGAGTTCGCGTTCTCCGACGAAGAGCCTGACGATGAGGTACAGCGTGCCCGCGTTTTGCGCCGGCAGGCAACCAGCGTGGCCCGCCAGGCAGCCATGGATCCCGGTGATGGCATTGATCTCTGAGATGAGCTGATGCGGACCAAGCACACCTTCCGTCTGCCGCCGGAGTTGGCGCGTCAACTCGCCGACTACGCCAACCGCAAGCGCGTCCCTCAGGCGCTTGTCGTAGAGACGGCGATTTCGTCCTACCTCTCGCCGGACAATCCCGAACGGATGGAAGCGGCACTTGCTCGCCGGCTCGATCGTCTGACGCGACAGGTCGAACGTCTCGAGCGGCACGTCACAATTTCAAATGAAGCCCTGGCGCTGTTCGTTCGGTTCTGGCTGACCGCGACGCCACCTCTGCCGGACACCGCGCAACCGGCGGCACGGGCCAAAGGGCGCGAACGCTACGCGGGATTTGTCGAGGCCTTGGGCCGGCGGCTCGCCAAGGGGGCAGAGCCTGGCGCAGGAAATTTCACAGGACATCGTGCCTGGTGATGAAAGTTCAATCGCGAACGATCCGGAGTCTCTGATCGATCCCGCCGACTCTTTCTCTTTCTACGCCAAGACCCTACGCCGCATCGGATATCGTTGCTCGATCCTGCCTTCTGATTTTCTAGTTGCCCCACACCAATCGGCCATTGCGGTCGACAGCGTGGGGGCGGCACTGGTGGTTCGATCCTTTCAATCGGAAGCAATTTTGCGTGGCGCGCGCATGCTGCGCAGCGCGCTCGGACCGGCCATCGCCAGCTGGCTCGAAGATCCTGCGGTCGTCGAGGTCATGCTCAATCCCGACGGCCGGTTATGGATCGACCGGCTGGCAGGGGGATTGTACGATACGGGCGAGTATCTCGCTGCGGCCGATGGCGAACGTATCGTTCGGCTTGTCGCCCATCATGTAGGCGCAGAGGTCCATCCGCTAAGTCCGCGTGTGTCGGCGGAGTTGCCCGGGACGGGAGAGCGGTTCGAGGGCCTGTTGCCACCAGTGGTCGCCGCGCCCGCCTTCGCGATCCGCAAGCCGGCGGTCGCGGTGTTCACCCTCGACGATTATGTGGCTGCCGGCATCATGCGCGCGGAGCAGGCGGCGGTTCTTCGCCGTGCCGTCGCGGAGCGACGCAACATCCTGGTGGCTGGCGGGACATCGACCGGCAAGACCACGTTGACCAATGCGCTCCTCGCCGAAGTCGCGAAGACGGCCGATCGCGTCGTGCTTGATCGAAGATACCCGCGAATTGCAATGCACGGCGCCAAACCTTGTGGCCCTGCGAACGAAGGATGGCGTCGCCTCACTATCCGATCTCGTCCGGTCGTCGCTGCGATTGCGGCCGGATCGGATCCCGATTGGCGAGGTTCGCGGTGCGGAAGCTCTTGATCTCTTGAAGGCCTGGGGCACCGGACACCCCGGCGGCATCGGCACCATTCATGCGGGCACTGCGCTCGGCGCTCTCCGGCGGCTCGAGCAATTGATCCAGGAAGCGGTCATCAGCGTACCGCGGGCGCTCGTCGCAGAGACCATCAATCTCATCGCCGTGTTGTCTGGCCGTGGCGCCGACCGGCGCCTCGCCGAACTCGCAGAGGTCAACGGACTCGAGCCGGACGGCGACTACTCAATCTCATCAGCAGGAGACTTGACATGATTCGTTCGCTTCTTCGGCGGCCAACAACGGCCGTGGTTGCCTTCTCCATCCTCGCGATGTCGTCCACAGCCCACGCCGCGGGCTCGAACATGCCTTGGGAGCAGCCGCTCAATCAGATCCTTCAGTCCGTGGAAGGACCGGTCGCGAAAATCATTGCGGTGATTGTCATCATCGTCACCGGCCTTTCGCTCGCCTTTGGCGACACCTCGGGCGGCTTCCGTCGGCTGGTCCAGATCGTGTTTGGCCTCTCGATCGCGTTCGCGGCCTCAAGCTTCTTCCTGTCCTTCTTCTCCTTCGGTGGCGGTGTGGTGATCTGATGGACGACCCTGTCGCCGGCTTCTCCGTTCCAGTCCACCGGGCTTTGACCGAGCCCATCCTGCTTGGCGGGGCGCCACGCGCAGTCGCGATCCTAAATGGTACGCTCGCAGCGGCGCTTGGGCTGGGTCTTCGGCTCTGGATTGCAGGCGTCCTGTTGTGGGCCGTTGGCCACGCCGCCTCGGTCTGGGCCGCCAAGCGCGATCCGCTGTTTGTCGATGTCGTCCGCCGTCACCTGCGCATCCCAGCCCATCTCACGCTTTGAGCCAAGCCAATGATGAACCTTGCCGAATATCGTCGTTCGACCACACGTCTTGCAGACTTCCTGCCCTGGGCGGCACTGGTCGACGAGGGAGTCGTCCTCAACAAGGACGGCTCATTCCAGCGCACCGCGCGGTTTCGCGGACCGGATCTCGACTCCGCGGTGCCGGCTGAACTTGTTGCCGTCGCTGGGCGCATCAACAATGCGCTGCGCCGGCTCGGCTCTGGCTGGGCGATCTTCGTCGAGGCACAGCGTCATTCGGCCGGCCGCTATCCTGTCTCGAGCTTTGCGGATGCGGCCTCGGCACTGGTCGACGCCGAGCGCAAGGCCGAATTCGAGGAGGAGGGAGCTCACTACGAATCGAGCTATTTCCTCACATTCCTGTATCTGCCGCCGCCCGAGGATGCCGCGCGAGCTGAGCGCTTCCTTTACGAGGGCCGCGACCGTTCGGAGGACGCTGATGCCCGCGAAATCCTGCGCGGCTTCGTCGACCGCACCGATCGCTTCCTGCAACTCGTTGAAGGCTTCATGCCCGAGAGCCGGTGGCTCGATGATGCGGAGACACTGACCTACCTACACTCCGGCATTTCGACCAACCGCCAGCGCGTCCGCGTGCCCGAGGTTCCGATGTATCTCGACGCGCTTCTGGCCGACCAACCGTTGACAGGTGGCCTTGAGCCCATGCTCGGCGACGCGCATTTGCGGGTTTTGACAATCGTGGGATTCCCGAGTGCAACCACGCCAGGGATCCTTGAGGAGCTCAATACGCTTTCCTTTGCGTATCGCTGGTCGACCCGCGCGATCATGCTCGACAAGACCGATGCGACCAAGCTGCTGACAAAAATTCGCCGGCAATGGTTTGCCAAGCGCAAGTCGATCGCGGCCATCCTGAAGGAGGTGATGACCAATGAGGCTTCAGCGCTCGTCGATACCGATGCCCACAACAAGGCGATGGACGCCGACGCGGCCCTCCAGGAGCTCGGCTCCGACCTGATCGGTGAAGCCTACGTGACCACGACCGTCACGGTCTGGCACGCAGGACGCCCGCATCGCCGACGAACGGTTGCGCCTCGTCGAAAAGCTGATCCAAGGACGCGACTTCACCTGCATGGTGGAGACCGTGAACGCGGTTGATGCCTGGCTCGGTTCGCTGCCCGGTCACGTCTACGGCAATGTCCGTCTGGCGCCGGTCTCCACCCTCAACATTGCTCATATGATTCCGCTGTCTGCGGTCTGGGCGGGGCCGGCAATCGACGAGCACTTCAAGGCGCCGCCATTGCTCTTTGCGCGGACCGAAGGTTCGACCCCGTTCCGCTTCTCGCTACACGTCGGCGACGTCGGACATACGCTGGTGGTCGGTCCAACCGGCGCCGGCAAGTCGGTGCTGCTGGCGCTGATGGCGCTTCAGTTCCGCCGTTACGCTGGGGCACAAATCTTTGCTTTCGACTTTGGCGGTTCGATCCGGGCTGCGGCGCTTGCCATGGGCGGGGACTGGCACGATCTCGGCGGCGCCTTGTCCGAAGACGCGTCGGAGCCTGTCGCGTTGCAGCCGCTTGCGTTGATTGACGATGCCGCCGAGCGCGGCTGGGCCTCCGAATGGATTGCGGCAATCCTGGCACGTGAGAAGATCAGCATCACCCCGGAAGTGAAAGATCATCTCTGGTCGGCACTGTCATCCTTGGCCTCGGCGCCGATCGGAGAGCGGACGCTTACCGGTCTCTCGGTGCTGTTGCAGTCCTCGAGCTTGAAACGGGCTCTCCAGCCCTATTGCCTGGGCGGCCCCTATGGCCGGTTGCTGGATGCCGAAGCCGAGCGATTGGGGGCGGCCTCGGTTCAGGCGTTCGAAACCGAAGGCCTGATCGGCACCGGCGCGGCTGCGGCCGTGCTTGCCTATCTGTTTCATAGGATCGAAGGGCGACTAGACGGTCGGCCGACGCTGCTGATCGTCGATGAGGGCTGGCTTGCCCTTGATGACGAAAATTTTGCTGGCCAGCTCCGCGAGTGGCTGAAGACGCTGCGCAAGAAGAACGCCTCGGTCGCTTTCGCCACCCAATCGCTTTCCGACATCGACGGCTCAAGCATCGCGCCCGCCATCATCGAGAGCTGTCCGACCCGGCTGTTCTTGCCGAATGAGCGCGCGATCGAACCGCAGATTGCGGCGATCTATCGCCGCTTCGGCTTGAACGATCGGCAGATCGAAATCCTCGCCCGCGCCACCCCGAAGCGTGACTACTACTGCCAGTCGCGCCGCGGCAACCGCCTGTTCGATCTCGGTCTTGGAGAGGTAGCGCTCGCCTTTACCGCTGCTTCTTCGAAGGCGGACCAGGCCCTGATTGAGCAGGTGCTCGCCGAGCATGGCCGCGAGAATTTTGTGCCCGGTTGGCTCGAAGTCCGCGGCGTCGCATGGGCCTCCGAGCTCATCCCGCATCTCACGGAAGAAGGACCTTCCTCATGATTCACCTCCGTCAACTCGCGGCGGCAAGTCTGATCGCCATCGCGACGGTCCAGGCACCAAGGCCGGCAGCCGCCCAGTGGATCGTGTTCGATCCCAATAATTACGTCCAGAACGTGCTGACCGCCGCGCGCGAATTGCAGCAGATCAACAATCAGATCACGTCGCTGCAAAACGAAGCGCAGATGTTGATCAACCAGGCCAGGAACCTGGCGAACCTGCCGTATTCATCGCTGCAGCAACTCGAGCAGTCGATCCAGCGTACCCAGCAGTTGCTCACCCAGGCCCAGCGCATCGCCTACGACGTCCAGCAGGTCGACCGGGCGTTCTCGACCACCTATGCACCGGCTTCGTCAAGTCAATCGGATCAGGCGCTGATCGCCAACGCGCAGGTGCGCTGGCAGAACGCGGTCGCCGGTCTTCAGGACGCCATGCGGGTGCAGGCCACCGTCGTCGGCAATCTCGACACGAACCGCACGCAGATGTCGGCGCTTGTGACCGCAAGCCAGGGCGCGACGGGCGCTTTGCAGGCGAGCCAGGCCGGCAATCAGCTCCTCGCATTGCAAGCGCAACAGCTCGCCGATCTCACGGCAACCGTTGCTGCGCAGGGGCGAGCTCAGAATCTGGAGTCCGCTCAACGAAGTGTCGCTCAGGATCAGGGCAGGGAGCAGCTGCGGCGCTTTCTCACCCCCGGCCAAGGCTATCAATCCACAACCGTGCAGATGTTCCACTGATGCCAGAGCAAGACAACCTGTTCAGGCGGTTTCCGCTGATCGCGGCATTTGGCCTTGTGGTGCTGTCTGTGGCTGCATGCGCAGTCCAGCTTCGTCACGATCAAGAGAGCCAACCATCGCCCGCCACATCGGAAGAAAGCCACCCTCTTGCGCCAAAGCTCGAGAGTTGCCTCACCGTCACTCCAGACCAGACGGCCACTTTCGAATACTGTCGGCGGGTCTGGGCTGAAAATCGGCGCCGCTTCTTCGGTCCGCAGAAGAAGTCACCTGTTCCCAGCGTTATCGAGCCGCCGAATGGACAATCCTCGTCCGAGCCGGGTCCAAAAGATCAAAGCCGGCTGCCGCAGGGCTATCCATCCGTTGCCACACCTGGACAGGAGTAGGCGGTGGCAGGTACGGGCGTCATTGACCAGTTTCTCGAAACCTTTACCCGCTACATCGATTCCGGCTTCGGATTGCTTGGCAGCGACGTCGGCTATGTGGCGACCACACTCGCTGCGATCGACATCACGCTCGCGGCCCTGTTCTGGTCATGGGGGCCGGACGAAGACATTATCGCCCGCCTCGTCAAGAAGACCCTGTTCGTCGGCGTCTTCGCCTATCTGATCGGCAATTGGAACAGCCTCGCCCGGGTCGTTTTCGAGAGCTTCGCGGGACTTGGCCTCAAGGCCTCCGGTACGGGCCTGTCGTCGGCGGATTTTCTGCGGCCCGGACGGATTGCGCAGGTCGGGATCGATGCGGGGCGGCCGATCCTCGACTCCATCTCCGGACTGATGGGTTACATCAGCTTCTTCGAGAATTTCGTGCAGATCGTGATCCTTTTGTTTGCCTGGATCGTGGTGCTGCTCGCGTTCTTTATTCTCGCGATCCAGCTCTTCGTCACCCTGATCGAATTCAAGCTGACGACGCTTGCGGGATTCGTGCTGATTCCCTTCGGTCTGTTCGGCAAGACCGCTTTTGCCGCCGAGCGCGTGCTTGGCAACGTTATTTCGTCAGGCGTCAAGGTTCTGGTGCTTGCCGTCATTGTCGGCATCGGCTCGACTTTGTTTTCCCAGTTCACGTCCGGCTTTGGCGGCAACCAACCGACCATCGAGAACGCCATGGCGCTCGTGCTCGCGGCACTCTCGCTGTTGGGCCTCGGAATCTTTGGCCCCGGTATTGCCAACGGCATTGTCTCCGGCGGGCCGCAGCTCGGCGCCGGTGCCGCGATCGGAACAGGGCTAGCCGCGGGCGGCGTGATTGCGGCCGGAGCCGGCCTCGCTGCAGGCGGGGTCGGGCTAGCAGGTGGCGCATTCGCAGGTGCCGCGAGGGGTACGACGGCTATTGCAGGTGGAGCGGCGAGTGCGTTTCGGACCGGAGGTTTGTCCGGCGTCGCCGAGGCGGGCGCTTCCGCTGTGGCAAGTCCCTTGCGCCGGGTCGCCGCGCGTCTTGGCGGCGCCAGCAACGCTAGCGGTGACCTAGGCAATGCAGATCCTGGCTCAGTCGCATCAGAGAGCCCACCGGCGTGGGCGCGTCGCATGAAGCGTACGCAATCCATCACGCATAGCGCTTCCGCCGCAACGCACGCGGTCCGCGCGGGCGATCATGCAGGAGGTGGCGCATCCGTCGATCTCTCCGAGGGCAATCGTTGATGACCAATGATCTCGTGCGGGGTGACGTCAATTGGTTTGATGGTCGGCGTTCACAGCGTCGGTCGGCGAAGGTCAGTAGTCGCCGAAAGACCGTAGCTACCGCGCAGCACGAACGACGACGACTGATAACGCTGGGCTTGACGATGACGTTCGCCAGTCTCACCACGCAACCCAACCCGCGGTGCAGTTGCCGCCTGAAGACAGAGGACTTCGGTTCAGCTCCGCGAGCTGCATCGCTTGATCGCTGCCGATCGCGAATTCATCTGGGACTCGCCGTCTACTTCCGCATGCCCTACCTGAAGCGAGAGGTCTCGGGGTTACGGTGCGGCGCCGGCAATGTAGGGATTGTCGACTATTTCGCTGTCCGTGCGTGTTCTGGCGTTCTGCAGCCAAGGGACTGGCCTCCTCGGTCAATCTTCGCTTCGTCCATCCCACCGCTCGCGGAGCGATCCGTATCGAACTCCACTTCCGACGTTCTCGAGGATTGCAGCATGTTCAAACGATCGGCCGTTCACTACGGCCGCACGCCCGAACCGGTCACGCCTTATCAAGGGCGGCTCAGGTCTGGGACGAACACATCGGCGCTGCGCGAGTGCAGGCGAAGAACTGGCGCTTGATGGCCTTTGGATGCCTGTTCCTGACGACCGGTCTGGCAGCTAGTCTCGTCTGGCATTCGGCCCAGGGGACCATCACGCCATCGGTCGTGGCAGGTCGACCATCTCGGTCAGGCGCAAACTGTCGCTCCGGCAAATCCGGTCTATCGCCGACCGACCCACAATTGCTTTCCACCTGGCCCGCTTCGTCGAGCACGTGCGTAGTCTTCCCATGGACGCCATCGTTCTCCGTCAGGATTGGCTCCGCGCCTACGACTTCACGACCGATCGTGGCGCGGCTG
>CAWAYC010000036.1:0-164960 GCA_963786115.1 uncultured Alphaproteobacteria bacterium
GGTCCGGCCACCTGCCGCTGCCCATCCGCGCTTCCCACCCAAATTCGATGAAAAACGACCAGATTCTCAGCCAGATCACCGAATTCTGCCGTCAGGCCGATATGGCGGAGACGACGTTTGGGCGGCGTGCGGTCAACGACGGCAAGCTGGTGCACCGCTTGCGCGAGGGCAAGCGCATCACCATCGACACGCTGGACCGTATCCAGGCCTATATCGCGGCGTCCACGCCGGGCGGGGTGGCGCCGCCGCGCGGGCTCGTGGTGCCGCCGGAAAAGCGCGATCCCCGGGGCAATTTCCGCTTCTTCGAGAACCGCCAGAAATACCTGCTGTTTGTCCATACCTGCAGCGAAAAGCGGGTGATCGCCGATCGTGTCGCGCTGGAGCTTTCCTCGATCCACCCGCGGCCGCCGGCGCTGCGGGTGTTCGATGCCGGCGTCGGCGACGGCACGGTGCTGGCGCGGGTGATGCGCGCGATGCATAGCCGCTTCCCCCATATGCCCTTCTACATCGCCGGCAAGGAATTGAGCCTGGAGGACGTCCGGCTGACGCTCGACAAGGTGCCGGACCGGCTGTTCGAGCACCCGGCGACCGTCTTTGTCCTCACCAACATGTATTACGCCGAGGCGCCCTGGCTGACCCCCAGATCGCCGGCGGCGGCGGCCGGCACGCTCTGGCACGAGGTGGCGCTGCGGGGGGCCTCATCGGGCGAATTCGAGGCCCAGATCGCGGAACTCGGGCCCTTCCTGGAGCAGAACTGGCGGGCCAATGTCAGCCCGCGCTCGGGCATGCCGATCTATGAACGCCCGGTGGTGCTGGTGCTCTACCGGGAGGACCACCGGTTCCTGCTCAATTCGATCATCCCGCGGGCCGGCCGCTCCGAGGCCAATTTCGACCTTGTGATCGCTTCCCAGCCCTATCGGGCCAAATCTTCGGTAAATTTCCGGGCCAAACGGATCATTGCGCCCCTGGCGCGGGCGCTGCGGGCCGGCGGCCGGCTGATCGGGATTCACTCCCATGGGCAGGATCCGGGGCTCGAAATCATCCAGGCAGTATGGCCCGGAGAAAATCCTTTCGCGGTGAGCCGTCATGAGCTATTGCGCGCGGTGAAATACGAGCTGGGATCGGCCGGGCGCGATCTTAACTTTAATGCCTACGCGGATAACCGTTCGATCTTCCGATATGATATGGAGGCGCTGCCCAACGAGGTGACCGGTTCGATCGGAACCTCGACGGCTTTTGCGGCGTGGAACGCGGCGGTGTATGTCGCCCAGATCGAAGATGACCGGTTGACGGAAATGACTGAAAGCGGCCGCACTCTCGAGGCTACCAGAGAGGTTCTGCGAAAGCATAACGGGCTCTGGTTTTACGATGAATCCTACGTCATCTCGCGCCGTCGCGACTGACACTTTCGGAAATATCACGAACGAACCGCCGGGATGGCGGAAACTAAGGGGTTGTTGATGCGCGCGTCTTATCTGTTCACCAGCGAGTCGGTTTCCGAGGGACATCCGGACAAGGTATGCGACCGGATTTCCGACGAGATCGTCGATCTTTTCTTCCGTGAAGGCCCGAAGGCCGGCATCGACCCCTGGGCGATCCGCGCCGCCTGCGAAACGCTTGCGACCACCAACAAGGTGGTGATCGCCGGCGAGACCCGCGGTCCTGCATCCGTCACCAACGACCATATCGAGAGCGTGGTGCGCGCGGCGATCAAGGACATCGGCTACGAGCAGGAAGGATTCCATTGGGATACCTGCGACATCGATATCCTGCTGCATCCGCAATCCGCCGACATCGCGCAGGGCGTCGACGCGCTGCAGCCCGGCACCAACAAGGAAGAAGGCGCGGGCGACCAGGGCATCATGTTCGGTTACGCCACCAACGAGACGCCCGACCTGATGCCGGCGCCGATCTTCTACGCCCACAAGATCCTGCGGCTGATTTCGGAAGCCCGCCACGCCGGCCGCGAGAAGGTGCTGGGTCCGGACTCCAAGAGCCAGGTCACCGTGCAATACGAGAACGGCAAGCCGGTCGGCGTGCGCGAGATCGTGGTCTCGCACCAGCACCTCGTCGAGGACATGACCTCGAGCCAGGTGCGCGAGCGCGTCGAGCCCTATGTGCGCGAGGCGCTGCCGAAGGACTGGATCAACGGCAAGACCATCTGGCACATCAATCCCACCGGCAAATTCTACATCGGCGGCCCCGACGGCGATACCGGCCTCACCGGCCGCAAGATCATCGTCGATACCTACGGCGGTGCGGCCCCGCATGGCGGCGGCGCGTTCTCCGGCAAGGACCCGACCAAGGTCGACCGTTCCGCGGCCTATGCCGCGCGTTACGTCGCCAAGAACATCGTCGCGGCCGGGCTCGCCGACCGCTGCACGCTGCAGCTCGCCTACGCGATCGGCGTGGCGCGGCCGCTGTCGATCTATATCGACACCCACGGCACCGGAAAGGTGGCCGAGGAAAAGCTCGAGAAGGCGGTCGCGGAATCGATGGATCTCACCCCGCGCGGCATCCGCACCCATCTCGACCTCAACCGTCCGATCTACGCGCGGACGTCGTCCTACGGGCATTTCGGCCGTACCCCCGACAACGAGGGCGGCTTCTCCTGGGAGAAGACCGACCTCGCCGAGACGCTCAAGCGCGCCGTGTAGTTGCTCTTTGATTAGGCCGCTACGACACATTTAAGCCGTGATGGCCCAGCGACATTTTCGGGCATGACAGAATTGGGAAACATGACATGACCACCTCCGCCGCCAAGAAGCCTGGCTTCACCGATTACATCGTCAAGGACATTTCGCTCGCCGAGTTCGGCCGCAAGGAGATCTCGCTCGCCGAGACCGAGATGCCCGGCCTGATGGCGACGCGTGAGGAATATGGCCCGAAGCAGCCGTTGAAGGGCGCGCGCATCGCGGGCTCGCTGCACATGACGATCCAGACCGCGGTCTTGATCGAAACGCTGGCCGCGCTCGGCGCCGACATCCGCTGGGTCTCCTGCAACATCTATTCGACGCAGGATCACGCGGCCGCCGCGATCGCCGCGGCCGGCATTCCGGTGTTCGCGGTGAAGGGCGAGAGCCTGGTCGAATATTGGGACTACACCGCCAAGCTGTTCGACTGGCACGGCGGCGGCACGCCCAACATGATCCTCGATGACGGCGGCGACGCCACCATGCTGGTGCATAACGGCCTGCGCGCCGAGAACGGTGACGTGAAGTTTCTCGACAAGCCGGAATCCGAAGAAGAGGAAGTGTTCTACGCGCTGATCAAGAAGCTCCTGAAGGAAAAGCCCAAGGGCTACTTCGCCGAGATCGCGAAAAACATCAAAGGCGTCTCCGAGGAGACCACGACGGGCGTGCACCGGCTCTACAACATGGAGAAGGAAGGCAAGCTGCTGTTCCCGGCGATCAACGTCAACGACAGCGTGACCAAGTCGAAGTTCGACAATCTCTATGGCTGCCGCGAGTCGCTGGTCGACGGCATCCGCCGCGGCACCGACGTGATGCTGTCGGGCAAGGTCGCGATGGTGGCGGGCTTCGGCGACGTCGGCAAGGGCTCGGCCGCTTCGCTGCGCCAGGCCGGCTGCCGCGTCATGGTGTCGGAAGTCGATCCGATCTGCGCGCTGCAGGCGGCGATGGAAGGCTATGAGGTCGTGACCATGGAAGACGCGGCGCCGCGCGCCGACATCTTCGTCACCGCCACCGGCAACAAGGACATCATCACCATCGAGCACATGCGCGCGATGAAGGATCGCGCCATCGTCTGCAACATCGGTCACTTCGACAACGAGATCCAGATCGCGCATCTGCGCAATCTGAAATGGAACAATATCAAGCCGCAGGTCGACGAGATCGAATTCCCCGACAAGCACCGCATCATCCTGTTGTCGGAAGGGCGCCTGGTGAACCTCGGCAACGCCATGGGTCATCCGTCCTTCGTGATGTCGGCCTCCTTCACCAACCAGACGCTGGCGCAGATCGAACTGTTCGCCAACAACAAGGACGGCAAGTACGAGAAGAAGGTCTACGTGCTGCCGAAGACCCTGGACGAGAAGGTGGCCCGCCTGCACCTCGCCAAGATCGGCGTCAAGCTGACCGAGCTGCGCAAGGACCAGGCCGAATACATCGGCGTCAAGCCGGAAGGCCCGTTCAAGGCGGATCACTACCGCTATTGAGAGCCATAACTTCGTATCTGCAGACCAATAATTCGTCATGCCCGGCCTTGTGCCGGGCATCTACGTCTTTACAGTCCCCCGTAAGCAAAACGAGGATGGCCGGGATTTGGTGCAAAGACGCGCTTCGCGCTTTGACCCGGCCATGACGGCGGGGAGGCCACCACCATGCCACCAGAGCATTTCGACGTCCTGATCGTCGGAGCCGGGCTGTCCGGCATCGGCGCGGGCTATCATTTGCAGCAGAAATGCCCCGGCAAAAGCTACGCGATCCTCGAGGGGCGCGATTGCATCGGCGGCACCTGGGACCTGTTCCGCTATCCCGGCGTCCGCTCCGATTCCGACATGTTCACGCTCGGCTATTCGTTCAAGCCATGGACCGAGCCGAAGGCGATCGCCGACGGGTCTCACATTTTGAATTATGTGCGTGAGACCGCCGCCGAGAACGGGATCGACGGCAAGATCCGTTTCAACCATCGCGTCAAGCGCGCATCATGGTCGTCGCAGGACACACGCTGGACATTGGAGGCCGAGCGCAAGTCGGGCGACGGCGCCAGCGAGATCGTGCGCTTCACCTGCAATTTCCTGTTCATGTGCTCCGGCTATTACAAATACGAGGAAGGCTACACGCCGGAATTTTCAGGGACCGCGGATTTCGCCGGACAAATCGTGCATCCGCAGAAATGGCCTGACGAGCTCGACTATGCGGGAAAGCGCGTGGTGGTGATCGGCTCGGGGGCGACCGCGGTGACGCTGGTGCCGGAGATGGCCAAGAAGGCCGCCCACGTCACCATGCTGCAGCGTTCGCCGACCTACGTGGTGGCGCGGCCGGCGGAGGATGCGCTCGCCAACAAATTGCGCCGCAACCTGTCGGCAAAGCTCGCCTACCACCTGATCCGCTGGCGCAACGTGCTGTTCGGGATGTATTTCTTTCAATTGTGCCGACGCAAGCCGGAGCGCGCGAAGGAATTGATCCTCGGCGGCGTCAAGATGGCGTTGGGTCCGGACTACGACATCGGCACGCATTTCACGCCGCGCTACAATCCCTGGGAGCAGCGGCTCTGCCTGGTGCCGGACGGCGACCTGTTCAGGACGATCCGGGAGAAACGCGCGTCCGTCGTCACCAGCCAGATCGACACCTTCACCGAGGAACGGTATTCGCCTGAAGGACGGCAGCGAGCTGGAGGCCGACATCATCGTCACCGCCACCGGCCTCGTCCTGCAGGTGCTCGGCGGCCTCGAGGTCAGCGTCGACGGCCGGGTCGTCGATTTTTCGAAGACCTTGAACTACAAGGGCATGATGTATTCCGACGTGCCGAACATGGCGTCGGCGTTCGGTTACACCAACGCGTCGTGGACGCTGAAATGCGACCTCACTTGCGAATATGTCTGCCGCCTCATCAACTACATGGACCGGCACGGCTACAAGCAGTGCATGCCGCACAATCTCGATCCCACGATATCGGAATTGCCGTCGCTGGATTTTTCCTCCGGCTATGTGCAGCGCTCGATCGCGAAATTGCCGAAGCAGGGCTCCAAACGGCCATGGCGGCTCTACCAGAACTACGCGCTCGACATCGTCACGCTGCGCTACGGCAAGGTCGACGACGGCGTGATGCAGTATTCGTGACGGCGAGGGCTATTTCCGCACGGAGGATATGGCCTTGTCCAGCGAACGGGCGACCAGTATGGCCGACCTCTCATCGAGGTGCGATCCGTCCGGCCAGCGCAGCTCGCTTCGAGGAACGTCGATGGTGAGCCAGCGCGAAGGGGTCCGGATACGCATCGTGCGCGATCTCACGGGTAATTCTGACAAAACGGGAGGCCGTCAGTTCGTCTGAATACGGAAGCTCAAAGAAACGCACGATCGAGCCGCGTCGCTCGATCGACGTTACAAGGCGCTTGATTTGTGCCGCATTGTCGCGCGTCGCCGGCTCGGGATCACCCTCATTCGCTTCGGCAATCGCTCTTTCAACATAGACGCGGTTGTCGAACTCGATGGGCGGCGTATTGACGATCCGGTCAATGGCGGCTGCGGCCTGAGCCGGAGCTCAAGGGAGCATGAAGCCAGTTCTCGTAGGCTGCCGCCGTTCCCTTATCGGACGGAAAAACAGCGAATCGCCGTGTCCGCAGCCCGATATTTTTGCACCAGGGTTTGATCGGTTGGTCGCGACCAGACGTTGGTCTCGATCAGGATGAGCTTGGGAAGTTGCGATCGGGCGGCGACAATCTCGAGGCCGGTGAGGGGCGAGCCGCCGGCGAGCGCCAGATTACGCAACCTGGCTGTCGGGAAGTACGGCTCCGAAAGTCGATACGTAAGCGAGCTGCCGACCAGGACGACATCCGGGACAGGCTCCCGGACGTAGCGGTTCAGGGTAATTAGAGCTACCGTCTCGCGTGGTTGTCGACGGCAGCTGCAGACCGGTTCCGAACCATGCCGTTGCGATGCCGCAGGCGAAGATCAGCGCGATCGCGCCAACTGCGCATTCGAGGAGCCACCGGGTCGTCGTTGATTTCATCGTGACCTCAAAACTGGAAATAGATGAAAGCCGAGTCCGGCCCTGCCTCCAGGAACATCAGGCGAGCATTACACCGTACAGATACGGTTCGGCGGCAGGCATACGCTCTCTTGATGAGCGACTGCACGTCCGTGAGATGCTGAATGATGACGGGCAAGGAATAGATCAGCGCCAGATTATGGAAGAGCTTCGGCGGCGCCGGATTGGTGCTCGGTGCAAACATGCCCGCGAGATAGGAAGCCGCATGGTCGAAGTTCGGCAGCTTGAAGAAGATCCAGAGGAAGCTCACGCACAGAAACACGACGGTCATGCGGCAGACCCGAAACGCCGCCGAAGGGATCTTGTCAAGATAGCCCTGGAATGGGCGCTCGATCACCAGCAGCGCCCCGTGCATCAGGCCCCAAACGAGATAGCCGAGCGCGGCGCCATGCCAAAGCCCACCGAGACCCATGACGATCATGATGTTCAGATAGGTCCTTGCAGTGCCCCTCCGATTGCCGCCGAGCGGGATGTACAGATACGTCCTCAACCATGCCGACAGCGACATGTGCCAGCGGGTCCAGAACTCGGAGAACGACGTTGAGACGTAGGGAAGGTTGAAATTGATCGGCAGCGCATAACCGAACAGCAGCGCCAGCCCGATCGCGATCGCAGAGTAGCCGAAGAAATCGGCGTAGATTTGATAGCTGTACAGAAAAATCAGCAGCCAGCGGTCCTGCGTTTGCAACGTCGTAAACAGCGGGAAATCCATATAGGCCGTCATCTCATTCAGATTGTTCGCCACGAACAACTTGAAGAAGTAGCCGGTCAGGATCCATCTGCTGGCTTCGACAAAAGGCACATCGTCAACGCGCTTCGGCTTGATCTGCGGCATGAACATTTGCGCACGCGTGATCGGGCCGGAAACCAACTGCGGAAAGAAGATGATGTAGAGGAAAACGCTTGCCAGATCGGGACGTGGGCTATCTTGCTTGCTCAGATCAACCAGGAGACTGATGTTGTGGAATACGAAAAATGAAATGCCGATCGGCAACGGCAAATTGACGAGAAAATCGATCGCGCTGTTTCCGGTTATGGCAGGCGGCGTGAAGAAAAGCAGCTTGTACTTGAAAAACGCGAGGAGCAGGAGATTGAACGCGATGCCGACCGGCAGCCAGAGGCGTCGATCGCGGAGCGTCAATACCAGGAACAGATACGTGCCAAGAACGGCGCAGGCGAGAAGAGGCAACAGCTCAGGCTGGCCGTAGCCGTAAAAGAAGATACTGGCAATGACCAGAATCCGCACTTGAAAGGCCCGCAAGGCGGGCAAATAGTAAAGGCCAAAGATGATCGCAGCAAAAATGCCGAACTGCCACGATGTAAAGCTCATCTGGCCTTCCTTGTTGCCGACGAAGTCTACCAATTTTTCGGTGATCGCGACTAGGGCCTGCAGATGAAGGAGCGACGATCTGCGGTCTGGTTCCGGCAGACTTACCCCAGCAGGCTGTCGAATGCCCTGGCGCCACGGATCAACGCCCCTCGGTCCCTTCAGTGGCTTTTTCCTCCGGGTAGCTTGCGGCAGAGGGGTTTTCCTGTTGCGTGGCTGATATCCCTCTCCTTTAATGTCGCGGACAGGGCTTTGGGAGCAGGCGAAAAGATGCAAAGAGTTGCGTTGGCAGTCGTCATGGGAGCCGCACCGGCGTTGGCGGCGTGCGGCAGGGTTCCCGGTCCAAAAGGTGAGACAGGCCCTCCGGGCCCGGCAGGGCTGCGGGGTCATCGAGGTGCGCTCGGGTCGAAGGGCGACAAGGGTGAGTCTGGTCTATCAGGCAGTACAGTCCGGGCCGTGCAGGCAAATGGCGCAGTCAGGTGCGACACGAGCGGAACCGTGGTCTCGGTTTTCTGTCCAGGAGGCGGCGCGCCAGACGGAGCGAAGTGGGGGACAGCCCCCACGGCTGGCCTTTGTCTCAAGAAATGATTGTTCTCATATCGCGCGCTCGCTCGAAGGAGATGCGCTTTCGTGCGAAGGCGTTCGCGATAATCATCTTGCTTTCAACGTACTCTATCGCGGACGCCGGCTCCACGATCATCGGAGCCGGTTCTCAAACCTGCACGGCATGGACCAACCGAAACAAGAACAAGGTGGTCAAGGGCAGCTTTAAATCCTGGCTCGTGGGTTTCATCAGCGGACTGAACCTGAGCGGCGAGAGGGATATGATCGGCGGAGGTGACTTCGATGCGATCACCGAATGGATGGATACACACTGTCTGGCAACGCCGTCGGAAAGGATAGGAATCCTCGCTCTTGATCTCGGGATGGAATTGGCGCGAAAGGCAGTGAAGCCGTAACGGAGTCATGCTGCGCAACCGCAAGGTTCACGCCGCGGTGAAGTATTCGTGACGGCGAAAGCTGCGGCGGAATTTTCTTCCCGGCAGCTTCTTTCTTGTGTACGGGCTCATCACCGACAAGACGGCGTGAGCCCGGTTTGCTGGACGTTCGCGTCATCGCGCTTTTTCCGGAGGTTTCGTCACCACCGTCAGCGCCATGACGAGGTCGATCGCGAGCGCGAGCATTACCGCTGCGCCGCCCAGCCAGAACAGCAGCAGATAATCGCCATGGTGCGCGAACAGCCAGGAGAAACCGTAGGCGGCCGCGGCCTGGAACAGCGCAAAGCTCGTGGTGGCATGGCCCCAGGCGGCACGCTGCGCGTCGGCGCTGTGCGGCAGCAGTTCATGAATGCGTCCGAGCACCAGCGGCACGATGCCGGGCGTGAAGGCGCCGACGACCACGCTCGAGACGATCAGCGAAGCGGGCGAGGTGCTGATCGCGGGGAGCAGGACGGTGATCGCCTGGACCAGGAAGGATACGCGCAACGCCGGTCCGAAGCCGGCCCTGTCGGCGAGATGGCCGGTGACCAGCGGGCCGACGATCGCGCCCAGGCCATAGAACACCCAGTAATGCGACGCGACCGAGATGCCCTGGCCGAGGCCGCGCGCAACGAAATCGACGACGAAGACCATGTGCGGCACCAGCGCGCAGGCATTGAGGCCGTACTCGATGAGCAGGGCCCGGACGGCGTGCGACTGACGGCTGTGAGGTGCGCGATGCGCCGCGGGCGCGGTTTTGCTCGCGCTGTCTTCCTTCGGCCAATTCGTCCAGCTGATCAGCGTCAGCAGCGCGGACAATGCGCCGAGGCCATACCAGCTTTCGCGCAAGCCCAGCTGCAGAAGGATCGGCACCAGCGTGCCCGAGGCGGCGATGCCGAGGCCCACGCCGGCAAAGATCACGCCGCCGACGATGCCACGCCTGGCCGGCGAGGTATGCGGCAGCACTACCGAGGCGGCCAGCACCATGATGACACCTCCGGAGAGACCCGCGAGGAAGCGCCAGCCGAAGAACCAGAGAAACGAAACCGGCGCGGAAGAGGCAAAGCAGGTGAGGGTGGCCAGCACCATCATGCCGCGCAGCGACCGGGTCGCGCCGAAGCGCGCTGCGATCGACCGCGCCAGCAAGGCGCCGGCGAGATAGCCGGCGAGGTTCGCCGCGCCGAGATAGATCACGTCGGACGCGCTGAACCATTTGGCCGATATCAGCGCCGGGATCAGCGGCGTGTAGGCGAAGCGCGCCAGGCCGATCCCGACGAGCGATGCGCATAATCCCGCGACCGCAAACCGCCAGGTGGAGTCGATCTGCTCGCGGCGGCGGCCGGCAAGGTGCCGGTCGCCGCCGATCCTTGC
Source organism: uncultured Alphaproteobacteria bacterium (assembly GCA_963786115.1). Lineage (GTDB taxonomy): Bacteria > Pseudomonadota > Alphaproteobacteria > Rhizobiales > Xanthobacteraceae > Bradyrhizobium. The sequence continues at coordinate 10,408 of CAWAYC010000036.1, forward strand.
ATTCGTGTCCGTCATGTCCGCACCCGTTCGGTCTGTTCCGGCCCGGATGACGCCGTTGCCGCCGCGGCGCGCCGGCGCCTGTATTCGAGCGCGGGCAGGCCGCCCCAGCCCCAATTGTCGGTGTCGACTTCCTCGATGACGACAAAGGTCAACTCGAGCGGCTTGTTCAGGACATCGAGCAGGAGCTGGCTGGCGCCCTTGATGAGCGCGGCCTTCTCCTCAGACGTGACCGAGTTGGTTCCCGGCTTGGTGCCCTCGCGGGTCACCTGGATGGTTACGATGGGCATGACCTCGCCTCCGTTTGCTCAATGGCCGGCGCTCTGGCCGCCGTCGACGTGAAGGATTTCGCCGGTCACGAAGCCCGCGGATTCGAGGTACAGCACGGCGTCGACGATATCGGAGGTCTCGCCCATGTGCCCGACCGGATGCAGCGCGCCGAGCTGCGCGTGCGTCTCGATCGCGTGCATCGGCGTCTTGATGATGCCGAGCGCGACCGCGTTGGCGCGGATGCCGCGCTTTGCATACTCGATCGCGAGCGATTTTGTCGCGGCGTTGAGGCCGCCCTTGGTCAGGGACGCCAGCACCGACGGAACGTTCGAGTTTGCGTGGTCGACGAGGCTGGTCGAGATCTGCACGACATGGCCGCTGCCCTGCTTCTCCATCTCGGCGATGGCGAGCTGGGTGATGCGGAAGAAGCCGTTGAGGTTGACGCCCAGCATCGCCGCGAAGTCTTCCATGGTGTACTGGGTGAACGGCTTGGCGATGAAGATGCCGGCGTTGTTGACGAGCGTGTCGACGCGCCCGAACCGGGCCACGGCCTCGGCGATCACGCGTTCGGCGGTCTTGGGGTCGGCGATGTCGCCGGCGACGGCGAGAACCTGGTCGTCGTTCGACGGCTTGATCGAGCGGGCGGTGGCGACCACGCGGTAGTTGCGATCGCGATAGGCCTTGACCAGCGCGGCGCCGATGCCCTGCGATGCGCCGGTAATGACTGCCACTTTCTGTTCGGTACCCATGGTGAGCTCCCTTTGTGTTGGTTGACGTTGCCGACCGGGCCAACCCGGCGCCGATCGGATGCATGGGAATTAGGCCATTCCACCGAACGAGCGAATACTCGCTGTTCGGCAGACACTCTTCCGCATAGTGGAACGAATGTGGGATGATGCCCAAGTCAGCGCGGCGAAGCACGGGGGAGGAGCCATGGACCGCATCGACGCCATGAAGGTCTTCGTCGCGGCGCTCGACGAAGGCAGCCTTGCGGGCGCGGGACGCAAGCTCGGCCGCTCGCCGGCTGCGGTCAGTCGCGCCGTCGCCTTTCTGGAGGTGCGGGTCGGCGCGCAGTTGCTGCACCGGACAACGCGATCGATCAAACTGAGCGAGGCTGGCGAACGCTATGCCGTCGCCTGCCGCCGCGTCCTGACCGACCTCGAGGAGGCCGAGATCGCCGCTGCAGGCGAGCGGTCGGCGCCGCGCGGCGCGCTGACGCTGACGGCTCCCGTGCACGCCGGAGAAATCGTGCTGCGCCCGATCCTCGACTCCTTCATGGAGGCTTACCCCGCGGTGTCAGCGCGGCTCTATCTGCTCGACCGTCCGGTGAACCTGATCGATGAGGGCATCGACATCGCGCTCCGGATCGCCCATCTCGACGACTCGACATACGGTCGCGACCAGGATCGGCGAAGTCCGCCGGGTGGTGGCCGCCGCACCGCGTTACCTGGCGCAGCATCCGCGCATCGAGGCGCCGGCCGATCTGGCCAAGCACCAGATCATTGCCATGACGCATTTCGGCATCAACTCCTGGAGCTTTCCGCCTTCGCCGGGCTCCTCCGTGCCGCGAACGGTCCAGTTCACGCCGCGGCTGGTGATCAACAGCATCCGCGGCGCGGTGGCCTCCGCCGTCGACGGGCGCGGCGTCACGCGCATGTTCTCGTACCATATCGCCGAGCAGGTGCGCGACGGAGAGCTCGAAATCGTACTTGAGCGCGACGAACATCCGCCGCTTCCGGTGCACGTGATGTCGCCGCAAGGCCGGCCCGCCGTGCCGAAAGTCCGCGCCTTCATGGACTTCGCATTGCCCCGGCTGCGCAGCCATTTTGCGCGTCTGACGAAGGACGCAAGTCGACGGGAAACCACCGTGCGATCGTAGGCGCAAGCGACGCGGCAAACCGCCCCAACGCCGGATTAACCGGAGATCTTAGGCTTTAGTGCTAAGTCATTATAATAACTAATAAAACGAAACAGGACCGGGGGTGCGAGCTAATGTTCAGCTAATGGAAAAAGGGTATTATACGACCGGGATCGTGCCGGGTTTGTTGGGGCGGATATGCCCATGGGCACCGGGGGAAACCTTGGCGGCTTTCGCGTGAGCGGGGCTCGGATGGTGACGCAGCGGACGACCACGCCAAAAGGCCGGAAGGACTGATCATGTTCGGAGCGATGGAGCCATGGGGCTACGGCGGATACGGACAATTTCACATGGTCGTCTGGATCATTCTCGCCATTGCCGTCGTGGCCGGGGTCGTCTGGCGCCTCCGATCGGGTTCTTGGTGATGCGCGCTGGCAGTCGCTCTAACTGTTGCGCGGCGAGGCGTTCATGTTCGATGAAACCTTCATCCACAGCGCCGAGAACACGACCGATGTGAATCGCATCATCCTGTTCTGCGATGTCGAACGTCCCATGAAGTACGGCTTCATGACCGCGATCAATCGCTGGGTCAGCCACAACATCGTCAAGGCCTCCGCGACCCAGAACGTGGAGGGCGAACAGGTCGGCGTGCTGAACAAGGTGTTCGGCAAGCTCTACGAGGTTCATCTGGCCAGCCGGCGCGTGAAAGAGTGGAACCGCAAGGTTTATTACACGCTGAAGTATTCGCTGACCGCGTTGATTCTCGGCCTCATCGTCGTGTCCGCGCTGAGGTGAGGAGGTAATGTCTCCACGACGTCATCCCGGCGAACGCCGGAATCCAAGACCCTCGATGTGGGTTGCGACATGGGTCCCGGCTCGAGGCCGGGACGACGGTGCGTATGTGCGACGCCGAGCTCGTTACTCCGGCTTGCCGATCGCCACCTTCAGCGTGCCGACGCCGTCGACGCCGCATTCGATCTTGTCGCCGGGGTTGAGCGCCGAGACGCCGGCCGGCGTGCCCGTCATGATGATGTCGCCGGCGGCGAGCGCGACCTGCTGCGAGAGCTGCCAGATGATCTCAGGCACGTTCCAGATCAGTTCGGTGAGGTCGCCCTTCTGCGTTTCCTTGCCGTTGACGGTGAGCCAGATCCTGCCTTTCGAGGGATGGCCGATCTTCGAGGCCGGCTGCACCGCGGAGCACGGCGCGGAATAGTCGAACGATTTACCGATTTCCCAGGGGCGCTCCTTCTTGCGCGAGGCTATCTGCAGATCGCGGCGGGTGAGGTCGATGCCGACCGCATAGCCGTAGACGTGGTCGAGCGCCTTGTCGGCGGGGATATTGAGGCCGCCGCTCTTCATGGCGACGATCAGTTCGACCTCGTGATGCAAATCCTTGGTCAGCGGCGGATAGGGGATGGTGGCACCGTCAGGCACCAGCATGTCGGCGTGCTTGGCGAAGAAGAACGGCGGCGCGCGCTCGTCATTGCCCATCTCGCGGATGTGCTCGAGATAGTTGCGCCCGACGCACCAGATGCGGCGGACCGGATAGGATTTGCTTTCGCCGACGACGGGAAGCGAAGGCTGCGGCGGAACCGGAATCACGTAGGAAATGGCGTTCATGAAGCTGGTCTCGGCAGGGGTTGCGGACAGACAGGCTTATCAGATTACGCGGTTGCGCTGATCGGCGCCAGACCGGGATGATTGGTGTCGCGGTGCTGCAGGCGGAAGAACGAGGCGTAACGGCCGCCGCGGCGCAGCAGGTCGTCATGCCGGCCGCGCTCGACGATCTCGCCGCCCTCGACCACCAGGATCGCGTCGGCATGCATGATGGTGTGCAGCCGGTGCGCGATCACGATCGTGGTGCGGTTCTGGCAGAGATGTTCGATGGCTTCCTGCACCTGTTTCTCGGATTCGGAATCGAGCGCTGCGGTGGCTTCGTCGAGCAGGATGATCGGCGCGTTCTTGAGCAGCGCGCGCGCCACCGCGACACGCTGGCGCTGCCCGCCGGAAAGCTGGGCGCCGTGCTCGCCGACCGGCGTGTCGTAACCGAGCGGAAAGCCCATGATGAAGTCGTGCGCGCAGGCGGCTTTTGCCGCGGCTTCGATTTCGTCCCTCGTGGCGCCGACCTTGCCGAAGGCGATATTGGCGCCGATGGTGTCGCGGAACAGATAGACGTCCTGGCCGACATAGGCGGTCTGGTGGCGCAGCGACTTTCGCGACACGGAGGCAATCGATTGCCCGTCGACCAGGATCTCGCCCCCGGTCGCTTCATAGAAGCGCAGCAGCAGGGCGAGTACCGTCGACTTGCCGCCGCCGGAAGGGCCGACCAGCGCGGTGACCTTGCCCGGTTCGGCCACGAAACTCATGCGGTTGAGCACCGGCTCGTCCGCGCGATAGGCAAAGCTGACATCGCGCAACTCGATCCGCGCGTCGGTCAATTTCAGCCCGGGCTTGTCGTCGTCGGAGGGTTCGCTCGCCGGGCTGTCGACGATTTCCAGAAGCATCCGCGCGCCGACCAACTGGCTGTTGAGGTCGATGTTGAGCCGCGACAGGCGCTTGGCAGGCTCGGTCGCCAGCAGAAAGGCCGACATGAAGGAGAAGAACTGGCCGGGCGTCGCGCCGAGCGCGACCACGCTGTAGCCGCCATAGAGCAGGCAGCCGGCGACCGCGAAGCCGCCGAGCATCTCCATCAGCGGGTTCGAGCGGTTGGCGACCCGCGCCATCTTGTTGGCGTTGCGCTCGACGACGGCGATATTCTCGTCGATGCGCCGCTGCATGGCCTCTTCCAGCGTGAACGCCTTCACGGTGCGGATGCCTTGCAGCGATTCCTGCATGGTCTCGAGGATGTCGGCGGTGCCGGTGAACTGGTTGTAGGCGAGGCCCTTGATCCGCTTCACCAGCTTGCGCAGCATCAGCATCGCCGGCGGCACCACCAGAAGACCCACCAGCGACAAGACCGGATCCTGCATCACCATCACGGCGACCAGGCTGATCAGCATCAGGAGGTCGCGACCGACGGCATTGATCAGCATGGTCAGGACGTCGGTGATGGATTTTGCGCCTGATGTCAGCCGCGTCAGGAATTCAGACGAATGCCGCTCGGAAAAGAACCCGAGGCTTTCGCTCATCAGCTTGGCGAACAGCCGCCGCTGGTTGTTGGCGAGGATGGCGTTGCTGATCTTGGACAGGATCACGGTGTGGCCGTAGGTCGCCACGCCCTTGATGAACAACAGCAGCACCACGACGCCGGAGAGCCTGGCGATCGCGGGAACGTTCTTGTCGATATAGGCCTGGTTGATCACCTGACCCAGGATGTAGGCGGAGCCCGCGGTTGCGCCGGCCGCCACAGCCATCAGCGCGAACGCCAGCAGATAGCGTCGCCAATGGGTGATTGCCTGTTCGGCGACCAGGCGACGAATCAGGATCGCCGCCCCATAGGGGTCGTCGGTTATTTTCCTAGGAAGGTTGGTCATCCGCGTTCCCTTGACGCCGCGTGCCCGAGATTAAGCACGCGCCAGCGTCAGGCGAACGACTCCTTGCCTGCGAAAGCGAGGTTTTTCAAGCCAAATAAGTGCTTGATTTTACGCCGATTGCGCCTGCGGAACGAGGCCGCCGCGTTCGCGGAACAGCTTCTCCTCCCAGGCCAGCGCATGGGTCGCGATGGTCTCGAGATCGTCGTATTGCGGGGTCCAGTCCAGCAGGCTGCGGAGACGGCTGGTGTCGGCGACCATCGTCATGATGTCGCCGGGACGGCGCGGCGCGTATGAAACCGCGAAATTGCGCATGGAAATGCGGCGGACCGCCTCGATGGTCTCCAACACGGAGTAGCCGCGGCCGTAGCCGCAGTTCAGCGTCACCGAATTGCCGCCGCCGCGGAGGTAGGACAGCGCCGCGCGATGCGCCTGCGCGAGGTCGCTGACGTGGATGAAGTCTCTGATACAGCTGCCGTCCGGCGTCGGATAATCGGTTCCGAACACGTCGATCTTGGCGCGCTGCCCGGTGGCGGCCTCGACCGCGATCTTGAGCAGATGGGTGGCGCCGACCGTGGCGAGCCCGACGCGTCCTAACGGATCGGCGCCGGCGACGTTGAAGTAGCGCAGCACGACGTACTTCATGTCGTGCGCCGCGGCGACGTCATGAAGCATGATCTCGGTCATCAGCTTCGAGGTGCCGTAAGGCGACAGCGGCCGCGTCGGCATGATCTCCGGCACCGGCACCTGATCCGGATTGCCGTAGACCGCGGCGGTCGATGAAAAGATGAAGCGGTTGACGCCGGATTTCACCGCCGCGTTGAGCAGGCTGCGCGTCGTCATGGTGTTGTTGCGGTAATAGCCGAGCGGATCGCGCATTGAATTCGGCACCACCACGGAGCCGGCAAAATGAATGATGCTGTCGACGCCGTGCTGGGCGATCACGCCCTCGACGAGGTTTTCGTCGCCGGCATCGCCGATGAACAGCGGCACGCCCTCGGGCAGGAAGGCGGAAAATCCGGTGGAGAGATTGTCGATCACGACCACGCTTTCGCCGGCTTCCACCAGCGCATGAACCATATGACTTCCGATATAGCCGGCGCCGCCGGTCACGAGCACGGTCATGGGCTCACCTCTCCCGATTTATCTGGACGGATGCTAGCGGGGATGCGGTGAAAAAGGGGGGGTCGGCGCAAGTGAACTGGCCACTATGCTTAATGTTGCGTATAGGAACTGCGCGAAACGGAGCCCGTCGTGCCGATCGAGAACAATTTTGCGGACGATCTGCAACTGATCGTGCCGAATCTGCACAGGCGCTATTCCGGGGTCACCGCGACCAACCGCATGGTGGCGCCGAAGCTCGCCAAAATGTTTCGCGCGGCGTGGCTCGGCTCCCATGCGCCTGACGGCATCGCGCGGATCGGATTTGCCGACCTGTTGAAATTATGGCGACGCCGCGAGCCGCTGATCTGGCACGCGCGGCGCAACGACGAGATGATCGCGGGCGTGCTTTTGCGCGCGCTCGGCTGGCGGCTGAAACTTGTCTTCACCTCCGCGGCGCAGCGCCATCACACCTGGCTGACGCGCTGGCTGATCCGGCAGATGGACGCTGTTATCGCGACCTCGCAGCTATCGGCGTCGTTCCTCAAGCGCGAGGCAACGGTCGTGATGCATGGCGTCGACACCGACAGCTACGCGCCGCCGCAGGATCGCGCGGCGGCGTTCGCGGAGAGTGGATTGCCGGGTCGCTACGCGGTCGGCTGCTTCGGCCGGGTGCGCGCGCAGAAGGGCACCGACGTTTTCGTGGAGGCGATGTGCCGGCTGTTGCCGCGCTATCCGGATTTCACCGCCGTCATCGTCGGCGCCGTTGTGCCGGAGCAGCAGGGTTTTGCCGACGAACTGAGACGGCGGATCGCGGCTTCAGGCCTGCAGTCGCGCATCGTGATAACCGGCGAACTGGAGATCGAGGAGGTGCGGCGCTGGTACCGGCGGCTGACGATCTACGCCTTCACCTCGCGCAATGAGGGTTTTGGGCTGACGCTGATCGAGGCGATGTCGGTGGGCGCGGCGCTGGTGGCGTCGCGCGCCGGGGCCGCTGAATTCGTCGTCGAGGACGGCGTCACCGGCGTGCTGACGCCGCCTGATGACGTCGACGCGCTGGTGGCGGCGCTGCAGCCGCTGATGCAAGATCCCGCATCCGCGGTCGCGATGGGCGTGCGGGGACGGGCGCGGGTGCTGGAAAAATTCAGCCTCGATGCCGAGGCGAATGCGATCGCGGCAGTCTATCGTACGCTGGCCTGAGCCATCACCTCGGCGACGAACGCGTCGAGATCGCCGCCCGCGAACAGGAAGCCCGGCAGACCCGCGGCCCGCGCCGCTTCGATATCGCTGTCGCGGTCGCCGATAACGAAGCTTCCTTCGTGCCGCACCGGCCAGTGCTGCATCAGGTCGTGAATCATGCCCGGCGCCGGCTTGCGCCAATGATGGTCTTCAAGATAGCCGGCGACGGTTCCGGCGGGATGGTGCGGGCAATACCTGACATCGTCGATCCGCGCGCCCTGCGCGGCGAGTTCATCTCGCATCCAGTCGTGCAGCGTATTGACGTTATCTTCGGTGAAATAGCCGCGCGCCACGCCGGACTGGTTGGTGAAGAAGAACACGAAATAGCCGGCCTCGTTCAACCGGCGAATCGCCTTCGCGGCATTCGGCATCCAGCGAATCCGCTCCTGCGTGCCGATATAGCCGTCGTCATGGTTGACGACGCCGTCGCGGTCGAGGAACGCGGCGGGACGTAGTACTGCGCCGGGGGTGGAATCGATCATGGCGCCTTCGCCTCGCTCAGCACGCGCGCAGCGATTTCGGCGACATCGGAGGCGGGAATATCGCGCATGCAACGATGCTCGTTCATGGTGCAGACCGTGCGCTGGCAGGGCTGGCAGGACAACTTCGTTTTGGTCAAAACCGTCGCGGCAAGGCCGTTGAGCGGCGCCCAGAGATAGGGGCTGGTCGGGCCGAAAATCCCCATCGTCGGCGTGCCGATCGCGGCCGCGATATGCATCAGGCCCGAATCATTGGAAATTGCCACGCTGGCCGCGGCCATCGCCAGAACGCCGTTGCGCAAATCCGTGCCGGTGAGGTCACGGACGCCTGAACCGCCGGCGGCCACGATCTCCTGCGCCAGCGCCTTCTCGCCGGGGCCGCCGACGACCCAGACGTCGAGGCCGCGCTCGGCCAGGAGCCGGGCCGCTTCGCCATAATAGGTCCAGCGCTTGGAGGCCCCGACGGACCCGGGTGCCAGCGCGACCGCCGGTCCGGTTCCGAGCCCGTGGGCCACCCGCCAACGGCTGGTTTCACCAGGCGGAACCCTGAGCTGCGGCACCGGCCATTCCGGCGGTAGCGGCGCACCGTCCGGCAATGCCAGCGCGGCGTTCTTGTCGATGAAGCGCGGCAGGGCCTTCTCGCCCCAGCGCATCTGATTGATGAGCCCGAATCGGGCTTCGCCGAAGAAACCCACCCGTTCCGGGATACCGGCCAATGTCGGCGCGATCGCTGCCTTCCAGGTGCGGGGCAGGACCAGAGCAGTTCCATAGTCGCGGGCGCGCAGTTCCGCCGCCAGCCCCCGCTGCCGCGCGATGGCAAGCCGGCTGCGCGGCAAATCCCAGACGATCCCGGCGCGAACGCCCGGCATGTAATCGACCAAAGGGGCGCACAGGGAGGTCGTCAGCAGATCGACCGGCCGGTTCGGCCAGCGCTGCTTCAGCACGCGGACCACGGTGTGGCCCCTGACAAAATCGCCGATCCACATATAGGGGACGATCAGGATCGGACGCGTGTCGTTCCTATCCTCGGTCTCGATCCCAATAATCGAATCTGAATTCATGTTTTATATGTCCGGCCTGGACGAACGAGGCTTTGTCGGTAACCGCTCAACGTCGGCACGTAAAGTGATGTGAACCAAACCGCTTACACTTTGGCGGATCATGCGCTAGGGCAAGGTGGGGTGCCGTACAATCAGACAGGGATCGGGTATGTGGCTGATGACCGGCGGGACCGGTGCTATCGGATGGAAGGTCGCGGGGCCATTGGGCGACGCTGCGGCCGCGTGCGGAGTTAACGCGTGAGCGCCGCTACCGTAACATCGCCGGTCAGCCCGGCGCTCCCGCTATGGCGCGATCCCGCCGCCTGGACGAAGAGCGCCGACATCGTCGCGATCCTGATCGCGCTGTCGCTGCCCTGGTCGACCTCGCTGGTCGGCATCTTCGGGGTCGTTTTGCTGCTGACCGTCGCGCCGACGCTCGATTTCCGGCTTTTCCTGCACTCGCTGAAGCGGCCGGTCTCAGCGCTGCCGATTGCATTGTTCGTGCTGGCGCTCGTCGGTACCCTCTGGTCGGATGCGCCGTGGGGCGCGCGCAGCTATGCCCTGAGCCCCACGGCCAAGCTCCTGGTGTTGCCGGTGCTGTTCTATCATTTCGAGCGTTCGACGCGCGGCATGTGGGTGTTCACAGCCTTCCTCGTCTCGTGCGTGCTGTTGATGGGAATGTCCTGGCTGGTGCTTTGGAATCCCGCTCTCACGCTCAAGCATGCCGACGCCGAGCGCGGCATCTTCGTCAAGAATTACATCGACCAGAGCCAGGAATTCGCGCTGTGCGCGGTAGCGCTGGCCTATCCCGCCATCACGCTGCTGCGGGAGAGGAAAACCTGGCAGGCGCTGCTGTTGATCGCCATCTCGGTGAGCTTCATCGTCAACATGGCGTTCGTCGTCGTCTCGCGCACCGCGCTGGTGACCATGCCGGTCATGATCGCGATATTCGCGATGATGCATCTGAAATGGCGCGCCAACGTCGCCATTTTCTGCGCCGCCATCCTGCTTGCAGGCGTTGCGTGGGTGTCGTCGCCGCAATTGCGGGCGACCGCGGAGCGGTTTACGAATGACTACAGGAACTACACCGAGTTCAAGCCAGCCGACCTCCGTCGGGCTCAGGATCGAATTCTGGACGAAATCGCTGCGCTTCTTTGCCGAGGCGCCGATCATCGGTCACGGGACCGGATCGACGCGGGGATTGTTCGAAGCGGCCGCGACCGGTCCCGCCGTCCTCGCCGCCGGCCAGGTGATCGGCAATCCGCATAACCAGACCCTCAATGCCGCGGTCCAGTGGGGAACGGTGGGCATCGTGATTCTTTACGCGATGTGGCTTTGTCACCTCTTGCTGTTCCGCGGCGAGGGCCTGGTGGCCTGGATCGGTCTCCTCGTCGTGCTGCAGAATTTCCTAAGTTCACTGTTCAATTCGCATCTGTTCGATTTCCACGAGGGATGGATGTATGTGCTCGGCGTCGGGGTTGCCGGCGGCATGGTGCTGCGGGCCAGATCCAGCGGCGAGGCCGCGGAACCGTCCAGCATGGTCCGGACGTGATCGCTGGCATGCTCGCGGGAGATAAGATATCAGCGGGCGCGGGATACTCTGCGAATCCCGCTTTCCGCTGCCGGCCAATCGAATGACGCGTCTTTCGCAACTGACCCATCGCAATTTCCTGATCGCAATGCATGACGCGCTGGCCACCGCGTTTGCATTGCTGGCAAGCTTCTATTTGCGTTTCGAGGGAAGCGACGCCTTCTTCGCCCGCCTGCCGCTGCTGCTGCGGATCCTTCCCTTCTTCGTCGTATTCAGCATCGTCATCTGTTACCTGTTCAACCTGACGACGACGAAATGGCGCTTCATTTCGCTGCCTGACGCCCTGAACATCCTGCGTGTGGCGACCGTGCTGACGGTAGCGCTCGTGGTCCTCGATTATATTTTCATTTTCGAGGCTTCTAGCGGCACGGCTCCGGTCTTGTTCGGCCGCGTAACCATCGTTCTCTACTGGTTTCTGCAGGTGTTCTCGCTGAGCGCCCTGCGTTTCGGATATCGATATTTCCGCTTTTCACGTGTCCGCCGCCGTGCTCGCGCTGAAGGCGCGGTGTCGACCCTCTTGATCGGCCGCGCCGCCGATGCCGAGGTGCTGCTGCGCGGGATCGAGAGCGGCGCCGTCAAGCAACTTTGGCCCGTCGGAATCCTGTCGCCCTCGGCGGCAGACCGCGGGCAGGCGATCCGCAACGTTCCGGTGCTCGGCGGGATCGACGATGTCGAGGATGTGATCCGCGATTATGCCGGGCGCGGTAAACCGATTTCGCGGCTCGTCATGACGCCATCGGCTTTCGAACCCGAGGCGCATCCAGAAGCAGTTCTGATGCGTGCGAAGCGGCTGGGCCTGATCGTCAGCCGCCTGCCGTCGCTGGAAAGCGGCGACGTGCCCAGGCTCACCAACGTCGCTGTCGAGGATCTGCTGCTGCGGCCCAGCGAAAAAATCGATTACGCGCGCCTCGAGACCCTGGTGAAGGGCAAGGCAGTTATCGTTACCGGGGGCGGGGGCTCGATTGGCGCGGAGATCTGCGATCGCGTTGCGACCTTCGGGGCGTCGCGATTGCTGGTGATCGAGAATTCCGAACCGGCACTCTATGCGGTGACGGAGACGCTGACCGAACGCGCCACCGGCGCCGTCATCGAAGGCCGCATTGCGGACATCCGCGATCGCGAACGGGTCATGCAACTGATAGGCGAATTCAAGCCCGACATCGTGTTCCATGCCGCGGCGTTGAAGCACGTGCCGATCCTCGAGCGGGACGGGAGCGAGGGTGTCAAGACCAATATCTTCGGATCGGTGAACGTCGCCGACGCGGCGCTCGCCGCCGGCGCCAAGGCGATGGTGATGATCTCGACCGACAAGGCGATCGAGCCGGTCTCGATGCTCGGATTGACCAAGCGTTTCGCCGAAATGTACTGCCAGGCGCTCGATCGCGATCTGGGGGCGCAATCGCAGGGCGCGCCGCACATGCGCCTGATCTCGGTGCGGTTCGGCAATGTGCTGGCATCGAACGGATCGGTGGTGCCGAAATTCAAGGCCCAGATCGACGCAGGCGGCCCGGTCACGGTCACCCATCCGGACATGGTCAGGTATTTCATGACGATCCGCGAAGCCTGCGACCTGGTGCTCACCGCAGCCACCCACGCGTTGACGCCGGCGCGGCCCGATGTCTCGGTCTACGTCCTCAACATGGGACAGCCGGTCAAGATCGTGGAGCTTGCCGAGCGGATGATCCGCCTGTCCGGCCTCGAGCCCGGCCTCGATATCGAGGTGGTATTCACCGGCATGAGGCCGGGGGAGCGTCTGAACGAGATCCTGTTCGCCAGCGAGGAGCCGACCGTGGAGATCGGGGTCGCCGGCATGATGGCCGCCAAGCCGAACGAGCCGCCGATGCAGACCTTGCGTAAATGGCTCGCAGCGCTGGAGGATGCAGTCGCGAGGGATGACCGTTCCACCATAAGGGCGGTGCTCAAGGATGCCGTGCCCGAGTTCGGATCGAACGCCGCCTGATCTTTTTCCGCTACCCGCCTTGCTCGAAAGCCAGTCCGTCTCCGCCGGCCATGCGGGCTGTTTCGAAAGCCAAGATGGAAAAGTTCCGAAAAGTTGTCGTCGTCAGCCAGCATTATTCGCTGGATCCGAGCACGACGGCCGCAATTATGGCAGCGTTTCGGAACGCGTGGCGCAGGAGGCCGAAGTCCTGGTGCTCTCGGGAGCCACGGGGGCGTCCGCCGGCAAGCCTGATGTCGTCGAGGTCGGAAACTGGATGCCTGCCAAGGCCGCGCTGGTCAGGCGCACCCTTGCTGAATTGCTGTTCACGCTGCCGATGTTCATCGCGTTGCTGATGAAGTTGCGGCGGGGCGACGTCGCGCTCACCGTGCCCGTGCCCTTCATGCTGCCTTATGCGTTCGCCGCCGCCGCGAAATTGAACGGCGCGAAGTCGGTGCATGCACGATCTCTATCCCACGTTTTCATCATGGCGGGCTTGCTTAAGCCTCAGACAAATGCTGGCAAAGGCGATGCGCGCCTTGAACGCGCTGATGTTTCGCGCGCTTGACGCGGCCGTCATCATCGGCCGCGACACCGAGAAACCGCTGCTGCGCTGGCTGAATGACCCGCAACAAGATCCGTTTCATTCGGAATTGGGCCACGCTGGTGCCCGGCGTTCGGGCCATGGCCCCCGGACAATCCGTATCGCCGTCCGCTTGCCGCCCGTTTCGTCGTCGGTCTATCCGGCAATCTCGGTTTTACCCATGATCCCGTCATCGTGTTCGAGGCCGCGAGATTGCTGCGCGATAGCAAGGATATCCACTTCCTGCTCGGGCTGGGGGATCAGGTTCGAAAAGTTGAGGGAAATGCAAGCCGTGGCCAAGCTTCCAAACGTCACCCTGGTCGATCGCGTCGAGGACGAACGGTTAGAGGCCGTTTCTTTTAGCCGCGGACGTCTGGATCATTCCCTATCGCAAGAACGTCGCTGGCGTATCGGTACTCAGCGGGTTCTACAATCTGCTTGCAATCGACCGGCCAGTGATCGTGGTTCCCGAGGCCGCGGTCACGGTTACCGATTGATGTCAGCTGGGTTGTCGCACCGGGTAAAGCCGATGAGCTTGCCGGACCAGTTCCGAAGACCCGCTGCAAGCCGAACCCGCGACCGAAATCTCTCGTTGTTTCAACTTCACCGCGGCCATGGCTGATTATTGCGGGCTGATCCGCGAACTTTCACAAACGCCGGATTAGCCGAGACGGCCGAAGCGATACATTACGGGGGCCGTTGCAATGCCTCCGACGATGAGAAGCAAGGTCGCGATCAATGGCGACGATGTCATGACCGACCCGATCGACAGTGCGGCAAGTCCGATATTGAGCACGAATACTTCACTCACCACTCGCCACACCGAAAAGCCATTGTCGGTGGCGCGTTGATAAAAGTGGGTGCGATGCGCCGCCCAGAACGGCTCGCGCCGGGCGATCCGCCGCAACAGCGTGACCGTCGCGTCGGCCAGATAGTAGAGGGGCAAAAGCAGGGCCGCTGCAAATTGCTGATGCCAGGCGAGCTGCAACAGGCACCAGCCGAGCAGCAGCCCGATCGGCAGGCTGCCGACGTCGCCCAGAAAGATCTTTGCGACAGGCCGGTTGAACGGCGAAAATCCGAGCAGCGCGCCGCACAGCGCGGCGGCGACGATGGTCGTCGATGCCGGAATTTCACCGAGCCAGCCGAGCAGGACCACGGCAGCCGTCACCGGCACGGCTTCGGCGACCGTCATCAGGTCGAGCCCGTCCATGAAGTTGACGAGATTCACGAACCAGAGGCCGGCAAGCAGGAGCAGGGCGCGTTCGATCCAGAGCGGACAGTGCTGGAACGACACGGAGCTCGCCCGGCGCGGCAACAACCACGGCGGCGACCGCAAGTGCCTGCAGGAGGAGCCGCGGCAGGACCGGAATCGAGCTGACGTCGTCGGCGAGGCCTACGACAGCGATGAACAGCGTCGCGCCGAAAACGGCGAGGGGCATTTTCAGGCCTGCCGCGCCGACAAAACCCGCGATGGCGGCCGCGACGATCAGCGTTGCCGCGATCACCGCGATCCCGGCGCCTTGCGGCGTGGGAATGCGATGCGAAGAGCGCGCGTTCGGCTTCGCCAATGCATGCCGCAACATCATCGGCCGGATCGCCCAGGTGAGGCAGGCTGACAGCAGGCCGGCCAGCAAGGCGGCAAGAAGCGACAACTGCCATTCGGAACTGGTCATCGTGCCACGCCCGATTACTCGTGAACTTCGATCGGCTTGGCACCCTGGGCTGCCTTCTCAGGGCTGAGGATCCATACCAGCCCGCCGAATATGCCGACGAGGAACGTCACCGCACCAAGCAGCAGCGATACGTTCACCCCTTCATTGGTCATCAATCCGGCATATCCGAAGGCAAGCGCCATGGTGGCCTCGCGCACGCCCCAGCCGGCAATCGAGATCGGCAGCATCGTGATCAAGATCACCGGCGGCACGAGTTGAAAGACCTGGCCAAACGTCACCGGGGCTGAAATCGATCGCACCACGCACCAGGCGATGACCACGGTGAGAACGTGGACCAGCACCGAGAGCACCGCAACCTTCGGTCCGCGGTCGCGGCTGAAAATGACGCGGTTCGCGATCACCGAGCAGGCATAGACATGATGCGTTGCCCACCAGTGCTTCAGCCACGGCCATGGCAGCATGCCAAGCACCAGAAATCCCAACCCGCCGGCGAGCGCGGCGAGATCGACCAGCAGCAGCGCGGAGCGGCCATGCGGGTCGGTGATCAGGTTGTAGCTCCATGGAAGGCTCGCGACGATGATGATCGCAAGCGCAATCAGGCCGATGGCGCGATCGACGAAGATCGAGTAGGTCGCCGCGCGCCAGCCGGCGCCGGCCCGGGCAACCAGCCACAGCCGCACCGCGTCGCCGCCGATCGAGGACGGCAGCGTCTGATTGAAGAAGGTCCCGATCAGATTGTAGCGCATGGCCTGCCTGGTCTCGAGCGGCGCGCCGCATTCCACGCTGATCTCGCGCCATCGCAACACGCCGAGAAATATCTGCAGGAAGATCACGGCGATCGCCAGGCCGATCCAGCCCAGACTGCCGGCATCGATGCGCGAGGCGAGTTCGAACAGATTGACCTTGCGCAACGAGAAATAGAGCAGCGCCGCCGAGATCAATATCTTGATGGTCGAAAGCAGAATCCGACGCATTGCGCCCGCGCTTGCCAGGTTTGAGATGGATGTCAATAACGGCGCAAACCGGTGCCGCGCGCCGAATTTCGCCGCCTTGGTATGGTTTTAAAGCCAATCTGGCAATAGCGGTGTAACTGGGTTATTGCGACACCCTTGGCAGCGTAGTTAAAGAGCCGGAAAGCGGAACTGCCGGGACCGCGAGCCTGCCGGTTTACAATGCCGGAAAAATTCATCTTGAAGCGCCTGTTGGTGTGCTAGCGCTTCCAGAGAGGGTTAGACCGCAAGGTGGCACAATAAGTGTATGTTGCGAATGCTGTCCGAAGACGTGACCGGAACATGCCGATGGCGGGACTTGAGGCGCGACATGGGTTTCAAGTCCGAGAGTTACAGGCTGGGGGCTTCGATCGGCGGCGGTATTCTTGCGCTGGTGTATCCCGCACATCGCGATAATCACAGGGTTTGAGGCTTCGATGGACCGACGAATTATTCCACTGATCATGTGCGGCGGCGCCGGCACGCGGCTATGGCCGGCTTCGCGCGAAGTCCATCCCAAGCAGTTCCTGCCGTTGTTCGGAACGCGCTCGACGTTTCAGGAAACGCTGCTCAGGGTATCGGATGCGACGCTGTTCGAGCGTCCGATCGTGATCACCAATGCTGCGTATCGATTCATGGTGCTGGAACAGCTGGCGGAAATCGGCCTCGAGGCCGACGTGCTGCTCGAGCCGATGCGGCGCGATTCCGGCCCGGCGATCGTCGCGGGCGCGGCCTTTGCACAAATGCGTGATGGCGAGGCGATCGTGCTCGCGCTGGCCGCCGACCACGTGGTGCGCGACGTCGGCCCATTCGTCGCCGCATGCCGCGAGGGATTGGCTGCGGCGGACGCGGGGCGCATCGTGACGTTTGGCGTTGAGCCGGAGCGTGCCGCGACCGAATACGGCTACATCAGTGCGGGAGACGCCATTGCCGGCTCGGTTCGCGCGGTTGCAAAATTCGTCGAGAAGCCCGATGCCGCGACCGCCGCCGATTACATCAAGGCGGGCTATTTCTGGAACAGCGGCAACTTCATGTTCCGCGCCGCCGTGCTGCTGGATGAATATCGCAACTTCGATGCTTCGAGCGTTGCAGCCGTCACCGATTCCGTCGCCAGGGCCGGGCGCGACCTCGGCTTTTTCAAGCTCGACACGGAGGCCTTCGGATCGGCCACGGCAATCTCGATCGACTACGCCGTGATGGAAAAGACCTCGCGTGCGGCGGTGGTGCCGGTCGCGTGCGGCTGGTCCGACGTCGGCTCCTGGCATGCGGTATGGGAATTGTCCGAGAAGGACGGGGACGGCAACGCGGCGCGCGGGGTTGCGGTGTTTGAGGATTCGCGCAACTGCAACGTCTTGACCGACAGGGCGCTGGTCGCGCTGGAAGGTGTCGATGACCTCGTGGTGGTCGCGACGCAGGACGCCATCCTGGTATCGCGGCAGCAAGACGCCAACGGATTGAAACGCCTGGTCGCCAAGTTGAAAGCCGCAGCCCCCGAGGTGACCGAGAGCCACATCAAGGTTCACCGGCCCTGGGGGTCCTATCAATCGGTCGACAATGGCGACCGCCACCAGGTCAAGCGCATCATCGTCAAGCCGGGCGGCCGGCTGTCGCTGCAGAAGCACCATCATCGTTCCGAGCACTGGATCGTGGTCCGCGGGGCGGCGCGGGTCACCGTCAATGAAACGGTCAAGACCGTGCATGAGAACGAATCGATCTACATTCCGATCGGCGCGGTCCACCGCCTGGAAAACCCGGGCAAGATTCTGCTGGAACTGATCGAGGTGCAGACCGGCAGCTATTTCGGCGAGGATGACATCATCCGCATTGAGGATGATTATCAGCGCACCTAATTGGTGATTCGGGCTGCCCAAATCTTCGTCAGGGCAGCCTGCGATCGGGCCGTGTAATTCTTTGAATCAAAACGTGTCCGGAAACGGCTGATGACGTTCGCCACATGTGTGGCGGCGTGCTATAGCGTTAGCGACGAGACGGCACCGGTTCGCGCAAAAAATGCGCTGAAACAAAAGGATAGAGCCTCGGTTCTGACACGATCGAAATCGAAACGGCTCTCGAAGAACCGCCGGGACGTTAGTGCCGCAAAGTCTGTTGGGGTTGACAATATGAGTTCCAAAGAATCGGGGTCGGGCGCGAGGACCGATGTCAGGCGCGGATTGCGTGTTGGCGTGATCGGCGCGGGCGTCATGGGCAGCAATCATGCTCGTGTACTCGCCGGATTGCCTGACGTCACGCTGGTTGGAATTGTCGATCCGCTGGCCGAGCACCGCACGCGCGCTACCGAGTTCGCCGGCTGCCCCGCATTCGAAAAGCTCGATGAACTGCTCGCCGAAGGCGTAGATGCCGTGACCATCGCGGCGCCGACCCATCTTCATCATGAGATCGCGCTGGCCTGCGTCGCGCGCAACATTCATATCCTCGTCGAGAAGCCGGTCGCATCCACCGTTCAGGAGGGACACGATATCGTTGCCGCCGCGCGGCGCGCCGGCGTGACGCTGATGGTCGGACATGTCGAGCGCTTCAACCCGGCGGTCGCGGCGATCAAGCAGGCGATATCGGGTGAAGATATTCTTTCCATCGGGATCACCCGCGTCGGGCCGTTTCCACCGCGGATGTCGAATGTCGGCGTCGTCATCGATCTCGCCGTCCACGACATCGACCTGATCCGTTGGTTCACCGAGTCAGAGATCGTGGAGGTACAGCCGCAACTCTCCAGCGCTGTCGCCGAGCGCGAGGACATTGCGCTGCTGCAGTTCCGAACCGCCTCCGGCGTGCTCGCGCATGTCAACACCAACTGGTTGACGCCATTCAAGGCGCGCAGCGTCACCGTCGCCACCCGCGGCAAATACGTGATGGGCGATCTTTTGACGCGCCAGGTTACCGAGTGCTTCGGCTTCAGGCCCGACGGCAGCTATTCGATGCGGCACCTGCCGGTCGGTCATGACGAGCCGTTGCGCGCCGAACTGATCGCGTTCCTCGACGCCGTCCGGACCGGCAACGTGCCGGCGGTTTCCGGCGATGAAGGCGTGGCGAGCCTCGAGATCGCGATCCGCTGCCTTGAATCGCCCGCCAGGCCTGCGGCTTCCACCGCGCGCAAGACTCCGCGCCGCGTCGTCGGCTGATCTTCCTTGTCTTAATCCCTGCAGGGCTCCATGAACCAGCATATGCGCCCAGAACCCGTTCCCTTCATCGACCTCGCCGCGCAGCGCCGGCGGCTCGGCAAATCCATCGATGAGGCGGTCGCCCGTGTGCTCAACCATTGCCAGTTCATCAACGGTCCAGAAGTGGCCGAGCTGGAGCAGGCGCTCAAGGATTTCAGCGGCGCCAAACATGTCGTGAGCTGCGCCAGCGGCACCGATGCGCTGCTGATGGTGCTGATGGCCAGGCAGGTCGGCCCGGGCGATGCGGTGCTGTGTCCGTCGTTCACGTTCTGCGCGACCGGCGAAGCGGTGGCGCTGACCGGAGCAACGCCGGTATTCGTCGATGTCGACGAAGCGACGTTTAACATCGATGCAGCCTCGCTGAAGCGCGGCATCGCCACCGCGAAGCAGCGCGGCCTCAAGCCGGTCGCGGTGATCCCGGTCGACCTGTTCGGACAAAGCGCTGACCATGACGCGATCGCCGAAATCGCGGAGGCCGAGGGCCTGTTCGTGCTCGATGACGCCGCGCAAGGCTTTGGCGCGACCTACAAGGGACGCCGGCTTGGTACTTTCGGCCTTGCCACCGCGACCAGCTTTTTCCCGGCAAAACCGCTTGGCTGCTTCGGCGATGGCGGCGCGATCTTCACCGATGATGACGAGCTTGCCGAGACACTGCGCAGCATTCGTGTCCACGGGCAGGGATCGGACAAGTACGACAATATCCGACTCGGCCTGACCGGACGGCTCGACACAATCCAGGCGGCGGTCCTGCTCGAGAAATTGAGGATATTCGAGGACGAGATCGCCGCGCGCAACCGTGTCGCCGAGCGCTACGCGCGCGGTCTCGGCAACGTCGTGACCGTGCCGCGTCTTGCTCCCGGCTGCAGCTCGATCTGGGCCTGCTATACCATTCGGCTGCCTAAAGGCACCGACCGCGACGGTTTTGCCGCAGCACTGAAAGCGCAGGGCGTCCCGACCGCGATCTACTATACGAAATCGATGCATCAGCAGACGGCCTATCGGGATTTGCCGGTCGCCGACGGCGGCTTGCCGGTGAGCGAAAACCTCTCGAACGACGTCATCAGCCTGCCCGTGCACGCCTATCTCGACGAGGCGGCGCAGGATCGCGTCATCGCCGCGGTACGGGCTGCGCTCGGGGCCTGATTTCAATTCGCGGCGTAGCCGGGTTCCGGGTACCCACGCCTGACAGGTACGCGGCAAGAAAGACGTGGATGGCCGGGACAAGCCCGGCCATGACAGCATTCGGCCGTTTTGAAGCGCCGCCGCATGCTATAGAAGCGGCACATGCTCGGACGCATCTTCACCGTCGGCGGCTATACCCTGCTTTCGCGAATTACCGGTTTCGCGCGCGACATCATGCTCGCCGCGATCCTCGGCGCCGGTCCGGCGGCGGATGCGTTCTTCGTCGCGTTGCGCCTGCCCAACCATTTTCGCGCGATCTTTGCGGAGGGGGCGTTCAACGCCGCGTTCGTGCCGGCCTATGCCCATGTTCACGGCGAACGCGGCGAGGCATCGGCGGGGTTGTTCGCCAACCGTATCTTTACCCTACTGTTCCTTTCGCAACTGGTCCTGCTCATCGTCGCCTGGCTGTTCATGCCGCAGGCGATGAGCATCCTCGCGCCCGGCTTCACCGAGGATGCCGAGCAGCGGCGGCTTGCGATCGAGCTGACGCGGATCACCTTTCCCTATCTGCTGCTGATCACGCTGGTGACGCTCTATGGCGGCATCCTCAACGTCATGCATCGCTTCGCCAGCGCCGCGGCTGCGCCGATCTTCCTCAACCTCGCGATGATGATGACGCTGGCGCTGGCGGCGTTGTTTCCCAGCGCAGGCCACGCGGCGGCCTGGGGCGTTTTGATTTCCGGCTTCCTGCAATTTTTTCTTCTCGCTGGCGATCTCAGCCGTCATGGCGGACTGCCGCGGTTCGCTTCCATCAAGCTCGACGAGGACGTGCGCGCGTTTTTTCGTGCGCTCGGGCCGGCCACCCTCGGTTCGATGGGGACGCAGGTCGCGCTGTTCGCCGACACCATCATCGCGACGTTTCTGCCGGCCGGCGCGCTTTCCGCGCTGTATTACGCCGACCGTCTCAACCAGTTGCCGATCGGCGTGATCGGGATCGCGATCGGCACCGTGCTGTTGCCGGAAATGTCGCGGCGGCTGACCGCGAACGACCACGCCGGCGCCATGACGGCGCAGCGCCGCGCGTTCGACTTCACCTTGCTGTTCTCGGTGCCGTTCGTCGCCGCCTTCCTCACCGTGCCTGACGTGATCATGCGGGCGATGTTCGCCCGCGGCGCGTTCTCGAAGGCCGACGCCGCAACCGCGGCTGCCACGCTGGCGGCCTATGCCGTGGGGCTCATTCCGTTCGTCATGATCCGCAGCGCGGTCGCAACCTTCTATGCCCGCAAGGATACCGCAACCCCGGTCAAGGCGGCGCTGACCGGCGTCGCGGTCAACGTGGCGCTGAAGATCGCGCTGATGGGGACGCTGGCCCAGATCGGCCTCGCGCTCGCGACGGCGGTGGGCGCCTGGATCAATCTTCTGCTGGTGCTCGGCTTTGCGGTGCGTGCCGGCTACCTCGAACTCAGCCGCGTGCTTCTGCAATCCTTCGCAAAATTCGTTGCGGCCGGCGCCGTCCTCGCAGCCGCGCTGTGGTTCACCGCGCGATTCGCAAACGTCTATTTCGCCCAGATGACCATGTTTCGCGACGAGATAACCTTGGTGCTGCTCACCGCCGCCGGAGCCTTTGTCTACGGCGTCTCCATCCTGCTGCTGTTCGGTCGCGGATGGCTTTTCGCGCTGGTGCGTGGATAATTTTATCAACTAATTCAACCGCCTGAACAAACGAGTAAATGGCCTCGGACCAGTGCGGCCGTTGGGGTCGTTCTTCGACCATCAAGGCCCCGGCATCGCCGGGGCATTTTTGATTGGCGGGCGCGGCGTGCTGCACCCGCTAACTGTGACGCCGGAGCCGAAAGCGGTTTGCGCTCGACGAACAACCGCTGCAATATGGCGCCCGAAATAACGTCCGCAATTGGAGATACGATGGCAGCTCCCATCAAGTTTGGCGTCGGTCAAAGCGTGCGCCGCAAGGAAGACGATGCGCTCATTCGCGGCAAGGGCCGCTATACCGACGACGTCGCGCCGCAGCCGGCGATGCATGCGCTGGTGCTGCGCTCGCCGCATGCGCATGCGAAGTTCACGATCGATGTCAGCAAGGCCCGTGGGCTTCCCGGCGTCGGCGTGATTCTGACGGCGGCCGATGTCGGCGGCCTCGGCGACTTGCCGTGCCTGTTCAACCTTGAAGTCGATCCCTTCACCGGTCCGCCCTATCCGATCCTGCCGAAGGATGAAGTGCGCCATGTCGGCGACGCCGTCGCCTTCGTCGTCGCCGACACCGTCGACCACGCCCGCGACGCGATCGAGGCGATTGACGTCAAATGGACGCCGCTGCCGGCGGTAGTCGGCCTCGCCAATGCTGTGAAGAAGGGCGCGCCGCAGGTCTGGCCCGATCATGCCGGCAACGTGCTGTTCGACGTTTCGATCGGCGACAAGAAGGCCGCCGAGGCGGCATTCGCCAAGGCGCATGCGGTCGCCGAAATCTCGATCGTCAATCCGCGCATCGTGACCAATTTCATGGAAACGCGCGCCGCGGTCGCCGAATACGATGCCAGGAATGATCACCTGACCCTGACGATCGGCAGTCAGGGCAGCCATCGCTTGCGCGACATCCTGTGCCAGAACGTCCTGAAGATCCCGGTCGAGAAGATGCGGGTGATTTGTCCCGACGTCGGCGGCGGGTTCGGCACAAAACTGTTTCCCTACCGCGAATACGCGCTGATCGCGGTCGCCGCGCGTAAATTGAAGAAGACGGTCAAATGGACCGCCGACCGCGCCGATCATTTCATGGGCGACGCGCAGGGCCGCGACAACGTCACGTCAGCGAAAATGGCGCTAGCCGAGGACGGCAAGTTCTTAGGGATGGACGTCGACCTGATGGGCGACATGGGCGCCTATCTCTCGACCTTCGGTCCCTACATCCCGCATGGCGGCGCCGGCATGCTGCCGGGCCTCTATGACATCCAGGCGTTCCACTGCCGCGTCCGCACGGTGTTCACCAATACCGTGCCGGTCGATGCCTATCGCGGCGCCGGCCGCCCGGAGGCGGCCTACGTGATCGAACGTCTGGTCGATGCGGCCGCGCGGAAACTTGGGCTGACGCCGGATGCGATCCGGCGCAAGAATTTCATTCCGCCGAAAGCGATGCCGTACAAGACCGCGACCGGCAAGGTCTACGATTCCGGCGATTTCACCGCGCACATGAGACGCGCGATGGAGATCGCCAACTGGAAGGAGTTTCCCAAACGCGCCAAGGCGGCGAAGAAGGCGGACCTGGTGCGCGGTATCGGGATGGCCTGCTATGTCGAGGTCTGCGGCACAATGGGCGAGGAGACCGCCAACGTCGCGCTCGATCCCAACGGCGACGTCACCATCCTGATCGGCACCCAGTCGAGCGGGCAGGGTCACCAGACCGCCTACGCGCAACTCGTCGCCGAGCAGTTCGGGTTGCCGCCGGAGCGCGTGCATATCCTGCAGGGCGATACCGACCGCATCGCGACCGGCCTCGGTACCGGCGGCTCGGCTTCGATTCCGACCGGCGGCGTCAGCGTCCAGCGCGCCACCGGCGAGCTCGGCAGAAAGCTGAAGGAGATCGCAGCCGAAGCGCTGGAAACCAGCGCCGGCGATCTCGAAATCAGCGACGGGAGGATACGGATCGCCGGCACCGACCGTTCGATCGGCTTTGCCGATCTGGCAAAACGTCCGGGCGTCGATCCGTCAAAACTGAATGCAAGCGCGACCTTCACCCAGGCCGACGGCACCTACCCGAACGGCACGCATTTGGCCGAAGTCGAGATCGATCCCGCAACCGGCATCATCAGGATCGTCAACTATGTCATCGTCGACGATTTCGGCGTGACGCTGAATCCGCTGCTGCTGGCGGGGCAGGTTCACGGCGGCGCGATGCAGGGCATCGGCCAGGCGTTGATGGAGCAGGCGGTCTATAGCGCCAATGACGGACAGCTCGTCACCGGCACGTTCATGGATTATGCGCTGCCGCGCGCGTCCGATGGCCCGTCCTTCGTGTTCGAGACCCACAACGTGCCCTGCACGACCAATCCGCTTGGCGTCAAGGGCGCGGGCGAGGCCGGCGCGATCGGCTCGTGCCCTGCGGTGGTCAATGCCATCGTCGAGGGCCTGTCGCGCGAATACAAGATCGACCACATCGACATGCCCGCCACAGCCGAACGGGTCTGGATAGCGATCCGCGAGGCGCAGCGCCGGCATACCCTCTGATAATTTGTCGCAGGCGGAATGAACCACCTGCTGCGGTGTTGGCAAAACGGGCGGGTCCGCACGGGCCCGCGCAAACGAAGGGGATTCAACGAATGAAGAGAGTACTGGTAGTCGCGGCAACGTTGTTGCTCGGCGTCGGCGCCGTCGTGGCGCAACAGGATGTCGTCAAGCAGACGCAGACCGTGATGAAGGGCAATGGCAAGAACGCGGGCGCGCTGGCGGCAATAGTCAAGGGCGAAAAGCCCTACGATCAGGCGACGGTGGATACCGCCATGGCCCAGTTCGAAGATACCGCCAAGAAGCTCCCGACGCTCTTCCCCGAAAGCACCAAGGGTCTGAAGCCGGAGGGCGACTACAGCCCATCGCCGAAGATCTGGGAAGACAAGGCGGGCTTTGAAGCCAAGATCGCGAGCTTTTCCAAGGTCGTGAGCGAAGCCAGGCCAAAGATCAAGGATCTCGACACGCTGAAGGCGAATTTTACCGCGATCGGTAAGCAATGCGGCGCCTGTCACGAGACGTTCCGCCTGAAGAATAGTTAGAGCATGATCGGTTCTGATTAAATCAGAACCGAAGCTCCAGATTGTTGTTTTGACGCGTTTTCTTCACGCGAACCGGTATCCACTTCGCTCGAAAACGCTATCAGCGGTTTGGAATGAGAAAAGGGGCGGGTGCCCGAGGCGCCCGCCCTTTTTTATTTGTTCGCCCGCTGCCGAGACTCCTACTTCGTGACCTGGCCGCGGATTTCGCCGCCCGGATGGGCCGCGGTGTGGACATTGACATAGTATTTTCCGGCGAGGAGATCGGCCGCCTGCGCGTCAGTCAGGGTGGCGCTGCCCTCGGCCGGGCTGGAGCCCGCATTCGGAATCGCAACGGCGACACCGCCGTTCTTGCCGGCTTCGGCAGGTCCATGGAAATGAGCGGCGGTGGCCGGACCGGACAGGCCGGAATAGGTCAGCTTCCAGCTCACCTTCTTGCTGGCGGGATCGTAGTCGATGTCGGCGGTGCCCTTGCCTTCGGTGGTAGTCGGCGGCACTTCGGACTTGCCGTCCAGTGTTGCTTTCATCTTGTCGGCGAAAGCCGGGCCGGCGAAGGCAACGGCGGCACTCAGCCCAAGCATCGCAATCATGGTTTTGTTCGGCATGGTTGGCTTCTCCCTGTTGGCATCGAACGACGATGTCAGCTTCAAAACAACGGCCCCCTCGAAATATTCCCAAAGGGCCGTTAACTGCGCAGAATTTCCCGGAAGCTTATGCCGGAAAGTGCGGCCATACTGGGCGGCATGTTGGACACCTGATGACGGATCGATGAATGCTGCGACGAATTCTCCTTGTTGCCATCCTGGCCGGTGTTGCCGGGCTCGGACTTTTCTGGTGGCTGACGATTCCGGCGGTAGTTGCGGCGACTTCGCTACCGGCCTATCAGCCGAACCCCGCCAATGGTGCGATAATGTTCGACGCCGGCGGATGTTCCTCCTGCCACGCCGTACCCAATCAGCCCGATCGGACCCGGCTCGGCGGCGGGCTTGCGATACCGTCGCCGTTCGGCACGTTCTACGCCCCCAACATTTCGCCTGACGCAAATGACGGCATCGGACGATGGACCGAGGCCGAGTTCGTTACGGCGGTAACCAAGGGAACTTCGCCAGGCGGTGCGCACTATTTTCCGGCGTTTCCCTATCCCTCCTACCAGCACGCAAAGCCTGAAGACGTCCGTGATCTCTACGCTTACCTGAAGACGCTTGCGCCGGTGCCAGGCAAGGCGCGCGATCACGATGTGCCGTTTCCCTTCAGCATCCGCCGCAACATCGGCATCTGGAAGTGGCTGTTCATGGACGGCAAGCCATTTGTTCCCGACGCGGCAAAACCGCCGGAATGGAATCGTGGTGCGTATCTCGTCAACAGTTTCGGCCATTGCGCGGAGTGTCACAGTCCACGGAATTTCCTCGGCGGTATCGTCAGCGCGCAGCGATTTGCCGGCGGGCCCAATCCCGAAGGGAAAGGCTGGGTTCCCAACATCACGCAGAAGGGCCTGGCGGAGTGGAGCGCGAAGGATATCGCCTACTTCCTCGAGACCGGCCTCACGCCGGACGGCGACAGCGCCGGCGGATTGATGGTGCGCGTGATCAAGAATATTTTGCTATTGCCGGCGCAGGATCGCGACGCGATCGCCGACTACATCAAGTCGCTGCCGCCGGTCGAGGGACCGCCGCGTCCGAAGAAGGCGGCGAGCGGCGACAAATCCTGATGCCGCGGCCGATCCCGGAAATCGATCTCAATCGACGATGTGATGCCGGTGGTGGCGCCTTCTCGACGGCAATCTCGGCCGCGCGCTTGATGACGAGATTCGGGGCAGTGGCACTAGCCCGTGCCGAA
Organism: uncultured Alphaproteobacteria bacterium; assembly: GCA_963786115.1. Taxonomy (GTDB): domain Bacteria; phylum Pseudomonadota; class Alphaproteobacteria; order Rhizobiales; family Xanthobacteraceae; genus Bradyrhizobium. The sequence continues at coordinate 37,537 of CAWAYC010000036.1, forward strand.
CGCCTTGAAGGTAATGATCGTGTGGGTGTCCTGAATGCCGGGAACGACCTGCACCTTTTCGTTGACGAAATGGCCGATGTCGGTGTCCTTGTCGACGTAGAATTTCACCAGCAGATCGTAGTCGCCCGCCGTGGAATAGATCTCGGACGCAATCTCGGCTTCCGCCAGCGCGTTGGCGACGGTGTAGGACTGGCCGAGCTTGCATTTGATCTGGACGAAGAAAGGAACCATCGCTGTCGTCTCCGTAGGCGTCGTAGCTGGCCATAGAGCCAAATTCGTGGGGCCATGGCAAGCGGGCTTGCCGGCAATCGCCCACCCCTCTACTCCGGTTGGAGGTTTTCTTCACGCGAATCGATACCCGGTTCGCTCGAAAGCGCTATAAGACGGCCCATGGCCCTGTTCATACCAACTTCGCGCGGCATGCGATGACGACGCCGGTTGCGCTCACCATCGCCGGCTCGGACTCCTCCGGCGGCGCCGGCATCCAGGCGGACCTCAAGACGTTCGCGGCGCTTGGCGTCTACGGCGCTTCCGTCATCACCGCGCTGACGGCGCAGAACACCCAGGGCGTCAGCGGTATCCATCAGGTGCCGGCGGAGTTCGTGGCCGCCCAGATCGACGCAGTATTTTCCGATCTCGCCGTTGGCGCCGTCAAGATCGGCATGGTGGCGCAGCGCGCGACGATCAGCGCCATCGCCGCAGGCCTTGCGCGCTGGTCGCCGAATCATGTCGTGCTCGATCCCGTGATGGTCGCGACCTCGGGCGATCGCCTGTTGGCCGCGGAAGCCGTTGAGGCGCTGCGAACCGAACTGATCCCGCGCGCTTCGCTCATCACGCCAAACCTGCCGGAAGCGGCTGCGCTGCTCGACGAGCCGGTGGCCTCCAGCGAAGAGGCCATCGAGAACCAGGGCAGGCGGCTGCTTTCGATGGGATGCCGCGCGGTGCTGATCAAGGGCGGTCACGGGCAGGGCGATAACAGTACCGACTATCTGATCGATGCCAGGCGCACCATCGCGCTCGCTGCGCCGCGGATCGCCACCGCGAACACGCACGGCACCGGCTGCTCGCTGTCCTCGGCGATCGCGGCAGGGCTTGCGACCGGCGAAGATCTGGAAGCAGCCGTGCGTAACGCCAAGAGCTGGATCAGCGCCGCGATATCAGCCGCCGATCGTTTCAGCGTCGGCCACGGCCATGGCCCGGTCCACCATTTTCACAAGTTCTACTGAAACATTCAGATCGTCGTCCCTGCGAACGCAAGGACCGATAACCACCAACTCGTTGTTTATTGAAGCCGTCGACCCCTGTGCCCCTTGCTCGGGCCGCGGCGTATGGTCCTGCTTTCGCAGGGGCGACATAGGGCCGTGTCGCTTCGTTGTCGCATCGCGCTGTTATTCGCTGACGTCAGGGGCGCGTCATTGATTCTCGTGGGGCGATCCGTCGCGGGGATCGTCATCGCCCTGTCACAGCAACCTGCTAGGTGATGACTCATGGGAAGTGACGCCTTGAGTGAAGAGAGCCCCGAACGGCGCTTTCGCACTTTGTTTATCTCCGACGTCCACCTCGGAGCCCGCGGCTCGCAAGCCGATCGATTGCTGGACTTCCTCCGAAGCCATGATGCCGACACCATCTACCTCGTCGGAGATATCGTCGACGGCTGGGCGCTGAAATCCGGCTGGTACTGGCCGCAAACGCACAACGACTTCGTGCAGAAGATGCTGCGCAAGGCGCGCAAGGGCGCCAAGGTCATCTACATTCCCGGCAATCACGACGAGTTCCTGCGGAACTATTACGGCACGCATTTCGGCGGCATCGACGTGGTGGAAAACACCGTTCACACCGGTGTCGACGGCAAGCGCTACCTCGTCATCCACGGCGACATCTTCGATCTCGTGGTGCAGAACGCGCGCTGGCTCGCCCATCTCGGCGACAAGGCCTACGATTTCGCCATCCAGATGAACCGCCTCGTCAACTTCTTCCGCCGCATGTTAGGCGTCCCGTACTGGTCGCTGTCGCAATGGGCGAAGCTGAAGGTCAAGAACGCCGTGAACTATATCGGCGCGTTCGAAAAGACGCTTGCGGGCGAAGCGCGGCGTCACGGCGCCGACGGCGTGATCTGCGGCCATATCCACTATGCCGCCATCCGCGACGAACACGGCATTCGTTACATGAATTGCGGCGACTGGGTTGAGAGCTGCACCGCGCTCGCCGAGCATGAGGACGGCCGTTTCGAGATCATCATCTGGACCGATCCCCAACGGCGCCTCGCGCCGGTTTCCCGCGTCACGGCGCGCGCCGCATGACGCATATCCTGGTCGCGACCGATGCGTGGCATCCCCAGGTCAACGGGGTGGTACGGACGCTGACCATGATGGCGGATGCGGCGAAGGGTTTTGGCGTCAATGTGAAATTCCTGACGCCGCAGTCGTTCCGCACCTTTGCGATGCCGAGCTACCCCGATTTGCGGCTGGCTTTGCCGACGCCCGCGAAAATCGCCGCACTGATCGAAGCCACAAAGCCCGACAGCATCCATATCGCCACCGAAGGCCCGATCGGGCTGTTGGTGCGGCGCCATTGCCGCAAGCGCGGGTTGCCGTTCACTACGAGCTTCCATACCCGCTTTCCGGACTATGTTTCCGCCCGATCTCCGGTTCCGGAATCCTGGGTCTGGGCCGGGCTGCGCTGGTTCCACCGTCCCAGTCAGGCGGTGATGGCGGCAACGCCGGCGCTGGCGGCTGAATTGCGCTCGCGCGGCTTCCACAACGTGGTGCTGTGGTCGCGCGGCGTCGATACGGCGCTGTTTCATCCGCGTGCGATCGATCTGTGCCTGCCGGTGCCGGTCTTCCTCAATGTCGGCCGGGTGGCGATCGAAAAGAACCTCGAGGCCTTCCTCGATCTCGATCTGCCGGGCACCAAGGTTGTGGTCGGCGACGGGCCGGCACGCCCGGCGCTGGAGCGAAAATACCCGGATGCGGTGTTCCTGGGCGCCCGGCACGGCGCCGAACTGGCCGAGATCTACGCCGCCGCCGACGTGTTCGTATTCCCGAGCAAGACCGATACCTTTGGCCTGGTGCTGCTCGAAGCGCTCGCCAGCGGGCTGCCGGTTGCCGCCTTTCCGGTCACCGGGCCGCGCGACGTGATCGGCACCTCGCCGGTCGGCGTCCTCAATGACAATCTGCGCGCGGCATGCCTGGATTCGCTGGCGATCCCGCGGCAGGCCTGCGTCGATTTTGCCGCCGGCCATACCTGGCAAGCCTCGGCCCGGGTCTTTGTCGACCACGCCCTGAATATCGGTGCGGTCGGTTCCGACGGCGAAGCGGTCGAATTCGTGGCGGAAGATCCGCATTTCGCGGCCTGAGTTCACGCTAATGCGCCTTGCCCGCCCATGCGTAACCGCGATACAAATTGCGGATGACCGAAATCGTCAAAAACCCACCCGTCGGCGCGGCTGATATCGATGCGGCCGCGAGGGTGGTCGCCCCCTTCGCGGTGCGCACGCCGCTGTTGTCGTTCCCCGTTCTCAACGAACGCGCGGGGACAAAAATCTTCCTGAAGCCGGAAATGCTGCAGCGGACTGGCTCGTTCAAATTCCGCGGCGCCTTCAACAAGCTGTCGTCGATCCCGCAGGACAAGCGCAGCGGCGGCGTGGTGGCGTTCTCCTCCGGCAATCACGCGCAGGGCGTGGCGGCCGCGGCAAAGATCCTGAACATGCAGGCGACCATCGTGATGCCGGCGGACTCGCCGCTCACGAAGCGCGAGCGCACCAAGGCCTATGGCGCGGAAGTCGTGCTCTACGACCGCGACCGCGAGGACCGCGAAGCCATCGCCAACGATATCGCCGGCAAGCTCGGCGCTACTCTGGTTCGTCCCTATGACGATCCCTTTGTGATCGCGGGGCAGGGCACCGCCGGCCGCGAGATCGCCGAGGACATGGCGGCACTCGGGCTCGTCCCCGACATCGTGGTGGCGCCGGCGTCCGGTGGCGGACTGATTGCGGGCGTCGCAACCGCCGTGAAGGCGCGCTTTCCGCAGGCCGAGGTAATCGTCGCCGAGCCCGAAGGTTATGACGACCACGCTCTGTCCTTGCGCGTCGGGCACCGCGAAGCCCATCCCGCCGCCGCCCCCACCATCTGCGACGCGCTGATGGCGGCGATGCCCGGCGAGATGACCTTCTCGATCAACAGCAAGCTCCTGGCAAAAGGCGTCAGCGTCACCGATGCCGAAGTTGGAGCGGCGGTCGCGTTCGCCTACCGTGAATTGAAGCTGGTGGTCGAGCCCGGCGGCGCCGTCGGCCTCGCCGCGTTGCTGTCTGGCCGCATCGATGCGCGCGACAGGAACGTCGTCATCGTTCTCTCCGGCGGCAATGTCGACGCGGAGCTGTTCGCGAAGCTGGTGGCCTGAGCATGATCGGTTCTGATTGAATCAGAACCGGTATCCACTTCGCTCGAAAACGCTATAAGCAAACCCTCCAAAACGGAGCGGGGCAGAGCATCGGCTGCTCTGCCCCGGATCGTTGACGCTTACTGTCCTGTCGCGCATCGCAGCTCGATCACTGGAATCCCCTGCGACCCTGGCCCATGGATTGGGCGAAGTGCGGGCTCGCGTTGCCGCTGCCGATCTTGCCGATTGAGTTGTTGTTCTGCAGCCGGCCACCCTGGGACGGATTGTTGTTGAGCTTGATCATGCCCGTGTCGCGGCGGACGATGCGGTTCGGTGGATCATTCTGCTTCACGACCGGATTGGATCCGGCCTTGCCGGCGGTGTTCACCGGCATGGTCACGATCTTGCCCGCGCCCTTGTTGCCGGAAGCAGTCGTGCTGGTTCCCGGAGCCGGGAGCGTGACGATCTTCTTCGGGGCGGACGATGGCGTGTCGGTCGGCTGCTTCGGCATGACGCCGGAGGGTATATGGACGATCTGGCCGCCGGTATTGCCGTCAAGCTTGCCATTCTGCAGCTTATCTCCAAGGCCGCCGAGATTGCCGCCGTGAAGCTGCCCGCCATTGTCACCGAGCTTGATGCCTGAATTGTCCTTCGGCAGGCCGACATTGGTCGGCTTGAACATGGGGCCAACCTGCTGCGGCTTCATGAGATGGGTGAACTGCATCAGCGGCACATTCTTGGGCTGTGACTGCAGTTTCAGCGCTGATTGCGCATACGGGCTGTTGCTGTAGTTGTCGTAGAAGGACTTGTAGGCGACCGGCGAGTTCGCGAGCACGGTCTTGTGCCAGGCCTGCGCCTGCACCAGGTTTCCGAGCAGCACGCGGATCCGGTCGCACAGCGGGTCATTCGGGAACAGCTGGATGAACTCCTGATAGTGCTGCGGCGAACCCTCCGACAGCACGTAGTCGTAGGCCTGACGTACGGACCGCGAAGGCAGGTTCGACGCCATCTGGACGACGGGGCTGCGATCGGGCGCGCGGGTTGCCGCCACCGCCGTGTCGCCGAAGAAATAGAAATCGGAGGTCAGCGACGAGCTTTCCCAGGGAATCTGCCGTCCGTCCGTCGCATTGTTCACTTCGAGACGAACGCGCTTGAAGAGCTGCTCGATCGGCAAATTCGGCTCGCGCGCGACGCGCAGGAAGGCCTGCGTGTACGGGCTGTGGCCGTTGGCGCCATCCTGCGCTTCCGATCCCGGCGCCGTCGAATAGCCGACGATCGAGCCGTTCGGCGCGTCGACGATCGCAAGACCCCTCCCGGCATCGTTGACGCCGGGGAACGGATTATTGCGGCACGCGTCGAGCACGACGATGCGCATCCGGCTCGGGATCGTCTCCAGCGTACCCATCACGTCGACGAGGCGGACCGCGTTGTTGGCGAGGTCGGCAGGCGTGGAAATCCTGGCGTCGACCGGGACGAGGTAGTTCTCACCGGCGAGCTGCACGCCGTGGCCGGCATAATAGACCATCGCAACCGTGTTGGGACCGCGAGAGGAAACCTTGGCGGAAAAATCCTGCACGACCTTGATCATGTCGTTCTGCGTCAGGTCGGTCGCGGCGATCACCTCGAAGCCGGCCGAATTCAACAGCTGCGCCATCGACTGCGCATCGTTGTCGGGGTTGGCGAGCTGCGGCGCGTTCCGGTATTTCGAATTGCCGATCACCAGCGCGATCCGCTGTTCGGGACCGCGCAGCGCCACCGAAGTGCCGGCCTCGGGATTGGCGAACGCCGTGCCGTGGGCGAAGCCGAGCAGGCTGCCCAGGAGGCCGGCGCGTAACAGCAACGATTTGAAGCGGGACATGACGTGCTCCTCGAGAATCTCGATGCGAGATTTGTCGCGGCTACGCTACGTCCGGGTTCACGGGGGGTACGTGATGCGGGTCACGTTGGCGGCGGAAGGTCGCACTTGTCGGCGTTTAACCCAACTGACAATCTCGGCGTGCGCAAGAAAGTCGAGGAATCCGGAGATGGGAGCGGGCCACGGGCTGAAGATCACAACGGGGATTATCGCGGCGGTGCTGGTCGCAGCGCGGCGCAGGCGAGCAGCGTATTCGCACCGGTCGCGGCGGCCCTCTTCATCATCGCGATCGTCTGGCCCATGCAGAAGTCGTTGCAGTCGTGGCTGCCGACGCTTGCAGCGCTGGCGATTACGGTCCTTGTCACGGTGGCGATCTGCGTCGCCTTCGCTTCGCTCGCCGCCTGGGGTTTTGGACGCGTCGGACAATTCCTGATCGCCGATGCGGCGCGCTACCAGGCATTCTACGAGCGAGCGGTGATATGGCTGGACGGCCATGGCATTTCGGTCGCCGGGCTGTGGGCCGAACATTTCAACGTCGGCTGGCTGTTGCGCGCCACGCAGTATGTCACCGGTCGCGTCAACACCACGCTCAGCTTCTGGCTGATTGCGCTCGTTTACGTCGTGCTTGGGCTTCTCGAAGTCGAGGACGTCAGGCGAAAGATCGAGCGATTGGACAACCGTACCGCGGCGCGCGTGCTGCTCGACGGCTCCGCGGCGACCGCGGCGAAATTCCGGAAGTATCTGATCGTACGGACCCAGATGAGCGTCGTCACCGGCCTTCTGGTCGGCGCTTTTGCATGGACCGCCGGGCTTCCCTTCGCATTCGAATGGGGCGTGATCGCCTTCGTGCTCAATTATATCCCGTTTATCGGTCCCTTTATCGCGACGCTGTTTCCCACCCTGCTGGCGATGACGCAGTTCGAAAGCTGGCTCGCGGTGTTCGGCGTCTTCGCCTGCCTCAACATCATTCAGTTCGTGGTCGGAAGCTATATTGAGCCGCGCGTCGCCGGAACAATGTTGTCGATTTCGCCGGTCATGGTGCTGTTCGCGCTTTTCTTCTGGACCTTCCTGTGGGGCCTGTTCGGGACTTTCATCGGCGTACCGATCGCGATTGCGATCCTCACTTTCTGCGCCCAGCATCCGTCCAGTCGTTGGGTCGCCGATCTGCTCGGCGGACCGGCCGAGACCAGGCCCGGCAAATTCCAGAGCTTCGGTTCTGATTGAATCAGAGCCGAAGATCGATTGAGTGACAGGCCACGTAGGCGATACAATTTTCGAATTTACAAGTCTGTTAGGCCAAGAACGCGTGCCCAGATAATCTTGCTATTGGCCTGATAGGTGCGCATACGGTCAACCAGTAGGTGACGTTCACTGTCCTCGATCATCTCAGATGGTAGAAGTGGATCGCGGACAATCTGGCTGATCACGTATCGTCCGAGAAGCATGGTTTCTTTCGCTGCAGAAATGGCATCGTATCGCCGGATCGACTTTTCGCTCTTTTCGATCAGCTGAAGCAGCTTGGAGTAGGTGGCGCGCAAAGTCGACACATCCCACAATTTCATTACTTCTGAGAGCTGTTGCTCGCTAAATCGACCTGCAGCGAATACTTGCGACCCGTCAAGCAAACCCAGTTCGCGAAGTTGAAAGCGCATCGCCTCGATTCCGCCTCGTAAGTTGTCGGGGCGGAGATGCAGGTTCGGCATCCACGTGCGAAAGCCGCGCAGAGCGAGGGCGCGACGGTGGCGTCGCAAATGTGTTTGCGAAACTCTTGTCATTACCGGATCATGGACGGCGATCCATCGACCGCGCCAGGCGATCATCCACCCTAGTCGATCGAGCCAATGGCCCACGTCTTCCTGCACAGGTCGATAGGACGGGTGCACCGCATACGTTCCCCGTTCAACCTTGCGAATTTTGTGCTGTTGAACGAGACGCGTAAGCGCAACCCGGACAACGGTTTCGTTGAAACCCATAGCGGCGCCACCGCGGCACAGCTCCTGTACGGTCAGGCGACTGCGGTCGGCCGTTACCAGGAAATCGAGCATCAGGTCGGAGGCGGATGGCGGGGTAAGCTCCATATTTCCGTTTATATCGCATCCTTATCGCTGTTGAAACATTTCATTCAAACGTATACGCTAATATAGGATGAAACATATAAATGGGAGGTAAGACCGATGGTGAGTGCACCTAATGAGGCGACACCGGTCGCCAATTATGTCCGGGTCGAAGTCGATGGCCCCATCACGACCATCGTGATGAATCGACCCGAGCGCCGGAATGCCGTGGACGGACCGATGGCGTTGGCGCTTCGTGATGCCTTCCTTGCCTTCGAAGCAGACGAAAGTCAGCGCGTCGCGGTCCTTTGGGGCGACAACGGCGTGTTCTGTGCTGGCGCTGATCTGACTTCCCTGAACGATCCGGCGCGGACGCACATTCTGGATCTCGAAGGTGGTGGAACGGGACCGATGGGGCCAACGCGTCTGGCACTTTCGAAACCACTGATTGCGGCGGTTGCAGGCTACGCTGTTGCGGGCGGCCTGGAGCTGGCGCTGCTCGCAGATATGCGGGTCGCCGAGCAGGGAGCGACATTCGGGGTATTCTGCAGGCGATGGGGGGTGCCGCTCATTGACGGAGGCACGGTCCGGCTCCCACGGGCGATCGGCATGTCGAGAGCACTTGATATGATTTTGACCGGCCGTGCTGTCGGGGCGCAGGAAGCACTGGAAATGGGTCTTGCCAACCGGGTTGTCCCGGACGGCCAGTCGCGCCAACACGCCGAGGAACTGGCACGCCAAATCGCGGCCTTTCCGCAGCAGTGCATGTTGGTGGACCGCCACTCATCCTATGCCCAATGGGATCTTGAGCTTGATGCGGCCCTTCGTCTCGAAGGGCGTCTAGGAGCGCCGATCGTCGCGGCAGAGGGGAAAGCGGGCGCGGGACGCTTTGTCGGAGGTATGGGGCGGCACGGCAAATTCGACCGATAACGCGAGCCCGTCGCCCGGATTGCAAGAACGAGGAAGAAGCAGATGACAATCACAACACGAGCTCCAACCTGCCTAGAGTTGATCGAGCGCGGCGCCTCGCAGAACGCTTCGCGCGTCGCACTGATCGTCGGTGATGAACAGATGACCTTTTCAGAGGTCAATCGTCGGGCCAATCAGATTGCCCACGCGCTGCACGAGATTGGAGCGGTGCACCATGTTCGCGTCGCCCTGCTTGTCAATAACGGCGTGCACAGCGTGCCTCTGGACTTCGGGTGCGTTAAGGCAGGGGTAAACCGCGTACCGTTGAATTCTCGGCTGTCGCTCCAGGAGCACGGCCGAATGTTGGAGGAGGCGAACTGCCAGTTGCTTGTGTTTGGCGAGGATCTGGCCGACCGCGCGGCAGAACTGCAGCAGGGCAAGCCGGGTCTTCGGTGTTATGGACTTGGGACAGCGTTGCCGGAGGGGCGCGATCTTCTCGCTATCGCTCACGGCAAGCCGGAAACCGCGCCAATTGCAAACGTGAGCCCGGATGACGTAATTCTCACTCTATACACATCGGGGACGACAGGGGTTCTAAAGGCCGCCCAGCATACTCAGGGCTCCTACGCGGCGATTTGCCGGAACGTGCTGCTCAATCTGTTTCCGGTCGGACCCGAGGACTCGATGCTCCATTCTGCCTCGCTAATTCATGCGAGCGGCACCTTCATTTTGCCTTTCTGGCTACGAGGGGCACGAAGTGTCGTTCTGCCCGGATTCATACCGGCGAGCTATCTTGAAGCGGTCGAGAGATACCGCGTCTCCGCTATAAATCTGGTTCCGACAATGCTTCAGATGTTGCTCGAACATCCGGACATAGAGCGCCGCGATCTTTCATCGCTGAAGAGGATCATATACGGAGCTTCGCCAATGCCGCGGGCGACGATAAACCGCGCGATCGAGCGGTTCGGGCAAGACAAATTCTGGCAATACTACGGTCAGACCGAAGTGCCTCTCTGCCTGGCAGTGCTGCGTCCTGAAGATCACGCCGGTGATCGGCTCGGTGCGTGCGGGCGACCATCAATCGATGTCGAAATTCGCCTCGTCGATGATAAGGGCGACCCGGTCGCGGCTGGGGAGCCGGGGGAAATCTGGGTCAGAGGCACATCGGCCGCAGCCGGATATTTCAACTCGCCCGATCTGACCTCCCAGACGTTCGACTCAGATGGCTGGGTACATACTCGGGATGTGGGAGTATTCGATGCTTGCGGCTTCCTGCACCTGAGGGATCGCACCTCCGATATGATCATCTCTGGTGGGTACAATGTCTATCCTCGTGAGGTGGAGGATGCATTATTGACGCACGCTGCTGTTTCTGAAGCGGCCGTGGTCGGTGCGCCGGATGAAAAGTGGGTTGAAGCGGTGGTGGCCTTCGTGGTGTTGAAGCCGGACGTATCCGTCAGCGAGAGTGAGCTAATTCAACACGTGGCGGGGCAGATCGCGTCTTACAAGAAACCGCATTCCATCCAATTCACCAGCTCAATTCCGAAGACTGCCGTAGGCAAGCTGGATCGAAAGGTCTTGCGAGGAAACCTCGCGGGAACATAAGGTCTCACCAACCCGGGTTGCGGTTGAAATCACCAACGGAGCCGTCTTGACGGGCTTGTTGGCTTGTCAGAAGGCCGCGATCGCTCGAGCCCGCGCAGCGGACTCGGGCAGGCTTCGTTCGAAAACGCTTTAATCCCCGGTCTCGCCGGCAATCTCCACCCGCTCCGGCGCAAGAAGGCAGAGCCGTCCGTCGGGGCCGGCCGCCAGGTGTGGATATAGAAATCCGTCGCCGTGTCGTCGGTCGCGCCCATCACCGGCGACGGCGCGGAGATGATTTTCATTGCCCCGCATGTGCCGATCCAGTCGATATGGCGGTGACCGTGCATGACGACGATGCGGTGGGCGAACGCTTCCAGTCCGCGGACGAACCAGCTGCCATTGATCAAGGCGGTTCCGATCCGTTCGGAAAACGCCTTCACCGGCATGGGATATTCCATCAGGTGATGATGTAATGCGATGATCCACCTCGCTCGGGGAAAATGACCGATCGTTGCCGCCAACCGACGCGCCTGTTCGACCGACACCAGGCCGAGCGCGTTGGTAAAGGAGAAGTGCGTTTCGGCATTGGAGTTCAGGATGGCGATGCCCAGGCCGTCTTCCTCGTCGGGCGGCAGTATCATCGGAAACTGCGCGTCGAAGAGGTCGCGAAGCGACGCCGCGCCTCGCAATCCGCCGCGCGCCGCGAAGGCCGCGATCTCATCGCGGCGGGGCGCCAACGCCTCGTGCAGCGAGCTTATGAATTTCCCCGAACCATCGGCAACCCGCACACGATCGCCTTGCACGGCGGAGAGCGCCGACAGCGTTCGCATCTGCCGCAACCGCTTGTTGGGGCTGAACGGCAGGTCGAGCCGGGCGGGATTGGCGCGGTCGACGATGTTCAAATCATGGTTGCCCGGCAACATGATCGTACGCGCGGCGAGCTCGGGGCAGTGCGAAAGTGCGTCGAGGAATTCGGCCCATTCGCTCGCGCGCCCGGCGTCCGTCATATCGCCGCTGATGATGACGTGGTCGAGCGGGTCAACCGCATGGAGGGCCGCGAGGCGGGCCAGGACGCGATCGAGACGCGCATTGCCGCGCGGACCCGCGCGACCGCTCTCGATGCGGAATCCATATCGTTCGCCGACCACGTGAAGGTCCGACAGATGCGCAACGCGCCAGCGGCGGCTTCCGGGCGGCGCGGTTTCAAATGCAGCGAGATCGAGGGGCTGATGCATGCTGGCATCGGCAATACCCCATGCCAGCGATGCGAGGGCGAGATAGCCCGACACCAGCACGATGGCGTTTGCCAGCGTCGGCACGACGAGGCGATGCAGCAAGACCATGTCGTTCCAGTTGCCGATCCATCGCGAGGCCGGCCAGACCAGCATCGCGATCAATGCCGCGCATGCGCACAGCACGATGCCGGCACCGAGCGACGTTGCACCACGCAGCCGCGCCCGTCCGGCAGGGTCGAGATATCCTGCCGAGCATCCGTTCCGACAGATGGCGCAGCGCTTCGCGGCCGAACACATAGCCGGGTTGGACAGCGAGTGCGTTGAGCGACCAGAAATTTGCTTCGGCGATGCGAAACAGCGGCCGCCATCCGATCCACCCCAGTGCGATGATCGCGGCCAGCAGCAGCACGGCGCCGATTCCCGTCAGGGCCACGAGACGTTCCGAAAGAGTTGCAAACCATGCTGAAGCCAGCAGCGGGGCAAGACCGAGCAGCACCCCCGGAAGCGCCAGCGAGACCGTCCATGCGAACAGCAGCTTCGGCAGGCTGATTTCGACGAGCAGGCTTCCGGCGATCGCGAGCAGCGAGCGCTGGTCGGGACTGGCGGCATCGTCCTCGATATCGCCACGGCGCGGATCGACCAGCACGCGGTCGTGCGCGCCGGGTGGATCACGTCCCGCAGTCGAGTTCGTCATGTTGGCCGTTCGCATTGTGCTTGCGCAACAGCATAACGTTCCCGCACGGCAGACGCTATCCGTCCCTCACGGTGGAATTCGGCGGGCGGTAACGGCACTGTGGGCGGACAGGATTACAGCCCGCCACGTGGTCTGGTCTCCGCGTGCCAGGTGGGGTTCGGGTGGGCGGCTGCTTGTTCGGTGCTCGCTTTGGCCAGAGCGTCGCGAAGCAGCCGTTCCTTGGTGTCGTCAAGTGATGTCTTGAGTACGGTGCCGCCTGCGTCCTGGATCTCCCGCAGCACCTTGTCCGCGGTCATGTGCTTGATGAGCACGAACAGGGCGGCGTTGCCGGGCTGGAGACTTGCTGACAGGTCCTTCATGAAGGCGTCATTGATCCCGTAATCCGAAAGCGCGCCGCCGAGCGCTCCCGACGCTGCGCCGACGGCAACGCCAAGGATGGGATTGAGAAAAAGAACTCCGATGAGGAGGCCCCAGAAGCTGCCTGATGCGGCGCCTATCGCCGTGGTGTTGACGAGCTGGTTCAGCTTCACCGGACCCGCTTCGGTCTTCACGGCAATCACGGCATCGCTGATCGTGATGAGATATTCCTTCTGCAGCTTGAACAGACGTTGCCGGACGTCTTCGGCCTTTGCCTCGGATGGATAGATAATCGCGATCAGATCTGACATCTCCGTGTCCTCCAACTCGATGTGACAATCATGGACGGCAATGCAACGCTGGATATCACGATATCACAATCTTGCGACGGGGAAATATCACCGTCGGCTGATCGCTCAATCAAACCGCTACGTCTCCGCATCAAATTGTTTCTAATTCGCCGGGATCGCCCGCGTGCCGTTTGCCGTCAGCATCAGGTGACAACTCTTTGCTCAACGCTCAGCGGTAGCCGCAGTGTTTTCGCCCGCGATGATACCAGCACTTGAAGCGGCTGATGGGCGTCGGCCGACGGCGAGGCCCCCAACGTCGATGATACGGACCTCGCGGGTCGTGGGCCGCGACCTGGATGTTCTCGGTCATATCGTTGGGCTTGACGAAAATCGTAGGGGCCAGCGGTGAAGCGACTGCAGCTCTCGTAGAGGAGATAATATCCACGGAGACAAGCCCCGCTGCTGCCACGGCGGCACCCGGCAGGAAGTTAGCCAGCAGACTGCGTCGATCGATTGTGCTCATGACCTCGCCTCATCCAGCGCTTGATTGCGCAGCGTTTTCTTCAATGGGAAGCGACACGGATTGTTCCGGCTGCGACAACGCGCATGCCACTCTCGCCGACCATCGTGAGACCGAGGATAAAATCGCGCAGCGCTATTGGCAATACCGCGTGCGGCGCGGCCGCATTGCACGATTTTTCGCAAAAATTTATGGCTGGACTTGCTCGTCGCACACCTTTTTCAAAAGGTTGTATGGTTGACACCGTGCACTCGCAGGCCTTTACTGCGTAAGCTGACTAAAGAATAAGAACCGGGACCGGTCAAGAAAGATCGCCCATCAGCGTACAGCTGACGTTGCCGCATGGCTCAAAGGTCCACGAACGGGATTGTCGAGCCGGGTGGAGGGGGCCAATGGATTTACCATCGGGCGAAGAAGCTGAACGGCCATACATCTCGACGGGACATCTGCCTGAACCTGAGATGGTGCAGAGACTGGTGTCCGATGCGCACCTGCGCTTCAAGTCCAACAATGACGGGCAAAATTCTCAGGTGTATCCGGCGTTAGCCAGGGTACCACGCGAACTGTTCGGCGTCTGCGTGGTCGGCACCAGCGGACGGGTCTATGGCGCTGGAGATATCGAGCACGAATTCTCCATCATGAGCGTGTCGAAGCCGTTCGTCTTCGCGCTGGTGTGCGAGACGATCGGCCCGGAAGAAGCGCGCGAGCGACTGGGAGCGAATGCCACCGGCTTGCCGTTCAATTCGCTTGCCGCGATCGAGCAGGGCGGCGGCCGGACCAATCCGATGGTGAATGCGGGCGCCATTGCAACGACTAGTCTCGTGCCGGGTTTGAGTGCGGAAGACCAATGGCAATTCATTCATGATGGTCTGTCACGGTTCGCCGGACGGAAACTGACGCTCAATGAAGAAGTCTATGGTTCGGCGTCCGAAACCAATTTCCGCAATCGGAGCATCGCCCGGCTGCTACAGAGCTACGACCGCATCTATTGTGACGCCAGGCAGGCGACCGACCTCTACACCAGGCAATGTTCGCTCAATGTCAGCGCCAGGGATCTGGCGGTGATGGGCGCGACGCTGGCGGACGGCGGCGTGAATCCCATCACCAAACAACGCGTGGTCGATGCGGCGGTCTGCCATTATGCGCTGGCCGTGATGATCACCGCCGGATTGTACGAGACCTCGGGCGATTGGCTTTATGACATCGGCCTGCCGGGCAAGAGCGGGATCGGCGGCGGCATTGTCGCGGTGTCTCCGGGCAAGGGCGGCTTCGGCACTTTCGCGCCGCCGCTCGACGCCGCCGGCAACAGCGTCAAGGGACAGCTCGCGGCAAAATTCCTGTCGCAGCGGCTGGGGATGGATCTGTTCGTATCGCAACCGGAAGAGTGAGCAAGACGCGAACAAGGATTGGCGCGGCCCATCGGGCGCGACCATCAGAAACCGCAAACTCCGGAGGTGGCATGGCAACGCACACGATGCTGATCGGAGGAATCCGGGAGGAGTGCGGGCTTTATGGGTGCCGATGATTGAGTAGCAGAGGGTGGCCCCGGCCCGGAGCGCGCCATCCTCGATGAGCACCTGATGTGGCAGCTCTGGAATCGAGGAGGACAACATGGCTACTTATGACAATAGCTCGTCCGTTGGCGCCACTGCGCCGCCCTTCTGGCTCTGCGTTCTGCTCGGGCTCGTCATGATCGTGGCGGGCTTTTTCGTTCTGGGCGATGTCGTGCTCGTGACTGTGATCAGCACCATCTTTATCGGTTGGATCTCCATTGTCGCCGGCGCCTTCGAGATCGTTCACGCCTTCTGGACCAAGGGATGGGGAGGATTTATATGGCAGATCCTCCTGGGCGTTCTCTACGTCGCGTTCGGCTTCGTGCTGGTGAGTCAGCCCGTCGCCAGCGCCCTGATCCTCACCTACATCCTCGGACTGCTGCTTCTGATCTCGGGATTCGTTCGCATCTTCGTCGGCTTCAGCCATTGGCGGGAAGCCGGCTGGGTCATGGTGCTGTCAGGGATATTCGGGGTGCTGGCTGGCCTTGTCATTCTGACGGGCTTTCCGATCACGGGTTTTTGGGTGCTCGGATTCCTCCTCGGCGTCGACCTGATATTCCATGGGGTAGGATGGCTGGCCTACGCGTGGCAGCCGAGGTCGAGAGTAGCGTGATAGATGGTTCTCATTCCCCTGGCTCTGGCGCGTGCCAAGCGCGCCGCAGGCTCCGGAGCCCGAAAGTCGATTAATCTATCCGCCGGTTGAACATCGTCGCAGCGACCTCAGCGATAAAGGCATCCGGCCTGGCGGACGAGGGGGCGTCTGCGCGGTGCTCGGGGCCGAGAGATACGCGGGGCACGTCAACCAGATATCCTTCAACGACCGGCGCGGCCAATTCGGTGGTTGCAGTCTACGCAGTCGCGTCGGGGGCTTGCACGACCTGAACCGAAACCATCATTCGTTCGAAGGCATCCGCCGGCCCTTGCCACGAACCGGACAGCGGAGAGGCCTTTTCTTGTTCCCGCGACACCGCGACGGAGATATGTTCGCTGCCGACCAGCTTGTTGTTGGTCGGATCGAAGCCACGCCAGCCCGCGCCCGGAATATAGATTTCCGTCCACGCGTGGGTAGCGCCGTGCTGGCCTTCGGCCATCTGAATGTATCCGGTCACAAATCGCGCCCCGAAGCCCAAATACCGCGCAGCTTCCATCATGAGCACTGCGAAGTCCCGGCACGTCCCGCTGCCCCGGCGGAGCGTCTCGTCCGGTAACTGAACCCCGGCGGCGTCGCGGGAATCGTACTTGAACGACCGGTAAATGTGGCTGTTCAGATTGGTGAGCAAATCAAGCGTGCTGATGACCTGGCCGGGCTCGTAAAGATCGCGCAACCAATTGAGAAGCGTCGGGCCGCTGTATGGGTAGCTCGGAACGCGATACACCATCAGATCGACATGCTCTTCAGGAGCGTATTGAAAAGGGTATTGGCAGGCAGATGGTGCGATGAGCCATTCGTCGGGGCTGTCGTAATAAAGGTCGACGTCCACCTCGCTCGAGATGCTGAGCCTGTCGGACGGCTCCTGGAAGGTGAGAATGGCGATTGAGTTGTCGTAGATATCGCGCAGCCAGCGCACCTCTGCCCGCGGCTGGACGTCAACGCGCGATCTCGCGATATGCGCATCATGCCCCTCGCGAGGCCGCATCAGCGCCTGATGGGGACCGAATATGACAGGCTCCCTGTAAGAGTATTCCGTCTTATGGATGATGCGGATGCGCTTCATGATGCAATCCTTCGCCGATGAGGACCGGCACAAGCAAAAAAGCATGTTTTCGCAGTATAGCCGGTTGCACGCGGGAGAGCGATACACCCGCGTGCAAGCTTTAGGTGACGTCTGCCGGAAAGGAACGATTCACCGGGGCGGCCGTTGGGCATCTGAAGGAGTGGCCCTATGATGCGCCGTCCACGACCACATTCGATCCGAAACAAGTTGGACTTGGCCGATAGCCAGCAGGTCCGAAGCGTGAAGAAGCGCTTGCGTCTGTCCGAGGATCAATTCAACGAGATCGTCGGGAGAATTGGAAATTCGATCGCGGCCATCAGCAAGGAGGCCGCGCTCAAAAAGGCGAAACGCCTGCGTTCGCCTAACGTCGTCCCTGAAGCCGCCGTCATTGTCGCGGCGGCCGCAGCCGGGCCTTCGATCGTGGAATCGAAGGGCGACGGGGAGGCAGTACCTCCTTTTTCGCTTTAAACAATCACCATTTTGATTTTCGCCTTGGCGCGCTCGGCGGAAGGTCGGCCGCGTCCAGCAACGCTTGCCTTGCCAGCCGTTACGAGAAGAACGCGATCTTCTCGGCCTGGCTCATGCGCCGGATCGGAGCCAGCGGATCGTTGGCCGCGGTGTTCGGCTTGCGCACAAGGCCGCTCGCGATGATGGTGGAGCCGAGCGAGACCTCCATCGGAGGCTCGGGCGTCAAGGCGATCGCCGCCTGGGGCGTTTCGGCTGGCGGCTCTGCCGGCCCGGCGATCGGTTGAGGCGCCTGCGCCATCATCTCGGGCGCGGCCGGCGCCTGTGGCGCGATGTGCGCCTCTTCGACGATCATCGCCACCATGTCATCGATGTCGAACGGCTCGGGCGCGCCCATTTCCATCGCGATGATGTCGAGCACGGCCTCGTCATGGGCGTCGGCGACTTCGTCGGTCACTTGCGCCAGCTCGGCGGTCTCGGCTTCAGCCAGCGCGGCCTCGGCTGCTGCGAAGCTGGCCGGCACGGTTTCAAAGCCGGCAGCGGCTTCGTCGGCTGCTTCGGTAACGCGTCCGTCTACCGAAATGGCCTCGGACGTCGATGCTGCGGTGGCGATGGGCGCCTCGAAGACTTCAGGCACCGGAGCGACCTGAGCTTTCTCCGCGAAGGCGGCCGGGGCTGCGGCGACCGCCGCTGGCGCCTCGTCCGCATCGCTAAACTCGGCCAGACGGTCGGCGATCGAGGCGAAGGCCGCGTTCAGCGCCGTCCTGGCCTCGTCGGAAGAGATTTGCCCGGCGCCGTTCTCGATGATGCTGACTTGCGAATCGATCAGGTCGCAGATGCGGCCATCGTTGCCGATCTCGCGCAGGCGCCAGGAAATTTCCCGGATCACCCGTGCGCCCTTGCGGAGCGGTGCCAGCTTTTGCTCCAGCGCCAGGCCGTCGAGCGCTTCGGTCGCCGACGCCTGCGCCGCCTCGACCGCGCCGCGAATCGCGGCGAGCGCCTCGGCTAGATTGGTCTCTGCAGCGTCGGCGGCCGCCTGATTCTGTGCGGCGAGGCCTTCGTCGCGCTGCGCGGCAAGGCTTGCCTCGATCCGCGCCACCGCATCGAGCACCATTCGCGTGTCGGCGTTGCGGTTGCGCTTGGCGTATTCGGTGAGGAACCAGCGGCCCCGCGAGGTCTCCATGAAGGCTTCGCTGATCGCAGCATAATCCTCTTCGCCCGGCGCCACCGCGCGGGCTGAGATCGGCGAAAGGGCGAATGCTTCGTCGGCCATGCTAAACTCTTCGCGCAAATCACGCGTTGCTCTACGAACAACACGATATCAAGCGAATCGCAATTGAATTGATGCCATCCGAATCACAAATCCCCATCGCTGATCAGGCGGCATCGCGGCGATTCGCAGGCCGCCTTGCGTTATTCTACGGCACCTTGTTCGGCATGACCGGCACCCATTTGCCGTTCTTCACGGTATGGCTGAAGGCGGTCGGGATCGATGCGTTCTGGATCGGGCTGATCACCGCGGTGCCGCCGGTGACGCAATTCACCGTCCTTCCGATAGTGACAGGCCTTGCCGAACGGCGCCATGCGCTGCGCGCTGGCATTATCGTGACGGCCTTTGCGACCGCGCTCGGATTTCTCGTCATGGGCACCCAGCATCTGCCGCTACTGGTCCTTCTGATCTATGCCGTAACCTGCTGCCTGTGGACGCCGTTGGTGCCGCTGACCGACGCCTATGCGCTGCGGGGCGTGGTGCATTATGGCCTCAGTTACGGACCGCTGCGGCTGTGGGGATCGGCGGCTTTCGTCGTCGGCGCGCTGGTCTGCGGCGTGCTGGTCGACGTCATCGCCGCGAGGAATCTGATCTGGGTCATCGCCGGCGCGGCCGCCGTCGGGGCGCTGGTCAGTCTCGCGCTCCCGTCGCTCGAAAAATCAAGGACGGCTCCGACGGCGACGGGCGGCCCAAGCGCACTGCTGCGCGACCGGGGCTTTCTTGCCATCATCGTCGCCTCGGCGCTGATCCAGAGCAGCCACGCTGCCTATTACATCTTCGCCTCGATCGCCTGGCAGCAATCGGGTTTCGGTGGATTGACGATTGCCGGCCTGTGGGCGTTGGGCGTGCTTGCCGAGATCGTGCTGTTTGCGCTCTCGCCGCGGTTCACGCTGCCGCCGGCTGTACTGGTGGTGATATCAGCCTTGAGTGCAGTGGTGCGCTGGGTGATCACCGCGCAGGATCCTCCGATCCCGATCCTGGCCATCGTTCAGCTCGGGCATGGACTGACCTTCGGGCTTACCCAGGTCGGCATCATGGGGTTGATGGTGCATCACGTACCCGGCCACGTGATGGCGCGCGGGCAGGGTTATCTCGCCGCCTGCAGCGGCATCGTCGCGAGCATCGTGTACGCGGCGTCAGGTACGATTTACGCGCATTACGGGCAGGGCATCTATTACGTGATGGCCGCGATGGCGGCCGCAGGGGGGCTGGTGATCTGGCTGGCGCGGGATGAGGTAGCCAATCAGCCCCAGAGCGCGGCTTCCGGGGGATAGACGAGACTGCCGTCATACCGCAAGCCGCCGTCGCGGTCGCGCGCCAGCAATAAGGGACCGTCGAGATCGACGAAACGCGCCTGCTGCGCGAGCAGCATCGCCGGCGCCATCGCCAGCGAGGTCGCGACCATGCAGCCGATCATGATGTCGAAGCCGAGCGCCTGCGCGGCGTCGGCCATCGCCAGGGCTTCCGTCAGCCCGCCGGTCTTGTCGAGCTTGATGTTGACGGCGTCATAGCGGTCGCGAAGCTCGTCGAGCGATGCGCGGGCATGGACGCTTTCATCGGCGCAGACGGCGACCGGCCGCTTCACGCCCGCCAGTGCATCGTCGCGGCCGGCCGGCAGCGGCTGCTCCACCAGCGTCACGCCGAAAGCGGCGCATGCGGCGAGGTTTTGCGCGAGATTGGCCGCGTTCCAGGCCTCGTTGGCGTCGACGATCAATTCGGATTCGGGGGCGGCCTTGCGGACCGCAGCGATCCGCCCGGCGTCGCCGTCGCCGCCAAGCTTGATCTTGAGCAGCGGCCGGTGCGCGGCCTTGGCGGTGGCTGCCGCCATCGCTTCCGGCGTTCCTAACGAGATTGTGTAAGCCGTGGTGCAGGGCAGTGGTGCGGGTCGGCCGAGCAGGGTCCAGGCCCGCTGGCCGAGGGTTTTGGCCTCAAGGTCGACCAGGGCGCAATCCAACGCGTTGCGGGCGGCGCCGGCGGGCATGGCGGCCTGCAGGCCCTGCCGGTCGAGCCCCCGGGAAAGCGGTTCCCGCATCGCCTGGACGGCCGCCAGCGTTGCCTCCGGTGTCTCGCCATAGCGCGGATAGGGCACGCATTCGCCGCGCCCGGTATGGCCGCCCTGGCTGACTTCCGCTACCACCGTCACAGCCTCGGTCTTGGCGCCGCGGCTGATGGTAAAAGCGCCTGCGATCGGCCAACGCTCGATGCGGGCGGCAAGCTGTCGGGAAAGCGGCTCGGATTGGCTGGAAGTCATTTTAAAATCTGGCAATTTCTGAACCTAAGCTTGCCCCGCGTCACCAACTATGGCTGGTTAGATCTCAATTCTGCAAGGCAATGCGGCGTGCCCGATTTTTCCTTTTCGATTGACTGCGAGCTGGCCGGGGGGCGGGCTTCGTGAGCGGCGACCCGACACTGGAGCGAATAGCCCAGGGCAACGGGCTTGCGCTGTGCGCGGCCGGCTCCTGGACGGCGCGCTTTGCGCCGACGCTGGAGAAGCTGGTTGCCGATGCCGAAAAACTGCGCGGCAGCCGCCCCAACATTTTCATCGACGTCTCGCAGGTGTCGAAACTCGATACCTTCGGCGCCTGGCTGATCGAACGGCTACGCCGCAGCCTGACCCAAGGCGACGTGGAAGCGAAGATCGCAGGCCTGTCGGCCGATTATTCCAGCCTGGTCGACGAGGTGCGGCGGGTGAAAGCCGCGCCCGTGGTCGAGACCGGTACGTTGTCGATTTCGGGCATGCTCGAGCAGATCGGCCGCAGCGTGGCCGGCGTCGGCAGCACTGTGGTCGGATTGATCGACATGCTGGGTGCGGTGCTGTCAGCCGCCGGGCGCGTGCTCATCCACCCCCGCGGTTTCCGCCTGACCTCGACCGTCCACCACCTGGAGCAGGTGTGCTGGCGCGCGGTGCCGATCGTGGTGCTGATCACGTTTTTGATCGGCTGCATCATCTCGCAGCAAGGCATCTTCCATTTCCGCAGGTTCGGCGCCGATATCTTCGTCGTCGACATGCTCGGCGTGCTGGTATTGCGCGAGATCGGAGTGTTGCTGGTCGCGATCATGGTCGCGGGCCGCTCGGGCAGCGCCTATACCGCCGAGCTTGGCTCGATGAAGATGCGCGAGGAGATCGACGCGCTGCGCACCATGGGTTTTGATCCGATCGAGGTGTTGATCCTGCCCAGAATGCTGGCGCTGGTGCTGGCGCTGCCGATCCTCGCCTTCCTTGGCGCGATGGCCGCGCTTTATGGCGGCGGGCTGGTGGCCTGGCTCTACGGCGGCGTCGATCCCGAAGCGTTTCTACTTCGTTTGCGCGATGCCATCTCGATCGACCACTTCATCGTCGGCATGGTGAAGGCGCCGGTGATGGCCGCGGTGATCGGGATCGTGGCTTGCGTCGAAGGGCTCGCGGTGCAGGGCAGCGCTGAATCGCTCGGGCAGCACACCACCTCCTCGGTGGTGAAGGGAATCTTCTTCGTCATCGTCATGGACGGCGTGTTCGCGATCTTCTTCGCATCGATCGGAATGTGACCATGGCGGAACAATCCTCCGACGCCATCATCCGGGTCCGCGACATCACCGTACAATTCGGCAATACCCGCGTGCTTGACGGCCTCAACCTCGATGTGAAGCGCGGCGAGATCCTCGGCTTCGTCGGCCCGTCGGGTGCGGGCAAATCGGTCCTGACGCGCACCATCATCGGCCTGGTGCCGAAGCTCAGTGGACGCATCGAGGTATTCGGCATCGACCTCGACGCCGCCAGTGCGGCGGAACGGCGCGCCGTGGAGCGGCGCTGGGGCATCCTGTTTCAGCAGGGCGCGCTGTTCTCCTCGCTCACCGTGCGGCAGAACATCCAGTTTCCGGTGCGCGAATATCTCAAGGTCTCGCAGCGGCTGCTCGACGAGATTATGGTGGCGAAGCTCGGCATGGTCGGACTTCGTCCCGAGGTCGCCGACCGCTATCCATCCGAATTGTCCGGCGGCATGATCAAGCGCGTGGCGCTGGCGCGCGCGCTCGCGCTCGATCCGGAACTTGTGTTCCTCGACGAGCCGACCTCGGGCCTTGATCCGATCGGCGCCGGCGATTTCGACGAACTGGTCCGCACACTGCAGCGGACTTTGGGGTTGACCGTTTTCATGGTAACCCACGACCTCGACAGCCTTTATACCGCGTGCGACCGCATTGCCGTTTTAGGGAACGGTAAGATCATTGCAGCAGGGTCAATTGCCGACATGCAGGCTTCGCAGCATCCTTGGCTGCGGCAATATTTCCACGGCAAGCGCGCCCGCGCTGTGATGGGCTAGCAAGCGGAGTGATTGATGGAAACGCGGGCGAACTACGTCCTGATCGGAGCGTTCACGCTCGCCGTGATCGCGGCCGCCTTCGGCTTCGTGCTCTGGTTCCAGAGCCTGCACACCACCAAGGCGCGCAGCCCGCTCCGGGTGGTGTTCGAAGGTCCGGCGTCCGGCCTGCGTAACGGCGGGAGCGTCAATTTCAACGGTATCAGGATAGGGGAAGTCATCTCGGTGAAGCTCGACAACCCGCGTCGAGTCGTCGCACTGGCGATGGTCGAGAACAGCGCCCCGATCCGCAAGGACACCCTGGTCGGACTTGAATTCCAGGGCCTGACCGGCGTTGCGGCGATATCGCTCAAGGGCGGTGAGGAGGCGGCGCCCACGGTTCCCCTCGATGAGGACGGCATCCCGGTGCTGACCGCCGATCCAAACGCACTGCAGGACGTCACCGAGGCGATCCGCGGCACCCTGCAAAACGTCAACCGGATCGTCGCCGACAATCAGGAGTCGGTGAAGAATTCGCTGCGAAACCTCGAGACCTTCACCGCGGCGCTGGCGCGCAATTCCGAGAAGATCGACAACGTCATGCTCAAGGTCGACGGCGTGATGGGCAAGGCCGACAATCTCATGCTCGGCCTCAACAGCATCGCTGGCGGCAACGCCGGCGGCGAATTGAACCTGATGGTGAAATCGATCCGCGAACTGGCCGAAGATTTCGACAAGCGCTCGGGTGCGCTGATGACCGATGGCCGCCGCACGCTCGGCGACATCAGCCGCGCGGTGAACAACCTCGACCGCAATCCGACGCGGCTGTTGTTCGGCGCCGGCAACAGCAGTCAGCCGGCGGAGCCTGCGCCGCCGCCGAAACCGGCACCGGGCGGGCAGAAGCGGCAATAGGGCGCCGTCACGAGGCAGGAAGCCAAATCGGAATCGAAAAGGTCCCGGAAAAATTCCTGGAAGCAATGAACTTAAGCGGCGCAGGGAACGCGACGATCGAACATGCGCGCCAAGGCGCCCGCCAACCTGCAGTTCGCGCCGCTCGAAGTAGTCTGACTAAGGGATGCGTTACGGCTTATCGAGTTTCGTAATTGTCTTGCTGTCACCCGTGCCGGTTACTGAAAAGCTGACTCTATCGCCGGCGTGCACGTCGTTCAGCATCGCGCCATCCTGTACCTTGAATTCTTCGGCCATAGCGCCATTACCCGCGCCGACGGTTCCACTTTGCGTCTGTTGAACGGTCAGCGTGCTACTGATCCGGTCGATCTTGGTGACCGTGCCCGTCAGCATTTCCTGGGCAAGCGCTGCCGAGTGGACGGCGATGAGGGCCGCGGTGCCCGCTATCATGATTTTGGCAATTTTCATCGAACGCCTCCCGGCTTGACGTATCGACGATAAGCCGCGGCGGCCGGATTGGTTCCGCAAAACCAAAGAGAGCACGAGCTTGAAACGAGGAACGGAGGCATCGCTGCCTCCGTTCCTGCTCACCGTTCACTATTTCGCTATCGCGCCTTATCCCAGTCGTCCCGCGGCGTGCGCGAGCAGAGTGTAGACGAGGCCGGTCTCGGAGGTGAGGTGGCCGCGCAGCGCCTGCGGCCCGCGATCCTCGCGTGCGACCTCGTCGAGCAGGCGCTCGAACTCGGCTATGTAGCGGTCGACCGTCTGCTTGAAATTGCGGTCGGCGCGATACTTGCGCGCGACTTCATCAAAAGCCTTCTGGCCAGCGGGCGTATAGAGCCGCTTGGAGAATGCCTTGTTCTCGCCGCGTTGATAACGGTCCCACATCTCGGCGGCGAGATTGCGGTCCATCAGCCGTCCAATGTCGAGCGACAGCAACTCCAGCGGGTTGGAGGCCTGCTGCGGCTGCGGCTGACGCGGGCGCGGAACCTCGCGGCTCGGAGCCGCGCCGGCGTCGGTGCGGTTCAACAGGTCGGACAACCAGCCATCGCGTCCGCCATCCGAGGTTGCCGGTGAGACCGGCGGAGCTTCGGTGCGGCGCGAAGTCGGCATCCCGAGGTCCGGCGGCGGCAGGGTCGACGCGCTGCCGCCGGTGTCGCGCATGCGGACCTCGCTACGGCTGGCGGCCACCGCCATCACGGGTTCTTCCTGGCGCTGCGCGCCGGCGCGGTTGCCGCTGACGACGTCGAGGCCGCGGCCATGATGGGCGACGATGCGGTTCAACTCCGCCAGCGCCTCGATCTGGTCGACGATCACCTTGCGCATCTGCGCTGTGTTTTCGGCGGCCTCCTGCGGCATCTCGAGCACGCCGCGGCGCAGCTCGTTGCGGGTCGATTCGAGTTCGTTGTGCATCTCGGCGGCCATCTGCTTCATGGCCTGCACCATCGCGGAGAATTTCTCCGTCGATTCCTTGAACATCGAGTCAGTTTCCTGGGTGCTCTGCTGGTACAGCTCGCTCATGGAATCGAGGGTCTGCTGCCGCTCGTTTTCGGCTGCGGCACGGACCGCCTCGAACTGCCGGCTGATCGCCGCAGAGCCTGAGCCCGCGGTTTCCGCCACAACGCGAGCGATGTCGCGGGCGCGCTCTTCGGCCGCGGCCAGTGATTCATCGAGTAGCCCGGTGAACCTCGACAGCCGCTGATCGAGGTCGGCGGTCCTGAGATCGAGGGTGGTGACCAGCGATTCCAGCGTCTCCTTGCGCTCGGCGAGCGACGTGGTGGTGCTGCGGTTGCTTTGCTCGACCACGGCCGCGGCTTCGACCAGCGCCCTTCCGTGGGTATCGAACTGGGTCGACAGCGAGCCGAGATCTTCCAGCGCCTTTGCCGTCTTTGCGTTGAAGACCGTCAGCTGGTCTTCCAGCGTCTGCGTCGCAACGCCGTTGCGCGAGGTGACGTCGTTCATAGCGGACACGAAGTCGGCCACGCGGGTGACCAGCGCGCGTTCCAGCGAGTTGAGATTGTCGTGGGCGCCGGTCAGCACTTCCTGCAGCAGGATGTTGCCTTCGCGCAAGCGCTCGAACAGCGCGACCGTGTCGGTACGCAGGATCTTGCTGGTCTCCTGCATTTCGGTCACGGCCGTGATCGATACCTGGCGCGACTGATCGATGGCCGACCGCGAGGACTGCTCGAGGTCCTTCAGCGATTTGGCAACCGCGCCGGTCGCGAGGTCGCCGGCGGAGGTGATGTTGCGGGCCACCTCGGCGCCATGGGTCGACATCGATTGCGAGAAGGCCATGCCTCGCGTTTCGATCGACTTCAGCGCGTCGGCGGTGGCGCGATCCATTTCGGTCGCGAGCTGCGTGGTCTTGGCGCTGAGCGCCTCGACCAGCGAGCCGCGCCGGCTATCGACCATCTGCGCCAGGCGATCGGCCGTCTGCTGCACATAGGTGACGATTTCGTCGGTCTTGCCGGTCATCGCCGAACCGAATGCGCTCGACGCCGCAAGCACGGAACGCTCGATGTCGGTCGAGGTGGTCTTGACCTTGGAGCTGGCTTCGTTGGCGGCCGCGACCAGGGCGCTCTGCGCGTTTTGCGCCGAGGTCTGGATGTGGTCGGTGGTATTTGCGGTGACCGCGCCGAGCGAACGCTCGATGTCGGACGAGATTGCCTTGATCTGACCCGCCGCGTCAGCGGAGGTCGCCGCAAACGAAGTTTGGGCTTCGCGGGCGCTGCCGAGGATGGCGGCGGCGGTGGCTGCACCGACGGTGGTCAGGGTGCGCTCCACATCCATGGCGAGAGACTTGACGTGATTGGCCGCGTCCGAGGAGGCGGTAACCAGCGTACTTTGCGCTTCGCGCGCGCCGGCCGTGATCGCCTCGGACGTGGCGTTGCCCGCGACCGAGAGCGAATGCTGAACGTCGGCCGCCAGCGATTTGACCTGGCTTGTCGCATCCGCAGAGGCCGCGACGAGCGTGCTCTGTGCCTCGCGCGCGCCGGAGGTGATGGCTTCGGCAGTGGCGCTGCCGGCCATCGATAGCGAACGCTCCACGTCGGACGAGAGGGACTTGATCTGGTTGGATGTCTCCGTCGTAGCCGCAACCAGCGTGCTCTGCGCATCGCGCGCGCTGGCAACGATCGATTCGGCGGTGGACGTTCCCGCCATCGACAAGGACCGTTCGACATCGGCCGTCAAAGACTTGACCTGGCTGGTCACGTCGGTCGACGCCGTGATCAGCGTGCTCTGGGCTTCGCGCGCGCCGGCGGTGAGCGCTTCCGCGGCGGCGGTGCTGGCGATCGACAGCGAGCGTTCGACGTCGGCGGCCAGCGACTTGACCTGGCTCGCGGCATCGGAAGATGCGGCGACCAGGGTGGTCTGGGCTTCGCGCGCGCCGAGGGTGATCGCTTCCGCGGCGGCGGTGCCGGCGATCGACAGCGAGCGTTCCACGTCGGTGGCCAGCGACTTGACCTGGCTCGCGGCATCGGAGGATGCGGCGACCAGGGTGGTCTGGGCTTCGCGCGCGCCGAGGGTGATCGCTTCCGCAGCGGCGGTGCCGGCCATCGACAGCGAACGTTCGACGTCGGTGGCCAGCGACTTGACCTGGCTCGCGGCATCGGAGGATGCGGCGACTAGGGTGGTCTGGGCTTCGCGCGCGCCGGCGGTGATCGCTTCCGCGGTGGCGGTGCCGGCGATCGAGAGCGCGCGTTCGACGTCGGCGGCCAGCGACTTGACCTGGCTCGCGGCGTCGGAAGATGCGGCGACCAGGGTGGTCTGGGCTTCGCGCGCGCCGGACAGGACCGAGGCGGCGGTGGCCGAGCCTGAGGCCTGGAGCGTGCGCTCGATGTCGGCGGCCAGCGAGGCGATCTGGGATGTGACATCGGTGGAAGCCGTCACCAGTGTTGCCTGCGCATCGCGGGCGCTGGCCAGGATCGCATTCGCGGTGCCGCTGCCGACCGCGGCGAGGGTGCTTTCCACCTCGCTCGACGTCAGCTTGAGCTGCGCGCCGACGTCCGCGGAAACCGTTAGCAGCGCCTGCTGCGCGGTGCGTGCGCCGGTCTGGATGGTTTCGCTGGTATTGACCACGAGGTTGGTCAGCGAACGCTCGGCGTCCTCGACATGGGACCTGATGCCGTCGGACAGCATTTCAGCGCGCGACATGAGGTCTTCACTGGCCTGGCGGCCGCTGCTTTCGATACGGCCCGCAACCGCTTCGATACGCGAGCCGAGGAGATCCTCGAACTGCGCGACGCGGGTGTCGATATCGCTGGCGACGGCGCCGACGCGGGTTTCGAGGCCCTGGTGGATGTCCAGGAAGCGCGCCTGGATCGTGTCGGTCAGGTGGGCGCTACGGCCATCGATGGTTTCCGTGACGTTGGTGATGCGATGGTCGACCGCGGCGATGGCTTGCGCGGTGCCGTCGGTCAGCGTCGAGGTCAGCAGGCCAAGGCGCGAGTTGATCGACTGAATCGCCTGTGCCGCTCCGTCCGTCAGCGACGATGCCAGCGTGTCGAGGCGGCCCTCGATGGTTTCGGTGACAGACCTGGCGCGGGTGTCGAAGCTTACCTCGATCGATTGCAGGCGGCCGTCGAGCGCTTCATCCAGCCACCTGATGCGGCTGTCCAGCGTGCCGTCGAGCGAACCGAGGCGGCTTTCGAGCGAGTTGTCGAGTGAATTGATTCTGCCGCTGAGAGAAGAGTCGAAAGTGGAGAGCTTGTTGTCGAGCGAAGCGTCGAGGTGGGTCACGCGGTCGCCGAGCGTGGTTTCGAACCGCAGCAGGCGTTGGTCCAGCGCGGCGGTGATCTCGCCGCTGTTGGAGGCGAGGCGGCCGTCGAACGTGTCGACGTAATTCTGCAGACTCGCGGTGATGTCCTGGGTGCGCTGGCCCATGCGATCGACGATCTCGCCGCCGAAGGTTTTTACGGTGCGGTCGAATTCCGAGATGTGGCGGGTGATCAGCGCGCCGAGCGTGCCGCTGTCGCGAGCGAATTTCTCCACCAGTTCCGCGCCCTGGTTCCTCACCAGTTCGTCGAACGCGCTCATCTGCAGAGAGAGGCTGTCATGCGCGGTTTCGGTCTGGCCCAATACCTTGGCGACCAGCGAATTCACGGTGACGTCGAGCGCATCGCTGGCCTTGTCGCCGGAGGTGAGGATCTGGGTCGCCAGGCGATTGCCGGCGTCGTCGATCTTGCTCACGAGATCGCCAGAGCGCAGCTCGAGCTCGAGCAGCAGCGAGTCGGAGGAATTCTTCAGGGAGTCGTGCACCTGTTCGGTGCGGTCGGAGATGCCGTCGACGATGGTCGACGAGCGCTGCTCGAATTCGCCCGTGATGCGGTCGATGCGCTCGTTCAGCATCTCATGGACACGATCGGCCAGATCGACGAACTCGTCATGAACGTGGCCGGTCTTGAAGTTAAGGCTGGTGGTCAGCCGCTCGGAGGCGTCGAGCACGGCGCGGGTGGTCTCGGCGCTGGCTTCCTCGAGACGATCGAGCAGGTCGCCACCGCGTTCGCCCAGCGCGAGGATCATGTTGTCGCCGGCATGGCTCAGTGCGCTGGTGATGTGGGCGCCGCGCTCTTCCAGCGCGCCGGTGATGCTCTTGGCCACTTCGTCGACGCGCGAGGCGATCGCGTCCGAAATCAGCGCGATGTCGTGCCGGAGGTCGATCTGCACGCCGGAGATGGCGCTACGCACCTGCTCGGCCTGACCGACCAGATTGTCGCGCTGATGGGCGATGTCCTGCAGCAGCGCGCGAATACGCACTTCATTGTCGGAATAGGCGCGCTCGAGCGCGGCAACCTCGTTTGCCACCAGCGTTTCGAGTTCGCCGGCGCGCGCGATCGCGCGTTCGACGCCGTCGCCCATCGCCGCGACCTCGCGGCGGATCGCCTGTCCGACCGTCACCATGGAATCGGCGGCGGCGCCTTCAGGCTCGGAGAAGCGGATCGCGACCTGCGCCATCGATTGCGCGATCATCCGCATTTCCTGGCCGCGCCAGGCGAGGCTTGCAAGGAAGTAGAACAACAGCACCGGTGCGAAGAAAAGCGCAGCAAGGCCGCCGAGCACCAGCACGCCGCCGCTCTGGCCGATCGCCGCCTGCAGCGAAGGAAGGAAGCTCGCGGTCAGAAGACCGCAACCGACAAGCCAGACGCCCGCAAAA
This sequence comes from uncultured Alphaproteobacteria bacterium, assembly GCA_963786115.1. GTDB lineage: Bacteria > Pseudomonadota > Alphaproteobacteria > Rhizobiales > Xanthobacteraceae > Bradyrhizobium. The sequence continues at coordinate 67,752 of CAWAYC010000036.1, forward strand.
GCCGTGGCAAGCGTATAGACGCTGCGCGCAGGGCGGCCTTTCTGCAGCGCCTGCAGAATCTGTCCGATCGTCTCACGATCGTCGTTGGCGGCGCGCCGGGGGCTGCGCGGTTCATCGATCGGTTCGAACACAGGACGATCGGTGCTCGCGCGGGTGTCGAACGACGTATCGGAAAAGCCCGGTGTCGCAGAGGGAATTGTCGGCGGCGCGATTTCGCTGTCGATCGAACTGCGATTCGCCTCTGCACCGGCTTCGCCGATGTTCAGGGCTTCCTGGATGGCAGAAAGCGCGACTTCCGTGGGATCTTTGACCTTCTTGGGATTGTTCGCCATGTTCAGTCCAAGCCCTCTTATACTTGTACGCGTATACGCGTCGGCCAGCCTGCAGACGTCCCTCGCAAGCCAGAAGCCGGTGTCGTCCCCAAATGCGGAGCGCAAGCCCACCCGTCGAGGGCTTGTCCGCTACATCCGGAAACATCCTATTGGTTGAGCGATACGAATGAAATGGTCGCGATTAAGACATTCTTAATCATCGTTAACAGCTTTGTGCCATAACGCCTTCTGGGCACTCGAAATTCCTGCGAGAGAAGGTCAATTGGGGCGACTTTTTGGCTGAAAAATGGCTGAGTTGCGACTATCCCACAAACGTTCCGTTAACTAATTCCGTGATTGGCTGATCCAAATGGCCCCGCCGAAATCTGTGCGGCCGGCAGATCTGGATCAAGCCATGTCGCTTCATCTCGAACGGATTGAATGGATGTCATCGCCGCCGCTCGCTCCCGATGACGGTCCGATCGATTTTGCGCATCTCAGTCGCATGACACTCGGCGACGCCGGTCTGGAACGCGAGGTGCTGGCGATGTTTTCCGCACAATCGGCCCATCTGATCGATGCAATCGCCGCCTTGCCGGAAGACGTAGGTGCATTGGCGCATACGCTGAAGGGGTCGGCTCGCGCGATCGGCGCCTTTGCAGTCGCCGATGCCGCCGCAGAGCTGGAACAAGTCCTCGCAAGCGGCGTCGATCCGTCGGAGCGGCTCGCCGCCCTCGGCGAGGCGGTTTCGCTGGCACGGAAGGCGATCGAGGCGCTCCTGCGCCGTCCTTGAACCCCATATCCGATCGTTCCGGTCGAAATTTCCGCCGAGACTGTCCCTCAGGTTTTCCTCCCGGACGCTGGCGCTGCGCGGATCGACCCGGTATAGGACTGCCGGGGACCCTTCCTTCTATATTCCGGCAGCACGAGCGATCATGGCCAAGATTCACTTTGTCGACCATACCGGCGAGAAACGCAGCATTGAGGTTGAGAACGGCGCGACGGTGATGGAAGCCGCAATCCGCAACGCCATTCCGGGTATCGAAGCCGAATGCGGCGGGGCCTGCGCCTGTGCGACCTGTCATGTCTATGTTGACGAAGCCTGGCGTGAAAAAGTCGGTGCGCCTTCGCCGATGGAAGAGGACATGCTGGATTTCGGCTTCGACGTGCGGCCTAATTCGCGGCTGTCGTGCCAGATCAAGGTAAGTGACGATCTCGATGGCCTCGTGGTGACGACGCCGGAGCGGCAGGCGTAGAATCGGATCGATCCCGCGCCGCTGAAGCTCAACGCGTCAGCCGGATCGGGCGATTACTTTTCCACCAAATTGGTCTGACGCCGCGCAGACGATCAGGACGGCCAGCGCGGCGCGAATCACGCGCCGTCGAAGCCGCGGCGAAGCCAGGGCCGAAGCTTGGCCTTGAGCTCGCCGGTCAGCGGCGTCGGCTTGCGCGTGGCCTCGTCGATCAAGACAATCACCGCCTGCGCCGATGCGATGCACCTGCCTTCGGAAAACACCACCTGGTCGAAGGTCACCGAGGTGCGGCCGAACTTTACGGCCCCAAGGCCGAGCTCGATCGTGCCGGGCCAGTGCAGTTCGGCGCGGAAATGGATATCGAGCCGCACCAGGATCCAGCCGAGCCCCGTCGGCATCAGCCCGTGCCTGGGGTCCTTCGTCAGGGTGACCCGGCCGGTCTCGAAATATGTTGCATACACCGTGTTGTTGACGTGCTGGTTGGGGTCCAGATCGGCAAAACGCACATTGTCCGACAGGCGGTAGGGAAAGTCTTCCAGGCGCGGCGTCGCGTCGGAACGGATAGGGGCATTCACAGGCGCAGTCTCCGAAAGTTTCGCCCTTTACAGCCCAGTTGCGGAGAAGCGGCAAGGGGGGCGGGGGCCGCTACCGCCCATATCCCATATTATGGCTTTCCTGATCCGCCTCTGTTGGCTAGACAGGCGCAACCCTTCCCGTCGAACTCAACCGAAAAGAAGCGGACATGAGCGAAGCGATCAAAACCGATGTGCTGATTATTGGCGCGGGTCCGTGCGGACTGTTTGCCGTCTTTGAGCTGGGCCTGCTCGACATGAAGGCGCATCTGGTCGACATCCTCGACAAGATCGGCGGCCAGTGCGCCGAGCTCTATCCGGAAAAGCCGATCTACGACATTCCCGGCATTCCATTCGTCACCGGCCATGGCCTCACGGAAGCGCTGATGGAGCAGGTCAAGCCGTTCCATCCAACCTTCCATCTCAACGAGATGGTCGAGACGATCGAGAAGATCGGCGACCCCGGGTTTCGCGTGAAGACCGACGCCGGCAAGGTGTTCGAATGCAAGGTGGTGGTGATCTCCGCGGGCGGCGGATCGTTCCAGCCGAAGCGGCCGCCGGTGCCCGGCATCGAGGCCTATGAAGGCACTTCAGTGTTCTACGCCGTGCGCAAGATGGAGCAATTCCGCGACAAGAAAATACTGATCGTCGGTGGCGGCGATTCCGCGCTCGACTGGACGCTCAACCTGCATCCGATCGCCAAGCGCATTACGCTTCTGCACCGGCGCGACGATTTCCGCGCGGCGCCCCACAGCGTCGAGCAGATGCGCGCGCTGGTCGGCGCCGGAAAGATGGATATGAAGATCGGCCAGGTCACCGGTCTCGACGGCGCGGACGGCAAGCTTTCCGCCGCCACGGTAAAGGGCAACGACAACGCCATCACGACGGTGCGACTGCGACACGATTCTGCCGTTCTTCGGTCTGACCATGAAGCTCGGCCCGGTCGCGAACTGGGGCGTGACGCTCGAGAACAATCTGGTGCCGGTCGACACCGCGGCGTTCGAGACCAACGTGCCGGGCGTCTTTGCCATCGGCGACATCAACACCTATCCCGGCAAGCTGAAGTTGATCCTGTCGGGATTCCACGAGGGCGCGCTGATGGCCCAGAAGGCGCACCGCTATGTCTATCCGGACAAGCGGCTGGTGTTCCAGTACACGACCTCATCCTCGAGCCTGCAGAAGAAGCTCGGCGTCAATTGATTCCGGCCGAATGGGCCGCAGTCGGCCCACGCGGTACTGGAACCGCCCGCGAAATGGCCGTAGTCTGCGGCTAAGTATATTTTGTGAATTAGTCGGGTGATAGCGATGCGTAACGCACTTTCCAGATTTCAGCTGATTCTGCCGGTTGCATTCGCGCTATTTTTATCGGCAGCGTTTCCTGCAACCGCACAGGAGCCGTCAGCTGCGGGCTTGTGGGAAAAGGTCGAGAACGACAAGCCGGTCGGCTGGTTTTTGGTGGTCGATCACAACGGCATTTTCGAGGGCGTGTTCGCCAGGTTTTTTCCCGAACCCGGCGATCGCCCCAATCCCGTTTGCTCGAAATGCACCGATGATCGCAAGGATGCTCCGTGGCTCGGCATGTCCTTCATCCGCGACATGAAGCGTAACGGATTGAAATACGAGAACGGCAACGTGCTCGATCCGCGCGACGGTAAGATCTACAAGGCCAAGATGACCGTCAGCCCCGATGGTCAGACGCTGACGATGCGCGGCTATCTCGGTATCTCGCTGTTCGGCAAGGATGAGACCTGGACGCGGCTGCCGGATTCATCGCTGGCCGAACTCGATCCGGCCGTCGTCGCAAAATATCTGCCCGCGCAGGCCGCCGCGGTGAAACCGGCCCCGATGAAACCGGCTCCTGCGGCTCCGAAGAAGAACGTCGCTCCCGCGGTGGCGCCCGCACGCTAATACAAGCCGCCGGTCTTGCCGGATGGCCGCGGCGCCTCGGGCGCGAGGGGGATCGGCGGCACCGGCTGCGAGATCACTTCAGGCACGGTGGCATCGAGCTGCAGCACCGCGGCCGCGGCCGGCAACGCCGCGTCCGCCATCGCGGCGTGGCCTTCGGCGCTCGGATGCACCGCGCCGCCATAAACCGCCGACAGAATTCCCCAGGTCGCATCATGGATATCGGACGGCTGCTGCGAGGACGGCAGCCCCTGCGGGTAGGTCATCGCCGCGAAGTAGCTGTCATTGGCGTCGCGGATCCAGCGCCCCCGCGGCAGATAGGCGCGATATTCGGAAGCGCTGCGGCCGCACAGCATCGGCTGGCTGGCTGCGGTGACGATGTCGGGATCGAAGCTTTCGCCACTCGGGGAAAAACATTGGCGGTCGAATTCCGGATCAGTCTGCGCCCGCGCGCAGAAGCCGTGGCTGGCGAAGGCCTCCTGATGGGCGTCGACGAAAGTCATACGGTCGGCGCGCGGATTGCGGCACAGGACGCCGGATTCGCACAGCGCGAGCGCCTTCAGCTGCGGCAGGAATTCATCCTGCACGTAGCCCGAGACGGCGGCGAGCCGCTGCGGGTCGGCGTTGAAGGAGGGATGGATATCGAAGCCCGCGCGGCCGCCGGGGCAGAGCGCGCCGCCGTCCGTCAGCGCGGGATTGGCGTAAGCCGTATAGATCACGTGCGAGAGGTCGCCGACCAACGGTTTTAACGCCTCGCGCAATTTGGCAAATGATTGCGGAAGTGCGCGCCGCAGCGCGTCGCGGGAATCATCGACGGACGCTATTACGCCGCTGCGTCGGAACAGGGCGCGCTCGGTCGCGGTGTCCACGATCACATCGGCCACGAGGCCGGAAAAATAGATGTCGTTGGCGCCGATCGACAGCAGCACCAGATCGAGCTGGCGCTCGGGCTGGCGGCGCTTGGCGGCGGTAAGGGCCTCACGCAATTCGGCGAGTTGGCCGTTGACCGTGCCCGAGCAGGTGTTGGCTGATTTCGACGGCAGGCATTCCCGCGCGCGCTGCGAGCCGAACAGACCGTCGGTGATCGAGGCGCCGGTGCAGGCGAGCGGCAGATAGGTCACTGCGATGTGCGGATAGCGCACCGCGAGCGCCAGCGCCGCGCGGGTCTGGTAGCTGTAGAGCGAACGATGGCAGGCGGAATTGAACCAGAGCGCGCTTTGCTTTTGCCATACCGGCAGGAAGTCGGGCGCTTCGCAGGCCCGTCCGCCCTTATAGCCGGCGCGGCTCGGCCGGTAATATTGCGCGGCGGCGGTGCCGAGATAGGAGCGGAAGCAAAAGCCCTCGTCGGCGAGCGCGATCGGCCGATCGGGATTGCCTTCGCCGGAGGCGATGCTATCTCCCAGGCCGGCGATGAAGATATCGCGCACCGCGATCTCGGTGGAAAGACGTTGCGGCGCCTCCGATCCGCTGGAAACATCCACCGTCGCCACCGTGGTGCGGCCATAACGTACCCTTAGGTTGACCGGTTCGGCGCAGTCGAAGGTGGAGGCCTGCGGGCCGTCGCCGTCGTCGAACGACCAGGCGCAGGTGGCGCCGACCGGGATCGGGCCGGCCAGCCGGACCGAGACCGGGTGGTCAATCGGCGTCAGATAGCTTTCCTTGACGTTGTCGCGGGTGCAGGGCTCGTTGACGCGGCCGAGCAGGTCGATGCAGAGCCGGTTGACGGTGTTGCGTGCCCAGCCGCGGCCGTCGCTCTGCACTTCCAGCGCCTGCTCGGAGGCAAGAACGCTACGGCCGCGCCCGGCGTCGGTATGCAGCAGAAAATCCCGCTCCTCGCGGAACAGGCGGAAGCGGTTGCGGACCTCCCACGAGATCTGCAGCGGCGCGTCGCTTGCCGTTTGCGCTTCCGCCGATTGGGTGGAAAACGCGAGCAGGAGCAGCGCGGCAGACATCATCGAGCGATAGGAAATTCTGGCCATGGCGCGTTTGACGTTAGCGGTAAGGCGAAAGTAAGAGAACCAGGTCCGGTTTGGACGCGTTTGTCGCGCGAAACAACGCCCCGCCCGCTGGTGCAAGTTCGGGGCAGGCTTGGCGCGACGACGCTGTAGCCGAAAGACCGGCGGATCCGGATAATGTCGCTGTTACTGCTCGAGGCGTTTGACCGGCTGCCGGCTCTTGATCGGCTGCCGCACGGTCGCCGAAGCCGTGCAGGCCCCGCTGAGCCTGCGCCGTTCCTGCCATGGCTGTACCACATTGAGCCAGAATTCGCGCATACCCATGATCGAGATCGAGATCCCGAACGGGATCATGAAATAGAGGATGCGGAACACGACCAGCGTCGCCACCAATTGTTCCCTGCTGAATTCGGGCAGCGCCACCAGCATTGCGGCGTCGAACACGCCGAGGCTGCCGGGCGCGTGGCTGGCAAAACCGAGCAGCGTCGCGAGGATGAACACCACGGCCAGCGAAACGAAGTCGATATAGGGCTGCGCCGGCATCAGGAGATACATCGCGAGCGCACAGAAACCGAGGTCGATCACGCCGATCAGGATCTGCAGCAACGTCAGTCTGGCGGACGGCAGCACCACCTTCCAGCCGTTCTGCCCGAGCTCGCGGCGGGCCTTGCCGGTCGAAAGCCAGACCAAATAAGCCACGATGCCGGCGAGGCAGCCGAGCCCGATCAGCCGGTTCATGGCATAAGGCAGCAGGTCCATCGCTGACGCTGCCCAGGGATGCCAGACCATGCCGATGCCGAGCACGAACAGGTTGCCGAGCCAGAAGGTCAGGCCGGACAGGAAGCAGATTTTCGCGACGTCGATCGCGGTCAGGCCGTAATCCGAATAGATCCGGAAGCGGATCGCGCCGCCGGTGAAGACCGTGGCGCCGATATTGTGGCCGATGGTGTAGCTGGTGAAGCCCGACATCGCGGCGATGCGATAGGGGACGTGGGTCTTGCCGATGGTCCGCAGCGCGAAGAAATCGTAAAAGGTTAGCGTGCAGAACGCACCGACCACGCACAACGCGGCCAGCCCAATGCGGTACGGGGCGATCTCCGTCAACGCCGTCAGGATGATGCTGCTATCGACGCCCTTCAGGGTCCGAACCAGCGTGGTGACGGCAAAGACGATGATGAGAACGCTCGCAGCGATGCCGAGCCGCTTCCAGCCGATCTTTTCCTTGAAGCCACGCTTGAGCGTGGTCAGCAGCCGATGCATTCATCCTCCCGGCGGGGCGGCAAGCAGAGAACAACCCGTTACAAGAGGTGACGGGCGACGGTCAAAAGTACCGTGCGCGAAGACACATAAGGCAAAACGAAGCCGTTGTGCAGTCCTTGACAAGTCCCGCTTCTGCGTTCGTTCACCACCCCTGTCACATGCCCTACATATGTCCTGGCATCAATGAATGTGAGTCGCGGCTGGCGGCAGGGCCGGTTCACTTCGTCGCATTGTTCCGACGTTCCGTCACGAGTTTCCCGCGCTTCGCAGGAACATCCCCGCGCCCTTTCGGTTAGCCGCTGGATCAGCAACATGAGCATGGATGGCGTGCGGGTGTGAGCTGCGACGTTTCGTGTTCCCTGAATAAGAGAATTCGCGATGGGACTGTTATTACGCCGAGTAACAACTTGTGAAGGCGTTGCCGAAAATGGCGGGAAAAGCCACCGACAAGTACCTGAAGGCAGGGCTTTCTCACTGATTTTGATGAGACCAGGACGCACGTGCAGCGCCTGGAGCAGGTGTTCCAGATGCGCGGGGCCGAGCTAAGGGGGCGACTGCCTGGTGATCGATCGAGGAAGCCAACCAGGTCGCGGGCGAGGTCGCGGACAAGTACGTGTTGGATGCGGCGCTGATCAACGCTGCGCAAGCCGAACATTACGAAATTGTACGTAATGGCAGCCTCGTCGCCTGGGCCAGGCAGCTGGGCGAAACGACTGCGCCAGTGTCCTGCAGAAGACGCTGGATGAGGAAAAGGTCACCGACAAGAAGCTGACCACGCTGGCCGAGGGCAAAGTCAACCTGCGGGCGGCAAGCTAGTCCATTTCGCATGAGGCAAAACGCCGCGTGAAAAATATTTCGCGTGGCGTTTTCGCATGTGTTTCGCATGTGTTGCCGGTTCCGACAGGCACACTTCGATCGAAAACGAAGCATATCCGCGCAACACAAGCACATTTCTAGCGTTGATTTCGCAAAGATCGAGGTGATCCATGCGCAACGCTTCCCTGAAAATGCAAGCGCCTCCGGAAGCGCGGTCGCGCCCGGCCACAAAATTGAACCCCTCGAAGCTTGGGGCCTCGCTGACGCTTGCTGCCATGAGCCTCGGCTACGGCGTCGTGCAGCTCGATGTAACCATCGTCAACACGGCGCTCCACGCCATAGGCTCGTCGCTCGGCGGCGGCGTCGCGGAGCTGCAATGGGTGGTAACCGCCTACACCATCGCGTTTGCCGCCTTTATTCTCACCGCGGGCGCGCTGGGCGACCGCATCGGAGCCAAGCGGATATTCATGGCGGGCTTTGCGTTGTTCACGGCTGCATCCGTCGCCTGCGCGCTGGCACCCAACGCGGCAATCCTGATCGCCGCGCGCGCCGTGCAGGGCTTGGCCGCTGCCATTCTGGTTCCGAATTCACTCGCGCTGCTCAGCCATGCCTATACTGAGGACAAGGCACGCGGACGCGCGGTCGGCATCTGGGCGGCGGGCGCGAGCCTTGCCCTGACCGCAGGTCCCTTTGTCGGCGGCGCCCTGATCACGCTGGTCGGCTGGCGCGCGATCTTCCTGGTCAACCTGCCGATCGGCCTTGCCGGGCTGTGGCTGACCTGGCGTTACGCCAGCGAGACGACGCGTTCCCCGAAGCGCGAGGTCGACTTGCCTGGGCAGGTCGCGGCGATCGCGGCTCTTGGCTCGCTGGCGGCTGCGATCATCGAGGGCGGCGCGATGGGCTGGGAGAAGCCGTTCGTGCTCACGGGCTTTGCCGCGTCGGCGGCGCTGGCCTTGCTGTTCGTCTGGCGCGAGGCGCGCGCTCCGCAACCGATGCTGCCACTGTCGCTGTTCAGGCAGCCGATGTTCGCGGCCACGTCCCTGGTCGGCCTGCTCGTCAATGTCGCGATCTACGGCCTGATCTTCGTGCTGAGCCTGTACTTCCAGCAGGTCAACGGGCTGTCGGCGTTCGCAACCGGGCTCGCCTTCGTGCCGATGATGGGCGCGGTGCTGCCTGTCAATCTGATCTCGCCGCGCGTCACCGAGCGGATCGGCGCGCCTGCGACCATTACCGCCGGCGCGGTGCTGTCCGCATCCGGATGCCTGGCGATTCTCGGCATTCAACCCGACACCAGCTACTGGGCGATCTGCGCACCATTGATCGCGATGAGCACCGGCCTCGGGCTGCTGGTGCCGCCGCTGACGTCCGCCTTGCTCGGCAGCGTCGAGAAATCGCGCTCCGGGATCGCTGCCGGCGTACTCAACGCAACGCGCCAGACCGGCAGCGTGCTCGGCGTCGCCTTGTTCGGATCGCTGGTCGGCCAGTCCAGCACGTTCATGACCGGCCTGCATGCGTCGCTGGTCATTTCGGCCGGCGTGCTGCTCGCGGCCGGCGCGGTCATCTGGTGGGGCGCCGCAGCGAAGGAGGGCGTCGTGCGCCAGCGTTAGCGTTCAGGCCTTTGCGCAGCGCGAAATGCGCGCCGCAGAACGCCATCGCGGCGCCGAGACAAAGTGCGGCGAGACCCGCCAGCACGCCCGAGATGGTCGGGATCGGGCTCGGGGCAGAAGCAGCCTGACCGGCGCCGGCCAGGATCAGCACGACGACGGTGATCAGGAACTGCCGCATCCGCTGCGGAATTTGGCCGGATGCCGCGCTGTCCATCAGGCTTGCTGTGAAATAGCCGCCGGAGAACGCCACCGTCGCGATCAGCCACCAGGCGATCGCCGCTCCCGCCGGCATGAATTCATGCGTGTCGGATCGCCACAGGCCGCCGAGGTCGAGGCCGTAGCGCGCGCCCAGCATGTGCACGGCGAGCGCCAGCAGCACGCCTGATACCATCGCGCCACCGAGGATCAGCCGTCGCGGAAAATAGGTCGTTTCAGCCATGGCCCGCTTGTAGGATAAAGCCGGCTTGCGGTGCAAGCGGTGGTGGGCATGAGCAGTTGCTTTTGCGCGGGATCCCTGGCGAGAGGCTCGACACATGGCAAGCGGTCTTCTGGCGCTGATGATCGCCGCAATCTTCACCGGCGCGGCGTTCTACGTGAACTTCGCCGAACAGCCGGCGCGGTTGATGCTGGAGGACCGCGCCCTGCTGACCGAGTGGAAGCCTTCCTACAAGCGCGGATTCGCGATGCAGGCTCCACTTGCACTGGCAGGATTCGTCTTGGGATTGATCGCGTGGTGGCAGGCATCGCATCCGGGCTTCCTGATCGGCGCCATCTTGATGATCGCACCATGGCCATGGACGATTTTCATCATCAGGCCGACCAACGATGCCTTGCTGGCGACCGGGCTGGATCAGGCCGGGCCACCATCGCGCGCGCTCATCGTCAAATGGGGCGCGCCTCCACGCAGTGCGCACCGCGCTGGGCGCACTTGCATCCGTCGCGTTCCTGTGGGCGTGTTGGCAGCGTTAGGTCGGGGAGTCATGGCGATCGATCAGAGCAACGAAGATGCAGCGACCACCGGCTACGCCTACAAGGCCTCGCTGATCGGGTCGGCGCATCGCTTCGAATTGACGGACACGGGACTGTCCTGGCACATCGCCGGCAGGTCCGGGGTCTGGCCCTATGCCGATATCGCTTCTATCAGGCTTTCCTATCGGCCGATCTCGATGCAGTCGCGCCGCTTTCGTGCCGACATCGAAAACAAGGACGGCGGGCGTATCGCCGTTCTCTCGACCACCTGGCAAACCGTCTCGCTGGTGGCGCCGCAGGACCACGGCTACCGCGCCTTCCTTGTCGAATTGCACCGGCGTATGCAGAAGGCCGGCAGCACGGCCGCGCTGTCCGGCGGCATCGGGCCGAAGACCTATGCCGGCGCGATCCTGGTGCTGGTGTTGCTCGGTGTCGCCATGGCGGGACTTCTGCTGCGCGCGTTGTTCACCGGTGAGTTGATGGGGGCGCTGTTCCTGGTCGGCTTTGCATGCCTGTTCACCTGGCAGATCGGCGGCTTCGTCACACGCAACCGGCCGCGGAGCTACGGCTTCGACGATCTGCCGAAAGGATTGCTGCCTTAGCCTCTTCATCGCAACCAAGCGCAATGAAATGTGACTTCGCCAAATCGGCAGCTCGCGGCAGGTGCAGCTTCCGACGGCGAATTCAGCCGCCGCATGCTCAGCGAATGGGACAAGATCGAGCCGTACACGGCGAACGGCTTCATCGCGGAATGGCCTGTGAGTGCAAGGCGCGATCGATAATTCTATTCGGTGGTATCGAAATCTTCCTTCGCAGTCAGCATCCCCGCCACTGTGCGCAGAGCCAGATCGAGCTGGTCGATGGTGGGGGCGCCGAGAGCCAAACGGACGGCATTGGGCGCGTGGCCGGGCGTTACCGCGAAGGTGGTCGAGGGGGTCAAGGCGATGTCCCGCCGCGCGGCCGCCGCGACGAATGTTTGCGAACGCCAATGCGGCGGCAGGGTCAGCCACAGATGGTAGGATTTGGGATTCGCCTGGACCTCGAAACCGGCAAGATATTTGGCCGCCATCTGCTGGCGCCGTGCCGCGTCGATTCGCTTCAGGCGTGAAAGCTCGGCAACGGTGCCGTCGGCCATCAGGCGTTGCCCGGCAGCAAACGCAAATCCCGAGGCGGTCCATCCGCCCGATCGAACCGCGGCCATGATGCGCTCGCGCAGGCGCGTCGGCGAAACGATGAAGCCGAGCGCCAGTCCGGGGGCAACCTTCTTCGACAGGCTGTCGAGCACGATGCAGCTGTCGGGCGCGAGCGCGGCCAGTGGGGTTTCCTCGTCGAGAAAGCCGTAGACCGTATCCTCGATGACGGTGAGGCCGAGCTTCTCGATGACGCGCAGCAGGTCGGTACGGCGCGCCGGCGGCATCGTCATGCCAAGCGGATTCTGAATCGTGGGCTGAATGTAGAGCGCGGACAGGTGCGCTTCGCGATGGGCCTTCTGCACCGCGTCGGGACGGACGCCGTTCTCGTCCATTGCCAGCGGCACCAGCGTGACGCCGAGCCTCGCGGCGATGTCCTTGATAAAGGGATAGGTCAACGCTTCGACGCCGCAGCGGCCACCGCTTGGCACCACCGCCGCAAGTGCGGCGGCGATGCATTGCCTTCCGTTCGCGGTGAAGACGAGCTGGTCCGCAGCCGGTGACCAGTCATCGCGGGCGAGAAACTCCGCCGAAACGGTTCTTGCCGCCTGCGTGCCGATGCTGGTCGAGTGTCGCAACGCGACGTCGAGCACTTCGGGCCGTTCCAGCCCTTCAAGGCTTTTTGCGATCATCGCCGATTGCGTCGGCAGCAGCGGATAATTGACTTCGAGATCGATGCGCGCGCCGCGCGGTTCGATCGGCATGGCGACACCGCGCCGCGTTTCGCCGGAAACGAACGTGCCGCGTCCGACTTCGCCGATCACGAGGCCCCGGCGCAACAGCTCGGTGTAGACGCGGCTCGCGGTCGAGACGGCGATCCTGCGCTGATAGGCGAAGGTGCGCTGTGGCGGCAGGCGATCGCCGGGTTTGAACGCGCCATTGGCGATCTCGGCGGCCACGGTATCGGCAAGCTTCAAATACTCGAATTTCGACATTATTGCACCGAGAGCAATGTTTTTCTTGCACCGAGATATGTATCGGATCATTTAAGGGTCATCAAGCCCGCGATTGAACTGAAGAAAGCGCAAGCAATCCGAGGTCATTCAAGGCGCAGCGCTGCCCGGCCGCGCTGCGTCAACGGCATCGCGTTGCCGTGCGGCTGCCGCTTGGAGAGGAAGATGACCACGACGTTCTCGCCCGCAGCGCAGCCTGCGATATCAGGTTCGTCAGGCGGATTGGCCCGCCGGATCGAGGGATGGGCTTACGCGCTCATCACCTATTGGGACCGCCGCGTCGCCATCAAAACGTTGCGCGGGCTCGACGACCGTGCCCTGCGCGATATCGGCATCGTGCGCTCCCAGATCGAGGCGGTGGTGGGCGGAGCCTTGAACCCGGATATGGCGCGACTTCGGTGAGAGGCCGACCCGTGGACGTCCGGCGCGAAAATCTTCAATGCCGCACCACGAGCACCGAGCATTTGGCGTAACGCACGACATGTCCGGCGTTGGAGCCGAGGAAATAGGTGCGCATTGCCGGCCGGTGCGACGTCATCACGATCAGCTCGGCCTTGATCGCCGCCGCCTCTTCGAGGATCTCGTGATAGATGCCGCCTTGCCGAACCATGTAGGAAACGCGCGACGGCTCGATGCCGGATTCGCGCGCGACGATGGCGAGCGCTTCCTCCGAGGTTTGCCGCTGCTGGGTGTCGAAATCGGCCGGTACGTATTCCGCCAGCATCACCGGCGTCATCGGCAGCACGTTGAGCAGCCGCACCGTGCCGCTCCAGGTCTGTGACAGCGTTGCAGCGGTCGCGATCGCGGGCTTGGCCAGATCGGTGTCCGCCAGATCGATCGGCACCAGAATGGATTTGAACATCTGCGCCTCCTGTCCACGGCCGGAGCGCGTATTCTTTACGCGTCTTCTTGTGCGAACCGGTCCCCACTCAACCTATAGCATACCTGCGCCGCGATGTCCGCTTGCGTCAATCGCCCGACGTCTGCTTCAATAGTTTAGGGCTGACGAACAGCACGAGCTTGCCGCGGCGAAACGCCACCTCGTTCCAGTCGCTGGTCGCGAAGTCGAAGATGGCGAGGCCCGAGGTCGGCAGATTGTGGTCGAGGGCTTTTTTTGCGGCGGCATCGCCGCTGCCGGTCAGGGTCAGCGCCAGTTCGTGCATGCCCGGATTGTGTCCGACCAGCATCAGCCGCTTGGGATCGGACACGGACGCCGTGCGGATCGTTTGCAAGAGCTGCTTCGGACCTGCGCCGTAGAGTTCCGGCAGGAATTCGACCTGCGGCCGCGAAACGAGGTTCTTCATCGCCTCCCAGGCAGTATCCCAAGTCTGGTGCGCCCGGGTTGCCGGTGAAACCAGCACGCGGTCGGGAAAGGGCGGATGCCGGCTGATCCAGCCGCCGATTTCAGCGGCGTCCTGCCGGCCGCGGTCGTCGAGGCGGCGGTCACGGTCCTTGCCCGAGGGCGCATCAGTCTCAGTCTTGGCGTGACGCAGCAGCATCAAACGGCGCATGGGCGCAAATCTCAATTCGGGCACAGTCTGAATTAATCTACAGACACATGCCTGGGACAAGGTGACAAGGGCCGCAGCGGTCCGTAAGAAAACGCCATGAGCGAGGCTTCCACAAGTCCGACCAAAGGCCCTGGCGACGAAGCCACGCCGTTCCGCGCCCGCCTGTCGGTCGACCTCGATGTCGATATTTGCGTGGTCGGAGCCGGACTTGCCGGATTGACGGTGGCCCGCGAAGCCGCGCGTCTTGGCGCCAGCGTCGCCGTGCTCGAGGGCCGCCATGTCGGCTGGAATGCATCCGGCCATCAACTTGGCACGGTGATGCCGGGCTTTAGCCTTGCGATCGGCGATCTGATCGAGCGCGTCGGGCTCGAGGATGCCCGCGAGCTCTGGGCGCTGTCGAAGGAGGGCGTCGACTACGTTCGCGCCACCGCAACCGAGGAACTGATTCCGGGCATCGGCCTAAGCGACGGCGCGCTGCAGGTTTCCAATGTCGATGTCGGCGAAACGCTGATCAGCCGGCTGCAGACGCTGAGCGAAGATTTCGAGACCGAAGTCGAAGGCTGGCAGGTCGAGCGCGTCCGCAGCGAGCTCAGGACGCCGCGCTATTTCCACGGCATCTATTTTCCGAAAGCGTTCCAGATCGACGGCCGTAAGTATGTTCATGGCCTTGCTGAACTGGCGAAGCGGGCAGGGGCCCGCATCTTCGAAGACACGCCTGTCGTCAGCATCGATTCGTCGGGCGTTCGCAAGCGCATCGTCACGCCGTCGGCGCGCTTGCGCGCCTCCCACATCGTGCTGGCCGGCAACATTCATCTCGGCGCGCCGGCGCGGCGGCTGTCGGAAACGCTGCTGCCGGTTTGGCGCTACGCCGCGCTGACCGAGCCGCTCGGCGAGCGTCTCCTTGAGGCGATCACCTTTCGGGGATCGGTGACGGACAGCGACGGCATCGATCATTTCCGCGTCGTCGATGGCGACCGCCTGCTATGGGCCAGTCCGGAGACCACGTGGGACGCGCGGGCCCGCCGTTTTGGTCCGGCGATCCAGCGCCGCATCGCCACGATCTTTCCGCAACTCGGCAAGGTCGAAATCGCGGAGATGTTCGGCGGTGCGGTCGGGGTGACCGTGCATGGCATGCCGCAGATCGGCCAGTTGCGCAACGGACTGTGGGTCGCCAGCGGCTTCGGCCGGCACGGCCTGAACACGTCGGCGATGGCCGGCCAGCTCATTGCGCGCAGCATCCTGTGGGGAGACGAGCGCTGGCGGTTGTTTTCGCCGTTCGACCTGGTCTGGGCGGGCGGGCCGACCGGCCGCGTCGCCGCCCATCTGATCGGGACGTGGGGGCGGGGCGTTTCCGCTGCGGCGGGAACGCTCGCCCGTTATCGGGAAGGCGTGCGGGCCAAGGACCGTGTTCGCGAGGTACGGCTGGCGGAAGCCAATCGCCAGGCCGGCACCAGACCCCCGCCGCGCCGCCGCCCCCCGCCGGGCGGACCGCTCCCGGTGGCTCCGCAGCCTCAGGCATCCACCCAGAAACTGGTCGAGGCCCACGGCATCGCCTCGCGGGAAAGTGAGCGGATTCCGGACGGATCGGTGTAACTTCCGCCCTGGCGTCCCGTATTTGATAGCGAACAATCGTAGTCCGCCCCGCACGGAGACCATGATGATTGACCGCCGTATCCTGCTTGCATCCGTCGCCGGTCTGTTCGGGCTCGCCGCCTTCCGCTGGCTGCGCGCCTCGCCGGCGCGGGCCGCCGAAAAATTCGAGATCGAAAAGACCGATGCCGAATGGCGCGCGCAGCTGACGCCGCAGCAATATGAGATCCTGCGCGAGCAGGGCACCGAACGCCCCGGTTCGAGCCCGCTCTTGAAGGAGCACCGCAAGGGCGTTTTCGCTTGCGCCGGCTGCGATCTGCCGCTGTTTTCGTCGGACACCAAGTTCGAAAGCGGCACCGGTTGGCCGAGTTTCTATCAGCCGCTGGAAAATGCCGTCGGCAAGACCGAGGACCGCACCTACGGCATGCTTCGTACCGAAGTGCACTGCCGCCGCTGCGGCGGCCATCTCGGCCACGTCTTCGACGACGGGCCGAAGCCGACCGGCCTGCGCTACTGCATGGACGGCTTTGCGCTGGTGTTTCATCCCGCCGCGCCGTCGGCGACCTGAGGCTCGCACCCGGCAATTGTTGCCCGCCCGGCAATTGTGCCCCGGTCCTTTGACCGGGGCCTTTTATTTAAGTGGCTGATTGTACGTAGTTTTCTGGTTTGGCACAACGCTTGCGACATGTTCTCCCGACGCGGCCCGGTCCTTTCGATCCGTGGGCGGCCAAGAGTCCGATCTGGAATCGAATTTGGAGAGAATGTCATGGGTATCTTCGGCGCACTTACGACGGCTGTAGGCGGCTTGCGCGCCCAGTCCTACGCGCTGGAAAACGTCTCGGGCAACATCGCCAACTCGCAGACCACCGCGTTCAAGCGCATCGACACCTCTTTCCTCGATCTCATTCCGCAGACCTCATTGACCGCGCAGCTCGCCGGAGGCGTGACCACGCAATCCCGCTCCACCAACTCGGTGCAGGGCGACGTGCAGTCCGCTTCCGTCGCGACCTTCATGGCCATCAACGGCAACGGCTTCTTCGCGGTGCAGAAGCCGGGCACCTTCACCGACGGCGCGCCGGTGTTCGACGGCGTCGATCGCTACACCCGCCGCGGCGATTTCCAGCTCGACAAGAGCGGCTACCTTGTCAACGGCGCCGGCTATTATCTCGAAGGCGTTCCGATCGACCCGACCACCGGCAACCCGTCGGGCAGTTCGCCGCAGGTGCTGAGATTCCAGAACGACTTCCTGCCGGCGCAGCAAACCACAGCGATCAGCTACCGCGCCAACCTCGCCAGCTATCCGCTGACCACCAAGCACGACGCGTCCGTTCCGGGATCAGAATTGATCGCTCCGGGATCGTTCAGCTCCGGCCATAACCCGCTGGTGCTCGGCACCCCGGCGGCGCCCTATACCGATTCTTCCAAATCCGGCTCGGCACAGAACAACAAAGCGTCGGTTGCCAACGGTCCCACCACAGCGCTGTCAGGTGCCGCGGGCAGCAACTCTATTGGTGCGAATTTTAACGCACCCACCGACACCATTACGGTCAACGGTACCGTTATCAGCTTCGTGGCGAGTGGCGCGAGCGGCAATCAGCTCAACATCACCGACGATATCTCAACATTGCTCGCCAAGATCGACTCGATCACCGGCACCGCCACACCCTCCACAATCTCCGGCGGTGTCATCACCCTGCATTCCGGCACCGCGTCCGATCTATCGATCACGAGTAATAACAGCGCCGCATTCGCGGCACTTGGTTTCGCCGGAACTGTGACGGCGACGCGCGGCGGCGGCGGCACGGCGGGCACCGGCCAGGTCGTCGGCAACGATAATTCGACCTTCCTCAACGAGACCGTCGCCGGTGGCGCGGTCACGACCTACGACGTCTCGGGCTCGCCGGTGAACCTGCAGCTCCGCTGGGCCAAGACCGACAGCGCTTCGCTGGGCGCCGGTCATACCGACACCTGGAATCTGTTCTACCAGGTCAATCCCAACGCGACCGGCACGCAGGTCGCCTGGCAGAACGTCAATACCAACTTTACCTTCGCGGCCAACGGTCAGATGTCGCCGGCGATCCCCTCCGTCACGCTCACGAACTGCGTGGTCAACGGCGTCTCGATCGGCAACCCCGTCATCAACTTCGGCACCGGCGGCGTGACGCAGTTCGCCGATGCCAACGGCAACGTACAGGTCAACCAGATCCAGCAGGACGGCTTCCCGGCCGGCGAGTTACAGGCGGTCAGCGTCAGCACCAACGGCCGCATCGTCGGCAACTACTCCAACGGCCGCAACCTCGATCTCGCCGAAATTTCGGTGGCGACCTTCAACGGCACCAACTTCCTGAAGCGCGTCGACGGTGGTGCATTCGAGGCGACCGATGAATCCGGACAGGCGCTGTTCGGCAAGTCGGGCACCATCGTTGGCTCCTCGCTGGAAGGATCGAACACCGACATCGCCGATGAATTCACCAAGCTGATCGTTACCCAGCAGGCTTATTCGGCGAACACCAAGGTCATCACCACCTCCAATACGATGGTGCAGGATCTCCTGAACGTGCTGCGCTAAGTCGCAATGGATGCGACCTGAAATGGGTAACCAGTCATGGGTTTGAGTCAGGCCCTCTCCACGGCGATGTCAGGTTTGCGCGCGACGCAAGCCTCGCTCTCGCTGGTGTCGTCGAACGTCGCCAATGCGGAGACGCCGGGCTACGTCAAGAAAACCGTCAACCAGGTCGCAGGCCTGTCCGGCGACTATGGCTCGAGCGTGCTTCTCAACGGCGTCAACCGCCAGCTCGATCAATATCTGCAGACCCAGATACGCACCGAGACCTCGGGCGCCGCCTATGCCGACATCCGTTCGACCTATCTCGCCAATCTGCAGAACGTCTACGGAAATCCTGATGATACCGGCACCATCGAAAGCGCCTTCAACAATTTCCTGACCGCGCTCCAGGGCCTGTCGACCAGCCCGGACTCGCAGTCGGCGCGGATCGGTGTCGTCAATGCCGCGCAGACCATGGCGCAGCAGCTCAACGCGACGACGCAGGGAATTCAGAGCCTGCGCGCCAATGCCGAAGCCGGCATCAACGACTCCGTCAACGCCGCCAATAACGCCATGGCGCAGATCGCGGCGATCAACAATCAATTGAAGAACAACGGCCAGACCGACGCGTCGACGGCGTCGCTGCTCGATCAGCGCGATCAGTACATCGATCAGCTGTCGCAGCTGATGGACATCAGGACCGTCACCAACGACCTCAACCAGGTGACGGTGTTCACCAATTCCGGCGTGCAGCTGGTCGGCACCGAGGCGGCGAAGCTCAGTTTCAATGCGCAGGGCACGGTGACGCCCAATACGCTGTACAATTCAGATCCGGCCCAGAGCAACGTCGGCACCATCACCATCAATTTTCCGCATGGCGGCAGCTATGACATGGTGTCGACCAATTCGATCCGCTCCGGCAAGATCGCCGCCTATCTCGAGCTGCGCGACAATACGCTGGTGAAGGCGCAGGCGCAGATCGACCAGTTGGCGGCTTCGATGTCGAGCGCGCTGTCGGACAAGACGACCGCCGGCGTTGCCGCGCCGTCATCGGTTTTGCCGCAGACGGGCTTTGACGTCGACCTCACCGGGCTGCAATCCGGCAACGTCGTTCACGTCACCTACAAGGACAACGTCACCGGCGCCACGCATAACCTCTCGATCGTGCGCGTCGACGATCCATCGGTGCTGCCGCTCGGCAATGGCGCCACGCTTGATCCGAACGATGAGGTCCTGGGCGTCGATTTTTCGGGCGGCATGAGCTCGGTCGTTGCGCAATTGAACGCCGCGCTCGGCACCACGGCCAATCTGCAATTCTCGAACCCCTCGGGGTCGACCTTGCGCGTGCTGGATGACGGGGCGCCAAATCGTTCCGACGTCACTGCGGCTTCGGTGACGACGACGATGACCTCGCTCACCAGCGGCAATCCGCAGCTTCCCTTCTTTACCGACAACGGCGCACCCTATAGCGGGGCGATCACCGCGAACGGCTCGACGCAAGTCGGTCTGGCGGGTCGCATCAGCGTCAATACCGCGTTGCTCGGCGATCCCTCGCGCACGATCGTCTACTCGACCAATCCGCTCACCGCTTCCGGCGACACGACGCGCTCCGATTTCATCCTGTCGCAGTTGTCGACCGGCTCCTACCGTTACTCGCCGCAAACCGGCATCGGCACCACCGGAGCACCATTCACCGGCACGCTGTTGAATTTTGCCAAGCAGTTCATCAGCCAGCAGGGTGAGGCCGCAAGCGCCGCCAAGCAGCTGGCGGACGGCCAGGATGTCGTGCTCAACACCCTGCAGAAGAAAATGAGCGCCACGTCCGGCGTGAACATCGATGACGAAATGGCGCATCTTCTGGCGCTGCAAAACGCGTATTCCGCAAATGCACGCGTCATGTCGTCCATCAAGCAGATGTACGACACGCTGCTACAGGCCATGTGAGGGTTTCATGTCGATCGACGGCGTTAGTGGCAAGACGTCCTATATCGGGACGTCCATCATCAATATGCGGGCGCAGCTCGATGCGCTGACGACGCAGCTTGCGAGCGGCAAAGTCTCGACGACCTATGCAGGGCAGGGCATCGATCGCGGCTTCGCGCTCAGCCTGCGTGCGCAGATCAATACCATCAATTCGTTTTCGGACACCGCGACCAATGTCAACACGAGGCTGAACGTCGCCAATCTGGCGCTGCAGGGGCTTTCCGACATCAACGCGCAGGTCAAGAAAGCCTCGACCACGGCCACCCTCGTGCTCAATAACAACGGCCAGACGTCCGGCCAGATCACGGCTCAGGCCGCGTTCGCAAACGCGGTCGCGTTTCTCAACAGCCAGTCCGGCGACCGCTATCTGTTTTCCGGCCGCGCCACCGATGCCGCTGCAACCGTCCCTGCCGACGTGATGCTCGGCGGTACCGCGACGCAGGCGGGCCTCACGCAACTGATCAAGGAGCGCCTGCAGGCGGACCAGGGCGTCGGCAACATGGGACGCCTCAGCGTGTCCTCGCCTGACCACGACAGTCACCAGCGTCGCCGAAGACGGCTCGCCGTTCGGCTTGAAATTCCAGTCGGTGCAATCTTCGCTGACCGGTGCGACGGTCACGCAGCCGACCGGCACGCCGCCGGCAACCGCCATCGATCTTGGCGCGGTCAATCCCAACGAGGGCGACAAGATCAAGTTCAACTTCTCGCTTCCCGACGGCACGTCGAAGTCGATCGAGCTGACCGCGACGACGACTAACCCGCCGCCGTCCGGCTCGTTCCTGATCGGCGCCGACACCGCGGCGACGACGGTGAATTTGCAGTCCACCCTGACATCGTCGATCAAGACATTGAGCGACACCTCACTGGTGGCCGCATCGGCGATCGCGGCGTCGGATAATTTCTTCAACCAGTCGGCCACGATCGGGGGAAGCGCGGTCAGCAATCAGGCCGCGACGGCGGCGCCGATAGCCGGCGCGACATTGTTGTCGGGCAGCGCTCCGTCGGATTCGCTGGCCACGAGCTTCGCGCCTGGCGACACCATCACCGTCAACGGCACGCCGATTACCTTCGTGACATCGGGCGCGACCGGCAACCAGCTCAATATCACTGACAGCGTTCAGGCGCTGCTGACGAAGATCGATTCGATCACCGGCACCAATAACCCCTCGACCATCAGCAGCGGTGCAATCACCCTGCATGGCGGCGATAACGCGCCGTTGACAGTCACCAGCTCGAATACCGCGGCGTTCGCTGCGTTAGGCTTCGGTCCGACGGTGAGCGCGAACCCGGCGCCGCTGCGCGTCGGCGGGTCGCCACTGAACACCGCGACGACGCTGGTCGCGGGCACGCCGGCCAATACCGTGTTCTGGTACACCGGCGAAAACGGCACCGACTCGCCGCGCGGCACAGCGGTCGCTCGCGTCGATCAATCGATTTCCGTTCAATATGGCGCCCGCGCCAACGAACAGGCGTTCCGCTATGAGCTGCAGAACATCGCCGTCTACGCGGCCGTCACGACCAACGCCAGCAATCCGAATGCGAGCGCGCAGGTGACCGCGCTTGCGCAGCGCATCACGGCAAACCTGGCGCCGCAACCTGGTCAGCAATCGATCCAGGATGTGCAGGCGGAGTTTGCCGGCGCGCAGACGGCGATGAAGGCCGCGACCGACCGTCAGACCCAGCTGAAGGGAATGGCGCAGACGATGCTGGATTCGATCGAGGGCATCAATCAGGACGAAGTGGCGACCAAGATCCTGGCGCTGCAAACCATGCTGCAGGCGTCCTATCAAACGACGTCCATGCTGTACCAGACCACGCTGACCAAGTTCCTGCCGATCTGACCCGCACGGTCATTCGCCGGACACGAAAAGGGCCTCCTTGCGGAGGCCGTTTTTCTGGGGATGGCGATGTGCGGCTATGCCGATTTGCGGTTATCGTCCTCGCCGTGCGCCGCGAGCTTTCGTGCGCTCTCGAGCAGGTTCTCCTCGTGGTTGATGAGCTTCTTCGACTCCTTCAGCGCGTGATAGAGATCGCCGTTGAGGATGTGATTGTTGATGCCCTCGATGAACGGCCACGCGCTCGGCATGGCGATGAGGATATCCCGCACCAGGGTGAAATAGGTCGGGTGATGGGCCATCGGGTCCGGAGACAGGTACATCAACTGCACGGCGAGATAGACCAGCTTGGCCGGCGTGTCGGAGGTCTCGGGCGTCAGGATGTCCTTCTCGCGCAGGATCGGGATTCGATCGCCGTCGATCAGCAGGCGGGCACGCTGATCGGTGTTGGTGACCACGCAGGCGCCGATGATGATCCGTTCGTGCGGCTTGAGTTCGACCTTCAACGCCATGCGATTCTCCTTTGCCGCCGTTCATGCGGGGCCGTTTGCAGTGAAGTTGAATGCGTGTCGGCTTCGGTTTGCACCAGCCATCGCGGCGCTCTCTGGCCGGTCCAGGCGCAATCCTTTCCGATGACGGTTAACCATTGGTAAAGACAGCGGACGCTTGTTTGGAGTTTGCGGCTCAAATTTGCAGACGTATCAGTCCTTATTCGGAGCTGGCGGAAGAAGAGCCGGCAATTTATCCTTTTATTTGCGCCGGAAGAGTCCGCTATCGATTCATTTTTTCTTAGAGGCTTGGCTTCAGGGTGACCCGGTCGCCCGATCGAAAAGATTGGGAGCGATGCGTATCAGTATTTCACACCAGAAAGGTATGAAAAGATGTCCGGTATTATTCTCTCTTCGTCCGTTCGCCAGAACCTGCTCTCGCTGCAGTCCACGGCCGATTTGCTCGCGACCACCCAGAACCACCTTGCCACCGGCAAGAAGGTCAATACGGCCCTCGACAATCCGACCAACTATTTCACCGCGGCCTCGCTCGATAACCGCGCCAGCGACATCAACAATCTGCTCGATGGCATCGGTAACGGCGTGCAAATTCTGCAGGCCGCCAACACCGGCATCACGTCGCTTCAGA
The DNA here is from genome assembly GCA_963786115.1 of uncultured Alphaproteobacteria bacterium. Taxonomy (GTDB): domain Bacteria; phylum Pseudomonadota; class Alphaproteobacteria; order Rhizobiales; family Xanthobacteraceae; genus Bradyrhizobium. The sequence continues at coordinate 91,144 of CAWAYC010000036.1, forward strand.
AGCTGGTCGATACCGCGAAGTCGATCGCCAACCAGGCCCTCCAGACCTCGGTCGGCTATTCGACCAAGGCGAATGTCGACGTTACCGGCACTGGCACCGGCACAGGCACGACGACCGCGGCCGACCTCAACGCCGGCAAACTCGGTGGTTCGGTCATCACCTTCAAAACGGCGACCGGCACGCTCGCAGTCACGATCGGTTCGACGTTCGCAACCGGATCGGGCACCGCAACGGTCAAGACGCTCGACCAACTGAACAACGTTCTGGTGTCCAATGGCGTCGCGGTTAACGCTTCGATTTCCTCGACGGCCGACACGCTGACCTTCACCTCGACCAATGACGCAGCCAGCCAGACCATCACCGCCGCGGGCACCGCTCCGACCGGCGAGGGTGTCGATATCCAGGCCACTACGGCCACCGTCGGAACCGTCAATGCTGCGGTCGCCGATGCGGCTTCGCAGACCACCCGCGCCAACCTGGTCACCCAGTACAACGGGATCCTCCAGCAGATCACCACTACTTCGCAGGACGCTTCGTTCAACGGTGTCAACCTGCTTGGCGGTGACAACCTCAAGCTGGTGTTCAACGAAACCGGCAAGTCGACCCTGAACATCCAGGGCGTGACATTCGATTCCACCGGTCTCGGCCTGAGCAAGCTGACCGGTGGAACGGACTTCGTCGACAACACGTCGACCAACTCCGTTATCTCCAAGCTCAACGCTGCGTCGAGCACGCTGCGTTCGGAAGCTTCGACGCTGGGTTCGAACCTTTCGGTCGTGCAGATCCGTCAGGACTTCTCCAAGAACCTGATCAACGTGCTGCAGACCGGCTCGTCCAACCTGACGCTGGCCGACACGAACGAGGAAGCGGCCAACAGCCAGGCGCTGTCGACCCGCCAGTCGATCGGGGTGTCCGCGCTGGCGCTGGCGAACCAGAGCCAGCAGAGCGTGCTGCAGCTCCTTCGCTGATTTGGAACTCATACCGAGAAGAGGAAACGGCGGGGGAAACCCCGCCGTTTTCGTTTTTTTGGCCAACGCGATCGGGAGAATGACGAGGGTAAGAGAGCGTTCATCAAACAACTTAAGCGGATATTTACCCTAAGTTAAATTAACCGCGGTAGAACTGCCGATATCAACCAGGAAGGTTTGAGCCATGTCCGGCATTGTTCTCTCTGCGTCGGTTCGCCAGAACTTGCTCTCGTTGCAGTCGACCGCCGATCTGCTTGCCACCACCCAAAATCGTCTCTCGACCGGCAAGAAGGTCAATACGGCCCTCGACAATCCCACCAACTATTTCACCGCGGCTTCGCTCGACAATCGCGCCGGCGACATCAGCAATCTGCTCGATTCGATCGGCAACGGCGTGCAGGTACTGCAGGCCGCCAACACCGGGCTCACCTCGCTGCAGAAGCTGGTCGACGCCGCCAAGTCGGTCGGCAACCAGGCCTTGCAAAGCACCAGCGGGTATTCGGTAAAGGCTTCGGCCACCACTGCAGCGCCGACCGGCGCCGGTGCTCTGGCTGTTGCAGGCACGGCGGCCGACCTTACCAACGGCGGCACCAACTCCCTCAACGGTGCGACGTTCGTGTTTACGCCCGCTGCCGGCGCGGCGACCACCATCACCATCTCCAGCACGGTCGCCGCTGGTAACGTCAACTCCATCAATGCTTTCAATGCGGCACTGTCGGCAGCCGGTATCGGCCTGAATGCCTCCTTGGCCTCCGACGGATCAGTCACCTTTACCTCGACCAACGACTATGCCAGCCAAACCCTCACGCTGGGGACGACCGCGGCTGCGAACAACGTCGCGCTGAGCGGCACGGGCACCTTCGCACTTGTCACGCCGGCTGGTGGAACCGCGGGCAATCCAGTCCCCGATGCGGCTTCTCAGACGGCTCGCGCCAACCTTGTCGCCCAGTACAACAACATCATTCAGCAGATTACGACGACATCGCAGGACGCTTCGTTCAACGGCATCAATCTCTTGAACGGCGACGATCTCAAGCTGACCTTCAATGAGACCGGCAAGTCGACGCTAAACGTCAAGGGCGTGACTTTCAACGCGGCTGGTCTCGGGCTCGCGTCGTTGACGGCCGGCACCGACTTTCTCGACAATAGTTCAGTCAGCGCGACAATTGCAAAAATTTCGAGCGCGTCGAATTTGCTGAGAACGGAGGCCTCGTCGCTCGGCTCGAATCTTTCGGTCGTGCAGATCCGTCAGGATTTCTCCAAGAACCTGATCAACGTGCTGCAGACCGGCTCGTCCAACCTGACGTTGGCCGACACCAACGAAGAAGCGGCCAACAGCCAGGCGTTGGCGACCCGCCAGTCGATCGGGGTGTCCGCGCTGGCGCTCGCCAACCAAAGCCAGCAGAGCGTGCTCCAGCTGCTCCGCTAAGCCCGGAAGCGAAGCCAGTCAGAACGGCGGGGGCAAACCCCGCCGTTTTCGTTTCAATCGGGCGCGTTGCAACGGTGATTTTTTTGCCGGAATACAGACACATTTGATAACCGCCGCTAACCATATTTAAAGGCGCGCTCCTGTATGAACGTTGGGCAATTGTGAAGTTCCGCGGCCTCAAGAGGCCGCTCCCATCGAGGTTCGTGAATGTCAAATGCAGCCCAGGCCTACGCCCGCACGTCCACCACGACGGCATCTCCCCGTGAAATCGAAGCGCAGGCGCTCTTGAAGGCTGCACGGCAGTTGAAGGAAGTTCAGACCAACTGGGCCGGGCCCGACAAGGCCATGCATAACGCGTTGTTGTTCAATCGCCGCCTGTGGTCGATTTTCATGAGCGCAGTCGAGGCCAACGAAAATCCCCAGCCGCTCGAGGTCCGTCAGAACATCGCCAATATCGGCGTGTTCGTGTTGAAGCAGACCGTCGAGATGCAGTTGAACCCGGATCCGGCAAAGCTGAAGTCGCTGATCGACATCAACTGCAACATCGCCGCCGGCCTGTCGGGCCGCGGCTGACGATCGTCTGGGCGGTGATGGAGCGGTAGAATGGCCGACCTGTTGAGTATCATATCGGCCAACTACAAGACGGTCGGAACGACCATCCCGTCCAAGACGCCGTATGTCGCGGTCGACCCGGCTCTCTACCAGGGCACGTGGAGCGGAAAATACGCCAACAACAAGACGTTCAAGATTTCGGTCTCGAACGTCACCGGTTTTCGCGCCAAGGTTCAGTACCAAAGCGATGGCACCAATAAATACCAGGAAGTGCTGATCAAGGACGGGGCGTTCCGGATCGGCGACACCAAGTTCACGCTGGCCAGCAATGGAAAAGCAGAGATCAAGAACGTCGTCACTGATGCCGCGACCGGGCAGACCTATCTCGACTCGGCCTACGCCACGCATTCCGGCTGAGACTTGGAGCATGATCGGTTCTGATTGAATCAGAGCCGAAGCTCTGGATTCTTGTTTCGACGCGTTTTCTTCACGCGAACCGGTATCCACTTCGCTCGAAAACGCTATGGGCTTTCTTATGCCTTGCGGTCGGTGGCGAGCAGGCGCGTCGGCGCGTCTCTTGTCAAATCGAGCGTGTGGAAATAGGCGCGTCGTCGCAACACCGCTTCCTCGGGAAACTGCTTCACCACCTGGCTCGTGCGGTTGTCGACCACCTGATAGACGATCGAAGCGGCGTCGCGATCGATAACAACCTGATTGGTTACGGATGCGCTGACGGCCCTGGAATTGATGCTGACGCGCGCGCCCGCGTCCGCCGCGGCCACGCTCTGGCTCGCCGGCAGTTGGGTCGCGACCGCGCTCCGCACCGCCTCGCTCACGGGCTGCGTGATCGGCGCTGCAACCGGCGCCCCCACCGGCTTGATGCTGAAATCTGTACTCATGGCAACCTCCTAGTGCGACGGCACTAGCTTCGCTTGAGTCAAATCCCAACCCCTCCTGGACTGCAACTATGCTCTGCTACCTCTCAACATGGCGTTAGGGAACGCACTGAATATCGCGCAAATGCGCCCGCGACGATTTTAGATAAAATGCGGGGACCGCTAACGCTCAGAGTGAGCGGCTGACCGCGAGCGGCGTGATGTGGCGCGGGCCCGGCGCGGCACGCTGGCCGGCCGCCGTGTAGGTGTTCGGAATGTTGCGGCGCTGGATTTCGGTGTTGACGCCGCGCACGATGCCTTCGGACACCGCGTGCGCGGTCGCGAGAACCGTGAGGTTGACCTGCAGCATGGCGCGGAAGGTGTCGTGGTTACGTCGCAGCGTGGCGAGCAGTTCCGGCGCCGCCTGCGCGAGAAGTTTTTGCGCCGCCTGGATATTGGCAACCGACGTCATGTAGCGGCGCGATAGTTCCGACTTCTGCTCTTCCAGCCTGATCGCCTCGCGTATGTCGCCGGCGCGGACCAGTTCGGTCTCGCGCTCGATGATGCCGAGCAACGCGCTCATCACCTCCATCAGGTCTTCCGCGAGCTTGCGGATCTCGGCAGGTGGCGACGCTGCAGGCCGTTCCGCCGATACCGGCGCCGGCCTTGGTTGAAGACGCTGGTTCATGTCGCTGTTTCCTTTGCGAATTAGCTGGCGTGGCCCGCTTGCTGCAGGATCAACGTCCGGAAGACGTCGTTGGAAATTCCGACGCCGCCGGCCTTGGCGAAATTCTTCGAATATTGATCCGTCAGCATCGAGCGCCACGCGCCGGTGCCCGGTGTGTCGCCGAACGGGCCTTCGCCCTTGATGCCCGTGGTCATTTGCGAAAACATCGAGTTGAGGAACATCGCCTCGAAGTCGGTCGCGGTCGCCTTGGCCTTGGCTTGCGCCTGCGGCGAGACTTTTGTGAGCGCGTCCGCGAGCAGGGGATCCGGACGGCCCCTGAACTGCGGCATCACCGCTTTTGCAGGCATGCTGCCGGTCGTGGGGTTGATCAGGCTCTGCATCACATCACCTCGATATCGGCCTGGATCGCGCCGGCGGCCTTGATCGCCTGCAGGATGCTGATCAGGTCGCGTGGGCCGATGCCGAGTCCGTTGAGGCCGTCGACGAGATGCTGGAGCGAGACGCCGTCCTTCACGACCGCGAATTTCTTGCCGTCCTCGGAGACGCCGACGCTGCTGCGCGGCGTCACCACGGTTCTCCCGCGCGACAGCGGGTTGGGCTGGCTGACCTGCGGGCTCTCGGAAATCGAGACGGTGAGGTTGCCCTGCGCCACAGCCACGGTGGCGACGCGGACGTCGCGGCCCATCACGATCACGCCGGAGCGTTCGTCGATCACGATCTTGGCCGCGAGGTCCGGATCGACCTGCAGTTGCTCGATCTCGGTCAGGAACGCGACGACATTGCCTTTGAATTCCGCGGGGACCGTGAGCTGCACGGTCGAAGGATCGATCGGCTCGGCGGTCTTGACGCCGAGGAAATCGTTGACCGCGGCCGCAATGCGCTTGGCGGTGGTGAAATCGGCGTTGCGCAGCGCCAGCCGCACGTTGGGCAGACGATTCAGCGCGAATTCGATCTCGCGCTCGATGATGGCGCCGTTGGCGATACGGCCGACCGTTGGCACGCCGCGGACGACGCTGGCCGCGGCGCCTTCGGCCGCGAATCCGGAGACCGCGACCGAGCCCTGCGCGACCGCATAGACGTTGCCGTCGGCGCCGAGCAGGGGGGTGACGAGCAGGGTGCCGCCCTGCAGGTTCTTGGAGTCGCCGAGCGCTGAGACCGTAACGTCCATCCGCGTGCCCTGGGTGCCGAAGGCGGGCAGGTTGCCGGTGACCATGACGGCGGCGACGTTGCCGGTGCGGATGACGCTGCCGCGGATGTTGACGCCCATCCGCTCGAGCATCGCCTGCAGCGACTGCTTGGTGAAGGGGATGTTGTTCAGCGTGTCGCCGGTGCCGTTGAGGCCGACGACGAGGCCGTAGCCGATCAACTGGTTCTGCCGAACGCCTTCGATATTGGCGAGATCCTTGATCCGCGAGGTGGCGCTCCCGGACGTGGCCAGCGCCAACAGCACGGCGCAGGCGATTGCCAATCGCGCCGACCAGTATCTTGCCGAATGGATGCTGGGCATCCTGTGCTCCCCTTGAGTGCCTTCCGGTGGACCGCGCGCCACTCCCATGACGGTGGTCCGCCATTAACTATGCGAGCCGCGTGCCACGCTGCATCGCGCAGCCAATGTCTTGATATATTTACGGAAATGGTCGGGGCAGCTTCGGTTCCGATTTGATGGCGAAGCCGAAACTGCCGCCCGGCGGCAGATTTTGCCGGGCCGTTTACGTGTCATTAACCATAAAACGGCGAAGCTTCAGGCGCTCTACCTCCCTGCGAGATCATGACGATGCGCATCTACGGACCGAATGGCACCACGCTTGGATCGCCCTTGGGCAATACGCGGCGTACCAGCTCGACCGGCTTTTCGCTGCCGGACACCACGAGCGTTCCCGAGGAGACCCGCTCGGCATCCGCGCCGAAAGCGGCCGGCAACATCGATGCGCTGATGGCGCTGCAGGGCGTCGGAGAAGATCCGGCCGAGCGCCGCAGGCGTTCGGTGCAGCGCGGCAGGGGCGCGCTCGACGTGCTCGACGAGCTCAAGATCGGACTGCTCGCCGGGAATCTGGGGCCCGCGACCGTGAGCCGCCTGCGCGACGCCGCCGCCAATTTGAAATCCACCTCCGGCGATCCCGGCCTCGACGCCGTACTGTCGGAGATCGAGCTTCGGGTCGAAGTCGAACTCGCCAAGGCCGGACAGGTCTAGCCCTGGCGCGGTTCCCGCGCGACCCGGCGGCAGGTTCCGCCTCGGGACCCGCTGGCGAATCCCGCCTCCGGCCCCTATCGGCGGCCGCTTCGTGGCCGGCGACGGGGCGCCGGGCCGCCCCCTTCCGGGCGGAGATAGTTTTGCCTGTGCAAGGTCTTGGGGGCGGTCCGCCTTTCGGAGCGCGACATATTGTCTGTCACATGCCATCACTATATAACGCCCCACCGCGGAGGGGCGATTTCCGTCCGCCTGACAGGGACATGACCGCCTTTGGAAAAGCTGAAGAATTACCGGCCTTCTGAAAAGGAGCCCTTCATGAACGAGCGGCAGCGCGACTATTTTCGCGCCAAGCTGCTGGCCTGGAAGGACGAGATCCTCCGGGAATCGAAAATCACCCTGCAGGCTCTGCAGGAGGAGAACGTCAATCACCCCGACCTTGCGGACCGCGCCTCTTCCGAGACCGACCGCGCGATCGAACTGCGCGCCCGCGACCGCCAGCGCAAGCTGATCTCCAAGATCGACGCCGCGCTGCAGCGCATCGAAGACAACACTTACGGCTATTGCGAGGAGACCGGCGAGCCGATCTCGCTGAAGCGGCTCGAAGCCCGCCCGATCGCAACGCTGTCGGTCGAAGCGCAGGAACGCCACGAGAAACGCGAAAAGGTCTATCGCGACGAGTAGAGACGGCCGGGCGCTGATGCCCGCCGGTTCGAAATCAGGAAGGCGCCGCCGATGGACAGGATTCTCGCGGCCGCAAAGATCATCGCGAACGCGCGCCGCAAGCGCACGCGCCTCGCGTCGCTGCCCGCTGACACCATTCCGCAGGACGAGGACGAGGGTTATCGCGTGCAGCGCGCCGTCCACGATCTCCTGCTGCCGCAGACCGGTGCGATGGCCGGCTACAAGATCGGCTGCACCAGCGAGGTGATGCAGGAATATCTCGGCATCCGGCATCCCTGCAGCGGCGGCGTGTTCGAGAACGGTATTCACGACAGCGGCGTTTCGCTGCAGGCCGGCGATTACGTTCGTGTCGGCGTCGAATGCGAGATCGCGGTGCGGCTGGCGCGCAATCTGTCGCCGGGTGAAGCGCCGTTCACCGCGGAATGGATGATGGAGGCGATCGAGGCCTATCATCCGGCGATCGAGATCGTCGACGACCGCTACGTCAAATGGGAGACGATGGGCGTACCGACGCTCGTCGCAGACGATTTCTTCGCCGCCGGCTGCGTGCTCGGCAAACCGGTCACGCGCTTCGATGCACCCAATCTGCTTCATGTCGCCGGCCGCGCCGTGATCAACGGCAAGGAAGTCGGGCGCGGCACCGGCGCCGACGTCCTCGGCCACCCCCACAATGCGCTGGCCTGGCTTGCCAACCATCTCGCCGCCGAAGGCAAGGGATTGCACGCGGGGCAGATCGTGTTGACGGGGAGCCTTGTGAAGACGGTGTGGCTCAAGGCCGGCGACGACGTGGTGATGGAACTCGAAGGGTTGGGGCAAGTGGCGGCGAAGTTCACGTGAGCCCTCGGGGAGTGCGCAAGGGCGCCTGCGCCAACGCGACCCTATCCCTTCTCCGCCTCGCCTCCGGCATCGAGCCAGCCCTTGAAGCCGCCGAGGTTGCGCACATTGCCGTAGCCCATGTCCTTTAGCGTTTTGCCGACCAGCGCCGCGCGCCCGCCAGAGGCGCAGTAGGTGACCACCGTCTTGGCGCGGTCGAAGGCGGCATCGTGCAGTGGCGAGGCGGGATCGGCGCGGAATTCCACCAGCCCGCGCGGTACCGCGAGCGCGCCCGGGACTTTTCCGGATGTCGCGACTTCCGCCGGTTCGCGGACGTCGAGAAACAGCACGTCGCTGCGGCCGACGAGTTGCTTGGCTTCTTCGGGGCTGATCCGCGGCACCGCCGCGTCGGCCTCGGCCAGCATGGTCTGAACGGTCTTCATCTGTTGTCTCCTCCTTGCAATGCTTCAGGTGCTTCGTGCGAGCTATCTGACGCTGATCCGGGGCGCGCGGCAACGCCAAAAGGCTGCGTTCGCGGCCGTTTGATCCGTCGCAACACCGCATCAGCGAATCCAGACGATGGTTTCTACTCACGGAGGAAGAATTGCAGTCCCGGGTCGCGCTCCGCTTGCCCGGGGACGACATGGATATTTGCCATTCGATTTTCAAAGAGCCACTCCACTCGTCATCGCTCGGCTTGCCGCCTTCGCTAAAGCTTCGGCGCGCGGGCAAAACATGAAGCCGTCATTATCAGCGCATGCGGGGTATTCAGTACGCCGCGGCTTCTCGTTTCCAGCACCGGCGTCTCTGGAATACTGGATCACCCGCATGCGCGGGTGATGACAGCGAGCATGTGGTGATTTGCGTCGGCATTTCCGAACATGGCCTCACATCCTCGCGGCACGATTTGCCCGAGGTTTCGCAAAGACATCGTCCCCCACTTGAAGAGGGAGCAGGGAAAGCCGGGTGCCCGGAGCACCCGTAGCCCGTGTGCATTGGTAGTAAGCACACGGTAGTCACCACGGTTGCGCCGGAGATCACCCGGCTTTCCCCGCGCAATGGTTTTAACGGTTTCCTTCGGGCTCTCCCCGGCGACGAATTCCTTTTTGTCACCGTCGCCAAGCGGATTGACGGCGACCTCACCCGGTTGGGCCGGTTTCGCCTCCGCAAGGCTTAGCATCAGCAACGGATGCCAGGACCACACGACTTCGCCGTACGCAGCGACCTCAACCAAAGTTTCGACCAGCCATGTGCTGCCAGCCAAAATCTTGGCGAAGGCGTTGAAGCGCCGTTCGTCCGCGCGCTGTTGTTTCACTCACGGAAGACCGCCCTGTGAACACACTTTCGCGCCAACGCTGCCGCGTCCACCGCATCCCATCCCGCGTTCGTGACGACCGCGAAGCGCCCCTCTTGCCGGGAAAGGACGGGGCGAGCTGGTAGAACTGATTTGCCCGGCGGCGAAAGTGAAATATTTTTTGAAAGAGGGCTGGACGACCCAAATCAACTTGAAATCATTGCGATAAATCGATCGCGGCGAAATCGCTCATTGCGGTTGAGCAGCGAGCGGCGGCGGGTTTCCTCGCGTGCGGGATTCGAGAAGTCGGTGACGGCCGACATCGACCATGCGCTTTCGGGAGCGGCCGTATCGTAGAAGAAACCGCCGGTGCTCGGCACGTGGTGACTAGTCGACGTCATGCGCGCGTTCATTTCAAATTTTCTGTGTGCACAGCCTCTGTACCGTGTTCCTCTGTTACGTTTTGAACAGACAGCGCTCGTTCGGGCCGCCAGTATCGCCTCATTGGTTCAAATTAGTATTTGCGCTCGCTCGGCGGCCCTGTTCCGCCGGGCTTTCGCATGTCGCGGATTACGCAGCCTACGTGCGGCCACTCAGGAACGAATATGCTTCAGTCCACTCTTCCTCCGGGGCAGCAACCCGTTGAGGAAACCATGAAGTTCAAAACCCTGGCATTGGCCGGCGCGTTCGCGCTCTGCAGCACGCTCGCGTTCGCGCAGGCCGGCGGCAGCTCGCAGGCTGGCGGATCTGCCGCGAGCAAGACGACGACCGGCAATTCCATGAATGGCGCTACGACGTCCGGCGGCGGTACGGCCATGAAGAATGGCGCGACCGGTACCGCCACGGGCAGTTCGATGCCGTCGGCGAAAGAGTTCGAGCACGCAAGGCGCCGGCACGGCAGGCTCTGCAGAACGCAAGGGCGATGCGACCACGCCCGGCGGCATGATGAAAAAGTAGCGCGACGAGTTCCAACAAAGAATGGCCCGCCGATCCGGCGGGCCATTCTTCCTTGAGCATAATCCGTTCGAAAAGCCGGTACCGACTTGGCCGGATCAAGCGTGCAATCAGATCGCGACACCGTAATAGTCGTTCACCGACCGCGCCCGCGCGGCGTCGTTCCAGTCCCAGCTATTGTCGTTGCCGTATTTCGGCGCCCCTTGCAGTTGCTGTTCGGTGATGCCGGTGCGATAGCCGCCGAGATTGGTGTCGTACTTCAGCGACTGCCAGGGCAGGGGATAGTGATCGTCGCCGATTCCCAGGAATCCGCCGAAACTCAGCACTGCATACGAGACCCGGCCGCTCGTCTTGTCGATCATGACGCGTTCTATGGTTCCGATTTTGGTATCATCGGCGCCATAAACCGCGGTGCCTTCGACTTTATCGCTTCCGATGAGGGTGCCGGTTTCTCGCGCTTCCGTAACCATGATGTCCTCCTTGGTTGGTGAAGCCTAAGCAACCGGATGCGAATCGAATGGTTCCTGCGAAACATTGGCGCAGTCGCGTGAGCGCAAACGTTGAGCGGATCGGCTGCCGATTTCCGACGCCTATATCCTTCTCGGATTTGACCTTGCTGTCTTTCAGGAAGTTGACGTCGGGTTCGTCGCCATTGACCGGGCGACTGGCAACGGCGGAAGGCCACGTCGATTTGACGACAGCACCAGGAAGAATTCCTTCAGACTTGAATCCTGGATCGAGGCCTTCGATGGAGAGCCGGGCGCCGGTTTCCAGGGAGGTCGTGCACCGTGCAGGCGCGCCGCCATGTGCGGTGGATGACGGCAACGCGGTTCAGCTTGCGGCGATTTGCATGATCGATCATGTCGCACGAATGAGGAAGGTCTCGCTTACCGGCTTTGCGATCCCTTAAATCGCGAATTGAAGATCGACGGTCTTACGCGGCCATCGCTTGAGATATCTGACGTCGTCCCGCATACGCAGGGACCGCAATCTTACGGAGACGTGACCGTTGGAACGAATTTGTTTCGGGAAAATTATGCAGTGATGGGAAGGCAGACCTTGCCGGTCCCGACGCCATATTCGCCCCCCGAGAGGCGCCGGGCCGGCCCTTTTGAGATGGGCGCGCCGGGAAGTGTGAACGCCATGAGGGATTTTTCGGACGCGGCATTTTCGCCGGAAGCGATCGAGAGCATGACGAAAGCACTCGATCAGGCGGTGGCGACGCTGCCGGAGCCGGTCAGTTCGGCCCACGTCAACATGCTCGCCGAAGCGATCCTGCCAACTGCGAAAGAGGGCGAGCAGGATCCGCTCGTGTTGCAGCGACTGGCGCTACTCGAGCTGCAACTCGCGCCGCGGGCTTGAACCTGCGCGGTGAAGGCGACGTGCGGCGATTTTCGCCTCAAGCCGGAACGATCTGCCATCCGGCAGATTAACCCAAGTTGATCTGGAGAACGCTTCCATGAGTGCCGATATTCGCGAGCCGCCCTATGTCTATGAAGGGCTCGATCCTGTCAGGGGGAAGAAGTCGATGTTCGCGGAAGCCTCCGACGTGGCGAAGAGCGCTGCCGTGACCCTGGGACAAGCCATTGAGAAGAGCCGCCAGCCAGGCATGCCGCTGGACGTCCTGAGCAAGCTGGTGCGGGAAGCGCCGCTTGGCTCGCTCGTGGTCGCGTTTCTGTGCGGGGTGATCGTTGCCCGGCGGCGGTGAGGGCTGGGAGTTCGCCGCGCGACGGCGGAATGCGCTTGGCACGTCCACCTGGAGGGCTTCTGCGCAGGAAATCGCCGCCTGTAGCGTTTTCAGGCAAAGTACATGGGGGTTCGCGTGAGGAAAACGCGTCAAAACAAGAATCCAGAGCTTCGGTTCTGATTCAATCAGAACCCTAGTCCCTCCAGGTACGAGAGAGGCGATTGGCGAATTTCGGTGGTTTGGCCGCTACAGCCGTCACCGGCGGGCGTTTCACCGCCGGCCCGTCTGCTGGTGGCTGTCGAGGAAAAAGTCTGGCTTCGAACCGAAGCTCCGGCGCCTGTATGGCGGTGCCCGAACAGACCGCGGTCGCCCCTTTGAACATCCCCGTGATCTTTGCTTCGACTTCGTCGACGCCGAACACGGTCGTCGGGCCTTCGGCGTACCTGGTCGTCGTCAGGGTGGCGGTGAACTCGTGCTCGTCGAATTCGTAGAAGCCGCCATACCTGAAAATGCAGTCGCCTCCCGATATCCTGCCATTTGCAAGCCAGACGATTCCGGTGCCCTCGCCGCGTGAGGTCCGAAACCAGACCGAATATTCGCCGTCTCTCTGCATCAAAATAACTTTGGATCAAGGAAATACGCGTTGCACTCTACCTAATGGGCAGAGCAGTTAACTTCCAACGCGGTTCAACGCGACAGTTAACGAACCGAGAAGAGAGAACGGAGAATTGTAGTCTTTTGTGAATTCGCCTGCACCAGGCGAACTGATGGAAGCCGCGTTGAAATCCCGTTGCGCCTGAGTGAAAGGGGTATGGGTCGTGATGTTACCGATCGCGCAACCGCCGGTGGTATCCGATTTGTAGGATCGAGGCACTATGACGAAGCTGTGGTGTGACGTTGCAAGGTAGTGCAAGATTCGCTGCAATTACCTGCAATGAGCACCACGAAGTAGCGGCGCCTAGTGTCGAACGAAGCGAAACTGATGGGTCCCGTGCTCGCGTGGATCGGTGCTGCGCTCAGCGATGCGGTAGCCTGCGTGTGCGGCGACAAATGCAGCCTCCGGAATCCAATTCTTCGCGTACTTGACGAGCTTGTCCTTCGCCGTCGCCAACGAGCCCGGGCCGTTGTCGCTGAGGAATGATGTCTGCACCTCTGGCTCGACCTCGGCGTCACTGATTGGCACACGATGCCACACCATTGTGGCCGGCCTTGTTGTGCAAAGGGTTCTGACGGTCTCAATTGCATCCGCAACGTATTGGATGGCGCCGTTCGAGTGCATGAGTTCGACGTCTCCGAGCCAGCCGGCGGCCTTGTCGATGTCGCTAAAGAACTTCAACCGGTTGGTTGCCAGTTCGCGAGCGCGACTGACCATGGCCGGTGTTTCCACCACGGCCCAGCGGATATCAGGTGATTGCCGGCGAGCGACCTTGTAGTGCAAACCGGCGCCGCCGCCGAAGTCGATTACCGATTTCACACCAGCCACAAGCGGCCAATCACCGGTCGGCTCATAGGCCACGGTCTTGCGGAAGATGGTCTCGACCAGTTCTTCGTTCTCGTAGCCTTCGATCACTTCGCGGGGCGGAAACAGCTTGCGTCGAAGTTTGTGGATTAATTTCATTCGGGCCCCAGCGCTTCTTCTCTGGTAGTGCGCAGCGCTCTCTACAATCGGAAATATTCAGAAACAATGCGGCGAATGAACACAATGGGCAGGCGCGAAGCGCGCGGGCTCGTGTCAGCCGTGTGTCAAGAGTCTCGCAGGTTCTCACATCGTTCCGCAAATGGTCGGCTACTTCCGTCACATCGACCGGAGAGCCAATCTTGCAAATCATTGAAATCCTGGGTTGGTTTTCCAAATCTCATAAAACGACCGCGGCCTCCGCCAGGGGAGCTGACGGAGGCCGCGAGATACATCCCATCGCGCCTAGGTTCGCGGTGAGATGTGGGAGCTCGTAAGTAAGATCAGAATGGCAGCAGGATGTCCGTCACCTGCTGGCCGTAACGCGGTTGCTGGAAGTCGGAGATCTGGCCGCGGCCGCCGTAGGCGATGCGGGCCTGCGCGATCTTTGAGGAATCGATGGTGTTGTCGCTCTGGATGTCCTCCGGCCGCACGATACCCGCGACGATCAATTCGCGAATTTCGTAGTTGACGCGGATTTCCTGCTTCCCCTCGACCACGAGGTTGCCGTTCGGGAGGATTTGCGTGACCACGGCGGCGACGTTGGTCTGCAGATTTTCCTGGCGGTTGACCGAGCCCTTGCCGTCGTAGGAGGAACTGGAATCGGTGGTCAATATCCGGCCGGGCAACACTTTCTGAGCCTGTACGCCGAGCGTCTTGGCGCCGATGAAGTCGTCGATCCCCGAATCCTCCTTGGAGGCTCGGCTACGCTGGCTTTCGTTGGCGATGTTGGCCTTGTCGGTGAAATTCACGGTCACGGTGAGCAGATCGCCGACCCGCGCAGCGCGCTGGTCCTTGAAGAAAGCGCGGCTGCCGTTGCGCCATAGCGAGTTCGGAGAATAGGAGGCGACCTCCGGCTTCGGCATCGGCATCTGTACCGGCTTGTAGCCGGGCTGCGCGGTCGGATTTTCGATCGCGGTCAATTTCGGGGTCTCGCCGATCTGGGAGAGACGGTCGATCGCCGAACAACCGCTGGCGATGGTCCCGAGCGCAAGCAGCGCGCCGGTCAGGATAAGGCGGTTGATGCGAGAGGGGTACATGAACATTACTCGGCTTTTGGAGCGACTGGACTGGCGTTGGCGAGAGAGACGGGCCTTGCTGTTTCGGCGGCGCCGAGCGACGGCGTGCCGGCGCTGGCCTCGGGGCGGGGCGTCGCCACCGAAATCAAAACCTGGCCGCGGCCGCTGACAACGCCGGAGATGGTGCGCTTGGACTGCAGGTTCATCACGTTGACGACGTCGCCATCGGTCCCGTTGTCGAGCGCCTTGCCGCGCATGGTGAGATAGAGCCCCGATGCCTCGTAGATCAACGTGACGCTCTGGTCGCGCTGCACCAGATCGGGTTTTGCGAGATCGGCGGCCTTCAGCGCCTGGCCGGTGCGGAGCTGGCGGCGGGCCTGCATGCCGACCGCCTTGTCGCGGGCGGCGATATCGGTGCCGACTTCCGCCTTCGGGCGGCGCTCGACCACCACGTCGGAGGATTTCAGCACGTCGCCACGCTCGACATTGCGGGCCAGCACCGCGGCCTCCACCATTTCGACGGCTGATCCGGTGAAGCGCAGCTTGGCCGGCGCCGCGCCGTTCTCGTTGGCGATCTCGAACGTAACGTCAAAGCGGTTGCCGCGCGGCTCGTAGCGCACGGCCGTCGGCTGCACCGCGCCGGAGTTGGCGGGATCGAGTCTGATATCGCCGGGATCGCGATCGAAGGTGAGGGTGAGATTGGCGGCGTCGCCGAGCCCGTTCCTGCGCTCCAGCGCGCGGGCGACCTGCTGCTCGATCTCCTTGCCCTCCAGCGTGCGCGCGAGCCGCGTCACCGAGATTTCCTTGAGATCGCGGGTGTCGACGCCGATCACCTGGTGAGCGCGCAGCGTGTTCAGCACCTGCGCCACCGGCAGCGTGCCGGTGGTGCCGAGATCGGGCGCGCGATAGATCGGGATTTGCGCCGCGGCGCCGGCATAGTCGATGATGTCGCCGATCCGCACGATATCGGACGTGACGTTGACAGCGGCGCGCAGCGCCGGGGTCGCGACGATGTCGCTGCGGTTCTGCGCGAGGCAAGCCGAAGCGGAAGCCGCGAGGAGCGCGGTGGCGAGGAGCAGGGAGCGGGCGATCATGGCGCGTCCTCAGCGGAACATGTTGGAGGTGGACTGCAGCATCTGGTCCGCTGCGCTGACGACCTTCGCGTTCATCTCGTAGGCGCGCTGCGCGGCGATCAGGTCGGAGATTTCCGAAACCACCTCGACGTTGGCCTGTTCGAGATTGGCCTGCTGCATGTCGCCGAAGCCGTCGGTGTTGGCGATGCCGTCCTGCGGCGTGCCGGAGGCCGGGGTGTCCGTGAACAGATTGTCGCCGATCGGCTGCAGGCCGGCCTTGTTGATGAAGCGGGTCAGGCCGATCTGGCCGACGGTGGTCGGCGTGGTCGAGCCCGGCAGCATCACCGTGAGCTGGCCCTGCGCGTTGATGGTGATCTGCGAGGAATTTTGCGGGATCGTGATCGTCGGCTGCACCGGATTGCCCTGCGCGGTGACGACGCGGCCCTGCGCGTCCATCATGAACGAGCCGTCGCGGGTATAGGCGTAGGTACTGTCGGGCATCTGGATCTTGAAGAAGCCTTCGCCGCGGATCGCGATGTCGAGATCGTTGCCGGTCGGCGACAGCGTGCCCTGGCTCATCAGCCGCGGCGTGCCGACGGTCTTGACGCCGCCGCCGAGATCGACGCCGACGGGCAGGATGGTGCCCTGGTCGGAGGCCTGCGCGCCGACGCGGCGCACATGGTCATAGATCAGGTCCTGGAACGCTGCGCGCTGCTTCTTGTAGCCGGTGGTGCGCATGTTCGCGATGTTGTTGGAGATCACCTGAACGTTGAGTTCCTGTGCCGCCATTCCGGTCGCTGCGGTGTAGAGTGCACGCATGGGTCAGTATCCCTCTCAGGCCGGAACGTCGGCGAGTTTTTCGATCGCCGATTTGTGCAAATCGCTCTGCTGCTGCAGCAGCGACGAGATCTGGGTGTAGGTCCGCGTGATCTCGATCATGCGGCTCATTTCATGCACCGAGTTGACGTTGGACTTTTCGATGAAGCCCTGGCGCAATCGCGACGTGGTGTCGGGCTGCGCGGCCTGGCCTTCGCCGGCGGCGTAGAGGTTGGAGCCCTCCTTCACCAGCTGCTGCGCCTGGGCGAAGGAGACCATGCGGAGCTTGCCGCGCACCGCGTCGATGCGGCCGGTGCCTTCGAGCACGGTGACGTTGCCGTCGGACGCAATGTTGATCTGCTTGTCGGTCGGCTGGAACACGATCGGGCCGGAATTGCCGAGCACCTGGTAGCCGGAGGCGGTGACGAGCTGGCCCTGGTTGTTGATCTGCAGGCCGCCGTCGCGGGTGTAGCGCTCGCCGGCGGGGGTCTGCACGGCGAGAAAGCCGCCGCCGTCGATCGCGACGTCGAGCGGGTTTTTGGTCTCTTCGGTCGGACCAGCCGAGAAATCGTGGAAGGTGGCGCGGTCCTGCACGAAGGACAGCCGGCGGTCGCTGGAGGCGAAATTGTCCTCATGCGCGTTCGAGCGCAGATATTCCTCGAACAGCGAGCGGTCGGCCTTGTAGCCCGACGTATTGATGTTCGCGACGTTGTTGGCCACGACATCCATCTGCCGTTCCAGCACAACCTGCCGCGAAAGTCCGATCAGAAGCGTATTCTGCATCGGTGGTTCTCCCCTCTGGTCGATCCGCAGCCGGCTCTCCCAAGCCAGTTGGCGGATCAGCGCGAACCCCTTCGGCTCTCCCAAGCCTCAGTGCGTTCGCCCTTTCCTCAGCGAAAGCCGTGCCAATCCTGAAAATGTCGACGATTGAAGGGGTTAGGTGTTTTGCGGGTGCCCGGGCAGGGCGGCAGAAAGGTCTTGTTGACCATGTTTGCCCGGCAGTTTTTTCCTAGTTGAAGGGCAAATGAAAGAAACCATTAACCATTATTACCCTAGCGTTGCAGGTGAAGAGAGCGCGTGTGCGCTGGGGCATTTGTATCGCGTCTGTAGGGCCTGGCTGGCACATCGCGTTCGCATCCTTTTGAAGCGGGCGGACGATGGCGGAGAACGAACAGGCGGAAGGCGCGGAAGGTGAAGCCGCGCCCGCGAAGAAGGGCAAGCCGAAGCTCATCATCGCGGCCGTCGGATTCCTCGCAATCCTCGGCGCCGGCGCGGGCGGGTTCTTCTTCATGCGCGGCCACGGCGAGGAGGCGCATGCCGAAGCGCCGCCGCCAAAGCCGCCGTCTTTCGTCGAAGTGCCCGACATGATGGTCAATCTGGTCGGCGGCCCCGGCGAGCGCGTGCAATATCTCAAAGTGAAGCTCGTGCTCGAGGTCAAGGAAGAGAAGCAGGTCGAGACCATCAAGCCGTCGCTGCCGCGCGTCACCGACCTGTTCCAGACCTATCTGCGCGAACTGCGTCCCTCCGACCTCAACGGCTCGGCCGGCCTGTTCCGCTTGAAGGAAGAACTGACCAAGCGGGTCAACGCGGCGGTGGCGCCCAACCAGGTGAGCGCCGTGCTGTTCAAGGAAATCGTCGTTCAGTGACGGGACGGATCGCTTAATCATGGCCGGTAACGACCAAGTCGACCAGGACGCAATTGCCGCCCAATGGGAAGCCTCGCTTGATTCCGAGGACCCGGCGCAGGCCACGGAAGCGGCTGCGGCCAATGAACTCTCCGAGACCATGGCGCTGCAATGGGCGGCGATGGTCGAGGACGGCGGCCGCGATTTCGGCAACAAGGCCGGCGGCGAGCGGGTGCTGTCGCAGGAGGAAATCGACAATCTGCTCGGCTTCAACGTCGGCGACGTCAATCTCGACGATCATTCCGGCATTCGCGCCATCATCGACTCCGCGATGGTGTCCTACGAGCGCCTGCCGATGCTCGAAATCGTGTTCGACCGCCTGGTGCGGCTGATGACCACGAGCTTGCGCAATTTCACCTCGGACAATGTCGAAGTCTCGCTCGACCGCATCACCTCGGTCCGCTTCGGCGATTACATGAATTCAATTCCGCTTCCCGCCGTGCTCAGCGTGTTCAAGGCCGAGGAGTGGGAAAACTTTGGCCTCGCCACGGTGGATTCGAGCCTGATCTATTCGATGATCGACGTCTTGCTCGGCGGTCGCCGCGGCCAGACCTCGCTGCGCATCGAAGGCCGCCCCTACACCACGATCGAGACCAACCTCGTCAAGCGGCTGGTCGAGGTGGTGCTGGCCGACGCAGAGCAGGCGTTCCGGCCGCTCTCGCCGGTGACGTTTTCGATCGATCGCCTCGAAACCAATCCGCGCTTCGCGGCGATCAGCCGCCCGGCCAACGCCGCGATCCTGGTGCGTCTGCGCATCGACATGGAGGACCGCGGCGGCAACATCGAGCTTCTGCTGCCCTATGCGACGATCGAGCCGATCCGCCCGGTGCTGTTGCAGATGTTCATGGGCGAAAAGTTCGGCCGCGACCCGATCTGGGAAGGGCATTTCGCCACCGAAGTCGCGCAGGCCGAGATCGCCGTCGACGCGGTGCTCTACGAGGCTGAACTTCCGCTCAAGAACCTGATGAAGCTGAAGGTCGGCGACACCCTGCCGCTGGAGATGCGTCCCGACGCACTGGTCTCGGTCCGCTGCGGCAGCGTCGTGCTGACCGAAGGGCGGATGGGCCGGGTCGGCGACCGCGTCGCGATCCGCGTCACCAAGAATTTGCGCAAACCCAATACCACCTTCGCGATGTTCGAGAAGGCTGATGAGCAAACCAAGTTGATGGAGGCACAATGAGTCATTCGCTTGGAATTGCGATCGAGAGCCTGGTGGCTATCCTGCTGATGCTGACCATCGGCTACTGCATGCTGCTCAACAAGCGCCTGCAGCGCCTGAAGGCGGACGAGCATTCGCTGAAGGCCACCATCGCCGAGCTGATCACGGCAACCGAGATCGCCGAACGCGCGATCGGCGGGCTGAAGCACACCGTGCGCGACGTCAACGAGAATCTCGGCAGCCAGCTCACCGCAGCGACGCAAATGTCGGCGCATCTGAAGAACCAGCTCGCCGAAGGCGACAGCGTGATCCGCCGCCTGTCCAGGATCGTGCTGGCGGCGCGGCCCGGCTCGGAAGCTCCGGCCGCCGAGCCCGCCGCGCCAATGCTGTCGCCGGCCAGGGCGATCGCCGCCGCGGCCGAAGCCTTCTCCGAACGCCGAAGGGCCAGTGGCCTCGCTGCATGAAATCGTTCCGCAACATCAGGGTCATTCCGGTCGTGCTGGTCGCGATCTTCGGCCTGATGGTGCTGAAGATCGCCGGCCTCGTCTTCGCCGGGGGATACGTCTTCGACTACAATCCGCAGCCGCCGAAGCGGTCGTGGGCGCAGGAGAATTTCAACTTCCCCGGCGGCAACCGTGCCGCCGCCATTGTTGATCAGGACATCACCGGCTCCACGCATGGCGCCCCGAAGGACGAAAAAAAGGAAGAGAAGAAGGACGAGGCCAAACCAGCGGAGCCGCCGCCGAAACCGGACGGCGTCGTAGTTTATCGCCCCGAGCAGCAGTTGCAGGCCATCTCGCCGTCGGAGCGGGCGATCCTCGAGCGGCTGCAGGCGCGCCGCCAGGAACTGGAGGCCCGCGCGCGCGAGGTCGAGATCCGCGAAAGCCTGTTGAAGGCCGCCGAGAAACGCATCGAGTCGCGGGTCGAGGAGGCCAAGGCGACCGAAGCGAAGGTCTCGGCCGCGAACGGCCAGAAGGCCGAGGAAGATGCCGCGCGCTTCAAGGGTATCATCACCATGTATGAAAGCATGAAGCCGAAGGACGCCGCAAAAGTGTTCGATCGGCTGGAAATGTCCGTGCTCTACGAAATCGCGTCAAAGATCGCGCCGCGCAAGATGTCCGACATCCTCGGCCTGATGCAGCCCGAGGCGGCGGAGCGGCTGACCGTCGAGCTGGCGCGCCGCGCCAGTCCCGATAAATCCGTCGCCGCCGAGCTGCCGAAAATCGAAGGCAGGATGCTGACGGTGAAACCGAACTAAGGCGCGTACTCATAAACTGAGCTTGATCCGTGCGGGTTGATCGATGTCCGCTATACCCCGATAGCGACCAAATTCGGCACCGCGCTGAAATGACGCGATGTGCCGAAAGCAGACTTACGCTCCGATCTGATCTGCGCCAGACACGCCGCGATGTGAGCTTGTCGTTTCGAAGGCCGGCGCGACGATCTTCCGCTAGATGCAAGGTAAGCAACAGAAGATTGGGGGAAAATCTCGCTTAACGAGCAAAGATCGCCGGTGCAAGGCTTGCGCCTTTGGGCTGGTCGCGCCACTCCGGTCTTTTGCTACAAGCGTCAATGCTTGCCGGTAGCTGATTCCGAAATTTTGGGCGCTTCAAAGCTTTGCTGCCAATACTGCTCGATTTGCTGGATCAAGGCGGGCGGTAGCGCAACGTAGTTGAGCATTTCGGCCTGCGACTTTCCGCTTTCGAGTGACCAGCGAACGAAGTCGATGGCGGCTGCCGACCTGTCCGGGAACTTCGGCTGCTTGTGCATCAACACGAATGTCGTGGCCGTGATAGGGTACGCATCTTCGCCTGGAGCATTGGTGAGAACAAGATAGAAATCCTTCGCCGTATTCCAATCCGCGCTCGAGGCTGCTGCCTGGAACGATGTGGCGTTGGGGCTAACGAAGTTGCCGGCGGAATTCTGCACCACTCCGAAGGAAATCTTGTCGAGCCGTTGCAACGCGTAAGCGTATTCAAGGTAACCGATCGAGCCGGGAACGAGACTGACAAGCGAGGCGACGCCATCGTTGCCCTTTCCGCCCAGCCCGATTGGCCACTCGACTGAGGTGCCTTCTCCAACGGTTGTTCTCCATTGAGAGCTAACCTTTGAGAGATAATTCGACCAGTTGAATGTCGTCCCCGATCCATCGATGCGATGAACGACGGTGATCGGCGCGCTCGGCAGCTTGAGATCAGGATTTATCGCCTGAATGGCCGGATCGTTCCACGATTTAAGCTTGCCAAGGTATATGTTTGCAAGCACCTGCCCTGTGAAGTGAATCTGTCCCGGTTTGAGGCCCTCGATATTGACTACTGGAACAACGCCCCCGATCACGATCGGGAATTGCATCATCCCGAGCTTCTCCAATTCTTTCGGATCAAGCGGCATATCGCTTGCACCAAAATCGACGGCTGCTTTCTTGATCAGGCCGACGCCAATACTGGAGCCCACCGGTTGATAGCTGACATCGTTACCGGTTTTCGCCATGTAGGCGTCGATCCATTTCGCCATCACGGGCGAAACGAAGGTTGAGCCCGCGCCCTTGGTCTCGGCAGCCAAGCTTTGAGTCGCAACGACCAGTGCAGTGAAAATGGTCGGCAGCCCGAGATGCTTTATCATGCGCTCGACCCTATCAGGCTGAGCAAAAAGCCTGTGTGGCCTATGACACAAAAGTGTAATAAAAGCCAGAACATCGGACAGCGTCCGAAGCGAAGCGCGGCAAGGTGAATTGCCGCCCCAGCGCTTCCGCAATCGCTTGGCGATGCGCTGCGCCGAGTTGCTCGATTAGCGGCGACTTTGTAGCTCTTCGGCGAGCCGCATAGTCTACGTCCTGCTTCACCCCCGAGAGCGGACATCCTCAGCACGTCCCGCGAAGTCCGTTCAGTGCCAATAAGCGACTAGTGCCTCTTCCGCCGTCCTCCTCGACTGAGGTAGCCTATCTCTCGAGCGGTTAGTGCCACAGGCCTCACAGCAGAAGCACACGTAATGGGAGGAACAGATGAACCTCGTTCGTTCCTTGTCGCCGTCATTCTCAATGTCACTGGCCGGAACTGTGCTTTGCGTTCTGGTTGTCACTACACCGACTTACGGACAAACCGAGGCCACGGCCAAAACCGCCAACTCCCCACCGCAGTGGGCCTACCCGGAGAACAATCCCAGCTACAAGCCCCCGGTCGACGACGGCAAACCTGTGCGCGTACCGAACAGCGCGGCCGGCTATACCTGGACGCAGCTCCGGACCCAATTCATCGCGCCGGTCTGGCACCCGGAGGACCATGGGCCACTACCGGATATCGTAGCTAAAGGGCGCGATCCCAACGTGTTCGCCTGCGGGTTCTGTCATCGTGCGGACGGGCCCGGCGGTCCGGAAAACGCCGATCTCGCCGGCCTTCCAAAGAGCTACCTCATCCAACAAATGGCTGAGTACAAGAGGGGCGCACGGGTCACCAGCGTCTCGGGTCGTTTGCCGCCCACTCTGATGATCGGCCTTTCCAAGCCGATTACGGATGCCGAGGTGGAAGCGGCAGCGGCTTATTTCTCTGCCCTGAAGCCACGCAAGCGCATCAAGGTAGTCGAGAGCGACATGGTGCCGAAAAGTTACATCGCTGGTCTGGTCTGGGCAGCAGGGGAGAACGGTGAACGCGAACCGCTCGGGCAGCGCATCCTCGAAATTCCCGACGATCTGATTCAGTTCGAGAGCCGCGATCCGCGGTCGATGTTCACCGCGTATGTTCCGGTCGGCAGCCTGGGGAAAGGCGAGGCGCTGGTGAATAAAGGCGGGTCGGGAAAGACGTTCCAATGCGCCCCGTGCCATGGTCCGGACCTCAAGGGGCTCGGTCCTTTGCCGAGCATCGTCGGCCGCTCGCCAAGCTACATGTTTCGCCAGCTCTACGACTTCGCGCATGCCGCGCGGACCGGCGAGTGGAGCCCCCTGATGGCACCGGTGGTGAGCAACCTCGACCAGAACGATATGCTGGCGATTGTAGCCTATCTTGCTTCACTCGACCCGTGACGCGGCTGTCGATCTGCCCAATCGGAGCCAGCGATGAAGGACGACCCCGCGGAAGCGGCGCCGAAGCCCATTCCAAGCGTCGCCCGCGACGCCAGTTATCTAGCGAGGTCTGCTGTGGGGTCATTCGCGACCGGGTCGGTCTACCAGCAAGCCCGGCGATGTCCGCTACGCTGCTGCCGAAAGCGGAAGTAAGTTCAGGACATTAGCGGCTCCGCCGCACGCGGTTGCGGGTTGATGCAATGGCCGTGGGCGTGATTCAAGCTCCGAAACCGGAGCCTCGAATCATGCGCTACGAATTCAATGATTACGAATGGACAGCCATCAAACCGATGCTGCCGAACAAGCCGCGTGGTGTTCGGCGTGTAAACGACCGTCGTGTGCTCAATAGCATCTTCTCGGTTCTACGTTCGGGCGCCGTCGCGCGACCTGCCACGGAACTATGGGCCCTACACGACCTGCTACAATCGCTTCGTGCGCTGGCGACAGGCTGGCATCTGGGACCGGATCATGGAAGCACTGGCCGCCGCACACGATGGCGCGGTGCAGATGATCGATACATCCGTCGTGTGTGTGCACCAGCATGGAGCATGCATCGCGGGGAACAGAGAATAACATATGGGCCGGTCGCGGGGAGGGCTCACGAGCAAGATTCATGCTGTCATGGACGCCAATGGTCTGCCTGTGCAACTCGGCCTCACACCCGGCGAAGCTCATGACAACCGCCTCTGCCCGGAGCTATTGATGGATTGCAGCCGCAATCAATGTTGCTGGCAGATCGGTGATATGACGCTGACTGGATCAGGGCGCTCGTCAGTCAACGAGGCGCGTGGGCTAACATTCCGCCAAAGCGCAATCGAAAAGAGCCGATTTGTTTTAGCCCTTTCCTGTATTGCGCGCGCAACCTCGTCGAGCGGTTCTTTAACAAGATCAAGCAGTGTCGGCGTATTGCCACCCGCACGACAAACTCGCGGCTAATTAATTACCTCGCCTTCGTGAAGCTGGCAGCTATTCGCATCTGGCTACGCGCTTATGAGTCCACGCCCTGGCGGGCGACTGCTCGAAGGCATGAGTTGTCGGCAGTCTTGCTGAACATCCATTCAAGAAAGTTCCTGAGCCGTTCCCGGAACGTCGTCATAGTCCATTCGTTTTCTTCCGCAGGGAAACTAACGAGAGGAGACGGATCATGAGGAAGCTTTCTTGCGTTCTCGCCGCGTTAGCGACCATCGCTGTTGCGGCGCCTACCGTCGCGAGCGCACAGGGTTTTAGCGTTCGGGTCGGCGGCGATCGGGACTACTATCGCGACCGCGATTACTATGGTCCTCGCGCCGAGTTCTACGCGCACGATCGCGGGTTGCATCGCGGCTGGTACAAGCATGATGGTGATCGAATGGTCATCATCAAGCGGCACCATTACTGGGACGACTAACGGAAAAATGGCTCCGCTCGCGGGGCCATTTTTTTGGCGGCTGCCTGACTTGTGGATCGCGTAGACCAGGGCGATCCATCCTCCCGTTTCGTGTGGCACAACGGTCACGCTTAAAGCCCGGCGGTCGTTAGACCGCCGGGCGAACGCTAGTATTCGTAGGGATTAAAATTCTAAGGATGAAATAAACCGAAGAGGAAATATGCTCATCTCGTAGCGTTTTACGTTCATACGATCTATCCGGACCAATACCGTCAGAATGGCTGACACTTTTTTGCCTCACAATATCGTCAGTACATTCGGTATATTTACGGCCGGCTCGTCAAACCTGTTTTCGTGAATTCGAGGCGGCCTTCATCGTATGACGGTCTCGGAGCAACGATCGATTGAATCTTCAGCAATACCCCAGTTGCGCGCTGAGGCCTCGTCCCGCACAGGTGACTCACTCGATGCCGTCCGGCCATAGCACCCACATCGACTTCAATGCGCGCGCCACCCTGAGGAAATGGCCTTCGAAAAACAACGAACGTAACAAGGACGTTCTGCACCCCCATCCTTATCTGGTCATCGATGGTACATTGGACGAATGCATCAAGAGATTCCTGGAGCTACCCGTCAACCAGCGTCATCTCTACGAAATCCACACCGCACCGCAGGGCGGGCTGCTCAGTGCCGTGATGTTCGCCGAACACGTCGTCGAGATAGCCCGGCTGCGAGATTTTCTTTAGCCGATTTGGCGATGCTCGCGTCCCCATCAGCGCGAATCCGGCAAAACGCCCCGACAGGCGTGATCCCGGTGTGCTCGGCGAGACGACGGCGTCAGGTGTCCCCGGAATGATCGCGCAGCCGCTATCCGGGGCCGGCGGATCGACGGTGCGGGGGATGATGGGCGGGAAGGGATCAAATTCAGGCAATCAGATCATCCCTAACGCGCATATTTAACAAAACCGTAAATTGGTTCGAACGTAACTAATTGAAATCGCTGGCTCGCGGTCCGTATGGTCCTCAACGTGGTCCTCGGTCTGTTTACTTCCCGTTCTTCTCCCGGAATCCGGATCGCGCCGCCATCACCCGACGATGCGCTTCCAGCATGTCACGATCATAGACGTCGGTAGTCTCCTCGCGAGCATGTCCGGCCAGTTTCCGGCGGTCATCCTTCGAAGCCCCCGACTTTCCGCCCTCGGTCACTCCGCCCGCGCGGAGGTCCCGGTTCCAGAGCGTGGCAGGTAGGCCGGCGGCGTTGAAATCGGCGCGCCACGCGTCGTGAAATGCGAGATAGCGATAGGGCAGGCCGGTGTCCGGATCGATGATCAGCGGCCCTGAACGCTGTTCCTGTGGGATGTGCGCCAAATCCTCCTGCACCATCGGGCAAACCGAAAGATCGAACGTGACCTCAACGGCGGTGGTGTCCTCCGTCATGGTCGGCTTGATCTTGATGATGCCGTTCTCGTCTCGCTGACCACATGGGGCCGACCCACTTCTTGCCCTTGGCGTGGATCGTGCTCGGCTGCTGCACCGACATCGGCAGCCACGACCCGATGATGTCCCATTGCCGCAGCGTCGTCTCGAATTGCAGGGAATAGACCAGCGCACGGAGAGGCGCGCCCGCGGCGTGGGCCGCCTCTCGCGCGGCAGTGATCTGCTCCGAGGTCGGGGCGTGCGTGCGGCGCTTGTGGCCGGGGAATTCGATCTCAGCCAGTGCTGCTTGGAAATCCCGAACACCAGGGAGGCGCCGCGCCACGCCGAACGAAATGGCGGCTTTGAGCACGGCAAGCACGAAGAGAGCCCGGGGCAGGCGGTCCTTTCCATCGTCGCCCAAGCGCCATTGCCGGAACCAGCGTTTTACGTCCGTGCCGTCACTGTCGTCGATCCTGACCTCTCCGATCTGAGCCTTAAGGCGCCGGATGTAGACCATGTAGCTGGTGCTGACGCCGGGCTTCAAAGTATGGAACTTGCTCTCCGGATCGGTCTCGTAGATCGTGATGAGCGAGCCGAAGGTACCGTTGAATTCCGGCTTGACTGGCGGCGCGCCGGTCAGCCACAGGCGCATCTCAGTCTCAAGCCGCTCGCAACGCGCCTCCAATTCACGCGGCCTGTCGGCAAATTCCGAAAGATTCGCAGACTTCACCGGATAGCCAGCCTTCACGGCTTTCCGATTAGCGAACCAGTAAGGGACGGGAGCCCCGTGGCGGCGGTCTCTCCATTTCAACCCTGGCCCTTGTGGGCGATCGTCTTGGGACATGGAAGTTTCCTTCTTTCCCTTTGGGTGCAAGCGGGGCCGCGAGCGCCAGCCCGTGCCGGCTATCCAGATAGGCTCGGACCGCCGGGACGGGGCGCCCACCCCACGCGGGATCGATCTTGGGCATACCGGCCGGCTCATGCAACTCCGCCAACCCACGAAATTCCCGTCTCCGATCGCGGCCGAGCACAACCTCGCCGATTTCGGCGTCGGTCGCGAAGGCGGGCAGGGTGTCCCAAGTGAGCGAGCCGCGGGACATGGATTAGCCCACCGCCTTCTCGCGCTTCTCGCGCTCCGCACGCTCGCGGACCGACCGGTTCAATTCCGCCGTCATCGAGGAGAGGTTGTATTGCGCCCACTCCTGCAACTTCTCACGAACATCGGTCGCTATCTTTAGTGTAGTCATCACCGTGTCGCGCGTTCTGTTCACACCTGCCCCCCATCTGCAAAAAATGCTGGCAAATCATGCGTTAAATGTTGATGGCGCGCTCGATACTTGGCAACACTGAACTCGTTTAAAGCCAGCAAAAATCGGATGTCGGAATTCGGAATGGTGGCGCTGGGGAGGCGCTGGAGATTCCCTGCGTAGGATTTCTCTTTCGAAGATGTGAACGCAGAAAGGCCCGCGTAAAAGGCGGGCCTTTGCTTTGGTGTAGGCGCGATCAGCGCGCGGCGGCCTGACTGTCGGCGGCATTGCGATTACGGCGGCGGCTCGCCTTGCCGGTCGCGACGCGCTCGGCGTCGAGTTCTAGGGGTGTCTCGATTAGCGTCTCGATGTCGAGCAGATTGATTTGCTCGCGTCGGACCATGAACCCGTTTCGCCGCAAGGCCCCTGGTGACGTGCGGAACAATTCGAATGTCATCAGTATGAAATCGTGACAGCTAACAAGTGGTGACACCCGAAATGCCCGCAATTGCTGGATTGTCACCGGTGTCACCAGTAGTATGGATATGCGAAGATGGGTGATTCATAGGATGTATAGAAACAACTGGTGCCAATCGGTGACACTGGTGACAGCGAGATGAAGAAAACCAGGACGATCGTGCGTGCCATCCACCCGTCGGGGTTGCTGGCGAACTGAAACCGATAGGCGGTTCGAATTCGGATTCGTGGAACAACTTGCTTGCTAGCCAGGCCGTAGCTTCCCTTTGGACCAAGCACTCGGATGAGGAGCAAAAAAGAGAGCAGCGGGAGGGTACCATCTCGCCACTCATGGCTATTGGTCCGCGAGACGAACTGGAGGGGATGATGGCGGCGAAGCTTATCGCGGCACATAACGCCGCGATGGAGTGCTACCGACGCGCAATGCTGCCCGAGCAAACCGCGGAAGGCCGTCGCGAAAACTTATCCCAAGCGAATAAGCTGTCCCGAACGTACACGATTTTGCTGGAGGCTCTGAACCGAAATCGGGGCAAGGGGCATCAAAAGGTCACGGTCGAGCATGTTCACGTACATGCGGGCGGACAAGCGGTAGTTGGAATGGTTGACGGGGGAGGGGAGCGGCCCAAATCAAAGGATCAACCTCATGCTGTTCGACATGCACAGGGCGAAGAGATGTGGAGCACGCACGCGGAAAGGAACGCCCTGCCAGTCCCCAGCGATGGCTGGCCGATGCAGAATGCATGGCGGGCCTTCACCTGGCGCTCCTAAAGGAAACAAGAACGCTCTCACGCATGGGCGCTATAGCGCCGAGGCAATTGCTCGCCGGAAGTCGATTTCCAGCTTAATTTCGGCAATGAGATCTTCGATCGAAGAATTGAAAAATTAAAGGCTAAATGCCGGCTGCTGATGGGCTCCGGGGGTGAGCGACTGTGAGGATGAACTTTTGCACCAGTACGCGAGGGGCGGAGCCAAATGGCTCCGCCCCTCATCTGATTAGGCGGCGTCCTTGAGCGGGCTTGGCCCTAATCTGCGAGACAGAAACCTCCGGATTCGTTCGGCCATCATTTTGCTCGCGGTAGCAGGAAATATTTTGTCCCGGCCCGCGGCAATTTGATCCCATGTATCGGCGAACCTAAACTTGTCTATCGCTCGGAGTAGCTGTTCGCCTGCCTCGCGCCACTCTGGCGCGTGGTGAAGCGCTTCGCACAGCGCCTCGATGATCGTCGACCGCACAAAACCTGCCTTTCCATCGGCGGTCTGCGTTATACACTGAAGCGCAGTGATGAGGCTGTCTCGCCCATAATGTGTGAGACATCAACTCAGCGCCGTGACCGCGTAGGTTTGGCCTTTCTTGACTTTGCCGCGCGCAACATCGAGGAGGGCGGTTCGCTCACCATCATCGCAAGACGTGAGTAATCTGCAACCAACGGTTCCCCAGCACCTGCCGGGGGTGCAGTTCATTTGCCAGCTTTTTTTCCCAAATTTCGGATGCTTTCCACGTTCTCTTCGATCCTCTTGCGAACCACGTCGAAGGCCTCTTTCTGAGATTGGGCGGTCATCTCCGCGAGTTCTCGCATGTTAGCCAGGGCCTTTTCGAAACCCTCTTTGGCGAGATCCGCGCGCTTCTTTATGGCGTCTTCTTGGCCAGCATCGGCAACCACTTTCTTCATCGTTTCCTGGAGCATTTCTGCTTGCCGACGAACGAGGCGCTGCCAGCCCTCGAAAGCGATCCTATTCGCTTTGGCGAGAGCTTCGATGTTCTTCCGTTCACGGTCCACAAGCGCCGCGAAGTCGACGCCTGGAAGTCGGAACTGGCTCATAAGTTTGGTGAAGTCAAAAACCGGCGTATCGCCAACGGCGCCCTTTTCAGTCGGTTTGATGTCGTTGGACGCTGAGGTCTTTTCAGTCAGTTTGATGTCGTTGGACACTGAGGTCTTTTCAGCCGGTTTGCTGTCCTTGGATACGGCACCCTTTTCAGTAGGTTTGCTGTCCTTGGATACGGTGCCCTTTTTCGTCGGTTTGCTGTCCTTGGACATGATGTTTTCCCTCGGGTTGTTCGGAATGTCCTCGCGAGTTAGTCGCGGCAAGCCATTACGGGTTGATGCAGATCAATCATCATCCAACGTGCGAACCGCGGAACTTGCAGAGCCTGTGCCGCACCCGTCACACCACCGAACACAAGGCACGGCGCAAGTAATTCCGCGAACGCTGATGGCGCGCCTGCCGATCCAAGCCATCCGTGGTTCAAAGCTTGATATACCCCCAAGGGGGCCTTGGCGGTTTTTTGCGAGGTGACGAGGCCAGCGGCGCGCAAGTTTCCTGCATGCATTTAACGGCAACCAGCTACCATCCGCCGGCTACTCCAGCGCAACCCCGATGCAGCCCGCCGCCAACCCGGTGAAATCGAATCGCGCGCGCGAGCGATTGATCCAGATCAACAGGCACCGGTCGCGACGCGCGCGAGTATCGAAAAAGACAGCGATGCGCTTCGTTCAATAGGAGAAATGCAATGATCAGATGGATAGTTGTGGCAGCGGCCTTGATGTTGGCGTCGTCGGTACAGGCCGTGCCGCTTGCACCTCTTCAAATGCCGGATGATGTGCTCATCAAAGTCAGGGAGGCATGTGGAGCGGGCATGCATCGAGTGAATGGCGTGTGCATCAGAACTGCCGCCCGCCGTGGCGCAAGCAGGTGTGCCAGGGGAGTGACCTGCTAATACCCGGCGGCTGATAGGGTTGCCTTGCCGGCCACCGTTGCCGTCGATCGGCAGGCTGCGGGCCGTTATGCCGCCGTTCATGTTCGCCTGCTACGGTAGCCGCGTTTCAGTACGCACCGATTTGCATCACCGATCGCCCGCCGGCATCAACCGGCGGGTTTTTTGTTCCCTGACGACTAAACCTCGCCACCCAGGGCGCGCCAATCGTTCTGATCGGACTGGCCGAGCAGTTCGCGGGTGGTTCGTGGCTAGGAACCAATCCACATCCAGATCGAGATAATCGCTAGCGACACGACGATCACAAGCAGGTCGGTCCTTAGCCACTGAGGCATGCGCTTCGCTGGTTGGGTCATAGCTTGCGCCTCCGCGACCCGTGTTTTCTGCCGGAAGAGGGCAACTCGGTATGAACCAACTCACAATTGGGAATTGATGGCGACGGCGGCAGCTAGGAGGCGCGGCGGCCGATTGGTTAAGTCGTGGTGCCCGCCAGCGCCGCCCAGTTTTGCTCGACCGTCACGCCGGCATCAGCGAGCGCGGCGCGCCAGGCCGGCATACCGAGCACAATCTCGAAACCGGCCGTGGTGCTGTTGGCCACCAAGTACGCTTGCCCGGCGGCGGCGCGGAGCGCGGTTTCGATATCGAGCGGGGTCGTTTCCGGGTTTGCCGCCAGCACCTCTGTGACAACCGTTGTGACGGTGTCGACATCGCGGGTGCGGTCGGCAAGCAACACGGCGTGACGGTGTTGGATGGAAAGCGGCATAGCGAGGAGGATAGCACCGTTCTAGAGAAGCTAAGCTGTCCGAACTGGCGGGTCGTCGAGGGGTGGCGGCGGTGGCAGCTTTGCCATGATCCTTGGTTTCGGCCTGGGCCGCGGCCGCTTTGGCGGATTGACGTCGAAATGCTTAGGAAGATTGGGCGGCAACAGTCCCTCCCGGCGCAGCCGCATTGCCTTCCTGCGTATCGCCGTGCGCTGGCGGTGCAACCGCTTGGCAATTTGCTTCGCCGAGTTGGTCGGCCAGAGGGCAACAAGTTCGCGGAGTTCGTCGTCGGTCCAGCGCATGGCGGGTCTCGTCGATCATGGCCGCCCCAGCGCCCGGTGCCATGCCTTCCGTTCGCGGCGCTATTTTGGCGAGCTCGGCGCTTTCCACGGACTTTGCATCTGGCTCGCGTCGCCGTAGATTTCGGATCGCTCGCGATAAGCGGCGGTCTGATCAACCGCGACGCCCGAGCACTGCCAGCATTCCGCACGCGGCCTCGATGGCGAAGGAGGTTGCGCTGCCACGTCCTCCGAGATCGAAAATCTTTCCGCAAATTTTCGCCTAGTGCGCCGCGAGCTCAAAGACCTGCGCCGCCTGACGGCTAATCTCGATCTCTCGGTCGTTCGCCTGGCCGATGGCCTGGCGGACGGTGCCCCGGGCGCCGATGGCGCCGCGGCTTCCCGCAAGGCGCTGGCGGAGATTTCCGAGGAGTGAGTTGGTTTCTCGTCGCCTGAACTCGTCGCGAACCAGCAACAACCTCCGGGCAACCGGTTGCCTCGCCGGGGCTTGCGCCGGCATTTCTTGCTTTGCGCGCCCCGACGAGATACGCGCCCTGGCTCTGGGACTGTGGGGTGAAGCACTGAGCCAACGCGGGTTTCTCGCCGGAGACGCACCATGCTCAAGAGCCCTCCGGCACAGGTTGCGATATTAGAATTGAAATTGAAACGTTCGCAAAGCCCGCAGTTTCGTGTGCCAATTTTGGCAATAGCGGGTGGCGTGGTTTCGTTGTTTACTCTGACACGTTTGAGCAACGGCTGATAAGAAATCGAAGTCATTGTTTGGGAGTTGCCGCCATGTTGGAGCGGCGCGCCCTGCTACGGTTTATTCGCCTTTTTTGAAGGGCGCGACAAAGGTGCCGCCCCGGCGCGTCGCGCCAGACGGCTCCATGCGAGCGATTACGCTATGCCCGAAAGGCGTCGATCGCGTGGGCGAGCAGGACGCTAACGCTTAGTACGAATAGGCATGCAATCGCGGCTTGAAACAACATCGGGGTGAATTCCATGTGGCCACCAGAGAGCGGGCTGCTCTAGACCTTCAAACTTTGTTGATATTGGGCCGTCCCAGTGGCGCCCCGATGGTGGCAGCCGAAAGGCTCGTTACAAATTTGCAAGCGAGGAAACCCCTGCCTCCTTCGAGGTTGCTTGGATGACTTTCGCCAACGTCTGGCAAGCGCCGTCGCTTCGGCCCGCCGAACCCGCCTTCGAAGATCGTGAAGTTCAGCAATAAGCTGGGCCATCTCCTGAACGCTTTGAAGCAAGGCCTGAGCAGAAATCCGATACCCTCACAAAACTACAAGCCAATGCGAGAGCGGGCCGATGAGAGGTAACTCCCACGGTCAGAACATCGATTGCCTCTTGGAGCTCGCGCGCCAGCCTTTTGCGGTTCCTTTGCTTGCTCATTGCAAGCCCTAACTTGCAAAGGGATAGACCAAGAAAAAGGGGCCAGCCGCAGCATGGCCGGCCCCCGTCTTCCGAAACGCTAAACAAATCCGCAAAACGGGCAAAGCAAGCCCCGCTGGGGGACCACACAAGAACACGCTTGGCCCCCGGCCTCAATCCCGGACAACCACGGATAGACGTTCGGCTAGGCTAGCTTTAAGCGATGTGACGTATCCCGCCACCTACGATTCGGCCAAGGCCGGGCCGCTCAATTCGGCCGACATCGCCATGAACACCAAGCCAGCTACCGAAACTCCCAATCAACGCGAATTTCTTCTCAGTCAGCTCTCGCTGTCCGAGCGGCAAACAGTGGAATCCATCTTGGCGGATTATCCGGGCCTGACGGTGGTGCTGTGCATTGAGCAACTGCGCAACGCGGGCTGGCTGTAAGAGGCCGGCCACCGCGGTTGGTTCTGCGCTTCGCTGCTGAACTACGGGCCCACATACTTTGCCGGCATCAGTCGCGCGTCACGACCAAGCGCCGCAGACCTCCATGCCGATCCGACACGGCGGCATGTTCGCGAACCGCGTTTCCACCTGGCCCGCAGCACGATGGCGCCTCGTTCCATCTAGCATAACCGGGAGCCCCCCCGGCTCTGCCGGGGAGGCAGTAAAGGTTTGACATCTACGGCGGTCGCCCATCGCCGAGACCTTCGATCGTGAGCCACCACGCACACGAAAGGAAGCTTGACGATGGACGAGTACGAGAGCCTAAGCGACAGACGCAAATGGGAGTGCAAATATCATGTTGTGTTCATTCCCAAGTGCCGCAGGAAGACGCTTTCCGCGGAGTTGAGACGGCACCTCGAAGAGGTGCTTCGCAAGCTGGCGCAGCAAAAAGAAAGCCGGATCGAGGAGGGGCACTTGATGCCGGACCACGTTCACATGATGATCTCCATTCCACCGAAATATGCGGTCTCGCAGGTGGTCGGGTTTATCAAGGGCAAGAGTGCGATCCATCTGGCCCGTCTATACGGAGAGAAGAAACGCAATTTTATGGGGCAACACTTCTGGGCCCGAGGGTACTTCGTCTCGACCGTAGGCCGAGACGAAGCGGTGATACGAGAGTACATCAGAAACCAGGAGCAAGAGGACAGCCGCTTGGACCAAATGAATTTGTAGCGTTGATCGGCCACCTTTAGGTGGCCAACGAATGCAGGGCCGCGTCAGCGACCCTGACCGCCGCTTCGAGCGGCCCAATTCATAAAGCCCCCGGCTCTGCGGGGGATACTTAGGAGATCTCCTTGTTGATCGGCACCGTCGATTTTCGGAGGGGCATCGGCGCTCTCAGAGCCTCAAGACCGCTTTCGGTGATACGATAACAGGCTTCTGAGCCTCTACCACGTTGCTCGACCCAGCCCAATTCGACGACCTTCGATTTTGTACTGGGGCTATCTGGCAGAGCGGCTATGCTTACCCAATTGCCCCTTCGAAGGTATTGCATCAAATTGCGCTGATAGTAGTTCATCGCCTTCGCGCTCCAGGTTCGGCGCCCTCGCCGCAGCCGATTCGCCGGACGTTGGGGGCGTACGATACCGCCCCCGCAAAAGTGGTGGATTTTTAACCAAATCCAGCTCGCCGCTCAGCTGCCTGAGGCGAGGCGCCTTGATAATGCTTCAAGCCGCCGGGGCGCACCTCGCCGGCATCTGATGACTTTAATTAATTTTTAACTACCGGGAGGTAGCTGCAATCAATCGCGGTTACTCAGCCCCTGCCACCGCGAGAATCCGGAGACCCGCCGCTCGATCCCGGCGGGTTTCTGCGTTCTGGGGCTTTGCTAGAGCAGATTCCTTTTAATCCAAGCCGTATCCGGCGTGGCCGAAGAAGTTTAGGCATTCGTCAGGCTTGAACTGTTGCAACGCATTGGCGGCGGCTCGCTCGAGAGCATCGAGGGTTCGAGCGGCGGACTTGCGCACATGCGCCTTAAGCTTGGCAAAGGCATTTTCGATCGGATTGAGATCGGGCTGTAGGGCGGCAGATAGTGGAGTTACCGCGGGCCAACGCAGCCGTCGCCGACGATCGGCCAGTGCCTCAACGGCGGGCTTGGCTGGCTCGAGGTGGAGTGCAACCGCTGCAAGACCCGGGCGAGTCTGCCGCTCGATGCCATTCGCCGGCCGAGAAACACGCCGATATGGAAGTTGGAAGCGTCGCTAAAATGCCGGTCCTGCCGCAAAGGCCGCCACGCGCCACCGGTCCGCATGATCGAACTGACCGGGACGCGCGAGATAACGCCGTACAAGTGGGTGCATCCGGATGACGAGCGGTGAACGAACCCGGCGCCTAAAAAGCGGCTCAGATATGCACGCGATCTTCAAGAGCCGCATTACAGCCGGCGCGAAATGAAATAATGCGGCGGTATGCGGGATCACCGCTTCAGACCTCTTAAAGGACACCCGGCCAGATAGCGTTAGCATTTGAGCCTGACGCCCTCGATTTTGCACGACTCGACCACATCTTCTACGGCATGGCGCCCCTCATCTGACTAGGCGGCGTTCCTTGAGCGAGCTTGCACCTACTGCGAGACAGAAACCTCCGGATTCGTTCGGCCATCATTTCGCTCGCGGTAGCAGGAAATATTTTGTCCCGGCCAGCGGCAATTTGATCCCATGTATCGGCGAACCAAAAATTGTCCATCGCCCGGAGTTGTTCGCCTGCCTCGCGCTACTCTGGCGCGTGGTGACCGTCGCTTACCACTTTTTGGGTTCGACGCGCCCCGTTGATGCAACGGGAGAATAACCGATCGGGCGTAAGATTGGGTCACCCCAATGAACCGGTCGGATGTCATTGAGCCATAAATCAAAAACCGAGGTGCTACCCCTCATAATGCGATTGCCCTGGACACGCTCGCCGGCGTGCGCGGGGAGATGGCCAGGCTTTATCGGCTTGCGTTGAACGGGAGGATCCGGTCCGACGAAATGACCCGGTCCATTTACGCGCTGAAGGAAATTCGCGCCTGCCTCGACGTTCAACAGCGACTGGCCGTGCTGTCGCGAGGTATGGACAACCACAATGGTCACCGCGTCCTTCATCAGCCGACTTTCCCACGCAGTTGTTCTGATTGAGAAGCGGAGCCAGCCGGGCCGTCCGTTAAGGTCGTGCAGGTCCGTTGTGGCCTCCGCGAGGACAGGAATGCGGCGCGAGACCGCCACAACGCGACCCATCCCGAGGATCAGGGCGCGGATGTCGTGATCTTCGAGTTGCACGAGGATGGCCGTAAGCGTTAGGACTACTTCCCCCCGACTGGCCAGCCTGCGAGGGACCAGTAGTCGCCCAGCCACGTCTCCCTTCAGTTCGTATGTGTCGTGTTATCCAGCCGATTGAGCAGCCGGGCAACTGCGGTCGGATGTCAGGTGTCACCAAGAGGAGCCCGAATGCCCCGGGATTGCAACTCGTCCGCAATGCCCCGCACCGTCGTGATCCCTGAGCGCTTAATGTCGTCGACAATGCCCCGCAGGTCGGCGGCGTGTTGGGCAGCCTTGGCTTTGATGGACGCAACGGCGTCCGTGCTGCCAACCTGTTTGCCCTGGAGCGCTCGCGCCCCATTGGGATTACCTAGCTTCACGCCGCGGGCCTTTGGAGCCGCTATCGCGCTCTTGGTGCGCTCACCGATCAAGCCCGCCTCCAACTCCGCTACAGCGGCCATCTGCGTAAGCAGGAGCCGTCCCATAGGTCCAGCGGGGACATTGGGAAGGTCGCAGAAGACAAGGTCCACGTCGCTCGCCACGAGGGACCGTAGTAGATCCACGTTGCGGGTCAGACGGTCCAACTTCGCAAATACCAGCTTGGCTTTAATGGTCTTGGCGTGTGCAAGGGCGGCTGCGAGCTTGGGACGATCTGACCGCCGACCGCTCTCAGTCTTGACGTACTCAGCGGCAACGGTCCAACGGCCACCGTTCAGGTAAGCTCAGCGGCCGCTGAGCCTCTATGCCAAGCCCGCTCTTGCCCTGCTTGTTCAGTGGAGACGCGCAGGTAGGAGATAAGTTTTCCCTCTGCCATGACCAAAAGCTCCAAAACACAATTTGAATTTGAGTCAGCCCTTCCTAAGTTGCAATTGGAATTACGGCGCTCTCATTGATTGCTCGGCTCATTGCTAGCGCTGCACCTCAGACATACATCCTGCATCCGCACGAAGACCGCATGGCGGCGATGGAGAGCGTACTGCGTGAAATCAGCCGCAGGCGCATCACGGATGCCCTCACAGGGGCACTCTGGGGGCGCGCGGGCGGCGAGGGTGGGGGGCCCCCGGGGTTGTGATAGGGGATTGCATTCGCATCAGGTACCGGCACCGGTTACTGCTCCATGTTCTCGCGCTCGAGCATACAGGTGGATTGGCAGTCGCTCGCGAAAACTACTTTCGGCGCGGTTTTCTCTTTTGGTTTCTCGAATTGAGCCCTCTCAATCGCTTCATTCGCCGCAACCCGTTTTCGATATCGATGGACTATTCTTTCACCCGAAGCGCCAGCCATTAAACTCGTCGTCGCTTCAAGAGCAGCATCTATCTTTTCACGGACCATTCGTTCAGCTTCGGATCGGGCGCCATTGCCACCCCGCATCAGTTTCATCATCCGCAGCGCTACAACGCCATTTGCCTCGGCTGCCAGCATCGTCAAAGAAGTGAACATCCGCGCATCGGACCGGCGCGGTTTGAAACGAGGAACTCTGTACATCTGACAGCGACTTTCTGTCCTGCTAGAAATTGGGTCAACAACTGGGTTGAGGCCGGGAGGCCAGCTCGTCAGCGGGTCGTCCGTTCTAATCTCCGCCGACGGCTAGAGGTGAAGCAAGAAATCCCTCCATGAGCAGGGCCGTCTGAAGGGACATAGTAGCAGTTTTAAAGCTACGTGGGTTGGTCGAGTGCATTATTGAGCATCCTGACCGCTACTTGCCGATGACTATGCCCACGCTTCTCCTCCGTTAGCGTGGCAAAGTATGAGGCCGCATCTCCGACCGTTTCAATAACTTGGCCGCTCTTGAGTGTGAGCGAAAACGCGAGCGGCGAGACGATGGTCAATCCTGACAACAAAATCTCCTTCATCGGGACACTACGTCTGGCTAGGCAAAGAGTTCCGCAGAAGGAGGCGAGGAGGTCTACTCATGGAGCCGCGCGACAATTAGGCCGGTCCGGGGGGCGACTGTCGGCACCGGGGGAGGGAAAATTCGCCGAAAAGCATGCTTAGCTTAGCGATTGATCTGGACGGGAAGAGTACGGCCGGGGAGACAAAATCTTCGTCAAAGCATGCATATTTAGAGGGCTCCATCGCAGTTCGAGAATGGAGCACCTCATAGTTTGTCTGTTCGAAAATGACGTCGGGCACGGATTAGAAACACGGAGTTAGTTGGCCGACTGATACGCAAATACCGAAAAGCTTACCAGTTGCCGAATGACTGCTCTGACGCATAGAGCAAGCTGAGGGATGAACCAACCAAAGGGTCAGATAACCTCCGCCGCTAAGCATCGAGCGCATAGCCCGCCAGACCCGCCTGCAACATCTTCAACATCTCATCTCTGGTGGAATCACGGGATCCGCGAACCCAGGCCGCCGCAAGTGGCAACCGATATTCACCTGATGCCTCAAGCGGGACGTAACAGACACCACGTGACGAAATACGCGATGTCCATCGGGGAACAATTGCAACGCCGAGATCTGCAGCTACCAAGTTAACGATGGTTTGCTTCTCCTCGGCATACTGCGCAATGTGTGGCTGTAGGCGAGCCTCCGCAAACAATTTTATTGTGAGATCGTGACTGTGCGGACGTGATCGCCGCTCCGCAACGATTAGCGGTTGATTGGCTAGATCTGCAATTGTGACTCGCGACCGTCGCGCAAAGACGTGGCGTTCAGGAAAAGCAACCACGGGTGTTTCGTTAAGCAGAAAGAGAAATTCGATCCGCTTATCTGGAACTTCAGGGGGGCGAACCAACGCAACATCGATCCGGCCCGAAATAAGCTGCGGCAGGAGACGGATGGTCTTTTCTTCAAACAATCGAACTTCCACGTCTGGACGCTGCGTCCGAAAATCATGAAGAAGACGAGGCACCAAGCCCACGGATGCGCTGTCAATAGCGCCAAGGCGAAGAGTTACTGATTGTTTCCGTCCGCTTGCTCGGAATCGCGCTTCAAGTCCAGCGGCGTCTGCAAGCAATGTACGGGCATGATCGAGAAGTAAAGCACCATCGCCTGTCAAAGTGACGCTACGGGTCGTGCGATCGATTAGCCGTGTGGCAAGTTCTTCTTCTAGGAGCTTGATGTGCCGACCAAGTGCGGAAGGCATCATTCCTAGCTTTTGGGCCGCGCGTCCGAAATGCAGTTCCTCCGCTGCCACCACGAAACATCGAAGTTGTTGCAGGTCCATACGCGCGTCTCACCACGAGGGGATTATATCATTTTTCTGTATAAAAGAACCCGAATTGATGGTGCGGCGCAATGGGGCTAGTGGAGGCTACCGCCAACAAGGCGTGGCGAAAAGAATTTACAGACGGAGGAGGCGTATGCCGAGCGAGCTTGAAACGCGCGTGATGCGAAAAATTAGCTTCCGCATCGTCCCCTTCATTATGCTTTTGTACTTCATTTCATTTATCGACCGCGTGAACATCGGGTTCGCTGCATTGACGATGAACAAGGACCTGGGCTTCTCGCCGACGGTGTTCGGCCTCGGCGCAGGCATTT
The DNA here is from genome assembly GCA_963786115.1 of uncultured Alphaproteobacteria bacterium. Taxonomy (GTDB): domain Bacteria; phylum Pseudomonadota; class Alphaproteobacteria; order Rhizobiales; family Xanthobacteraceae; genus Bradyrhizobium. The sequence goes on from CAWAYC010000036.1 coordinate 131,123, forward strand.
TCTTCCTCGGTTATTTTCTGTTTGAGGTACCCTCCAATTTGATCCTCAACAAGGTCGGAGCGCGCCTCTGGATCGCGCGGGTGATGATCACCTGGGGCATCATTTCCGCGATTTTCGCATTCATCACGGGAGAGACAAGCTTCCTCATTTTGCGGTTCTTACTGGGCGTCGCCGAGGCCGGCTTCTTTCCAGGTATCATTTTATATCTCAGCTTTTGGTTTCCCGCGCGCTACCGCGCCGGGGTGGTTTCCCTGTTCATGGCTGCCGCTCCCATATCGGTGGTTCTAGGCTCACCGCTTTCGAGTGCTTTGTTGGAGATGAACGGCTTGCTTGGTCTCCGGGGTTGGCAGTGGATGTTCATTTTGGAAGCCATCCCGGCGTTCCTTCTTGGCTTCGTCGTCCTGGGTTACATGACGGACAAGCCGGAAAAGGCGACGTGGTTGAAGGATGACGAGCGTGAATGGCTGGTCAACGAAATGGCCGCGGAACATGCGGCGAAGGCTGCCACCGCCAGCCACAGCATCTGGCGCGGATTGGCCGACGTGCGTGTCCTGGCGCTGTCGCTGATATATTTCGGGACCTCGGCCGGCCTTTATACACTGGGTATCTGGGCGCCGCAGATCATCAAGGAATTTGGCCTTTCGTCCCTGCAGGTTGGATTTCTCAACGCCGTTCCGCCAACAGTCGCGGTTATCGCAATGGTGCTCTGGGCACGCCATTCGGACAAGACCAACGAACGGACCTGGCACGTCGTTGGGGCCTGCATCGCTGCAGCTGCAGGACTTGCACTCGCAGGCTCCGCCGGGTCATGGGTATCGGTTGTTGCGGCACTCACGCTCGTAAATATCGGCATCAGCTCGGCGAAGCCACCGCTTTGGGCCATGCCGACCATGTTCCTATCAGGCTCCGCAGCTGCCGCCGGCATCGCAACGATCAACTCGATTGGCAATCTTGGCGGCTTTGCCGGGCCTGCGATCATTGGCTGGATCAAGGATTCGACCGGTAGCTTCCTGGGCGGGCTTTATTTCGTATCGGGTTTGCTGGTCCTCTCGGCAGTGCTCACGTTGCTTCTCTCGCGTTCGCAACCCGTGGCAGCAACGGGCACTCAGCCACACTTCGATCACTAAGCGTTCGGCTCGTCCGGATGAAGTAAGTCAGTAGGCCCTCCATTGAGGGTGAGCGAATTCAAAAGAACTTCATCAAGCACAAGGAGCAACAGATGCGTACTCACCGGATTGCCGCAATGGGCGGAGATGGAATAGGGCCAGAGGTCGTCGCGGCCGGAGTGGAGGCTCTCAAAGCCTGTGCCGAGCGCGATGGTCAGTTCAAACTGGAATTCCAGGATTTCGACTGGGGTTCGGACTACTACAAAAAGCACGGCGTCATGATGCCGGCAGACGGCGCCGATCAACTGCGCAAGTTTGACGCTATTCTGTTTGGTTCTGTCGGCGCTCCCGACATCCCCGACCACATCACCTTGTGGGGTCTGCGCCTGGCGATATGCCAACCGCTTGACCAATATGCAAACGTTCGTCCGACCCGGATTCTCCCCGGGATCACCAGCCCGCTGCGTCATGTCTCCGGGCCGGAGCTAGACTGGGTCATCGTCCGCGAGAATTCCGAAGGCGAATATTCCGGCGTAGGTGGCCGCGTACATCGGGGACTTCCTGAAGAAGTCGCCACCGACGTCTCCATCATGACGCGAACGGGGGTGGCGCGCATTATCCGTTATGCCTTCAAACTTGCCCAGTCTCGGCCACGCAAGCTGTTGACCGTTGTGACCAAAAGCAATGCGCAGCGTCATGCCATGGTGATGTGGGATGAGATTGCCGCCGAAGTCGCGAAGGAGTTTCCGGACGTAACTTGGGACAAAATGCTGGTCGATGCGATGACCATGCGAATGACCATGAAGCCGCAAACGCTCGATACGATTGTCGCAACCAACTTGCATGCTGATATTCTATCGGACCTCGCGGCGGCCCTGGCTGGCTCGTTGGGCATCGCGCCGACAGCGAACTTGAATCCTGAGCGGAATACGCCATCGATGTTTGAGCCCATCCACGGTTCGGCCTTCGACATTACCGGCAAAGGTATTGCGAACCCGGTAGGGACGTTCTGGACCGCGGCCATGATGTTGGAGCATCTGGGCGAGAGGCCCGCTGCCGAGCGACTTATGAAGGCTGTAGAGCGCGTGACAGCCGATCCCTCTCTGCACACGCCGGACCTCGGCGGCAAGGCAACGACGAAGCAGGTGACCGAGGCCGTCTGCGAGGAGTTGCGGAAAGCCAACGACTAAGAAGCCGTCCTGCCGGCCCGTCTCTCGGGCCGGCATCCTTTCAGATTGATGTCGCGACACCTGCCTGTTCGTGGTGTCGCAAGGAAGGTCCAATGCTGGGTGAGCCACGACAACTGCTCAAGGCAATGTTCGATGCGGCCATTGGTGCCGCTTCGCCCAAGCTTCGTATTCCTTTTTATCTTCCACCGCCGCCGAAGGGACGTACGGTGGTTATAGGCGCGGGAAAGGCGTCGGCTGCGATGGCAAAAGCGGTCGAAGATCTTTGGCCCGGCCCGCTCACCGGACTCGTCGTGACGCGATACGGCCACGCCGTTCCTTGCAATCAAATAGAGATCGTCGAAGCGAGGCACCCTGTTCCCGACGAAAACGGCCACAAGGCGGCCAAACGTATGTTGGAGATGGTGAAGGGACTGGGCCCGGACGATCTCGTTCTGGCGCTGATCTCAGGCGGTGGATCGTCGTTGCTGAGCCTGCCTGCCGATGGCCTCACCTTGGAAGACAAGCAGGCGGTTAACGGTGCGCTGCTCCGATCGGGCGCGTCGATCGGCGAGATAAACATCGTGCGCAAGCACCTTTCGGCGATCAAGGGAGGACGGCTTGCGGCCGCGGCCTATCCCGCTCGGCTCGTAACTCTCGTGATTTCGGACGTCCCAGGGGACGATCCGGCTGTCATCGCATCTGGCCCTACAGTCGCCGACAGCTCGACCTTCGCTGAGGCGCGTGCGGTGATGGACAAATACCGAATTACCGGACCACGATCCGCAATTGAGCATCTGATGCGTGCTGCGGATGAAACTCCAAAACAAGGTGCCCCACGGCTGGCCAATACCAGCACGTCGATAATCGCCACGCCCCAGCTTTCGCTTGAGGCGGCGGCTGACGTGGCCAGGAAGAACGGAGTGACCCCACTAATTCTGGGTGACGCTCTTGAGGGTGAAGCGCGCGAGGTCGGCCGGGTTATGGCTGGGATCGCACGTCAAGCGGCATTGCGAGGCCAACCGGCACCTCCGCCCGTCGTCTTGCTTTCCGGCGGTGAAACAACCGTCACAGTCAAAGGAACCGGACGCGGAGGCCGCAACGTCGAATTTCTGCTTTCGCTGGCCGTCGAGCTGGACGGTCTACCGCGCGTGTTCGCACTGGCCGGTGATACCGATGGCGTGGATGGGGCGGAAGAAATCGCGGGCGCCATCGTAACTCCCGACACACTGGCCCGCGCAGTCGACCGCGGGATCAACGCCAAGGCGCGACTAGCCGACAATGACGGCCACTCATTTTTCGAGGCTCTCGGCGACCAGATTATCACCGGTCCCACCCTGACCAATGTCAACGATTTCCGCGCCGTTATCATTCAAGCCCAGGAAAGGCCGGCCGGTTAAGGCCGTGACACAAAATGCGCCGTCACCGCAACGCAAAGATCATCGCCACCCTCGGCCCTGCGAGCTCAAGTCCGGAAATTGTTCGATGCCTGTTTAATGCAGGCGCGGATGTGTTCCGCTTAAACTTCAGCCACGGTACCCACGAGGACCACAAGAAACGCTACGACATTATCCGCTCTATCGAGAAGGAGGTGGGTCGTCCCATCGGAATTCTCGTAGACTTGCAAGGGCCAAAGCTACGAGTTGGTGCCTTCGCCACTGGCCGCGTGACCCTAAAAATTGGCGCGAAATTTGACCTCGACCTTGACGGCGGCCCAGGGGACAACGAACGGGTAAGTCTGCCGCATCCGGAGATCTTCCAAGCCCTCTCTCCCGGTGTTCAACTCCTTCTTGACGACGGCAAGGTCCGCTTGGAAGTCGAGTCTTGCGGCCTGGGTAAAGCAACGACACGGGTTCTCGTTGGAGGCACTTTGTCCGACCGTAAAGGGGTTAGTGTTGTCGGAGCCGTCCTGCCGCTTTCAGCTTTGACGCCCAAAGACCGAATTGACCTAGCCTACGGTCTGGAACTCGGCGCTGACTGGATAGCATTGTCGTTCGTTCAGCGTCCGGAGGACGTCGAAGAAGTCCGCAGCATCGTCGCCGGACGCGCTGCAGTGATGTCAAAACTGGAAAAGCCATCAGCCGTCGAGCATCTCGATGCTATTGTGGCGCTCTCGGATGCGGTGATGGTCGCGCGTGGCGACCTGGGTGTCGAAATGGCTCCCGAACAGGTGCCCCCAATCCAACGGCAGATCGTTCGCGCGTGCCGGCTCGCAGGAAAGCCTAGCATCGTCGCAACGCAAATGCTGGAGTCGATGATCGAAGTCCCGACGCCCACGCGCGCCGAAGCTTCCGATGTGGCCTCGGCCATCTATCACGGCGCCGACGCGGTGATGCTTTCGGCAGAATCGGCATCCGGTAAATTTCCGATTGAGGCGGTGACGATGATGGACCGCATCATCAAGGCCGCCGAGAACGATCGGGGATATTACCGCCCTATGAGTGATGCGGCCCGTCCGGCGCCCGCCGCAACCATTCCGGACGCGATCTGCGCCAGCATGCGGTTGGCAACCGATCTTCTGCCAATCGCCGCCGTCGTCACCTACACCAGTTCTGGATCGAGCAGTCTGCGCGCATCAAGAGAACGACCGGCAACTTCCATTCTCAGTATGGCCGCGAGCGTCGAAACGGCAAGACGATTGACGCTGGCTTGGGGAATTCATTCGATCGAAGTGCCCGCGATTAGTTCGCTGGATGAAATGAGCACCTTTGCCTGTGAGACGGCACTCAAAGAGGGGTTTGCCGCTAAGGGGAACATCATCGTCGTTGCGGCCGGAACCCCAGTTGGTGTTTCGGGAACAACGAACATGCTCAAGATTCTGAGCGTGTAGCCGCCGCAAAAGAGGAAATACTCATGACCGAAATTACTCAAATCGCCGCTCGCGAAATACTCGACAGTCGCGGAAATCCAACCGTCGAGGTCGACGTGACGCTCGACGACGGCGCGACGGGTCGGGCCGCAGTCCCCTCCGGCGCGTCGACGGGCGCGCACGAAGCGGTCGAGCTTCGCGACGGCGACCGAAAGCGCTTCCAGGGCAAGGGCGTTCTGAAGGCCGTGCAGGCGGTCCGGACGGAGGTCGCAGACGCGGTTCGCGGAATGAACGCCACGGACCAGGTGGCAATCGACAGTGCGCTTATCAAACTCGACGGGACTTCAAACAAGGCACGTCTTGGCGCCAACGCGATTCTCGGTGTGTCACTAGCTGTCGCGAAGGCGGCAGCACAGTCAACGGGACTATCGCTCTACCGCTACGTCGGTGGTACGCAGGCGCGAACGTTGCCGGTACCGATGATGAACATCATCAACGGCGGCGCTCACGCCGACAACCCAATCGACTTTCAGGAGTTCATGATTGTCCCGGTCGGAGCATCAACTGTTGCCGACGCAGTCCGGATGGGATCGGAAGTGTTTCACACGCTCCGCAAAGCATTGAGCGCCGCGGGCCACAATACCAATGTCGGCGACGAGGGCGGCTTCGCGCCGAACTTGTCGTCCGCCGAGAGCGCGCTCGACTTCATCGTGAGTTCGATCGAAGCCGCCGGCTATACGCCCGGCGAGGATATGGTGCTGGCGCTCGATTGCGCAGCGACGGAATTTTTCAAGGACGGTAAGTATCATTATGAGGGCGAAGGCCTGGTACGCGAGCCGCAGGCTCAAGCCGAGTATCTGACAAGCCTCGTCAGCCGTTACCCGATCATGTCGATCGAAGACGGAATGTCTGAGGACGACTGGGAAGGTTGGAAGCTGGTGACCGACTTCGTCGGCCGGCGATGCCAGCTCGTCGGCGACGATCTTTTCGTCACCAATGTGGACCGACTGTCTACTGGCATCGCCAAGGGCGTCGCCAATTCCATCCTCATCAAAGTGAACCAGATCGGCTCGCTGACCGAGACGCTGGCCGCCGTCGATATGGCGAACCGGGCTGGATATACGAGCGTGATGTCGCATCGCTCGGGAGAAACCGAAGACACCACCATTGCCGATTTGGCGGTCGCCACCAACTGCGGCCAGATCAAAACGGGGTCTCTGTCGCGGTCGGACCGCTTGGCAAAATACAACCAGCTGATTCGGATCGAAGAAGAACTCGGCTCTGCGGGGTTCTACGCGGGAAAGCGTGTCCTCCGCGGCGGCTGACTGAAACTTGACTCATTTGCGCTTGGGAACGACCATCATCTCGGTCTCCGTTCCTTAATAGCCGTACGGCCGAAGAGGAGGATAAATTGGACCAGGATCGCGATCCCGCAGAAACACGTGAATGGCTCGATGCGCTGGATTCTGTCGAGGCCTTCGAAGGCATCGGTCGGGTAGACGAATTGCTGGACGGGGTCGTTCAAGCGGCGAGGCGCAAGGGCGCCAAGCTACCGTTTGCCGCCAACACCGCGTATGTCAACACCATCGCGCCACATGACGAGGCGGCGCATCCCGGCGACCGTGCCATCGAGCACAAGATCCGTTCCCTGATCCGGTGGAACGCTGCCGCGATCGTGCTGCGCGCAAACAAGACCTCTTCCGAACTCGGTGGGCATATCGCCAGCTTCCAATCAGCGGCGACGCTGTACGATACCGGCTTCATGCATTTTTGGCATGCTCCGACCGACACGCATGGAGGAGACCTTGTTTATTACCAAGGTCACTGCTCGCCCGGCATCTACGCGCGCGCCTACCTCGAAGGGCGCTTAAGCGAAGAGCAGCTTCTCAATTTCCGGCAGGAGGTCGACGGCAAGGGGATGCCCTCCTATCCGCATCCCTGGCTGATGCCGGATTTCTGGCAATTTCCGACCGTGTCGATGGGCCTCGGGCCGTTGATGGCGATCTACCAGGCGCGCTTCCTTAAGTATCTCGATTCCCGTGGCCTGGCGGATACCAAGCCCCGCAAGGTCTGGGCCTTCATGGGCGACGGCGAGATGGACGAGCCGGAGTCGCTTGGTGCGATATCGCTGGGCGGGCGCGAGCATCTCGACAATCTGGTCTTTGTCATCAACTGCAACTTACAACGGCTCGATGGTCCGGTGCGAGGAAACGGCAAGATCGTGCAGGAACTCGAAGGTGATTTTCGCGGCGCCGGCTGGAACGTCATCAAGGTTTTGTGGGGATCGGGTTGGGATCAGCTCCTCGCCAACGACGTGACCGGGATCTTGCGCAAACGCATGGAAGAATGCGTCGATGGCGAATACCAGGACTACAAATCGAAAAACGGCGCCTATGTCCGCGAACATTTTTTCGGGAAATATCCCGAGCTGAAAAACATGGTCGCTCATATGAGCGACGACGAAATCTGGGAGATGACGCGCGGCGGCCACGATCCACGAAAGGTCTATGCGGCTTACAAGGCGGCCGTGGAGCACAAGGGGCAGCCGACGGTCATCCTAGCCAAGACCGTCAAGGGCTATGGAATGGGCGAATCCGGCGAAGGCCAGATGATCTCGCACCAGGCCAAGAAGATGAACGAGGAGGCACTTCGGCAGTTTCGCGACAGATTTCAGATCCCGGTGTCCGACGAGCAGTTAAAGGATGTGCCGTTCGTGCGGTTCGCCGACGATTCGCCGGAAATGAAGTACCTCGCCGAACATCGCGCGGCGCTCGGCGGGCACCTGCCGGCCCGGCGCGGCAAGTCTCAGCCGATCGAGGTTCCGCCTCTATCCGCCTTCAGCGCACAGCTGAAGTCTACTGGCGACCGCGAAATTTCGACCACAATGGCGTTTGTGCGTATTTTGACGACGTTGCTGCGGGACAAGGCGATCGGCAAGCGTATCGTTCCGATCGTGCCTGACGAGAGCCGCACCTTCGGCATGGAAGGCATGTTCCGTCAGTTCGGAATCTTCTCGCAGGCGGGACAGCTCTATCGGCCGCAAGACGCCGACGAACTCATGTTCTATCGGGAGGACAAGACCGGTCAGATCCTCCAGGAAGGGATCAACGAACCCGGGGCCATGGCGTCGTGGATCGCGGCCGCCACGTCGTACTCGACATCGAACACCCCAATGATCCCATTCTACATCTATTACTCAATGTTCGGGTTTCAGCGCGTCGGTGATCTTGCGTGGGCAGCGGGTGACATGCGGGCACGCGGGTTCCTGATCGGCGGCACGTCGGGCCGCACGACACTCAACGGTGAGGGGTTGCAGCACGAAGACGGCCACAGCCATCTTATCGCCTCGACGATTCCGAACTGCGTTTGCTACGACCCGACCTATTCCTACGAAGTGGCGGTCATTGTGCAGGACGGCCTGCGCCGCATGTACGGCGAGAACGAGGACGTCTTCTACTACATCACGACGTTGAACGAGAATTACCCGCATGGCGACATCCCGGAAGGCGCCGAGGACGGCATCCGCAAGGGCATGCACAAGCTGAAATCCGTAGAGGCGAAAAAGAAGGCCGCTCGCGTTCAGTTGCTGGGCTCGGGCTCAATTCTGCGCGAAGTCGAGGCCGGGGCCGCCTTGCTTGCGGACGATTTCGGCGTCGCCTCCGACGTCTGGAGCGTCACGAGCTTCATGGAGCTGCGCCGGGACGGTCTGGACACCGACCGCTGGAACATGCTGCATCCGACCGCAGCGCCAAAACGCTCCTATGTCGAGACGTGCCTCGAAAAGGCTGCCGGTCCGGTCATTGCGGCAACCGACTACATGAAGCTGCTCGCTGACCAGATCCGGCCGTTCGTGCCTGGTCGCTATCGCGTCTTGGGGACCGACGGTTTCGGCCGTTCCGACTACAGACGAAAGCTGCGCAGCTTCTTCGAAGTGGACCGATTCCATGTCGTCGTGGCTGCGCTCAAGGCGCTGGCTGACGAAGGAACTGTGCCGGCAACGCTCGTTGCTGACGCTCTCCGCAAATACGGCATCAATCCCGACAAGCCGAACCCCGCTCTGGTCTGAGATCAGGAGCGCCCGCCCAATCGATCCGAACATTACCGCCGCCCGTCGCGCCGCGCAGAGTCCAAGGAGGTTGTCTTGACCAGCATCATCGACGTGAAAGTGCCGGATATCGGGGACTTCAAGGACGTGCCGATCATCGAAATCTCCGTGAAGCCCGGCGACCTCGTCAAGCTGGATGATCCGTTGATCACCTTGGAGTCCGACAAGGCGTCGATGGAGGTCCCTTCGCCGTCGGCCGGTACGATCAAGGAGATCTTGGTGAAGATCGGCGACCGCGTCGGCAAGGACTTTCTCTTTGCCCGGCTGGAAGCCGGCGAGGCGCCATCAGCCGCGCAGGCTGCACCTACCGTGATGCAGCAGCAGGAAACAGCAGAGCCGGCACGGAGTCCGGGGCCTCCACCCGCGGTGTCAAAGTCAGCCGGGCCGGCAATGCCCGACTTTTCCGGTGCGCACGCAAGTCCGGGCGTTCGTCGCATGGCGCGTGAACTGGATATTGATCTCGCGGCTATCAAGGGGACCGGAGAAAAGGGACGCATCACCAAGGAAGATCTCAAGGCCTCACTTGGCGGCGCCGCCAAGGGGGCGGCCGCTGGCGCTGTGTCTGGCGGCATGGGAATTCCCGAGATTCCGGCCGTCGATTTCTCGAAGTTCGGACCGGTCGAGATCAAGCCGATGGTGCGGATCAAGCGCATCTCCGGACCGTATCTGCATCGCGCATGGCTCAATATCCCGCACGTCACCCACAACGACGAGGCTGACATTTCCGAGATCGAGAAATACCGGAAAGAACTCGATGATGCCGGCAAGGCCGACAAGAAGAAGCCGTACCGGGTCTCGTTGTTGCCTTTCCTGATGAAGGCGTCCGTCAACGCGCTGAAGGCGTTTCCGGACTTCAATACTTCGCTCACGCCGGAAAAAGACGCTCTTGTCTACAAGAAATTCTACAACATCGGCATCGCCGTCGACACGCGGGAAGGCTTGGTCGTTCCGGTCGTCAAGGACGCCGATCGAAAGGGGGTCATCGAGATCAGCCGCGAACTGGGCGACATCTCGGCGAGGGCGCGCGACGGCAAGTTGACGCCCTCGGAAATGCAGGGAGCGACATTCACGATTTCTTCGCTCGGCGGCATCGGCGGCTCGGCGTTTACCCCGATCGTCAATGCGCCCGAAGTGGCGATCCTGGGCGTCGTGCGCTCCAAAATGGCGCCGGTGTGGAACGGCGAGGCCTTTGTGCCGCGCCTGATGCTGCCGCTTTGCCTTTCCTACGATCACCGCGTGATCGACGGCGCCGCTGCGGCCAGATTCGCTCGGCACCTTGCCAATGTTCTTGAAGATGTACGGCGGCTCGTCCTCTGACGGAGACGAACGGGAGAGCGACGATGACAGATACAATCAAGGTTCCCGATATCGGCGATTTCAAGGATGTGCCGGTCATCGAGGTCTATGTGAAACCGGGCCAGACAATCGCCGCGGAAGAGACGCTTGTCACGCTGGAATCAGACAAGGCGGCGATGGATGTTCCCGCGCCCTCGGCCGGCGTGATCGGCGAGGTCAAGATCAAGGTCGGCGACAGGGTCAGCGCGGGCTCGGTCATTGCGACATTCCAGGCGGCCGGAGCGGCGGAGGCATCGCCGCCAGCCGCTTCGCTGGTATCCGCGACATCGCGATCTCCCGCGAAAGGCGATCTTCATGCCGAAGTGCTGGTCATCGGCGCCGGTCCCGGCGGCTATTCCGCGGCCTTCCGGGCGGCGGATCTCGGCAAGAAGGTCGTACTGGTCGACAGGGGGCCGACGCTCGGCGGGGTGTGTCTGAACGTAGGTTGCATCCCGTCGAAAGCCTTGCTGCACGCTGCCAAGGTGATCGATGAAACCCGGGATATGACCGATCACGGGATCGCCTTCACGGCGCCGTCGATCGATATCGACAAGCTACGTGGCTGGAAGGACGGCATCATCAAGAAGCTGACGGGCGGTCTGGCAGGGCTCGCGAAGCAGCGCAAGGTGACGGTCTTGACCGGCACCGGGACATTCGCATCGCCGACATCTGTTCTGGTCAAGACGGCCGAAGGAAACAAAACGATCACGTTCGATCGGGCCATCATCGCCTGCGGATCGGAGCCGGCAACGTTACCCTTCATCCCGCACGACGATCCGCGCGTGATCGACTCGACCGGCGCCCTCGAACTCAATGGCCTTCCGAATCGGCTGCTTGTGCTTGGCGGCGGCATCATCGGGCTCGAGATGGCGACCGTCTATCACGCGCTCGGTGTCAAGGTCACGATCGTCGAATTGATGGACCAGATCATTCCCGGCGCCGACAAGGACATCGTCACGCCGTTGATGAAGCGGATCGAAAAGCGTTATGAGAAAATCCTGCTCAAGACCAAGGTGACGGCCGTCGCTGCAAAGGCGGACGGCCTTCACGTCACGTTCGAAGGTCCGAACGGCGCCTCGAACGATACCTTTGATCGCTTGCTCGTTGCTGTCGGTCGCCGTCCCAGCGGTAAAATGGTTGGCGCAGACGCCGCGGGCGTCGCCGTGGACGAGCGCGGCTTTATCGCAGTCGACAAGCAGATGCGCACGAATGTTCCACATATTTTTGCCATTGGAGATGTCGTTGGCCAGCCGATGCTTGCCCATAAGGCCGTGCATGAGGCGAAGGTCGCGGCCGAAGTGGCTGCCGGGCGAAACAGCGTGTTCGACGCCAAGGTAATTCCGTCGGTCGCCTATACCGACCCGGAAGTGGCGTGGGTGGGGATGACCGAAATCGAGGCCAAAGCCAGCGGCATCAAATACGGCAAGGGGGTATTTCCCTGGGCGGCGAGCGGTCGGTCTTTGTCCTTGGGGCGCGACGAGGGCATCACCAAAGTGCTGTTCGACGAGGAACATGAGCGTATCATCGGGTGCGGCATCGTCGGACCGTCGGCGGGAGATTTAGTCGCGGAAGCTGCGCTCGCGATCGAAATGGGGGCTGACGCTGCCGACATCGGCCTCACGATCCATCCGCATCCCACGTTGTCTGAAACGATCGGCATGGCTGCGGAAGCGTTCGAAGGAACGATTACCGATCTGTACATTCCGAAGAAGAAATGAGCGCGGAGAGGAAGCATGACCAGCACCAGACCGTCGGCCGAAGCGCAGGGTTATCTCGAGAGCCTAATGCACGCCGGCCAGGATGCGATGAAGCAATTCGACCATGCCCTTGTGTCGGCGGCGGGTGTCGGCACGAAAGAGTCCCTCTCGTCGAGCGGACATTTCTTCCCCTTTACGCTATTTGTCGATCTCCAGCAGAATACTTAAAGCAGCTATGGCTGTTCTGGAACGCGGCATTTCTGCAGAATTTTTCCGGAGGTGCCCATTCTGATATTGCGATCGCTCGGGGTGACAAACGCTTCAAGGACGAAGTCTGGCAGGAGATGCCTTATTACGAACTGCGATGCGATGAGTCCATCGAACTTTCCGGCGACCAATCCGGAGGTGATCCGAAAAGCGATCGAAACCCGCTCCGTGAGCTTGACGGACGGGATGCAGAACTTGATCGATGACCTCCAGAAGGGGTGGAATCACCCGCGTCGACGAGTCGGCCTTTGAGGTCGGACGCAACCTCGCGATCCACTCCGAGGTGTCCGAGGTCGTGATAGTTGAACATCAAGGTCGCGAGATCAACGCCTTCTACCGCGAGCTCGGATGGAACGGGATCTTCGAACGGTCGTGAGAGCGCGACAATCGGGGCGGCCTGGACGCCGATGCTTCGGAGATTGTTTTCGCGTTCGGCGAGGGCGACCGGGGAGGGGCGGGGTGCGCTTGCCGGCGCTGCTGGCACTGCACTTGGCGTGGTGGCTGGTGATCAATCGCGAACATACGCCGAGCCATGGCGAACTCGGTGGGCGTGAGGTCGGCATCGGTTTTTCCGGCACCTATGACGGCGAGGGCGCGGAATGCGAAGCCACCGCGCTGGCAGGCAAGCGGAGCATTCGGTTTCGTGCCGTGCTTCGGAAGCTGGTAGCGGCGTAAGCGTGCTTCAGACCCGTCCGTTGACCGGCAGCAACGCGCCGGTGACGGCGCTGGCGGCGTCGCTCGCCAGGAAGAGGATGACATCGGCGAGTTCCGTCGGCGTCACCCATTCGGCAGGATCGGCCTTCGGCATGCTGGCGCGGTTTGCCGCGGTATCGATGACCGAGGGCAGCACCGCGTTCACGGTGATCTTGCCTTTCAACTCGGCAGCTAGTGACTTCGTCAACTTGTGCAGGCCCGCCTTCGACGCCGCATAAGGACCCATGCCCGAGCCGGCCTGCAGAGCGCCCATCGCGCCGATATTGACGATGCGGGCCGCCCGCGAGTTGAGAAGATGCGGGATCGCCGCGCGCGAGGCATTCAGCGCGGTCTCGACATTGAGAGCATACATGCGCTGCCAGGCCTTGGAATCGCCATCGGCGATGGTCTCGAAGGTAAATCCGCCGGCAATACTGATCAGCGCGTCGATCGCGCCGAAATGAGCGGCGGCGGCATCGATCGCTTTTTTCGCCTGTGCTGCATCAGTCAAATCGATGCGGCCGAGTTCGATCCGCTCGGCTGTTGCCGCGAGCTGCGACGCGGCATGATCGATACCGGCGACTCGCGCGCCCCGCGAAAGGGCTTCCTCGGCGACCACCTTGCCAAGCGCGCCCAGCGCGCCTGTGATGACAACGACTTTACCCTTCATGGTGGTCTCCGCGCGAATGAGAATGAATCGAGGCCGCAGCCACTATGGTTAGGAGAGCTTCATTTGCAACGTTGCGCCGCCCTGGCTGAGATCGACCGCGACGATACGGGGAATGAATGCCGATGAAACCCAGCGTCTGCTCAGGCTTGCGGCGCACATCATTGGCGCGATCTGCCACAGTCCGATCGGAACTCGTCACGATCTGGGCAATTTTCTCGGATGAAATTGGCGGCGAACTTTGCTGCGCTATCGCTGCTTGGGCGTTGAGGAACAGGGCCGCGCTACGCTGACTGCAACCAGGAGACCTTTTGTTCCGCTTTTCAGGGTGTTGCTCATTGCTCTCTGACCATTCCCATCTACAGGACCGGCGACGCGACGACCTGAGATGGTTTCCCTTCTTCGGCCAATAATAGGGGCACAATCTGGCGCAATCCAGGAGCCAAAGTTCGCGTCCTTGGTGAGGTAAACAGCTGGCGCAAGCTCGCGGTTCTCGGCAGCGAACACTGGGACTTTTAGCGGGCGGACGCCAAAATCCCGTACACGTAAGAACGCGGTCCGCGGCTTGTCGTCTGGCGGTGCGCGAACTGGCTGGCTTGCGCTTCAGTCGCGAAGAGGCTGGCCCGATCGTGGAAGATCTCGACCCGTAGCGGAGGCCGATTTGTTCATGGCGGTCGACGGATTTCCGATCATCGCGGATCTTCGGAAGGTGGCTTTGACGCGCCGTAATTCTCCTTGTGCGTCGCGCATTGACGCAGGGGTCCGCCATTGGCTCCTCACCAGGTCCGCTTGCCCCAGACATGCTCACGTCACGCATCACGTCTTCCATTTGATCATCGTCTGCAGGACGCTCATTGCGCGGCCGGCGTAGGGCGGCTGAAATAGCATTTGGATCGGCGAGAGAGGGCCCTGGTAGAAGACCGGGCGCAATTTTGAAAAGGTGTTGAACCCCTCGCGCGCGTGGTAATGGCCCATGCCGCTCGCCCCGACCCCACCGAAAGGCAGGTCGTGCTGGCCGACGTGCAGGAGAGCTTCATTGACCGATACGCCACCCGACATGACCCGCGAGATGTAGAAGTCGCGCAGTTCGGCATTGTGAGTGAATGGATAGATTGCCAACGGGCGGTCGTGACTATTGATATAGTCGGCGACCTCCTGCCGATCTGCATACGTCTTGATCGGCAAGATCGGGCCAAAGATCTCGCGCTGCATGACAATCATGTCTTCCGTCGGATTTAGCACGAGATGCGGTGCAAATTTGCGACGCTCCGCGTCCGGAATCTGCTGTTCCGCAAGATTGACCAGGACCGCGCCCTTTGTACGGGCATCCTCCAGCGTCGCCTGCAGCCGCGTGAAAGACCGTTCATCGATGATCGACGTGTAGTCCTGGCCGTTGATGTCCGGGAAGCGCTCGGCAAACAGTCGCCGGCAATGGCGGACGAACTCGTCCTCACTCCCTTTGGGCAGAAACATGTAGTCGACATTCGTACAGATCTGACCGGCATTGAACATCTTCACCCAGAGAATGCGCTCCGCCGCTGTTTTGACCGGGAAGTCAGGCCCAACGATCGCAGGTGCCTTGCCGCCCAGTTCAAGCGTGACAGGGGTAAGGTTGCGGGCCGCGTTGGCCATGACCGAGCGACCGGTCGCACCGGATCCCGTGAACAGCAGGTGGTCGAAGGGCAATGACGAGAATCCCGGTCCTCGCCCGCCACCATCCTCGAAAAAGGCAAGCTTCTCGATCGGAAAATACTTTGGGGAAATGCGCATGAGAACCTTTGCGAGCGCTTTTGAATTTTCCGACATCTTGACCATCGCTCGATTGCCGGCCGCCAGAATCGCTGCGAGCGGGCAGAAGCTGAGGTTAAGCGGGAAATTCCAGGGAACGATGACCCCGACAACGCCGAGCGGCTGCGGGATGACACGATTTCGCGCGAGCGGATAGGTCATGAAGTCGACGTGTCTGCGCTGCGGCTTCATCCACTTCTTCAAATGTTTGACTGCGTCGGCGACGGTCTCCAGGACAACGAAATATTCGGCGAACAGGGTTTCGAATTCAGACCGGTTGCCGTAGTCGGCGTTGATCGCTGCCACCAACTCGTCCTTATTGTCCTTCAGGAGACGCGTCAGCGACTTCAAGTCAGCAATGCGCTGAGCATAGGATGGCTCCGGCGCCGCCAGGTAAGCCGCACGCTGCTTGTCAAAGCAGGACAGAAATTCAGTGGGAATGTCGATCGAACGGGAATTGACAGGCACGTTCACGATGCTCCCTTTCTCTTGGTTTTTCGCGTGCCCTCCAAGCGAAATAACGAGGGCGCGTGTGACGGTGACTGTATCAACTCCAAGTTAGTGCATGCTTGCGTTCGCATGAACGGAGCCGGGCCTTTCATCCATGATCCGCTTGATAGCGTGAGCGCAGCGGCCGCACTGGGCGCTGCATCCGAGGCAGGCATACACCTCGCTCATACGGGGCCGTCGCGCCTCTTTTGCGACCACTGACCGCACCTGATGGTCGCTGAACACATTGCAAGAACAGACGATCATCGCCTTCTCCTAACCAATACCAATGAGTTGGATGAAGAACGCCACAAGCGCGGTGCTCCGCCCAGCCGCAAGCATGATGGCACGTCGAACCTGGCGCGGTCGTTCATGCGGCCTCCTGTTTAGCTTCGGTCTGTAGGTCGGCTTCGGTGAAGCCATAGCCGCCGGGGCGCAGCGCCGAATGCTCGCGCTTGGAGTGGACCAGCGGGTAGAACATCTGCGTCGTCCAGCGCTCCGGGCCAAACAGGGTGTCGTCCTGCAGGCCGATCTTGGCCGGATATTTGCGTGTGATATGCGCGGTGCCGAACAGCACGTCCCAGAAGAACAGCAGGTTGCCGAAGTTGCCCTTGTAGTGGCCGATGCCATCTTCGTTGGTGAGCGCGTGGTGCGCCCAGTGCGTGGCCGGCGTGGAGATGGTGCGCTCCAGCACCCACATCAGCGGATGCAGCGCGCGGATGCGGTACAGCGGCGCGTCCCACGCCCAGGCGCAGTGCGCGCCCAGGATGACCGCCAGCTTGATCACCAGGTACGCCGCGTAGATCGGGCCGAAACCAAGGTACACCGCCACGCCGCCGATCCACAGGCCCGGCATCATCAGGTAGTAGAAGAAGTTGTTGCGGTAGGTAATGCGCACGCTCATGTAGGCCGCGCTGTGGTGCGCGCGGTGCAGCGGCCACAGCAGCGGCGTGTGCGAGGCGCGGTGCCAGAGATACTGCGTGAGGTCATCGCCGATCAGCAGCAGGCCGGCCATGGCCCACCACGGCAGGTTGGCCCAGGCGTTGTGCTGCGCGGGCATGAGCCAGTTGCACAGCGCGTTGCTGCCCAGCAGTGCGATCGGCTGGGTGATGGCGATCAGGCTGACGAACATCAGCACCTCCAGCCAGGTGTCGTTGGCTGTCGCGTTGTCGCGCACGGTGGCCTGGTAGCGCCGGGTGATGAACTCCATGGCGGCAAAGCCCAGGATGCAGGCGCCGATCAGGAGGTATTGCAGTTGCGAGCTCATGTGGGGTGTCTCCTACCGCTCTCATGTTTTTGTATCGTGAGAACGATTTTAGGAGTGCCATCACAATGCGTCCAATGCATAATGTGCATTATTTTGATGCATGGAGCGCAATACCATGAATCTGCGCCGCCTGAGCCACGTCGTCGCCCTTGCCGACACCCTGCACTTCGCCCGCGCCGCCGAAGCCGCCCACCTGAGCCAGCCGGCCTTCAGCCGCAGCATCCAGGCCATCGAGAGCGACCTGGGTATCCGCCTGTTCGACCGCGACGTTGGTGATGTCCGCCCCACCCCGGCCGGCGAATTCGTCATCGAGCGGGCGCGCAAGTTGCTGTTCGAGGCACGTTGCCTGCAGCGCGACGTGGATCTTTACCGCGACAACCAGCTCGGCGACACGGCCTTCGGTGTCGGGCCGCTGTTGACGGCTACCCTGATGCCACGCGCGCTTGTGGCGCTGCGCCGCCAGCACCCGCAGGTGGCGCTGCGCATGGAGGTCGGCAACTGGGTGCAGTTGCTGGAGAGCCTGCGTACCGAGAACATCGAGTTCTTTGCCGCCGATGTGCGCGACATGCCCAGGGATGCCGCGCTGGACATCCAGCTGATCGGGGGGCAACCGGCCAACCTCTATGTGCGGGCAGGCCATCCGCTGGCTGGGCGCGAGCACACGCTGCAGGAAGTCTGGGCGTACGGTCTTGCGGTACCGACGCTGCTGAGCCCCTCAACGGTGGAACTGGCCGCCCTGCTGGGCCTGCCTGAGGGCCAGGAGGCCCCCATTGCGCTCGAGTGCGACAACTACGGCATGCTCAAGACAGTCGCGCTCACCACCGATACCGTTCTTGGTGCGACGGACGCGGCGGTACGAGAGGAGCTGGAATCCGGCGCGCTCGTCCGGCTTGTCGTCGAGGGCTGGCTGTCGCCGCCGTCGAGCACGGGCCTTGTGCGTTTACGAGGGAGAACCTCGTCGCCGGCAGCCAAGGCAGCCATCGCAGCGATTGTGCGGGCCGCGGGCGAGATCAACGTGTAGGCGCCTTACAGCACCCGACGCATGGTCCGGTGCGGGTTGCCGGCCTCTTCATACTCCTAAGACGACTGTTTTCTTACCGAAGCCACCCCCGTCGTCGGTTTGTATTACATCTCATCAGCAGGCTCTACGAGCGCGCTTCCATCATCGTCACCACCAATCTCGCATTCGGAGAATGGCCCAGCATGTTCGGCGACGCCAAGATGACGACTGCGCTGCTCGACCGCTTGACCCATCACTGTGACATCGTCGAGACCGGTAACGACAGTTGGCGTTTTAAAAGCCGCGACGACGATCAAACAACCCGCGCTCGCGTCGTCTCCGCAACCCCGGCCAGCTCCGACGCCGCGAGCGCTACCGGCAAAACACGCCGATCAAAGGGGTCCCTTTTGGATGCTGATAAGGGGTCCCATTCCAGTGCCGATTGACATGGGGCTCTAGGTGGCAACGCGGGCGCGCGGTGGGTGGCGGAGCGGGCGAGGGGGCGCGCCGGAAAAAATTCGGGCAGCTAGTGCGCGGGGTGGTCCACGTCCACAAGTTTTTTTGCAAAACTCCTAAGTTTCACAAATAGGGGGTGTTTTTCGGAACACGTGGACGTGCGGTCGGCGGGGCTATTTTTTCGATAGCCCCGTCTCCGCTTGAATTTCAGGAGAAGGAATTTAGACCAACTCTAGGAGACCTCTTCCTCATTGCTCAAACGGAGTCGTCGGATGTCGCGGCTCGATATTTTGTTTGTTTTTTCGATGTTGTCGTGCGTCGGTTTAGTAGGAGCCCTGACCTTCGCTCTGGTCGCGCCTTGAAGCCAAGAGGACGCTGCCCCATTCCGGCGCACCGCAGCAATTGCAGGCGCTGCCGCCCGATTCGCTACGCGGCGCCATCCGAATTGGCTCCGAATCCACCAGAAGAAAAATTTACACGGGTCGGCGTATGCGGGTGGCTCTGCTGCGCGAAGTCGAAGGCGGAATGTCGCGCTTCTATCAGTTTGAGGGCTTCGACATTTCCGAGAATTGGTCGCCAAGGCAGGACTTGAATCTGCACCGAGCCTCTTATGAGGAGGCGGCTCTACCAATTGAGCCAGGGCGACCAGCAGACTATTTACCCATCCAATGGAGAAGGCTCGCGCGGTCTGCCAGCGACGGCACAGAGGACGGTATCCGAACCCCCGTCGGCTTTCAACAACCTGCCTCCGGGGACGAGCTGGCGGCGCACCCAAGGTGCGGCATTAGCGTCCATCCGTGAGTTCGACTGGCATTTGTCGGAGAATGGTGTGTGCCCGCGCGCCTGATGCGCGCGCTTCTCGACCGGGCAACCATGACGCATGACGGGTTATGACGCATTCCCTATTATGATCGAAATTAGCGCGGGTAAAAAATATCTATATGGGAAAGTGCCTTGCTGTCACTGCGCTCGCTCGCCTCTCTAGCGATGCGTCGGGCGAACTCAAACGCCTGATCGGTATCGTCTCGCTGCCATCGGGTGCCGGTCCATTTGAACCAGCATCCTGCCTAATGGTCGAACCGCAAGAGGTTGGCGTGCCGATCGGCGAAGATCCGGGCGACGCCGTCTTGCGTGACGACAGGCTCTAGTTTCTGCGCCTCGGTGATGACGCTGTCGGCATCTACATAGTCGTCGAGCGGTGGAGCGTCGTCGAGATAGGAAGGCGGGACATGCTGCGACCAGGATTCATCGTCCCCATCGAGATCGGAGTCTTGACGCTGGGCGGACGGCTGCTTACTTGTTTCGATGTTCACGGTGTGCCTCACTGTGAATGTTGGTGACGTGAGCCGGGAGTGGTGTCCCCGCTCTATTTTTTCAGGAGCCCCTGCCGTGACCACGGTGGGGGCTTCTCGTTTCTGATCGCAGCTATGTCGGGGCGTCACGCATGGGGGGTCTCCATTCAAAGGCTGCCGCGTCATCACGACGCTGCGGTTCATTCATAGGAGGTAGGTATTTGATCAACGGTCCGCTAGTTTTTTCAGCGTGGATTATCTGGCCGGCGCGTTGCCGCTGTTCGTCGCGGTCGACGTCACCTCATCACTACGGGGACCGCGCCCCGGCGTTGCCAAGCGGTTGCCGTTAACAAAACCTTAAGGGAGCCGATCCAAGATTCCCACCAGCGTGGGCGAGGGTGTTTCGCCCGCGGCCTTCACGTTTGGGGCTGAAGGACGTTTTTGCAGATGGTGCGGACGGATGCCGCTGGAACCTGGTCGGAACGCTGCGCTTTGGCGCGGACGGCCGGGCTTTGCCTCCGCCGGCTCGCCTCGCTTGCGGCCGGCCTTGTCCTGATCTCCGTGATGTTTGCCGGTCCCTGCCGGGCCGATGACCCGGTCAAGGGCGAGGCGACGTTCTCCTCCTCCGGCGGCTACGCGCGGTTGGTGTTGAAGCTTGCCGAGGACGTCGAGTCCGAAGTGTTCACGGCCGGCTCCATCATCATCATCCGCTTCAAGCGTCCCGTGGACATACCGGTCGATAAATTGTCGGACGCGGTACCCGATTATGTCGGCTCGGCGCGGCGCGATCCCGATGGCTCGGCGATCCGCCTGTCGCTGGCGCGCCGCGTCACCGTCAACACGATGACCGCCGGCGAGCGGATCTTTGTCGATTTCCTGCCAGATGGCTGGAAGGGGCCGCCGCCGTCGCTGCCGGCCGAAATCATCCGCGAACTGTCGGAACGCGCGCGCACCGCCGAGCGCGCGCTTCGCCTGCAGCGCGCCACCGCGGAGGCCAGGAAGAGGTCGCCGGTCCGGGTTCGCACTTCGGTGCAGCCGACCTTTGTTCGCTTCGTCTTCGAGATGCCTGACGGCGTTGGCGTGTCGTCGGTGTTGAACGACCAGAAGCTCACCTTGATGTTCAACACGGTGCTGAGCTTCGATTTGGCGGACGCCAAGATCGCGGCGCCGCCGCCGATCGCCTCGATCAACCAGCGCTCCGATGCCGACAGCTCGGCGGTCGACATCACGCTGATCGGCGACGTCGACGTGCACTCCTTCCGCGAGGAGAAGAATTACGTCGTCGACGTCGCCTTCCAGCAGGCCGACAGGCCGGCTGCGATGGACACCAACGCCCCCGGTGCCCCGCACGGGCCGGCGCCGGCCAGGCAGGCCACCGCCGCGCCGGTCGCGCAAAAGCCGATCAGGGAAGGTGCGCCGGCACTGCAGCAGCCTGCGCGCGTTGCGCCGGTGACGTCGGAGACGTTTGCCGAGCAGGCCAAACTCGCGATCAAGCCCGAACAGGCGCCCAAAGCGCCGACGGCAGAGCAGACCGCGCCGGCCGCAGAGCATGCTACGCCCGCGACGGAGCCGACGGCGCCAGCCGCGGAGAAGGCTCCGCCAGCGGCCGAAATGACGGCGCCTGCGCCCGAGACCATCGCGCAACAGACACCCAAAGCGACTCTTCCGCAGGAGCAGGCTCCTGCGGCCACGACTGATGCGCCGAAGGCTGCTTCACCGGCCAAGGAAGTGCCGGCGGCGGAAGTTGCGCAGAAGACGACGCCTGTTGCCGCCGCACCGGAAGCCGAGAGCCTCGCCAACGAAAAACCCGCTACCGTCGATGCGCAGCGCGACAGCGACGGGCTGCGCGTGACGCTTTCGTTCGGCGCGCCGACGCCGGCGGCGCTGTTCCGCCGCGCCGATACCGTCTGGCTGGTGTTCGATTCCACCAGGCCGATGGATGTCACGCCGATCCGCGAGAAGGGCGGCGCGATCGTCGGCGATGTCAGCCGGCTGCCGCTGGAAAATGGCCAGGCGATCCGTATCCGTCTCAACCGCCCGCAGATGCCGTCATTTGAGCCCGACGACCGCTCCAGCGGCATGAGCTGGACCGTCACCTTTGCCGACCGTGTGCGATCGGCGCCGCTGCCGCTGACGGTGGTGCGCAACATCTCAGATCCCGCCTTCGCCAATGTCACCGTGCCGCTGGCCAATCCCGGCCAGTTGCACCGGCTGGTCGATCCCGACGCAGGCGACGCATTGTTCGTGGTCACGGCGCCGCCGCCGACCCGGGGCTTCATCAAGCGGCAGGATTTCGTCGAACTGTCGCTGCTTGAATCCATTCATGGCCTCGTGGTCCATCCGAACTCCGACGACGTCAAGGCCGAGGTCGGCGCCGACAAGGTCGTGCTCGGGAAGCCCGGCGGGCTGACGCTCTCATCGGCCGACGTCGCCGCCGAACGCGCGACCGCTGCCGTCAAGCCGCCCTTCGATGTCGAGGAATGGCGCAAGAACCAGGCGGAGAATTTTCTCCCCCGGCTCGACGCGCTGATGGCGGCCGATGTCGCGGCCGTGCCCGACACGCGCACGCAGGCGCGGCTCGATCTCGCCAATTTCTACATGGCGCGCGGCATGTATGAGGAAGCCCACGCGCTCGCCAACCTCATGCTCTCGGAGACCAGGCAGGGAGCCGAGGACGCCTCCGTCATGATGGTGCATGCGATCAGCAGCATCCTGATCGGCCGGCCCGAGCGCGGCTTGAAGGATCTCGCCAGTCCCGTGATCGGCAACGGCCATGATTCCCAGTTGTGGAAGGCGCTGGCCTTTGCGCGCCAGGGCAAATGGGCCGAGGCGCGGGAAAAATTCAAGAACGCCGAATTCTCCGTCGCAACGCTGCCGCTCGACCTGCAGCGCATCGTCACCATGGAGGCCATGAAGGCGTCGCTGGAGGCGAAGGATTATGCCGGCGCCTCGAAACGCCGCAGCGAGCTCGAGGTGATCGGCATTCCGAAGGAGTTGAAGCCCGCGGCCGCGGTGCTACGCGGGCGGCTTGCCGAGGCGCTGGGGAACGACAAGGACGCGCTGGACGCCTACCGCTACGCCGTAGCCTCCGCCGACCGGCAGGCCGCGGCCGAAGCCAAGCTGCGCGAGGTTGCGCTCAAGCAGAAGCGCGGTGAACTGGGCCAGGCCGAAGTCTTGCGCGAGCTCGAATTGCTCTCGGTGATGTGGCGCGGCGACGGCATCGAGGTGCAGACCCAGCAGATGCTGGCCAGGGTTTATTCCGAGACCGGGCGATTTGCCGAAGCTTTCGCCGCCACGCGGGTCGCGACGCGGCTGCAGCCGAATTCGCCGGAATCCAGGGCGGCGCAGGATGCGGCGTCGGCGCTGTTCGCGCAGCTGTTCCTCGGCCCAAAGGGTGACGAGATGCCGCCGATCGATGCGCTCGGCGTGTTCTACGATTATCGCGAGCTCACCCCCATCGGCCGGCGCGGCGACGAGATGATCCGAAGGCTGGCGGACCGGTTGGTCGGGGTCGATCTGCTCGATCAGGCCGCCGAGCTGCTTCAGTACCAGATCGAAAAGCGGCTCGAGGGCGCGGCGCGGGCGCAGGTCGCTGCGCGCCTCGCCATGGTCTACCTGACCAACCGCAAGCCTGATCGCGCCATCGCCGCGCTGCGCTCGACCCGCATCAACGATCTCTCGGGCGAATTGCGGCAGCAGCGGCTCTTGCTCGAGGCGCGGGCGCAGAGCGACGTCGGGCGTCATGATCTCGCGCTCGATATCATCTCCAACATTCCCGGCCGCGAGGCGATCCGGCTGCGCTCCGACATCTACTGGGCGCAGCGGCATTGGCGCGAGGCTTCCGAGCAGATCGAGCTGTATTACGGCGACCGCTGGCGCGACTTCAAACCGCTCGACGCGACAGAGAAGGGCGATATCATCCGCGCCGTGGTCGGCTACGCGCTGGCCGAAGACGCCATCGGCCTGACGCGCTTCCGCGAGAAATATGTTCCGCTGATGTCCGGCGAGGCCGACCGGCTGGCGTTCGACACCGCCAGCAAGCCGGTCGCCGCCAACAGCGCCGAATTCGCGTTGATCGCGAGGATGGCCGCGAGCGTCGACACGCTCGACGGCTTCATCCGCGAAATGAAGACCCGCTTTCCCGACGCCACTGCCCGCGCGCCGCTGCCCGATCCGGTCACGACGGGGGCGTTGCCGGCGACGGGCAGGGAAGCCGTGAAGCCCGACCCGGTCGCGGCGTTGCCCGCGATCATCGGCGTCAGGCGGGTCGGCGCGGCGCGATAGCGCGTCCGACCTTCGCTCCCTCGACAGCGGCCCGCCCAATGGGCAAGTTGCGGCAGATCAAAACGCCTTCAGCCGAAGTGGATACCGTTTCGCGGTGAAGAAACGCGTCAAATCGAGGACTCTCCAAAGGGAGGACGCCGCTACCATGAGCAAGCCCACCAAGACCGACGCCGAACTCATCGCGATGGCCAAGGTCGAGTTGAAGGTCCACGCCGATTGTCCCGACGGCATGGTCATCTCCGTTATCCGCGATGGCGCCTCGTGGGAATTCCGCGCCAGCGCTGACCAGGCGACGGCGGCAAAGCCCGGCTATCCCGAGTCTGTGGCGATGCTGGTGCAGATAGGGGATCATCTCAGCAAGCAGTATGATGTGAAGGCGTGAGGGAGGGGTAGGCGTCGTCATTGCAAGGAGCGACGCGACGAAGCATCTAGCCTCTTGCTTGACCTCCCGAACCAGAATTCGCGAGTGACTTCACTCGTCGATCGACGCGGCTTCCGCTTTCGAAGCATACGCGCTCGAGGGGCAGGCCTGCCGCGCGCCGCTGCCCGACCCGGTCACAACCGGGTCGTTGCCGGAGACAGGCAGGGAAGCCGCGAAGTCCGACCCGGTCGCTTCCTTGCCCGCGATCGTCGGCGTGAAGCGCGCCGCCGCGCGATAGCGCTTACCGGCTGAATCGCGCGCAACTGCGCGTTCTTCCGAACGAGACATTCCGGCCAGCAGCACCGCGACGTCACGGCCCCGGCGTGACCCACGCCGTCGAAATCACACCCTTAGCATCCAGTGCAATCCGCCAATGCGACGCGCCGTTTTCGTGGCGCACGGAATAGACATCCTCGCCTTGCGGCGCGACACCCAGAAACGTGATCGACTGCACCGTGCCCCATTCCGCGAGCCCGGAATGCAGGTTAGGCAATTGCTGGCGCGTTGCTTCGGCGAGAGCAGGGCTCATTTCGTCATAATTGGGGTTGCCGCTGATCAGCCCGTCGACCAGGCGGCGGAGGGCTGCCTCGGTGCCGGGGCTCGCAGACTGGCTCTTCACCTTCTCCGCAGTCCTGCCGGCGATCTGCTGCGCCGTTGCGGCGTCGATCCGCGGCATTTTAACATTGGCGCCGCCCTGATGCAGGATCAGCGAATCGGCCTGTCCGTTCGCACCCAGGATGAAACTGATCTGCGCATCGACGGCTTCGGCGAAAAATTTGGTATTGCTTTCGGCATAGAACGGCACGGTGCGTTGTCCGGTCAATTGTGTGACCAGATGATTATCCTCGCGCGTCACCGTCAGGACGGCGTTGTCACTGAGCTGATAGAGGCCGACATAGTTGTCGAGGATCGCTGCATCCACCGCGATGTCCTGGCGCGCGGGCTGGACATGATCGGCACTATCCTGTGGCGCAGAGGTTGTTCCTCGCGCCGTCGTGCCTTGCTCGGTGACAGGCTTACGCTCGGACTGAATCCTCGCGGCCAGCACGTTCCAGTCGCGAAAGCCCAGGACCTTGGCGATCAGCTCCAGGCTTTCGCTGTGGGTGAGGGAGACGGATCTGGCGGTGAGCGCTTCGCGCAGCGTCTGCGCCATAGCCTTTGCGTCGCGGAAATCGCGCATGAGATGCATCCTCTGCAATCCACGAACGGAAAGCATCAGGCGCTTGCGTTGCTGATCCGTTCGCTCTGGCAAAGGAAGCCATGAAGCGCGGCTCGATACATTCACCGTACCCCGGAGAGAGGGGCGCAAGCGGCGGGTTGTACCTACCCGCCGAAAATGTGCGATGCGGACGGCGGTGTTGTCAATCCTGTTGTGGCGAGTGACATCACTCGTCGATCGACGCAGCTTCCGCTTTTGAAGCATACGCGCTCCAGGGGCTGGCCTGCTGCGCGCCGGTCACGACGCGTACGCGGATCGAAACGTCCGAGTATCTCAACAGGTCATCGCGCAGGCGCTGGCGTCCGGCGGACAGTGGGAGCTCGTTGTCGAAGTTCAGGATATCGCCCTCGACCCGGCTGTGATTGGTGATCATCTGCAAGCGTGCGATCGCGGGATCACCTCTGTCGTCGTCTTCGGTGCTGCTGAACAAGACGGAGACGATGTCGGTCGCAGGTACTCCGGGAAACGAGGGATTACGGAACACGAACTGCAACGCGTACCAGGTCTCGCAGCCAGGAGCCTGCGGGCTGGTTCGCCGCACGCGGAAATAAAAGCCGCTCCTGGTGTCGATGGTGGCGAAGGGAGGCGGAGGCCCGCTGAACACGGACGTTGAGCGCCGGCCCCAGGCGATCGGTGCCGAGGCCGCAGGCGTCACATCTTCGCAGGACAGGTTCACCGGTACCGACGCGTCGAGCGGCGGCCGCAGCGGATCTTCGGCGCTATTGGGCGGCTGCGCGGCGAGGCAGACCGGATCGGCGGTGGGTGAAGGCCTGGCATCGCAGCGCACGTCGCATCCTGCTTCGTCGGTCGGGGCAAATGGCGCCGTTTGCGGACAACGGTCGGCTCGATCGGGTACGAGGTCGCCGTCTTGGTCGCCGCGTCCGACGGCCCTGGCAAGAGATACCGACTTGCGCATGAACTCGGCCTTGCGTTGCCGGTCGATCAGGAACGCGCGGTATTTGGGAGGAGGAAGTTTGCCTGCCGCGTAATCTTCGCCTGCTTGCGCGAGTTGAAGCCGCAGCACGGCGAGGCCACGCGCTGCCGCCGCTGAGTGGCCGAGACACCGGTAGAACCCGATATACAAGGTGCGATCGGTCGGGCGCTGTGCCGCCGGGGCCGCTCTGGCGTCGATGAGCTGTTGTTGCAGCCGATCGGAGCAGCTCGGCGCGGCGCAGGCCGCCGCCACGTTCAACAGCAGTGCGGCGGCGAGCGCCAAGGCGGATGAGATCGCGCGTCTCATGGCAGCACCTCGCCGGTGGCGGTCAGGAACGCGATGCTGGCGGCAACGGCCTCGTCGACCAGTTGCTGCATGGTAGCGCTCTTCGCCGTGTAGATTTGCGTCGCGGTGTCCAGTCCGGGCGTCAGATAGAGTACCGACAATCCGTCATTGAACAGGGTTGGATCGGTCTTCGCGATCGACCAGGTCTTTTGCGCGACGGCGGTGACCAGCGCGCGAACGGGAACGTCGGTCTGTTGTCCGGGGTTTGCGGCGCGCCAGTCGGAGATGATCTTGTAATAGGCCTCGGCGCGGGGCAGCAGGATATTGTTCAGCCGGCCTGGCTCGGTCCGGCGCTGACCGACCAGCAGCGAGGCGTGCAGCATGGTCACCGCATCCTCATAGGGGCGGTGACCCCAGCCGAACGCGCCGACCACGTGCATCGGCACGGTGGCATCCCCGATGGCGTGCAGTGCGTAACCAAGAAACTTGGTATGGTGGCCGGGCGGCGTGCTGTACTGGCCCTCGCCATACCAGCCGAGATTGTCGACCGGCGGCATCGGCAGATGGGGGAATGGCAGGAACTCCCAATCGGCGGCGTCGCGATGGCGGGAGTCCGGGGCGCCGTCCTGTGCATTCCTCACATCGTAATTCTTCGGCGCCGCGCTGTCGTCATAGCGCACCGTCGCCCCGGTAGCATCGGCGACCGCCGTCGCCAGCGTCTCAAGCGCGCCGGGTACGCCCAGCGGGCCTGCCTTCGTGATCAGTAGTCCCGAGGTGTCGTCGAAATCCTTGTTGCCGAGCGGCACGTTGATGTGATGGCTCATGCCGACGATGAAATCCGATTTGAAGTCGCCGATGATCGGCACGAGACTGTCGATGCCGCTGACGACATCGTGGGATGCAGTTGCCCCATCGTCGATCGCGTGCTTGCAGCAGTCCGCGCAATCCGACGGGCTGAACGACACCAGCGACTTGACGCATTTCCACGCGCATTTCACCGGCACCCAGACGGTCGCTGCCGGTATCGCGCCGGCCACCACGAGACCTTCCTTGAGCGCGGAGAGCCCGGCGGTGCTGGTCGGCTTGATGCCGACGTGGAAGTCGTCCTTGAGCGTGTCCGGATACTGCGCCCAATAGCCGAGGACGGTGCCGGTATGATCGTCCTTGTTGATCAACTGGTACGCCGGGCCCGGCGACCAGTCGGCCTGGATGCCGCAATCATTGCCGGTCTCGTAGTCGAGCGCGATCGGGAAACGAACGAGATTGAGCTGCATGTTGAGGAAGTCGCCGCCGTTCCCCCAGTTGGGCGTATTGGTGCCGAGCTTCTGGATCATCGCGGGATCGATACAGCGGCTATCCTTCGGCACCGGCAAGTTTGCCGGCAATAGATGGATCTTGCGAACGGCTTCCTGCACGCGCCGGGAGAAGTCGGGACTGACGGATAGTTGCTGGAACGGCTGGTCAGGCGGCGCGGCATTGCGGCCGACGACATCGACTGCAAGCATGATTTGCCAGGCGTAATCGACGAGAAGCTGATGGGTGTCCTGGTTATAGGCGCGAGCCTCCGATAGCGGTGGTGCAAGCAACAACAACAGGAGTGCCGACGTTTTCAGCGACAGAGATCGATACCGGCCGACAGCGTGGGAAACTTGAAGGACCATCGTCAAAACCCTTCCGTGATGGCGCCCGCGGATCGCATGGCGACCGGTTGCGGGCGAGGACGTCACATTGCGAATTCCGGATGATCGAGCGCGAGGTCAGCAGCCGTCGATACAGGTCTCGCGCCTCACGTTGTCGAACAGTTCCTGGGCGAGTGGATTGCCGTTGGTGCCGGGGTCGCCGGATACCATGACCACCACGACCTTACCGACGCAGGTCATGACGGCGAAAAAATTGTCCCTGGTACCGCTGACCGCCAGCCGGTCGCTCTTGATATTTTGCAGGTTGGTCCTTCTCGCCTGATCCTGCGCGAAGCTCAGGCAGATGCGTTCGTTCGGGGCGCGGGTTTCGCCCTTGAAGAAGAACAGTGACGACGCGGAAGCTGATGAAGTCAGCGCGGCGCTCCACAGCGAGCCGGCTGCGATCGTCGCCATGGCAAGCTTGAGAGACTTGTTCGACATTGAAACCTCCATGGATGAACGGCGTTTGCGCACGTTCAACGCAACGACGCCGAGACGATGCGCGGGGTTTCGAACCCTCGACAACATACGAAGGCAGTGACGCGGCGCATGTGAAGCGGCTCACGTTGCGATCAGGAAAGCGCAGGGCGCGACAATTCGCGCCACGCAATCACTTTGTCGTGCCTACATGAAATTCATCGACGCTGCTCCAGCCGATAGTCCCAGCGGCTTTCAGATTGATTGCAGGCGTGAATTCACTCTGCGGCTCGGCAGGGGAGTCACCCGACGTCACGCCGTGCAGCAGCTTGTCAACGTCATCCGCGGGTGAGCCGCTTCACAGGTGGACGTTCATCGCCGGGCTAAACGTCGGCCGGGGGGCGGCGAATATTGGAGACTGACATGAGAGATATATTCGATAAGGCCGTCGTAACATTCGAGTGCCTCGGCGATCTCAAGAATCCTCAATTCCGATTCCTCGATGGCCTCACACAGGCGGGCGGCGTGAAGCTTTCGCCGGATACGCACGGTGTATTCACCGGGGCGCACTGGCAATGCCTGGAGCAACCCGACGGCACCTTCTGTTTCGCCTCCGCCGGAGCGGTACAGGGTATTCGCTATCTCGACGGACGCACTCAGGACGGTAGTGTGGGTCTGGCGGGCGATACGTTGCCACCATTTTCCGGGACGCGCTGGAGGGCGCAGGAAATGTCACCCGGTGTGGTAACGCTGGCGTGCCTCGGAGCGATCCACAATTCAGACCATGTATTCCTCGATGGGCGGACGCAGAACGGCTCGGTGGGCCTGGCGGGAACCACGAACCCGCCCTTTACCGGTACCAAATGGGGGACGGCACTTGTCGCCACGCCTTCGCTCAGCGTGAGGACGATACGCAATCAGCTTGGCGCCACGCTCGAACTGGCGGGGAGCGGTTTCGCCGGCAATGACGGCATCATTGTCTCGGCGGAGGGGCTCGTGGGGCGCGAGAACCACGCGCCATTCGCGCTCGGCGCCGTGATAAATTCGGCGGCGAACGGCACGTTCAACGGTTCGGTCGGCATCCGCTTCTTTCCGAACCAGCCCGCCGATCTCCCGGTGACGATCAGGGCGACCGATCACCACGGCGTCACGGCGAGCGGCGTCACCCCGGGCTTCAGCCCATGAGCTTTCGCCGGTAGCGGCGTGACAGCCATTCCCGGCCAGGAGTGGCTGTCACAAGGAGCGGTCTACCCGCCGTAACTCTGCACCAGGCTTCCTGCCACCAGCGACCAGCCGTCGACCAGCACGAAGAAGATCAGCTTGAATGGCAGCGACACCACGACGGGTGGCAGCATCATCATACCCATCGACATCAACACGGAAGCGACGACGAGGTCGATGATCAGGAAGGGGAGGAACAACAGGAACCCGATCTCGAAGGCGCGCTTGAGTTCGGAGATCATGAAGGCCGGCACCAGGATGCGCAGCGACATTTCCTCCTGCGTCGCCGGCGGCGGTTCGCCGGAGAGGTCCATGAACAGCTTCAGGTCTTTCTCGCGTACGTTTTTCTGCATGAAGCCGCGCAGCGGTACCGACGCCTTCTGCAGCGCGTCCTCGACGCCGATCTGGTTGGAGACCAGCGGCTTGATACCGTCGTCATAGGATTTCTGCAGGACCGGTCCCATCACGAACGCAGTCAAAAACATCGCCAGCGCGATGATCACCGAGTTCGGCGGCGCGGTCGCGGTGCCCAGGGCCGTGCGCAACAGCGACAGCACCACGACGATGCGCGTGAACGACGTCATCATGATCAGGATCGACGGCGCAATCGAGAGCACCGTGAGCAGGGCGATCAGCTGGATCGCGCGCTCGGTGACGCCGCCATTGCCCTGGCCGAGATTGATGCTGATGTCCTGCGCCAAACCCGGATCGGCGAGCGATCCGGCGGCTATCAGCGTGGCAAAAAATAAAAATACTCTACGCGGGAATGCCGTGGGCCTCACGAAGGGTTCTTCGGCCGGCCCAGCAGTGACGCCATCTCGTCTTCGAGATTTTCAAAGCCGCTCTTCTGCGGTGCGGGCGGCGCGGCGGGAGTCTCGCTGCGCGGGGGGCGCGCGGCCGGCGTTTCGGGCGCAACCGGCGGCGCGGCCGCTTCTCCGGCCGGGCGGCGGAGCGCTGCCTCCAGCCGCTGCGCCATCTCGGCGAGATTCTGGTCGGCGGTGGACTGCGACGGCTGCGGTGTCTGCGGTGTCTGCGGGATTGGAGGGGGAGGCGGCGGCGCGGCGGCGCGTTCGGGCGCGGGCCCGCGGACCGGCGGCGCCTTGGGCGGTTCGCTTCCGCGCGGCGGCCGTGGAATTATTGGCTCAGGGCGCGCCAGCCGGGGCGAAAGCGGCTCGGAACGGCCGCCGGGCGGCTCCGGCGCAAAGCCGGCCAACGGATCGATGCGGCGTTCCGGCGGCGGCGGCGCCGCCGGGCGGCGCAATTCGTCGGCGAAAGAGGGGCGCGCCGGGCGCGGCGGCTCGGCCAACTGCGGTTCGCCGTGATCGAACATGTCGACCCTCGAATCGGGCCTTGCGCCGTCGCCATCGCTCCAGGCGGCATCGGGCAGCGGCGCAATCCGCGGCGGCTCGCCACCGGCGACCGCGGCGGGCCGCGGCATCTGATCGCGCGCGGGCGTCGCGCGCACGATATTGGGTTCCACCACGATGTCGCTCGGGCCGCCGATCATCAGGAGATGCTCGACATTGTCCCGCCGGACCAGCACCAGGCGGCGACGGCCATCGACGGCGGCGGCATCGATCACGGCCAAACGTGGCATCCGCCCGCGATTGGGATTGGTGCCAAGGCGGTTGGTGGCGAAGCGGCGGACCAGCCACGCCGCGACGCCAATCAGCGCCAAAACGGCGATGAATGCGAAGAGGAAGGTCAATGTCTGCATACTTTGGTCCCCGGCCATGGGCCGTCCTCACATGCTGGCTTCGACGGTGGCGTTCGAGCACGACCTTCGTCGGAAAACCGGTTCCCACTTTTCCGGATTGTGCTCCGACGCGACCCGCCCGACGGCGAATCACGTCCGAGATCAGCCTTATTCCTCAATTCCCCACGGCATGCACGCCGTCCCAGCTATAATTAATAGACCAAGAATCGTTTGATCCAAAATGACTTCTGATCGGTTCCAGCCGCATTGCCCGGTGCTGGTTAACGCAGTTTTCGTGGGGGGAAATGCGCTGATTTCGGCGCATCGCCGCGATCGGACGGTGGCCTGCGGCCATAACCCGGCATTTTAACCAGCCATTAACCATACACCGGGCAAATTCTGCCTACCTCGCGGCGTGCACAGAGGTTAACGGGAGCGGTTTGACGATGCCCATGAACGACCTTCCGATCCTGTCGGCGCTGCGCACCAAGATGCAGTGGCACCAGGAACGCCAGCGGGTGCTCGCCGAAAACATCTCCAATTCCGACACGCCGAACTTCAAGCCGCGCGACCTCGTCGAGCCGAAATTCGACAAGCGGGGTTCGACCGTTGGCGGCGGCATGGGAACGCTGCCGATGCTGCGGACCAGCACCGGCCATGTCAGCGCCGCGGGGGCCGCGGACAGCTTCGACCACGACCGCGGCAGGAGCGGGTTCCAGACCCGGCCCGCCGGGAACGCGGTCAACCTGGAAGACCAGATGCTGAAAGTCTCCGCCAACCAGATGGATTACGCGGCGGCGACCTCGCTCTACAGCCGCAGCCTCGGGCTGCTCAAAACCGCCATCGGAAAGCGCTGACGCTTCTTAGGGACAACCGATCATGGCCGATGATGGAAGTGATTTCGCCCGCTCGATGAGCATCGCGACCTCGGGCCTGCGCGCGCAGGCCGGGCGGATGCGGGTGCTCTCCGAGAATATCGCCAACGCGGATTCCACGGCGCAAGGTCCCGGCGGCGATCCCTATCGCCGCAAGGTGCCGACATTTTCCTCCGCGCTCGACCGCAGCCTCGACGCCAAGGTGGTGACGCTCGGCAAGATCCGTCCCGACCAGTCTTCATTCCGCGTCAAATACGAGCCGAGCAATCCGGCGGCGGATGCCAACGGCAACGTGAAATATCCGAACGTCAATCCGGTGATTGAAATGACCGACATGCGCGACGCGCAGCGGTCCTATGAGGCGAACCTCAACATCATCAGCGCGACGCGCCGGATGATCCAGCGCACGCTCGACATCCTCAAGGCTTGAAACAGGAAACATAGAACATGGCTTCCCCGACAGTCGCTGCAAACGCCTATGCCAGCATCGCCCGCATGATGGAAAGCGGCGGCGCGGAGAAGGGCGGCCAGACCTCTGGCGGCCCGTCCTTCAGCGCACTGCTCAAGGACGCGGTCGGCAGCGTGCTGGAGGCCGGCAAGAAGTCCGACGCCCAGACCATGGCGATGACCTCGGGCAAGGCCAATGTCATGGACGTGGTGACGGCGGTGG